>JAHHRV010000024.1 GCA_020025595.1 Oscillospiraceae bacterium
CCGATCGGGATAAATTCCAGAAATTTGCAGAAGCTTTACCCAGAGCCATCGGCAATCCCATGTACCACTGGTGCCACCTGGAGCTGAAGAACTTCTTCGGCTACGAGGGTGTGCTGAACGGCGAGACCGCACAGCAGGTTTGGGATCTGGCTCTTGAAAAGCTGGCTGAGCCCAGCTTCAGCGCAAGAGGCCTGATCGCCAGAAGCAATGTTGCAATGATCGGCACCACGGACGATCCCTGCAGCGACCTGCGCTACCATAAGCTGATTGCCGAGTCCGGTTTTGAAACCAAGGTTTGCCCCAGCTTCCGTCCTGACCCCGCACTGAACCTGCACAAGGCAGGCTTTGCTGCCTATGTTCAGAAGCTGGCTGAAGCTGCCAATATGGAGATCCACAATGCATCTGATGTTGCAAAGGCACTGACCCAGCGGATCGAGTTCTTTGATTCCATGGGCTGCCGCGCAGCTGACCACGGTCTTGACTATGTGATCTACCAGCAGGCAACTGCAGAGCAGATCGATGCTGCTTTCCACAAGGCTCTGGCAGGGGAGCAGCTGACCAAGTTCGACATCGAAGCCTATCAGACTTATCTTCTGATTCACTGCGCCAAGGAATACGCCCGTCTGGGCTGGGTCATGCAGATCCACTTCAGCTGCATGAGAAACCCCAACTCCAAGGCTATGGCAACCCTGGGCCCCGACAGCGGCTTCGACTGCATCGCTGTCACCGACAGCTGCGCAGCACTGTATGCGTTGATGGACGCACTGGAAAAGGACAACTCCCTGCCCAAGACAGTGCTCTACAGCCTGAATCCTGCAGACGATCAGTGGCTGGACACCCTGCTGGGTGCATTCCAGAGCAGCGAGATTCCCGGAAAGATCCAGCACGGCTCTGCCTGGTGGTTCAATGACAACAAGGTCGGTATGCAGAATCAGCTGACCAGCCTTGCAAATCTGGGCATCCTGGGCAACTTCATCGGTATGCTCACCGACTCCCGCAGCCTGCTGAGCTATGCCCGCCACGAGTATTTCCGCCGCATCCTGTGCAACCTGATCGGCACCTGGGTGGAAAACGGAGAATATCCCGCAGACATGGAGTTCCTTGGCTCCATCGTGGAGGATATCTGCTCCAACAACGCAAAGCGTTACTTCAATCTGTAATTCATAACGAGAAAAAATATAGGAGGATCATTTATGCCAATGCAAATGGGTTTCCGTTGGTACGGCGCAGACAACGACAACATCAAGCTGTCCGACATTAAGCAGATCCCCGGTGTGACCAGCATTGTCTGGGCTCTGCACCACAAGATGCCCGGCGAAATCTGGGAAGTAGAGGAAATCGCCGAGGTCAAGAAGCAGCTGGACGAGTACGGCTTCAACATGGATGTTGTTGAGTCCGTCAATGTCCACGACGACATCAAGATCGGCCTGCCCACCCGCGATATGTATATCGAGAACTACAAGCAGACCATCCGCAATCTGTCCAAGTTCGGCGTTAAGGTTATCTGCTATAACTTCATGCCCATCTTTGACTGGACCCGTTCCGATCTGTTCCACCCCGTGGGCGACGGTTCCACCGCTCTGTTCTATGAAAAGAACATGATCCAGGATGACTACAACTCCATGGCAAAGTATATCCTGGACTTCACCGAGAAGTACAACATGACCTTCCCCGGCTGGGAGCCTGAGCGTATGGCCAAGCTGGACGAGCTGTTCAAGGCTTATGAGGGTGTTGACCACGAGAAGCTGTGGGCCAACCTGAAGTACTTCCTGGAGGCAATCATGCCTACCTGCCGGGAGTGCGACATCAAAATGGCCATCCACATGGACGATCCCCCCTGGGATATCTTCGGCCTGCCCCGTCTGCTGATCAACGAAGAGAACATCGACCGTTTCCTGAAGATGGTGGACGACGAGTACAATTGCCTGACTCTGTGCTCCGGTTCTCTGAACGCAGACCCCAACAACAATGTTGCTGATATTGTCCGCAAGCACTGCGACCGCATCGCATTTGCTCACATCCGCAATGTCAAGCACTTTGAAAACGGCGACTTCTCCGAGGCCAGCCACCGGGACTGCGACGGCGACACCGGCATCCTGGAGATCCTGAAGGCTTACCACGACTGCGGTTACGAAGGCTATATCCGTCCTGACCACGGCCGTCACCTGTGGGGCGAAGGCCCCGGCACTGTCCGTCCCGGCTACGGCCTGTACGACCGCGCTCTGGGCATCATGTATATGCTGGGCGTGTGGGATATGCTGGACAGACTGGACGGCAAGAACTAAATTCTAACTACAAAAACCATTGGATACAAAAAATATATTTTGGAGGTAACTTATCATGATGAATCTTCCTTTGAACATTGATTACACCGGTAAGGTTGTTGTTATTACTGGCGCAGGCGGACTGATCTGCGGCGCTATGGCCCGTGCTTTTGCACAGAGCGGCGCTAAGGTTGCAGCTCTGGACCTGAACGAGGATGCTGTTAAGCAGCTGGCTGACGAGCTGAAGGCAGAAGGCTTTATCTGCGAAGGCTACAAGGCAAACGTTCTGGACGCTGAGGCCCTGGAAGAAGTCCATCAGGCTGTCCTGAAGGACCTGGGCTCCTGCGACATCCTGATCAACGGTGCAGGCGGCAACAACCCCCGTGCTACCACCGACAACGAGTACCATCACGAGGCTAAGGAAGGCGGCAAGTCCTTCTTCGATCTGGACGCAGCCGGCGTTGACTTCGTCTTCAAGCTGAACTTCCAGGGTACCCTGCTGCCCACTCAGGCTTTTGCAAAGGACATGGCTGACAAGAAGCATGGCTGCATTCTGAACATTTCTTCCATGAATGCTTACACCCCTCTGACCAAGATCCCCGCTTACTCCGCTGCTAAGGCTGCTATTTCCAACTTCACTCAGTGGCTGGCTACCCACTTCGCAGGTACCAACATCCGCTGCAACGCAATTGCTCCCGGCTTCCTGGTTTCTGCTCAGAACAAGAAGCTGCTGTTCAACGAGGATGGCACTCCCACCGCTCGTTCCGCTAAGATCCTGAACAACACTCCCACCGGCCGTTTCGTCGATGCTGACGAGCTGCTGGGTGCTACTATGTTCCTGTGCGACGACAAGGCTGCTTCCGCTATCACCGGTGTGGTTCTGCCCATCGACTGCGGCTTCGCTGCTTACTCCGGCGTGTAAGGAGGAATCGACATGGATGTTCTGAATAGACTGGCAAAGGCCGGTGTCGTTCCCGTTGTAGTTCTGGATGATGCCAAGGACGCAGTGCCCACTGCAAAAGCAATGGTCGCTGGCGGCATCGATGTTATGGAGATCACCTTCCGTACCGCTGCAGCAGCAGATTCCATCAAGGCCGTTGCTGAAAACTGCCCTGATATGCTGGTTGGCGCAGGTACCATTCTGAACCTGGAGCAGTGCAAGCTGGCTGTTTCCATGGGTGCTAAGTTCATCGTTTCTCCCGGCTTCGATGCAGAAGTCGTGGGCTGGTGCATTGACAACGGCATCGCCGTGACTCCCGGCTGCGTGACTCCCACCGAGATCACCGCAGCTGTCAACATGGGCCTGAAGGTCATCAAGTTCTTCCCCGCAAATGTCTATGGCGGTCTGAATGCTATGAAGAACCTGTCTGCTCCCTTTGTTGGCATCAAGTTCATGCCCACCGGCGGTGTCAACGCAGGCAATGTCAGAGAGTACATGGATGCTCCCTTCATTCACGCAGTCGGCGGCAGCTGGGTTTGCCCCAAGGCTGAGATTGCTGCCGGCAATTTTGAGAAGATTACTGCCCTGTGCGCCGAAGCCCGTCAGGCTGCTTTCGGTTAATCTGATACAGAAAGAGGATTTTTCGATATGGCAAAGATTATCACTTTTGGCGAGCTGATGCTCCGTCTGCAGCCGTATAACTACGAGCGTTTTGTCCAGTGCGACCATGTAGAGTTCACTTTCGGCGGCGGTGAAGCCAATGTTGCAGTGTCTCTGGCAAACTACGGCATGGATGCAGCCTTCGTTACCAAGCTGCCCACCCATGCAATCGGACAGGCTGCTGTCAACTCTCTGCGCCGCTATGGTGTAGACACCACCAAGATCGTCCGTGGCGGCGACCGTGTGGGCATCTACTTCAACGAAAAGGGCGCTTCTCAGCGTGGCTCCGTGTGCATCTATGACCGTGCACATTCCGCTATCCAGGAAGCTTCCACTACTGATTTCGACTGGGACAGCATCTTCGAGGGTGCTGACTGGTTCCATTTCACCGGCATTACTCCCGCTCTGGGCGAGAATCTGGTTGAGATCTGCAAGGAAGCCTGCAAGGCTGCCAAGGCTCGCGGCGTGAAGATCTCCTGCGACCTGAACTACCGCGGCAAGCTGTGGACCCGTGAGCAGGCTCGTGCTGCTATGACCGAGCTGTGCCAGTATGTTGATGTCTGCATCTCCAACGAAGAAGATGCAAAGGATGTCTTCGGCATCGAGGCTGAGGCTACTGACATCTACGGCGGCACTCTGAACCACGAGGGCTACAAGTCCGTTGCAAAGCAGCTGGCTGACAAGTTCGGCTTTGAGATGGTTGCCATCACTCTGCGTGAGAGCCACTCTGCATTCGACAACGGCTGGAGCGCAATGCTTTACAATGTTGCCAAGAACGAGTACTGCTTCTCCAAGAAGTACGACCTGCACATCATCGACCGCGTTGGCGGCGGTGACTCCTTCGGCGGCGGCCTGATCTACAGCCTGCTGTCCGGCAAGGACACTCAGGCAGCTGTTGAGTTCGCAGTTGCAGCATCCGCTCTGAAGCACTCCATCGAGGGCGACTACAACATGGTCACTGTTGCTGAGGTCGAGAAGCTGGCTGGCGGCGACGGTTCTGGTCGTATCCAGAGATAATTTCACCAATTTACTTCCTAGTAAGTTTTCCATTGTAAAAAATCACCCAATCCTGTTTTTGCGGGATTGGGTGGTTTTTTTATTGCCTTTTGCAGAAATTCGGCATACTAAATGCGTCAGAAAAACAAAATATACGCTTAGGTGATAATGTTACGGTTTTCTTCGGTGGGCAGTGGTAAACTGAAGAAAAAAGGAGGCATTTATATGGAACTGAATGAAATCATGCAGAAAAAGCGCTTTGCGATTCTGGGAGACACCCTGAACCCGGACAAATACGCCTATAAAATTAAGCATCAGATGCGCGACGCCGGTTATACGGTGTACTCCGTAGGCAAGGAGCTGAGCTCCCTCAACGATATCGATGGAGATATTGATATCATCGACCTGTGCATTCATCCTGTGAAGGGGCTGAAGCTGCTGCAGGAGAACCGGAAGCCTTTCCGGTGTATCGTCATCCAGCCTGGTGCAGACAGCCCTGAGCTGCTTGCATGGCTCGATGAGCAGAACATTCCCTATATCCACGGCTGCCTGCTGGTGGGACTGTCCCTGTACGAAAAATGCTGAGACACCCGGCGTTTTACATGACAATTCATTGAAAAAAAGGCGGAGAATCTTATGGGGTCTTCGCTTTTTTGCGTCCTGCGACAAGGATTTCATGGGAATTGCGGTGCATTTGTGATGATTCCAGAGATTGCCCAAACTGGAAATCTTTACACAGAATATGCTTTGCATTCTTGGACAAGATATGAGTGCGGAAAGAAATCGTTTCTCTTGGGAAACGGCTTCTTCCCAAGAGATATGAAAAGGAGAGAATCATTATGAAGAGCAACAATCAGATCAACATTCCTGAGGCAAAGGACGCTATGGACAAGTTCAAGATGCAGGCTGCAAGCGAAGTCGGCGTGAACCTGACCAATGGCTACAATGGTCATCTGACTTCCCGTGAAGCCGGCTCTGTCGGCGGCCAGATGGTCAAGAAGATGGTTGAGGCCTACGAGCAGGGCCTGCAGTAATCTTCAAATGGAAACGCCCGGAGGAAATATCCTCCGGGCATTTTCCTGCATAACGGCAGAAAAGACGCCCTGTTTTCACAGAGCGCCTTTTCGAGCATAAAACGAATAAAAGAGAGAGGTAGGAAGATTCAATGAACAAACACATAAGATCAATCCGGGTTACGGCTCCCGTATCAACCTTACACCTAAAGGATAATCCGCATTTTTGAATTTGATGTGAATAAACATGAAACAAATTCTTTAGAATTATAAAGAAGCACCCTTTCGGGTGCTTCTGTTGGATCATTACTTTTTCAGAGCCTTTTTCAGAACGGGAACGATCAGCATTGCGACCGCACCACCGATCAGAGCAGTGATCAGCTGAGGAACAGAGAACATTGCGGTGAACTTCTCGATCTGGGGGGGCTTGAGGGGAAGTACACGGCACAGCAGCTGAACAACAACCAGATACAAAGTCAGTGCCTTTGCAGCGGATGCGCACAGCCAGGAGATCACGCGGCTGGAGATGCTTTCCTTGGTCAGCAGGGACAGCAGCACAACATACACGCAGTTACCCACAGCAATGGCGGGAACGATCGCGATGAGTGCCGGGCCGATGCCAAGCAGGAATGCGCAGAACGGGGAGATGATGGCCACGGTGATACCGCAGGTCAATCCGCCGAATACTGCTGCGATGGCAAGCACTGCGTTGACACAGGAGCCGGTAACCAGCTGTCCTGCACTGGCAGTAGATGCCTGCAAAACCACAAGCAGAGCTGTAAGTACTGCAGTTTGCGTAATCCAATAAGCTTTTGATTTTTTCATGATTTGCGCCTCTCTTTCCGAAAATCTAGCTTTATTATAATATGGCTGAGAGGGGAATGCAATAAGAGAATTTGTAGAAAAAAGCAGCCTCAATATCCATCGGATACTGAGGCTGCTCTGGCTTTTTAATTACAGGAACTTGGCGTTGGCAGCACGGATCATTTCGACACACTTGTCGACCTGAGCCATGTCGCTCTCTTCCAGATTGGACAGAGGAGCACGGACACCGCCGATGTCGGGGCCGCCCATCTTGCGGATGCACTCCTTGATGACGGCGTACATATTGCCCTTGCAGCTGCACAGAGCGTAGATGATCTGCAGGCAGGCATCCTGGACATCACGAGCTTCGGCGATCTTGCCCTCACGGAAGAGGTTGTAGATCTTGATGTACAGCTCGGGCATAGCGGCGTAGGTGCCGCCGATACCGCCGATTGCGCCGGCAACCAAACCGGACAGCAGCTGCTCATCGGGGCCGTTGAAGACGATGCAGCCCTCTGCACGCCAGGTCTCAATGTCCTGAATGGGCATGGAGGAGTTCTTGACACCGATGACTCTGGGATTCTTCAGCATGGTCTTGAGCAGGCTGGAAGTCAGGGCTGCGCCGGCCAGCTGAGGAATGTTGTAGATGATGAAATCAGTGTTGGGAGCAGCAGAGGAAATGTCGTTCCAGTACTTCGCAACGGAATGCTCAGGCAGGTGGAAGTAGATGGGAGGAATTGCTGCGATGGCATCCACGCCCAGGGACTCAGCATGAGCAGCCAGCTCCATGGAGTCTGCGGTGTTGTTGCAGGCCACATGAGCGATGATGACCAGGCGGCCCTTAGCAGCCTTGACAACGTGCTCCAGAACCAGCTTACGCTCGGCAACGCTGTGGTAGATGCACTCGCCGGAGGAGCCGCCGACATACACGCCGTTGACACCCTTGCCAATCAGGTACTCGGTGAACGCTTCTACACGCTCAGGGGAGATGCTGCCGTCTTCTGCGTAGCAGGCATAGAATGCAGTGAAGATTCCCTGGAATTTATTCAATCTCTCGTTCATAGTAATTAGCTCCTTTTTTAACCCTTGACAGCACCCATGGTGATGCCCTTGGTGAAATATTTCTGGAAGATCAGGAATACGATGATGATAGGCACGGCTGCCAGTGCGGAACCGGCCATCAGCAGACCAAAGTCGGTGGAGTTTTCTGCCTGCATGGTAGCAATACCCAAGGAAATGGTCAGGTTCTTGTTGGAAGTCAGCATGATCAACTGCATGAAATAGTCATTCCAGGAGTTGATGAAGGTGAAGATTGCGCAGGCACCGACGCCGGGCTTGATCATGGGGAACATAACATCGGTGAAGGTTCTCCATTCGCTTGCACCGTCGATGCGGCAGGCTTCTACCATTTCGGTGGGGATGCCTTCAGCAAACTGCTTCAGAAGGAACACACCGAAGGGCCAGCCGACGATGGGGAAGATGACAGCCCAGATGGTGTCGTACAGCTTCAGGGTGGACATTTCGCGCAGCAGGGGGATCAGGATGACCTGCTTGGGCAGAGCCATTGCACACACGATCAGGCTGAATACAATGCCGCGGCCCCAGAAGTTCTTCTTAGCCAGAACATAACCGGCCATAGCGGCGGTCAGGCAGGTCAGAAGCATGGAGGATACGGACATAAACACGGTGTTGACCAGCCAGCGGATTGCGGCGGGCACCACGGGACCGGCGATGACGAACTTACCGAAAGTCAGCTCAAACAGGGGAGCGGTACGCTTGCTCATCAGACGGGTGAAGTTGTCCATAACCCATTCACTGGGAACCCATACGGGGGTAGTTGCGTTGATTTCAGCACCTGTTTTGAATGCACCGGTGAGAATCCAGTACAGGGGGAAAGCAAACAGGATTGCAATAATGGCAACGAGCACAAAGGAGATGGTATAATATGCCTTTGTCTTTGCAGCGTTATTTTTAGTCAGCTTCTTTTCGTTCATATTAACATCCCCTCCTTACTTTTCCTGTCCCAGTTTGAACTGGACCGCAGATAGGGCAGCGATGACGAGTGCCAGAATCACACCCATTGCATTACCATAGCCGTACTTGTACAGCTTAAATGCATTGTAGTAGATGTAGTACATGATGGTCATGGTGGAGTTGTTGGGGCCACCGGAAGTCAGCAACTGAATCAGAGCGAAGCACTGGAAGGAGTTGATGGTGGTGATGACCAGGATGTACAGTGTGGTGGGCATCATCTGAGGCCACTTGATTTTCCAGAAAGCCTGCATCTGGGTAGCACCGTCGACTTCAGCAGCCTCGACCAGAGATCTGTCAACGTTGTCCAGAGCAGAAACATACAATACGATGGGCTGGCCTACAGAGGTAGTCAGCAGGATCAGAATGATACAGGCAAGAGCAAATCTTTCGTCGCCCAGCCAGTTGATGTTCTTTTCCAGCATACCGGTGCTGGTACCGATGTAGTTGAAAATGCCGTAGTAGTTATTGAACATCCATTTCCAGACCATGGTAACAGCAACAGAGCCGGTGACCACGGGCAGGTAGAAGATGCAGCGGAAAGCAGAGGTTGCAGCCACGTGCATCTTGCTGATGACGGATGCGACCCACAGGGAGAATGCACAGGTGACGGGAACAGACACCACAACGATGATCAGAGTGTTCCACAGTGCCTTCCAGAAGACGGGGTCATTGAACAGGGTCTTGTAGTTATCAAATCCGATGAAGATATCTTCCCGGCCCATGGTTGCATCAAAGAAACTGGTGAACAAACACATGAACATGGGATAGATGACGAAGCCCGCGAAGAACAGCAAAAACGGCAGCAGAAACAGATAGGATGTTACCGTTTCGTGAATCATCAGTTTACGAGTCTTCTTATTGTATGTTACTTTTTGGTTAGCCAAGGAGATCCCCCTTTCGAATAAGAGGCAAAAGTGAAAAGTGAAAAACAGCAGCGATCTTCGCCTTTCACTTTCACCTCTACCCAGTCGAGCGCCCCTCCCCTCGCTCAACACAGAGGGAAGGGGCACTTAGTTATGTGGTTAAGTTACAGCTTTTGATTAGCCAGCAGCTGCAGCATTGGCGTTGGTGTCGAAGGTAGCAACAGCAGTTGCAACGTCTTCGCCGGAACCGATCTTCTGCAGCATGTTCCACCACTCGGTACGAGCGGTTGCCCAGCCGGGAACGACCTGGTAGTAAGCGCCCAGGTAGGTGGACAGCTTAGCGTACTCGTTCATAACAGCCTCGCTGTCTTCGCCAGCGTAAACGCCGGTGACGGAAGCCTTAACGGGGAAGTAAGTAGAAGCCTTAACAGCAGTTGCGGGGTCCTCATCACACATAAACTTGATGAAGGTCTTAGCAGCTTCGATCTTAGCATCGTCGCCGTTGTTGAACACGCCGAAGCCCCAGATACCGCCGCACAGCTCGGGAGCGTTGTCGTCGGAGGGGAATGCCATGAACATGATCTCGTCGCCGTTGTTGGTGTGGCCAGCCTCACCGTTGTCGCTGTTCAGCTGCTGAGCGATGTTCCAGCAGAATGCCATCTGCAGGGTGCCGTTGCGGAACAGGGTGATTTCTTCGCCGCCATTGATAGCGGGGTCGAAGTTGATGCCGTCCTGAGCAACCAGAGCTTCCAGAGCCTTGATGTTTTCAGGAGTGTTGATGGTGTAACCGGTGAAGTCAGCATTGGTGAAGGTGCCGTTGTACATATTGTTGATGATAGCACGGGTACCCTGGTCGCCGCCCTGACCGGAGCAGTAGATAGCGCCGACATCCTTGTGACCAGCGTCATAGACAGCCTGAACAGCCTTCAGGAAGTTCTCGGTGGTCCAGGTGTGGGTCTCTTCGTCGATGTACTGCATTGCGCCAGCCTGCTCGAAGACAGTCTTGTTGATGGCCATGCAGTGGGTGGTCATGCACAGGGGGTACTCGTAGTAAGCACCGTCGGACCACTTACAAGCAGCTGCAACAGAAGCGTTGTTAGCTTCGATGTCAGCCTTGGTCTCTTCGGTCCACAGGTCGGACAGGTCAACCATCTTGCCCTTTGCGCCCCAGTTAGCAACCAGACGCTCGGGTCCTTCCATGATCAGGTCGGGAGCAGCGTTGCCTTCGATAGCGGTGTTAACCTTATCGTCGCCGTCCTGATAGGTCAGGTACTCAACATTAACCTTGATGTTGGGGTAAGCTGCATTGAAGTTAGCCAGCAGCTCATTAACAGTTTCCTGATCGCCCCACTTACCGATGGGGTAAGTCCACAGGGAAATCTCAGCAGGAGCAGCAGCGGCGGTAGTATCGCCGGTGCCAGTAGTTTCAGGGGTCTTGCCGTCGGTGGCGGCGGTGGTCGATTCTGTGTTGGTCACAGTACAAGCGCCCAGGCTCATTACCATGATCAAAGCCAGTGCAAGTGCAATTAACTTTTTCATAATAGCCTCCTACAAAATGTTTGTTTTTGGTTTTTACTGACAATACTCGTCCCTCAAACCACACTCATATTAGCGAATTTGAATAGAAAAGTCAACGCCTTGGAATGAAATTTTTTTCAAAAAAAGACGATTATGGAAATTTGTTGCAATACGCACAATCTGAACTCAGTTTCATTCTTTTCCGACATTGAAAATTTGTTTAATTTGTCAACAAATTATGAACGCAAAAACAGCCCCCAGGACATTCTGTTTTGCCGGTGCAAAAAGCGTGTCCTGGAGGCGGTTAATTTATTCTACAAGATCGTGTGTATATCCACAATCTACCAAGGTGCGGAATGCATCCCAGGCAGACTGCGGGATTTCCTGGGGGATCTGGAAGCCCCGTTTTGCGTAGGCATCGATCCGCTGAAAATCTCCCACCAGCACTTCGATGACTCGTTTTTCATCCAGTCCCTGCAACTGGGACAGGCGGATATATTCTTCGATGCTCAGCTGGGGAGAGGTGATGATGCATTTCATCTCCGGCCAGTAAACGCCCATGGCAGCATAGAGCCTTCGTTCCATAAATGGCTTGTGGATGCCAATCATTTGGTGGATTTCCCGATCTGCCAGCATATTCTTTGTGAAAAGAATATTTTCGGCAGTATTTGTGGACTTGTTTTCAATCAGGATGGCATCTTCGGGGACGCCTGCGGATATGGCGATGCGTGCAAAGCGCTCGGCTTCGCTTTCTGTCCACATTTCTTTGGTGTTTCGCCCAAGACCGCCGGTAAACAGAATCTGTGGGGCGTATCCCTGATGATAGAGTTCTGCAGCTCTCAGAGCGATTTCTTCGTTGTAGCAGCCAAATCCTACAATGATATCGGATTTTTCCAGAGCCATATGCATATGCATATAGTTCCAGAGCGTTTGCACCTGTTCGTATACCGTTTGATCCATAGGGTTTCCTTTCTAATCTAAAAAAAGCCCCCAAACGGGGGCTTTTTTTGCTTATACATGACGATCAGCCAATGCTTCGGCAATGCGTCTGCGGACATACTGGCATTGCTCCAGATCCTTGCGGGAGAATTCTGAGAACAGAATATCCAACAGATACATCTGGGCAATTCTTGCGGCAATGGAGCCGGTTTGCAGAGAATTCTCGTTAGCGCCGCACTGCAGCACCACATCAGAAAGCTTTGCACCTGGGGAATTGGGGAATCGAGTCACCGTAATCACCTTGCCATGCTGTTCATGAGCAAGTGTCAGTGTTTTCATCATTTCCTTGGTGGAGCCGGAGTAAGAGAAGAAGAATATGACATCTTCAGGTTCCATTGTGGCAGCAGCCATGGCCTGCAGGTGGGAATCGCCGACGCAGGTGAACTTGTTGCTGTAGGTGGAAAACAGGTGCGCAGCTTCGTTGGCAAGCAGCAGAGAACCACCCTGGCCCATGCACAGTACTCTGCGGGCACTGTGCAGCATATCGGCAGCCTGCCGGACGGCATCCAGACTCAGCAGCTCCATGGTCTGGGCCATGGCCTCGGTCTCGGCGCTGTACAGCTTTTTGCAGATGTCTTCCAAAGAATCCTCAGCCGTCACTTCTCCGGACAGGGGATTGTCCCAAAGCTTGCGGTGGGGAGAGGATTTTGCAACAGCCAGCTTAAAGGCGTTATATCCTTTATAACCCAGTCGGCGGCAGAAGCGGGAAATTGTGGCCTCGGCTACGCCGCAGGCATCTGCCAGCTCTGTAATAGACATAAATTGCGTGTCATTTTGGTTGGACAGAGCGAAATCGGCTATTTTTTTCTCTGATGAGGTGAGGGCGTAATATTCGCTGCTGATTTTTTCAAATACGCTTCGGTTGTCGATGGGCATGGTATCGCATCCTTACTGATTTAGAATTTCGGTAATCATGGTATCCACCATGCTGAGCATTCTGGGCAGGTGGAAGGGGCCCTTGAAGGTGGAACCCTTACAAGGAGGCATGGTGGGCTTGCCGTCACGGCGCAGATAGCCGTACCACTCGCCGTACTCTTCGTCTGCAAGATAGGTCTTGCAGTAGTCCAGAGTCTTATAGAACCAATCCAGATATTCTTCCTTGCCGGTATCCCGGTAGAGCATCATGGTGGAGATCAGAATTTCGTCGTGAGGCCACCACAGCTTCATGTCGTGCTCGTAGGACTCGGGGGGCATACCCAGAGCATCTACAAAGTACAGCAGTCCGCCGTATTCGTTATCCCAGCCGGCAGTGATTGCCCAGTTGAAGATTTCTTCAGCCTTGGCAACCAGCTCCTTGTTGCCGGTACGCTTGGCGTGCTCCAGCAGGAACCAGACACCTTCGATGTCATGACCGGGATTCACAAAACGGCCGTCGGTGTAGTTCAGACGAGCTTCGCCGTTGGGGCCTACATTTTCAAGAACGCACTTCAGCTCCGGATGGACATGGTACTTGAAGATGTCCTCTACGCAGGAGTTGGCACGCTCTTCGTACAGAGCCTTGTGTTCAGGGTCAACACGCTGGAAGACGCTGGTCACATTCAGATAGATCATGGGCAGGCCAAATGCACGGCCGGTACGGGTCGTGGGAATGGTCTTGGGGCCCAGTCCGGTGGGGTCGGGAGCACCGTGCCACAGATCCCAATAGATATTGTATGCCTTCAGGCCGCGCTCCAGGTATTCCTTTTCGCCGGTAAGGCCGTAGTATTCTGCATTTGCGATGGCGTAGAAAGCCTCGGAGAAGTAGTAGCGGCGCTGACGCAGGGGCTGACCATCTTCAGTAACGGTGAAGTACATACGATCACCGGCTTCCCGGTTGATGCAGTATTTCTCCATGAAGTCCAGACAGCTCTTGCTGGCTTCCATCCACTCAGGTCTCTTGCCGTATACATGGCACAGCCATGCGAAGATCCAGCCGCAGCGACCCTGCATCCACACGCTCTTATCGGTGGAGAAGACCTTGCCTTCCCGGTCGAGACAGGTGTAAACGCCGCCGTGCTCGTGATCCATACCATTTTTTAACCAGAAATCTGCACAGGTATCCAGCTGGGAACGAATCCAGCCCTGTGCCTGTAGAAGTTTTTCTCTATCCATAACGATAGTGCCTCCTAATCATAATTTCAGGGTACCCCTGATTTTCTTGATACCATAGTATCACAGTGAAAAAAGTTTTTCAATATGAAATAAACACGAAAATTTTTATCATAGACTAGTGACATCTAACGAAAAGCGTGGTATGATATGCATAAATCAGACACCGTGAAAGGGGTATAATTTATGAAAAAGCACATTGTTTGTTTTGGCGACTCCAATACGCATGGATACTGTGCAGATCCGACTGACTGCGCAGACGGCCGCGACCGTTTTAACGAAAACGAGCGCTGGACCTGCCTGCTGCAGCAGAAGCTGGGCGACGAGTACCATGTTCTGGAAGAGGGACTCAGCGGCCGTACGACGGTTTTTGACGATCCTCTGCACGAATGTATGTCCGGTCTGGATGTGATCTATTCGACCCTGATGAGCCACGAGCCTGTGGATCTTCTGGTTGTGATGCTGGGCACCAACGATACCAAGGAGCGTCTGGGCGCAAATGCAGCCTGCATTGCCATCGGTATGGAACGGCTGATCATGAAGGCCAAGTCCGTGATGGCATGGAAGGACGGCAAGCCCAACATTCTGGTGATTGCACCGCCTCATATCGGTGAAGGCCTGTATCTGGTTCCCGAGGGCGACGCTATGGGCGCCGGATGCCCCGAAAAATCCAGAGGCCTGGCAGAAAAGTACGAAGAGCTTTGCGCTCGTCAGGGCTGCGCATTCCTGGATGCTGAGGGCATTGGCGAGTTTAACAATAAGGATTGTATGCATTTGACCAAGAAGGGCCATGCAGCTCTGGCAGAAAAACTGGCTCAGATCATCCCGGGACTTGTGGAGTAATATGGCAAAATTTTTTAGTAACGAAAACTGGATCTGGAAACCCTTTGACTACATAGCGGATGTATTCCTGCTCAGCGGAATCTGGTTCGTGTGCTCCGTTCCCGTGATTACCATCGGGGCGGTCACCACCGGACTGTATGACTGCTGCGCCAGATGCGTCCGGGGAAAAGATCAGCAGATGTTTTCCAGATTTTTCCGAACGGCAAAGCGCGAATTTGTTCCGGCGACCCTGAGTCTGCTGCTGTGGTCGGTCATTGTGGGCCTGGGATATGGGCTTGTGAAGGCCTTCGGCAACAGTGTCGCCGTTACCAATGCAACCATGGCTCTCACCACAGCAATGCTTCTGCTTCTGACAGTGGTGGTGGGCATCGGCTGCTGGGTTCTGCCGCTGCTTTCCCGGTTCACTTTTTCCTTCGGACAGTTACAGATCACAGCGGTGAAGCTGGCTATTGCGCACCTTCCCCGCACCATGATCCTGGGAATTGCCACGGTGCTGGCGGGATTCCTGTGTATCCGTCTGTGGGTGCCGTTTATCTTCCTGCCTGCGGTGCTGGCATTGCTTTGGACATGGCTTCTGGAGCCGGTGTTCCGCACCTATATGCAAGAAGAGACAGACGAGACGGAAGAAATCGAATAACAAAAAGACCACTGTATTCCAAGAAGGATTGCAGTGGTCTTTCATTATAAATATAAATCAGTCCTGATCCCAGTTGTGCCAGACATTCTGCACATCGTCGTCATCTTCCATGGCGTCGATGAGCTTTTCCATGAGCTGGCTCTGCTCTTCGGTTTCCAGCTTCTGATAGTTCTGGGGAACCATCTCGATCTGGGCGGAAGCAAAGTTGTAGCCCTTGCCGGTCATGCCGTCAGCAACGGTGTTGAAATCGTCAGGATCGGTGTAGATGGTGAAGCAGGAATCCTCGGCCTCGAAATCATCAGCGCCGCAGTCCATAGCATCCATCATAACGGTATCTTCTTCGTAATCCTCGTCCTCGTTGTCAATGACCAGAACGCCCTTCTTGTCGAAGCTCCATGCCACGCAGCCGCTGGCGCCCAGGTTGCCGCCGAACTTGTCGAAGTGGTGGCGCATATTGCCTGCGGTACGGTTACGGTTGTCAGTCATGGTCTCAACGATAACAGCAACACCGCCGGGGCCGTAGCCTTCGTAGGTGATGGTATCGTAGTTGTCGCCGGTGCCGGAGCCGGCAGCCTTTTCCAGACAACGCTTGATGTTGTCGTTGGGCATATTGGCAGCCTTTGCCTTGGTGATGACGGTAGCCAGACGGGAGTTGTTGTTGGGATCGGTGATACCGCCGCCTTCCTTTACAGCAACAATGATTTCTTTTGCAATCTTGGTGAAGGCTGCAGCACGCTTTGCGTCCTGTGCGCCCTTGGTCTTTTGGATGTTATGCCATTTGGAATGTCCAGACATGGTTCAATCTTCCCTTCTATAGTTTCGGGCGTGGCCCGCAAAAAGTCTCAGTCTATTTTATCATATTCAAGGTGAAGAAATCAACCATTTATCAAAAGAATTTCATACAATCTGCGTGATTTCGGGAGAATTCTACCTGAATTTCCGGAAAAGCCTGCTGCAATTTCCGGGCGAGGACTTTTGCTGCCGGATTTTCCGTGTAGAAGTGTCCGGCATCGATGAGATTCATACCCAGATCCCGGGCATCCCAGAACTGGTTGTATTTGATGTCAGAGGTGACAAAGGTGTCGCATCCGGCATCGTAGGCATCCATCAGCTCGCTGGCGCAGGCTCCGCCGCCCACGGCGACCTTGCACACGGGCTTACCGCCGTCGGCATAGCGAAGAACCGGTGTGCCCAGCTGCTGCTTGACCAGAGCCAGGAAAGTCTCCAGATCCTGCTCCTGTACGGTGCCCTGACGCAGCAGTCCCCAGGGGCGGCCCTGTTCATCGGTGCCGCTGGGTGCGATGACGCTAATCTGAGAAAGCCCCAGAGTCTGAGCCAGACAGTCGTTGACTCCGCCGGGAGCGCAGTCAAAGTTTGTGTGGGCGTTAATGGCGGATATGTTGTGACGGCACAGCATACGGATGCTGCGACCCACGGAAGTATCCTCCGTGACAGACTTGGGTGCCACAAAAATCAGGGGGTGGTGGGTGACAATCAGTTCTGCACCCATTTCGATGGCTTCGGCGCACACATCCTCAAAGGGGTCCAGCGCTACCAGAATTTTATGCACAGCCTGCTGGGAGTCGCCGCAGAGCATACCCACATTGTCCCAGCTTTCTGCCATGTATTTGGGGGCGATGGAATCAATGTACCGGGCGATATCATGTACGGTTGCCATGGATCTGTCCCTCCAATGCTTCAAGATCTGCAAGAATGGCCGCAAATTCCGGGAGCTTTTCACTGCCGGAGCGGGAAAGTCCTGCCACGCTGGTGCGCACGCCGCTGACGACTCTGTCGTAAAAATCAGGCAGCAGCTCGCTGCCGCTTTCCAGCAGGGCGGGGGAGATGTGGCACTGGGCAGGGGTCAGGCAGAAGCCCGGCTCATAGACTACTTCCATCACAGGATAGATGAACTTGCCGTCCTTTGCCAGAGTTTCCCGCTTGATGCGGTAGCCGTTTTCGTACAGCCAGCTGCGAAGCTCCGGCCGCCGGGACTGGCACTGGAGAATCAGCTGGTATTTGGCATCCTTCAGCCAGGGAGCGCTGCCCAGAATGGAAATCATGGTGTCAGCGCCCATGCCGGCACAAACCATGGTGTCAAAATCCCGGGGGATGTCCTGCACACCGTTGGAAAGGCAGAATGTCATTTTCTTTGCGACGCTGAACTTGCGGGCGTTGCGTCTGGCGCTTTCCAGAGGCTGTTCGGCCACATCGGACTCGATGGTGGACGAGGCGATGCCGTTGGTCAGCAGGTAAATGCCCAGATAGCCGTGGTCGCAGCCGATATCTGCCACCCGTGCGCCTTTATGAACATAGTTGCAGCAGGCCAGCAGCCGGCTGCTCATGGGGATTTTCATCACGAAACCTCCTAAAATAAAGATAAGGCTCCCTGAACACAGGGAGCCTTAGTTGGGATCAGATTACTTCTGCTCTTCTTCGGCAGCCTCCAGAGCTTCCAGGAACTTGTTCAGCTGAACGATGAAAGAATCGCAGTCGATGCCGTGAACCATGCAAGCTTCCTCAACGGTCTCGCCGCGGGAAGAGGGGCAGCCCAGGCAGTGCATACCGATTGCCATGAACAGGGGAGCGGACTGGGGGGCGACATCCAGAATGGAGCCGATGATGGTTTCTTTTTCAATTTTAACAGCCATAGTGAAATGACCTCCTATAATGATCGAATCTGCGGTTATTATATCCTTATCTTTCGAAAAAAACAAGAGCGAATGCAATTTCTTTCAAAATTGTTCTAAAAAAACCGCTGCAGAAATATCTGCAGCGGTTCGGAGATACAATATAATATTGTAAATCAGGAATTACTTGCTGGCGCCAGCGATCTGAGCTGCGACTTCGTCAGCGAAGTTCTCTTCCTTCTTCTCGATGCCTTCGCCCTTTACAAAGTGGACAGCGTCAACGAACTTGACGGAGCCGCCCAGCTTCTTAGCAGCGTCAGCGATGTAGCCTTCAACAGAACCCTGGAACAGGTCGGAACGGACGAAGTCCTGCTGCAGCAGGCAGATCTCCTTGTAGAAAGCAGCCATCTTGCCGGCAGCGATCTTTTCCTTGATCTGAGCGGGCTTGCTTGCCATCTTGGGATCGTTGTCCATCAGAGCGACCTGGACGGACAGCTCGTGGTCAACATCAGCCTGGGGAACCAGGCTCTTGTCCCAGTACTTAGCGCCCATAGCAGCGATCTGCATAGCAATGTTCTTGCCGATCTCGGTAGCGTCGATGTCGCCTTCGACAGCCAGGTTGACCAGAACGCCGTGGGTACCGCCAGCGTGGACATAAGCAACGGAAGTGTTCTCAGCAAAACGAGCAAAACGACGGATCTGCATGTTTTCGCCGATGGACATAACCTTCTCCTGCATGACTTCGGTAACGGTCAGGTCGGAGTTGGGGTACTTGCAAGCCTTCAGAGCCTCCACATCAGCGGGGTTCTCGGTAGCAACAACGGTAGCCAGGTTCTTGACCAGGTCCATGAATGCATCGGTCTTAGCAGCAAAGTCGGTCTCGGAGTTTACTTCGATCACGACGCCGACACCGTTAACAACGGTAGCGTAAGCAACGCCTTCAGCGGCAATGCGGTCAGCCTTCTTAGCAGCCTTAGCCAGACCCTTTTCACGCAGCCAGTCGATAGCCTTGTCCATGTCGCCGTCGGTAGCAGCCAGGGCCTTCTTGCAGTCCATCATGCCAACATTGGTCATTTCACGCAGTTTCTTAACATCAAGAGCAGTAAAAGCCATTTTGGGATCCTCCTAAATTATTAATCATCGGGGAAGCGCCCACAAAATTGTGGGCGCTTGATTGGTAGAATTACTCCTCGACAGGAGCTTCTTCAGTAGCAGTATCCTCACCCTGACGGCCTTCGATGGCAGCGTTTGCCATGGTAGCAGCGATCAGACGGATAGCGCGGATAGCATCGTCGTTGCCGGGGATGACGTAGTCGATCTCATCGGGATCGCAGTTGGTGTCAACGATAGCGACAATGGGAATGTTCAGCTTGGTAGCCTCAGCGATAGCGTTGCGCTCCTTGCGGGGGTCAACGATGAACAGAGCTGCGGGCAGCTTCTTCATTTCCTTGACACCGCCCAGGTACTTCTCCAGCTTAGCGATCTCAGCCTGATGCTTGATGACTTCCTTCTTGGGCAGCATTGCGAAGGTGCCGTCCTCTTCCATCTTGCGCAGCTGTGCCAGACGGTCGATACGGGTACGCATGGTGCGGAAGTTGGTCAGCATGCCGCCCAGCCAACGGGCGTTGACGTAGTAACCGCCGCAACGGGCAGCTTCTTCCTTGATAGCGTCCTGAGCCTGCTTCTTGGTACCAACAAACAGAACGGAACCGCCGTTAGCGGAAATATCACGAACGAAAGAGTAAGCCTCCTCCAGCTTCTTAACGGTCTTCTGCAGGTCAATGATGTAGATACCGTTACGCTCGGTGTAGATGTAGGGGGCCATTTTGGGGTTCCAGCGGCGGGTCTGATGACCAAAGTGCACGCCGGCTTCCAGCAGTTGCTTCATAGATACGACAGCCATTTTAATATTCTCCTTTTGTTTTTCCTCCACCCCGATCATCTCGTATGCCCGCCTGAAGCTCAGGCACTTGGGTTAGCGATCCCCGGGTGTGTGGCATTATTGTGTCATGGGAAAATATGCCCATGCTGGTTCATTATATAAGACCATTGATTATTTTTCAAGTACTATTTCCATATTTTTTTGCTTTTATTCGTAAAAAATGACCTTAAACAAAACAAGGACCCACAAAACGGTGGGTCCTTGTGCAGTGTGTTGAGAAAGCTGCGCCGATCTAGTGCAGCCAGCACTTTTTCGGACGGGGCTTGCGGCAGTCGCAGGGCCGGCAGTCCACCAGGATGATGTCGTCACCGATGCGCCGGATGTTGCACCATGGGATCACATAGTCCTCCACGCAGCAGAACAGCCCCCAGAATTTGTACCTGCCCGGAACCACGATGGCGCAGATCTGCCCGGTGGAGATTTCCACCTCCACATCCGACACAAATCCAAGCCGCGCTCCGTCGCAGACGCAGACCACCTCTTTGCAATGCAGATCCGTCACCCGAATTCCCATGTCCACACCTCCATGATTTCTGGTTGAGTGTATGGCCGGGGGAGGCGGGATATGCATCAGCAGGCCTGGGTGTTCACATATTTTTTCAGACCGCTGATGGCGCCTTTTTCAAGCCGGGACACCTGAGCCTGAGAAATGTTCAGCTGCCGGGCCACATCCATCTGAGTCTTTCCGTCGTAAAAGCGCAGGGAAAGGATCTGCTTTTCCCGGTCCGACAGGCGCTGGAAGCCCTCCTGCAGGGTGATGTGCTCCATCCAGTTGAATTCGGTGTTCCGGGTGTCCCTGACCTGATCCATAATGGTCAGGGGGTCGCCGCCGTCAGAGTAGACGGAGTCAAACAGGCTCACCGGGGTGCTGACGGCATCCAGAGCGTTGCTGATGTCCGAAACACTGATGCCCAGCTCCTCGGAGATCTCCTCCAGGGTCGGCTCCCTGCCCAGGCGCAGTGTCATGGACTCCTTGCATTGCAGGACCTTGTACGCCACATCCCGCAGGGACCGGGAGACCCGGATGGGGCTGTTGTCTCTGAGATAGCGGCGAATCTCACCGGCGATCATGGGCACGCCGTATGTGGAAAAGCGCACCTGCTTGTCGGGGTCAAAATTGGAAATGGCTTTCAGCAGGCCCACACAGCCCACCTGAAATAGGTCGTCGGGGCTTTCTCCCCGCTTGTCAAAGCGCTGAATCACGGACAGTACCAGCCGCAGATTCCCCTCCACCAGAGCCTGACGGGCACCTTCGTCACCGGCCCTGGACCGGCGCAGCAGCGCGTCCATTTCCTTGGCGGTGAGGATACGCAGCTGGGATGTGTTTACCCCGCACAGTTCTACTTTGCCTTGCATGGATCTTCCTCCGTATCTGTTTTGATTTGTCATAAACTCAGTATTTCCCGGCCTTCCCGTTTGATACATGAAAACTTTGTAGATTTTTCACAAAGTTTCGCCGGCACCCCCCGGAAATGACGGAGGTAGCGCTCCGGAAAATACCGACAAAATGAAACGATTTGAGCCAATTTATCAGAAAATATTCCGTCGGGATTTGGTGACGTAATTACACTTGTTGCACACTTGTCCCAAGAATATGCACGGGCTTATCCACAGCTTTCCACGGGGGCTGGGGAAAGACAAAGACGGAAATAACTGTTGATAACTGCTTGTTTTCCACATACTGCACAGGTTTGTCCACAGGAGTTATCCACAACAGGAGAGAATGTGGATAACAGGTTTCTGTGGAATACTTGTTTACATAACCTAAAGGCGCAGAATTCGACAAATTGTGCAATTTCTCAATGAATTTCTACCGTTCAAAACGGGGGTGTGTATTTTGGGCAAATTCCCACTTGACAGCCCTGTGCACATCCGGCTGCTGCCCGGGGTGATGCTCTGGATTTATATTTTGCGGGTCTTTTTTCGGGGGATCTTTCAAAAGATGAGAAAAAATTTGAAAAAAGGGATTGATTTTATAAGGAGGGTGCGCTATAATGTGTTACTGCATAAAAGGCTGTCTAGGCCGAAGATTGTGGAACAGGAGGTGTAATCCATGCCCAACATCAAGTCCTCTAAGAAGGATGTCATCAAGTCCAAGATTGCTTACGAGAAGAACAAGGCTAACAAGTCTGAGCTGAAGACCGTGCTGAAGAAGTTTGACGCTGCTGTCGATGCAGGTGTCAAGGCTGATGCAGAGGTCGCTTACAAGCAGGCTGTTAAGTGCGTTGATCAGGCTGCACTGAAGGGTCTTCTGCACAAGAACAATGCTGCACGCAAGAAGAGCAGCATGACCCTGAAGCTGAACAAGCTGGCCTAATTGAGGTTCTCTGAAAATATCTCCTTCCGATTTTTCGGAAGGAGTTTTTTCTATATATGGGCAGTGCCCACATCCAATTCGTGCCGGGGCTGGGTGGTAATCGATGCGCCATAGGGTACCGCTCGGTATCGTTTTTTGTGGTCGAAGTTGGCAATAGGTAAGACCTATGGCTGATTTGTGCGGAAGCCGGGCGGGAATCGGTGTGCCATAGGGAATGGCTCGGTAACGGTTTTGCATCGGATGCTGGCGAAAATGGCTTTGCGCTTTTCGCTTATGGAGCGCTCCCGGTTTCGATTTGTTTTTATTGCAATACGGCAAGTGCTACACTATAATATATAGAAATTAGAAAACAGGGGGGATCGTATGGCGCGTTTATCTGATCCGATTACCATTTTGAAGGGCGTTGGCCCGGCCAAGGCAAAGCAGTTCGCTGCGCTGAATATCTTTACCCTGGAGGATCTGATCTGTCATTTCCCCAGAGGGTACGAAGACCGCAACCAGCTGGTGACCATTGAAAAGCTGCAGCCGGATGTTCCGGCCTGCTTCAAGGCCATGGTCATGAATACGCCCAGAACCGCCCATATCCGCAAGGGTCTGGACATGACCAAGGTCCAGGTGGCAGACCACACCGGGCGGCTGAATCTGACCTTTTTCAACGCAAAGTACGCTGCTGAGCAGCTGCATTACGGTCAGGAATATGTGTTTTACGGGGCGGTCAGCGGAGATTTTATCGGCTACAACATGACAAATCCCGTCTTTGAATCCCCGGATGCTCCGGCGGTGTCCACCCGGCGGATCTTGCCCATTTATCCCCTGACGGCGGGACTGACCAACGGCGCTCTGTGGAAGGCAATCCGGCAGGCTTTGGAGATCTGCCCCATGCCTCAGGAGATCATTCCGGAGGAAATCCGCCGCAGATATGATATCCTGCCGGCGGAAAAGGCGTATCTTTCCATCCATGAGCCGAAAACCATGGAAGAAGCGCAGGCGGCAAAAAAACGGCTGATTTTTGAAGAATTTTTTGTGTTTTCCGCAGGACTCAGCCTCATGCGGGAGGCTAGAGCAGAAAAGCCCTGCGAAATCTATCAGGACATGGATCTGTCGGCGTTTTACGGTGCGCTGCCTTTTCAGCTGACCGGAGCGCAGACCAAGGTCATTGACCAGATTCTGGAGGATTTTCGCCGGGGAACCCCCATGAATCGACTGGTTCAGGGCGATGTGGGCAGCGGCAAGACCATGGTGGCTGCGGCGGCGGGATACTGCGCTGTGAAAAACGGCTATCAGGTGGGACTGATGGCTCCCACGGAAATTCTGGCAGAGCAGCATTTTAAGTCTCTGGATCATCTGCTGACGCCTTTGGGGATCCGGGTGGGACTGCTGACCGGCTCCATGACCCCCAAGCAGAAGCAGCAGATTCGGGAAAAAATCGCCGGTGCAGAGTTGGATTTTGTCATCGGAACCCATGCCCTTGTGTCCGACCAGACCAAATTTGCAAAACTGGGACTGGTGATTACCGACGAACAGCACCGCTTTGGCGTGGGCCAGCGGTCGGCGCTGTCTGCAAAGGGTGAGGCACCCCATCTGCTGGTCATGTCGGCAACGCCCATTCCCAGAACCCTTGCGCTGCTGCTGTACGGCGATCTGGATGTGTCGATTCTTGATGAGCTGCCCCCGGGACGCCAGACGGTGGATTCGTTCCTGGTGGGGGAGAGCTATCGGGCCAGAATCAATGCCTTTATCCGCAAGCAGGTGGCAGAGGGTCACCAGTGCTATGTGGTGTGTCCGGCGGTGGAGCAGACCGATGGAATGAGCCTGAAAGCTGCCACAGAATGGGCCGAAACCCTACAGAATACGGTATTTCCCGACCTGAAAATTGCCCTGCTTCACGGCCAGATGAAGGGCGCGGAAAAGGAACAGGTGATGGCGGCTTTTGCCCGGGGAGAGGCAGATGTGCTGGTCGCAACCACGGTCATCGAAGTGGGCGTGGATGTGCCCAACGCCACGCTGATGATCATTGAGGACGCAGACCGCTTCGGCCTGAGCCAGCTCCATCAGCTCCGGGGCAGAGTCGGCAGAGGCAGCGCCAAGAGCTACTGCATCCTGACGACCCACAACCGAAACGAGCAGACCATCGCCCGGCTGAAGGCTCTGTGCAAGACCACCGACGGCTTTGCCATTGCGCAGGAGGATCTGAAGCTGAGAGGCCCCGGCGATTTCTTTGGCTCCCGCCAGTCGGGACTGCCTGCCTTTCGGGTGGCAAGTCTCGGCACGGATCTGGAGACGCTCAGTACTGCTCAGCAGGCATCCAAAGACTGGATCGAGGCCTATGGCACATCGGACTGCAAAGAGGCACTTGCCCTGCGCCAGCGGATCGGCGCGCTGTTCGAGCGATGCATGGGTACCATGAACTGAAAATTCGCAATACAAATTTAACATTTGCACAGAACTTAACACAAAAGCACCGGTTTATTGCCGGGGCTTTTTGTGTTTTTCCGGAAAATTTGAAAAAAGTGTTGTAACACGGGAAATAATAGTGTAAAATAGTATGAATCAAGAAATGCAATTTTTCGCCCACAGTTTTCTGGGTATTACATTTGGAGGTAATTCGTTATGAAAAAACCCATTGTTTTAGTAATCATGGACGGCGTTGGCAAAGGTGACGGCGGCGCAGGCGATGCTGTTGCACTGGCTAAGACCCCCACTCTGGACAACCTGATGGCTACTTGCCCCAATACTTATCTGAAGGCTCACGGCACTGCAGTTGGCCTGCCCTCTGACGATGACATGGGCAACTCCGAGGTCGGCCACAATGCTCTGGGCTGTGGTCAGGTCTACTCTCAGGGCGCAAAGCTGGTTGGCGAGTCCATCGAAAACGGCACCCTGTTCCAGTCCAAGACCTGGACCGATCTGGTTGAAAATGCCAAGGCAGGTCATGCATTCCACTTCCTGGGTCTGCTGTCTGACGGCAATGTCCATTCCAATATCTCTCACCTGATCGCTCTGCTGAAGAATGCAAAGGCTTCCGGCGTGAAGAAGGCATACTGCCACATCCTGCTGGACGGCCGTGATGTGCCCGCTACCTCCGCTCTGGAGTATGTGCAGCAGCTGGAGGATGTTCTGGCTGAGCTGAGCAAGGACGGCTGCGACTACGCAATCGCTTCCGGCGGCGGCAGAATGCAGATCACCATGGACCGTTACGAGGCTAACTGGGGCATGGTCGAGAAGGGCTGGAGAACCCATGTTCAGGGCGAAGGCCGTATGTTCGCATCCGCTAAGGAGGCCATCGAGACCTACCGTGCAGAGACCGGCGTTATCGACCAGGATCTGCCCGCATTCGTTGTTGCCCGCAACGGCGAGCCTGTTGCAAAGATTGCCAACGGCGACAGCGTTGTTCTGTTCAACTTCCGCGGCGACCGTGCTCAGGAGATTTCTCTGGCATTCGACCGCAAGGACTTTGACAAGTTCGACCGCGGCGACTACACCGGCGTGAAGTTTGCAGGTATGCTGCAGTATGACGGAGACCTGAACATCCCCGAAAACTACCTGGTGCAGCCCCCTGTTATCACCAACACCCTGACCGAAGTCCTGTGCAAGGCAGGCATCCACGAGTATGCCCTGTCCGAGACTCAGAAGTTCGGCCATGTGACCTATTTCTGGAACGGCAACCGCTCCGGCAAGGTCTGCGAGGATCTGGAAGTTTACGAGGAAGTTCCCTCTGATGTCATTCCCTTCGAGCAGGCTCCTGCCATGAAGTCCAAGGAAATCACCGAGAAGATGGTGGATGCCATGGCTTCCAAGAAGTTCGAGTTCCTGCGCTGCAACTTCCCCAACGGCGACATGGTCGGTCATACCGGCGTTCTGGATGCTGTCATCTACTCCATGGAGTGCGTTGACAACGGCCTGAAGGCAATCATCGAGGCTGCTGACAAGTACGGCTACACCGTGCTGATCACCGCTGACCACGGCAATGCTGACCAGATGACCGAGACCAAGAAGGGCAAGACCTCTGTGCGTACCGCACACTCTCTGAACCCTGTTCCCTTCATCATCTATGACAAGGACAACAACTGGACCATCAAGGAAGGCCACTACGGCCTGGCAAACGTGGCTCCCACTGTCGTGAAGATGATGGGCCTGACTGCTCCTGAGTGCTGGGAAGACAGCATGGTCTAATCAGGACCAGTCCTGAAAACGCAATTTGCAGAGCCGTCCAATGGCGGTTGTTACATCATTGGACGGCCCTTAACGAACACGATTTAATACGAAAGCCACCATGTTTTGATGCGTGTTGAATTTTTGGACCAGGAGGTATTTTCTATGATCCAGCATAACAATGAAAACGGTTCTGTAACAATTAGCACCGGTGTTTACACCGATATCGCCGGTACCGCTGCTTCCAACTGCTTCGGCGTGAAGGGCATGGCTGCCCGGTCTGTGACCGATGGCCTGTACCATCTGCTGCGTAAAGAGAGCATGGGCAAGGGCGTCAAAGTGGAATTCCACGAGGACGATACCATTACCATCGAGCTGCACATCATGGTTGACCATGGCGTCAATCTGGCTGCAGTGGGCTCTTCCATTATTTCTGAGGTGCGCTATGTGGTCAACAAGTGCACCGGCACGGAAGTTCGGGCCGTGAATGTATATTTTGATTCCATGATGATTGGTTAATTACGGAGGTGTAATCTATTGAGGCAGACCATGAACGGGGCCGATTTTCGCAGACTGATGATTAGCGCGGCCGCCTCTATTGAAATTCATAAACAGCAGCTCAATGAGCTGAACGTGTTCCCTGTGCCCGATGGCGACACGGGTACGAATATGTCTATGACCATTAACGCTGCTGCAGCTGATCTTCGCAAGACCGAAGATCCGGATCTGGAGAAGGCTTCCAAGACCGCAGCATCTGCAATGCTGCGCGGTGCCCGCGGCAACTCCGGCGTCATTTTGTCGCTGCTGGTGCGTGGCATCTCCAAGACTTTGAAGGGTCACACCGAGTGCGACGGCACATTGTGGGCAGAAGCTCTGCAGGAAGGCGTCGACGCTGCATACAAGGCAGTTATGAAGCCTGCCGAGGGCACCATTCTGACCGTTGCCCGCCTGGCAGCTGCCAAGGCCTGCGAGGCTGCTCAGGAGAACAACTTCATTGAGTTTGTTCAGGAAGCAGCCATTGAAGAAGCTAAGATCGCTCTGGCAAACACCGTCAACCAGAACCCCGTACTGAAGAAGGCCGGCGTTGTGGATGCCGGCGGCAAGGGCTGGCTGCTGGCTCTGGAAGCTATGCTGCTGGCAATGCGTGGCGAGGATGTGGTTGCACCCGAGGCCGGCACTCAGGAGCAGGTGAAGGAGCAGGCTGATTTCGCTGATTTCGATACCGGCGATATCACCTTCGGCTACTGCACCGAGTTCATCGTTTCCCGCGAGAACGACAATGACCCTGAGCAGCTGCGTGCATTCCTGTCTACTCTGGGCGATAGCCTGGTACTGGTGGACGATGAGGAGATCATCAAGGTCCATGTCCATACCAATGACCCCGGCAT
>JAHHRV010000025.1 GCA_020025595.1 Oscillospiraceae bacterium
ACCACTCTGGTTGACGAAATGCTGAAGCAGGGCGGTATCTACCGTGAGAATCAGGCCACCGTTGACCGTGTTATGGACTCCGGCGATCTGGAGCGTGAGCGTGGTATCACCATTCTTGCAAAGAACACCTCCATCTATTATAAGGATATCAAGATCAATGTGGTTGACACCCCGGGCCACGCAGACTTCGGCGGCGAAGTCGAGCGTATCCTGAAGATGGTCAACGGTGTTATTCTGCTAGTCGATGCAGCAGAAGGCCCCATGCCTCAGACCCGTTTCGTTCTGCAGAAGGCTCTGGAGCTGGGTCACAAGGTCATCGTTGCTGTCAACAAGGTGGACAAGCCCGATGCCCGTGTCCATGAGGTCATGGACGAGGTTCTGGAGCTGCTGCTGGATCTGGATGCTACCGACGAGCAGTTCAACTCCCCCACCGTGTTCTGCTCCGGCAGACAGGGCACCGCAAGCTACAGCCCCGACGAAGCAGGCACCGATCTGGTTCCCCTGTTCGAAACCATCGTCAACTATATCCCCGCACCTCAGGGCGACGAGAACGAGCCTCTGCAGATGCTGGTCAGCTCCATTGACTACAATGAGTATGTTGGCCGTATTGCCGTCGGTCGTATCGAGCGCGGCACCATCAAGGTCAATCAGGAAGTCATGATCTGTGACTACCATGACCCCGAATTCAAGCAGAAGGCTAAGGTCGTTGCACTGTATGAGTACGACGGTCTGGGCAAGAAGCCCATTCAGACTGCCGGTGCCGGCGAAATCGTCGCTCTGTCCGGTATTGCTGACATCACCATCGGCCGTACCATCTGTGCTCCCGAGGCCGTGGAAGCTCTTCCCTTTGTTAAGATTTCCGATCCTACTATCGAAATGACCTTTGCTGTCAACGATTCCCCCTTTGCCGGTAAGGAAGGCAAGTTCGTTACCTCCCGTAACCTGCGTGACCGTCTGGAAAAAGAACTGATGAAGGATGTGTCCCTGCGTGTTACCGAGCAGGGCTCCGATGCCTTCAATGTGGCTGGCCGTGGTGAAATGCACCTGTCCATCCTGATGGAGACCATGCGCCGTGAGGGCTATGAGTTCTCCGTTTCCACCCCCAGAGTCCTGACCAAGGAGATCGACGGCAAGCTGTGCGAGCCTATCGAGCGCATGGTCGCTGATGTTCCTGAAGAGTGCGTCGGTACTGTTATTGAGAAGATGGGCCGCCGTAAGGGCGACCTGCTGGGTATGACTCCCGTTGGCAACCGCTACCGTCTGGAGTTCATGGTTCCCTCCAGAGGCCTGTTCGGCTACCGTAACGAGTTCCTCACCGACACCCGTGGTGAAGGCATCATGAGCTCCGTGCTGGACAGCTACGCTCCCATGAAGGGCGAGATCGAGCGCCGTCTGGTGGGCAGCCTGATTTCCTTCGAAACCGGCGAGGCCTGCTCCTATGGTCTGTTTAACGCTCAGGACCGCGGCAGCCTGTTCATCGGACCGGGCACACCTGTCTACGCAGGTATGGTCGTTGGTATCTGCAGCCGTAACGAAGACATGACTGTCAATGTCTGCAAGAAGAAGCAGCTGACCAACATGCGTGCTTCCGGCTCCGACGAAGCTCTGCGTCTGGTTTCCCCCAGAAACTACTCTCTGGAGCAGTGCCTGGAGTTCCTGGCTGACGACGAGCTGCTGGAGTGCACTCCCAAGAGCCTGCGTATCCGCAAGCGTGAGCTGGACCATGCAACCCGTATGCGCCAGACCATGAAAAAGCGCGCTGAAAAGTAAGATAACACCTCCCAAACGGTCTTCCATTCGGAAGACCGTTTTTTTGCATATTCCCCCTGTTTTTGGAAATACTACCGCTGAAAAGGGGGAGCAATATGATATTATTACGGACAATTCTGTTTTACGCAGTTCTCATTATACAGATCCGGCTCATGGGCAAGCGCCAGCTGAGCCAGATGGAGCCAACCGAGTTTGTGGTGACCATTCTCATCGCCAATCTTGCCTCAATTCCTCTGGAAGAGCCTCAGCACTCCATCTGGTCGGGCCTGCTGCCCATGGCAATTATTCTGATTGCAGAACGGTTTCTCAGCTGGATCAGTCTGAAAGATATTCGCATCCGGCGTTTGCTCTGCGGCAAGCCGGTCATCCTCATCGAAAACGGTCATTTGCTCCGAAGCAATCTAAAGCGCACCCGAATCACTCTGGATGAGCTGTCAGGTAAGCTGCGTGAGCAGGGAATTTTGGAAATCGAAACAGTCCAATACGCAATTTTGGAAACCAACGGGTCACTGACCGCATTTCCATACCCCGCCTTTCAGCCCGCCATCGCCAAAGATGCAGGAATCGAAGCAAGCCGTCAGGAACTTCCCTACACCGTCATCTCAGACGGTCAGATTCTTTCCGAAAATCTCTCCCTTCTGGGCAGGGATCTGCACTGGCTGCAAAGCGTTCTGTCTGCAAACCGCTGCGCCCCCGCCGATGTATTGCTGCTGACTGTCACACACCGGGGAAAAACCCACCTGATTCGTCGGGATACGCCCCACTGCGACAGCATAAATCGCTAGATTTTGTGGAAAATCCGCAAAATCTTATCCCACATCTTGTGTTTCGACAATATTTGCAAATTTTATGTGTTATTGTGTAGACAAGCCGGATGGCTTCAGTCTGACAACCACTGCTGTCGCATCATCTCCACTGTCATTTCCCTGCTCCAGAATACCTGCCGCCATCTCCCCGGGCGACATTTTTTCTGGCTCCCAGTGGCTGCGCAGCAGCATTTCCTCTCCGGCACCATCGCTGAGTAAAATCAGCGCCTCTCCCCCACTCAAGGACAGCCGATCCACCGTTTCCCGCTGGCGCTGTGACAAGCCAGGCGGCGGCCCGGCTGTCCCAATTTTTCGCAATTGGCCTTTTCGCAGTGCATACGATGGTGCTGCGCCCCACTTGTAAAGTTCCGCCTTTCCGGTGTCCAGCTGGATTTGCAGCAGATCCACCGTAGAGCAGGCGCCTTTTTCCCGTAAAACCGCCATAGAATTTAAGCTCCGCAGGGCATATTCTGCCGGAAATCCCAGCGTCAGCATCTGGCGCAGATATTCCGCCGCTTCTTCGCTTTCCCCCCGGGCCGCTTCGCCGGTGCCCATTCCGTCACACAGCAGTACAAAATACTTATTTCCTGTGCCTGCAAACCAGATGCACAGATCTCCGTTCACCTCTTGTCTTGCCTGAGTGCTCATCCCCACTTCCGGCTCAAATCGAGCCGGTTTAAAGGGTTTCGCCGTAGCCAGTTCGTCCGAAAGCCCCTGTAAGTACAACGATACATAGCCATACTGCTCCCGCAGCGCCGTCCGATAGGCACACAGCCGATTTCGGTCGGCTTTCATTCTGCGCAGCTGCTCCTGTCCCCGGCGCAGCTCCTGCAGCAGTCTTGCGTGTTTTCGACAGCCTTTGGGCAGATCCTCCGCAGACAGCCCCGGCTGTTCCAGAATTCCCGGCGGCATCTCCAAAACCGACTGTCTTGCCTTGCACTGCCGCCGCTCCGGGCAGGTGTCACAGGCTTCGTCCGCTGCACGCAGAAGTACCGAAGGCGTGTCCAGTACCGGGTCGCAAATCAGCAAATCCTGCTCCATTTTGCCGAAAATCATCGCCATCTGCTCCAGACGCACCTGAGCTACCGCCGTTTCTCCCCGCCTGTGAACAGGCCTTGGTGTCGTGGATGTCCCCGGCAGCACACCGCTCACAAGTCCGCCCAGTAAAAGCCCCGGCAGGGGCATCATATCCAGATGCCCCGTCAGCACTGCCATGGGAATATAGCCCAGCGCCGGGCACAGCATCGCAAACCACCGATTCTGCTGAGGGATCAGCCGCAGGCAGAACCCCAGACACAGCGCCCCCGTCATGGGAATTCGGGTGACCTGGGCCAGATCCAGGGCAAGTCCCGACAGCGCCGCCGCAGGAAATCCCCCTGTTGCACCCAGATATCCGGCGGCTATGTATCCAAATCCCAAATACCGAATGGGCATCACCTGAGCCAGCGCCAGCACCATCAGCGCCTGAGCCAGCCAGTCAGCTGCTGTCCCAGGGCACTGGCGACAGGCCTGAAACACAGCCGCAGCACCCATCGCCGAGGCAATGCGAAGCAAATACGCCGGAACTGGGGTGCTGTCGTGAAGCCGAAACAAAAACAAAACGCCGGTGCCTGCCACGATCAGCGCAGCCAGAGCAGGAACCAGCAGTCTCTGCCGGGTGCAGATCGGACGGTCTGCCACAAATCCGCCCACCAGAAGTCCCCCGATCATCCACCCAAGGCCCTGAACCGCCGCTGCGCCCCAGAAAGCCAGATATCCGGCGCAGCCGCCCAGCGCAATGAGAATGCCCGGCCATCCGCTGCCCACTGCACAGCAAAAGCCCATCACAATGGGCTGAAAATCCCGGTTCAGCGCCGCCGCCGATAAGAAAAAGCCCGCCAGGAAATACCCCGCCAGCTGCAATCTGCGGCTGTCCCTGTTCAGCTGCACCAGTAACTGTTTTCCCTGCTGCAATGTCATCAAACTACCCATCATTTGTACATCACTGCCTTTCCCATATGTGTAGACAAATCCTATCACGCCCGGAAAGATAATGCTGTCGGAACTAAGACACCGAGAAATATTCTTGCTTCACACCGGAAAGATGTGTATAATGAAGCGAGACTATACAGAACGGAGTCATGCCAATGGCCACAGAATTTGAAATAAAATACACTGCCACGGCGGAAATTCTGAGTGACATTGCCGCACGTTTTCCCGGCGGCACTCTGATTCCCATGACCACCACCTATTACGATACAAAAGACGGTTCCCTGTCCGGACGCAGATGGACTCTGCGCCACCGTCAGGAGGGCAGTAGCCAGGTCTGCACCCTGAAAACCCCCGGCAGCGACGGAATCAGTCGCGGAGAGTGGGAATGCGACTGCGACTGCATCACCGATGCCATCGCCTGTCTTGCCAAAGCCTCGGGCCATAGCGAGCTGATTTCCCTCACCGAGGGCGGCCTGATCGCCACCTGCGGTGCCCGCTTCCAGCGCATTGCGATTCCCGTGCAGATCGGCGAAAGCAGCGCAGAAATCGCTCTGGATCAGGGCGAACTGCTGGGCGGCGGCAGAAGCGCTCCCCTGTGCGAGTGCGAAATAGAGCTGAAGTCCGGAAACAAGGAAGACATTCTGGCTTTTGCCGCGAAAATCGCAGAAACCTACCACATGAAGCAGGAACTGCGCAGCAAATTTGCCCGGGCAAAAGCGCTGGCTCAGGAGGGTTAACATGGCACTGGAAACTTTGTTTGCAAAATACGATCGACTGCTGCTGATCGATACCGAAACCACGGGACTGAACTACGCTCGGGATGAGATCATCGAATTTTCCGCTGTTGCGGTGGAGCAGGTGGACGGTCAGCCCAAGGTCGTTCTGGAATACGACCAGCTGGTGACCCTGAGCCCCGGCGGCTTCGTCCCTGCAAAAATCGAGCAGCTCACCGGCATTTCCACCGCCGACATCCGGGAGCGGGGCATCCCCAAGACCCGAGTCTGCCGAGATATCGCCGAGATGGTGACCGGAAACACCCTGCTGCTTGCTTATAATGCCCATTTTGACCTGAGCTTTATGTTCTATATGCTGCTGCGGGACGGCGACCCTGCCATTCTCAAAGGCAAGGACAAGCTGGATCTGCTCACCGTGTACAAGGATCGGCACGCCTTCCCCCACAGACTCTGCAACGCCATCGAGGTCTACGGTCTTTCCGACCGGGTGGTCAATTCCCACCGGGCCATCGACGATGTGATCGCCACTGTGGCGGTTATGGAAGCCATGGAAGCAGAAAAGAACGATTTGGAGCGTTATGTCAACCTGTTTGGCTACAATCCCAAATACGGCATCGAGGGCAAGCCCATCGGCTCTGTTACATACAAGCCCCAGCCCTATAACCCCACCTGTCCCCTGTACGAAGCATAAGGAGGTACGCTATGTCAAAGTTACTGGAAATCTGCGTTGACTCATATGAATCTGCCCGCCGCGCCGCTGAGGCCGGTGCCGACCGGGTAGAGCTTTGCGCCGACCTGCTGGTTGGCGGCACCTCCCCCAGTCCCTTTCTGGTGGAACAGGTCACAAAAAATCTGAATATTGCGGTAAATGTGCTGCTGCGCCCCCGTTTTGGCGACTTCTGCTTCACAAAAGAGGAAAAGGAAGTGCTGATTCGCGAAATTGACAGCTGCCGTCAGCTGGGTGCAAATGGCGTGGTCATCGGTGCGCTGACACCCGAAGGCGATCTGGATGTGGAATTTTTGCAGGAATGTATGCGCCATGTCGGAAATATGAAGGTGACCCTGCACCGTTGCTTTGATGTGTGCCGGGACGCATCCGCCGCTTTGGAAAGCGCCATTTCTCTGGGCATCGACACCATCCTCACCTCCGGTCAGGCTGCCACCGCTCCGGAAGGCATCCCTGTGCTGAAAGACCTGCACCGGCAGGCCGCCGGCAGAATCCATTTGCTGGCAGGCAGCGGCGTGAACGCAGGCAACATCCGCACCATCCACGAAGCTACCGGCATCACCCACTTCCACCTGTCCGGCAAGCGTTCCGAGCCCGGCCCCATGGTCTTCCGCAGAGAGGGCGTTCCCATGGGTCTGCCCATGGCATCGGAATTTGACCGGCAGTACACAGACCCCGCCGCCGTTGCTCAGGCGAAGGATGCCATCCGTTCCCTGTAAGAAGAATTTTTGGGGAGGCAATCATGAAAAGAGAATTGGGAATTGCCAGATGCGGGCTTGCCTGCTGTCTGTGTTCGGAGAATATTTCATGTATTGGATGCAACGCCGGCGACTGCCCTGGCAAGGAAACCTGCGTCAATCGGATCTGCTCTGAGTCCAAGGGCATCGACCATTGCTATCGCTGTCAGGAAGACTGTAAAAAAGGTCTGCTGGTAAAAATCAAACCCTATGCGTTCACTCTTTTTGCCACCCGTAAAGCTAGTAGAATCTAGCTAGACTTATATACTTGAACAAAGTATAATAAAACTATCAAAGTCACAAGGGAGACGAAATCATCGTGAAAAAATTACTGATTACCGGTGGAACCGTATTTGTAAGTAGATATATTGCGGAGTATTATGTTGCAAAAGGCTATGATGTATATGTGCTCAATAGAAATAGTAAAAAGCAATCCCAAGGGGTTCATCTGATTCAAGCGGATAGGCATAATCTTGGAGAAATCCTTCGTAATTATCGATTTGATGTTGTTATCGATACTGCATATAATTCCAACGATGTCGAAACATTGCTAAACGCCTTGGGAAGCTATAATGATTATATTTTAATCAGTTCAAGTGCTGTGTATCCTGAAACTTCTTTGCAGCCCTTTACAGAAAGTACTCCTTTGGCTGCAAATAAATTTTGGGGTAAATATGGAACTGATAAAATACAAGCAGAAGCTGCTTTATTGAAGAGAAATCCTAATGCTTATGTTGTTAGACCGCCATATTTATATGGGCCAATGAATAATGTATACAGGGAATCCTTTGTGTTTGATTGCGCCTTATCTGACAGGGAATTTTATTTACCTAAAGATGGCGAAATGAAATTGCAGTTTTTTTACATCCGTGATTTGTGCAAATTTATAGATATACTACTAAAAGCGAAACCTTCTCAACATATTTTTAATATTGGAAACAGGGAGTCCATATCTGTTCGTAAATGGGTCGAGCTTTGTTATGAAGTGGTTGGTAGTGAAGCCAAGTTTGTTAATGTATATACGGACATTGAACAAAGGAATTATTTTAGCTTTTATGATTATGAATATTATCTTGATGTTTCTAAGCAGTATTCATTAATGCCAGATACAACACCATTATTGGAAGGATTACGAGAATCATTTAATTGGTATAAAAATAACTCAGAAAAAGTCATTAAGAAGCCCTTTTTAGATTATATTGATCATAATATGATCTAACAGCATTATGTCAGCATATCATAATACTTGATTCGATAATGCTGCTTGAGGTGTTGTCTGCGGCGATTTCCTCATACACCAATCTCATACTCTGACTCATCGGGCAACTTGATATCCGGCAGCAAATAATCACCCTGCTGGGTGTAGGTACCGCCGTTCTGCTCAAATAATGTCTGTTTCATAAACTTGACCTTCTGTGATTTGATTGTGACTTCATTTTACAGGAGACTTATAAGAAATACGAATGTGCGATTGAGAATATAAAAAATTCCGAGGTTGATTCGATTTGAACCTTCCTCGGAATTCTTTCGTTTGCGTTGCCTTGCATTGCCGGATTAAAAAGTTTTTCTTGTTTTCTAAAATACTTCCTTATCTGGCGTATGCAAATGGGTACGCTCCCTGTTTTTTACCTGCTGCGCCCTGTGATTACATCGTGGGTGCTGCTTTTTCGATTTCCTCCGGGGTGTGGGTGGAGATGTAGTTGATGAAGCCCTGCACCACCTTGCGGTCGTTTTCGCCCTCCAGAGGCAGAATCCGGGTCAGATCGTCGGGGTCATACCGGCAGGCAGACAGCGAAACCGGTGCATCGGTGCCCAGCTGATCCGGAGTATAGAGCATATAGTGTGCCTTGGTCTCCGGGGAAAAGAAGGTGAACAGCACCTGCATGGTCACATCACCCTCGGGGGTGTGCATCACAAAGGACATTTCTTTTTCGTTCATTTGGCAAACTCCTTATTTTTTTCATAGGAAGCAATGACGGCTTCCATCATACAGCTGCGCAGACCGCCCTTTTCCAGCGCTCTCACGCCCTGAATGGTGCTGCCGCCGGGAGAGCAGACTGCATCCTTGAGCAGTCCGGGATGCTGACCGGACTGCTGAACCAGCGCAGCCGTACCCAGCATCGCCTGAGTGGCATAGGTCAGCGCCTTCTGCCGGGGCAGACCGCAGGCAACACCGCCATCTGCCATAGCCTCCAGGATCTGACAGAAAAATGCGGGGCTGCAGCCGGCTACTGCACTGCCTGCATCGATCAGATGCTCCGGCAGGCGGTCAAACAGGCCTGCACCGCTCATCAGTTCCACAAATTCATCCAGATCTCCCTGATTGACCCGGCTGTTGGCATCATAAAGAATCAGGCCCTGACCCACTCCCGCAGGGGTGTTGGGCATAATGCGGATGACGGGATATCCCCCGCCCACCATGTTGGAGATGTTCTCCGTGGTCAGACCTGCGGCCATGGTCACGAGAACTGCATCCATACGGACTTCCAAAATAGGCTTGAGTTCTGTCAGAACCTCTTCCATGTATTGGGGCTTCACACCCAGAATCACGAACTTGGCTTCCTTCGCCACAGAGGCATTGGTGGATGCCACCAGATTATATGTTTCGGCAAAGTCCCGGGCGTGCTCCCAGTGCTTGGAGCTGACCAGAATTTCCTTGCCGGGTACTTTTTTCGCAGCAGCGGAAGCCAGTGCTCCGCCCATGTTTCCGATTCCGATAAATCCTAATTTTGCCATAATCATTCCTCCTGACATGGTTCTATGATAACAGCACTTCCTCTAAAATGCAATCAAATTGCATTGCACCTGAGAAAAAGCTGTGCTATACTCATGGCATCTGTTGTGAGGTGATGAACATGGTGAACACAAGTATGTATGATCTTGGTGCAAAACGTTCCTGCATTCGGGAGCTGTTTGAATACGGCCGTCAGCGGGCAGCTCTGGTGGGAAAGGAAAATATTTTCGATTATTCCCTGGGAAATCCCTCGATTCCCGCCCCGGCTCAGGTGAATCAGACCATTATCGATGTCCTGTCCGAGATGGATTCGCTGCAGGTTCACGGCTACACCTCTGCCACCGGTGATTTCACCGCCAGAAGTGCCATCGCTCAGGATCTGAACCGCCGTTTTTCCGCCGGAGTCCGGCCGGAAGACCTGTTTATCGGCTGCGGCGCTGCGCCGGAGCTGGTCAGCGTCATTCGGGCACTGGCGGTAGAAAATGCCGAATTTATTTCCATTGCTCCGTATTTTCCGGAATACAAGCCTTTTGTGGAAAGCTGCGGTGGAATTTTCCGGGTCGTCCCGGCAGATGTCCCCGGTTTTCAGATCGATTTTGCGGCGCTGGCCTCTACCCTGAGTAAAAACACCCAGGCGGTAATTCTGAACTCCCCCAATAATCCCGCAGGAACGGTCTATCGGGAAGAAACCCTGAAAAAGCTTGCAGACCTCCTGACGGAAAAGTCCCGACAGGTGGGCCACCCCATCTACATCATCGCAGACGAGCCCTACCGGGAGCTGGTTTATGACGGCGTGACGGTTCCTTTCGTTCCCAATCTCTACCCCAATACCATCGTCTGCTATTCCTATTCCAAATCCCTTTCCCTGCCCGGCGAACGAATCGGCTATGTGTATGTGCCCCAGCAGGCCGCCGACCACGATGCGCTGTATGCTGCCATCTGCGGCGCAGCCAGAGCGGGCGGACATGTATGCGCCCCGTCACTGTGGCAGCAGGTCATCGCCCGCTGCACCGAGCTGCGGCCAAATCTGGCTGCGTACGAGGAAAACCGACAGCTTCTGTGGCAGGGCTTAAAGTCCTTCGGCTATGAAATGGCCCAGCCGGATGGCGCGTTTTACCTGTTCGTCAAGGCACCCAACGGCAGCGCAAAGGCATTTTCCGACCTTGCAAAGCAGCTGGATGTGCTGGTGGTTCCCGGCGACGATTTCGGATGCCCGGAATATTTCAGACTCTGCTACTGCGTCAGCAGGGACTGCATTGTGCGCAGTCTTCCCCTGTTTGAAAAACTATATGAAACCGCAAAAAAGGCACGCTGAAGCGTGCCTTTTTCTTATTTTTTCAGAGTACTGCTGGAGTTGAGCACCAGAGAGCTGTATAAAAACAGCACATCCTGATCGGTAAACTCCACATATTCAGAAAGCATTTTGGGATAGATATAACGGGTGTCTATCAGGGTGATTTTTGCGTAGGACTGCACCAGCAGCGGCGCAAGGGATGACCCAAAGGAATCCCGGAAAATCACCAGCTCCCGGTCGGTCTCGGCGTGGGGATTGGTGATGGTCTGCACCGCCATACCGCCGGAGAGGAACACATCGTAAAGATCCCGGCTGGCCAGCTTGTCAATGTCATAGATTTTCGTGGTTTTTCCCGTGTCATAGGAGAAAACCTCGCAATCCTCCATGCCCTCCCAGGTCAGATACCGCAGGGTATCGGGGGCCATGGGCAGCGCCGCCTGACCGTAGTAGACGCCGTAAAATTCTCTGTCCAGCGCAGCCTGGGCAAAGCCGCCGGGGGCCTTTGCGCCCATGCTTTCGGCGATTTTTTCCGCAGCTGGCAGGATCTTGTCCTGGGACCAGTGGGTGTCCGTGCGGTAGTAGCTCTGCACACTCAGGCTGTCCGTCAGGTCGATAAAGTTCGCCCAGGGCAGCTTCTCCTGCAGCGCAGCGGACATGGCTTCATAATCCATCCGCAGCACCCCCGCAGGCTCGGCAAGATAATAGCTCTTGTCGGGAACCATCGCAAAATGGATTTTGCAGTCCGTATCTGCAAGATACATTCGATACAGATCTTCAAACCGGGCAGCGGCATAGTCGATCATATTGGGCTTCAGAGGGTATTCCATCTTGGCAGCATACCCATCATGCAGATAAATCCCGTTGTTGTCCTTTTTCTGCAGGCCGTAGTAATTCCAGAAGGCATTGAGCGTGCGGAAGGAATCCCGCATAGGGAACTGATCCACCGCATAATCGGCAAAATCTCTGGAAAATCCGCCGGAAAGCACATTTTCCCCGGTGATTTTCGGGAACTGCTCCAGCGGGCGGCGCTCAGAATCCGAGCTTTTGTCCGCAGGCTTCACCCATGCAAACACCGCAAGCGCCAGCCACAGGGCCGCAACCATCACAAGGCCGGCGTAACGCATCCAAGTTTTCTTCATTTCGCCACCCCCTTAAAACCGGAAATACAGGAAGGGGTTAAAGCTGCCATCCACCAGACTGGCGGTGCACAGCAGCAACAGTGCTGCCATGACAACAGGCTCTATCCACTTTCCGTCAAAGCGCAGCGCCCAGGTTTTCACAAAGGGCAGCGCTCCCACAATAGACACTATGATCACACCGGCGTAGCTGCGCAGGTAGTAAAGGGTCTCCGCCGTTACCAGCGGCACATGACCAAAGCCGAACATTCCGCCGATGTCGCTGGCCGCCTGAGAAAGAGATGCGGCGTTAAATAGCACAAAGCTAATGCCCACCGCCAGCAGCACATAGCCGTGGCGCAAGAATCCTGGCAGCTTCTGAATCGCGGGAACCCACTTTTCTATCAGCAGCAGCGCCGCAAACATCAGTCCCCACAGCACAAAATTCCACGCTGCACCGTGCCAGAGTCCGGTAAACAGCCACACAAACAGCACATTTCGCAGCCACTTGGCCTTGCCCACCCGGCTGCCGCCCAGAGGGATATACAGATAATCCCGGAACCAGCCGCCCAGTGTCATGTGCCAACGGCGCCAGAACTCCTGAATGGACTTTGACACATAGGGATAATTGAAGTTTTCCGGGAAATGGAACCCGAAAATCCGTCCCAGACCAATGGCCATGTCGGAATATCCGGAAAAATCAAAATAAATATGTAGGCTGAACACCAGCGCATACAGCCAGTAAAACAGCACGGATTTCTCTCCGGAAGACCGGAAAACCTCCACAAAAGCGCCCAGCTGGTTGGCAATCAGCACTTTTTTACCCAGACCCATCAGGAATCTGCGCAGTCCCAGACGGAAATCCTCCATGCCGGTGCTGCGGTTTTTCAGCTCCCGATCCACATCGATATAGCGCACGATAGGGCCTGCAATCAGCTGAGGGAACAGCGACACATAGCATCCAAAGTCGATGGGATTTTTCTGAGCCTCTACCCTGCCCCGGTACACATCGATGGTATAGGACAGAATCTGGAAGGTGTAAAAGCTGATGCCGATGGGCAGTGCGATTTTCGGCAGCGGAAATGCGGTCCCGAAAATGGCATTCACATTCTCCACGGCAAAATCCGCATATTTATAGTATCCCAACATTCCAAGACCCGTCACCAGCGAGCAAATCAGGAACAATTTTCGCATCTTTTGGCTTTTGCTTGCCCCAATGGCAAGGCCCCAGCCATAGTGCAGCGCAATCGATACCACCATCAGCACCACCAGCCGGGGTTCTCCCCAGGCGTAGAAAAACAGGCTGACGAGCAGCAGCCACAGATTCCGGGCCTTGGTCGGCAGGACGAAATACACGATCATCACCGCCGGCAGGAAATAAAACAAAAATTCAATACTGGAAAACAGCAAACTTTCTCACCTCTTCTGAAAAAAAGAGCCGTCGCATTTGCGGCGGCTCCCGTTTTCACAAATTACTTTACAACACGGCTCACGGTGCCGCCGCAGACGGTGGTGAAAGCCTCCACAACCTGATCGGCAGTAACGCCGTACTCGCTATTCAGCATGATGAACATCACCACATCGCCGCAGACAGCAGCCTGCTTCTGGTCAGCCTCAACGCAGACCCACTTGTTGGTGTCGATGTTCTGCATCATGGTGTCAGCCAGCTTGTCAGCCTTTTCTGCATTCTCGCAGCGGGCAACCACCAGAGAGTATGCATGAGAACCCATCATGGACTCAGAAGCCACAGCCTCTACAATGCCGTCAGCAGAATCCACACCCAGCAGGCTGGTGCGGGAGAACTCGTCGTTCAGGTCCACAGGGATATCGGATACGGGCAGTTCAACCTGTACATTCTCATAAATCTTTGCGATCAGCTCAGATGCAGAGCCTTCAGGTGCCTTGACAGTTTCGGCATTGCCGCCGTTGCTGCCTGCGCCGCAGCCGGCCAGCGCAGCAAGCATCATGACGCAAGCCAGAATCATTGCAATTTTTTTCATTGTGTTTTCCTCCAAACGCGTTTGTTTTTGAATAAATTGTAACCGATTAGGAGAACGATCAAACCGGCCGCAAAGCCGGAAGCGTCAATCCAGACATCCAGCAGGCTGGATGCACGACCGGGCACATACAATTGAATGGTCTCGTCGATGCAGGCAACCGCCAGCCCGACTCCCAGCAGTCCCGCCGGGATTCTCTCCAGTTCCAGAACAGCCAGTCCGCTGCTCAGCAGACCCAGCATGGCAAATTCCGAAAAATGAGCCAGTTTGCGGATGACGGCCTGTACCGTCTCCCCTTCCGGCAAAAACGGAAGCAGCTTGTGCAGAAGCTCCATCACTCCGCCGCTCATTGCCGAGGACTGCTCCCCGACCATGGCAGAATTGCCCCAGATAAAGGCAAGATTCAGTATCATCAAAACCACCAGCAAAATCCGCAGGTGCTTTCTTTTCATGTGATTACCCCCAAATGCTCCAGCAGGATCTGCAGCCCCAGCAGGATCAGCATCACACCGCCGGCAATCTGTGCTTTCTTCTGGTATCGGTTGCCAAAGACACTGCCCACCTTCACGCCCGCACCGGACAGAAAAAAGGTGGTCGTGCCGATCAGGGCCACTGCGGCCCAGATATTGACATTTCCCGCCATGGCAAGGGAAATTCCCACCGCCAGAGCATCGATGCTTGTGGCAATCGCCAGAATAAACATAGTCTTCGGGGACAGGTCCCCGTCTTCCCTTTCTTCAGAAGCTTCGTCATCGAATGCTTCATGGATCATATTCACGCCGATGATGCCCAGCAGCCCGAAGGCGACCCAATGGTCGATGGCCTCAATGGCATCTGCAAACACAGATCCCATCCAGAACCCGGCCAGCGGCATCAGCGCCTGAAAGGCACCGAACCAGATTCCGCAGGTACACATGGTTTTCCTGTCCGAGCGTCCCAGCGCCAGACCCTTGCATACGGATACAGCAAAAGCATCCATGCTCAGCCCCACTGCCAGAACCAGCAGTTCCCCGAACCCCATAACACAACCCCCAAACCGATAAACGGTCGGCCCGGAGATCAACGCATTCAGGCAGAGGCCCCCGGTGCGCTGTACTCGTCTGGTTCTATCAAGGCAGGCCAGAGAATTTTCACTGAACGACCATCGCCTCCGGTTTTCCGGGAACGGTCGTCAATTGTGCGTATTTTATCAGAGCTGTCCGGGGATGTCAAGGAGAAAGCAGGGATCTGCTGTCTTAAAAATTCTTAAAGGAAAAGCCGCCACCTCTTACTGAGATGACGGCTTTTATTCATGTACAAATTCGATTACAGATACTGCTTGACGGCGTCGGAAGCACCTTCCACATCGTCAGAGACAGTCATGGTAATCTTCATATTATTGTCTTCAGCAAACTTTGCACACCAGGTAATGAACTCTTCACCCGCTGCACGGTCCTTGCCGATGGTCTTATACAGGTTATCAATGAACACGCAGGTAATATCGAAGTTGCCGGCATGCAGACCGCTGAGCAAGCCCTTCAGCTTATCAACATTATTAATGCCGAGCTCTTCGGAATCAACCAGGCGAACCTTATAATTGACATCATAAGTCAACTTCTTGCCGTACTCGATGCAGACGATATCGCCGTTCTCGGTCGCAACTGCGTCTTGGATAGCAGAAATCAGCTTCTTAGTTTTACCGGAACCCTTCAGGCCCATAATGACTTTAATCATAGGAAACTCCTCCTTTGCTATGCCGTAATCGGCTGTGTCCATATTCTACCATTGCATAAACCATTTTTCAACCATTTTTATGCAATTTGCAAAAATTTTTATCAGCCGCGATTATTTATCCTCGTAGCCGGGCTTGCCCAGCAGCTTGAACATGTTGCGCTTGTAGAACTCAACACCGGGCTGGTTGAAGGGATTTACGCCCAGAATATAGGCAGAAACGCCGCAGCACAGCTCCAGGAAGTAGAACATTTCGCCCAGCTTCTCGTCGTTCAGCTGACCCATATCCATGGTCATGACGGGCACGCCGCCATCCACATGAGCAGCCACAGTGCCCAGGTAAGCCTTCTCGTCCACGAAGTCCAGAGTCTTGCCGGCCAGATAGTTCAGGCCGTCCAGATTCTTCACATCCTCGCCGATGAGCATCTTCTCTTCCGGAGCGTCGAAACGGACCATGGTCTCGAAGATGTTGCGCTCGCCCTGCTGGATCATCTGGCCCAGAGAGTGCAGGTCGGGAGTCAGCTCAGCGGTAACGGGGAAGATACCCTTGCCGTCCTTGCCCTCGGACTCGCCGAACAGCTGCTGCCACCAGCCACCGAACATCTTAAAGCCCGGCTCATAGGACTCGAAGATTTCCATAGCCTTGCCCTTCTTGTAAAGAGCATTACGGACAGCTGCATACTGCCATACGGGGTTTTCAAAGCTGCGCAGGTCATAATCCTTCTTAGCCTGAGCTGCACCGCGCATCACATTGCGGATGTCGATGCCGGCAACTGCCATGGGCAGCAGACCGACTGCAGTCAGCACGCTGAAACGACCGCCGACATTGGGGGGAATGACAAAGGTCTCCCAGCCTTCTTCGGTAGCCATCTGGCGCAGTGCGCCCTTGCAGGGATCGGTGATTGCGTAGATACGCTTCTTAGCGCCGTCGGTGCCGTACTTGCGCTCCAGCATCCAGCGCAGTGCGCGGGTTGCGATTGCAGGCTCGGTGGTGGTACCGGACTTGGAGATGATGGCGATGGAGAAATCCTTGCCCTCCAGCAGGCGCTGCAGCTCATTCCAGTAACGGGTGGACAGAGTGTTGCCGGCAAAGAAGATCTGGGGGTTGCCCTTGCCCTTGCCGATGTTGTGGTTGGCACCCTGCATCAGCTCGATGGCAGCTCTGGGTCCCAGGTAGCTGCCGCCGATGCCGATAACGATGAACACATCGCTGTTCTCACGGATCCGGTCTGCAGCCAGACGAATGCGGCGCATTTCGTCGGTCTCCTCGGTCTTGGGCAGGTCCAGCCAGCCCAGGAAGTCATTGCCCTCGCCGGTGCCCTGAGACAGGGTCATGTGAGCAGCTGCCACATCCTTTTCGGTAGCCAGCAGCTCCGGCAGAGTCAGCTGACCCCACACATTAGAAATATCAACTTTAATCAATTAAATGACACATCCTTTCAAATTCACGGATACATCATAATGTTATCGCATCTTCAGTTCAAACGCAAGTCCATTGCAGAAACTTTTTGGACAAGGTCCAAATTTTCTGCAGAATACCTCTGGTATTTCTCCCTCAATTATGTATAATAAAGAGTGGATAAAAATTATTCGGGCAGTGATTTTTCGCTGCGTAGAACCAAGATACTCAGGAGGAAATCACTGATGAAATATGGTTTTGGCGTCGATGTGGGCGGAACTACCGTAAAAATCGCCTTTTTTGACCAGGACGGTCTGATGCTGAACAAGTGGGAGATCCCCACCAATACCGAAAATAACGGCTGCGCGATTCTGCCGGATATTGCTGCATCTATCAAGGGCTACCTTGAAAAGGAGCATATCCCCGATGAGCAGATCATCGGCATTGGCATCGGCGTACCCGGCCCTGTCAACGATCAGGGCATCGTAAATAAATGCATCAATCTGGGCTGGGGTGTGCTGGATCTGCACACGGCTCTTTCAGAACTGACCGGATTCCCGGTAAAGGCCGGAAATGATGCCAATGTAGCCACTCTGGGCGAATGCTGGAAGGGCGGCGGTCAGGGTGCAAAGAACATGGTCATGGCTACCCTGGGCACCGGCATCGGCGGCGGCATTGTTGTGGGCGGCAAGCTCATTGCAGGTGCCCACGGTGCAGGCGGCGAAATCGGTCATATTGTTGTAAACAAGGACGAAACCGAGCCTTGCGGCTGCGGCAACTACGGCTGCATTGAGCAGTATGGCTCTGCCACCGGCGTGGTCCGTCTGGCAAATCGCTACCTCAGCGCCCATGACGAGGACAGCTCCCTGCGCCATCTGGAAAACATCACCTGCAAGGATGTATTTGATGCAGCAAAAGCAGGTGACCATGCAGCTCTTGCCATCACCGACCAGATGTATGACCTGATGGGTCAGTTCATCGGAAGCGTCTGTGCCGTGGCAGACCCCGAAGTGGTGGTTCTGGGCGGCGGCGTCAGCAAAGCCGGTCAGATTCTGGTAGACGGCATCAAGCCCTATTTCCTCAAATACTCGTTCCATGCCTGCCACGAAACGCGTATTACCCTTGCAACTCTGGGTAATGATGCGGGTGCCTACGGCGCATTTAAGCTGGCACTGGACGAATTTTATCACTAATTGCCCGACATTACTTAAGGAGGACAAATTTCATGTATTGCTATCGTAAAATTCAGGATGATCTGTACTGGGTCGGCGCCAATGACCGCCGCCTTGCTCTGTTTGAGGGTGTCTACGCTGTGCCCAAGGGTGTCAGCTACAACGCCTACCTGCTGATGGACGAGAAAACCGTCCTGTTTGACACCGTGGATGCAGCCGTGTCCGAGCGCCTGTTTGAAAATCTGGAGGCCATTCTGGACGGCCGGAAGCTGGACTATGTTCTGGTACAGCATATGGAGCCGGACCACTCTGCAACCCTGCAGCAGGTCATCGAGCACTATCCCGAGGTTCAGGTGGTCTGCAACGCCGCCATCAAGAAGATGATCGAGCAGTTCTTCACCTGCTCCATCGATGATCGCTGGGTGGAGACCAAGGACGGCGGCACCTTCTGCTCCGGCCGTCACACCTTCGCCTTTGTGAAGGCCCCCATGGTTCACTGGCCCGAGGTTCAGGTGACCTTCGACACCACCACCGGCACTCTGTTCTCTGCCGATGCCTTCGGCGTGTTCGGTGCCATCAACGGCGCTATTTTCGCCGACGAAGTGGACTTTGACCATGACTATATGGATGAAGCCCGCCGCTACTACTGCAACATTGTGGGCAAGTACGGCGTTCAGGTCCAGAATCTGCTGAAGAAGGCTGCCACTCTGGACATCAAGATGGTCTGCCCCCTCCACGGCTTTGTCTGGAGAGAGAACATCGGCCACTTTATCGACAAGTATCTGCACTGGAGCAGCTACACACCCGAAGAAAAGGGCGTTGTCATCGCCTACGGCTCTATCTACGGCGGCACCGAGAATGCAGCAGAGATCCTGTCTGTTATGCTCAGAGAAAAGGGCATCAAGACCGAGATGTTCGATGTGTCCATGACTCCCGCTTCCGAAATCGTGGCTGCCGCTTTCCGCTACAGCCATCTGGTCTTTGCTTCCGCCACCTATAACAACGGCATCTTCGTCAAGATGGAAGACTTGCTGAACGATCTGGTGGCTCATGCCCTGCAGAACCGTACCGTGGCTCTGATGGAGAACGGCACCTGGGCTCCCACCGCCGCAGGCCATATGGCAAAGAAACTGGCTGAGTGCAAGAACATCAACCTGCTTGACAATGTGGTGACCATCCGTTCCAGCGTAAAGCCCGAACAGCGCGAAGCCATCGCCGCCATGGCAGATGCAATCGCAGCAACCATGTAATCTGAAAGTTCGTTCGGAAATTTCCGGACGGACTTTTTGTTTCTCCGTTGAAATTTGACGGATTTTGGGATACAATGATAGAAATATGGATGGAGGTTGCACCCCATGGAAGACATTCTGGTTATTGGTATCGCCGGTGGCACCGGCAGCGGCAAAACAACGCTGATGAAAAACATCATCGCAAACTTCACTGATTCCATTACGGTTCTCAGTCACGACAATTATTACAAGCGGCACGACGATCTGCCCTTTGAGGAGCGCTGTAAGCTCAACTATGACGAGCCTGCGGCACTGGAAACAGATCTGATGGCCCATCATCTGGATCTTCTTCGCAACGGACAGGCCATCGACTGCCCTGTGTATGATTTCACATTGCACAATCGCTCTGACGAAACCATTCACATCGAGCCGAAAAAGGTCATCATTGTCGAAGGTATCCTGATTTTTGAAAACAAGGAACTCCGGGATTTGATGGACATCAAGATTTTCGTGGACACCGATGCGGATATCCGGCTGTGCCGCCGGGTAAAGCGGGATGTCAACAAGCGGGGCCGGAGTCTGGAATCCGTGCTGGAGCAGTACCAGCAGACCGTGAAGCCCATGCACGAAAAGTATGTGGAGCCCAGCAAAAAGTTTGCCAACATCATCGTCCCCGAGGGCGGCAAGAATCAGATTGCCCTGGACATGATCATGCGGCAGATCCAACACCACCTGAAGGAGCATCATGTATGAGCCCTGAATCTTTGATTTTTGATATTGACGGAACCCTGTGGGATTCCCGGGCATTGGTCGCCAAAGGCTATAACCAACACCTTTGCGAGGTCGGTCACCCGGAACTGCAGGTGGATGTGGAATTTCTGAAGACGGTTTTCGGCAAGACTATGCACGAAATCGCCGACATTATGCTCTCCTCCATCCCCGTGCCGGAGCGCTATGAAATTCTCGACGGCTGTATGCGCTGTGAGCATCTGGTTCTGGAATCCGATCCCTGTGATATGGCATTCCCCGGCGTTGTGGAAACACTGGAGGCGCTTTCCAAAAAATACCGCCTGTTCATCGTCAGCAATTCCCAGTGCGGCTACCCGGAGCTGCTGATGAATAAGCTCAGCGTGGGCCACCTGTTCCAGGGTCACCTGTGCTACGGCGACACCGGCACCTCCAAGGGTCAGACCATCAAGACCCTGATGCAGCGCCACAATATCCAGTCCGCTGTCTACATCGGCGACACCCAGGGCGATCTGGATGCCTGCCGGGAAGCAGATGTGCCCTTCATCTTCTGCACCTACGGCTTCGGCACCCCGGATTCCTTTGACGCCAAAATCGACACTTTCTCCGAACTGCCTCAGGTTTTGGACACCTTGGCATAACAAAATAAATCTGCGATGCCGAGCCTGAAAAGGCTTGTGCATCGCTTTTTTCTTCCATGATTCAGGCAAGAATGTGCACAGGCACTCCGGCAATCCACAAATCTGCACCGGGCTGTGCATAAGTTTCTGAAATCATATCCACAAATCTTACACAGCAAAGCACCGATGCGGCGAAAAGTCACATCGGTGCCTGTTTGTTTTGGGGAAAATCCCCCGAAAACAGGGGTTTTCCCAATGTGCCCGGTCTTCCCTATTCCGCCGGGCCCGGAATTTTCTCCACAGGAAGTGCAGTTCCTGTGGAGATTTTCACAACCTTCCGCATCACTTGGGAATAGTAATTGTCAGTACGATTTCGTTCTCCGTTTCCCGCCGCTCCGACACCGCCGGGATTCCCGAGGACTGGATCCGGCTGAGGGAATGGCCCAGATGATTCAAAAAACCCTTCAGATTGAACTGCGTCACTGCCGCATCCTTGCCGCCGCTGAGCAGCTCGTCTATGTAGCGTTCCGTTCTCGCCACGCTCATACCCAGCTGAGCAATATTCTCGATGGCTTTCAGCTTCTGAGGTTCCGAAGGCAGCCGCAGGAGGGCTCTTGCGTGGCGCTCGGTGAGATGATTCTCCCGCAGTGCATCCAGCACCTGAGGCGAATGCTTCAGCAGCCGCAGCTTGTTCGCAACAGCGCTCTGGCTTTTCCCGATCATCTTCGCCGCCTGCTCCTGACTGAGATTCTGTAACTGAATCAGCCGAGAGATTCCCAACGCTTCTTCGATAAAATCCAGATCCTGCCGCTGTAAATTTTCCACCAGTGCCACTACACCGGATTCCCCGTCATCCATGCTCATCACGATACAGGGAATCTCCGTCAGTCCTGCCATTTGTGCGGCTCTCAGCCGCCGTTCTCCTGCAATCAGCTCATAGTTGGAGCCTACCCGGCGAACCGACAGCGGCTGAATGATGCCGTGGCTTGCGATAGACTCACTGAGCTCCTGTAAGGCTTCTTCGTTAAAAATCCGGCGAGGCTGGGACGGATTCGGCTTGATGGAGCGGGCCGGCAAGAACACCACCCGTCCGGTTTCCATATACGTTTTCAGTTTTGCACAGTGCATTAGGTGCTCCCCCTTGGTAGAATGTATTACTCATTTTAGCCGTCTGAATCAGGGAAAACCCACGAAAGCATGGACGATGCCGGAAATAATTTCCGAAAAAAAGCTCCCTCAAAACGAGGGAGCTTTGCGATTTTACTAGAAATATACAACTTCTACGCCTTTTAACAGCAAGGGGTTGATATTGACCCGAGCCATGTCGCCGACCTTGCAGTCGCAGTCGGTGACATCGATGACCATGTTTACCATGCCCACATGGCCCAGCACCCGGCAAGCCTTGCCGTTTACATGGACATACAGCGCTTTGTGCTTGATAAAGGCCTTAATGTAGCGGGCAACGCCCCGCAGGCAGTCCTTGAACCGCCACAGGTCAAAGCCCCGGTCCACGCCGAAGCCGTTGAAGTAGCCGATGGACAGCACCGCGGTCCGGGTCTCCCGCTTGGCGACGAATCCCGCGCCGTAGCCCACGGTGTGACCGGCAGGGATGGTGCGGATTTCTTCCAGTTCTGCCTGGCAGTAGCCCACGGTTTTCAGTCCGGTTTTCCCGGGGAATGCCACCCGGCCCAGCAGCGCAGAGCCTACCCGCACGCCGTCGCAGTGCATATGCTCGTACTTCCAGAAGGCCGTGGAGTTGCAGCAGTGGACCATTCCGGTCTCAAAGCCTGCCGCCTGAAGCTCCTGCACCACCTGCTGGAATTTGTCGAACTGCTTCTGGGTAATGGCCGCATCCACGGCGCAGCCGAAGTGGGTGTAGATGCCGGTAAATGCGATATTGGCGCAGTCTGTGTACAGGCTGTAGACCGTCTCGATCTCCTCCGGCAAGAATCCGTAGCGGCCCATGCCGGTGTCGATTTTCAGATGTGCCTCGGCAACGGCAGAGCGCTCCCCGGCAACCTGATTCACCATCTTTGCATCCTCTCTGGAGCCGATGGTCAGAATTGCCCGGTAGTCCAGCAGCTCGTTGATCTCCGCCGGGTTGCAGGTACCCTCCATCATCAGGATGGAGCATTCCTCAAATCCCTCCTGCCGGAGCGCACGAACCTCGCTCACATCGGTGACTGCGAAATGGTCAATGCCATAGGCGCTGAGGGTCCGTGCCATATTCACGCACCCAAGGCCGTAGCCGTCACCTTTGATGACGCCCCAGACAGTCGCGCCCTTTGCCTTCTGCAAAATCAGCTGCACATTATGGGCCAGCGCACTTTTATCCACCATGTATGCTTTCATAGGCACATCCTCTCTGTCTTGCGGGAACTCAATCCTTCTTGTTCTTCTTCATATAACGGATCATCGCCAGCTTGTGATAGCCGTCGGTGGCGATCTTCAGGGTCTTGTACCAGAACTTGCTGATAACCAGGTCAAATTCGCCGATGAACTCGGTGAAGTCGCCGTTAAAGCCCTTCTTGAACTTATACAGGCCGTACAGAGGATTGTCCTCGGTCAGGTCGCCGGAAACGCCGCGGAAGTCATAGATGCGGCACTTCTTCTCCACAGCCCACTGGATCATGTTCCACTGCAGCAGGTAGTTGGGCATCAGGTTGCGATGCTCGTTGGAGCTGGCGCCGTACAGGTACCACACCTTGTCGCCGTACCAGATTGCCAGAGTGCCTGCGATGGGCTGACCCTCGTGGAATGCCATGTACAGGCGGCAGTGCTCGCCCAGATTCTTCAGCATATTGGAGAAATAAGCCTCGTCACGGGTGACAAAGTTGTCACGCAGACCGGTTTCCACCATGATTCTGGTAAATTCAGGAATCATTTCCTGACCGCAGATCTTCACCTCTACGCCCTTTCTGGCGGCGAGGCGGATGTTGTAGCGATGCTTCTGAGTGAAGGAAGCCATCAGCTCGTCCTCGGTCTTGCCCTCCACATTCAGGCGGAAGACGAAACGGGGCTGAATGCCCTCGAAATTCTTGCCCTCCTGCATACAGCGGAAGCCCAGACGCTCCAGCTCCTGCTTAAATGCGGTGTTTTCCACGCTCACATCCGGGTCGATCTTTACCACATAGCCGTGGTACTGCTTTGCCAGGACCTTTACGCCCCGCATCAGCTCTTCCAGAGTCTCCCGGTCGTCCAGATCGCAAACAGGGCCGCGGCAGATATACAGCATACTCACAGGGAAAATAGGAGCCTTGCGGATCAGCACGCCCAGTGCGCCCTTGATCTTGCCCTGGTCATCGCGCACGGCAATGGCCTGGAACTTCCATGCGGTCTTCTGCTTGCCCCACAGCACGGACTGAGCAAAGTGTCCCTTGGGATGGGACTGAATAAATTCTTCGTATTCGTTTATGGTATTATCTTGAATGAATTCATACATAATGATTAATCTCCATTTTGGTTATAGTCCTAGTTACCTATTTGATAGCATACCACAAATCACGACTTTGCGCAACCGAAAGCCAAGGAAATTCCCATTTCCCGCAAAATGGCTTTACAATACCCCAAAAATTTGGTAAAATAGTTGCATGTGCAACTCATAACATCGGAGGGATCCTTATGTCTGACATCATGCACAACATCACAGATATTGCCCGATGCGCCGCCCAGTTCCGTTCGGAAGAGCTGGCACCCCTGGGTTTGAAATCCTGTCACGCCAGCTATCTGTGTGTGATCTGCAGCAATCCCGGCATCACCCAGGATCAGCTGGCAAGAAAAATCTTTATCAACAAGAGCAATGTTGCCCGCCAGCTGGCAATTTTGGAAGAGGAAGGTTTCGTCCAGCGCAGAAGCTCCCCGGAGGACCGCCGGGCCATGCAGGTCTTTCCCACCCAGAAGGCACTGGCCTGCCTGCCGAAAATCGACCATATTTTTGAAACCTGGGAGACTCTTGTTTCTCAGGATCTTACGGAAGAAGAACAGCAGCAGATCAGCAATATTCTGGACAAGGTAAAGGTTCGTGCCGGTCAGTGGATGGACGAACACTGATGCCTTTTGATACCGGTTTCCACCAGAGGTGCTCTACGGAGCACCTCTTTTTCGCATTATCATCATCCGGGGGATGGATCGGTGTGCGAAATTTGACACCATTTTCATATACTTTGTCGAGCCGAACAAATATGAGCGCTTTTTACCAATCGTTTTTGCACAAATCTTCTTGACATTAGTCTCCTGCACAAGTAAAATGGATTAGGAATAGTATGCCTGTCCACGAGAGGGGACAGCGTTTGCTGATATCCGGCAAAGTTGCCGGTGGTTTTACGCAAAAATCGCCCCATGGCGTTTTTATTTTGTAGCAATTTATCGTGCCGGACCTGGTTTCCGGTTTCTGATCATGTTCAAATTGAATACCCATGTGGTCCCTTGCGTCACCCTCCGCCTCATTTGCCAATACAAACAAGGAGGTGTGTTGCAGAATTATGGAACCTTTTGAAATTATTATTGCCGTAATTTGCGCCGTAGCAGGTCTTCTGATCGGTACCATCATCGGTATCCAGTATCGCAAGCGTGTGGCTGAACGGGAAATCGGCTCTGCAGAGGCAGAGGCTACCCGTATCATCAACGATGCCATCCGCGGTGGTGAAAACAAGAAGAAGGAAATGCTGCTGGAAGCAAAGGACGAAATCCATAAATCTCGCACAGAGTACGAAAAAGAAGTCA
>JAHHRV010000026.1 GCA_020025595.1 Oscillospiraceae bacterium
TGGTTCGTTTCCCGGAAGGGGTCGGCAGATTGCATTTTGTCTTGTAGAAATCTGTTCCAATCACATAGTAGTCATCACCGAAACTTGTTTCCAAAAGCTTTCCCATAGCGTTATAGCTTCCCCATTTAGCCACATGACTGTTATGTCCAGTGATAAAGATTTTCTCTGCGCCAAGGGCCTGTTCCTGCTGCAAAATCCACTGCACATTTTCTGCCATGAAGGCATCTCTCAAATCCATACCGGCGTTGGGATCTTTGGTCGCTTGCAGCTGCAAATATTTCAGCAGCATATCTGCCGCATGAACTGCCTGTTCGGTATTCTTTTTGTTTTCCAGTTGTGTCTTGATCTGCGTAATGACTTCGGCTCTGGCTGCATTGTCATAGGCTTCGTTCCAGTTATCTCCATTTACGAGTTTTTCCAGCTGAGTGGCATCCATCTCGTTTGCCTTGCAGGCTTTCAGGAGCAAATGGAAGCTATCTTTATAGCGCTGCATATCAAAGCCATAGAAGCGCAGGTCCTCGCCATCCGGAGCACTGGCATTATACTCCCTCATATAGTCGATGAGCTCTGCCATTTCGTCAGTCTGATAAATCTTAAATCCGATTGCAGCCGCAGCCTCCTGCGCAGATCCCTCACCGCCGTGAATGTAGCGGTTCACCTGCTCACATCCGCCGAAGTCTCCTTCGATGGCAAAAGCACGAACCCCGTCATTCTCCACCAGATTCTGAAATACATCCAGCTTCAGCTGCTGAAACTCCGCATTTCCGTGGGTAGCTTCTCCCAGAGCAATCACTTTTACATTTGCAGGAACGGAAATCGTATCAACGCTCTTTGCATATGTTTTCAGTTGCTCCGAGTTTGCGCTTTTTCCCGTGTTAAAGCCTCCAAAGTGCATGAAAGTCAGTGCCGCTGCAATCAAAATTACAAGGACACACAGCAAAATACGCCATACAATGTGATGTCGTTTTGTCTTCATAAATAACCCTCCTTCAAAGTGGTACTTTCAGGATAACAGTCATTTTTCAAGATTTCATAAAGAAATATAGATTTATTTTCAGGTGAAGAATTGTGAAGGAACTCGCTTCATTCCTAAACATGAGCGAAGCTATTTGGAACGACATAGTCTGATATATCTGTTAGATATATCAGACTGCAACTCGATGTATTTAATAATAAAATGGAAGCCATCCTTTGAGTAAGGACGGCTTCCAAAAAGGTTCAACAAATTCTTAGGAAAGAAAGTGTCAAATAAATTAGAATATGTCTAACGCTTTATTTGCCTCAGCTATTATTATCACTCGACATTTCTGTATCAGTTTTCATATTTCTTACTGTGCATTTCAATCAATGCTTCATCATCAAAATAGTTGACTTTCATTGCAGACCGCACTTCATCCAGGGTCTTTGCTGCAATAATTCGAGCTTGTTCACTGCCCGCTTTCAGAATCTCGTAAACTCCGGGGATATCCTTTTCGTATTCTTTGCGTCTTTTTCTGATCGGTGCTAATTCTTCTTGCAGAATGTTGTTTAGAAATTTTTTGATCTTCACATCGCCCAGGCCGCCTCTTTGGTAATGCTCTTTCAGTTCGTCCAGGCAAGAATATTCCGGCAGATATTCTGCAAAATGCCGTTGCTCACAGAAAGCATCCAGATAAGTAAACACGGTATTGCCTTCCAGATGTCCGGGATCCGATACCTGCAGGTGCAGGGGATCTGTAAACATTCCCATCACTTTCTTCTTGACATCTTCTGGAGAATCAGCCAAATAAATGCAATTTCCAAGAGATTTACTCATTTTTGCTTTTCCATCTGTACCGGGCAAACGCATACAGGCATTATTTTTAGGCAGCAAAATTTCAGGCTCCACTAATACTTCCTGATAGATGGCATTAAACTTTCGTACGATTTCTTTTGTTTGTTCAAGCATAGGCAGCTGATCTTCGCCAACAGGAACCGTAGTCGCTTTGAACGCTGTAATATCAGCAGCCTGACTGATAGGATAGCAAAGAAATCCCGCAGGGATACTGGCTTCAAAGTTTCTTAATTGGATTTCTGACTTGACAGTTGGATTTCGATACAGGCGAGATACACTTACTAAATTCATATAGTAGAAGCTTAATTCTGTCAATTCCGGAATCTGGGACTGGATAAACAAAGTGGAGATCGTAGGATCAAGTCCAACAGATAAATAATCCAGTGCAACTTCAATGATATTCTGGCGAATTTTCTCTGGATTATCAAAATTATCCGTCAATGCCTGTGCATCGGCAATCATAATAAGAATTTTTTCGTATTCTCCTGAGTTTTGCAGTTCCACTCGTCTTTTCAACGAACCGACATAATGTCCTAAATGAAGTCTGCCTGTGGGTCTGTCTCCTGTTAAAATAATCTTGTTCATTTTTATACACTCCTTTTTAATACCTGTTTTCTATCAAAGGAGTTTGTAAAACAAAAACGCCCTTGACAGATCAATACTTCTGTCAAGGGCGAATCTAATACCAATCCGCGGTGCCACCTTGATTCATAAGGTTCAACCTTATGCGCTTAGCAGGATACCAACATATCCCCGACAACTGACGTATGCCAACACGTCGCAGAATACTCTATGATTTCTCATATTTGACTGCGCCCTCAGCGATCCATTTGACAACCTGTTTCTTGCCTGACTCTCAGCATCGCAGACTCTCTGTGAAGGCATAACTGTCTTTATCTTCGCTTCAACGGTTTAAATATTTTATTGGTCTTTATAGTAACACATTAATGCAGTCAAGTCAAGTTTTGTTCTAATAGGCTTTCCTGTTAGAATCATTCCGAGGCCGGTTCGCTTTGAACCTTCCACGGAATTGTTCGTTTTGCATCGCCGGATTAAAAAGTTTTTAGCCGGCTCTGGCTAAATGAGCGGTTTTTGTTATACATCACTTTTCATGGCGCGGAAGGAATTCAGGATACACAGAATTGCAACGCCGACATCGGCAAACACCGCCAGCCACATACTGGCAATGCCCGGGATGCTCAGCAACATCACACCGAATTTCACAATCAGCGCAAAGATAATATTCTGCTTGGCAATGGAAAGTGTCCTTCTTGCAATCGTGATTGCCTTGGGAAGTCCACGCAGATCATCTTTCAACAGCACCAGATCCGATGCTTCCACTGCTGCATCCGAACCAACGCCACCCATTGCAACACCAGCCGAAGCCATAGTCAGCACCGGAGCATCATTCACTCCATCGCCGACAAAAGCCACCTGCCTGCCCTGATTCAGCATTTCTTCTACTGCACAGAGCTTATCCTGCGGGAGCAGGCTGTACCGGTAATCGTCAAGATTCAGGTGATCTGCCACCGTTTTTGCAGCAGCTTTCCGGTCTCCAGTCAGCATACACACCTTGGTAATTCCCAGTTTTTTCAGTGCCTGCAGCGATTCTGCTGCGCCCGACTTGATGGTATCTTCCAAAATGATAGCACCGGCGTAGACTCCGTCAATAACGGCATATACAACCGTTGCGCCGTCAACTTCCGGAACCCTCAGCTGAAGGGATTCCAGCATCCGGTGATTTCCAGCCATGACCTGGTGGCCTTCAACCTGGGCACGGATTCCCTGCCCGGGAATTTCCTGAATATCAGAGGCCTTCAGGTGCATCTTGGAAGCTCCCACAATTGCTTTTGCAATGGGATGATGGGAAACCTCCTCGGCTGCTGCAACCAGCTCCAGCAGATTATCGGTTTCAGATTCAATGCGGACCACACAGAAATCGCCCGTGGTCAGGGTACCTGTTTTATCAAAAACAACAGTGTCGATTTTTGCCAGATTCTCAAGGGCAATTCCGCCCTTTGCAATCATTCCTGCCTTGCTCACACCGCCCATGCCGCCGAAAAAGGCCAGCGGCACCGAGATCACCAATGCACACGGGCAGCTGACGACCAGGAAGTTCAGCGCACGATGAATCCATGTTGCAAAGTTAAACCCGGTAAACAACGGCGGAATCAGTGCAAGAACCGCAGCGGCTATTACAACACAGGGGGTGTAGCTCTGGGAAAATCTTGTGATCAGGGTTTCGGTCTTGCTTCTGCCCTCGCTGGCAGAGTCCATCAGATCAAGGATATGTGCAACCGTAGAGGATGCAAACTCGCTTTCTGCCCGAATGGTCAGCACACCGGAAAGATTGATACTGCCGGAAAGGATTTTGTCTCCGGCTGTCAGATCTGCAGGTACAGACTCGCCCGTAATCTTGGAGGTATCCACCGATGCAGAACCCTCTACGATCACGCCATCCACAGGGATTCGCTCGCCGGGATGGACCAGCAGCAGATCTCCAACCTGAACATCCTCGGGGTCTGCTTCTTCCGCCTCGCCATCGCGCAGAATGTAGGCAACATCCGGACGAAGGTCCATCAGTTCCGCAACGGACTTTCTGGAGCGTTCCACCGCGACGCTTTGGAACAGTTCGCCCACCTGATAGAAAATCATAACCGCAGCCGCTTCGGAGAACTCGCCCAGAAGCACAGCACATCCGGAGGCCAATGTCATCAGCAGCTCCTCGTCAAAGGGCTTTTTCGCTTTGATTTTACCGAAGGCATCCAATATGACATTGTAACCGGCTGCAAGCCATCCTGCGGTCAGCAGTATATCGCCTGCAATCTCATTGAACTGTTTGCAGATCAGGCCCAGCACAAACAGCGCAAGGCCAATGCCAATCTGCCTGGCAATTCTTTTCTGCTTCTTGTTCATCTTACAATTGTGCAATCCTTCTCATAAGACTTCATGATTGCCTGAGCCTTATTCAGGATTTCGTCAAAATCAGCATGGTCTTCTACGGAAATGCTCATACGGGATGTCATAAAGGTGATGGTGCACTTCTTCACATCGTCAAGCGCTGCAATATCGCGTTCCATCTTGGCTGCGCAGTTGGCGCACTCCAGATTTTCCAGTTCAAATGTTTTGCGCATAATTCATTCCTCCAAATGCTCTCTGGCCATTCCCAGAATTGTTTTTACATGATCATCTGCCAAAGAATAGCAGATCTGTTTTCCCTGCCGACGGTTCCGGACCAGTCTGGCTTGCTTTAAGATTCTCAGCTGATGGCTGACTGCCGACTGTGTTGAACCGGAAGCGTCTGCAATTTCCTGTACGCACTTCTCTCCGTCCAATAGTATGCTCAGGATTTTGATTCTTGTAGAGTCGCCAAATACTTTGAACAACTCTGCCATTTCGATCAGTTCATCGTCATCAAACAAAAATTCCTGCTCCATGCAACCATCCTTTCATATATTCATATGTTTGATTGTTCATATATTCATTATATGTATCAGGTCACCATTTGTCAAGAAAAAAATCCGGGTATCATACGATACTCGGATTTTTTCAAAGCTGAGAGAACACAGCTCCAAGATTCTCATGTAAAACCAGGTCTGCCTGATTATCATACGGCGTAATATCCCGATTGATCAGCACCAGGCGTTTGCCCCGATAGTAATTGATCAGCCCTGCGGCAGGATAAACTGTCAGGCTGGTTCCGGCCACGATCAAAAGATCCGCCTGAGCAATTGCCCGGACGCTCTTTTCCATCACCGACTGATCCAGGGATTCTTCATAAAGCACCACATCCGGTTTCACAATTCCGCCGCACTCGCAGCGCGGAACGCCATCGGACTGCTTCACATACTCCGCAGTATAGAACTTTCCGCACTTGGTGCAGTAGTTGCGCAGAACGCTTCCATGAAGCTCATACACTCTCTTGCTGCCCGCCTTCTGGTGCAGGCCGTCAATATTCTGAGTCACAACTGCCAGAAGCTTCCCCTCCTGTTCCCACCTTGCAAGAACCTCGTGGGTTACATTGGGCGAAAATCCCAGCGGCAGCATTTTTTCTTTATAGAATCGGAAGAAATACTCGGGATTCTTCTGATAGAAGCTGTGACTGATAATAGTTTCCGGCGGATACTCAAACTTCTGTGCATACAGGCCATCCACGCTTCGGAAATCCGGTATGCCGGATTCCGTACTGACTCCTGCGCCGCCGAAGAAAACGATGTTACTGCTTTCCTGCACCCACTGCTTCAACTGTTCCAGACTGTTCATGATCCTCTGCCTCCATCTCTTTCAGAAGCTTCTTATCCTGCTTACTGCTCAGGTCCAGCTTTTCATACATATCCGGTCTTCTTGCCTTTGTTCTGCGCAGGGACTGCTTTCTTCTCCACTGCGCCACTTTGGCATGGTTGCCGGACAACAGGATCTCCGGGACTTCCCTGCCGTGCCAGACCGCCGGGCGGCTGTACTGGGGATATTCCAGAAGTCCGTTATAGTGGCTTTCATCTTCAAAACACTCAGGATCTGCCAGCACGCCGGGAACCATTCTGCAAATTGCATCGGTGACAGCCATAGCAGCAATCTCACCGCCTGTCAGAACAAAATCACCCAGGGAAATTTCCTCGTCCACGCACTCATCGATAAAGCGCTGATCGATGCCCTCATAGTGGCCGCAGACCAGAATGACATTATCCATCTTGCTCAGACGGATTGCATCCTCCTGCTTGAAGGTATGTCCGCAGGGCGACAGATAAATCGTGTGCACAGGGCCGCCTGCTTCGTCACAGACATTTTCCCAGCAGCGATACAGCGGATCCGGAGTCATAACGGCGCCCCGGCCTCCGCCATAGGGGTAGTCATCCACCTGATTCTGCTTGTTGGCTGTGTAATCCCGAATCTGGTGTGTTTCAATGCGAATAATTCCCCGCTCCTGGGCTCTGCCCAAAATGCTTTCGGACAGCACATCTCCCAGAGAATCCGGGAACAGCGTCATAATATCAACCCTCATCGGTTGCCATCCCCTCAAGAAGCTTTACATCCATACGGTTTGCTTCCATATCTGTATTCAAAATAAAGGCCTTTACTGCGGGGATCATATACTCCCGCTCACCCTTGACAACATACACGCTGTTGCCGGGGTAATCCAGCACATCCGTGATCAGGCCAATCATTTTATCTTCACAATAAACTTCCATTTTTTTCAGCTCATCGGCGAAAATCAGGCCTTCCGGAGCCTCATCCCGATAAATCTGAACGGTTTTGCCTTTCATAGCCTGAGCCGCTTCCATGGTATCAATCCCCTGCAGCTTGATCAGGTTACAGGTCTTCTGGATTTTGCAATCCTGAATGGCATAGTCTCTGCCATCAATGCGGACACGCTTAAAATCCAAAAGAAAATCAGGGCCGTCCGTCCAGGGCAGCAGCTTCATTTCCCCTCGAACGCCATGGGTGGTGACAATTTCACCGGCATCAATAAATTGGAGTTTCATCAACCTTCTCCTTTATATGGGTATAAAACGAGAAATGCGTGACGCACAACGCCACGCATACCCGTTAATCGACAATTTCGACCGTGACCTTCACGCCGTCACGCTGGGCAACGGTTTTGACGATGGTACGGATTTCCTTGGCAATGCGGCCCTGACGGCCAATAACCTTGCCCATATCCTCCGGCGCAACACGGAGCTCCAGCACCGTGCCGTCCTCATTGGAAATTTCATTGACAGAAACCGCGTCGGGATTATCAACCAGATTCTTTGCCATGTAAAGCAAGAGTTCTTTCATTGCGCTTCTCCTTTGCGGTATCCTTACAGAACGCCAGCCTTCTTCAGCAGACCACGGACAGTGTCAGTGGGCTGAGCGCCGTTCTTGATCCAGTTCTGCGCCTTCTCCACATCAACATTGATGACAGCGGGCTCAGTCAGAGGATTGTAAACGCCGATCTCCTCGATGCAGCGACCGTCACGGGGGGAGCGGGAATCAGCAACAACGATACGATAGAAAGGAGCCTTCTTTGCACCCATTCTTCTCAGTCTGATCTTAACCATGAGTATTCACCTCCAAAAATCATTTCTATATATCGCAAAGCAAATTGCTTTCAGCGAACCAATAAATTAAAAACCGCCAAATCTGCCGAGTCCGCGCATACGCTTCATTTTCTTTGCAGCGCCGGGGCCGGAGAACTGTTTGATCAGCGCACGCATCTGATCAAAGGATTTAAGCAGTCGGTTTACCTCTTCCACCTTCACACCGGCACCGGCAGCGATACGCTTTTTTCGGTTGGCATTGATGATGTTGGGGTTTTCTCTCTCCTTGGGAGTCATGGACAGGATAATGGCTTCGGTATGAGCCATTGCCTTTTCGTCGACCTTAACGCCCTTGAGATTTGCACCGCCGGGCATCTGAGCAAGGATATCCTCCATGGAACCCATGCTTTTCAGCTGCACCAGCTGATCGTAGTAGTCCTGCAAAGTGAACCGGTTGGAGCGGAGCTTTTCCTCCATCTCAGCAGCTTTCTTTGCGTCGTATGCCTGCTCAGCCTTTTCAATCAGGCTCAGTACATCGCCCATGCCCAGGATTCGGGAAGCCATGCGATCCGGATGGAACGGCTCGATATCCTCGAGCTTTTCACCCATACCGCAGAACTTGATGGGCTTGCCGGTGATTGCTCTGACAGAGAGCGCAGCACCGCCTCTGGCGTCGCCATCCAGCTTGGAAAGCATCACCGAGTCAATATCCAGCCAATCGTTGAAGCTCTGGGCTGCATTCACAGCATCCTGACCGGTCATGGCATCCACAACCAGCATGATTTCATCGGGCTTTACGGTGGCTTTGATATTCTTCAGTTCTTCCATCAGCTGCTCGTCCACATGCAGACGACCTGCTGTATCCAGGAAAACCATGTCATGTCCGTGCTGACGGGCGTACAGAACTGCTTCCTTGGCGATGGTCACAGGATTTTCCTGACCCATTTCAAACACGGGAATTCCCAGTTTCTCGCCGCAGACCTTCAGCTGTGCAATTGCAGCAGGACGATAGATATCACAGGCAACCAGCAGAGGGTTCTTGCCCTGGCGCTTCATCAGGCCAGCCAGCTTGGAACCGTTGGTGGTTTTACCTGCACCCTGCAAACCAACCAGCATCACAACCGTGGGGCCGTTTGGATTGATGGTAATGTGTTTTGTGTCAGAGCCCATCAGTTTGGTAAGCTCTTCGTTGACGATTTTAACAATCATCTGCGCCGGAGTCAGAGACTCCAGTACATCGGTGCCGATGCACCGCTCTGTAACAGACTTTGTAAAGTCCTTACAAACCTTATAGCTGACATCCGCTTCCAGAAGAGCCATGCGAATCTCACGCATTGCCTCCTTGACATCGGATTCCTTCAGGCGACCCTTGCCACGCAGCTTTTTGAAGGTCGCGCTAATCTTTTCGGTTAAGCCTTCAAATGCCATAATTTACTCCTCAATGGAATTAACCGCAGCAGCAATCTTTGCCGCAGTCTCCCGCACCTGTGGATCTTCGTGGGAAGAAAGTGCCTTTGTGCTCTCCAGAATCTCCTGGGCTGCCTTGCGGTAAGCCAGATCCCGGCGGACACAGCCGGTTTTTTCTTCCATATTCTGAAGGAGCGCCTCAGCCCGCGCGATGTTATCATAAACACCCTGGCGGCTGACGCCCAACTCCTGAGCAATCTCACTCAGAGACAGATCCTGATTGAATCGAAGATCGAAACACATCCGCTGACGCTCTGTAAGCAGCTCACCATAGTAATCATAGAGCAAAATCATCTGTAAAGCGTCCATGGATCCGTCCTCCCTGTCAAGTTCTTTTCCTTGACACCTGAGATATCATACAGCATCCCGTCCCAGTTGTCAAGTATTTTTCCTTGACAGATAAAAATATTTTGAAAATATACCGCTGTCCGTTATCTGACCCGATACCAGCGGTTCCGTTCCGAAGTTTTTACAAAGCCCATAGCTTCATACAGGCGGATTGCCCGCTCATTGCTGGAAGCAACCTCCAGCCGGAACCGGTCAGCCCCTGCGGCGCTCATAAGCGACTCCATGACAGCTCTGCCCTTTCCGGGAACCGTAGACGCCACCGCCAGGATCTCGCCGTCCTCGATCCATCCGATCCCCCAGAGGGTACCCTCTTTATGTATAAAGTATGCGCCCTTCGATTCCAGAATCTTCTTTTCGTCAAATGAAGACAGGGTTGCAGAGTTGTCCACAGCCTTCATCTTCTCATTATATATCGTTCTCCACTGTGCGACGGTTTCTTCCGTAACCGGCCAGAGGCAGCCTTCCGGAGCTTCCATTCCAAGATTAGGAACAGACATTTCATAAATGACCGTGTGCAGCGGATAGCTCTGCAGATCGTCATGTCCTGCGGCAAAGATCTGCTCTGCTCCAGCCGCACGGCAAAAGCCTACACATTCATCCAGCAAGTCCTGCAAGTGGCCCGGCTGACTGTCGCGCACACAGATAAACGCCTGCTGCTTGTATGGAATCTCCTTCAGCATCAGGCTTGCAACACCGTAGTCCGTAGTAAAGATCGGAATATCCTTCAATATCATCACCTCAGGCCTTATACTATCATAAACGCATCTTTGATACAAGGAACATCCTAAGCAATCTGCCCCGCATTTGAAAAACATACCCAATCATGCACGCTCATGCTTTTCTCCCCGGATGACAAACGAGCATATTTCAAATTCAATTCGTTTGTGAATTTTCTACAACAAAAGCAGAATCAGCGGTAGTTTCCCGTTTGCTTTTTCCCTGATTTATTCAGTATTTCTAACATATTTGGAAAAATCATCTTGCATTTCGCACCCAATTGTGTATAATAAGACCAACAAATTATGTTGCAAAGGAGGTTTGCTCTATGAAGAAGATTATCTGCAAGAAAGAATATGATACCGAAACAGCTACCCTGATTAAGAAGACCACCGTCGGCAACTTTGGCGATCCCGCCGGTTACGAGGAGTCTCTGTACCAGACACCCGGCGGACTGTACTTCCTGTATGTCTTCGGCGGAGAGGCATCTCCCTACCCCACAGAAGATATTCATCGTCTGGGCAAGGCTAAGGCCAGTGCCTGGATCGAAAATCACTAATTTATTCGGTACTTATTAAGAGGGCTGCTTTGTGCAGTCCTCTTTTTTCTTGTTTTTTTCCAATAACATGGTATAATGTAGAAAAACTTATACAGAATGGATGTCATACATGAACACGAAGAAAAAAGCAATCCTGTTCCTTTTCATGATGCTAAGCGTGATTTTCACTGCGTGTGCTCCTGCGGCACAGATTCAGGTCGCCGCAACCACACTTCCTGTCTATCAGTTTACTGCATCTATCTGCGAAGGAACTCCCATCGCCGTCACACGGCTCGTGACAGAGAGCGTTTCCTGCCTGCACGACTATTCCCTGACTGTCAGACAGATGAAAGCCATCGAAGGCGCTGATGTCGTCGTATTGTCCGGTGCCGGCCTGGAAGATTTCATGGCAGAATCTCTGGAAAAGGCCAAATATACCATCGATGCTTCTGCAGATGTGACGCTGCTCGACGGCGGTCACCATCATCACGAGGATGAAGCCGATGAGCATTCCCATGAAGGCGAGGAAGATGCCCATCATCATGATAAGGATCCCCACATCTGGCTTTCCCCGGTGAATGCAATTTCCATGGCAAAGACCATCTGTTCCGGCCTGAGTCAGCAGTACCCCGAGTATCAGTCCACCTTTGAAGCAAACCTTGACAAGCTGGTTCAGAAGCTGGACGAGCTGAACGAATACGGCATGACCCAGCTGAAGGATCTGTCCTGCCGGGAACTGATCACCTTCCACGATGGCTTTGGGTATCTTGCCCATGCCTATGACCTGGATATTCTGGAAGCCATTGAAGAAGAGTCCGGCAGTGAGGCTTCCGCAAGTGACCTGACCCATCTGATCGATGTGGTTCAGGAGCATCATCTTCCCGCTATCTTTACAGAAACCAACGGATCTTCTTCCGCAGCATCCGTCATTTCTTCTGAAACCAAGGTGTCTGTATTCTCTCTGGATATGGCAATGTCCGGCGACGACTACTTTGCATCTATGTATCACAACATCGACACCTTGAAGGAGGCACTGCAGTAATGGGTTTATTTCACACTGGCGGCTGCAAGGATTCCTGCTGCCTGAAGGTACAAAATGTCTCTGTCAAAATCGGCGATGACCAGGTGCTGCAGGATATCAATCTGCATGTCCACTGCGGCCAGATGGTTGCGCTGATCGGCCCAAACGGTGCCGGCAAGTCCACGCTTCTGAAGGCTTTGCTGGGGCAGCGGGAATATGACGGCAACATTATGTTCTCCGTTCCCGGCGCTCACCGTGTCAAAGCGAGAATCGGCTATGTTCCCCAGTCCCCCACCTTTGACCCCGGCGATCCGCTGTCTGTTGCAGACCTGTTCGCCTGCTGTCTGAGCAAGCGCCCTGCGTTTCTGGGCTTGAACAAGCCTCTGCGGGAGCTGGTTATGCAGTGTCTGAAGCGTGTCCACGGTGAGGATCTGATTGATAAGAGAGTCGGTACCCTTTCCGGCGGTGAGCTTCAGCGTGTGCTCCTTGCTCTTGCTCTGGAGCCTATCCCCAATATTCTGATTCTGGACGAACCTCTGTCCGGCGTAGATATTGAAGGTATGACCAATCTGATGGATATGCTGGATGAAATCCGCAAGAATTTCGATCTGTCTATTTTAATGACGACCCACGATTTCTCCATGCTTCCCAAATATGCCGACCGGGTGGTCCTCATCGACCACAAGGTTCTCATCCAGGGTCAGCCCGAGGATGTCCTGAATTCTGATGAATTCCGCACGGCATTTCATATGAAGGAGGGCTGCTGATATGCAAATCTGGTATGCCTTTTGTGATTTGCTTCCCTTTGAAATGTTTCACTGGGATTTTATGAAAAATGCGCTGCTTGCATTGCTTCTCATGGCTCCCCTGTTCGGTCTCATGTCCACGATGATCGTCACCGGCCGGATGAGCTTCTTTTCTGATGCACTGGGCCATTCCGCCTTTACAGGAATCGCCATTGGCTGCATCTGCGGTCTGGCTCCCACTCCGGTGGCTGTAGCGTTTTCCGTAGCCTTTGCACTGCTGTTCAGCTATGTCAGAAGCCGCTCCAATCAGGCCGCTGACACTTTGATCGGCGTATTCTCCAGCACCGCTGTAGCATTGGGTATTTTTATTGCAACTCTGGGCGGCGGCAGCTTCACCAAATACAACAAATACCTCATCGGCGATGTTCTTTCCGTTACTCCGTCAGAAATCGGCGTTCTGCTACTGGTACTGGCAGGTGTCATTCTCTTCTGGTTCCTGAGAATCAACCAGCTGACTCTGGCTTCCATTCACCCGCAGCTGGCGTCCTCCAGAGGAATCAATGTGGACTCCATGCAGACATCCTTCACCGTTGCTATTGCCGTGGTTGTCACGCTGGCAATCAACTGGGTAGGTCTGCTCATGCTCAATTCCCTTCTGGTGCTGCCTGCTGCAGCAGCGAGAAATGTATCCCGCAACCTGAAGCAGTACCATCTGCTGTCGATTCTGTTTGCGCTGGCTGCATCCATCATCGGATTGATCGTCTCTTACTATCTCGGCGCATCCACCGGCGCTGCAATCAGCCTGATTCTGGCACTGATTTTCAGCATTTCTTTTGCACTGCGAAAGAAAGTCGCCTGATTCTTACAAATGAAAAGAGCCTCTGCTGTGTTTTTCCTACAGCAGAGGCTCTTTTGTTATACTTTACTTTAAGTCTTTTTTGATTCCGTCGATGATTTCCATAGCCTGATCCACAGTGGAGATCTGAGAAATCTTCTCTTTATAATAATTTGCATAGGCCACACCACGAAGATACCACGCAAGATGCTTTCTGGCCTCCAGGGAAGCGATGTGCTCGCCTTTATCCTCCTGTGCGATGAGAACCTGCTTTCTCGCAATCTCCATGCGTTCAGCGAGGCAAGGCCGCTGACGGGGTTCTTTTCCCTCCAGTGCGTCGTTGATCTGGTCAAACAGCCACGGGTCGCCAAAGCTGGCACGACCAACCATCAGATAGTCAGCACCCGTTCTGCGAAGGCATTCCACCGCCTTGGCACCATCAGTAATATCACCGTTGGCAATCAGCGGAATGGAAAGCTGCCGCTTCACTTTTCCGATGGTGTCCCAGTCGGCAACGCCCGTATAGAGCATGCTTCTTGTTCTGCCATGAACGGTCAGTGCTGCTGCGCCGTTGTCCTCCATGCGCTTTGCAAAGGATTCCACATTGATATTGCCCTTGTCCCAGCCCAGGCGACACTTCACCGTCACAGGGATCTTCAGCGCATCACTGACTGCCCGTGTGATTTGACCTGCCAGCTCCGGCTTCTTCATCAAGCCGCTTCCGTCACCGTTGTTGGCAATCTTGGGCATGGGGCAGCCCATGTTGATATCAATAAAGTCACAGCCGGAAATCTCTGCCGCCATCACCGCTGCTTCAGCCATGATTGCCGGATCATTTCCGAAAATCTGCGCACCGCAGATACTGTTGTTGTTTCGCTTCAGCAGAGCCCTGCTCTTTTTATCCTGGTACACCAGCGCTCTGGAAGATACCATTTCCGTTACTGTCATACTGGCCCCCAGATCCGCACAAACCGTGCGGAACGCCAGATCCGTCACTCCGGCCATTGGTGCCAAAGCAACCATACCGGGAACCTGCAAAGACCCGATCTGCATACATATCGCCTCCTAATTGGGCACATTGTAACATAAATCGAGCCTGTTCGCAAGTCACCAAATAATCGTCATCAGCCAGACGAGTCCGGTCATGGCTGCACCGCCGCAGGCCCACGCAGGCCCCGTCTGAAACCATCTGATTTTCCGTCTGACGGGTTCACGAATAAAGTGCTTTGCTTCTTTCAGCAGCGCCTCATCCGTGATGCCTTCCTTGCCAACTGCATCATCCTTCAAAATAAAAATAGCCTGTTCAAACAGCTTCTGGTCGGGAGAATGAACAACAATTACCTGTTTGGAATTTCCTTTCACCATAGAAAACCGCCTCCTTCTGACCAATCATAGCCAGAAAGAGGCGGTATTATACAAATTAATCTTCGATTTTAGGGCGCTTATATCGTCCCTTCGGCTCCCACTCTGCCAGAGGGTAACGCTGCATAGCGCCGAAAATACGGTCCTTAAAATCCGGGTAGCGGCCTGACAGCTCGTAAACCAGATCCTTGATTTCCTCCCGCTTGGTATGCTTGTCCACGGGGCAGCGGTTGGTGATCACCGGCAGCTCCATCCGCTGGGCAAAATGATCCACGGTCTTTTCCGAAATATACAGCATAGGGCGAATCTGAATCACACCCATCCGGTCCAGATTGGTGACCGGCTGGAAGCAGCTGATTCTTCCCTCGTACAGAAGACTCATGACGAAGGTTTCCACCGCATCGTCGTAGTGGTGACCCAGCGCAAGCTTGTTGAGTCCCCGCTCCTTCAGCGTCTGGTTCAGCGCGCCTCTTCTCATCTTGGAGCACATGGAGCACGGATTCTTCTCCTTGCGGTAATCAAAGATGATGGGAGCAATCTCTGTCTTTACAATCGTATAGGGAACATTCAGTTCATCACACATGGTCTGGATGCCTGAATAGTCCATTCCCAGACCCATATCAATGGTAATTGCCTCCAGTTCAAAGGGCTTGTTGTGGTATTCCCGAAGACCGGCCATCAGCTTCAGCAGGACGAGAGAATCCTTGCCGCCGGATACACCAACAGCGATTTTGTCCCCTTCTTCGATCATTCCATAGTCTTCGATACACCGGCGGAGCAGGCCCATTAGTTTTTGCATTGTTGTGTTTTCTCCTTATTTTGATTGAAAATTAAAAATTAGAAATCAAGAGCATTTAAGAGCATTTAAGAGATTTCGAGAGGTTATATATTATTCCATAAAAATTATCTTAAAAACCGTTGACTTTTCTTTTGTTGTATGGTATAAAATTCTAGCGTTCGAGAGTTATTCTACTCTGAACGATCGAATTTGTCAAAATATTTTAACCTATCGGAGGAACTTATAATGACTAGTACTTTAGCCAAGAAGGAGACCCTGCAGCGCAAGTGGTATGTCATCGACGCTGCTGGCAAGCCCCTGGGCCGCACCGCTGTCATCGCTGCTAACCTGCTGCGTGGCAAGCACAAGGTGGACTTCACCCCCAACGTTGATTGCGGCGACTACGTAATCATCATCAACACCGACAAGGCTGTTCTGACCGGCAACAAGGCAGAGCAGAAGATGTACTACCGCGTTTCCGGCTGGATCGGCGGTCTGAAGGAAACCAAGGCTCGCATCATGATGGAGAACCGTTCCGACTACGCTATGGAAGTCGCTGTTAAGGGCATGCTGCCCAAGAACACCCTGGGCCGTAACTGCATGGGCCGTCTGCACCTGTACAAGGGCGATGAGCACCCCCACGCTGCCCAGAAGCCCGAAGCTTGGACCCTGGACTAATTGGAGGTAAGGAATTATGTACGAGAGCAAGAAGAAGTATTTCTACGGCACCGGTCGCCGTAAGTCCAGCGTCGCTCGTGTTCGTGTATATGAGAACGGCACTGGCGCTATCACCATCAACGGCCGTGATATCGACAACTACTTCGGTCTGGACACCCTGAAGCTGATCGTTCGTCAGCCCCTGGTTTCCACCGATATGCTGGGCAAGGTTGACGTTGTTGTCAACGTTTGCGGCGGCGGCGTTACCGGCCAGGCTGGTGCTATCCGTCACGGCATTTCCCGTGCTCTGCTGACTGCAAACGCAGAGTACCGTCCCACTCTGAAGGCTGCTGGTTTCCTGACCCGTGACCCCAGAATGAAGGAAAGAAAGAAGTACGGTCTGAAGGCTGCACGTCGTGCACCTCAGTTCTCCAAGAGATAATTACTCTTTCAGCATCCACCCGTATCTGTGTGTTTTTCACCCAGATACGGGTTTTTTATTGCCTTTTTACAGCTAAAAAGGCAGGCTAGATTTTTGACATTTTGAAAAGCCCAACAAACACCATTTTTCAGGGAACTTTCATTTAAGCTGCGATGCCTCCATCCCCTACTCTGCATGATCTAGGCTCTCATCAAGCCATTTGAGACTGCGCCTCAGTTCATATGAAGTTCTCCCATTCCCCTATACGAACCAAGGCCAGGAGCCGCACGCCCCTGGCCTGATCTTTCTCTATTCAAGAATGATGTAACCTATTTAGCTGTTATATTTATCCGAATAGATATAACACCTCATACGGACACAAAAAACTCCGAACGAACAACCCACTCTTTCTTGAGTTCCCAAAAGACCGCCTGAGTCGTTTTGGGCTCTGGCCAGTATTGATTGCTTTTATCCCACATAAAAATATCGTTCCAGCTTTCTCTAATTTCCTGTTCCGAATATATCTTATCAAAATCTACAGAAAAACTTGCCTCTCCATGATTCAAAACACAATGCCACATATCGAAATCTGACAATAAGACGAGATGATCTGGAATTTCCAGTGTTAATAGTACAATTGGTGTTCCTTTTGTACTCCACCGGCGATGGGTTCGCATATCTAACCGCTTACGCTTCCCTTCCCATTGGTACCAGGCCCAGACAGGATAATGCACGCCATTCGGCGCTTTTCCGACTCTCTTTTCCAGCTGGTCAGCCATCCAATCATACGCAAATCTCAGTTCATCTTCACAGAAGAGATATTTTTCATTGGCATGAAGAACCCCCTCCTCTTGGAGTTGATCATAGGCAGCCTTGTGTTGAATACTCCATAACTTCATAATAATCAATCTACTTTCTGCATATTCGACTGTTAAGATAATTCCGATATATCTAACAAATCCAGTTTGTAAATTATACCACACAAAGGATCAGATGCAAGTCTACTCTCTATTATGCAGAATAATACCGTCCCTTTTAAATGTCAAGCCAAAACCACCTTAAAAAGGCAAAAAACCAACACAAACAATTCTTCACGATACGCCACGCTATGACACATTAAAAAACCAACGGCACGCGCAAAAATGCTGTTTTTTGGAAAATTATCCAAATTCTTCATTCACAAAACACACGATATTCTATAAGTTTTAATGTGTTTTCACAACTTTTACTTTTCACAGCAACACTCCACGAGATAATTTATCTCTCAAAACTGCAGAAATTTCCCCGGAACCAGAAGGATCCCGTGATTTTCTTATTCTAATATTCTGTTATATCCGACAAAGTTTAGCACAAATAATCATAGTTTATCTTAAAAAACCAACTTTTTTAAGGTACAATATGCCTATCGTTATCGTTTGAGGTTCAATAAAAGTCCACTATCCCCTGGTGTATTTCTCTGCGCAGATAAAAAAGAGGGCGATCAGAAGTAAGCAAAACTTCCAACCGCCCTGAAAGGCTTTTTTGGCATAGCCATAACGAAATTAGTTATTTTATAACATTTTTGTGTAGGATATGAATTATCTTGTTAGAATAAACGCAAAAGGAGTATGGCTATGATTAGGATTTTATTGTCAACCCGGCTTGGCGAACGACGGTGGACGCAAGCAGACCTTGCCAGAGCTACCGGTATTCGGCCATCCACAATTAACGATCTTTACCACGAGATTGCGGAGAGGGTCAACTTGGAACATCTGGATTTGATATGTGAGGCTTTGGACTGTAATCTCGAAGATCTCATTGTGCGAGTCCCTAACTCAGAGCCCCGCACTAAATCACGAACTGGCAACGAACTTGCTCACAGCAAGTAGCGCACTTCAAAATACCCGGACATCGTTTTGTCCGGGTATTTTTATATTTCGGTGCCATCAGGCAGTATGAATCAGACCTCCACAGTACATGAGTAGACCAAGTTAGAAATCAGTCGCTTCTGGACACATTATTTACGGATTATTTTTGCTGCATCCATGTGCGCAAACTACGGATCTGAGTTTCTACTGAGGAAACGGAAGTACCGCCGGCAGAAATTCTCTTGGCTACACAAGTTTCCAGTGAGATCTCTTTATAAACATCCGGTTCGAAGAGGTCGCTGTATTGCTGCAGCTGCTCCAGCGAAAGTTGTTCCAGCACGGTGTTTTCCCGAATGCACTGAGCAACCAGCTGCCCGGATATTTTATAGGCAGAACGGAACGGAAGCCCCTTTTTGGTCAGATAATCCGCCAGATCGGTTGCATTGATAAAGCCCTTCTGAGCAGCGGCGTGCATCTTATCGGTTCTGGCTTTCATGGTTCCAATCATGGGGATAAACACCGAGAGGCACATTTTTACCGTATCGAAGCAGTCAAAAACAGCTTCCTTGTCCTCCTGCATATCCTTGTTATAGGCAAGGGGTAATCCCTTGAGCATCGTCAAAAGGGTTACAAGGTCGCCGTAGACACGCCCGGTCTTACCCCGGCAAAGCTCTGCCATATCAGGGTTCTTTTTCTGGGGCATGATGGATGAGCCGGTGGTGAACTGATCATCAAGCTCGATAAACTGGAACTCCCAGCTGGACCAGAGAATCAGTTCTTCGCTGAATCTCGACAGATGCATCATCAGCACCGAACAGGCTGAGAGGAACTCCACACAGAAATCCCGATCTGAAACACCGTCCAGACTGTTTTCTGTGATGTTGGAGAAGCCAAGTGTCTGAGCTTCCCACAATCTGTCGGTCGCATAGGTGGTTCCAGCCAGAGCGCAGCACCCAATGGGACTTTCATCCATTCTGGCAGCAGCATCTTCAAATCGGCCAACATCTCGCTTCAGCATCATTCCGTAGGCCATCAGGTGGTGACCGAAGGTGATAGGCTGAGCTCTTTGCAGATGGGTGTAGCCGGGCATAATGGCGGATTTATACTCTTCCGCCTTGTCAGTGATGGCTTTCATCAGTGCAAGGATCAGCGTTTTGAGCTCGGCGATGCTGTCTTTCATCCAAAGCCGCAAATCCAGTGCAACCTGATCGTTCCTGCTTCGGGCGGTATGCAGCTTCTTTCCCACATCACCAATTCGCTCCGTCAGCACCTGTTCTACAAACATATGTATATCCTCGGCACCTGGATCAAAAACCAGTGCTCCGGATTCCAGCTCATCCAGAATGTCTGTCAGTCCGTCGATGATCTGCTGGGCCTCCTTTGCACTGATGATGCCGCATTTGGCAAGCATCCCGGCATGAGCCATGGAGCCGTTCAGATCCTGTCGATACATTCGACTGTCGAAGCGGATAGAGGAATTAAAGTCATCAGCAATGACAGAAGTTTTTGTTTCAGACCGTCCGGCCCACAGCTTTTCCATAGTGATGCTCCTTTCCTTACAGCTTTCCTTGCTGCATCAAGGCATGAACCTGTGTAGGCAGGCCCCAGAGGTTAATAAAGCCGGTAGCCTGAGACTGGTCGTAATCGCTCTCACCGAAAGTGCAGATTTCTTCGGAGTAGAGTGTGTAGGGGCTCTTAACACCTGCCTTGATGATGTTGCCCTTATAGAGCTTCAGCTTGACGGTTCCGGTTACAGTTTTTTGGGTCTCGGTAACAAAAGCCGTCAGTGCTTCCCGGAGAGGAGAATACCACTGGCCATTGTACAAAAGTTCTGCAAAGGTAACAGACAGTTCCTGTTTCTTGTGGGCCGTAAACTTATCCAGGCACAGGCTTTCCAGCGTTTCATGAGCCTTGTAGAGGATCGTGCCGCCGGGAGTTTCGTATACACCACGGCACTTCATGCCGACCAGCCGGTTTTCTACAATGTCCAGCAAGCCAATGCCGTTTTTACCACCCAGCTCATTGAGTTTCCAGATGATCTCGGTGGGGGTCATTGTGACGCCGTCAAGAGCGGTAGGAACGCCCTTTTCAAAATCCAGAGTGATATAAGTGGGAGTGTCCGGCGCATCAATGGGGGAAACGCCCATTTCCAGGAAGCCGGGTTTTTCGTACTGAGGCTCGTTCCAGGTGTCCTCCAGATCCAGGCCCTCGTGGCTCAGATGCCACATATTCTTGTCCTTGGAGTAGTTGGTTTCCCGGTTGATCTTCAGGGGAATGTGGTGTGATTCGGCATAGGCAATTTCTTCCTCGCGGGACTTGATATCCCACTCACGCCAAGGAGCAATAATGGGCATATCCGGAGCGAAGTGCTTGACTGCCAGTTCAAAACGAACCTGATCGTTACCCTTGCCGGTACAGCCGTGTACAATGGCATCTGCTCCTTCAGCCTTGGCAATTTCCACCAGAGATTTTGCAATCACAGGACGGGCAAATGCGGTGCCCATCAGATATTCCTCATAGATGGCTCCTGCCTGCATGGAGGGGATGATAATATCATTGACCATCTCGTCACACAGATCAACTGCAAAGAACTTATCTGCGCCGGTGGCCAATGCCTTCTCTTCCAATCCTTCAAGCTCATCGGCCTGACCTACATTGCCGGCCACTGCAATGATGCTGGGATTGTTGTAGTTTTCCTTCAGCCAAGAGATAATAATCGATGTATCCAAACCGCCGGAATAGGCCAAAACGACCTTTTTAATATCTTTCTTATTCATTGTTTATGTCCTCCTCAGTGAATTTTTATTTTAGAGCCGAAACTCAGCGAATCAATGATATCCTTTGTTAAAAGCGTAGACTTAGACAGCTCAAGCCACCATCGATCTTGCGGAATTCAGAAGTATCACAAACCAGCACTTTGTAACCCTGTGCCTCTACTGCTGCCTGTACGGCAGGATAGCCCGCCGGTACAATGACCGTGCCGTTGACCCAGATGCTGTTTGCACCATAGGCTTCGTCCTGCGGGATCTGCAGTTTATGATACGACTCAAAGTTAGGCTTCGTGCAGAATTCACCAGCCGTGAGCATATTGTTTTCTTCCAGATAAGAAACACCGGTTTTCAGGTGAAGCACCTCAGACAGAGGCACCGCTTCCACCTTACAGCCGAACGGCTTCAGAATCTCGGTCAGCTGGTGGATGCCTTCAGCATTGGTACGGGCCGACTCGCCCACATAAAAGGTATCGCCGCACATCATGACATCGCCGCCCTCCAGTGTGCCGGGAGCACTAATGTGGAAAATCTTATCCGACGGATAAAATGCCTGCAGTGCAGCTTCAATGGCTGTCGTTTCACCCTTACGGCTGGGAGCACCGGGATTGGTGATGATTGCGCAGTATTTGGTGACAATCGCCGGATCCTCCACGAAGCAGGAATCGGGATATTCTTCATCCGGCGGCAATACTGTTACATCCACACCGCATTTTTTCAGTGTTTCCACATAGGCAGTATGCTGGATCAGAGCCTTTTCGTAGTCCGGCATACCCAGTTCAGGATGATCGGTGATACCGTTGATCATTGCTTTGCAGGGTGTTTTGACAATTACATGTTGAAACATGATTGATTCCTCCTAATTCTGTGATAACTTAGAGCACTTTGGAAAGAAACGTCTGCAGTCGCGGATTCTGCGGTTGGGTAAAGAATTTGTCTGGGGTATTTTGCTCCACGACCTGTCCTTCGTCCATAAACAGCACGCGTGTGGCTACCTCGCGGGCAAATCCCATCTCATGCGTGACAATCACCATGGTCATCCCTTCCTCTGCCACCTCGCGGATCAAATCCAGAACCTCCCCTACCATTTCCGGGTCCAGCGCACTGGTAGGTTCATCGAACAGGAGCACCTCCGGCTCCATCGCCAGCGCTCTGGCAATAGCGATCCGTTGCTTTTGTCCACCTGAAAGGCAGTTGGGATAAGCATCTGCTTTGTCGTACAGGTTAATGCGTCGCAGCAATGCATCGGCTTTTTCGTTGGCCTGCTGCTGAGTTTGCAATTTTAGCTTTACAGGTGCGAAGGTAATATTCTGACGCACCGTAAAATTCGGAAACAGATTGAAATGCTGAAATACCATACCGACATGCTGGCGCACCATATTGATATTGGTGGTTTTTGCTGTGATATCCTGCCCCTTGTACAAAATCTGGCCAGAGGTAGGCTTTTCCAACAGATTCAGGCAGCGAAGGAAGGTGGATTTTCCGGAACCCGATGGCCCGATGATTGCAACCTTCTCGCCTTTGTGGATGGTTTCGGTGATACCGTGCAGTACCTGTACGCCCTCATAATCTTTAACAAGGCCTTTAATTTCGATCACTTTTTGCCATCCTCCTCTCCACCTGTTTTTGTAC
>JAHHRV010000027.1 GCA_020025595.1 Oscillospiraceae bacterium
CTGGAAGCAAAGGACGAAATCCATAAATCTCGCACAGAGTACGAAAAAGAAGTCAAAGAGCGCCGCACCGAGCTGAGCAAGCAGGAGCGCCGCCTGCAGCAGAAAGAAGAATCCCTGGACAAGAAAACCGACGCTTTCGAGCGTAAGGAAGAAGAACTGGCAAAGCGCCTGGCAAAGGTCGCTGAGACCCAGGCCAAAGCCGACGAGCTGTGCAAGGCACAGACCGAAAAGCTGGAGGAAATCTCCCAGCTGACTCAGGAGCAGGCCAAGCAGTATCTGCTGGAAACCGTGGAGACCGAGGTTCGCCACGAAACTGCCATGAAGATCAAGGAGATCGAGACCCAGTTCAAGGATGAGGCTGAGACCAAGGCCCGGGAGGTCATCGCAACCGCTATTCAGCGCTGCGCTGCCGACCATGCTGCAGAAATCACCGTCAGTGTGGTACCCCTGCCCAACGATGAGATGAAGGGTCGCATCATCGGTCGTGAGGGCCGCAACATCCGCACTCTGGAAACCATCACCGGTGTTGATCTCATCATCGATGATACCCCCGAAGCAATCACCGTATCCAGCTTTGATCCTGTCCGCCGTGAGGTTGCCCGCCTGGCACTGGAGAAGCTGATCGCAGACGGCAGAATCCATCCCACCCGTATCGAAGAAATGGTTGAGAAGGCTCGCCGTGAAGTGGACCGCACCATTCGTGAAGAGGGCGAGCGTGCCTGCTATGAGACCGGCGTGCACAACCTGAACCCCGAACTGGTCAAGATCCTGGGCCGTCAGAAGTACCGTACTTCCTATGGTCAGAATGTTCTGAATCACTCCATCGAAGTTTCCCACATCGCAGGCCTGCTTGCCGGCGAGCTGGGCATGGATGTGGCACTGGCAAAGCGTGCAGGTCTGCTGCATGACCTTGGCAAGGCCATCGACCATGAGATGGAAGGCAGCCATGTGCAGCTGGGTGCAGAACTGGCCCGCAAGTACAAGGAAAACCCCATCGTGGTCAATGCAATCGAAGCACACCACGGCGATGTGGAGCCTAAGAGCATCACCGCAGTTCTGGTTCAGGCTGCCGATGCTATTTCCGCAGCCCGTCCCGGCGCCCGCAGAGAGAATGTAGAGAACTACATCCGCCGTCTGCAGAAGCTGGAAGAGCTGACCAACTCCTATGCAGGTGTTGAAAAGTCCTATGCAATCCAGGCCGGCCGTGAGATTCGTATCATGGTCAAGCCCGAGGTCGTCACCGAGGACAACATGATCATCCTGGCTCGTGACATTGCCAAGAAGATCGAGTCTGAGCTGGAATATCCCGGTCAGATCAAGGTCAATGTGATCCGCGAGACCAAGGCTGTCGAGTACGCAAAGTAAGTCGGCAAGGCCGACAGCAAATGCGTGCATAGTGCGGTACGATTCGTAACGCCCTAAGCCTTGCTCGGTATCGTTATCTGGTAAAAAGAATGCCCCCCATCCGTATGGATGGGGGTGCTTTTTCGGGTTGGCAAGGCCGACAGCTGATGCGTACGCTAGCTGGTGTATAGTCGTTAGGCTATTGGGTACCGCTCGGTATCGTGCCGGTATGACCGGCTGCATATGCGTGTGCTAGCTGGTGTGTGGTCGTCAGGCCATTGGGTACCGCTCGATTCGTTACCTGGTATGAAGAATATAAGCCCCGTCCATTCGGACGGGGCTTATATTATAATCTTTTGCAACAGATCGATACCGAGCTATGCCCTATGGTGTAACGATTATCTCCGCACCGGGCACGAGTTAGCCGTCGGTCTTACCGACCATAGCTTTGCGTATATTTCTTCCGCAGTTACGATACCGAGCTGGGCTTAGGGCGTAACGATTACCTATGCACCTTGCACGCATTGGCTGTCGGCACTGCCGACTAGCCTTCTTCGACAACGATTTCGGAAACTTCCAGACCGGGATTGCGGCGGCAGGTGAAATCAATTGCCCAGTAGCTGGAATAAACCAGCAGATTGTTGCCGTGATAGTCCTCCAGCAGCTCTGCATCGCTGCCCAGATTCAGATCGGCCAGGTCACCGGGATAAGCATCGATTCTGCGGATTTCCTCGTAGGGCAGGAACTCCATGCGCAGATCCACGCCGTACTCGTTCTTCATACGATACTGGAACACATCAAACTGCAGCGTGCCGACGACGCCGACAATCACTTCCTCCATACCGGAGTTGGGCAGCTTGAAAATCTGGATAGCACCTTCCTGAGCGATCTGCTCAGTGCCCTTGACGAACTGCTTACGCTTCATGGAGTCCTTGGCAGAAACACGGCAGAAATGTTCAGGAGCGAAGGTAGGAATACCGGAATAGCGGAACTTCTTGCCGGGGCTGGTGATGGTGTCGCCGATGGAGAAGATGCCCGGATCGAACACGCCGATCACGTCACCTGCATAGGCTTCGTCCACGATTTCACGGTCTGCTGCCATCATCTGCTGAGGCTGAGACAGACGCATCTTCTTGTTGCCCTGAACATGATAGTATTCAGCGTCACGCTCGAACTTGCCGGAGCAGATCCGCATGAATGCCAGACGGTCACGGTGGGCCTTGTTCATGTTTGCCTGAATCTTAAAGACAAAGGCAGAGAAATTGGGGTCAAATGCATCGATTTCGCCGCAGTCAGCCACACGGGACAGAGGGGGCGGAGTCATCTTCAGGAAGGCCTCCAGAAAGGGCTCGATGCCGAAGTTGGTCAGAGCAGAACCGAAGAACACAGGGCTCAGGCGGCCGTGACGGACCTCTTCCAGATCCATTTCCCGACCGGCAGACAGCAGCTCAACATCGTCAATCAGCTGCTGATGCTTTGCCTCGCTGTCCAGAAGCTCTGCAACATGGGGATCGTACAGGTCAACCTCCTGCTTTCCGGCGCGGCTCTTGCCGTTGACACCGGAGAAGAACAGCAGCTGACCGCCCTCACGGTCGTACACGCCCTGGAAATCCTTGCCGCAGCCGATGGGCCAGTTCATAGCGTAGGTCTCAATGCCCAGCTCACGCTCCAGCTCGTCCAGCAGATCAAAGGGGTCCTTGGTTTCACGGTCCATCTTGTTGATGAAGGTGAAAATGGGAATGTGACGCATAGCGCAGACCTTGAACAGCTTTCTGGTCTGAGGCTCGACGCCCTTTGCGCCGTCGATGACCATGACTGCGGAGTCTGCCGCCATCAGGGTACGGTAGGTATCCTCGGAGAAGTCCTGGTGACCGGGGGTATCCAGAATGTTGATGCAGAAACCGTCGTACTGGAACTGCATAACGGAAGATGTGACGGAAATACCACGCTGCTTTTCGATTTCCATCCAGTCGGAGGTAGCAGCACGGGAATTCTTCTTGCCCTTAACGACACCGGCCTGAGCGATCGCGCCGCCGTAGAGCAGGAATTTTTCGGTCAAGGTGGTTTTACCGGCGTCGGGGTGGGAAATGATCGCAAATGTCCGACGGCGGCTGATTTCTTCTTGTAAAGTAGCCATTGTATTTTCACTCCATAAAATCTGGTTTATAAGCGTATTAAATCAATTTACTTTACCATATTATTCCCTGCAATACAAGACTTTTACAACAATTTATTCTAAAAATAGAAGAGACCGCCATACGGCGGTCTCAGCGTGTCAAAAAAGTCTCGCAGAGTTTGCCGCATTTGCGGCAAATAAAATTAAAATCATTTTCCACAGGGGCGTGTACCTCGGGGAAAATACATATCAGCCTGAGAGTGTGGAATTTGTCCGCTTATTGCGGACAAATTATGCGCGGGTCAGGCTGCAAAAGTTTGTCGGAAAGCCCCAAAGGGGTTTTCCGACAGTCTCGAGACCGCCATGCGGCGGTCTCTTTTGGTTCATATGGTAAAGAATTTTGCGTCGGGAGCGATGGCTTAGTTCTTCACGCCTTCGATGATGCCGTTGGCCAGACCAACCATACCCTGGATCTCGCTGGGGATGATGACCTTGGTAGCCTTACCGTCAGCGACCTTCTCCATAGCCTCAATGGACTTCAGCTTCAGGACCTGATCGTTAGGAGCCTTTTCGTTCAGCATTTCCAGAGAATCTGCCAGAGCCTTCTGCACGGCGATGATTGCCTGAGCTTCACCGTCAGCTCTCAGGATAGCAGCCTGCTTTTCAGCCTCTGCCTGCAGGATTGCTGCCTGCTTTTCAGCGTCAGCCTTCAGAATAGCGGATTCGCGCTCGCCTTCTGCAATCAGGATAGCGGACTTCTTCTGGCCCTCTGCCTGCAGGATTGCCTGACGGCGGTCACGCTCTGCCTTCATCTGCTTCTCCATGGAGTTCTGGATGTCCTGAGGAGGCAGAATGTTCTTCAGCTCAACACGGTTGACCTTGATGCCCCAGGGGTCGGTAGCTTCGTCCAGGATGGCACGCATCTTGGTATTGATGACATCACGGGAGGTCAGGGTCTGATCCAGCTCCAGATCGCCGATGATATTACGCAGGGTAGTTGCGGTCAGGGTTTCCATAGCCATCATAGGCTGCTCGACACCGTAGGCATACAGCTTGGGGTCGGTGATCTGGAAATAGACGACCGTATCGATCTGCATGGTGACATTATCCTTGGTGATAACGGGCTGAGGGGGATAGTCGAGGACCTGCTCTTTCAGGCTGACGCGCTTGGAAACACGATCCAGAAACGGAATCTTCACATGAACACCAACGCCCCAGACCTCGTGGAACGCACCCAGTCGCTCAATGACATAGGCACGAGACTGCTGAACCACCTGAATGTTGGAAATGATCAGAACCAACACGATCAGAATCACAGCAATTGTAATGATTAAACCCATAATTTCTACCTCCTGATGTTTTTATTTCACGACAGACTCTTCTGCCAAAGTGACGAAAAGCTTCACGCCTTCGATCCGGTCCACCCGAACCTGAGCGCCTTCCGGCAGCGGAGTGCCGGTGCTGGAGCGTGCGCTCCAAACCATGCCATTGATTTTGACCTGACCCAGGGCTGCCACATTATTAACGGGAGTAGTGACAACGCCGATCTGGCCGATGAGGCTGTCAGTATTGGTGCGAACGAGCCCCGGATTGATGTACTTGCGAACCACAGTCCGCAGGCTGGCCAACAACAGGATCGATACCGCCAGGAACAGCACCACCTGAAGAATCAGGCTGCCACCCAGCAGAGCAACCACAATCGCCACCAGAGCGCCTACCGCAAACCAGACAGATACCAGCGATATGGTTGCGCACTCTGTTGCGATGAAGACGATCATCGCCGCCAACCAGAAAATTGCTTCATAATTCACTGCAATCCCTCCTTATTCGGGGAAAATCTTTCCCACTATGTTGTGGTGTTACTGTATCAGATTTCAAGAAATTCGTCAATTATTTTATGCAGGCAAAAGTGAATCTTTTTTCCACTTTACAATGGATTTTCCAGGGCTTTCGCCTTAAATATCTTTCGTTTTTTCCATTCCGGTTTTGAAATAGATAAAAGTATCCCGAATTAAGAATTATTAAGCACTGGGATTTTCACCTCCGAAAATATGGGAATTTCTAATTTCCGGGGGCCTGCATTGTTTTTTTCCGTCAAAAAGATAGAATTTCCAATGAAATGCAGAATAAACCGTTGTAAGTTGGGCTTGATTGCGTTATAATACTTGATAAATTGAGAAAATAGCCCCTGTGGGGTTTGGAGGTCATATGAATCAACTACAATTCGCTGTTCCGTGTCTGTTTGGCCTGGAAGGTCTTGCCGGTGATGAGCTGCGCAGAATGGACCTTGAAAATGTCCAGGTAGAAAACGGTCGAGTCCTGTTTACCGGTGACGAGCGTGCTCTGGCCAAAGCCAATGTGAATCTGCGCACCGGCGAGCGTGTGCTGCTGGTTCTGTCCAGCTTCCCCGCCAAAACCTTTGAAGAGCTGTTCCAGGGCGTGCTGAAGACTCCTCTGGAGAACTTCATCCCCAGAGACGGTGCCTTCCCCGTAAAGGGTCACTGCCTCAACAGCCAGCTGATGAGCGTGCCCGACTGTCAGGCCATCATCAAGAAGGCTGCCTCCCGCCGGCTGGGCGAAAAATACGGCATTTCCTGGCTGCCCGAAGACGGCATCAAGTACCAGCTGCAGTTTTCCATCATGCACGATCAGGTGACACTGTACCTGGATACCTCCGGCGTGGGCCTGCACAAGCGTGGTTACCGTGCCATCGGCAACGATGCACCCCTGCGTGAAACTCTGGCTGCTGCCATGATCCAGCTGACCCGCTACCGTGGCCGGGACTTCATCTGGGACCCCTTCTGCGGCTCCGGCACCATTCCCATCGAGGCTGCCCTCATCGCCATCAACCGTGCCCCCGGCATGAACCGCGGCTTTGCAGCGGAGAAGTTTGCATGGATGGATGCTGCCGTGTGGCGTGATGTCCGCAGCGAAGCTCTGGACAAGGAATTCCACGGTGAATACCGCATTCTGGGCTCTGATAACGATCCCAAGTGCGTCTCTCTTGCCATGGCAAACGCCAGAAAAGCAGGCGTGGGCAAGCTGATCACCTTCAAAGACGGCGATGCCACCAAAATGAGCCTGCCCAGCGACATGGGCACCATCATCTGCAATCCCCCCTACGGCGAGCGCATGATGGAGCGCCAGAGCGCACAGCGGCTGTACCAGGCTCTGGGCCGTCACCTCAAGTATGCCGATGGCTGGAAGAAGTTCATCATCACCTCCGAGCCGGAGTTCGAGCATTACTTCGGCAAGCGTGCCGACAAGAAGCGCAAGCTCTACAACGGCATGATCAAGTGTGATTATTATATGTTTACCGGTGAAAAACAGAACCGGAAGAACCAGCCCAACCGCAAGCAGAAATAACGCTATCAGAGATAAGAAGGTATCAAGATTTTCATGGAACATCTGTTCATCATCAATCCTGCTGCCGGAAAATATGACCAAACCGAAGAATTTTCCCGGAAAATTCACCAGGTCTGCACCGAAAAAGGCCTGGACTACCGGATCGAAGTTTCTCAGCAGCGTGGCGACTGCACCCGCATCGCCCGACAGGCTGCCGAGTCCGGCCGGGAGCTACATATCTACGCCTGCGGCGGTGACGGCACGCTGAACGAAGTGGCAGCCGGCTGTGTCGGCTTTGCCAATGTGTCCATCACCCACTTCCCGGGCGGCAGCGGCAACGATTTTATCAAGATTTTTAACCATACCGAAGCATTTCGCGATTTGGAGCGGCTCCTGGACTATGAAGAGCGGGACATCGACATCATCGACTGCAACGGTCACTGCGCGCTGAATGTGTGCAGCGTAGGACTGGACGCAAGAATCGGCACCCAGATCGCCTACTACAAGCGCCTTCCCCTGGTCACCGGCCCCGGCTCCTATATGCTGTCCGCACTGGTCAATGTGATCAAGGGCGTGTCTGAGCATTTTGTTGTGAACATCAACGGCGAGACCATTGATTCCGACCAGACCATGATCTGCGTGGCAAACGGCCGGTGCTACGGCGGTTCGTTCTATGCAGTGCCGGATGCAGACCCCTGCGACGGGCTGCTGGATGTGCTTCTTGTGAAGAAGGTCTCCAGACTCCAGATTGCGAAATTGGTGAAGAAATACCAGCAGGGCCAGTACAAATCCCTGCCCAAGTTGATCCGCCACATCCAGACCGATGCGCTGCGCATCACCTGTGACAACGAAACCTCCATCAATCTGGACGGAGAGCTGCAGCACGCAAAGGAGCTGGATATTCGCCTGAAGCGTAGCCAGATCCGCTTTTTCTACCCCAAGGGACTGACCATCGGGCCGGAACCTGCAACTGTATCCTGAATCATAAAAAAACGAGGAACGATCTTTCGTTCCTCGTTTTTGTTTATCCTTTTGCTTCTTCAATTTCAAAGGACATCCGATATTCCCGTCCGCTGCGGTAGATGGTGACATCGACGCTGTCGCCCACCTCGGTGGTGTACAGCAGCTCCTCCAGCACATTGACGCCGGTGATTCTGGTGCCGTCCACGCTCAGCAGGATATCGCCCAGCTGCAGCCCTGTCTGTGCTGCAGAGGAGCCTTCGATCACCTCTGTAATCAGCAGTCCCACAGGCAGATGATAATAATACTGGTAGAAATTCGACACCATCTGGCCCTTTACGCCCAGACTGGGTCTTCCAGCCACATAGCCGTTGGTCATCAGCTGCTGCACGACGCTCTTTGCAGATGTCATCGGAATGGCGAAGCCCAGACCCTCCACGCCGGAGACGCTGGCATAGTCGCCGATTTTCATAGTGTTAATTCCGACCACCTGACCATAACAATTTACCAGGGGGCCGCCGGAATTTCCGGAGTTCAGTGCTGCCGTCGTCTGAAGCAGGGTCATGGTTTTGCCGCCGATTTTCAGATCCCGGTTGATGGCAGATATAATTCCATCGGTCATGGTGCCGCGAAGCTCCACGCCCAGTGGGTCGCCGATGGCAACCACATCATCACCCACTCTCAGTGCAGAGGAGTCGCCGAACTCTGCCGGGACCAGATTATCCGCCTGGATATACAGCACCGCAAGGTCGGAAATTGCATCCTGTCCCACGCAGGTGGCATCAAAGACTCTGCCGTCGGTGAGCAGGACGCTGATGCCGGTGGCATTCTCCACCACATGGGAATTGGTGATGATATAGCCGTTGCAGCTCATCACCACGCCGGTACCGCTGGAAGTGGAGGTGTTGGATGTGGTGGTGATGGAAACCACACTGGGAATCACCTTCGCATATACATCCTGCCAGGATAGAGGCCCCTTCTCTGCCGTGTCGCTGCCGCTGTCCGGAGAAGGCTTCAGCTGCAGGTCCGTATCCGGGTCCACAGGACACACGGGGCCTTCTGACGGCTGGGTGGACAGAGACTCCATGTCATCCGGCTCTTCCAGATTCCGGGGTACCGTACCGTCCACGGCAAAGAAGCTGACGGATGTCTGCGGTTCCGTGGGGTTCGGCTGCCTGAAGGGATGAATGTCCATCAGTCCCAGCGCAGTCAGCAGTCCGCTGCACAGGATCAGCAGCACCAGCACCAGCGCCACGACCCATGCATGATCCTTGGGCGGAGTGGTGGAGCCGGTACCGTAGTATCCGCAGTCCCGGTCATCCCCGCTTTCATAGGCATATTCATATTCCGGTTCCTGGATATCCAGGTCGTCTTTTTGATTATCTGCCATAAAACTATCCTCGTAACGATTAGATCTGTCCCTCCGGTCAGTTCACCAGAGGCAAAGTAAAGGTAAACTCGGTTTTGCCGTCCCGGCTCTCCACGCTGATGTTTTCGCCGTGGCTGCAAACCAGGGTTTTGACGATGTAAAGTCCAAGACCCCAGCCTTCCCGGTTTTCCGAGCGGGATTTGTCGATTTTGTGGAACCGGTCAAACACCAGCGGCAGCTCCTCCGGCGGGATGGTCTGGCCCTCGTTGGACACAGAGCAGTAGATCTTGTTGCCGCCTTCCTGGATCCGCAGACCCAGCTTTCCGCCCTCTGTGCAGAATTTGACGCTGTTGTCCACCAGATTGTAAATCACCTGGGTAATGGCATCCACTTCCGCACGGGTATATACCGGGTGCTCCGGGAAATCCACTTGCACATCCAGATGCTTCTGGTTGATTTTCTGCTCAAAGGTGATCAGCACCTGTCCGGCGCACTCCTCCAGATCGAATCTGGTCTTTTTCTCCTCCGGGATGCCACCCATGTCCTGCAGTTTGGAAATATCCAGCATACTGCGCACCAGACGGCTCAGCCGCTTGGTCTCATCGGAAACGATCTGCATATAGTAACGCTGACGCTCCGGCGGAATGGTTCCGTCCAGAATACCGTCCACATAGCCGCCAATGGTGGTCATGGGGGTTTTCAGCTCGTGAGAGACATTGGCCACGAATTCCTGGCGCTGATACTCGCTCTTTTCCAGAGATACCGCCATATTGTTAAATGCCACCGCCAGCTCGTCCACCTCTTCGGTGTTTTTGTCGCCGGTGTAAACTCTGGCTTTCAGGTTGCCGTGACCGAATTCTCTGGCCACATTAGCCATTTCCCGCAAGGGGCGGCACTGGTTGCGCACAGAGATGCTCATGATCACAACTGCAATGAGAATGACCAGCAGAGACACTGCCACCTGAATTTCAATAATGCCGTCGAGAATACCGATGGTACCCTCAACCGGGACAGAAACCATAACGATGCCGATGTCTGCGCCGGTCCTGCGGCTGACCACAGGGGTCGATACCACATAGCGGGCCTCGTTGTAAAGGCCCCGGATCTTTCCGGAGTCAATATCGATGCCGTTGGTGAATACCTTTTCCAGGTACTCCTTGTTCACTGTCATGCCCAGATGCTCGCAGCTGAGATTCCGGTCAGAGCACAGCACCACAGTGCCGTCGGTGTTGCAGACCACTGCATCTGCTCCGCTGACCAGAGATGCCAGCGTCAGATTGGTCCGCAGAATATCGCCGTGCAGCTGGCCCACCGCATCATACGCTGCCGTCAGCTCTGAAATGGCTGAGGCATCGGTGGTCAGCTGCTCGTAAGTGTTCTTTTCCAGATACTGCTTCACCAGCACCCGAAAGGCGCCGCCCATCAATACCAGTGCCAGCAGCAATACCAGCATGGTGGCCCCAAACTGGCGGCTGAATGTGGTCTTCATGGATTACACCACCTCAAACTTGTAGCCCACGCCCCAAACGGTCTTCAAAGACCACTGCTGGGATACGCCTTCCAGTTTTTCACGCAGACGCTTTACGTGCACATCCACGGTACGGCTGTCGCCGAAATAGTCAAAGCCCCATACTTCATCCAGCAGCTGGTTGCGGGTATAGACCCGGTTGGGAGAGGATGCCAGATGGAACAGCAGTTCCATTTCCTTGGGCGGAGTGTCGATCTTCTTGCCGTCCACGGTCAGCTCAAATGCATCCATGTCGATGATCAGCTTGTCAAAGACCAGTCTGCGGGACTTCTTTTCCGTGGTAACGCCGGTGGCTCTGCGCAGGACCGCCTCGATCCGGGCCAGAACCTCTTTCATTTCAAAGGGCTTGGTGATGTAGTCATCTGCGCCGGTCTTCAGACCTGTGACCTTGTCATCGGTTTCGCCCTTGGCCGTCAGCATAATTACGGGAGTCTGAGCTTCCATCCGGATGGCCTTGCACACGCTCCATCCGTCCATCACGGGCATCATCACATCCAGCAGCACAAGATCCGGCTTGATGGCCCGGAATTTGCTCAGTCCGGCACCGCCGTCATGGGCGACAGTTACTGCATAGCCCTCTTTTTCCAGATACATTTGCAGAAGTTCTGCAATATTCTTATCATCTTCAACAACCAAAACAGATACAGCCATGATTTTTATCCTCCTGTCAATGTGGGATAGGTTTCCTTTTCCCTCATTATATCCAAAAATACGCAGATGGAGTGAACAATTTGTAAAGAGTAGCCCCCCAATTTGTGAACAGGGTTAAATTTTACCATATCTTTATCCAAAGCAATCATCCGCCGAATAAAACTTGCAAAAATCGTCTGTACAATGTATAGTAGAGTCGATTTGTGTAGCCTGTTTTACACAACATTTCCGAAAGGAGTCTGTACATGATAATTGAATTAATTGAATTTTTGAAAGCGATACTTTTTGGCATTGTTGAAGGTATCACTGAATGGCTGCCTGTGTCCTCCACCGGTCACCTGATCCTGCTGAACGAATTCATCACCCTGAAGGTCAGCGATGAATTCCAGAGTATGTTCGATGTGGTGATCCAGCTGGGCGCAATTCTGGCAGTTATTGTTCTGTTCTTCCACAAACTGAACCCCTTCTCTCCCAAAAAGAGCCCAAAAAGCAAGAAGGCTACCTGGGATCTGTGGTTCAAAGTCATTGTTGCTATCATTCCCTCCGGCATTGTGGGCATCCTGCTCGATGACTGGATGGATGCACATCTGCACAACGGCATCGTAGTTGCCCTGGCCCTGATTGTTTACGGTATTGCGTTTATTTATGTCGAGCGTCTGCACGCAGGCAAATCCCCTCTTGTGGATAAGGTCTGGTCCATCGACTACAAGACAGCGCTTCTGATCGGCGCCTTCCAGTGCCTCAGCCTGATTCCCGGCACTTCCCGTTCCGGTTCCACCATTCTGGGTGCCATCATTCTGGGTGTGGGCCGCAGCGCTGCATCCGAATTCTCCTTCTTCATGGCCATCCCCACCATGCTGGGCGCCAGCGGCATCAAGATGCTGAAATTCATGCTCTCCGGCGTTACCATCACCGGCACCGAGATCGGCGTGCTGATCATCGGCACCGTGGTTTCCTTCCTGGTCAGCATGGTTGCGATCCGCGCACTGATGGCTTATGTCCGCAAGCACAGCTTCTCCGCATTTGGTGTATATCGAATTATTCTGGGCGCAATTGTCCTGATTTACTTTCTGGTAAAATAAGAGAGGTAAATAAATATGATTTATACAATTGAGAACGATCTGCTGAAGGTCAGCGTCACCACCGAGGGTGCTCAGCTGTGCAGCGTGATCCGCAAGTGCGACGGCACCGAGCACATCTGGCAAGCAGACGAATCCGTCTGGCGCTTCCAGGCCCCCGTAATGTTCCCCTACTGTGGCAAGCTGAATAACGGCAAAATGGAGGCTAAGGGCAAGATTTACGAAACCAATCAGCACGGTTTTGCCCGTACCACTACCCATACCTTTGTCCGTCAGAGCGACACAGAAATTGTGCTGGAGCTCACCGATTCTCCGGAAACACTGGCACAGTGGCCCTATCATTTCCGTTTGGAGTCCCGGTTCATTCTGAACGGAGACCAGCTGACCCACCGTCTGACCGTTGAAAACCGGGACGATGAGCTGATGCGCTTCGGCATCGGCTATCACCCTGGCTTTGCCATTCCCTTTGACGATCAGCACACCGCATCTGACTATGAGCTGCGCTTTGACCGCATCCAGTCCCCCATGTGTCTGGACTGCCTGCCTCACGGCCTGATCAACGGCAAGTGGTATTATCTTGCAAGAAATATCGACACCATTGCTCTTGATGAAAAGCTCTTTGCAAATGACAGCCACTGCATGTTCGGCCTGACCGCCAAGACCCTGGGTCTTTACGAAAAAGGTACCGGTCGTGGCGTGGAATGCGATATCTCCGGTTTCCCCTACTGCCTTATCTGGTCCAAGCCCGAGTGGCCCATGCCCTTCGTGTGCATCGAACCCTGGATGAGCCTGCCTGCGTCTGAGGATGCTCCCCTGGCATGGAACGCTCAGGCCGCCGCTGCCGAGCTGACCCCCGGCGAGAGCTGGCATGTGGAAATGAAAACCCGTTATGTTCGTTAATCCTATATTTTACCAATATAGATATATTATTTTGGAGGAAGATTGTTATGAATAAACCTGTTCTTGTGGTTATGGCAGCTGGCATGGGCAGCCGTTACGGTGGACTGAAGCAGCTAGACCCCGTTGATGAAAACGGCCATCTGATTATCGACTACTCTCTGTTTGATGCACGCCGCGCCGGCTTTGAGACTGTTGTCTTCGTCATCAAGCACCAGATTGAGGAAGCTTTTAAGGAAGCTATCGGCAATCGAATCGGTAAGTTCATGAATGTCAAGTATGCCTTCCAGCGTCCTGATGACCTGCCCGAGGGCTACTCCGTTCCCGAAGGCCGCGAAAAGCCCTGGGGCACCGCTCAGGCAGTTCTGGCTGCCCGCGATGTGGTTGACGGCCCCTTCGCTGTTATCAATGCTGACGACTACTACGGCCCCGAGGGCTTTGAAGTCATCTATGACTACCTGGTCAACCATCCCGATTCCGCTGACTGCTACGAGTACGCTATGGTCGGTTACCTGCTGAAGAACACCGTCACCGAAAACGGCTCCGTTGCCCGCGGTGTCTGCACCGAGACTGCTGACGGCTACCTGCACAGCGTTGTCGAGCGCACCAAGATCGTCAAGGGTGAGCTGAATCCCCGCTACACCGAGGATGACGGCGAGACCTGGCACGACCTGAGCTGTGACGACATCGTCTCCATGAACCTGTGGGGCTTCCAGAAGAGCTATCTGGACGAGGCATGGGCCGGTTTCCCCGCATTCCTGGACAAGGCTCTGGTGGAGAATCCCCTGAAGGGCGAGTACTTCCTGCCCACCGTCGTTTCCAACCTGCTCAGCCAGCACAAGGCCCGCGTTAAGGTCCTGCGCAGCAACGACAAGTGGTACGGCGTTACCTACAAAGAGGATAAGCCCACCGTTGTCAACGCTCTGGCAAGCCTGCGCCAGAAGGGTCTGTACCCCGAAAAGCTGTGGGAAGAATAATTTATTAGCATGAAAAGCGCCGTTCGGAACTTCCGAACGGCGCTTTTTTACCGGGTTAAAATCTCCGAGCTGCGAAGCCCCAGCCATGAAAGCAGCAGCTCCAGCAGCTGATGCAGGGATACCTCCTGATCCTGTTCATCCTGCCTTGCCTGGTCAGATTCCTGATACTCTACCCCATCGATCATGTAGGTGTGCGCATCCACATAGCAGATCTGGCGATCGATGCCTTGCCAGAATCCATCTGAAAAGCGCTCATCCCGGCAGGAAATTTCCGATCCCCAGCCATAATGTGCCCCCGGTTCTGCACCGATTTCCTCATCCGTTTTCAGGAAGAAATCATGGCACACATTCCCCGGCACATCCGGGATGGGATCATCCCATGTGACATCCACATGATACCACTGCCCGCCCAGCTGAACCATATTCCACCCGTGGCCCATCTCGTCGCTGAGAACCATGGTGCAGGGAACTCCCGCCCGATTCATCAGATCCATGTACGCCCCGGCATAGCCGCTGCACACCGCCTTTCCTCCTACCAGCAGGTCATAGCCCGTATCGTGGGTCAGGGTCTCATCATAGGAAAAATTCGCCGCCAGATAGTCGTGGATCGCCAGCGCAATCTGCCAGTCCTGCATCCCCTCATGAACCGTTTCAGAAAGGATTTTCGCCACGGCTTCCTCGTAAAGCTCCCTGTCGTACACGCTTTTGTCCAGACACCTTGGGAAAAATTCCACCACCAGTCCCGTTGCCCGGTCATAGCTGCAAGCATACCAGTCGGCATACCAGGGCAGCTTCCCCGCATACAGCAGCTCCGATGCAATCTGCTTCAGTTCATCGGTTGTGATTCCTTCTTCCGATAAATCAGCCGTTTTTTCCGTCACAAAGCTGTTTCGGATTTTTTCCTCCACATCGACGGTTTTGGAAGCCTGAACCGGCACCGCCAGTTCCAGAAAAATCATCCACAGCCCCGCCGCCAGCAACAGTCCTCCCACAGTTGAACGCAAATTTTTGTCCACAATTTCCACCCACTCTGTGCATAACTTCCGGTGAAAACCTGCGAAAATGGCGTAATTCTTAGTGTTTTACCCCTCTGCACGCAGCTCAAACCGGGATTTTCTCCACAGTATATGCACTTCCTGTGGAGAAATTCATAAATCCCGCAACAAAAACCCCGGCAGAAATTCCTGCCGGGGCGCTTTTCCATATGATCAGGCAAATGATTTTTGGTCAGCCTTCTTTTTTATGAACCTGGCTCAATAACTCTTCTGCAGAAATGCCATACAGTCTCGCAAGTGCAAGCAGGTTCGATGTACTGGGGTCCGATATACCGCTTTCCCATTTAGACACCGCCTGTCTGCTTACGCCAATGCTCTCTGCGACAAATTCCTGTGTCATTTTGCAGCGGGTTCTTTGATCTTTGAGCGCCTCCCCCAGCGACTTTTTCACGCTGGTTTTCTCTTTTCGCACTTCCGTGGAATTTACATACTTCTTGAGCGCTTTTATGCTCCAGTACGCCAGATAGATGATACCAGCTACAATGGCAACCAATATCATGACATTGACCAGCAATACAAGTAAAGCAATCGGATTGATCATGTGCTTCAACTCCTTTTATTTGGTGATTCAAATTTACCATATCCCGCAGGGTACATCCACCAACTATTGCGCAACTTTGGGTTGCATGGCAGAAAATCCAAGGTTTTGATGATTTTTTCACATAAGTATACCATTTCCTGAAGTGAAAAACCACCTCGACCGGCATTGAAATCCCGTCGCACCTGCATGATTGCCGGGGTGCATTTTGCGCCCGGAGATGATGCTCTGCACGGCTGTCTGCGCCCGAAATAAAACGGGAGTAAATCTTTGTTTCTTCCGTTTTTCTCTCATTTTTAGGAAAGTTTCTTGCCAGAATATTGTTTTTTTGGTATCATAAGAGCATCTGTTGTGATGATCCAGCGACGGGCAGCGTCTCAGGATCGTCCTGTCGCCTTTATGCGACCTGCACCAGGGCACACCGGGCAGCGTCTGCATAGGGGTTTCTTTTGCTTTTCCCGGAATCTTAAATTTAGGAGTCGGAAAATGATTGACTTTTCACAGCATTTTACCTACGGAAAGCTCCTTCGATATGCGCTTTCTCCCATTATGATGATCTTTACATCCATTTACAGCATTGTGGATGGATTGTTTTTATCCAATTTTGCAGGAAAAGAAGCCTTTGCCGCGGTGAATTTTATCATGCCCTATCTGATGCTGTACACAAGCACCGGCTTTATGTTCGGCACCGGCGGCAGCGCTCTGATTGCAAAAAAACTGGGCGAAAAAAAGAGCCAGGAAGCAAACGAAATTTTCTCCACTCTGGTGTGGGTGTCGGCACTGGTGGGCGTGGTGCTGGCGCTAATCGGACTGGCGTTTCTGCGGCCGGTTGCCGTGATGCAGGGCGCCGAGGGTGTATTGCTGGAAAACAGTGTCCTCTACGGCAAAATTTATTTGCTGGGCACTCCGGCCTGCATCATCCAGTTTGAATTTCAGAATCTGTACGCCACCGCCGGAAAAACAAAGCTGGGACTGTACGCTACCGTAGTCTCCGGCATGATGAACATTTTTCTGGATGCGCTGTTCGTGGGGGTATTCTCCTGGGGACTGGTGGGCGCTGCCGTGGCAACCATCCTCAGCCAGTGGATCGGCGGCCTCATTCCCTTTGCCTGCTTCGGGCCGAAGAACACCAGTCTGCTGCGTCTGGTGAAATGCAGACTCAACGGTCGGGCCATGCTGAAAATCTGCACTAACGGCTCGTCTGAAATGGTAAATAACATCTCCATTTCCATCGTCAGCCTGCTCTACAACATCCAGCTGCTACGGTATGCAGGTGATGACGGCATCGCAGCCTACGGTATCATGATGTACATCAATTTTCTGTTTACCGCCATTTTCTGGGGGTATGTTGTGGGAATTTCGCCCATTATCAGCTATCACTACGGCGCCGAAAATCACCGGGAGCTGCACAGCCTTTTCAAGAAAAGTCTGACGATCATCGGTGCCTGTTCCCTGCTGATGTTTATCATCTCTGAAACTCTGGCAAGACCGATTTCCAGAATTTTTGTGGGATATGATCCGGGTCTGCTGGAAATGACCACCCACGGATTCTTCCTGTTCTCCTTCAGTTTTCTCTTTGCAGGGCTTTCCATTTTCGGTTCATCCTTTTTCACGGCTCTGAACAACGGCCTGATTTCGGCGATGCTGTCGTTTTCCCGGGTATTTATGTTCCAGATCCCGGCTATTTTGGTTCTGCCGCTGGTGTGGAAGCTGGACGGGATCTGGCTGTCTGTGGTGGTTGCGGAGCTTTGCACCGGAATCCTCGGCATCGTGTTTTTTCTGAAATGCCGGAAAAGATATCAGTATTGATTATTTTTACAGAACTTTTTGGCCTGCAAATCCTGCGATATCAAAAAAGTCAGAGGTGAATTTCACCCCTGACTTTTTATTTAACTTGTCTGGCCGCTGAGGCTGATTGCAATTAGGGACACCAGCTTTGATCCGAGGGCATATAAAAGAAACGGTCAATGTCTGCTGGATTTATGGGTATCTTAATTTACCCCTTCTTCTTTTTAGGCTTTGGCACCGGAAGTTCAGAACAGGTCACTTGCACGAACCGGGACAGAACGCCCATATTGTCAATATCCGAAAACACAAAATGCGGCTTTGCGCCCTCATAGGGAGATGCAGTTTCCAAAGTAGGAAGCATCGTCTTTCCCGCTTCTGTTATTTTGATAAATAGTTGATTGTCACAAATGAGTCCAAAAATCTTACCGTCACAGTAAATTCCGTATTCTCCGAACATCTTACGGGTTTTAATCTCTCCGGCACCAGAGCACTGATCCGCAATATACTGTACGAGTTCTTCATTTGAAGCCATATACTGCAACCCCTTTCTATCTGATTTCATCTGGTAAAATCATTTTATTAAGTCGAACCGATTTTAGTTTATCCTTTTACCACAGTTAGGGCAAAATTCCGAACCGGCGTTTCTGGAATGAATGGGTTTTCTGCAATGCGGACAACGAAAGTATTTGGGCAATAACACTGAGACCACAGCAAAAAGCACCAATGTAGCATAAAAAAGCCATGTGAGCCATTTTATATCGCCATAATCATTAAATATATTCAAAACAATCGCAACGAGTAATAAAACTCCGCTTAAATTCCATCCAATAAAGATTTTAGATTTTTTCATTCTTACCACCCTCTCGCAGTTTAGCCTGTTAGAATCGTATGGATAAGTCTAACAGAATCATATCATACAAAACCAAAAAGCGACAGAGGAATTTCTCCTCTGCCGCTTTTTCATGTAACGATACCGAGCTTCCCCAATGGCGTGACGATGATTGCCCAGGTTACGCACGCATTGCCTGCGGTGGCTCACAGCCCCCACCACTTGCTTTCTGAAATATTCATCTAACGGATCAAGTTCAAACTATGATTAAATTTCTTCTCCGTTCATATATGCCTTGAGCATAGCTGCATACTGAGCAGGAGCTTCTGTAACATAGGTACAATGGCCTCTGCCAGGCCACACCATGAGTTTGGCTTGGGGAAATTTGCGAGGGCAAGCCTTCTTCGCGAGCTTCAGATCGGCATCCTTTTCTCCATAGGCAAAGATCGTGTTTTTCTGTTGCTCTGGGCTGAGTGTCGGGAGATTGACATAGGCACAGTCATGGACAACATTTACAAGACTGTTTTCGGATATTCCAATCATCTGACTTGCCATGATTTGTTTGACCTTTTCGCCGTAAAGCTGGGCCATCTTCTGTACAGCGATTTCTGGTTTTGCCTGCGCTTTACGATGTTTTGCAACCATAATGCGCTTCATCATGAAATTCAGGAAGCCGGCGTTGGTGTACATGCTGGCCCCTTCAAAGAAGATCCGATTGATCTGAATATCAGGATCATGCAGCAGTTCCATTAAAACTACTGCACCCATAGATGCTCCGAATGCCAGCTGAATTTCGCTGATATTCTGCTCCTTGATATATGCTGAAAGCTGTTCAGCCTCTTTTGCGGCACTCTCGTAATCAGAGTCTGATGCTTCTCCGTGTCCGGAAAAGTCAGGAATAATATATCGGAAGGTGTTTCCCATAGGCTCTGCCAGGAGTTCCTGCATCATCTGTGCGGTGGCCAGCATGGGATGAAGCAGAAGAACTACATTTTTCTGTTCCGTGTGAATATCATGTATCTTCATTATCTTGCCCTCTTACTTTTGTCTGTTCGATATATTTTGATAAGGTTAATGCAATTGTAGCATACAAAACCGAAAGGCGGTAGAGGAAATTTCCTCTACCGCCTTTCTCTTACGCCGCCGCATCCAACATATTCTCAATAAAATACCGTAACCCTTGGTGGGGTCATTCACCAGAACATGGGTCACAGCACCCACCAGTTTTCCGTCCTGAATGATTGGACTGCCGGACACGAGTGATTTCTATTATGGACAACAACTGCCAAATAAATCAGAATAGGTCTGACACTCAAACGATCAAGAATTTGCCTTCAAGGTGATCGATGCAATATCTAATACGAAATGCTGGTCTGTTATACCAGTGATGGGACAGGATATTGCATTTCTGCGTTCCAGATTTTCAATTTTATCCGGTGATTCCGAACCACACTAAACATGCAATTCCTATTAAGCCGGAAATCATACCAACCCATGCATACGGTCTTTCTTTGTACGCAAGATACTTATATAGCAATTCCACGGATAAACCAATACTTAGAGCTCCCAGACATCCTTTCCAGGCAGAATTCCCTTTTACCAGACACATAATGGTTAAGATTTGTATCCCAGTCGTTACAAATGCCCATGAAACACTTTTGGAGTCGTTATCGATTTGTTCGTCCCGCTCATCCTTCATGGGTTTGTATTTAGACCAATCTTTAAGGGTTCTCATTCTGTCTTTTGTCCTCCATTTCTTTGTTTTCTTTCAGACAACATAACTCTTCAATGGTTAGACCGAACACTTCTGCAAGCCGATAAGCCAGCATCAAGGAAGGGTTGTACTGTCCATTCTCAATAGAAATAATAGTACGGGAAGAAACATGAACCAGATCGGCCAACTGCTGTTGTGTCATCTTGGCTGCAATTCGTAATTCTTTCACTTTTGTTTTCATCATATTCCCCCATATATGAAGTTGACTTCATAATATCACATGCATTACAGCGCGTCAAGAAAGATATGAAGTTAGCTTCACTTATTGTTCTTCTTACAAAATAAAAAATAACGCTGGATAGGTGTTAACGCAACAAGGCTTTACATCCAGGAGACTGTTCGGAAAATTTTCATTTATCTGGCGGCATTATACCATACAAACAAAAAAAGCGGCAGAGAAATTTTCCTCTGCCGCTTTTGGTTACTTCCAACAATGCCCTTCGGGCCGATACCGAGCAGTACCCAATGGTGTAACGATTGCAGACCATCCCCGGCACGCATTGTCAGCGGCCACTGGCCGCCAGCATATTCTCAATCATGATGCCGTAGCCTCTTGTCGGGTCGTTCACCAGCACATGAGTCACCGCGCCAACGAGCTTGCCGTCCTGAATGATGGGGCTGCCGCTCAGGAGTGATTTTTATTAGGGGCAACACATTTAAGATAAACAGCAAAAAATACAGGAGAATTACAGCT
>JAHHRV010000028.1 GCA_020025595.1 Oscillospiraceae bacterium
AGACCCGCATTGCCTTTACAAAAGGAGAATACGCCATCTGCGAATATCTCGCTTTACACGCAGGACAGGTATTCACCAAAGAGCAGCTCTATGACCGCGTTTTCGGCTTTGATGGGTCGGGTGATCCAGCAACGATCGCCGAGCATATCAAAAATATTCGGGCAAAGCTGAAACGGGCAGGGCTTAGCCCTATTGAAACAGTTTGGGGGGTAGGCTATAAATGGACAAGAAACGACATTCAGTAAGTCTGTCCTTCATCCTTTTACGCTTTGGATTTTCGATGATGGCCTGTATTCTTGTTTGTTGTGTGATATGGTATGCAGCACTGAGTTTCCTGGAAAGCCGTGAAATTGTCTACCCGGGGCATATCGGAAATCAGCAGGTTGAACATCTGATTGAGCGCAGCCCTGACACATTTCAAAAACCGAGTGATGATTTTCTGGCCGAATATGCGCTGTTTGACAAAACCGGAAATCTGCTTGTCAGTAATGTGGAGGGGGAAAAACGAAACGCTCTTTTGAAACAAACAAACAAGAACAGCGTTGACACATTGCAGCATACCTATGCAGATGGAAGCTATGCCATTTTCAAATGGCATTTCCGAAAGGAGTTTTCTGATCCGGTTTTGCGGGCATCCCTGCCGCCTTTTGAGTATCTGTGGTGGGCGACACTTGGAATTGCCTGTATGCTTTGCTGGCTGCTGAATGCCATGTGGCTTCGGAGTCGGCTGGTGGAAAAACTCCAGTTATTCCGTGATGTGAGTGAGAAAGTAGGCGCTCAGGAACTGGACTTCCCGATGCCATATGCCGGAATCAAAGAGTTTGACCAGGCGCTCAATGCGATGGAGCAGATGCGACAGGCCCTCTATTCTTCACTCAGTTCTCAGTGGGCGGCGCAGCAGCAGCGAGATTCTGAAATGGCCGCTCTGGCACATGATTTGAAAACACCGATTACTTTGATCGGAGGAAATGCAGAGCTTCTTCTGGAAGAGGATTTGAAAGATGAACACAAAAAGATGGTCGAAACCATTTTGGAGAGTAATGGTCGGGCAAAACAGTATGTGAGCAGTTTGCTGGAAGCTTCTCGTGGAGAAGACGAGCCATTTGAATGTACCTCACTGGAAGCGTTTTTTGCGGAGCTGTGCCGGAATGCGAAACCTGTGGCACAGGCAGGACAGATCAATTTAGCGTCTCTCAATCATTTGAGCGGATGTGTGACGATGCAAAGGCATCATCTGCTCCGTGCGATCGGCAATGTGGTACAGAACGCTGTGGAATACACCCCAGAAGGCGGAACCGTTACACTGGAAGGCACCATGGTTGAAGACGGCTGGCAGGTCGTTGTGCGGGATGAAGGCCCCGGTTTCAATAAGGCTGCAATGCTTCATGCAACGGAGCGCCTGTGGCGTGGAGACAGTGCAAGAGCATCTACCGGGCATAATGGTCTGGGGTTATGGTTTGCATCCCAGGTCATCCAAAATCACGCCGGTCAGATTCAGCTGTGCAATAGTAATAACGGCGGCGTTGTGGTTATGAAGTTCAGGCAGAAAGTGGAAAACTGAGGAAATCTGTTCTAAAGAAGTATCAGAACAATTCGTATCAGTATAATAGATCAACTTTTCGGGCAGTATAATTATCTTGCAGGGTATATGTACCACCCATTTCTTCAAAAACCGTCTTTGTCATATGCTTGACCTCCTGTATTTTAATTGTATTTACATTTTTACAGGAAGCCGTTCTGAAATACGAATGTGCGGATAAAAAGAAAAGCCGAGGAGAACTTTTTACAGTCCTTCTCGGCTTTTTCGTTGTTCCGTTGCAGTATTCGTTGTCCTAATTTCAGTAAACTGTCCTTAGTACTCTCAATCATTTTTGAGCGGGTTTTCTTTTGGTTGCTACCAGGCGAAATGCCGAAGATACAAGCAGAATTCCCAGTGCAATGGCTCCTGCGATTGCTGCAGTTACCATGCCATGGCTTGCAAATTCATCCATTTGACCCTGAACGGCGTAGGTCATGGTATAGTACGCACCGGCGCCGGGAATCAGCGGCAGAATGGAGATAACCAGGTAGGAAATAGCGGGGTATTTCCGCTTTCTTGCCATAAGCTCTGCGTATACAGAGGCAACGATGCCTCCTACGAAATTTCCCCAGACGACATTGTTGGTGAAATAGAGAGTCAGAAGATAGGTGCTCCAGCTGAGAACAGCACCCAGACAGCACAACAGCCCTCCGGGACCGTGGACATTGAATAGGATTGCAAATCCGATAGTGGCGACAAAACAGGCAAGGTTCTGGATGAGAGGACGACAGGCGATTGCATTGTTTCCAATTGGATTGGCACCAAAAACCTGTACAAGATTCAGGGCGCCTGCAGTTCCCAGGGCAATTGCAGCTGCAATCAGACAAACCTGAATGATTCTGTTGATGCCGGAATTGGTATCGCCGTACATGATGTCGCGCATGGCGTTGGTAAAAATCAGACCGGGCACAAGGATCATCAGTGAGCCGATAATACTCGTATCTGCATTGCTGATAAATCCACAGATTTGAAGTCCATAGGCTAAAAGTGCTGCGAAGAATGCATCCACGATCGTTCTGAAAAACTGAGTGGACTGCAGGTGGCTCATCCAAAGATCGATTATCCAGATCAGCAAGCCGCAGAAACCGGCACCGATGGCATCGTGTATATTGCCGCCGTAGAAAACACAAAAGCCCATTGCGCCCACGAAATAACCGAAGGTCTTTGCGTAATTATTGAACTGTATGCAGTGATCTTCTGTGTCCTGAAGCCATTCAAGAGCAACTTGGGGATCCGGGGCCTCAGAGCAAATCTTTCGACTCAGATTGCTGTATCGTTCCACAGCGTCCAGATCGTTTCCGTGAGAACCGATTCTTCTCATTCGGGTCATCGGATTTCCGTCAGATGCAATCAGACTGACTGTCATGCAGTTTGGAATGGCAAAGGCTTCCGCTTCATATCCGTATGTTCTTAACACCCGGACAATACTTTCTTCAATTCGATATGTCTCAGCTCCGGACATGGCCAGATTATATCCCAGACTGGTGGCCAATTCCAGAAGTAATTTCTCATCCATAAGGAATCTCCTCTCTGATACATATTCGATGGTTTACAGTATAGCAATTTGTACGAATATTTACAAGTATTTTGTAAAAAAACATTCATTCAAATGGATGGGTCTGCCCTTGCCAATCACTCAGTTTGTGTTATGATAATAATATGACACAGCATCCCTGCAGAATTCAAAGTATAAACACAAATCAAGGAGGAATAAATGGTGCGTACTGATTTTTATTATGATTCCTGTGGTGCAGGAAAGATCCATGGTTGTCGTTGGAGTCCGGACGGGGATGTAGAGGCGGTTGTTCAGATCGTACACGGGATTGCAGAGTATATCGAGCGCTATGATGACTTTGCAGAATTTCTGAACCGCCATGGAATTCTCGTCGTTGCAGAGGACCACATGGGCCACGGAAAATCCATTGAGCATGGGGGAACAAAGGGCTATTTTGACGGCGGCTGGAACGCCGCAGTTGATGATACGGTCCATCTTCTGGAATCCACCAGAGCAGAATTCCGGGATGTTCCGTATTTCCTGTTTGGCCACTCGATGGGATCGTTCATGTCCAGAACGATTCTTTGCCGGTACCCGGATCTTGATTTGTCAGGATGCATCCTGTGCGGCAGCGGATGGATGCCCAACGGAGTTGTGGCAGCAGGTCAGCTGGCTGCGGACTCGGTGTGCGCTGCAATCGGTGAACGCAGCCCCAGTGAGCATCTGCAGTCGATGATGTTCGCAGGCTATAACAAGCGCGTTGAGCACAAGAGAACCGAGTTTGACTGGCTGACGAGAGAAACGGCAATTGTGGATGCATATATTGCCCATCCCATGTGCGGCTTTACCGCGACCTGCGGATTGCTGCGAGATCTGATTGGCGGTATCAAATATAACCAGAAGAAAAAGAATCTTGAGGGAATGAATTACAAACTGCCCATCCTGTTTGTTTCCGGCGGCGATGATCCTGTAGGAAGCTACGGAAAAGGCGTTAAGCTGGCAGCAGATCATTTCCGGGCAGCAGGTATGATGGATGTATCGTGCAAGCTGTTTCCGCTGTGCCGGCATGAGATTCTGAATGAGCTGAACCGGAATGAGATTTATGATTTCATGTATAAATGGATGAGAAAACGAGCTGATTTCTGAGAGACATTCGGGGGGCTGCTTCGGTGGGGAGAATGTGCATAATTTGACTATTGACAAAAGGTTACAATTTGTTATAATTAATGGGTCTTCCAGACACTATAATGATAAGGAGATCCGTTAATGAAAAAGGTAATATCAATGATGTTGGTCATTGTATTGTTGCTCAGTTTGCTTCCCATGCAGGCTTTTGCATCAGATTCCCCGATTCCCAGCCCTATGGAACGCAGTCAGAGAAAGCTTGGATTGGCGGATATTGGACCTGACGGCTACAAAACCTTGAAGACCAGCCAGAAAATGCTGGACATTCTGAAGGTTATGGAAGGTTACAGCCAGAAGGCATTTTGGGACCACCAGCAGTATTCCATTGGCTATGGTACCAAAGCAAAGTACCAGAATGAAATTCTCCCGGATGGCGAAGCCGGTTACGAAGAGGCTGAGAAGAGACTGATTGAAGATATCAGAAGCCGGGAAAACTATGTCAATAATTACTGCAGGAACACTCTGAAAAAGCAGCCGAGCCAGAACCAGTTTGATGCTATGGTCAGCCTGGTATATAACCTGGGTACCGGTTGGTTCTTTGGAAGCAGATTGGCCAGCTGGCTGAGCAATCCCACCACCGAGATAGAGTTTGTAGATGCATTCGGTCAGTGGTGCGGTGCCAGTGGAGAGATCCTGTACGGCCTGATGCAGAGAAGAATCCGTGAGGCAATTATCTTCCTGAAGGGTGAGTATTATCTGTCCGCAAGACCCAGCCGCGAGCATCTGATCAAGACAAATGAATTCCTGAATGATCCTGCCCGATATGTGAAACCCAATGGCACTCTGCCGTATTATGCAGGTATCTACATAGACTATGATACACCCACCGGGCGTGTTTCCGGTGACCGTGCCAGATATAAGCTGCTGGGTGATACGGTTGGTAGACTGTCTGTACCTGAAGCCAGTGGATACACATTTGACGGCTTTGCAATCGTAGCGGAGAATAACTACAATGTTTCTCCCAGACCTGTGTCCTCCAGCACTGTGGTAAACAAGAATCTGGAGATCAAAGCTCAGTGGATTCCCAACTCCAATCCTACCCCAAAGCCCCCTGCAACAGATCCCAGTCCGAAGCCCCCTGTATCCAATCCTTCGGTGGAACTGCCCTTTACCGATGTTCCCAAAGGCAGATGGTATCGGGATGAGATCGAGTATGTTTACGAACATGGCTACATGAACGGCACAGATGATACAGTATTCTCTCCGAATATGAAGATGACCAGAGGTATGCTTGTCACTGTCCTTTATCGTGCAGCAGGATCACCCCCTGTGACAGATGCACAGAGAAAAGCCTTTGTTGATAGCCAGAACAAATATTACACCGATGCAGTTGCCTGGGCAAAGGCAAACAATATTGTCAAGGGTATTGATTCTACCCATTTTGCGCCCAAGGACAATATTACGCGCCAGGATACAGCATTGATTTTTGCAAGATACTGCATTAACTATGTAGGTGCCAGCACCCAGAAGCACGCAGATCTTTCCGCCTTTAAGGATGAGCATCGCGTATCCAACTATGCACGAGAAGGCGTGGAGTGGGCCGTTGCAGTTGGTCTGATGGAAGGCAGCAAGGAGCCTGGAGGATGCTACCTTGAGCCCAGAAGTCAGCTGACCCGCGCACAGGCAGCCGCATTGATCGCTCGCTGTATGCAGAATGTGATCAACTAAATATTCAGTGTTTATTTGCTCCCGGAGATCTCCTTCGGGAGCAAATATCCGTTTTAACGGACATATTATATCGTAATATATAGTCACTACACGGAAGGAGTGTTGGCTATGTATTCTTTGAAAAATGTCCGCGGCCATGTGCAGGTCTATGATCTGCGTGGTAATTTCCTGTTTTCTGCTGACTCAGAACGGGAAGCATGGGAGGAACTTGAGGATTATGAGGAATATACGGCTTGATATTTGCTACGATGGCAGCCGCTACCAGGGATGGCAGCGTTTACCCGGAGCAAACAACACGATTCAGGGAAAGATTGAAACGGCTCTGAGTAGAATTCTTGAGGAGCCGATTGAAATATCCGGAAGCGGCAGAACGGATGCCGGCGTCCATGCCAGAGGCCAGGTGGCGAATTTTCATTGCAGCAGCACCATGCCTTGCGCTGAAATCCTGTCGCAACTACGCCGGTATTTACCGGAGGACATTGGCATAATATCCTGTAAAGATGTTTCCGAGCGATTCCATGCCAGATTGAACGCACACCAGAAGACATACGAGTACCGCCTGTGGTATTGCGATCTGCCGTGTGTGTTTGAAAGAAAGTATACAGCCCAGATCGACGGAGAATTGAACCTGGGTGCAATGAGGCGAGCAGCTGAATTGCTGGAAGGAACCCACGATTTTTCTGCATTCTGCGCCAATCGCAATTTTAAGAAGTCTACAGTCCGCACCATTATTCGGCTGGAAATTTTGCAGCTCGACGAAGAAATCCGTTTCCGGATAACGGGCAATGGCTTTCTTCATAATATGGTTCGTATTTTGGTCGGCACGCTGATTGAGGTCGGCAGGGGAGAACGCAGTGCAGAGTCTATCCCAGAACTGTTTGGTGCCAAACGGGAGAAGGCCGGTTTTCTTGCGCCTGCCAAAGGCCTGTGTTTAGAGGAGGTTGTCTATTGAATATCCAGATCTTCGGAAAGAGTAAAAGCTTTGATACGAAAAAAGCAGAGCGTTATTTTAAGGAACGGCGAATCAATTTCCAGTCCATTGACCTGCTTCGCTACGGCCTGTCCGGAAAGGAATTTGATTCAGTCCTGCGGGCGGTTGGCGGAATCGACCAGCTGATCGACTGGGACAGTAAATCGCCTGAAGTGACCCTCATGAAATATATGGATGATGTCCGGGCGAAAGAGGACAAAGTTTTTGATCATCCCGAACTGATGAAAGCACCCATCGTTCGCAACGGAAAAGAAGCAACGGTTGGTTTTTGCCCGGAAATCTGGGCTCAGTGGAAATAAAAGCACGAAAGCAGTTTCTCCTCAGGAGAGACTGCTTTTTTTGTCCGGTTTTGTCAAAATTGAATTGTGACTTGCTATATATGGGGAAGGGTGGTATAATATTCTAGATTTTTTCAAAATTCTGGATGGAATAAATCGATTTTTATGGGGCATTCCCATACTGCTTCTGATTCTTACAACCGGCATCTGTATTACTGTTTTATGCAGATTTCCCCAGGTCAGGTTCTTTCGGACGGCGTTCCGACAGTTCGTACAGAAGCTCTTTATCAGGCAGGATTCCGATTCCGGGACAAGTCCTTTCCGCGCATTGTGTACGGCTCTGGCCGCCACGGTGGGAACCGGTAATATTGCCGGTGTTGCCGGTGCAATTGCAATCGGAGGCCCCGGTGCTGTTTTCTGGATGTGGATGAGCGCCTTTATTGGTATGGCTACCAAATATGCCGAAAGCACTCTGGCGGTTCGGTTTCACCAGCGTGATTCTGCCGGGAAATGGGTCGGCGGACCAATGTATATGATTCAAAACGGCCTGCCATCCAGATGGCATTTTTTTGCAGCGATTTATGCCGCTTTTGGCCTGATTGCGGCATTTGGGGTCGGAAATGCAACCCAGATCAATGCAGTTATCTGCTCTTTGAAGGAATCTGCGTCTGCCTATGGCTACCAGCAGCACCCGTATACGGCCTATGTTGTAGGTGGGATCATTGCAGTTGTAGTTGTAGCGCTTGTGTCAGGCGGAGCAGGCAAAATCGGTCAGATCACGGAGCTTCTGATTCCGCTGGTTTCTGTTGCATATATCCTGCTGTGTGTGATTGCCATCGGGCGACACATGGATCGTCTGCCCGGAGCATTGTCTGAGATTGTCCTGGGTGCATTTACCCCCAGAGCGGTTACCGGCGGCGCAGTCGGAAGCGCCTTTGCAACCCTTCGGATCGGTGTATCCAGAGGAACCTTTACAAACGAAGCCGGTATGGGCACTGCGTCTATTGCCCACGGAAGTGCGGATGTATCTCATCCGGCAGAGCAGGGGCTGATGGGTATCATGGAAGTGTTTCTGGACACGATCGTCATCTGCTCTCTGACCGCATTTGTGATTTTAACCAGCGGTGTTGAAATCCCTTATGGTACGGCTGTCGGTGCTGAGCTGACTGCGAAAGCGCTGAGTGCCAGTTTTGGCCCCTGGGTGTCTGCTTTTTTGTGCGGATGTCTTTGCTTTTTTGCACTGGGAACCATTCTCGGATGGGGGCTGTATGCCGGCAGGTGTGCAGAATTCCTGTTTGGAAGGATCCGCTGGCGTGTGTTTGCTTTTTGCCAAGGCTTCTGCGTGATGCTGGGGGTCGTGCTGAATACTGGAATTGTCTGGACTCTGTCAGAGCTGATGAATGGCCTGATGGCAATTCCGAACCTGATTGCCCTGTTACTTTTGATGCCGGAATTGATCCGGCTTACCTCAGAATATAGAATTATCAAACGCAGCAGATAGCTGCTGGAGGTTGTACTTATGAGAATTTCTATCAATGCAAATCGATGTGAACCCTCTCCTATGAGAAAATTCCACCCCTATGCGGTGGAAGCTGAAAAGAGAGGCAAGAAGATTTTTCACCTGAATATCGGTCAGCCTGACCTGAAGACTCCTGATGCGTACTACGCGGCGATTCGCCAGTACAATGAAAAGACGCTGGCATATGCGGCATCTCCCGGTATGCCCATTCTGATCGACCAGATTCGGGATTACTATGGCCGTCTGGGCGTGGATCTGTCCGCTGATGATGTGCTGGTCACTACCGGCGGCAGTGAGGCCCTTTTGCTGACTTGTCTGTCTATCCTGGACCCGTACACAGAAGTGATTATCCCGGAGCCTTATTATCCCAACTACACCACCTTTGTTCACGCAGCTGGCGGTGTCATTCGTGCACTGCCGACCTCTCCGGAGGAGGGATACCGCTATGCCTATAAGGAACGGATCGAGAGCCTGATCACCAAGAATACCCGCGCAATTCTCATTACCAATCCGGGAAACCCCACCGGTGTGGTTCTGACGGAAGAAGAAATGCGCATGATCGCAGATATCGCAAAGAAGTACAATATCTATCTGATCTGCGATGAGGTTTATCGGGAATTCTGCTATGATGACAGCTGCGGTGTTCCCACCATGGGACGCTTTGCTGATATTGCCGACAATCTGGTTATCATTGATTCCGTGTCCAAGCGTTTCTCTGCCTGCGGCGCCCGTATTGGCTGTGTTGTGACGAAAAATAAGGAACTTCAGCAGGCTCTGCTTAAATTCTGCCAGTCCCGACTGTCTGTTGCAACCATCGATCAGATCGGTGCAGCTGCCCTCTACAGCGTGGATCACGAATTCTTTGTGCGCTGCAAGGACGAATACCGCAAGCGCCGTGACACCGTTGTCCATCTGCTGCGGGAGATTCCCGGTGTTAAGGTAGAAGAGCCTATGGGTGCGTTTTACCTGATGGCAAGCCTGCCGGTGGACGATACCAACCGTTTCCAGTACTGGCTGCTGGAAGAATTCAGCGATCAGAACGAAACAGTTATGTTTGCTCCCGGAGCGCCGTTCTACGAAACCCCCGGCAAGGGCATCAACGAAGTGAGAATCGCTTATGTTCTGAAGGAGTCTGATCTGGTTCGCGCCATTGACCTGCTGGCCAAGGGCATTAAGCAGTACCGCAGACAGGTTATGGGTCTGGAAGAGTAAAACACAAAGCAGGCATGGGGGAGTGTTTTGCGCTGGAATATTCCGGCGTTCTGTGATACAATCATCCGTGCCTGTATGGTAATCCAATGCAAAGAGGTATCTTATGAACGAAAAGGAAGTTGGCGAAATCCGTCGACATACTCGCCGGGATCGCTCTAACATGACAGCACTGTATGGCTGTTTTGTAAATGATAATAAAGAGATTATTTCTCAGTTCCGCCAGAGTGTCGGAATTATGCCGGAAAACGAGGGAGACAAGTTTTTTGCACTCCTGAAGCGTAATCTGTCCGGAACCCTGGGCAAGAATCTGATTGACATTACATTCCGCACCCAGCAGGTCGTGGACAGTCCTGAACATAAGCTGCTGATGCAGCTGCGTGACAGCCAGCTGAAGGACGAGGAAGCTCTGCAAAGCTTCTATCAGAAAATCATAGACTCTGTCACCATGGATACAAGTTATCTGATTCTGATTGGCTGTGACAGCTACGATGTGCCCTTCCGGGGCAAGGATGACGCAGTTCATGCTGACGGCTCCAACGAAGTATACCGGTATCTGCTGTGTGGCATCTGCCCGGTGAAGCTGAGCAAAGCCGTACTGGAATACAAGGCTACTGAGCAGGAATTCCACGACAGCGCCATTGCCCAGCAGCTGTCTGCTCCTGTGCTGGGATTTTTGTTCCCCGCGTTTGACAACCGCAGCACCAACATCTATAATGCACTGATGTATTCAAAGGATGCCGGGGACAATCACGAGAGCTTCGTCAGCGCTTTGTTTAACACCCAGCCCACAATGGCAGCCAAGGAACAGAAACGCTCCTTTGAAGCGCTGCTGGGAAATGCGCTGGACTCTGAGAGCAGCCTGGATGTGGTTCAGGCGGTGCACAGTGAAATCGGCCAGATGATCCAGATGCATAAGGAAAGCAAGGTGGACGAGCCTCTGCTCCTGGACAAGAATACCGTCAAGTCCGTTCTGGAAACGGCTGGTGTTTCGGAAGAAAAGCTGGCAAAATTCAGTGTCGATTATGATGAGACCTTCGGCTTTGAGGCACAGCTTCATCCCAAGAATGTGATCGACCAGAAGCAGTTTGAAATCAAGACTCCGGATGTGACGATTAAGGTCAATCCCGAGCGCAGCGATCTGATCGAAACACGGGTCATCGGCGGCGTAAAGTACATTATGATCTGTGCCGACGAAAGCGTTGAAGTAAACGGCGTCAGCATCAATATTACAGAAGAATAATGCTCTCTTTTATGATATAAAGAATCCCGCAGATTTTATTATCTGCGGGATTTTTTATCGTCTGTAAGGGAAGGGAACAAATGATATCTGCACTGCAAAGAACAGTTGTTTTTATATTTTCCTAAGTTTGTGTGATGGAAAGAGCTGCTCAGTCTCTGCTTTGCTCAATGCGCTTAGATAAGGATTGCCATGTTTCGTGGACCAAGAAACTGTTTTCAACATTAGATTCCATTTCAAGATATCTACAATATGGAATCGTGAATGAAAGCAAATCCTTATCTACATATTTTCTGGCAGATGGGTCAGTCAGACCGATAAAACAATCCTTGTTTCCCAATTGATTTCCGACGGCTGCGTAACAAATCGCTTGCGCACATCCGGCACCAAAATGGATTTTTACATTTTCTTGAGTTGGTGAATCGAAGTTGGCTAAGGTTACCAACCCGGACAGCTGATCGGCATTCACGAGAAAAATAACTGCAAGAGGTGTTTCTGATTCCATAACAAGATCAAGAGGCTTTAACACCACGCAATTGCTTTTTTCTACCCTAGGAAAACCAGAAATATAGTTTTTGACAAGCTCTGGAGTCTTCTTGTAAAATTCTCCAGGTAGGTTCTCGTTTCCACTGGAAAGCAAATTCTCCAAAAAAGGAGGAAATTTATCAAATCCAAGGCCTGCTTTTCCTCCGGGACATGGTGTGGTTTCTTCGGTAAAAGCTGCAGTTCGACCTTTAGATGCAGCAATTAACAGAGAAATCACGCACGCTCTTCGTCCGGGGGTAAACTGAAGAGCATCTTCCGGGGTATGATCTTCGTATAAAACAGCAACAGGATGACTCCTTAATTTAATGGCCTCAGCAATTTTGCTATTCATAATTGAATTCCTCACAACGATTTAAAGTTAAAATTTAACTGTGGTATTTTACCATGTGGATGCCTTTGGGTCAATCCCACATTCTGTCAGCAGGTAAGAATATAGGAACTGTAATATGAACATATTAATTCTAAAACCGAATTAATATGCTTACCTAGCATTTCCAACAAAATAATACAAGAATCTTTGTACAAATAACGAGATGGATTTTGCATAATTTTCTGATATAATATCAAAAATGACTGGCGATGAGTCGGCATGGCCCGGACTGCGTAATATCAAAGAGTAGGTTTGTATATTTGGTTATAAATTGTAATTAAATATAATCCGACTTCGCTTAACCCGGAAAGGAAGAAATGCGTGCATAAAAAGAAAATATGGATTATTGTGCTGGCATCTGCACTGATTGCCACCATTGCATTGGCGGTATCGGTGGATTGGCCAGTACTTTTTGTTAATGGCACACCGATCTGTCAACAGGAGCTCGATCTCAACGGACAGTCTGTGGACCGTGTGGTCCGCTCCCATGCCATTATGGAATGGGCGGATGAAGCCGGAGTAAATGAGTATCTGTCCTACAACAAACTCCTTCGTTCCATGGAAAAGGAAAACCGGGAACGGCTGGAGAAAAAGGAAAAGGGAGAACCTGTCTACGGGCCCTCGGAATACAATAGCATTCAGTATTACAAAAAATACATAGGGGACTGCGAACAGGGGATCAAATACCAGATCGAACAGACCGCGACTCAGGAGGACCTGATTTCCTTCTATGACAGCCACCTGCAGGAGTACCGACACATTGATACGGTCGGTGCCGAGTACAGCGTGTGGCAGGGCGGTGTGCAGACGATGCAGGGCACAGTGCAGCTGGATCAGTACACGGTTCGAGGGCTGTCTGAATCCAGCGAGGAATTTGTTGAGCAGCTGCTGCAGCTGCAGCCACAGCAGCAAATTGTATGGGATGTGGCAGAGGGTGTTCAGATTCAGCTGCTGTGCACTCACAGAGAGCCGGGAACAATCGCTCCCTTTGAGGAGGTAGCCGGTGCGGTATCACAACAATATGCCGCAGCTCAGTTTGAGTCACAGCTGGAAAAAAGAGTAATGGAATCCACAGTGTGGAATTTCATAAAAAAAGCAGGAGGTATCTCATGAAAAACTCATTAAGACGGGGCGTGGCTGCACTGTTGCTGGGATGTTTTCTTCTCGGCGCCGGTGTGGAGTACGTGAGCGCGGCTGATGTTCAGCCCGTCACGGAAACCGTGCCTCAGCCCAATGTGAATGTCACAGAAGAGACCACGGCAGACATTCCTTTGCAGGATCTGGTGGAGGCAGAGCTGATTCAGCCTGAAGCTTCTACCGAAGCAACACAGGAAGCTACAGAAGCTACGGAAGCAACCGAAGCTGAAACTGTGGCAGAAGAGCCCCAGACTCAGGATGTTGTGGATGCAGCTGTCAAAACAGCACCCAAGCCTCTGCAGCGTGAACTGATGAAGGATGCCTTTGACAACGGAAATGAGTGGAATGTAAATTCCTCCAACATCTCCTTTGTTAACGGCAAGGCTGTATTCAAGGGCGCAGGCCCCAGCCCCCACATGGTTTCCAAGAACGCGATCTTTGCAAATGATATGCTGATTCATGTGGATCTGGAAACTCTGGCAGGGAACACCAATGCAAATACCAAGATCGGTTTCCGCGGCGGCAACACCTTTGAAGACGAGCGTCTTCAGGTTCGCTTTGATTACCCGCACGACCTCGTGATCTTCGAGAAGGTTGCTGGTAACACGGTTGTAGAAACCTATCAGCAGGTAAATGTTTCTGCAATGGACATTAAGACCCCCGGCAAACAGCTGGCAGTTGATATTCAGGTAAACGGCAAAACCGCTACCGTGTGGATCAATGGCGAGCAGGTGATCTCTGCAACCAGCGATTCTATCGCCGCAATGCCTCAGGGCCCCATTCTGGTGGCAGGTCAGTATCCCAATCAGGAGTTCACCCTGGACAATCTGCTGGTCACTACTGACGAACTTCAGAACGGTGTTGAGATCCCCGTTACACTGAAGGTCGTCACAGATGGCGAAGAGAATCCCGCAGGCGGCACCCTGACTGCAGACCGTACAAGCGGTTTCTCCGGTGACATTGTCAACCTGACTGTCAAGGCTAATCACGGCTATGTGTTTGACAAGTACACCACCAACACCGACAATCTGGTTGTTATCCGGGACAACAGATTCCAGCTGAACAACAAGTTCGAGGAAATCGTTGTGACCGCTCACTTTGTCACCCGTCAGCCCGGCCGCGATGAACTGCATTTTGAGGACTTCGGCGGCGAGATGACCCAGCTTCCCGAGGACTGTACCATTCAGGATGAGCAGCTGATCGTGGATGTTCCCACCGGCAAGCCCAACACATCTTATTCCTTCGATTCCAAGATTTTTGATAAGCTGGGTGCAGACGACGGCTACAGAATTACTCTGGATCTGAATCGTCTGACCGATAAGAACGGTACCCTGCAGGTCGCATTCAGAGGCGGCAACAGCTTTGAGGAGCGTTATGCACTGGTAATCAACACTCAGGGTTCCGCTATGCTGCGTCAGTTCCATAACGGCAATAACAATGAGCTGAAGAAGGCTGGATTCCAGCTGCAGCAGAATGTGAACAACCATGTTGTCATCGAAGTCGTTGGCAACCAGGTTACTGTCTCCATCAACGGACAGAATCTGCTGAGCTACACAGACAACGCCCAGTGGGAAGGCATGAAGCCCCAGGTCTGGCTGATCAACATGACTCCCGAAACCAAGATCGCATTTGACAATGTGCTGGTAGAGCGTATCCGTCAGCGCAAGCAAATCACCGTGACCACCACGCTCAACGGTGCTGAGGATAAGGAATATGTTGCAGGTACTGTAACAGTGGATCAGACTCAGGCAAGTGCCGGCGACCAGATTACCTTCAATGTAATGGCTAAGGCTGGCTACGGCCTGAAGACCGTCACTTTTGAAGGTGTTGGCGGTACCATTACCAAGGCTCCCCAGGTCAACGAGCAGGGTCAGTTTATCATGCCCGACGGTGACTTCAAGAGCCTGAATGTAAAGGCCGAGTTTGAAGCTGTGGATGCACAGCGTGATCCCTGCATCTTCTATATTGATGCAGAAAACGGCGATGATGCAGCAGACGGCCTGTCTGAAAAGACTGCATGGAAGACTGTTTCTGAGCTGAAGAACCGTCCCGCATTCCAGCCCGGCGATCAGATCCTGCTGAAGCGCGGAAGCGTATTCCAGGCACAGCAGCTGGCATTCACCGGCATGGGCACCAAGGAACAGCCCATCGTGGTTGGCGCATATGGCGATGGCGCAAACTATCCCAAGCTGGAAGGCCAGGGCCAGATCGATAATGTAGTATCTCTGAACAATCAGCAGTACATTACCGTAAAGGACCTGGAAATTACCAACTTGCATTCCGGCTACAACCAGAGCTTTGGACTGAACCAGAGCAATAACAACAAGGTTATTCTGCGTGCAGTCAATGTTTCCATCAAGGACTTTGGCGTTGCATCCGGCATTCACATTGAAAACTGCTATATCCACGACATCAACGGCAATATTGATGCAAAGTGGAATGGCGGTGTGTTCTTTGATGTCCAGGCTACCATCGAGGGCGGTAAGCTGATGGGTGTACCCAGTAAGTACGATAACATCTCCATCACCGGCTGTACTTTTGAGCGAGTAGACCGTTCCGCAATTAAGCTGGTCAGCTCCCGCTGGTGCAACCAGTGGGGTCCTAACGATCCCAACGTTCCTCTGAACTGGTATCCTTCCACCAATGTTGTGGTAAGAGATAACTACATGGAGTATATCGGCGGCGACGGCATTACCGTTCGTGACACCGACGGCGCACTGATCGAGGGCAACCTGGCAAAGGATTGTCGCTATCAGCGCACCGGATACAACGTTGCCATCTGGCCCTTTGAGGCAGCAAATACCGTCATTCAGTACAATGAATCCTACAACACCCACGGCACCACAGACGGTCAGGGCTTTGACTGCGATCATGCCTCCTCCAACTCTGTGATGCAGTATAACTACAGCCACAACAACGAAGGCGGCTTTATGCTGATCATGGGCGGCTATAACCACATTGGTGCAACTGTCCGTTATAACATCAGCCAGAACGATAAGGACAAGGCAATTGAATTTGCTCAAGGTCTGCCCCTGGGCACCATGATCTACAACAACACCCTGTATTCTGACAGCAAGCTGCCTCGCGGTTTGTTCCTGCTGTCCAACATCGGTGCAGGTCAGGGCGTTTTCGACGGATTCGCATTTAACAATGTGTTCTGCTATCCCGAGGGTCAGCACCACTTCGATACCGAAGTCCAGAAGCTGAAGAACCACATGAAGTTCTTCAACAATGCTTATGTCGGCGGTATTGCAGCACCTGCTGAGGAAACCAATCCCATCGTGCTGGCAAGCATCGAAGAGGCTGGCTTTGTAAATCCGGGCAAGGCTCCCGAAGTTAACCCCACTCACAAGCCTCTGCCTCACAGCGATGAGGGCCTCTTGGGTTATCAGCTGACCGAGAACTCCGCTCTGAAGGATAAGGGCGTTACTCTGCAGGAAGCTATGACTCATTTCGGCGTATCCGAAAATGGTCCTGTGGACGGCAGAGCACTGTCTCCCCGTAACCTGTTTGACCAGGCCAGGAATGAAGGCCGCAGCAGCATTGACTGCGTGGTTGGAGAGAACTTCCCGGTCGTTCCCGGCGTAAGCTACAATCAGGATTTCTTCGGCACTGAAATCACCGGCACACCCGATATTGGTGCTGCGGAGTTTGTGAAGGAAGACACGAAGCCCACTGAGCCCACTGATCCTGTAGAGCCTACCAATCCCGTGGAGCCTACCAACCCTGTGGAGCCTACCAATCCCGTGGAGCCTACCAACCCTGTGGAGCCTACCAACCCTGTGGAACCCACCAACCCTGTGGAGCCTACTGATCCTGTAGAGCCCACCAAACCCGTGGAACCCACTGTTCCTGTGGTCCCCACTGAACCCGTAGAGCCTTCCGTACCTGCTGAAACAACAGCACCTACCGAAGTTCCCGAGTCCACTGAGGCACCCAAGCCCGCTAAGCCCAACAAGACTCCCAACACCGGAGATGAACAGAGCATCTTCCTGTGGGTTTGCCTGGGCGGCGCAGCATTCCTGCTTGCTCTGGAAATGAAGCAGAGAAAAGCAAAGTAAAATGCTTTAATACCCCAACAGTAAAAGACGATGACGGATAAAACTCCGTCATCGTTTTTTTATATAAAAAGGGGAGCTTCCTGTCAGGATACTCCCTTTTCTACTTGAAGTGCGGATAATATTTCAATCCTTGATCATTCGCACTGCAATTTCCATCATCCGTATTGCGGTATCACGATAGTCACCTACAAGATCAAAAATCCCGTCTTCTGACAAGACTCCCCGGGACATCGTCTCAGGAATCAGGTGATTGGAATCGTCCTCCAGATCCTGGGATCTCTGCTCACTGTAGTAATACTCGATCAGTTTTTTATAGGCATCACGGTTTCCTTCTAATGTATCCAGGAGGTGATTCAGTTTTTCCAGCATTTCGTTCTGCTGCACCATGATATTTTCCATTTCTGTAATATGAGCATATTTTTCCATTATACTGTCTCCTGACAATTTAATATATTTTATTTTAGCATATGTTCTCTTTTTGTGTCTACTTTTCTCCCATAAATTTTGTTGAACTTGATCTATTGTGATTTTCTGTGGTGCGATGATACAATAAGTTACCGTTTCTTCACAATGACGATATATTTTACTGGTATAATACAATTTCCACAGGAGGTGAGCGTTCATGTCCAACATGACAAAACAGGCTCTGGAGGCATCGCTGAAAAATATGATGATGAAAAAGCCTCTGGATAAAATAACCATACACGATCTGACAGATGATTGCGGCATCAGTCGGATGGCATTTTACTATCATTTCAAAGACATCTATGATCTGATTGAGTGGGTGTGCGTTGAAGATGCTTCCAAAGCGCTTCAGGGAAAGAAAAACTATGATACATGGCACGAGGGACTGCTGCAGATTTTTGAGGCAGTGCTGGAAAACAAGCAATTTGTGCTCAATGCCTACCGGTGTATCAGCCGTGACCGGATGGAAAGCTATTTGTACAAGCTTACCTATAACCTTCTGAAGGATGTGGTGGACGAACAAAGCCAGGGAATTGATATTTCTGATCAGGATAAGGAATTTATCGCAGCATTTTACAAATACAGCTTCGTGGGAATCATGCTGGACTGGATCAAGCAGGGCATGAACGAAGACTACCACAAAATCGCAGAACGAATTACGACAACCATGCGGGGAAATGTGTCGAATTCCATCAGAAACTTTACGCAGAACAACTGAATCTTGACAAAACAGGCTTGGTGATAAAAATTTTATCATTGAGCCTGTTTTATAAATGTAAGATTCCCGAGAAACGAGGTAAGATATAGACATGCAAGAGAATTTCCAATACAAACTGATACGAATCTGAAAGGTGGCTGTCTATATGGAAAAGAAAATTACGAAACTGACACTTGCAGCTGCAGGTCTTGCGGGCGCAGGTGCAGCTGCGGTTTTTGCTAAGAAAAAGCATGACGAAAAGGAAAAAACCTCTGTCATCTATTCTACCAAAACAAACGACTACCGCAACACGGAGCTTGGCAAGCACGAAAAGAACAGCAAGGGAATCTACTATACCAACGGCAATTACGAGGCCTTTGCCCGCCCGGAAAAGCCCGAAGGCGTAGACGAGAAGAGCGCTTATATTGTAGGCAGCGGCCTTGCGTCCATGGCAGCAGCCTGCTTCCTGGTTCGTGACGGTCAGATGCCCGGTTCTCACATCCACATTCTGGAGGCGATGGATATTGCCGGCGGCGCCTGCGATGGTATCAACGACCCGACCCGCGGCTATATTATGCGTGGCGGCCGTGAAATGGAAAACCATTTCGAGTGTCTGTGGGATCTGTTCCGCAGCATTCCGTCTTTGGAAAAGCCCGGTGCATCCGTGCTGGATGAGTTCTACTGGCTGAACAAGCATGACCCCAACTATTCTCTGTGCCGTGCTACCGTCAACCGTGGTGAAGATGCCCACACCGATGGCAAATTCAACCTGAGCCAGAAGGCCTGCATGGAAATCGTGAAGCTGTTCATGACGAAGGACGAGGACCTGTATGACAAAACCATCGAAGATGTGTTTGATGATGAGGTGTTCAACTCCACATTCTGGCTGTACTGGCGCACCATGTTTGCCTTTGAAAACTGGCACAGCGCACTGGAAATGAAGCTGTATTTCC
>JAHHRV010000029.1 GCA_020025595.1 Oscillospiraceae bacterium
CTCGAGCGCTCAGATATATTATCATGCCCAGTTCCAAATGTCAAGCACTTTTTCACATTTTTTGTAATTTATTTTTCAGGAGTTTGAAAATGGGCTATTACTGTTCCGCAATGGCGAACAAACGCTTTTCTCTTGTACATCTTATTAACTTATTTGCCCTTAAAAACCCGTTTTTAACGAAAAAGTTGCCCCATCCCGGTACTATTTTATGATACGCCGGTTCCGTGGTTAAAAAGTGCGCCCACCTCACATTCCGAGGCGGGCGCAGCATCCGGCATTAGCCAAGCCGGTTTTCGTATGTTATTACATCACTTGCATCATCCACAGAGAAGTATGCATCCATGATCGGTTGTGCGATATTGGCCAGGTTACCGCCCTCGCCGCCCTTTTCCGCGTAGACCGCGATGGAGATCTCCGGATTCTCCATCGGCGCGAAACAGACAAAGGAACCGTTAGGAGATCCGCCGGAGCCGTGCTCGGCGGTACCGGTCTTTGCGCACACATCCACTGTGTTATAGTCCCAGAAGTAGCCAGAGGCTGTACCCTCTGTTACAACCTTGCGCATACCTTCTACTACTATATCATGTGTTTCCGGCGACATCTGCACCGTGCTGAGGACCTTGGGGCTGTTTTCCCGGACAAGCTCTGAATAGTCAGCCGACACAATTCGGCTCAGGAAGGTGCAGGCATGGCGTGTGCCGCCATTTGCGATGGTAGCGGTATAGCTTGCCATCTGCATGGGGGTAAATCTGTGATCGGACTGTCCAATGGCTGCCAGGACCTGGTCACCGGCAAACCAGTTGCTGTCGATACCGTTATACAGTGCCGCCTTTGTTTCGGGGTTTGCTCTGTGTCCAATTTCCTCAGGAAGTTCCACTCCGGTGGGCTCGCCCAGGCCGTAGGCCTTTACGAAAGGATCTGATGTATTGATAGACATCTCATCGCCGACTTCATAGAAGAAATAGTTACACGAATCCCGCAGCGCTTCATCTACGGTAATGTAGCCGTGGGTCGTTCCCTTTCGGGCATAAATCAGACACATAGGACTCATGCCATCATACTTGGTAAAGACACCCTGGTCTTCAATTTGTGTATAACGGTCGATCACGCCGGTTTCCAGCGCAGCCGTAGCCATCGCCATCTTGAAAATAGAACCGGGAGGCTCCGGCAATTCCAGTGCACGGTTAATCAGCGGATTAAAATCCATCTTCAGGATCTCATTATAGTTTACATTAAACAGCGCAGGATCATAGGTGGGATAGGACGCACAGGCAAGCACTGCGCCGGTGTTGACATCCGTCACCACCACGGCACCGCCCTCTACATCGGCACCCAGGCCGCCATCTTTATAAATACCGCCCTGATCGCGCATACGCTGGAACAGCTCCGCCATGGAATCTTCCGCGATCGTCTGAAGATTCAGGTCAATGGTGGTTTCTACATTGTTTCCCGCCACCGGGTATTTGGTGTAGTATTCTGAAATGACATTGCCGTCCTGGTCAACGGTACGGGCAATCTGTCCGTCCGTACCCCGCAGCTCGTCTTCAAATGCCTTTTCAAATCCACTGGTGCCAACATAGGCATCCATCGCATAGCCCTTTTCCTTATATTCGGGCCAGTTTTCTGCATTGATCTGGCCCATTGTACCCAGAATGTGGGCAGCATACTTGGTGTTATACACTCGCCGTGTAGAAACTTCTGCATCAAGGCCGGGGATATTCAGCTCTGAAATCGCATTCAGCTCTTCATCGTTTACATTCTCAATAAAAATATAACTGGGCAGATTTGTAATATCCGCACGAAGTGCCAGTTCATAACGCAGGCCCAGCACACCTCTTGCATCCTCATCGGACCAGTTTTCGGGGATCTTGCAGTATTTGCGCAGCTTCTCCATCAGTCGGGGTGCAGAGATATCCGAGTCGATCTCCATATAGCTCAGGTATTCCTTAAAATACCCCTGCCAGTTGACACTTTGCTGATCCAGCGTGTATTCATAGGGTCTGGTCTGGGAAATCGGGAAATGCTCGATATACTCGATTCCCTGATCCTTGCACATCTTCACCAGCTTCAGCAGGTTGCCGTTGGCATCGCTGCTGTTCATCAGAACGAAGTTGTTGAACACCAGATTATAGGTAGCCTCGTTAGAGACCAGCACATTACCATTGCAGTCCAGGATATCTCCACGGGCCGCTTTCACCGTATAGTAAGATGTATTGGTAGAGGAGTTCTCTACCACATTGCCGGTGCCCAGAATCTGCATCGAATACATCCGGACACTGTATATTCCCAGAATCACCGCAAAAATACCCAGCAGGGTAAATGCTCTGAAACGGCTTATTCTTTCCATGTTTCGCCTCCGATTTTACCAATGCACCGAATCAGGGGGTACAGCACAGGCATCATCAGGATGCTGTATACAGATGTGAGCAGGAAAACCAGCACACGCTCCCAGTGCGTAACGCCCAATGCAGCGCCCACAACAAACACACCCATTTCATACAACAGCAATGCCGCAGCACTGCACATCCACAAAGAGTCGAAACTGCGGCGCAGAAATTCCTCACGGAACACCGCTGCCACGCAGGCGCATACCGTCAGAAGCAAAATGCCATAGTTGCTGGGTCCGGTACCTGCAAATACATAAATCATCGATGTGACCAGCGCAAACACGCTGCCGGAATTGGAGCCTTCAAAGACCGCCACCAGAATCACAAATGCAGGGGTCAGGTCAATCACGCCGCCAAAAATGCGGTAGCGGCTGAGCATACTGTCCTGAATGACCAGAAGCGCCAGAAACAGCAGACTGTACAGGGTCCATTTCAGAATCTGCAGCCGTTCACTTTGGGGGATATACAATTTATTCAGAACATTGACGCCGTTGCGGTCAGGCTTAAATTGATATTTCCGTTTTGCCATAGCATTACTCCGTTGCAAACTCTGTCAGCACGAAGACCTGCTCCAATGCGCCCAGATCTGCCGCCGGCTCAAGAATTGCGAATTTCGCCACGCCGGTTTCGTCGAATCCGGCATCCACCACATAGCCCAGAACCAGATCTCTGGGGTAAACGGTAGAACCTGCGGTGACAACCTGGTCGTTGTTTCGCACCACAGAATTGGAAGGCAGATAGTTCATGCGCAGCATATCCTCCTGACCGGTGGCGTAGCCGCCCTGGACCATGCCGTTATAGCCGGAAGAAGCGATGGTCGCAGAAATCTCCAGAGAAGAGTCCAGCACGGACTTAAACACCGAATAACCCACGCCTACTTCTGTAATCAGGCCAACAACTTCCTGATTGGCGGTCACCACGCACTGACCCACCTTAATGCCGGAACGGGCATCTTTGTTAATGGTGTAGGTGCTGGACCAGTCACTGGAGTTCCAGCCGATGACATTGGCATCCACCAGCTTGAAATCCTCGTGCTGTTCCTGCATCTCGGTCACCGCACGCAGACGCTGGTTTTCGCGGGCCAGAGCATCGGCCGCACGGGCATCATCCTGCATATCGGCAATGGTCTGCTTTAATTCTGCATTTTCTGCCACCAGTGTCTCGTACCGGAAGGCATAGCTGTAAAGATGCTCCGCCTGGGTGATCATTGCGTTGGCACCTGCACGCAGAGGCGTCAGGACGCTCTTTACCACAATTCCCGGCACATCCACATTCAGCGCACTTGCCGCCACCGTCAGGCCGACGGTCAGCAGGAATGCGATGATGATCACGGTTTTTACCCGACCACTGAAAATTCGCTTCATTTTGTTTCCTCCAGAATCGGCAGCCCCAGACTGCGCAGGATCATGGTCAGCCGGCAGATGGGCAGACCCATTACATTATAATAATCTCCCTCGATGCCGGTAATGAACAGAGCCGCACCGCCCTGAATTCCATAGGAGCCGGCCTTGTCCATGGGATCTCCCGTGGCAATATACGCCCGGATCTCCTGCTGTGTCAGCTCCCGGAAGTGGATCTTCGTGACCTCGGTGGTGGTGATCATCTCATCCCCCCGAAGCACTGTCATTCCGGTCATCACCTGATGATCCCGTCCTGACAGCATAGACAGCATCCGGAATGCATCCTCTGTATCCTTGGGCTTTCCCAGAACCTTGTCACCGCAGACCACAATGGTATCCGCCGCCACAACCACATCGTCATTTTCCCGGGGTACCGCCAGCGCCTTTTTCCGGCTGACTCTTGCCACCTCGTCAAAGGGCAGCTTCTCCGGGTCCATAGTTTCGTCAATATCTGCCACCCGGACCACAAAGTCCAGGCCTGTCAATCCCAGCAGCTCCCGTCTTCTGGGAGATTGGGATGCTAAAATCACTTGCATGAAAACGATCCTTTCCTTAATCCAGTCCCCGCAGGTACAGGCCTCTTGTGCAGGCACCCGGGTCAAAGGCAGTGCACTGGGTGTAATCTCTCAGCACACGGTCCACTTCCTGCCGGTTTTCGGTGGTGAAATACAGCCGCAGGCCCCACAGACCCAGCCGCTGCAGATCATCCTGCCGGTCCAGCATACTCAGCTTCTTGCCGTTGAGCAGCACACTGCGGCAGGAATTGCCGTCTTTGATGATGGGGAATTCTGCGCCGGTCTTGTCCACCAGCTTGTTGGAGCCCTGATTGCAGGTGCATCCGCCGGAGCGGTTTTTGATGATGCAGTTTTCCGTGACCATCAGCGGCATTCTGCCATAAGCCATCAGTTCTGTATCGATGGGCTTGCTCACATCCCGAATCTGGGGCAGAGTCATTTCAAAGCTCAGCATAGCAGAGCGGAATTCCAGCTCCTTCACCACATCCATAGAACGGGAATTGAATACATTCAGGCCGAAATCGCCACGCAGCGCAAATCCGCACTCCCGTACAGGGATCAAAAGGCCCAGATTGCCCACCAGAGCCTCCCGGATTCCCAGAGTTCGGATCTGACGCAGGCAGTTCTTCATTGCCTCCATCTCGTTGTCATGGACGATTCGGGGCAGCACCACCGCAATGTTCTGGCTGGCGCTCAGATCCTTGAAATACTGCATATCCTCCAGAATCACATGGATGGGCACATACAGAACCGCCGGCTTCATTTTCAGCAGCCGTCCGGTGATCTGCTCCCGGGTGGTGACCTGAGCGGTCATCTCCGGAACATCCCGGCGACCGAACACCGTGGGGATTCTGCGGGGGCGGTTCAGCTTGACGCCGTCTCTGCGTGCCCGCAGTGCTGTCAGCTGATTCAGTACCTCCCGGCGCATACCGTTGATGGCAGAGGCCGAAAGAGTCAGTCCCGGCTCGATTCGAGCCTGAACATCCGTACAGCGGAACGGCGTGCCGCCGGTTTTTGCCAGACGGGCAGCCAGCGCATCCTGTGTCAGTTCCAGATTCCGGGCAGCCTCCGGCACAGGGCCTTCGGTTTTGCACACATTGCCCTGAGGGTCTTCTACTGCAAGCTGACTTCCTTCCGGAGTAACCAGCGCATAAAAGCGCACATTCACAAGACCGTTTTCCACGGCCTCATAGCTCTCTCTTGCCTTCTGCAGCCACTTGGGGTCTTCCTTCTTGTCCTCGCGGATGCCGAACATCTCCGGGCCGATCCTGCCCGTGTAGTAACCGTCGGTAAAGCCCTGGCGGTTAAATGCATTCATCAGTGCCGCCATCATGGGCCGGGTCACATTGCCCTCGTTCAGAGCCTGACGGTACACGCTTGTCACCGTCGCCACATACTCAGGCTTCTTCATCCGGCCTTCCAGCTTCAGCGATGCAACGCCCATATTCTCCAGATCCTTCACATAGTGGACCAGACAGTTGTCCTTCAGGCTCAGCGGATACTTCTGCTCGCTGCGGCCGAAGCCGTAGCTCTGACGGCAGGGCTGGGCGCATCTGCCCCGGTTGCCGCTGCGGCCGCCGATGGCTGCGGACAGATAGCACTGTCCGGAATAGCACATACATAGTGCGCCGTGGCCGAATACTTCGATTTCAATGGGAGAATTGGCGCAGATATAGCGGATCTCCTCCCGGCTCAGTTCCCGGCTGAGCACCACCCGGCTCATGCCCCAGGCTGCGCACAGCAGCACTCCGGGCAGAGAATGTACGGTCAGCTGGGTAGAACCGTGAATGGCAACGGAGGGTGCAATCCGCTTGCACAGCTCCACAACACCCAGATCCTGAACAATAAAAGCATCCACACCGGCAGTTGCTGCCTGGCGGATCAAATTCACACAATCATCCATTTCCCGGTCTGTAACCAAGGTATTCACGGTCAGATGGACCTGAACGCCACGGACATGGCAGTATTTTACCGCCTCCTCCAGGGTCTGGATGGTAAAGTTTTTGGCACTCTGGCGGGCATTAAAGGTGCCGCAGCCCAGATACACCGCATCCGCGCCATTCTGTACTGCTGCACGCAGGGCTTCCATAGACCCCGCCGGGGCTAATAATTCCAACATAACTTATCGCTCCATTTTGATATACTTGGAGACATTATAACATACATTCCGGGATCGTTCCAGTAGCTATCCCTTAATTTTCAAAAAAGTTCAAAAATGCAGGAACTATCCAATCGAACCCCGGAATATGTATCTTTGAAATCACGCAGTTTGATATATCTAACAGCCCTGAGTGTATTTTCTTCACGAAAAATCCCATGGCAGAGTGTTGCAATTGGATATGGCCTGTGCTATCATTGTTAGATGTTACTAACTAAGCATCTTAGGAGGGTTCTATGACATTAGATCAGCTAAAACCCGGTCAGGCCGGCATCATCAGCGCAGTTGGCGGAGAGGGGCCTCTGCGACTGCGGCTGCTGGACATGGGAATCATTCCCGGCACTCGGGTTCAGGTACAAAAGATTGCCCCCATGGGCGACCCTATTCAGATTCAGCTTCGAGGCTACGAGCTGACCCTGCGTCTGGAAGACGCATCCCGAATCCAGCTGCAGGAGGTGGCGAAATGACCTTCGCACTGGTTGGAAACCAAAACTGCGGCAAAACCACCCTTTTTAATGCTCTGACTGGCTCGAATCAGCATGTGGGCAACTTCCCCGGTGTCACGGTAGATCAAAAGGTCGGCGTGATCAAGGGAAAGAAAGCAGAAGTCGTGGATCTGCCCGGTATTTACTCCATCCGTCCCTACACCCAGGAGGAAATCGTTACCCGGGATTTTGTTCTTGGCAACAACTGCGACGGAATCATCAATATCGTCGATGCGACCAATATCGAGCGAAACCTCTACCTGACGCTGCAGCTGCTGACTTTGCAGATCCCCACCGTCATCGCCCTGAATATGATGGACGAGCTCCGGGGCAACGGCGGCAGTGTAGACATTCAGAAAATCTCTCAGGAGCTGGGGGTTCCTGTAATTCCCATCTCCGCTGCAAAAAATGAGGGTGTTTCCGAACTGATCGAAGCGGCTCTGGCTGTGGTGAAAGAGCGCCGGATTCCAAAGGTTCTGGACTTCTGCCCCGACGGCCCTGTACATCGCTGCATCCACGCCGTGAGCCACCTGATCGAAGACCACGCCCGCAGCATTGGCGTTTCCCGCAGATTCTGCGCCACCAAGCTCATCGAAGGCGACGACAGCTTTGCCGAGCGGCTGGGCCTGAGTCAAAACGAGCGGGAACTGCTGGAACACAGCATCATCGAAATGGAGCACGATGCCCACTTAGACCGCAATGCAGCTCTGGCCTCCATGCGTTATGATTTTATCGAGGGCGTTTGCGCCCGCTGTGTAGTGCGTGCCCACGAAAGCAAAGAGCACCAGCGCAGCGTGAAAATCGACAAAATCCTCACCCATAAGTATCTGGCAATCCCCGTATTCGTGGTCATCATGGCGGCGGTGTTCTTTGTCACCTTTAACTGGCTGGGTGCATGGCTGTCTGACCTGCTGGCCCTCGCCATCGGCGGCATTACCGCCTTTGTGGACTCCGCACTGACAGCCTACGGCATCAACCCGGTAGTTCACAGTCTGATTATCGACGGTGTGTTTGAAGGCATCGGCAGTCTGCTCAGCTTCCTGCCCCTGATTCTGGTGCTGTTTTTCTTCCTGTCCATTCTGGAAGATTCCGGTTATATGGCCCGTGTAGCTTTTGTCATGGACAAGCTCCTGCGCAAAATCGGCCTGTCCGGCAGAAGTTTTGTTCCCATGCTGCTGGGATTCGGCTGCAGCGTTCCTGCTATTATGGCAACGAGAACCCTGTCCTCTGACCGGGATCGCCGAATGACCATTGTGCTGACACCCTATATGAGCTGCTCTGCAAAAATCCCCATCTACACTGTGTTCTGCCAGGCTTTCTTCGGCAAGTACGCAGCCGTAGCCATGGTTTGCCTGTACTTTGGCGGCATGGTGCTGGGCGTGCTGATTGCCCTGCTGTTAAAATCCACTCTGTTCCGTGGTAATCCCGTGCCTTTCGTCATGGAGCTTCCCAATTACCGGATTCCCAGCCTGAGAAGCGTCGTACTGCTGATGTGGGAAAAGGCTAAGGATTTCCTGGAGCGGGCCTTTGGTGTCATTCTGGTATGTACCGTCTTCATCTGGTTCCTGCAGAGCTTTGATCTGCAGCTGAATGTAGTAGCAGACAGCACAAACAGCATCCTTGCACATCTGGGCCGGTGGGTCGCCCCCATCTTTAAGCCTCTGGGCTTTGGCGACTGGCGGATGGTCACCGCTCTGGTTTCCGGATTCACCGCAAAAGAAGCTGTCGTTTCCACCCTGGGCGTGCTGCTCCAGTGCGGCGAAGATGGCCTGCAGGCAGCCCTGCAAACCATTTTCACTCCTGTATCTGCTGCAAGTTTCCTGACCTTTACGCTGCTGTATACTCCCTGCGTAGCCGCCGTTGCTGCCATTCGTCAGGAGCTGCGCTCCACCCGTCAGACGATTATCGTTGTCATTGCGCAATGTGTCATCGCCTGGCTGGCTGCATGGCTGGTTTTCCAGGTGGGCATGATTCTGGTGTGATATGAGTTTTTTAGATTATGTACTTCTGGGAGCGATTGCCCTGTATTGCATTTGGGTGATCTTCTTTCGCAAGAAAAAGGGTTGCAGCGGCCACTGCTCCGGCTGTTCCGGCTGCAAACACGAACAAAAGGACTCCGATTGAATCGGAGTCCTTTTTCTTTTGGCAAATCAATCTGTTTACGGCAGCACGATCACATCAAAATCGCAGCAGTCGTCGCCGTTTCCCATGGTCTTCATCCGGTTCCACAGGAGCTTTGGATGGAGATTTTCGTTGCATATATCATCCGTGTGACAGAAAACCCGTACCAGCTCCCGGCAGCCATATTTTGCACAGATCTGGCAGTAGGGGCACTCCAGCATATCAAACTTCACCCGGTCCATCCCTGTGGAGTAAAACCGGAATTTGAATCCAGCCGCCGCTCCGTATGTTTTTCTGGTGACGATTTTCCACATCAGGGGCATGGCTCTGTAAAGTCCGGGGATTTTTAATAATTTCCGCAGCATGGAGGCATACTCTTCCGAGCTGCCTGTATATGCGTCATAGATGAAAATATAGGCCTTTTTCTTGCTCACACCCTCTGCCTGCAATGATCTGTACATTCCGATGGTGGGATATATATCCCCCACCGTGTGGCGCTTTACCGCCCTGGTCTCGTCCGGATTCTGCGCACAGAGGGCATGAAATTCCCGCCAGGCGCCCAGCATGATCCGTCTGCCGCGCTTCTGGCCGAATTCTTCATATATCAGTGGTTCCATCCGGGACAGCACTTTATTCCTCTTGTGCAATGTGATTCCTCCTGCCTGGGATAAGGGTTCTGCCTGAGCAAATCGCTTAACATAATATCAGAATAACACGCCCTTTCAGGGAAGTCAACGACCATGCCTTTTTCAGTTTTTGCAGGTTAAAAAAGAATAAAATGTCAGCTCCGGCAGATACTAAAGGAAAAACCTGCTAAGGAGGAATATCTATGAAAGCAACAGGTATCGTTCGCCGTGTAGACAGTCTGGGACGGGTCGTTATTCCCAAGGAAATACGCCACACCCTGCGCATCAAGGAAGGTTCGCCTCTGGAAATTTACACGGACAAGGACGGCAGCATCACCTTCCGCAAATACTCCCCTCTGGGAGATCTCCAGGATTTTTCCGCCCAGATGTGTGAAGCCATTCACAAAAACACCGGCCATATTGCCGCTGTCAGCGATCTGGATTCCATCATTGCCGTGTCCGGAGCGCCCCGTCGGGAGCTGCAGGAGCGCACAAACTCCGCCGCGCTGGAGCAGCTGATGGAGCAGAGAAAATTCTACCGGTACCAGCCGGGAGAAAAGCGGCTCTTCCCTACCGAAAGCTCCGACAAATACCCGCTGGGCGTTGCCGTGCCCATTTTGTCTCAGGGCGACCTGATCGGCAGCGTGATGCTGCTGATGGATGCTTCGTCCGAAGCTCCCGTGGAATCCGACCAGAAGCTGGTGCAGACCATTGCAGAATTTCTGGGGCGTCAGATGGAAACCTGAGTTTTTCTCAAAGTACAAAGAAAAATCCCCGAACCGTGCTGATGTCGGTTCGGGGATTTGATATTATTGCATAGTCACTCGAGTCTTACTCGATGGGAGCCACATCTGCTTCGGTCAGGGTCTTGCCGTCCAGAACCTTGCCGATCAGATCGGAAGCCTTTGCTACAGTCGAATCATTGGGATACATAACGGATGCCACACCTGCGATGGTGGAGTCCATTCCGCCGTAGCCGGTAACTGCATAGGACTGCACATTCCAGGTTGCCATGTCGCTCACCTGCATATTGATCAGCTTACTGAAGATATCACTGGGCATACTGGTGGAGAACATACCCTGCAGGCTGTCCAGAATGTCAGAATAATTGGTAATGATAGAGCCGGATGCCAGCTTATTCACAACCGCGGTGATTACCTGCATCTGATGTCTGCCACGGGCATTGTCGCCGTCGGCATAGGAATAGCGGTCACGGGCAAACCTCAGAGCCTCCTCGCCATCCATATAGTTGGTGCCGGAATCCAGATGGACGCCGTCGCCGTTTTCAGAGTAGATCTCAATGCCGCCGATGGCATCGATCAGGGTCTCAAAGCCGGTGAAATTGATCTGCGCATTGTACTTAATAGGGTATCCATACAGGTTGGACAGTGCTTCCATGGAATTTTCCATGCCGTCCAGACCGCAGTGGGTCAGCTTATCCATAACGCCGTAGGCGGGGTTCTGGATATAGTAGTCACGGGGGGTGTTCACCAGCAGGATCTGCTTGGTTGCAGGATGCACGACCGCCAGAATGTTCACGTCACTGCGGCTGACGCTGTCGGTCAGGGTGTCGCTTCTGGTGTCAGAGCCGCTGAGATACATGATAAAGGGTGTCTCTTCCACGCTCTTGGTGGGTTCGGCAGGCTTGTTGGCCTGAGTTTTGTCGTCGGCAGGCTTTGTCTGCTCAACCAGCTTTTCTACATTGTACTTGTAAATGATCTTGGTAGCCGTTGCAAAGTCCTTATAGCTATCAAATTCCGTAAACAGGCCTGCATATGCCACATTCAGGATCATTGCCTGAGCCTTGCCGGAGTACAGTGCTCCTGCCAGCTCGTCCAGAGAGTTATAGCGCTCAACCTTGATCTTACCGCCCACCAGCTTTTCGATCTCAGCAATGGCAGCAGCGGTGTTTTCCTTGTCGCGCAGCTCTGTAATGGCAAAGGTGTAATCCTTGGCATCTTCGATCTTCTCGGCCTTGTCTGTTGCCATGACATACACGCCCACCTGTGCAGCCACGGTGGGAACCTTTGTGATAACATCGACAGTCTGGTTGACCTTGGAAACAGCCTTCCAGCCGAACAGGCATCCGGCTGCAATCACCACGGACAGGACATAGGCCGTGATCTTCTTGCCATGGCCCGTACGCTTCTGCCATTTTCCGGTGCGGGGGAACATGGCAACGATGACGGGAATGTCAATGAGCAAAACAACGACCAGAATGGGAATGAAGAACTTCATGGGCAGCATCTTCAGCTTCCAGACCTGGAAAAACAGCAGTCCTTCGGATACCAGCAGCAGCGCCAGAAGCACGAAAGAAATGACACGCCAGCCCTTCCAAACCTTCGATGATTTGTTATTTTTCATTGTAAAATACCTGATTTCTTATTTTATTGATTCTTTTTTCTTTTTTACACAATACGAATTCATTCTAACATACTGCCATCTTTTTTTCAATATGACAAAATTGCGCAAAAGCTTGCATTTGTCCCGCTTTTTTTCTTGTGGTATGTGTGTATATTTCCGGTTATTCTGCCCCGGCAGAGGGGATTCTATGCCGTTTTTGCGAACCGCACATACAAATACGAAGCCGCCGGACCACGCTGTGGTCCGGCGGCAGGTGCGCTTATTTTTTGCCCGGTTCTGTCCGGTTGTCCATATCAAAGATGTTCTGATCCTTGACGGTCAGCCAGTCACCCGGAATGAATGTGGTACCGTTGTTGATTGCGGTATTTTATTCCGTGGAGGTGAACACATACTGTTCGGGCTGGTTGTAAGAGCCCTGGGTGTACAGGTACCTATTTCAGACTATTTCAGACTATTTCAGAATTTTTAATGTTCCAAAATGCGCAAATCAGATCGGTTTTGTCGCATCCTCCTCTCCCCGATCCGAACCGCACTGCGCTCTATTGACAGATTCTTGTATGACAGATAAACTATAGATACATTATGAAACACGCTAAACAGGAGGTAGTTTATGTCATCCAAAGTTTACTTTACCGACTTCTGTACCAACGGTACCGAATCGCTGCCCCAGAAGCTGGCCCGTCTGGTGATGACCGCAGGCCTTGATCAGATCGATTTCAAAGACAAGTTCGTCGCCATCAAAATTCACTTTGGCGAGCTGGGCAATCTGGCCTATGTCCGTCCCAACTATGCAAAAGTCATTGCAGACCTGGTAAAAGATTTGGGCGGCAAGCCCTTCCTGACCGATTCCAACACCATGTATGTAGGCTCCCGCAAAAACGCACTGGATCATCTGGAAACCGCATACCTCAATGGCTTCTCTCCCTTCTCCACCGGCTGCCATGTCATCATCGCCGACGGTCTGAAGGGTACCGACGATGTGGAAGTGCAGGTTGAGGGCGCTGAGTATACCAAGTCTGCAAAAATCGGCCGAGCCATTATGGATGCCGACATCGTCATCTCCCTGAACCACTTCAAAGGCCACGAAGAAGCCGGTTTCGGCGGAGCTCTGAAGAATCTGGGCATGGGCAGCGGCTCCAACGAAGGCAAGCGGGATATGCACTCCGCCGGCCGTCCCATGGTTGATAAGGATAAATGTGTCGGCTGCGGCGAATGTGCCAAAAACTGCGCCCATGACGGCCCTCAGCTGAAGGACGGCGTCATGGAGATCAACTGGGCAAACTGCATGGGCTGCGGCCGCTGTCTGGATGTATGTCCCATGGGAGCCATCTACCACAGCAACCAGAACGCCATCGATATGCTCAACTATAAAATTGCGGAGTATGCCAAGGCTGTTGTGCAGAACCGCCCCAATTTCCACATCAATATGGTCATGGATGTCAGCCCCTACTGCGACTGTCACAGCGATAATGACCTGCCCATCGTGCCGGATGTGGGTATGTTCGCCTCCTTTGACCCGGTAGCTCTGGATCTTGCGTGCTGCGAAGCCGTCAATGCTCAGCCCATTATGCCCGGCTCCAAGCTGGACAAGGCCAACCGTCCGGATCTTGACCACCTGACCGCCGATTTCCCCAAGACCAATTGGCGGACACAGATCACCCACGGCAAGAAGATCGGTCTGGGAGAAGACAGTTATGAGTTGGTGCGCGTATGAAGATTAATGCAGAATGTATCAGATGTATTCTGAACCGAAATGTTGAAACCGCTCTGAGCCTCGGAGATGACGAAAAGGCCACGGAATTTGCCCTTGATTTAATGCGGATGCTGCTGGACAGCCCCGATCAGGCCAGTTCTCCCTACTTTGCGCCTCAGATTTCCCAGCTTTATGCCAAGCACTTCGGCCTGAGTCAGGACCGCTACGCAGAGGAAAAAGCCATCTCCAACCGGTTCGTTCTGGAGCGGGTGGATAAAATCAGCCAGCTGGTGGCTCAGTCTGAAGACCGGCTGTACGCAGCCTTCCAGTTTGCCATTCTGGGCAATTACATCGACTTTTCCGCGCTGCAGGGCGAGCTGAGCTTTGACACCCTGGACGGTATGCTGCAAAAGGCAAAGGAGTTCCATGTGGATGCAGATACCTTCGAGCAGCTGCGCACAGACCTGTCCACCGGCAAAAATCTGCTGTACCTGACCGACAACGCCGGCGAAATTGGTTTCGACCGGATCTTTGCCGAGGAAATCCACCGCCAGTTCCCCGACCTTTCCATCACCTTCTGTGTCCGGGGCGGCCCCACCCTGAACGATGCCACCCGGGAGGACGCCAAGCTGGTGGGCATTCCCTTCCCCGTCATCGACAATGGCAGCCTGATTCCCGGCACGGTGCTCTCCAAGGCAAGCGACGACCTGCTCAAAGCCATTTCTTCGGCAGATGTCATCATCGCCAAGGGCCAGGCCAACGCCGAAACCCTGATGGATACCGGCCACGGGTACAATGTGTACTATGCCTTTTTGGCAAAATGCGTCCGTTTTACCGAGCGCTTCCACACCCCGAAATTGTCTCCCGTTTTGATCCGGGAGCGCCGATAACCCGTCCCAAAGGGTGCTGCACAGGTGGCAGCACCCTTTTTGCTGCCAAAAAAGTTGGTTTTTCCTAGAAATTTTCAACAAAATTGTTGCAATCAATTTGGTTATGTGTTATATTTGGAAGTTGAGAGAAAGTTTATATATTTTACGTCGTAAAGGAGACGTTTCCTATGCCAAAACAGGAAAACATTCGTAATATAGCCATCATCGCCCACGTTGACCACGGCAAGACCACTCTGGTTGACGAAATGCTGAAGCAGGGCGGTATCTACCGTGAGAATCAGG
>JAHHRV010000003.1 GCA_020025595.1 Oscillospiraceae bacterium
TTCGGCATCTCCCCCATCAAGTATCTGATGGAGCGGCGAGTGGAAGAAAGCAAGTGTCTGCTGGAGGAAACCGATTATTCCATCGGTCAGATCGCTTCCATCACCGGATTTTCTTCCCCCAGCCACTTTTGTCAGGCCTTCCGACGCATTACAGGCACCACAGCCATCGACTACCGCAAAAAAATGCGAAACCAGCAGGATCCTTTTAGAGGTTAGATATGGTAAAAGGATTCCTGTAGGATCCTATTTTCCGGTCAGGAAATCCCAGTCCGCTGTCATGTTACAGCGCGGCAGCCCCACTATATAAATAAGGAAATGAAAGAACATCCTCAGAGCTTTCGTTTCATCGCATGAAAAGAAGGTACGGTACAGTCCCAAAAAGGAACTGCACCGTACCTTTTAACATACTTTCTTAAGATTCAGGAAAAATGATCAGAAATTATCAAAAACGAAGGCCCCGGATGCATCCGCATCCGGGGCCTTGTATCATCTTATCTTTGTTTCAGCAGGTTTCGTTCGCGAATGGAACCCAGCACCATATTGGTCAGGGCAAACAGCGCCAGCACATTGGGAATGACCATCAGGTTGTTGAACATATCCGTCAGCTCCCATACCAGGTCATTGGACATGACCGTACCCATGAAGATGAACACCAGTGCAATCACAGAATACACGGGTGCTGCTTTCTTGCCGAACAGGTAAACCACATTGACCTTGCCGAACATATTCCAGCTGAGCACTGTGGAGAACGCAAAAAACAGCAGACAAACCGCAACGAATCCGGCACCCAGCTGCTCTCCCATAACCACACCGAATGCAGTCTGTGCCAGATTGGTCTTGTTGAGAGCCTGGCTTGCAGCCGCTGCGCCGCACGCTGCCAGAGGGCCGTCCGGGGTATACAGGGTGGAGATGATCACCAGTGCATTCAGTGTCAGCACCACAAAGGTATCGATGAACACGCCGACCATAGCCACAACGCCCTGTTCGTGAGGGTGGGCAACATTGGCCTGTGCATGGGCATGGGGAGAAGAACCCATACCGGCTTCGTTGGAGAACAGGCCCCGCTTTGCACCCTGGCTGATGGCAGTCTTCAGGGCATAACCCACGCCACCGCCGATGATGGCCTGGGGCTGGAAGGCATAACGGAAAATCATGCCGAAAGTCTCAGGCAGATACTTTGCCCGGGCAACCAGAATCACCATGGCACCGGTCAGGAAAATCACAGCCATAACAGGCACGATCTTTTCTGCTACGGAAGCCAGTCTCTGGATTCCGCCCAGGAAAATCACTGCGCAGGTCACCACCAGAATTGCACCGATGATCCATCCGGGGACGCCGAAGGCTGTCTGGAAGGTGGAGCCGATGGAATTTGCCTGCACCATGCAGCCCATAAAGCCCAGCGCCATAATGATCGCCACAGCAAAGAAGCCTGCCAGGAATTTACCGAGGCCGCCCTTGAATGCGGTAGTAATGTAATACACAGGGCCGCCGTGGATGGTGCCGTCAGCATCCACCACCCGGGTCTTCAGTGCCAGGGTAGCCTCTGCATAGATGGTTGCCATGCCGAAAAATGCAATGATCCACATCCAGAAAATCGCACCGGGGCCGCCGGTCAGAATTGCGCCGGAAGCACCAACAATATTGCCGGTACCCACCTGAGCCGCAATCGCCGTGGCCAGTGCCTGGAAAGAGCTCATGCCTTTTTCCTGCTTACCGCCGTGCAGCGACAGATTTCCGAATACCTTCTTCATTCCCTCGCCAAAGCAGCGAACCTGAATAAAGCGGGTTTTCACGCTGTACCAGATACCCACACCCAGCAGCAGAAACACCAAAATGTAATTCGACAGATAGGTGTTGATTGCTGAGGCGATGGGAAACAATATTGCTTCGATTGATTCTAACATGTCCAGATCCTCCTTAAAATAAAAAATGGAACAGCTGTAGCCAGCTGCTCCGGAAAAGAAAGCACAGACATGTATGCAGACGGTTTCCCACCTGTGTCCTGCCGCTCCGTCCTTTTACCTGAGAGATTCAGCAGCCATTGCTGCCTTGCACCTTCGGTACCCAATATGGGCTTCTCCAGAGTTACATCCATTCCTAGTCCCCGTCTGATTTCAGACGCCTGAGAGTTTTACTCCTTCGGCAGGCTTGTGCCATTCCCCTAAGAACTTCGTTTGTGTTATTCAATTGTGGTCATACTAACATCAATACGGTGGATTGTCAAGCCTCTGTGTCGAAAACATTCGTCTTTTATGCAAACACACTACACATTTCACAATCAACCGTGAACATCTGTACTGTATTCCTATTTTCCGCTCTTTCAAATTATGATTAATTTGTTACATTTCTCATTATTAAAATTGACTATATCAGAAACCGGTGTTATAATAACTAATGGTTTTGAACAAATTCAATTTTTTGTGAGGTGAGAACATGGACGGCAGTAGTGGTAGTCGAAGTACAGACACGGTATTCATATGTTGTCAGAAGTTCCGCGGCTATGCTCCGTCTGGGTTCTGACTGTCTTTTGTTGCATAGATTTGCAAATATATGAGTACCATTGTCCGTTTCTAGCACTGCGCTGCATCAGCACAAGGCAAGTGTAGCATTGCTTGGTTACAGGTGACAGTGGTTTTTTTATGTCCATTTTCCCTGTAGCTCAGCTGGCAACCACGCCTTTACCAAAGCGAAAATTTTCGCACACGCTTCATGTGTAAAGGAGGACCAGACAATGACCAACAAGAAAAACATTTCCCCTGAAATCGGCTCTGTGGCACAGCACCCGGATTACCCGGTAGAAATCGCAGCCATCATCCGAAGCAATCTGACTCCCAAGCGAATCGGAGAGCAGATTCAGAATTATCACGAGAACGACATTGCCGATGCTTTGGATCTGCTCAACAAGGACGAGCGAACCAAGCTGTACCGGGTCGTTGACACAGAAACCCTGGCAAACATCATTGAATATGCCGAAAATCCCAACGACATCATCAGCGAACTGCGGGTGCGCAAGCAGGTTGAGATCCTTTCTCAGCTGGAGCCTTCCACCTCTGCGGATTACCTGCGTCAGCTGAGCAAGGGTGACCGCAACGCACTGATCGATCTGATGGATGATGAGAGCAAGCATGAAATCATCCTGATCAGCTCCTTTGACGAGGATGAGATCGGTAGCTCCATGACAACCAACTACATCGCCATCCCCAGCGGCATCAGCGTCCGCCAGGCCATGCGCGAACTGGTTGATCAGGCAGCAGAAAACGACAATATTTCCACGATCTATGTAGTGGATGAAGATGAGACGCTGATTGGAGCCATCGATCTGAAGGATTTGATCATCGCCCGGGAGAACACTCCTCTGGACGACATCATGATGACCTCATATCCTTATGTTTACGCCAGTGAACTGATCGAAGACTGCATTGAGCGCATCAAGGATTATTCCGAAGACTCCATCCCCGTTCTGGATGCAGACAACAAGCTCTGCGGCGTTCTGACTGCTCAGGATATCACCCAGATGGTCGATGACGAAATGGGCGATGACTACGCCAAGCTGGCAGGTCTGACCGCCGAGGAAGATCTTCAGGAGCCTCTGAAAAAGAGCATCAGCAAGCGTCTGCCCTGGCTGATCATTCTGCTGGGTCTGGGCCTGGTGGTTTCCAGCGTGGTCGGCGTTTTTGAGGGCGTCGTTGCATCGCTGCCTCTGGTCGTATGCTTCCAGTCTCTGATTCTGGACATGGCCGGTAACGTGGGTACCCAGTCCCTGGCTATCACCATCCGTGTGCTGATGGATGAGCAGCTCACCGGCAAGCAGAAGCTGGCTCTTGTGGCGAAGGAATCCCGTGTGGGCCTGTTAAACGGCCTGATCCTGGGCGTTCTGTCCTTTGCCGTAATTGGCCTGTTCCTGTTCGTCATCAAGGGCGAAGGTCTTGTCATGTCCTTCTCCGTTTCCCTGTGCACAGGTATTGCCCTGCTGCTTTCTATGCTGCTGTCCAGCATATCCGGTACTGTCATCCCCATGATTTTCAAGAAATTGAAGGTTGACCCCGCTGTGGCTTCCGGCCCGCTGATCACCACCATCAACGACCTGGTGGCTGTCATGACCTATTACGGTCTTGCATGGGTGCTGCTGATCAATATGCTGCATCTTTAATCGATCATAAACCAAAAGCAGCGTACTCGCTTTCGTGAGTACGCTGCTTCTTTGCATTTTCAGGATGATCAGTCGATGATGACCAGGGGCTTGATCAGATCTCTGGGCTTGTCCTTCATCAGCATCAGGGCAGGCTCCACATTCTCCAGACCGTGGAAGGTGTGGGTGATCAGCTTCTCGGGATGGATACGGTTGGTGGTGATCAGACGAGCCAGCTTCTCAGAGCGCAGACGGCCGCCGGGCATCAGACCGCCGCGGATCTGCTTGTGACCCATGCCGCAGCCCCACTCAACTCTGGGAATGGGCACGGATTCACCCTCGCCCAGGTAGTTGACATTGCCGATGATTCCGCCGGGCTTCAGGATCTGCAGGGCCTGTGCAAAGGTGTTGTTGTCGCCGCCGGCCACAACTACCTTGTCCACGCCCTTGCCGTGGGTCTTGTCCATGATCTGCTCAACGATATCGCCCTCGCGGTAGTTGATGATGTCGGTTGCGCCGAATTCACGGGCAAGATCGGTGCAGTTCTTACGGGAGCCAACTGCAAAAATCTCAGCAGCGCCGCGAATGGAAGCAGCAGCCACGCTCATCAGGCCAACAGGGCCGACGCCGATGATAGCAACATTGTCGCCGAAGCTGATGTCTGCCAGCTCAACACCGTGGAAACCGGTGGGAACCATGTCAGCCAGCATTGCAGCAGCGCCCAGATCCATGCCCTCGGGCAGGTGTGCCAGGTTGCCGTCTGCATCGTTTACATGGAAATACTCAGCGAACACGCCGTCCTTGAAGTTGGAGAACTTCCAGCCGGAGAGCATTCCGCCGGAGTGCATGGGATAGCCGCCCTGAGCCTCCAGAGAGTTCCAGTCGGGGGTGATGGCGCTGACCAGGACCTTGTCGCCGGGCTTGAAGTCCTTAACCAGGGAGCCGACTTCCACGACTTCGCCGACTGCTTCGTGACCCAGGATCATATCTTTACGGTCGCCAATGGCGCCGGACCAGACGGTATGGATATCGGAAGTGCAGGGGGCAAGTGCCAGGGGCTTACAAATGGCGTCCATAGGACCGCAGGCGGGAATGTCCTTCTCCACCCAGCCGGTAGCGCCAATCTTTAACATTGCAAAACCTTTCATAGTTGTTACCTCCATCGGTTTGTTTTTTATAGTCCGCATTCTATCACATCCTTTCTTATAAGTAAATAAATATCGATAGATATATACTTAATATTTATTAAGGTGCATAAATACAGCCTTACATTACAGAAAGCACAAAACGCACCTGCCCATTCTGTGCTATCCGCAGATTTTTCATTTACCCCCCAAAGTCAAGTTGAAATGCCCGTTTTTCCATGGTAAACTAGCCATATAAGTTGTCAGGCAGTGGAGAGAATATCAGCAGAAATTTGCTGTTTCTTCCGTTGCCTTTTTTATTTTCAGGAGGACATACTATGGCACAATATATTATGGCACTGGATGCCGGTACCACTTCCAACCGCTGTATTCTGTTCAACGAGGCAGGCGAAATCTGCTCCGTTGCCCAGAAAGAGTTTACCCAGTTTTTCCCGAAACCAGGCTGGGTCGAGCACGATGCCAACGAGATCTGGGCAACTCAGCTGGAGGTCGCTCAGCAGGCGATGAATAATCTGGGGGTCACTGCCGCCAATATTTCTGCCATCGGCATCACCAATCAGCGGGAAACTGCCATCGTCTGGGATAAGGTCACCGGTCAGCCCATTTATCACGCCATTGTCTGGCAGTGCCGCCGCACCAGCGCCTACTGCGACGAGCTCAAGGCCAAGGGGCTCACGGACACCTACCGGGCCAAAACCGGTCTGGTGATCGATGCCTATTTTGCAGGCCCCAAGATCCGCTGGATCCTGCAGAATGTCCCCGGTGCCATGGAAAAGGCCCAGCAGGGACGGCTGCTCTTCGGCACGGTGGAAACCTGGCTCATCTGGAAGCTCACCGGCGGCAAGGCCCATGTGACGGACTATTCCAATGCCTCCAGAACACTGCTTTTCAATATCAACACCCTGCAGTGGGACGATGAGATCCTGCAGGAGATGGAGATCCCGAAATCCATGCTCCCGGAGGTCAAGCCCAGCAGCTGCATCTACGGCGAGGCGCTGGCTCAGTATTTCGGCGGCCCCATTCCCATTGCCGGTGCTGCCGGTGACCAGCAGGCGGCTCTGTTCGGTCAGACCTGTTTCAAGCCCGGCGATGCAAAGAACACCTATGGCACTGGTTGCTTCCTGCTGATGAACACCGGTGAAAAGCCCGTTTTCAGCAAAAACGGGCTGGTCACCACCATTGCCTGGGGTCTTGACGGCAAGGTGGAATATGCGCTGGAAGGCTCCATCTTTGTGGCGGGTGCCGCCATTCAGTGGCTGCGAGACGAGCTGCGATTCATCGAATCCGCCGCAGATTCTGAGTATATGGCACGAAAGGTTCCCGACACCAATGGCTGTTATGTGGTTCCTGCCTTTACCGGTCTGGGCGCTCCCCACTGGGATCAGTACGCCCGGGGCGCCGTAGTCGGCCTGACCCGGGGCTGCAACAAATATCACATCATCCGGGCCACTCTGGACAGCCTGTGCTACCAGACCAACGATGTCCTGAAGGCCATGGAGGCAGATTCCGGCTTCAAGCTGTCGGAGCTGAAAGTGGACGGCGGCGCATCTGCCAACAACTACATCATGCAGACCCAGGCTGATCTGATCGGCGTTCCCGTCCAGCGGCCCATGTGCGTGGAGACAACCGCCATGGGTGCGGCTTACCTTGCAGGTCTCGCCGTCGGCTATTGGAAAAACAAGGAAGATGTCATTCAGAATTCCGGTATTGACCGGATTTTCACCCCGGAAATTGACGATTCCGCTCGTCAAAAACGCATCAAAGGATGGAATAAAGCGGTAAAATGCGCCTATAACTGGGCAAAAGAGGAGTGAATCGCGCCATGTTCGATGTAATTATCATCGGTGCCGGAGTTTCCGGCTGCGCCATCGCAAGAGAGCTTTCCCGGCGCAAAGGCAATTTTCTGGTGGTTGACCGTGCCGAAGATGTATGCTGCGGCACTTCCAAAGCAAATTCTGCCATCGTCCACGCAGGCTACGATGCCCCCCAGGGCACCCTCATGGCGAAATTGAATGTTCAGGGCAGCCGCATGATGGGCGAGCTTTCCAAAGAGCTGGATTTTCACTACCAGAACATCGGTTCTCTGGTGGTCATGAACAAGGATCAGAACCGGGCAGAGCTTCTGCGTCTGTACGAAAACGGCATTGCAAACGGCGTTGAGGGTCTGCGCATTGTGGAGCAGGAAGAACTGCGCCGGATGGAACCCAACATTTCTGACGATGCCGTGGCTGCGCTGTATGCGCCCACCGCTGCCATCATCTGCCCCTTTGGGCTGACCTATGCTCTGGCTGAAAATGCCGCCAAAAATGGCGTTTCTTTCCGGTTTGATACGGAAGTTACCAACATCGAAGCCATTCAGGGCGGCTGGAAGCTGACCACCTCCAGCGGCATTCTGGAAACCAGAGTGGTCGTCAACGCAGCAGGTGTCTATGCAGACCGCCTGCACAACATGGTGTCCGACGATACCATGACCATCGTGCCCCGGCGGGGAGATTACTTCCTGCTGGATCGCAGCTGCGAAGGCTATGTCCGTCATACCATTTTCCAGCTGCCCACCAAATTCGGCAAGGGCGTTCTGGTGACTCCCACGGTTCACGGCAACACCATCGTCGGCCCCACCGCCATCGATATTGAAGACAAAGATTCCACAGCCACCACCCAGGAGGGGCTGGATCAGATTCGCAGCAAGGTCTGCCTCAGCGTAAAAAATCTGCCCCTGCGGCAGACCATCACCAGCTTTGCAGGCCTTCGCGCCCATGACACACGCCACCGCTTCACCATCGAAGAGGTTGCCCCCGGATTCGTGGACTGCGCCGGTATTGAATCCCCGGGACTCAGCTGCTCCCCTGCAGTGGGCGTGATGGTTGCGCAAATGGTCACAGATATCCTGAATTTGCCAGAAAACCCTGATTTTGACGGCAAACGCAAAGGGATTCTGGACCCGAAAGCCCTCTCCTTTGAAGAACGGGCCAGACTGATTAAAGAGAATCCTGCCTACGGCACGGTGGTCTGTCGGTGCGAAACCATCACCGAGGGTGAGATCATCGATGCCATTCACAGAGTTCCCGGTGCCAGAAGCATTGACGGAGTCAAGCGCCGCACCAGAGCCGGAATGGGCCGGTGCCAGGGCGGTTTCTGCAGCCCCAAGGTCATGGAGATCATCGCCCGGGAGCTGAACATTCCTCTGAGCGAGGTCACAAAATCCGGTGGTGCCAGCAGACTCATCGTAGGCAAAAGTAAAGACCGGCTGTAAGGAGGCAGAACCATGAAGCAATATGATCTTGTGATTATCGGCGGCGGCCCCGCAGGCCTCGCCGCAGCGGTTTCTGCCCGAAACGCAGGAATCAGAGATATCCTGATTCTGGAGCGGGATGCAGAGCTGGGCGGAATTCTGAACCAGTGCATCCACAACGGTTTTGGTCTGCACACCTTCAAAGAGGAGCTTACCGGCCCGGAATATGCCAGCCGCTTTATTGCGCAGGTGCAGGAGCTGGGCATTGAATACAAACTGAACACCATGGTGCTGGATCTGTCTAAGGACAAAACCGTCACCGCCATGAACCGCACAGACGGATTGTTTCAGCTGCAGCCCAAGGCCGTGATCCTCGCCATGGGCTGTCGGGAGCGCCCCAGAGGTGCGCTGAACATTCCCGGAAGCCGCCCCGCCGGAATCTACACGGCAGGTACTGCCCAGCGCCTTGTCAATATGGAAGGACAGATGCCCGGTCGGAAGGTGGTTATTCTCGGTTCCGGCGACATCGGACTGATTATGGCACGACGGATGACACTGGAGGGTGCCGAAGTGAAAGTCGTTGCAGAGCTTATGCCCTACTCCGGCGGTCTGAAGCGAAACATCGTCCAGTGTCTGGATGACTTCGGAATCCCCCTGAAGCTGAGCCACACGGTCGTGGACATCCGTGGAAAGGACCGAGTGGAGGGCATCACCCTTGCCCGGGTGGAACAGGGAAAGCCCGTCCCCGGAACGGAAGAATATTATGAATGTGACACGCTGCTGCTCAGCTGCGGACTGATTCCGGAAAATGAGCTGAGCCGGGGCGCAGGCGTGGCGCTGAATCCCGTCACCAACGGCCCGGCTGTCAACGAATCTCTGGAAACCAGTATCCCCGGCGTGTTCGCCGCCGGCAATGTGCTTCATGTCCACGATCTGGTGGACTATGTTTCCGAGGAGGCCGCAGCTGCCGGACGCCATGCAGCAGTATTCATTCTGGGCGGCGGGGAAGCTTCCGTTCAGGCGCTGCCTATCCGCTGCTGCAGCGGTGTGCGCTACAGCGTCCCCAGCTTCATTCGCCCGGACTGCCTGAACCCGGACGACACTGTCACCGTCCGGTTCCGGGTGGATAACATCTACAAAAACAAACGCATTGCCGTGTATGCAGGCGAAAACCAGATTTTCACCAAAAAGCGCAATGTTCTGGCTCCCGGTGAGATGGAAACCATCAAGCTCAAGGCCTGCTCGATTCTGGAAAATCGGGAAGCTGCCGAACTCGTCTTAAAACTGGAGGATGCCTGATATGAAAACCGTAAATCTTACCTGTATCGGCTGCCCTCTGGGCTGCCAGCTGTCGGTGGAAATGGATGGCAAAGAAGTCGTCAGCGTTTCCGGAAATACCTGCAAAAACGGCGATAAATACGCCCGCAAGGAGCTGACCAACCCCACCCGAATCGTCACCAGCACCGTCCGGGTCACCGGCGGCACACTGGCAGCAGTGTCTGTAAAGACCGCCTCTGACATTCCGAAGGACAAAATCTTCCCCTGCATGAAGGCGCTGAAGGAAATTGAGGTCAGCGCCCCTGTAACCATCGGGCAGGTTATTCTTTCCGATGTGGCAGGAACCGGCGTTTCCATTGTCGCTACCAAGAATATCCCGCAGAAATAGCATTTCGCCCCTGTTTCGTCATCCGGAACAGGGGCTTTTTTTGTGGGATCATAATTGACTTTCGGCACCGCATTTTCTATAATGGACTGATATTATCGAGAAAGAGGAGGTCCCTTATGGAGAGAGAGAGACTTGGAAGCCGGATCGGCTTCATACTTCTGAGCGCAGGCTGTGCCATCGGAATTGGCAATGTCTGGAAATTCCCCTATATCACCGGTCAGTACGGTGGCGCAATATTTGTATTGATTTATTTGCTGTTTCTGGTCATTTTGGGAATTCCTGTTATGACCATGGAGTTTTCCGTGGGCCGTGCTGCCCAGAAAAGCCCCGTGCATATGTACCAGCAGCTGGAGAAAAAAGGTACAAAATGGCACATTCATGGACTTGCTGCATTTCTCGGCAATTTTATTCTGATGATGTGCTACACCACCATCGCCGGCTGGATGCTGCAATACTTTTTTAATACTGCAAGAGGTCTCTATGTTGGCATGGATGCCGCGCAGGTTGGAGAATCCTTTGGTCATATGCTTGCAGACCCGGTTTCCATGACCATCTTTATGGCAGTGGTTGTCATTGCCGGCTTTGCCATCAATTCTATTGGCCTGCAAAAGGGTCTGGAGCGCATCACCAAATACATGATGGGCTCTCTGATTGTTCTGATTCTGGTTCTGGCTGCCAACAGCATCTTCCTGAAGGGCTCCGGCGAAGGCCTGAAATTCTACCTGCTGCCCAATACCCAGAAGATAAAAGAGGCCGGAATTCTGAATGTGATCGTCGCAGCCATGAATCAGGCATTCTTTACCCTGAGTCTTGGCATCGGTTCCATGGCCATCTTCGGCAGCTACCTGGACAAAAATCACTCCCTGATGGGCGAATCCGTCAATGTTGCCGCACTGGATACCTTTGTAGCCCTTTGCTCCGGTCTGATTATTTTCCCCGCCTGCTCTGCCTACGGCGTTCAGGTTGACAGCGGCCCCCGGCTGATTTTCATCACCCTGCCCAACATTTTCAACCATCTGCCTCTGGGCAGACTCTGGGGCAGTCTGTTCTTCATGTTCATGTTCTTTGCCGCATTTTCCACAGTCCTTGCGGTGTTTGAGGTGCTGACTGCCTGCACCTGTGATCTCACCGGCTGGTCCAGAAAGAAAGCCTGTGTTGTGGACTGCATCGCCGTTCTGATTGCAAGTATGCCCTGCGTGCTGGGCTTCAATGTACTGTCCGGCTTCCATCCGCTGAAGGCAGGAAACACCATCATGGATCTGGAAGACTTCCTGGTCAGCAACATTCTGCTGCCTCTGGGCTCTCTGGTATTTGTCCTGTTCTGCACCCGGAAAAATGGCTGGGGCTGGAACAACTTCACCAAAGAAGCCAACACCGGCACCGGCATTCAGGTCAAGCCCTGGATTCGCTGGTACTGCACCTATGTGCTGCCCATCGTCATCATCGGTGTGTTTATCATCGGCATGGTTCAGTATTTCTCATAAGCTGCCATCCCGCAAATCTTCGCAGACAGAATCGCACCCAACAGATATCAAAAGGAGCGTATCTCGATGAGATACGCTCCTTTTTTGCATATATCGTTCCTTTTCGGAATGACGCTTACAGATTATAGAGTTTGGAGTACTTTTCGGTCAGATAATCCGTGTAATATTTGGCATCGAACTTGCCGCAGCTCATTTCAAACAGCTCGCCGGGCTTGTACAGCTGGCCGTAGCGGTGGATATGCTCTTTCAGCCAAGCCGTGATTTTATTCAGCTCACCCTTGGAAATCAGCTGTGCAATGGGCCCGATGTCCTGTTCCATGAACACCTTCATCTGTGCGCCGTAGGCACTGCCCAGCGCGTAAGAGGGGAAGTAGCCGATCATACCGCCGGACCAGTGAGAATCCTGCAGGCAGCCCTGGCTGTCGTTGGGAACCTCCACGCCCAGATATTCCTGATACATCTTGTTCCATGCTGCGGGCAGATCCTTCACCTGCAAAGTGCCGTCGATCAGCTGCTTTTCCAGCTCATAGCGCACCATGATATGCAGGCAATAGGTCAGCTCATCTGCTTCGGTACGAATCAGGGAAGGCTGTGCCTTGTTGACTGCACGATACACCTGCTCGGCAGTCACATCCTTCAGCTGCTTCGGGAAAAGCTCCTGCATTTTGGGGAAAATCAGCTCCACAAATTCAAGGCTTCTGCCCACGATGTTTTCATAGAACCGGCTCTGGCTTTCGTGGATGCTCATGGAAGCACCGCCCTGAATGCTGGTATAGTCGTTGGCTTCGTCACCGCCCAGTTCGTACAGCGCATGGCCGCCCTCGTGAATCACGGAGTACATGGAGTTTGCCACATCGTTTTCGTAGTAGTGGGTAGTGATGCGCACATCGTGGCTGTTGAATCCATTGGTAAAGGGATGTTCGGTTTCTGCCAGCGTGCAGCGTGTGGGGTCAATTTCCATCACCTGCATCAGATAATCAGAAAACTTTTCCTGCTGCTCGATGGGGTAATTGCGCTTCAGGAAGGAATCATCGATCTGCTGCTTTTCTCCAATGGCATGAATCAGCGGCACCAGAGCAGTACGCAGCTGGCTGAAAAATGCATCCAGTGTCTGCATATTCAGCCCCTCTTCGTACTCGTTCAGCAGTGCATCATAGGGGCTCAGGCTGGGATTGTAGTATCCGGCAAACTTGCGATTATAGTTCACAATTTTCTCAAGGAACGGTGCAAAAGATGCGAAATCATTGTTGTTCTTTGCCTTGCACCATACACCGTCAGCCTCATTCAGCAGCACAGAGTATGCCACATATTCCTCCTGAGGGATTCTGGACAACTGATCAACCTGCTTGCGCAGCAGCTCCACCTGGCGCAGACGGAACCGATCCAGCTCTGCTCTGTGTTCCTCCAGATAGAAAAGCAAATCCTTATTCTCAGGATCTGCCACCAGATTATACACAACGCCGCTGAGAACCTCCATGGTTCTGCCCCGGCCTTCATAGGAATCAGTGGGTGCTGCGGTGGCTGCATCGGTAGCAAGCAGTCCCATGGCGTGGCCGTATGCCGCTGCCGTTGCCTCGATCTGATCCAGTTTGGCAAGAGCCTGGGAAAGATCATTGTACTTCATCACAAATCACTCCTTTGTAAAGTTTTTTTCATTGTAACATCATCTAGAATCGGGCGCAAGAAAAAAAGCGGACTTCTACTTGCATTGGGATTTTTATCACGATATAATATAAAATAGTATATTATTGTCTATCGAGGGATAAATCATGTCAAAAAGAAACAACACGCCCGGTTCGGGTGAAAACAAAATGGGTACCATGCCCATTGGCAGACTGCTGATCAATATGGCCCTGCCTCTGATGATCTCCATGCTGGTGCAGGCCATGTACAATGTGGTCGACAGCATCTATGTCTCCCGGATTTCCGAATCCGCCGTGACTGCGCTGAGCCTTGCCTTCCCCGTGCAGAATCTGCTGATTGGTTTCTCCACTGGTATCGGCGTCGGCGTCAATGCATTCCTTTCCAAATCTCTGGGTGAAGGGGATCGGGAGCGCGCCAACCGTTCCGCCGGCAACGGATTTTTCCTGGTTGCCATCGTGGTTCTCGGTTTCGCCATTTTCGGCACCTTCTTCTCCCGGCCCTATTTCGAGATGCAGTCCACCGTGACCGAAACCATCGAGGGTGGCACCAGTTATCTGTCCATCATCTCCATTTTCAGCCTGGGTCTGTTTGTTCAGGTGCTTTGTGAGCGTCTGCTGCAGGGAACCGGACGGGCCTTTGAATCCATGATCGTACAGCTGGTGGGCGCCGTCACCAATATTGTGCTGGACCCCGTGTTCATCTTCGGCTTCTTCGGCATTCCCGCCATGGGCGTTGCCGGTGCCGCAATCGCCACAGTTACCGCCCAGTGGCTTGCAGCGCTGCTGGCTCTGTACCTGAACCATGTACACAACCACGATCTGCACCTGAGCTTCCAGTACATGAAGCCCCACGCACAGGTCATTCGTCCGATTCTTGCCGTAGGCGTGCCCTCCATCATCATGATGGGCATCGGCTCGGTTATGACCTTTGGCATGAACCAAATCCTGCAGAGCTTCACTGAAACCGCCACCGGCGTGTTCGGCATCTATTTCAAGCTGCAGAGCTTCTTCTTCATGCCGGTATTCGGTATCAACAATGCCACCATCTCCATTATTGCCTTCAATTACGGTGCCAGAAGCCCCAAGCGTATTGTAGAAACCCTGAAAAAAGCTACCCTCAGCGCCTTCGTGATCATGCTGCTGGGTGTGTTCTCCTTCCAGGTATTCCCTGACCAGCTGTTGGGCATTTTCAACCCCTCTGCGGATTTTCTGGTCATGGGCCGGGGCGCTCTGCGTGTCATCTCTCTGTCCTTCCCCCTTGCCGCTGTGGGCATTGCGCTTGGCGGCAGCTTCCAGGCTCTTGGCAACGGACTTTACTCCACCTACACTGCCCTGTGCCGTCAGCTGATCGTACTGCTTCCCGCTGCGTACCTTTTGAGTCTTTCCGGGAATGTAAACCTTGTCTGGTGGTCTTTCCCCATTGCAGAACTGGCAAGCTTCATCGTCTCGATTCTCCTGTTTGTCAAACTGTACCGTCAAAAAGTCAAGCCCCTGTATCATGCATAAAAAAAGAGCCGCCATCAGGCGGCTCTTTTCATCGTTTATCGGAAATTGCGATCACAACAGCTCCAAAATATTTGTGTCGAGTCAGAAACTCCTGCAGGCTTTCCCCATAGAAATCCGGGCCGGTACTGTTGCGGAAGGTATTGTACCCCGCAAAGCCCTGATCCGTGTAACGCACCGCTACAAAGTGCGCACCGATTTTGCAGCCCTTTTTCCAGCGGTAAAACACAATGGAAACATCGGAATCTCTCACCGTCCGGTCAAAATTGCTCCGTTTTGCTGTCATTTTGACAGGGAATCCCCAGTGCTTAAAGCACACCGCAGGCCCCCAGATGCTGGTGCCCAGATTGCCGTGAATCAGCGGCAGCAGATGTTCGTAATAGCGAATCAGCTCCTCCGGCTGTGCATGATACCCAAGCAGATGCAGCGCATTATAGGTAGCGATCCAGCCGCAGCCCGTGGCAGCACTGGTGCGCAGGCCATAGCGCCACTGCTCTTTGGGGATATCGTGTTGATTGTAAATCAGTTCTCGCACGTTTCTTTCTCCACAGGATGCTGAGCAATGTATTCATCCAGAAGGTCCCCTGCCAGCATCACAAATCTTGCACAGGGACGCTCCTTGTAATATTGCTGGGTTCTGGGAGACGGCGTGGGGTCTGTGGACGGATTGTCCAGCAGTTCCCGGCAGATGATGGTTCCCATTCTCTCCCAGAATTTTCCGGCCAGCTCCTGCACCCGGGCATAGTGTTCTTTTTTGATCTCGTCATCACCGGGGGTATCGTAACCGTACAAAACGCCCAGCACCATAGCCATGCCGCTGACTGCGCCGCAGATTTCACGCATCCGGCCAACACCGCCGCCAAAGGATGAAGAGAGCTTTGCTGCAAAAGCCGCATCCAGTCCGGTTACATCTGAAAAGGCCACAAATACCGCCTGGGCACAGTTGTACCCCTGTAAAAATAATTCCGCAGCCTGAATCCCATGATCCATTGCACTTCCTCCTAGTATCTTTTTCCCCATTTTACCACGATTCATGAACCTTGACAACCCTGCGTGCGCCCCCTATAATGAAAACAAATTCTTACGAAAAGGAGCATTTTTATGCTGCCGGAAGCTTTTTTGCTGCGCATGAAGCAGCACCTGAAGGATGAATATCCTGCATATTTAGAAAGTTTAGAGCGCCCCAGAGCCGTGGCGCTTCGCTTTAATCCCCTGAAAACCGACCATTCCCCCCAGCTAGCATTTGTGAAGGAGCCTGTCCCCTGGGCCCAGTATGGCTATTACTATGATCCCAATGCAAGACCCGGTCTGCATGTATGGCACGAAGCAGGTCTTTACTATCTGCAGGAAGCCAGTGCCATGGCACCTGTGACCCTGCTGGACCCGCAGCCCGGCGAAATCATCTGCGACCTGTGTGCCGCTCCCGGCGGAAAAACCACCCAGATCGCTGCCAAAATGGCCGGTGAAGGACTGCTGGTCTGCAACGAGATTAATCCCAAGCGTGCCCGGATCCTGTCCCGGAACATTGAGCGCATGGGTGTTGCCAACGCGCTGGTGCTGAACCACCACCCCTCTGATTTAGAGCGCCATTTTGAGGGTGCTTTCGACAAGATTCTGGTGGATGCTCCCTGCTCCGGCGAGGGAATGTTCCGCAAGGAGGAAGCCGCCGTCACGGACTGGAGCCCGGAAACCGTGGATATGTGTGCCCGCCGCCAGCAGGAGATCCTCTCCACCGCCGCCAAGCTGCTGCGTCCCGGCGGACGACTGGTCTACTCCACCTGTACCTTTGCCCCGGCTGAGGACGAAGGTGCGATTTCCGCTTTCCTGAAATCACACCCCGAATTCTCCATCGAAGTGGTCAGTGCCCCTGCCCTCTCCCCCGGACGAGCCGATCTGATTGAAGATCCCGTCCCCGGTCTGGAGCATACCTTCCGTCTGTGGCCCCACCATCAGCACGGCGAAGGCCACTACGCTGCCGTTTTGCGAAAGGCCGGCGACGAAGAATCCACGCTCACCGCATCCAAGGCAGAAAAGCTGCCCAAGGAATGGCTGGAGTTTGCAAAGGCGCTGGACATTCAGCTTCCCGTGGGAAAGCCCGTCTTCTTCGGCACTTCCCTGTTCTGGGCACCGGTGCAGCTGCCGGAGCTGAAGGGTCTGAAGGTTCTGCGCCCGGGACTGGAACTGGGCGAATGCAAAAAAGGCCGGTTTGAGCCTGCCCATGCTCTGGCCCTGTGGCTGAAAAGCTGCGCAGACGTGCAGGATTTTGCTCCCGAATCGGACGAGATTGCAGCGTACATCCACGGAGATGTGGTTGCGTCCACGCAAAAGGGCTGGTGCCTGGTCACCGCCGGAGGTTTGTCCATCGGCTGGGGCAAGGGTGACGGCCGTGTACTGAAAAACCACTATCCCAAGGGGCTGCGCCGTTAAACATTTCTACTTTACATAATCCCAATTTCATGCTAGAATAGGATTATCTTTATCTATAATATCACAAGGAGAGGATTATCCTTGGCTAAATATGAAATTATCGGCGGAACACCGCTAAAAGGCGAAGTCGTCATCAGCGGTGCAAAAAATGCCGTTGTTGGTATCCTGCCCGCAACTTTGCTGGTTCAGGGAAAATGTCGAATTGAAAACGTCCCCAATATCTCCGATGTGCGGATCCTGCTGGATATTCTGCACAGCATGAATGCTCAGGTCGAATGGGTCGACCACAGCACTCTGGAAATTGACACCTCCGCAGTAGAATCCTGTGAGCCTGATTCCACTCTGGTCACCAAATTACGCGCCAGTTATTATCTGATGGGCGCGCTTTTGGGCCGCTTTGGCAAGGCGCATGTGGCACTGCCCGGCGGCTGTAATTTTGCATCCCGCCCCATCGACCAGCATATCAAGGGTTTCCTTGCACTGGGTGCAGATGTGGACGAGACAAATGAGTACATCGAGCTGTCCGCAGGCCCCGACGGTCTGCAGGGTGCCCGCATCAGTTTGGATGTGGTCAGTGTCGGCGCTACCATCAATATCATGCTGGCTGCTACCCTGATGCCCGGACAGACCATCATTGAAAATGCTGCAAAAGAGCCGCACATCGTGGATCTTGCAAACTTTTTGAACACTATGGGTGCCAGAATTACCGGTGCCGGTACCGATACCGTGAAGATTCGCGGTGTCAAAGCCCTGAAGGGCGGCACCTATGCTGTCATTCCCGACCAGATTGAGGCAGGTACCTATATGGCTGCAGCCGTCGCCACCGGCGGCAATGTTCTCGTTCAGAATGTCATCCCCAAGCATCTGGAGTGCATCACCACCCGCCTGCGGGAAATGGGTGCCAAGGTCACAGAGTATGACGATTCCGTTCGGGTTCAGCGGGAAGGCCCTCTGCGCCGGATCACCGTCAAGACCATGCCCTACCCCGGCTTCCCCACGGATATGCAGGCCCAGATCTGCGTATGTATGTCTCTGGCAAACGGCATCAGCCGTCTGACCGAGAGTGTTTACGAGACTCGCTTCTTTGGCTACTGCTCCGAACTGGAGAGCATGGGCGCTAATATCCAAATCAACGGAAAGACCGCTTCCGTCACCGGAACCGATAAGCTCTTCGGTGCAACCGTCCGCGCCAATGACCTTCGGGCCGGCGCTGCTCTGGTGATTGCAGGTCTTGCCGCCGAAGGAACCACCTATGTGGAAAATATCCACTATGTGGAACGCGGCTACGAGCGCCTCATCGAAAAGTTCACCGCTCTGGGTGCGCAGATTCGCCGAATCGAAGATTAAATTTCAGAGGACATCCGTTTGGATGTCCTCTTTTTCTATAAATATAACCCGATTATAACAAAAAGGCCACCCGATGGGTGGCCTTTTCTGGAGCGGGTAATGGGAGTCGAACCCACCTGTCAACCTTGGGAAGGTCGCATTCTACCGATGAACTATACCCGCATCGATCCAGATAATTGTAACACGGTACACCTGGTTTTGCAAGCACAATTCTTCGCCCGGATTCGCCCCAAAACGCCATAATTTTTTATTCCGGAACCGGTTTATGATATTGCAATTTTGGGGCAAACTATTGTGAGGTGATTACAATGAAGAAAAAGAAACCCATGGTAAACAACACCGTCGATCTGCGACTTGACCCGGAAGCACGGATCTGCCCGGAATTTGATTCCGTCAGCATCAAGAAATTCGCCGCACCGGATGCAGGCGAAATGGGCGTTCGTGTGCTGGATAACTGCGCAGAAGAACACATCATGTAGTGCTGGATTATCCCAGCACTACATCCATTGCCAGCAGCAGCAAAAATCCCCCGGTGAAAAGCACCAAGCTGCTGGGATTTTGTTCCGGCATCATACCCGGAATCAATTCATGTACAATCACATAACACATGGCACCTGCTGCAAAAGCCATAAAAACAGGCAATATCGGAACCAGCAGCGGCGCACAGAGCATCATTGCCACCGTAGCAATCGGCTCTACAACGCCGGACATGACACCCCAGAAAAACGCCCTTTTTCGACTCATGCCGCCTGCCACCAGAGGCAGCACGATCACCGCGCCATCCGGTATATTCTGCAAAGCGATGCCCATTGACAGTACGAATGCATCCATGCCGGAAATCTGGTTGCCTACCATGCACCCGGCGCAGCCCGCTCCCACTGCCAAACCTTCCGGAATATTATGCAGCACAATTGCAAGAATCAGCAGGCTGCTCTTATCCATGTGTTTTCCATGGCGTTCCAGGATCCGGTCCGGCAGCAGCAACAGCAGCATTCCCACCGCAAATCCGATTGCTGTTCCCCCAAGTCCATGCTCCAGCGCAGGAAGGAGCAGACTCCACACACTGGCTGCCAGCATGGCTCCTGCCGAAAATCCTTGCAGACAGCGGTTTACCTTGTCTCGTCCCCGGGGCATTGCAAATGCCAGAACTGCGCCAAGTATGGTACCCAGCAGCGGCAGCCCCATCCCCCAAAATATCAATGACTTCATATTTTTCCACCTTTCTTCGGAAATCTACAGCCGAATTAGTCTATGCATCCCATTGCCTTTGGGTTCTGGTACCAATCATTCCAATTTTTCACGGAAAATTTTACTTTTTTCTTAATATCCATTCATGGATTTTTTTATTTTTTCTGCTATAATTAATCGTAATGCATTCCACAAAGGAGAAATACTATGAGAGGAATCCCTTCCCTGATTACAGATGTTCGCAAATCTGTTTTTACCGAGGTTGCAAGAATGGCCTATGCTGGCGGAGACTACAGCCATGCAGAAGACCTTCCCTATAAAATTATCCCCGGCGATCACCCCATGCATCGAGAATCCATTTTCCTGGAGCGAGCCATCGCCGGTGAGCGAGTTCGCCTCGCCATGGGTCTCGGTATCCGACCTGTCCAGACCCGGACTCTGATGACCGACGGCATGGATGCTGCCGCTTGTGCAGAGCAGTATTACGAGCCGCCTCTGATCAACATCATTCCCTACGCCTGTCATGTCTGCCCCACCAAGCAGTACCGTGTCACCGAAAGCTGCCAGAACTGTCTGGCTGCCTCCTGTCAGAAGGTCTGCCCCGTGGGTGCGATCAGCTTTGAAAACGGCAAGAGCCATATCGACAAGGACAAGTGCATCAAGTGCGGCAAGTGCGCTGCTGCCTGTCCCTACAACGCCATCATTAAACTGGAGCGCCCCTGCGAAGCCGCCTGCGGCGTGGATGCCATTGCTCCCGGCCCCGACGGCCGTGCTGTCATCAACCAGGACAAGTGCGTTTCCTGCGGCCAGTGTCTGGTCAGCTGTCCCTTCGGCGCAATCGTAGACAAGGGCCAGATTTTCCAGGTCATCCAGTCCATTCTCGAGGGTGACCAGGTCATTGCCATCGTTGCTCCTGCATTTGCCGGTCAGTTTGGCAAGCACGCTACCCCCGGAAAGTTCAATGCTGCAATGAGTATCCTGGGCTTTGACCGGGTCGTGGAAGTCGCCATCGGCGCAGATATGTGTACCATCGAAGAAGCAAAGGACTTCCTGGAAAAGGTCCCCGAAGAGCTGGACTTTATGGCAACTTCCTGCTGCCCCGCATGGCACGCCATGATTCAGAAGATGTTCCCCGCTCAGGCAAAGAACATCTCCATGACCCTGACCCCCATGGTCTACACCGCCCGTCTGATGAAGAAGAAATTCCCCGGCTGCAAGGTCGTATTCGTCGGCCCCTGCGCTGCAAAGAAGCTGGAAGCCATTCGTGAGACCATCCGCTCCGATGTAGACTTCGTACTGACCTTTGAAGAGCTGCAGGGTATGTTCGAAGCAAAGGACATCGACTTTGAGCAGCTGGAAGATGCAGAATTTGTCAACGAAGGCACTGCCGCCGGCAGAGGCTTTGCAGTTTCCGGCGGTGTCGCCAGTGCCGTGGAGAACCTGATTCACGAGACTCATCCGGATCTGGATGTGAAGGTTGCCCGTGCCGACGGTCTGCGTGACTGCCGCAAGCTGATGCAGATGGCAAAGGCAGGCAAGTACAAGGGTTATCTGCTGGAAGGCATGGCCTGCCCCGGCGGATGCGTTGCCGGTGCCGGTACGCTGCTGAATGTGGAGCACGCCACCAGAGTCATCAACCGCTACACTTCCGAGGCAGACAAAACAAGTCCTCTGGAAAGCGCTTATCGCGACGAAGGCGAAAATCTGGACTAAAAAATACAGACGGCATAGCATCAGGTGCTATGCCGTCTTTTTATGGAAATCCCCCTGCTTCCTTTTGGGAAACAGGGGGATTTTGTATGCAGATAGATTTTCCAATTAGCCCCACAGAGCGGACAGGCTGGGAATGACCTGCTTTTTCCGGCTCATGACTCTGGGCAGGAACACGGTGTTGTCCTTAGGGTTCACATTGAAGGCCTGGCTGATGATCTCCTCATCGCCCACAAACAGAAGCTGAGTACCTTCCATCAGCACATCCGTGAGCATCAGGATCACCATAGAGAATTCCTTCTCCGCAGCAACCTTGCGCATCTCCACCAGGAACTCTTCCTTGCGGGTCAGCATGGACGGAGAATCCACGCAGGTGATCTGGGCAACCGCCAGATTATAGCCCGCAATATGGAATTCCTTGTAGTCCGTGAACAGCAGATCCCGGGCACTCTTTGTGCTCTGGGTGGCAGAGAAGATCTCCTTGCCCAGCTCATCCAGGGATACATTGGCAATTCTCGCCAGCCGTTCTGCCATGCGCTTATCCCGCTCGGTGCAGGTGGGAGACTTGAACATAACGGTGTCGGAAACAATGGCCGCTGCCATCATGCCCGCCATCTTCTCAGAAGGCATCAGTCCACGCTCCTGGAACATACCGGCAATGATGGTATTGGTGGAGCCCACCGGCTCATTGCGGACATAGATGGGGTTGGTGGTCTGGATATCTGCCAGACGGTGGTGGTCGATGATTTCCAGAATCTCAGCTTCATCCAGTCCGGGAACAGACTGCGCTGCCTCGTTGTGGTCGACCAGAACCACACGCTTGCGCCGGGGACGCAGCAGGTGCTGCCGTGTCAGAATACCGACGACCCGTTCTTCGTTGTCGAGAATGGGGTAGCAGTGTGCATGGTGCTTGAGCACCTGTTCACGGACATCGTCCACCCGATCTTCCAGATGGAAGCAGGTCAGATCCCGCTTCTGACACACCCGGCTTACCGGCGCAGACTGGAAAATCAGCCGCAGCGCCCGATAGGCATCATACGGTGTGAGGATCACATTGGTGGTGCTGTCGATTTTCCGCAGCTCATCGGTAATTTCCGCCTGGCACAGGATCAGGCAGTTTACATTGAGGTTCAGCGCTCTTTCGATCATATCCGGCTGATTTCCGCAGACAACGATGGATTCTTTTCTGTGGAACAGCAGGTTTTCACGGCTCTGAGGCAGGGCGATTGTCACCTCGCCGGAAACCATATCACTGTTGGTGCCGGAATCGTTCAAGAGCTTTCCTTCCAGAACGGAAAGCAGGTTGAATACCGGCACCGGACGCAGGTATGCGCTGGACACCAGGCCCATGTTAAAGCTTGCCACATCGTCCCGGGACAGCATTCCGTACAGGGTGCCGTCTTCGTTGGCGACCGCCACGGACGATACATTCTTGTTTCCCTGCAAAACCGTCCAGGCTCTTCCTACCGTAACTGCGGCAGACAGCACAGGGGGCGTTTCATAAGCCAGGTCCTTGACCTGTGTGTACATATTAAAGATCCGCTTAGGCGGCTGAAATCCGAAACGGTCCAATACCAGCTGTGTCTCATCCGACACATGACCCAGGCAGGCCGGTTCATATTCCCGGTCACCCAGGGCATTGCGCAAAGCCGCATAAGCCATAGCAGACACGATAGAATCTGTATCGGGGTTACGATGTCCAGTCACATAAATGGGCTCCATATTTTCACTCCTTTTCAAAGTATAAAATCTTTATGCAGTAATCTCGCCAGCCAGATTCAGACGGAACAGGTGCTCGATTTCCTTCTGGGTCATGCCCTGACCCAAAGCCCACATCAGCTTGGTCATCGCCGCCTCAGAGGTCATGTCACGCCCCTGAATCACGCCCAGATCCAGCAATTTCTTGCCAACCTGATACACCTGCAGATCAGAAGAATCATACAGGCACTGGGTTGTGATCACCACGCTGATGCCCTGATTCACTGCATTTTGGATGCTCTCCAGGCCCTGATTCAGCACATTCATACCGCCAAGGCCAAATGCTTCAATAACGATTCCCTTGTACCCCATATCTGTCAGCATTCTGAAAATCTCCGGGTTCAGGCCAGGGGTCAGCTTCAGCAGGAATACATTGGTACTGATCTCCGTTTTCAGCATGGGCCATCCGCTGATGGGGGGCAGGCCCTCCGGATTGATGACAAGGCCCTGGTTGCTCACATGGGCAGCATAGCGGGCGTTGACGCTTTCAAACGCAGAAAAACCGGACGCACGAACCTTTACGGCTCTGCATCCCAGCATGACCTTCCGGTCAAATGCAAGATATACGCCGGGATGACCTGCCGCCGCCATAGCAAAGGCTGTGCGCAGATTATCCGGGCCGTCGGACAATACATCCGCCAGAGGCAGCTGTGATCCGGTCAGCACCACGGGTCTGTCGATGCCCGGGAGCATATAGGTCAGCGCCGAAGCGGTATACGCCATGGTATCTGTACCGTGAGAAATGACGATGCCGTCATAATTCAGTCTGCATTCATAAACCCTGCGGGCAATTTCCTGCCATTCAACCGGGCGAATATTGGATGAATCCAGACACATGAGATCTTCGACCTCAATATCAAAATAACTGCGCAGCTGGCTCAGCTGGCGCTCCATCACATCGGAACGGTGGGGCTCTAAGCCATCACCGCCGGGCAGGGATGCAATGGTGCCGCCGGTTGTCAGCAGCAGGAGATGTTTTCTTTCTTCCATAAGGGTCCTCCAGGGTTCACTAGATAGCCATATTATAGCCTTTAGCGCTGATAATAGCAAGAAAAATGTTTATTCCGATAAATGTACCCAGTTGCTTTTGGTAAAAATTTGCGCTACAATAGAGATTAAAGACAAGGGCAATGCCCTGATTTTTAGGAGGTTAATTCCATGAATGTACTGGTTACCGGCGGCGCCGGCTATATTGGTTCGCATACCTGTCTGGAACTGCTGAACAGCGGTTATAATGTTATTGTTGTAGATAATCTGTGCAACTCCAACCCCAAGAGCATGGAGCGTGTCAAGGCTCTCACCGGCAAGGATATTAAGTTCTACGAGGGTGATGTCCGCAACGAAGAGCTGATGCGCAAGATCTTCACCGAAAACGAGATCGACTGCGTCATCCACTTTGCAGGCCTGAAGGCTGTCGGCGAGTCCGTTGCAAAGCCCCTGGAGTACTATGATAACAACCTGAACTCCTCCCTGGTTCTGACCAAGGTCATGCGCGAGTTCAAGAAGCAGAATCTGATTTTCTCCTCCTCTGCTACCGTCTACACCGCAGACAACGAAATGCCTCTGCGTGAGACCAGCCGCACCGGCTACTGCACCAACCCCTACGGCTGGACCAAGTATATGTCCGAGCAGATTTTCTCCGGCCTGGCTCATGCCGACGAGAACTGGAGCATCTGCCTGCTGCGTTACTTCAACCCCATCGGCGCTCATGAGAGCGGCATGATCGGTGAAGATCCCAGAGGTATCCCCAACAACCTGATGCCCTACATCACTCAGGTTGCCATTGGCCGCCGCGATCATCTGAGCGTCTACGGCAACGACTACGACACCCACGACGGCACCGGCGTGCGTGACTACATCCATGTTGTGGACCTGGCAAAGGGCCATGTGGCTGCTGTCAAGTATGTCACTGAGCACAAGGGCTGCGAAGTGTTCAACCTGGGCACCGGCACCGGCTACAGCGTGCTGGACATGGTTCACGCTTTTGTGGAAGCAAACGGCGTTGATGTTCCCTATGTGATCGCTGACCGCCGTCCCGGCGATATCGCTACCTGCTATGCTGATCCCGCCAAGAGCGCAGAGCTGCTGGGCTGGAAGGCAGAGAAGACCCTGCAGGATATGTGCCGCGATTCCTGGAACTGGCAGTCCAAGAACCCTCAGGGTTACGGCGAATAATTTCATCCGTCACAATGCACCCAACAGGAAAACCTGTTGGGTGCTTTTTCGCTGTCGAACAAAGAAAATTGCATTTTCAGGGTATGTATGATATGATTGACTGGAATATAACCTCATGCATAAACGGAGGCCCCCATGACAAACGAAGAACTAAAATCCCGGGTCGGCAGCAACATTGCCCGGCTGCGTCGTGAGGCAGGACTGACGCAGGCTGACCTGGCTGAAAAATTAAATTATTCTGACAAGGCTGTTTCAAAATGGGAACGGGCAGAGTCCATGCCGGATCTGCTGACATTGGTGCAGCTGGCAGAGCAGTTCGGAACCGATGTGAACCAGCTGCTGACATCCGAGGATGCCTCTGCCAATGCCCCCGCACCCGAAGAAGCTCCGGCCGAGGCTGAACCTGCGCCCCAGAGCCGACGGATTGCCGACAAGGGCGTCATCCAGAAGCTGAGCAGCGTTCTGGTGTGGTTCGTGGCACTGTTTGTATATACCATGCTGGATTCGTTCCATGTTCCCTATGGCTGGCTCACCTTTTTCTTTGCCATTCCCATCAACGCCATTGTCCTGCTGAGCCTGCGCGCTGCATGGCATATGCACAAGTGGAACAATGTCCTGATCTCCCTGATTATGTGGGGCAGCCTGCTGTGTATCTATCTGCTGTTTTTGATCACTGTCCGCGTGAATATGTGGCGGATTTTCCTGCTGGGACTTCTGGGACAGATTGGCATTGAGGTTCTGTTCCGTATGTTCCCGCCTGAAAGTGAGGAGAAATAAACATGGAAAAGTCTGAAATTCGTGCCATGATCCGCGCCAAAAAGCGAGCCATGACCGAGGCCCAAATTGAAAAAGCCAGCCGGGAGCTTGGCAATCTGTTCCGCCAGACCAGTCTGTATGAGCGTGCGAAAACCATTTACGGCTACCTTCCGTACAACCAGGAGGTTCGCACCACCGCCATGCTGGAACAAGCCATCAAAGACGGAAAGCGGGTAGCCGTGCCCAAGGTCTTCGGCGATCAGATGAAGTTCATTTATCTGGAGGATTTCACCCAGGTTGCCCCGGGTTACGCAAAAATTCCGGAACCCATCGCAGACGGCCCGGTGGCCGATGACCCCACGGCTCTGGTGCTGATGCCGGGTCTTGCCTTTGATCTGGAAGGCCATCGCATCGGATACGGCGGCGGTTTTTATGACAAATTCCTGGCTGACGAGCCGGACCATCCCACCCTGGCCCTGTGCTACGGATTCCAGGTGGTGTCGCATCTACAGACAGAACGCTTTGACATCCCCGTTGATCAGGTCATCTGGGCGGATGCGGGACAGGAGGAATCCTGATGTATTTGATTATCGTTGCAGCAATTACCTTTGCTGTGCTGTTCGGTCTGGACAAGCTGCTGGGAAAGATTTTCCGCGGAAAAGTCCAGCATAAGTCCGGTCTGAGTGTGAAGCTGCCCAAGCGCTACGCCATCACCGCCCTGCTGCTGTGCCTGCTGGGTGTGCTGGTGCTGATGCAGCTGTTCAATAAATTTGACCGTCTGATGCTCTTCTGTGGAATCGTTGTGCTGCTCATGGGCATCGGATTCGGAGCATATTATCTGAGCTTCGGCATTTACTATGATGATGACAGCTTCATCTATTCCACCCTGGGCAAGCGCTCTGTTACATACCGCTATGCCGACATCGACGCGCAGCAGCTGTTTGTTGCCACCGGCGGCAGCATTCTGGTGGATCTGTTTATGCACGACGGCAGCTGCGTGGGTCTGCAGTCCACCATGCAGGGAATTTATCCCTTCCTGGACAAGGCCTGCCACGCCCGTTTCCGCCAGCTGGGCATTAACAGCGCCGAGTGCGAGTGGTTTGACGCAAGCCAGTCCCGTTGGTTCCCCACCAAGGAGGGCTGATGATGCACATTCCATCTGTTGAAACCACCGAAATCGAGCTGCTGACCTTTGCAGACGCACTGGCTGCTGCCAATACGCCAAATGAAGAATACGACATCAACAAGTGGTTGTATGCTCCCAATTTTTACTCTGAGTACCGTTATATTCTGGGCACCAGAGGCAAAAATCCCCTGATCTGCGTGGGCATCAACCCTTCCACCGCAAAGCCGGACGCTCTGGACAACACCCTGAAATCCGTCCAGCGCATCGCCCAGGGCAACGGATTTGACTCTTTTCTGATGTTCAATGTCTATGCCCAGCGTGCCACCAAGCCCGACGATATGGAGCGCACCTGCAACCAGGCGCTGCACAAGGAAAACATGGAAGCCTTCCGCTACCTGCTTTCCATCGGAGAACATCCGGCAGTTTGGGCTGCATGGGGCGCCATCATCGAAAAGCGCCGCTATCTTTCCGAGTGCGTGGCGGACATGCTGCGCATCAGCCGGGACTACAATGCCCAATGGTACTGCGCAGGTGCCATCAGCAAAAAGGGCCATCCCCATCACCCCCTGTATCTGCGCAAAGATGAAAAACTGAAACCTTTTGACACAGAAAGCTACTTACAATCTCAAATGGCAGGTGTAAAATTATGAAATTACTGATTGCATCCGATATCCACGGCTCTGCCTACTACTGCGCAAAGCTGATGGAAGAAATCAAAAAAGAAAATCCCGACCGAATCGTTCTTCTGGGCGATTTGCTGTACCACGGCCCCAGAAATGATCTGCCCAAGGACTACGCTCCCAAGAAGGTCATCCCCATGCTGTCAGAGTACAAGGACAAGATCCTGGCTGTCCGTGGCAACTGCGAAGCAGAGGTCGACCAGATGGTTCTGCCGTTTTCCTGTCTCGCAGACTATGCGCTGCTGGAAACCGACGGCATCACCATGTACCTGACCCACGGTCATCATGCCAATCCCGAGCAGCTTCCTCCCCTGCCCCAGGGCAGCGTTTTCCTGTCCGGACATACCCATGTCAAGCGGGACGAAGTCATCAACGGCATCCGCTGCCTGAACCCCGGCAGCGTGTCCATTCCCAAGGACGGAAGCCACAGCTATCTGCTGTATGAAAACGGAGATTTCCGTTTTGTTACCCTGGAGGACTGATCTTCATGAACGAATGTGAAAGCTGCTGGTATTACGACTATGACGAGGAATACGACGAATACTACTGCATGATGGAGCTGGACGAGGACGAGTTTTATCGCATTGCATCCTCTCCCTCCGGTCACTGCCCGTTCTATCGCCAGGGAGACGACTACTACTTAGCAAGGAGACAATAACCATGAAGCAGCTGGTGATCGCACTGGTCATTGCGCTGACGCTGTCCGGCTGCGGACACTCCGGCACCAATGACGCAACCGTCCAACCGGAAGATGCCTCCACCGCCTCCGAGCCTACCCAGGCCTTTTATCAGCCCACCACCCCCATCGAGCGCGGAACCGCAGGCGCAGTCCGCACCTATGACATGGGCGAACCCATCAGCGCCATTGCGCCGCTGGGGGACAACCTGCTGGTATGCACCAACGGGAAAAAACTCTCCCTTCTGGACGGCAGCTCTTTTGAAGTTCTGCGCCAGCGGGAGCTTGACTCCGAAATCTCCCGGGAATCTGCCAGTTTCCTGATTTCCGGCGGACAAATTGGTTATTTCGACTCCGCCAGCAACAGCTATGTCATTCTCGATGACAAGCTGGTGGTCGTATCTACCACACAAATCCCCTCGCACCCCAATTCCGAACCGGTCATCACCACGGATTTCAAGACCATCTACTATTCCGATGAAGACGGAATCCGGGCCATGGATCTGAGCACAGGCGTTTCCAGGATCCTGCGCCAGGAACATACCCAGGTGAAGACCCTGAACGGACTGCTGTTTGACAACGGAGTGCTGTGCTACACCCGTTTGGGTGCCAACGACTCCGAGCAGATTTGCTTTATTGATGCCAATGACGGCAGAATTTACTATACCGCCACCTATGATGCTGCCATGTTCCACTGGGACAACTGGTATGCCACCGCTCCGCAGATTGAATATCCGCTGGGAGACTTCCAGAGGATTCTCTCCGGAACCCGGGAGGGCCAGGTGCATATGCTGTGCCCCAAGCAGGACTGGGATGCTCTGCTTGCTCCCGGCGGCCCTCTGCTCGTCACCCAGAGCCTCAATTCCGTGGGTCTCAGTTTAACCTGCTACCATCTGGAAAATGGCAATCTCATGACCGAAGTCACCCTGCCGCAGGTTGAAGAACCCTTTGCAGGCAGCTGCATACAAGGTCATCTTCTGTTTTTGTGGAACCATTCCGGCAGCGAATTTTACTGCTGGGACATGGATAAAACACACCCCAGAGAGCAAATTTCTTTCCTGAAAGAATTTGCATCCGTCACCGATTCTCGTGAAACCGCTCTGGCCCCTCAGAACCGGCGTGCGCAGGAACTGGGCGCCCAGTACGGCATTCAGATCGGCTTCACCGAAAAAGATAACCGAACCCAGGGGCTGGACTACACCACCATTCCCGACTACCGACCGGAGTTTTATGACAAAGCCCTGGATCTGCTGGAAGGCTCCCTGCAAAAGCTCCCCAAGGACTTTTTGAAACAGGTGGGCGAACGCACCCATTCAGGAACCATGCAGATCCGTCTGGTAGATGATTTTGATCCTGTGCTGGGTATTCGTCCCGGAACAGGCTCCTGTGAATTCGCCGACGGCGGTGTTATCATCAATGTCAGTATGTGTGCTGATCTGGAGCAGATTCTCTTCCGGGAGTTGGGAAATGCCATCGTCGTGCGTATCAACAGCGTTGGAAACGGTTTGGAAAACTGGTCAAGCCTGAATCCATCGGATTTCCAATACGCAGCCACTCCTGACAGCAGTCCCTATCTGACCAGGGGCGAGAATTATTTCACTGATTCTACAGCCATGAAAAGCCCTCTTGATGATCAGGCGCAGATTTTCCTCTATGCGATGCTGCCCGATCAAAAATCGGTGTTTGCATCTGAACCGATGCAGAAAAAGCTGTCCACACTGTGCCAGCTGATTCGCTCCACCTATGATCTTCCTGCGGAAGCGGTGCTTCCCTGGGAACAATATCTGCAAGCTGAATAACAAAAAAGCGTTGCCTCACAGGCAACGCTTTTCCTATTTCTATGCTCTTTTTCGCACTTGCTGAGTAACCGTATGCGCAAGACGCGTCAAAAACTGTGTATTGGTAGGTTTCGGAATCTGTCCATCGGGAGTGACAGGGAAATACCGGACCCAAACCTCCTCATCAAGGTGGCTCCATGCTACATTGATCGCCGTACGGATATTGCGCTCCACAGAACTTGCACTGGTCTTCTGGCTGCTCTCGTCCGCAATGGCAGGATACAAAACCTTCGTCACCGACTGGCCCGGATTCTGCGCCAGCATCATAATGCCCAGTCTGGCCTGTTCAAAGCCTGCCAGATTGGTCGGCACACCCAGCTCGTACATTTCTGCGGCAACCACAGACTCTGTACTGGGATATGATACCTGCTCAGGTTTTGTCTTCGCAAGCAGATCTTCTATCCGCTGCATGATCACGTGTATCGAACATGGTTTCATCAATGCATAGTCCACATGAAACGAGCTCAATGCATCCAACAGATAATCATTAAAAAATCGGCTGACCACAATCGTTATCGGGTGCAGCCCCTCTCTTGCAGCAGTCTCCAGCACTCCAAGGCCGTCAATCACGGGCAGCATCAAATCCAGAATCAAGACCTCCGGCTTTGATTTGCGTAGAAACTCCAACGCCGCTTCACCGTTATCACAAGAATCAACTATATATTCCTGCCGCAGCTGCTCTGTCAGGGCATCACGGAAATCTCCCGACGCGTCAGCAATGAATATACTGTGCATTTCGTCAACCCCTTCTCTATATTTAGTAAAATTATATCAAAAGGAGGCTGAAAATTCAATAATTTCTGTATGAATTCTTATCGACATTACTCGACACCATAAATCGACAAAATTATCCAAATCTTCGGGCATATCCGCATTTACGGCACAGTTCTTCCGGGGCTTTTCTGCAGGAAAATCCGTCTACCATGGCTTTTGCTCTGGGGCTGGAAAGGATCTCGACCGGATTTTCCCGAAAAATATTCCCCAGAGGAATATCTCCGTCATGGTCCAAACAGCACGGTACCACGGTACCGTCGCACAGAACCGCAAAGTGATCCCGCAGACCGTAGCAGAATACCTGGCTGCCCCGGTCCTGGGCTTCCAGGTCGGGCCACTCAAACCGCTCGCCATATTCCAGATACAGCCGGTCCTGAATTCGGGTTCCCCTTGCGCCCTCCTGCCATTGTCCCGGAAAGCGCTGGTGCATCAACTCCAGGGTGCTGATGTTTCTACCCTCGTCATAGCCTTGATTCCACAGGCGGAAAACCACCAGCACGCCCGCCTTGCTGGCTTCATCGGCAAAGTCCATACAGCCGTTGATATAGCTTTTATAACTTTCCACAGTTCCGTCCTCAAAGCTGTGGACAGAAATATTGACTTTGTAAACACCTGCATCTACGATTGCCTTTCCCCGGGATGGCAGCAGCGTACCGTTGGTAGTGATGGCAGATTTGAATCCCAGGGCCGAAGCTTTGCGAATCATGTCCGGCAGCGCCGGATGGGTCAGAGGCTCTCCCATCAGATGATAATACAGGTACCGGGTGACGCCCTGCAGCTTCTCAGCGACCTGAGAAAACTGCTCCAGTGTCATCATGCCGGGTTTTCTGGCCGTTCCCGGGCAGAAGGAGCAATTTCTGTTGCACTGGTTTGTAATCTCAACATAAACCTTTGAATACATATCGAACCTCAATCTCAATCATAATCTTTTCTCATAGTACCATAAATTCATGCATTCGGCAACGGTCTGCCCGGAAACAGAAAAAACAGCCTCTGACACCACCGTGTCAGAGGCTGTTTAACGACAGAATTATCCTTCAAAACCAATAATCAGGCCGCCGTGCTCTGCATAGAAGCTGCAAAGTCCACCGCAGGTGCCGATTCCGACCTCCGCCTGAGCAAATGCCTCACAGATCATTTCCTTCAGCTTCTGCGCAGCAGGCAGATTGTCTGCATGGTCGATCAGGACCTTGCCGCCCTGGTAGCCCTTTTCGCGCATATGCTTTAAGATACCTGCCAGTGCCCGTTTCTCGCCTCTGGCCTTGTCCAGAAGCTCCAGCTTGCCTTCAGCGCTGCCCTGGCCCACCATGCGGATTCCAAGTACGCCCACGATTTTTGCAGTAACGGTGCTGACTCTGCCGTTGCTGGCCAGATTGTGAATGGATTCCAGAGTAAACAGCGTATGAGTCTTCTGCTTGTAGCTCTCTACGCGCTCTACGATCTCAGAGAAGAGCTTGCCCTCTTTGATGAGCTCCCGCAGCTTCCACACCAGCAGAATCATCTCAGGTCCTGCGGTCAGGGAATCCACCACATGGACATGGCGGCCGGGGTGTTCCTCTTCATAGGTTGCCGCAGCAATCTTGGCGGCATTGTAGCTGCCGGAGAGCGCACTGGTGATGGTGACACAGAATACATTCTCTGCATCTCCAAAAGCTTCCACATATTCGCCGACACCGGGACAGGCAGTACCGGATTTTCCATGATAATCTTTCAGGTCATTTACCATGCCGGCAACATCCAGATTGCAGTCATCCACATACTCCCGATCTCCAACCAGGATCTTCAGAGGAACGCTCTCAAACGGGATACCGTCCAGAGTTTTGATATCTCCTGCTGAGTCCATTACAATTTTATATTCCATGGCCCTATCTCCCATTTCAGTAGTTTTCATGTGACTAATATATCAATTTCTATCACAGCCGTCAAGGAAGTTTTTGACCGCAATTGTAAAGGAACTTAAAACTTATCGGATTTTCATTCTGATAGATCAGGGCATTTCCCCCACACAAAATCTGTTAAACGCATAAAAAAGAGACTTGCCGAAGCAAGTCTCTTTCAGTCTTTCCATATCAGGGCATATATTCGATGGTAATGTAGTTCAGCTGGCCCTTCATAAACTCGAAGGTATAACCGCCGTCATGGTAGTACTTGGTGGATTCCTGTACATATTTCATCGTATCGGTGTAGTAACCATCGTCGCCGTCATAATGTCTGGTATCGGTGGGTTCACCGGCGTTTGCCTTCAGTTCCTCCATGGTCATATTCAGGGGGAATGCAAAGGTCAGAATATTCTGTGTGCTGTCCTTCTTGATGGGCAGATATACTTCGTTGATATAGCACTCAGATGCGGTCTTGTTGCCGTCGGTATCGTTCAGAACATATACCTGAGCGCTCTCGTACTCAGCCAGCTCAATGCGGAAGCCCTGAGACTGGGAGTTCTTGTTCAGGTTGTTGCCGGCATTTGCCACATCGTCCTCTCTGAAGGGAACGCCGTCATCGATCAGTTCCTGCAGAGTGGTCTTGCCCAGCGTATAGGTCTTGCCATTGATGCTGAACTGCATATTCTCTAGGTCAACATATTTACCAGTGGAAGCCGCTGCAGGTGCTGCGGTCTCGGCAGGTGCGGTAGTTTCGGGGGTAGTGGGAGCAGAAGTTTCAGGTACAGTAGTCGCTACAGGAGCAGTAGTCACTGCGGGTGCAGTGGTTTCCGGTGCAGCTTCTGTAACAGCGGGTGCAGTTGTAGATGGAACGGTTACTTCCGGCTTTTTGGAACTACAACCGGCAAAAATGCTGCCTACACACAAAACGGCAACCAGCGCGCTAATGGTTTGTTTTTTCATAAAGTCCCTCCAAGTATCAGTTTTATTCTCAGATACAGGCGCAATGCGCTGTATCTCTTGATGCGACAATTTATACCATTGCGGTGTTTTTTTGTCAAACCATAATTTGAAGAGGATTTATTTGAAATTCTGCCCGAGAAAATCCATGCACATGGCAGAAGTTTTTCCAAAAATTGGCTTTTGGCAGCTGTTTTCCAACCCGTCTAAAAAGTAATGAATTTTTCTTAAGTTTCTGAAGAGCTCTGTATCCTTCAGCCGGAATCCTTATAGCGCGATTTACATTGCGCTCTTGATATGACCGATCAGGATATCACCTGCAACAACACGGTCTTCTGCTGCAAATCCGTCAGCAAAGTTGTCGGTGTAGAGCACCTGAGCATTGGGCGGGAATTCATCGTCGCCCTCCCAGACCATGATCTGCATCCGGTAGTTTCCGAAGAACTCGAACTGATAGCCGGCATCTCCGTGCTTCAGAGGAATGCCGCCCAGCTTTTCAGCAGCCGCCTTGAATGCAGCCACCCGGGTACCGAAGGTAAATGCGGCACGGGTCAGGACGCGACCGGTGTAGGGGGTGATATACAGCTCGCCCCAGGGCATTTCACGGAAGGTCTTCCACTCGCCGTTCCATGCCACATCCTTTGCTTCCAGCAGGCAGCGCAGCAGGAATGTCTGGGTAGGCAGAGGCGGGATCTGTCCGCCGTCCTCCACCGCAATGGTGTACTTGGGCCAGGTGATCCGGTAGTTTCTTCCCAGGAGGGTGACTCCGAATGCTTCACCGTCCCAGCGGACGAAGGGCAGGCGTGCAGTAACCTCCGCAGGGTCAATTTTTCCAAACAGTTCCTCGTAATGAGAAAACGGTACTTCTTCTTTATGATTTTCAATCTGCATGGGCAGGTTTCTCCTATTCACTGTATTGTAAGGGATTTCCATTGTATTGGAAATGGTTACACTTCCTGCTTGCTGTGGGGGAAGAGCCGTGCATCTGTATGGGGCAGGAAGCAGGCTGCCACAAAGGAATCCATATATCCCGGATAAGTGGACAGCTCCAGGTAGGTGATATTGCTCATAACCTCGCTGCATTTTTCCAGTGCAGCATCGCTGATGGTCATGGCGTAAGCGCCGGTCAGAGAGGAGTTGCCGATGTAGCTGAACTTATCCAGCTCCACATCCGGGAACATACCAATGTTCACAGCGTTTGCCATGTTGATGCCGGAACCGATGCCGCCTGCGACATAGACATGATCGATCAGATCCACAGTCATATCCACGCTCTGCAGCAAGGTATCGATTGCGGAGAAAATAGCACCCTTAGCACGGATGAAGTTGTCAATATCCACTTCGTTGATGGAGATTTCACGACCGGTCTCGGATTCTTCCGCAAAGGCCAGCACATAGCGGCCGCTGCCGTGGCGATCCCGCAGGACGCGCTTGCCTTCTCTGACAAACAGGCCCTTGGCGTTGATGATACCGCAGCGGAACAGCTCGGAGATGATATCGATGATACCACTGCCGCAGATACCCACGCTCTTCTGTCCCGGGTCGCCCACGATGGACAGGGTCGGCTCCATGGTGTCTTTATCAATGGTGCAAGCTTCGATGGCGCCGTCAGTTGCACGCATACCGCAGGAGATATCGCCGCCTTCAAATGCGGGGCCTGCAGAGCACGCACAGCTCATCAGGAAATCCCGGTTGCCGAAGACGATTTCGCCATTGGTACCCAGGTCGATAAACAGGCTCATCTCATCCTTGTCCCAGATCAGGGAAGCCAAAGTACCGGCAGTGATATCGCCGCCCACATAGGAACCGATGTTGGGCGCAATGCTCACAGGAGCCAGCGGATGAGCAGGCAGATGCAGGTCACCTGCCAGCAGTCCCTCCCAACTGAAGAAGCTGGGGACATAAGGCTCCATGCGGATGCTCTCGGCATCCACACCCAGAAGCAGATGGTTCATAGTAGTATTTGCACCGATGCACATACGCACGATGCTGCGGGCGTTCAGACCGATGCTCTTGCACAGATTGGCAATGATAGGGTTCAGAGTTTCCTTGACAATGGCATCCTGCAGCTTCTTCTTGCCGCCGGGACGGCCCTGCTCAATGATTCTGTTGATGACATCGGCGCCAAAACGGATCTGGCCGTTGCCGGAAGAGCCCTTAGCAAGGATCTTGCCATTGGTCAGGTCGATCAGAACCATGGTCACTGTTGTTGTACCGATATCGATGGCACAGCCCACCAGCTTGTTGTCCTCTGCGGGGCAGATATCCATACATTCAAAACGATCGTCAAACAGCTGGCCCTTGACGCAGACATGGAAGCCGCACTCACGCAGGGTGGATGCCATTTTCAGCATCACCGCAAAGGGAATATGTACTTTCTCAACGCCGGTAGCCTCCTGAATTGCCCAGGTCAGACGCTCGTTGTCGGGCATGGTATCTTCCAGACATGGCTCGCTCATGGTTAAATCCAGCGCACGGAACTTGTTCTCGAAGCAGATTCCGGCCTGCTTCAGATTTTCCTGCAGTTCCTCAAAGATGGCAACTTCCTTGCCGGAGGACAGGTCTGCAGTCTTCATTCTGGACTGATAGGCAGAGGCAATATCCGGAACAAACACCGTAACATCGCCAACGACCTTGGAATTACAGCTCAGTCTCCAGCCAGCTTCGTACTCTTCGTCAGTAATGTGGCGGCTCTTAATGCTTTCCAGCTCGCCTTCCACCAGTTTGACTCGGCACTTGCCGCAGGAGCCGTTGCCGGAGCAGGGGGCATCGATAGCCACATTGGCTCTTCTTGCCAGTTCCAGCAGGTTATCACCGGGGTTGCATTCCACGCTTACAGGCTGCGCGCCTTCGATTTCAAAGATCACTTTACTCATATGTCATTCTCCTAAAATCGGTTGGTTTTCAGTACTCATATACTGATAGTATACCGATTTTGTCCATGTTTGTCAACGGAAATGCTCACCGGTATAGCAAAAGCCGGAAGGGTAAAAACCCTTCCGGCTTCATTGAAAATCTAAGCGAATCGATTCTGTGCCATGTGTCGTTATCGAGCATGCCCAATGGTCTGACGACCACTGACCAGATCGGTCACGCATTGGCTGCAAGCACTGCTTGCTTACAGATTCCTAACGATTCAGTTCCGCGCCATGTGTCGTTACCGAGCACGCCCAATGGCCTAACGATCACTGACCAAGTCGGTCACGCATTGGCTGCAAGCACTGCTTGCTTACAGATTCCTAACGATTCAGTTCCGCGCCATGTGTCGTTACCGAGCACGCCCAATGGCCTAACGACCACTGACCAAGTCGGTCACGTATTGGCTGCAAGCACTGCTTGCTTACAGATCCAGGTAGGAGTCAGAGTACAGAACGTGATCCTTGAAGATATCACAGGACTTGATGGTCTCCATCAGGCGCAGGTCACAGGGGTTGACGATAGCGGAGGTCAGGCCCTGCATCATTGCCATAGCGACCAGAGCGGAGTCCATGATGGGACGGACAGCCTTGGGAGCGCCGTTGGAGTTGTTGGACAGACCACCGGTGGACTTCAGGCCTTCGTCAGCGAACATCTTGATAGCGTTCAGGACGTCCATCTGCTTATCCTGCATGCCCTTGACAACCAGGAACAGGGGGTCGAACCACAGGTCGGTAGCTTCCATACCCAGGCTCAGGCCACGCTCCAGCATGTCATGGCAGTGCTTCATACGCTCTTCGTTGTCCTTAGCGATACCGTCTGCAGAACACAGAGCGATACAGATTGCATCGTTAGCAGCAGCCAGGTCGATGTTGGAGATACGAGAACCAGCGTCAGCGGAGTTGACGATGGGCTTGCCGTTGGTACGGTTGTAAACCTTGATACCAGCCTCGATAGCACGCTTGTTAGCGGTATCCAGAGCCAGAGGAACATTGTTGAAGTTCTCCTGCAGCAGCTTAACAGCCCACATCATACGCTCGGGACCGTCCTTCTCAGCAGGTCCGATGTTGACGTCCAGGTAGGTAGCGCCGGCAGCGATCTGCTCAGCAGCACGCTTCAGGATAGGAGCGGGATCGCGCTCGTCCATAGCCTTACGGATGGACGGAGAGATGCAGTGGATACGCTCGCCGATGGTGACGAAGGTCTTGGACTCGGGGTTGTGGCCCTTGTACTTAACACCCATGTCAACGATTTCGATCTTGGGAACCTTGGTCTCCAGCAGTTCCTCGAAGGACAGCTCCTTGACCTCTTCCACAGCGCCAGCAGCGGCAGCCTTGGCAGCGGACTCAGCAGCAGCGGCGGCAGCAGCAGCCTCGTACTCCTTGTCCTTGATGTACTTGGGCAGCTGAACAGCTTCCAGAGGACCGACAACAACATTCCAGTTGGGCAGCTTCTCCTGGATCTCGCCCTTCATAACGGCAACCTTGCCGGGGATGATCAGGGTACGGTTCTTGATCTTGTTCTCCAGGTCGTTCTCGTCGAAGAACTTCTTGACGGTGGTGGAGGAGAACTTACCTGCAGCCCATGCAGTCAGAACGGACATACCGGAAGCATCGGTGATCAGCAGGTTTACAGGAGCATTGGAACGCTCCAATTCACCGGAAACCAGGAAGTAGGTCAGAGCGAAGTCAACAGTCAGACAGCAGGGAGAATTCTCATCAGCGCCGTTGATGGGGTAGATCTTAGCCTCAACCTTCATGGGCTTCTGAGGATCGGTGAAGATGTTCTGACGCAGGCCGTACAGAGGCAGAGCCTGAGCGTAGGTCATCTGGTCCATAACAACGATGGAGCCGTACTTTTCAATGAACATGGTAGCATATGCAGTCTGCAGATGCTCGTTGTCCTTAGCAAAACGGGTCAGGTTAACGATGGAGGGGTAACCGAAGCTGCGGTCGCCGTCCTTCAGAGCGGTACGACGGACGTTAACAGCGTTAGCCAGAGTCTCCTTAGCAGTAGCAGCGGTGACATCCAGAATCAGGTTCTTGTTGCCCTTAGCTTCCAGATTCTTCACGGTGTCGTACAGGTCGGAGATGTTGTTAGCCCAAACACCCAGGGTAACACCGGCAGCGGTAGCAACCTCGTTCATAGCTTCCCAGTTCTCGGGAGTAGCGCCATCCAGAACGGGCTTGCCAGCCTTGCATACTTCCAGAGCAGCCTTAGCGCACTCAACATCCCAGCATTCCAGGACCAGTGCACGGCCGGTAGCAGCAGCCTTTTCAACCAGAGCGGTGTAAGCAGCAGCATCGTTGCCTCTGTTGGAAACGAAGATAGCTTCCACGTACATACGCTCGCCGATACGTTCGTAGTCGATCTTAGCCATGTCAGCCAGCTTTGCATCGACAGTAGCAGCATCCATTTCGGTGTCAACAGACACAGCAAAACGGGTTTCGCTGACCAGAGTCTTCTCGTGACGGAACAGAACAGTTTCGCCGCCCAGCTTCAGGCCGTTACCGATCTCGATGGTCTTCATCAGAGGAGCGGTAGCCTCGGACAGGGTTGCGATTGCGTCTTCAGAGAAGTAAGGGCACTTGGACAGCTCAACAGCACCCTGAGCGACCTTCATACAGAAAGCCATACAGGTGGGGCTGCCGCACTCCTTACAGTTTTTCTTGGGAGACAGCTTAAAAATGTCAAGACCTTTCAGAGCCATTATATGTATCCTCCTTACCGATTAGACAAGTTCAGTGATGAACTTCTTGATGGTGGCAACAGCAGCAGGATGACGCATGATGACAGCGTCAGCGCCGCCGGTCAGGTTAGCAGCAGCGGTGGAAACTTCCATACCGATTGCACGCTCTTCCTGATCGCCCCACTCGGGAACATCTTCAGCGGTAGCCACAGATTCCTTAACGCCCCAGGTGTCAGGAGAGACAGGAGCGATGATGGGCATCTGCAGATCCTCATCGGACTGAGCCAGAGCAGCAGCACGAACGCGATCCAGAGTGGATGCGACATACTCGAAGCCGTAGCCGACAGCAGCGGTACCGATGTTCATAACGATGTTCTCAGGATTGATGGACAGGCCCTTCAGCATGATATTCAGCTGCTTAGCCAGGTTGATGTCGTCAGCGGTTTCAGCACCGACCTTCTGGCCGTAAGCCAGAGCGACGGAAGCACCAACGGTCTTGTAGTCTTCGGACTTAGCAGACATCACCAGGATGTTCTTGCCCTGCAGAGCCTCAGCGATCTTGCCGAACAGCTCGCCGTCCTTTTCCATGTTCTTGCAGCCCATGATAACGATAGGCAGAGAAACAGCATCAGCAACAGCCTTAGCATCAGCCACGCAGTCCTCAACAGAGCGGTTAGCGCCGTTGGGGTCAGCAGACTCGAAGTGCAGGCACAGGAAGTCAGCGCCCTCCATGGTCTCAGCCTTCTTAGCGAAGTCAGCCATGGTGGTGCAGCCTGCGTAGAACTCCTTCAGACCGGGAGCGGTCCATTCGGAAGCTGCGTCAGAGATTTCAATACCGATCTTGGGTGCATTTTCGATGGGTGCATCGAAAGTGTAGAAGGGCAGTACATTCTGACCGCCGATGACTGTAGCCTTGTCACCGGTGCCCAGGGTAACGGCATTGATATGCGCACTGTATGCCTGCTTCTTGGGAACGAAAGACATAGTAATTATCCCCCTTATTTAGGTTAAAAAATTTATAAACGAACTAAAAGCGGCTTTTCTTCTCAGGAATGCCGTTCCAGATCTTTCGTATTTACCAAAGATCTGGAACGACACTCCCTGCGGTCGCAAGCCTTGACCGATTTTTTCTTACAGGCCCAGATCCTGCATAATGCCTCTCAGGGCAACCTTCACAGGATTGTTCTGGTCCAGTTTTGCAGAGGGTTCACCGTTGCAGTCGCAGCGATAAACTTCATCATCCTGGGGCAGGACGCCCAGCAGCTCCAGACCGTGCTTATCGATCTCTGCCTTGATGCCTTCATCCAGAATGCCATTGGGTGCACGATTGATGATCAGGCCCATCTTGCCGGGCTTGAGTTCCATCTCATCGATCATCTCAGCGATCCGTGCAACCGCCTGGACGCCTCTGCGTGAGCAGTCGGAAATGAGCAGCATGGTGTCCACATGAGGCAGCGTGCCTCTGGCCACATGTTCAAGTCCTGCTTCATTATCCATGACGATATAGGAATAGTTGTTGGCGTATTTGTCCACCTGAGCCTTCAGCACGCCATTGACATAGCAATAGCAGCCCTTGCCCTGAGTGCGGCCCATGACCAGCATATCAAAATCGTCCTCTTCCACCAGAGCAGAATTAAACTTGAACTCAGCGTATTCTGCTTTGGTCATGCCAGCAGGAATGGTACCCTTCAGCTCTGCCTGAGCCATCTCCTCACGGATCTGACCCAAAGAGGTTTCCACTTCTACGCCCAGAACCTCGTTGAGGTTGGAGTTTGCATCAGCGTCGACCACCAGAACGGGGCCACGATTTTTCTTGCACAGATAATCAATCAGCATGCCGCAGGTGGTGGTTTTACCCACGCCGCCCTTACCGGCCACTGCAATGGTATGGGGTGTTGCCATAAACAAATTACTCCTTTGACTGACAAAATGCGATTGGGGTAATGGCTCCCGGAGTGGGAGCCATTATCTAAGAAATCAAATGAGGTCCAGCAGGCCAGCTTCCTTGGCAATGAGGGCAACATCGTCGAACTTGTTCAGTGCGTACAGATGGATGCCGTTGATGCCGCAGGAGCGGTACTCGTCGATCTGCTTGATGGTGTACTCGATGCCAGCTTCGCGGAAAGCAGCCTTCTTGCCAGCCACATTAGCATCGAAAGGCTCAGCACAGAAAGGATCGGGGAAGATCCAGTTCTTGGAGATGATCTCGCACAGTTCACGAGGCATCACGCAGCCGTTGCGGGACAGAGCCATGTTGATGGTAGCCTTCTGGTCCAGGATGGGCATGATACCCACGTCCACGGGCATCCAGATACCTGCAGCACGGATAGCGTCCAGCCAGTAACGGAACTGATCCATATCCCAGCACAGCTGAGTCATGATGTAGTCAGCGCCATTGTCCTGCTTCTGCTTCAGGAAAGCGATATCAGCCTCCAGGCTGCGGCACTGAATGTGGCCCTCGGGAGAACCAGCAACAGCGATGGTGAACTTATCACCGAACTCCTGACGGACGAACTTAACCAGCTCGGTTGCGTAGTGCAGGTCACCGCCGGTACCGTTCCAGCCGAAGGGCAGGTCGCCGCGCAGAGCCAGCATATGGTTGATGCCATGATCCAGATAGTTCTGCAGCTGCTCCTTGATGCCTTCCTTGGTGTTGCCGATGCAGGTGAAGTGAGTAACACCGGTGGTCTTGCCGTCCTTGACGATCTTGTCCAGGACTTCCAGGTTCTTACCAACATTGGTGCCGCCTGCGCCGTAGGTGCAGGAAATGTAGTCGGGATTCAGGGTGTACAACTTCTCCAGCACGCCGCCCTCACCGCACAGCTTTTCCATGCCGACATCGGTCTTGGGGGGGAATACTTCGAAGGAGAATGCACTGCGATTGTCCAAAATGTCCATAACGCTCATTTGAATTTACCTCCTAAATTTAAGCAATTACTTGCTTTTTAGCATACGATTTTTATGGGCGCACTACGCCCATATCGATACAACGATATCGTATCATAGATGAATTGTAAATTCAACCCACATTTTAACTAAATATGACTAAAATTCTTCTATTTTTTTATTTCACACAAAAATCAGCATCCAATTTTCGGTCTATCAGATTCTTGTAAAGGAAAATGTCTGCATCAACCCATCGCAAACAGTATCCACCACGATGCTTCCATCGTTTTTGCGATCCACTGCGATCTCGATCTGCTCCCCTTTGAGCAGATTGCGGACATATTCCACCGGATCGTCGGTTTCGATTTCCTCGATCAGGACATCGCGCATCTGGTTGTTTTTGCACAGATTCTTGATTTCTCTGACCATCTCATATTCAGGCACTGCGACACCCCCTTCCCTTATAATTTACCACATAATGGAAACATTTTTCAACCATTTAATGAAAAAATCATCCTACAAATCGCAGGATGATTTTTGATTACGGATTTCCGAATTGTTCGAGATACCGAGTCAGCGGTGTCAGGGCCGTAATCAGCGTTCTTGCACGCTGGGCAAGCTCCGGACTGAAGGTCCCTTCGCCGAATTCCTCCTGACGGATGCAGGCGAAATTTCCTTTCCAGCTGTAAAACCGCTCCAGACGCTCATCCGGACAGGGCTTGCTGCGCTTGTACTCGTCCGCGGTGATTTTGATTCCGGTTTCCCGTTCCGTCTGCTCGATCAGCGCCAGAAAATGCTCCGGCTCCCGGGCGATGGTCTTGCGGAACTGCTCCATCATAGCAGCTTTGGGCTTCCAGAACACCATGCCATAGCTGACGCCCTCCGGAGTGATTTCAAAATACTGGCAGGGATTTTCCGTCCACCACTGGACATCCCGGCGAATGCTGATCCACAGACTCTCTTTATAAGGCACCGGGTAGTGCAGTCTGGCATCCCGGTAAATCCGGCTGACCTTCAATATCATGCCCGGCTCGTCCAGGAACGGCTCGAACAGATACTGTCCCAGCGCCTTCATCGGTTCATATAAATACCGGGTGTAGTCCTTTTTGTGCTCCAGGAACCATTCCCGGTTGTTATTCAGGCGAATACCCCAGAGAAAGTCCACGGTTTCCGGGGAGAATCCTTCAAACATACTATTCCTCCTTACAGTCTGCCGTTTTTCGATATTTTATCATAGCATTCCCCCATTCGCAAGAAAAAGCACACCGCTTTCGCAGTGTGCTTTTTTCAAATTTATTCTGCGCTGTCCAGTGTCAGATCTGTGACTGCGCCCAAATCCTTCTTCGAGGTCTTTGCACTGCCGCCGCCGGCTTCCGTCAAGGTGTCATCTTTCTTGGCATCGGTGCTGCGGTAGGTCATCACCTGCTCCAGATTGGACTGCTCGGTGACATCATATACATTATATGTAATATTCACCTGATCCTCGCCCAGCTTCTTGCCGACCTTCTTGACGATGCAGATCTGGTCATCCTCTACCAGACCCTGATTCCGTGCCTCCTGAGTCAAAGCACTGTTCAGCTCCAGCTTTTCCTCTTTTTCCAGCCAGCTTGCCTGATTTGTGGTGTTGTAGTTATACACCAGGTAGCTGCCGGTCACAATGACGGATGCCACGAAAAGTCCGGCAAGTCCCATTCCCAGCTTCTTGGTAACCTTCAGATCTTCGCCGGGGCTGTACACCAGTTGCAGGCGGTACACGATAGGAACCATCACCGTCATAAACAGCACCAGCAGCAGTGCTTCCGCAGGGAACAGGCACAGGTTCTTTGCAATAGCGGGCAGCTGCAGCCAGGTGTAGTTCTTATCCAGCACAAACTTATAGAAAAGAGCCATGATCGGCATATTGAGTACGATATTTACAAAGAAATTAACACAGAACCGACTGAGCACAACCCGGGTAGTGTTCACCTTGGCACGGTAGAGGAACAGGGCGAAGAACAGGCTGCTGGCAATTTCAATGAAGATAAAGGGGAAAAAGTACGGGCCTTGGGGAAAAAGAATACATCCCAGTGTGTCAGAAACGGCTGCGCCGACGATGGCAACCACAGGGCCGTAGATCATAGCACCCAGAGCATTAACGAAAAAGCCGGTGTTGATCATCAGATTTGGTGCCAGAGGAATGGCAAGGCCCTTCATTGCAACACGCAGTGCAATCATCAGGGCAGCGACGACCAGCATATGGGTGTCTTTCAGTTCTGCTGCTGCGTCACGCCAGTAGGCTTTGCTGAACGGATGGGGATACAGTTGTGTTGATTTTTGTGTTCGTTTCATGGAACTACCTCCTATTTTTCAGGATATGGTATCAGAGGCTTTCTTACTGTCCTGCTGAATTTCCCGACAAAAAACTCCCCAAACAGCCGCAGCCGTTGGGGAGTTCATATGATGCCTAGAAAATCCCAGTGGAGTAGACAGGGTCAGAATCCATCTGAGCCCATTACCCAACCGAGTATCGTTGCTACATACGGGAGGTTTTCCACCAATATGCAACAGCGGGTGCGGAGATTCCATCGCGGGCAGAGCCCTTCGTCCGTCAGACAACTCCCCATTATGACGGCACTTCACGCGGAAAATCCTACTCTGTTCGCCGTTCATGTTACATCAACCGACGCAAAAAGTAAATACCTTATTTTCAATATTGTTACTTTATAACAATCATTTTCCAAAATCTCCCCTAGGAAAACCAAAACAAATGTGCTATAATGCCAAATGAGGTGAACCCACATATGAGAATTCTGGGAATTGACCCCGGTTATGGCATCACCGGCTTCGGCCTGATCGAAGCCCAGCGAAATAATTTTGCGCTCTTGCGCTACGGTGCCATCACCACCCCTCCGGGCGCAGATTTTTCTGCCCGTCTGGAGATGATCTACGAAGATATGAAGCAGCTCCTGGAGCTTGCCAAGCCCGAGGCTGTGGCAATCGAAGAGCTGTTTTTCGGTCAGAATGTCACCACCGGCATCGGCGTTGCCCAGAGCCGCGGTGTGATCCTGCTTGCCATCCGGCAGGCCGGTGTTCCGGTCTTTTCCTACAAGCCCATGCAGGTCAAGCAGTCCGTCGTGGGCTACGGCAATGCCACCAAGCATCAGGTCCAGGACATGACCAAGCGCATCCTCCATCTGGAGAAGATGCCCAAACCCGATGACGCCGCCGATGCCATCGCCATCGCCCTGTGTCACGCCCGATCCAGCACCTCGCTGCTGTCTCGGATCCAACCTTAACTTTTCCATGGAGGTTTCCCATGATCTACTATGTTTCCGGTCCCGTTACCATCCTAGAACCGGGACTTGCCGTGGTTGAATGCGCAGGTGTCGGCTACGGCTGCCGCATTACCGCATACACCGCTGCTCAGCTGAAGCTGAACCAGAGCGCCCGTCTTTACATCTGCGAATCCATCCGGGAGGATGCTCACGAGCTGTACGGCTTCTCCACCAGAGAAGAGCAGCACTGCTATGAGCTGCTGACCTCCGTCACCGGCGTTGGCCCCAAGGCAGCCCTTGCGATTCTTTCTGCAGGCGGCCCCCAGAATTTCACGCTCGCCGTCATGACCGGAGACGAGAAGATGCTCACCGCCGCTCAGGGCGTGGGCAAAAAAATCGCCCAGCGCATCATTCTGGAGCTGAAGGACAAGGTCGGCGGCAACGACATGGCACTGGACTTCTCCGGTGTCAAGCCGGCAGAAATGCCCGCTGTCAGCAGCAACACTTCCCTGGCCACTGCCGCACTGCAGGAGCTGGGTTATTCCGGCCCGGAGATTTCCGCTGCTCTGAAGGGCTGCGATCCCAAGGCCACCACCGAAGAAATGGTTCGCTATGCCCTGCGGGCCATGGTGATGAAAGCCTAAGCGTCTGTTTCCTCACGATTAAGAATATCATCCTCGACTTTGGAGGTTTTCATGAGTTTAGAATTTTCTGAAGAGCTGCAAGCTCCCATTATAACCCCCACCCAGCTTTCCACAGACACTGTTGAAGTCGGTCTGCGCCCGAAATTCCTCGCCGATTATACCGGTCAGGAAAAGGCCAAGGCCAATCTCTCCATCTATCTGGAAGCTGCCCGCCGCAGAGGCGAACCTCTGGATCACACCCTGCTCTACGGCCCTCCCGGTCTGGGCAAAACCACGCTGGCAAACATCATCGCCAGCGAAATGGGCGCCGGTATCCGGGTCACTTCCGGCCCTGCCATCGAAAAGCCCGGTGATCTGGCAGCTCTGCTGACCAATCTCAACCCCGGCGATGTGCTGTTTATCGACGAAATCCACCGTCTGAACCGGGTCGTGGAAGAGATCCTGTACCCGGCTATGGAGGATTTTGCAATTGATATTATTGTAGGCAAAGGCCCCAGCGCCAACTCCATCCGTCTGGATCTGCCCCGGTTTACTCTGGTCGGTGCCACCACCAGAGCCGGTCAGCTGTCGGCTCCCCTGCGGGACCGTTTTGGTGTCAGTCTGCGGCTGGAGCTGTACTCTGCCGAGGAACTTGCAAAGATCGTCACCCGCAGCGCCACCATTCTGGGCATGGAGATCGATCCCCAGGGTGCCTATGAAATCGCATCCCGCAGCCGCGGCACTCCCCGAATCGCCAACCGATTCCTGCGCCGTGTCCGGGACTTTGCTCAGGTCTGCGCCGACGGTGTCATCACCAAGGAGGCTGCCAATATGGCTCTGGAGCAGCTGGATGTTGACCATCTGGGTCTGGATGCCATCGACCGGCGGATGCTCACTGCCATCATCCAGAATTACGGCGGAGGCCCGGTGGGTCTTGAAACTCTGGCTGCCACCATCGGTGAGGAAGCCGTCACACTGGAAGATGTGTACGAGCCTTACCTCATGCAGCTGGGCTTCCTGACCAGAACCCCCAGAGGCCGCTGCGTCACCCCCCTTGCATATGAGCATCTGCACATTCCCTGTCAGGGGCAGATGCAAATTCCCCTGTAATCGGGTAAAAATTTCAGAAAATATTGTGCATTGTCACATGAAATTGTGAATAAAGGATTGACAAATGCATTTGGTGCGTGTATAATCCCGATTAGTGACAGCCAGTCACGGTCTCTTGATTGCCGATGCGGTACCCTTTCTTCTGTTGTCCCGCCGCGCAAGAGTAAGTTCAGCGTAAGCGGTGACCTACCGTTCGCAAATATCATACTCCGCGTTATTTACCAGTATCCAATGGTGTTTTTCACGGGGCAAACAATCAACCGAAGAGAGGTAAAATCAATGTACGAAGATAAGACTTTAGTTTGCAAAGAGTGCGGCAATGAATTCGTTTTCACCGCTGGTGAGCAGGAGTTCTACGCAGAGCGTGGCTTCCAGAATGAGCCCCAGCGCTGCAAGGCTTGCCGTGATGCTCGTAAGAACAACGCTCGTGGCCCCCGTGAGTACTTCACTGCTACCTGCGCTCGTTGCGGCGGCGAGGCAAAGGTTCCCTTCCAGCCCAAGTCCGACCGTCCCGTATACTGCAGCGAGTGCTTCGCTCAGATGCGTGCAAACGGCTAATTTTTAGTTGCAACATAAAGAGTCGGTCTTCGGACCGACTCTTTTTCTATCTGTTTTTCTGTCTGGAGGTAGCGCTGTGCTGCGAATCGAATCCGAAATCCTCAACGGCCGCCGGGGGCATGATGCCGGCAGGCAGCTGCTTTTGCGGATGTACCGGGAAGAAACCGGCCTGGAACCCCCGGAAATCATCACCATGCCTCGAGGAAAACCCTGTTTTTCCCAAGGTGATCTTCATTTTTCCATCTCCCATACAAAAAATCATGTATTCTGCGCTCTGTCTGACCGCCCCGTCGGCATCGATGCCGAGGAACTGGACAGAGCCATTGATCTGCGTCTGGCCGATAAAATCCTCTCTCCATCGGAATCCCCCCGTTTTGAACGCTGCCGAGACAGGCGTGATGCGCTTCTGCGGTTCTGGGTACTGAAAGAGGCCAGCGTCAAGCTGTCGGGAGACGGCCTTCGGGGTTACCCCAATCACACCGACTTTTTCCCGGACGACCCCAGAATCCGAATTCTGGACGGCTGTCTGGTTGCAATCATCCAACAGGAGGAAAACCATGCTCTTTGATACCCATGCTCACATGGACGATGCATCCTTTGATGCCGACCGTCACCAGCTCATCGCTGAACTGCCTCAGGCAGATATCGCCCTTTTGATGAATCCCGGCTGCGACCTGCCCACTTCTCAGAATGCCGTGGCTCTGGCAAATCAATACGATTTCATTTACGCCGCTGTCGGCTCCCACCCGGATGCCGCAGACCTGGTGAACGAAGATCTGATTGAAACATACAGAAACCTGTGCAAAAACAATCCCAAGGTAAAGGCCATCGGCGAGATTGGCCTTGACTACCACTATGAGGATGTCCCCAGAGAAATCCAGCAGCAGGCCTTTCGGATGCAGATGCAGCTAGCCCGGGAGCTTGACCTGCCCGTCATCATCCACGAGCGGGAGGCCCACGAAGACGGCATGGCCATTGTGAATGAATTCCCGGATGTGAAGGGCGTGTTCCACTGCTACTCCGGCTCTGCCGAAATGGCGAAGGTGCTCATCAGCAAGGGCTACTATATTGGCTTCACGGGGGTGCTGACCTTCAAGAACGCCCGCAAAGCCGTAGAGGTGGCATCTTCCATTCCGCTGGAGCGCATCGTTTTGGAAACAGACTGCCCCTATATGTCCCCGGAGCCCTTCCGCGGCAAGCGCAATGACCCCAGTAAGCTCTACCGCATGGCTGAGCGCCTGGCTGAGATCCGCGGATTGACCGTGGAAGAAATTCATCAAATTACCACAGAAAACGGAAAAAGACTCTACCGAATCTGAAAAAAGCCGCCTGATGGCGGCTTTTTTGCACCCTTTTTCCGGGACTTCTGCTACAATCCCCTGATTGATTTTTGTGTATTATTAACAATTTTCAGCAAATATATATTATTGGTATTTACATTTCATCCAAAGCCGTGGTATACTGTCCTAGTCTAAAAATGCAAAATTACTGGTGAAATTTATACCTGTAATAGTGAAAGGGGTATTCAAGATGGCTCATAAATATGTTTATCTATTCACCGAGGGTGACGGTTCAATGAGAGAACTCCTGGGTGGCAAGGGTGCGAATTTGGCTGAAATGACCAGAATCGGACTTCCTGTTCCCCAGGGGTTTACTATTACCACGGAAGCTTGCACCAAGTATTATGAAGACGGTCGGATGATCAATGACGATATCCAGGCTGAAATCATGGAATATGTTAAAGAGCTTGAATCCATCACCGGCAAAAGATTTGGTGATAAGAATAATCCTTTGCTGGTTTCTGTACGTTCCGGCGCCCGCGCTTCCATGCCCGGCATGATGGACACGATCCTGAATCTGGGTCTGAACGAAGATGTGGTCGAGGTTCTGGCTGCAAAGTCCGGAAACCCCCGTTGGGCATATGACTGCTACCGCCGTTTTATCCAGATGTACTCCGATGTCGTCATGGAAGTCGGCAAGAAATATTTTGAAGTTCTCATCGACCAGATGAAGGAAAAAAGAGGCGTCACCCAGGATGTGGAGCTGACTGCTGAAGATCTGAAGGAGCTGGCAGGTCAGTTCAAGGCCGAGTACAAGGCAAAGCTGGGCGTTGACTTCCCCACCGATCCCAAGGAGCAGCTGATGGGTGCCATCAAGGCTGTGTTCCGTTCCTGGGATAACCCCAGAGCAAACGTCTATCGCCGTGACAACGATATCCCCTACTCCTGGGGCACCGCAGTCAATGTGCAGTCTATGGCCTTCGGCAATATGGGCGACGATTGCGGCACCGGTGTTGCATTTACCCGTAACCCCGCTACCGGCGAGAAGAAGCTGTTCGGTGAATTCCTGACCAATGCACAGGGCGAAGATGTGGTTGCAGGCGTGCGTACCCCCATGCCGATCAGCCAGATGGCAGAGAAATTCCCCCATGCATTTGAGCAGTTTGAAAATGTATGCTCCATTCTGGAAGACCACTACCGGGATATGCAGGACATGGAGTTCACCGTTGAAAGCGGCAACCTGTATATGCTGCAGACCCGTAACGGCAAGCGTACCGCTGCCGCTGCGCTGAAAATTGCCTGCGATCTGGTAGACGAGGGCATGATCAACGAGAAGAAGGCAGTTGCCATGATCGAGCCCAGAACTCTGGACTCCCTGCTGCATCCCCAGTTTGATGCTGAGGCCCTGAAGAAGACCGTTCCTGCCGCCAAGGCTCTGGCCGCTTCTCCCGGAGCAGCCTGCGGCAAGATCGTATTCACCGCCGAGGATGCCAAGCAGTGGGCACAGCGCGGCGAGAAGGTTGTTCTGGTTCGTCTGGAAACCAGCCCCGAAGATATCGAAGGCATGAAGGCCGCTCAGGGTATCCTGACCGTCCGCGGCGGCATGACTTCTCACGCTGCTGTCGTTGCCCGTGGCATGGGCACCTGCTGCGTTTCCGGCTGCTCCGCCATCGTGATGGACGAAGATCACAAGCAGTTCACTCTGGCCGGAAAGACCTACCACGAAGGCGACGCACTGTCCCTGGATGGCTCCACCGGCTGCATCTACGACGGTATCATCCCCACCAAGGAAGCCGAAATCGCCGGTGAATTCGGTCGGATCATGGCCTGGGCTGACAAGTACCGCCGTCTGGGTGTTCGTACCAATGCCGATACCCCCCGCGATGCCCGCAAGGCCCGGGAGCTTGGTGCAGAAGGCATCGGCCTGTGCCGTACCGAGCATATGTTCTTTGAGCAGGATCGTATCGAGGTATTCCGCGAGATGATCTGCTCCGATACCGTTGAAGACCGAAAGCTGGCTCTGGATAAGCTGCTCCCCCTGCAGCAGAGCGATTTCGAGAAGATTTACGAGGCTATGGAAGGCTATCCTGTAACCATCCGCTTCCTGGATCCCCCTCTGCACGAGTTCGTTCCCACCACCGAATCCGAGATCGAGTCTCTGGCCGCAGCTCAGGGCAAGACCGTTCAGGAAATCAAGGACATCATCGCATCCCTGCACGAGGCCAACCCCATGATGGGTCACCGTGGCTGCCGTCTGAGCGTCACCTACCCCGAAATCGCCGCCATGCAGACCAAGGCCGTCATCCGTGCCGCTCTGAATGTGAAGAAGGCTCATCCCGACTGGAATATCATGCCTGAGATCATGATTCCTCTGGTTGGCGATGTAAAGGAGCTGGCATTCGTCAAGGGCGTTGTGGTTAAGACCGCCGACGAGGAGATCGCTGCTTCCGGTATCACCCTGTCCTACCAGGTTGGCACCATGATCGAAATTCCCAGAGCCTGCCTGACCGCTGACGAAATCGCCAAGGAAGCCGCATTCTTCTGCTTCGGTACCAACGACCTGACTCAGATGACCTTCGGTTTCAGCCGTGACGATGCCGGCAAGTTCCTGGATGCCTACTACGACACCAAGATCTATGAGAACGATCCCTTTGCCAAGCTGGATCAGGTCGGTGTTGGTCGCCTGATGGATATGGCAATCAAGCTGGGCAGATCCGTTCGTCCCGAGATGCATGTTGGCATCTGCGGCGAGCACGGCGGCGATCCCGCATCCGTGGAGTTCTGCAACAAGATTGGACTGGACTATGTTTCCTGCTCTCCCTTCCGTGTTCCCATCGCCCGTCTGGCTGCCGCTCAGGCTGCGATCAAGGAAGGCAGAAACTAAGCGGAAGCCTGCAACCACGACGAGATTCCGGAATGTCCAATATCACCAGACTCGTCGCAAATCAGCATCTTTTTCGACCTAATTCTCTCACTCATCCGGAGGAATCACCCTTTTCGTGATTCCTCCGGATTTTTTCTGCAACAGATTCTATCGGCAATGGCTTGATTTTTGAAATGCACCCATCGTTTCCCGTGCCTGTACAAACAAGCAAAAATGAATCCCGCTGCGCAGTAATCATGCACAGCAGGATTTGCGGTCAGAAAAAGCGGGGCGGAAATCCGCCCCGCTCTGTCAGGTTTTAGATCTTGTTTCTTTTTCTGCCCAGGATGAATACAACCGCCAGGCCTACCAGAGACAGCAGGCTCAGGGAAGTCCAAAGTGCAGCATTGGCGCTGTCACCGGTGTTGGGTGTGTTAGGCATGACAGGCTTTGCAGGTTTGGTGGGTTTCGTCGGGTCTGTGGGTGTGTCGTTTTCTGTTGCCTCCGAAGAATCAATCCTCAGAGGCTGTTCAGGTGTATACCTATGAAAAAGGTAACATTTTCAATCTGAAAATGCAAGACGATTTCAAGTTTTTCGCATTTTTCCTTTATTTTCACAAAAAACAACGCTTCCGGTTTCATCCGAACACGCATCACAGGTGGAATATGCACAAAGGAGCATTCCAGCCGCTCATTTTGTGAATCGCTGTTTCCAAAAATCGGAATTTTTCAAATCCAGCAAGAGAGAATTGTGCAGAAAAGCCTCAATTTCCGAAAGATCCCGTTATTTGCTTTTTCCATGCATCTGTGGTATCGTATAAGTGTTCCAGGCAAATTGTAATAAAGAGAACCATCTATCGTGGAGGGCTTATGATTTTCTGCTGCAATGCTGAATGTAAAGAGCTCTTCATTTTTGTTTATACAGGCAAAATCAAAAAACGAACACATCGAACTGACAAAGGAAGGTCGCTCATTCATGCGTATTGGAAAAAAGAGCCCCAAAAAAGAAAAGAAAGCAATGTCCGTATCCCTGTATGCCAATCTGTTTTTTGTGATCATCGAGCTGGCTATGGCAATCATCACCAGCTCCCAGGCCGTCCTGCTGGATGCAGTCTACGACGGCATCGAATTCTTCATGCTGCTGCCCTCGGTGATGCTGATCCCTCTGCTGTATAAGCCCAGCAACGAGCGCTACCCCTTCGGCTATATGCAGATTGAGACCGTCTTCATCGTGGTAAAGGGCATCACCATGACCGCCGTTACCGTAGGTCTGATCGCCAACAGCTTCAACATTCTGCTGCACGGAGGCAGAACTGTTCCGTTTGACATGGTCGCATGGTTCGAGCTGTTCGCCTGTGTCCTGGGCATGATCATCACCTTTTACCTGTATCGCAAAAACAAGTCCCTGAACTCCCCCATTGTCACCGCAGAAAAACAGGGGTGGAAGATCGACTGTGTGATTTCCTTCGGCATGACTCTGGCATTCTTCCTGCCAAAGCTTCTGCCCTTTCCCTGGTTCCAGCCCTTCATTCCGTATCTGGACTCCCTGTTCACCGTCGTGCTGTCCATGGTCATGCTGCCCACCCCCATCAAGACAGTGATTTCCGGCATCCGGGATCTTCTGCTGATTGCGCCGGAGGAAGAAACCGTTCAGCACATCCGTTCTGTGGTAGAGCAGGTGCTCAGCGGCTGCCGTTACCGTGCACTGAACTGTGAAATCATCCGCACCGGCCGCAAGCTGTGGATCAGCGCCTATATCGCGCTGGACAAGGACGAGCTGTCCGTCCACAGATTCCAGACCCTGCAGGCAGACTGCATCGCCGCGCTGGCTCAGGAATACACCGACTTCTATTTTGAGCTTCTGCCGGAAATCGAGTTTGACAAAGACGAGGTCGTTCTTCGTATCAATGATGTTAAAATGGCTGAAGAGGCCGCTGCATCGACTGCCAATCCCTGATAAATTACTGATTAAATAATAAAAAGTCTGTACGATGCTTCCCGTTCAGGAAGCAAACCGTACAGACTTTTTTCAGATTCAGATGGTTTCTGCTGCACTGATCAGCAGGTAATTTTGTGTTCCTTCTTTGCCCGGCTGCTTTTTCTGGTGAACTCCGATGCAGAAATTGCAACGGTGTGCTCAATGGGCGTCCACTCGAACTTGTAGAACAGAGAAAGGATGTTGATGGGATACCATGTCAGCATAAACAGCGGGAAGCAGATGATGCTGTAGAGCTTGCGCCCGACAGATGCATAAATCCGGTTCCATTCTGTTGCCACGGTAATGGCTGCAATGCCGGCCATAGACAGGTAGCTCAGCACGAAGGTAAAGCCCATGACAAACACGAGATCTCCCGCATCGCCCAGCAGCAGCGTGTTGATGATGGTGATGATGCCCGCGATCAGGCCCAGGCCAAAGCCCCAGACAGAAAGGGTCATGCACTCAAAGGAAGAATAGGCGGTCTTCAGCCGGGACATACCCCGCAGCAGCTCTCCGGTGTGCAGATGTGCAACCTGGTAAGAGCCCTGGCTCCAGCGCACGCGCTGTCTGTAGGACTGCTTCCATCTTGTGGGCTGCTCGTCAAACAGGATTGCATTGTGGCAGTAGCCCACCTTGTAGCCTCTGGCGGCGCAGATCATGCTGAACTCGATGTCTTCGGTCAGGGTGAAATACTCCCAGCCGCCCATCTTTTCCAGCAGCTGGCGGGTAAAGCCGAAGCCGGTGCCGTTGACGGAGCAGGTGGCTCCCAGCAGACAGCGGGAACGATTCATATGGGCAGAATCGTGCAGGTACCAGATGGCATAGCCTGCAGAGATCCAGTTGGATGCAAAGTTTTTGGAATTGCGGTAACCGGCGAAGGCCTCATAGCCCCGGTCGCAAGTCTTATTCATTTCCGTGAAATAGTTGGGCATCAGCAGATTGTCTGCATCAAAGATCATAAAGGCATCGTAATCATCCAGATGACCGTCCTTCTGGATCTGGGTCAGCAGATAATCCAGGGCATAGCCCTTACCCACCTGTTTCTTGTTAAAACGCTCGTATACGATGGCACCGTGCTCGGCAGCCACTCTTGCGGTGTCGTCGGTACAGTTATCTGCCACCACATAGGTAGTGATCTGGTCGGCAGGAAAATCCTGATTGGCGATACTTTCCAACAGATGCGGCAATACTGCCTGTTCATTTCTGGCTGCAATGAGGATTGCAAAGCGTCGCTTTTCCATGTAATTGGGGTTCTTCGGCGGCTTCTCGTGCAGAATTGCAGGGATAAACAGGTAAGCGACCTGATAAGCGTACAGAATGGTGAGAACCACTGCCAGTGTGATTCCGATTGTTACCATTACCATTGTAAATTGATGCATATTATAACTTCCTTGTTTTTAGCCTCCAGCCTTGATGCCTTCTTGAGCGCTAATATCAAAGGGCATCAGGCCACTGTGGATTTAGCTATTGTGTACATATCGGCAAGGACATTGTCCGTCGATTCTTGCCTTTTGACCGATACACTTTACCACATTTATTGGAAATTTACAATAGAATTACCTGAATTTACAAAAGATTTAAGAATTAAAGTTTCGCACTTCGTCACGAATGTTATTGTGCATTTTGTATAAATATTCTCCATTTGTTGTGTAATTCCCGGCTTAAAACGGTATTGGAAAACAGTCATGTCTTTCTGTCAGGATTGTCAAAAATACAAAAGTCCGCAAAAAAGAGCAACGCCGTATTGACAGCAGCACCGCAATCAGCTATGATGAAAACATCCCGGCAGCTGTTATTTTTTGAGAAACGGAGCTGAGGCTATGAGTAAATACAGCGAAATCAAGACCCTCTTTGAAGCATCTGCGCAGCCGGATACCGCCCGGTCCATGTCTGACTATATGCGTGGGCAGTTCCCCTTTTACGGAATCCCTGCCCCGAAGCGAAAACAGCTTTGCAGGGAGCTTCTGAAGCAGGAGAAAAAGAACAAACAGATCGACTGGGATTTTCTGAACGAATGCTGCGAAAATGTCCACAGGGAGTTTGCATATCTGGTGATCGATTATCTGCAGCTCCTGCAAAGCTGCATCACATATGACGATGTGCCGACCATCCGAAAATTCATCCAGACCCGCCCCTGGTGGGACACCATTGATGGGTTTGATTCCATCGTGGGAGATATTGCCTTCGTGGACGGAAGAATCCCTGATCTGATGCTGGAATGGTCCAGAGATGACGATTTCTGGATCAGACGAATCGCCATCGACCATCAGCTGTGCCGCCGGGAAAAGACAGATCCTGCCCTGCTGGAGCAGATCATCGTGAACAACTTCGGCAGCGACGAATTTTTCATCAACAAAGCAATCGGCTGGAGCCTGAGAGAATACTCCAAAACCGATCCCGAATGGGTTCGTAACTTCATCGCAAGATACGAACATCAGATGAACCGTCTGAGCGTGAGAGAAGCCAGCAAATATCTATAATTTTCATACAAAAAGCGCCTGTCCTCATCGGGGCAGGCGCTTTGTATCGTATTTTTGGTTACGCATTCTCCGGATTTGCAGGTTTTTTTGCACGGGTCTGCGCAAAAAAGGCACCGACTTCCGTCGGTGCCTTTGATTTTTACCTGTGCTTCCTGATTACAGCTGCACTTACGCAGTATCCAGTGCCAGGAACGCTGCAAAGAAGATAATTCCCACAAGCATTGTCAGATTTTCACGAATATCGTGTCTTTTTTCCACAGTTCCGTGGTGTTCTCTGTGGACATTGGGGAGCAAACGGGCAGGCGAAACCAATCCCCCGCCCGTTTGAATATGGCGAAATTCAGCGATACAGCTGGTCAAAAACTTCCTTAGCCACAGCGATGGTCTTTTCAAGATCCTCATCCGTGTGGGCACAGGAAACGAACATAGCCTCGAACTGGGCAGGGGCCAGATAAATGCCCCGCTGCAGCATCTTGCCAAAGTAAGATGCATATTTTGCCAGATCGCTGCGCTTTGCACCGGCAAAGGATGCAACCGTATCCGGGGTGAAGAACGGAGCCACCAGGCTGCCCACCTGATTGATCTGAACTCCGGCACCGGCAGTCTCTGCCGCCCGGCGCATACCGTTTGCCAGCTTGTCTGCACTGGCAGCGATGGTGGTGTAAACCTCGGGATGTTCATTCAGATACCGCAGCTGCGCCAGTCCAGCTGCCATGGCAACGGGATTTCCTGCCAGCGTACCTGCCTGATACACAGGGCCGCAGGGTGCCACGTGCTCCATCAGCTCCCGGCTGCCGCCGTAAGCACCCACCGGCATACCGCCGCCGATGATTTTGCCAAAGGTGACGATATCCGCCCGGACACCGAAATATTCCTGAGCGCCGCCCTTTGCCAGTCGGAAGCCGGTAATGACTTCGTCAAAAATCAGCAGAGCGCCTTCCTTGTCGCAGATGGCGCGCAGGCCTTCCAGAAATCCCGGCTGAGGGCCAACAACGCCCATATTGGCAGCCACTGGCTCCACGATGACACAGGCAACCTGGCCCGGGTTCTCGTCAAACAGGTGCTGGACACTTTCAAGGTCGTTATACTGGGCCGTCAGAGTATCCTTTGCGGTTCCCTCCGGGACACCGGCAGAATCCGGGCAGCCGCCTGCCATAGCAGAAGATCCTGCTTTTACCAGCATACAGTCGCTGTGACCGTGGTAACAGCCTTCAAATTTGATGATTTTCTCCCGTCCGGTAGCGCCTCTTGCCAGGCGCAGTGCAGACATGACCGCCTCTGTACCGGAGTTCACCATGCGGACCATCTCGATATGGGGAACCATCCGGGTCATCAGCTCGGCGATTTCCACCTCTCGCTGGGTGGGTGCACCGAAGGACAGGCCGTCCATGATGGCTTCCTGCACGGCTTCCCGGATGATCGGGTGGTTGTGGCCCAGAATCATGGGGCCCCAGGAGCAGACATAGTCAATGTATCTGTTGCCGTCGGCATCCCAGATATAGGCACCGTCGGCCTTGGAAATAAAACGAGGAGTCATGCCAACGGCACGGTATGCACGCACCGGGCTGTTTACACCGCCGGGCAAAACCTTTTTGGCACGATCAAACAATTCTTCAGAGCGCTCCATCAGCCGATGTCTCCTTTCTGGATGGCGGATGCCAGTTCCTTTGCATAGTAAGTGATGAGAATATTGGCACCGGCCCGGAAAACGGACAGGGCAGATTCGCACATGATGCGGTATTCGTCCACCAGTCCTGCCTGAGCGGCTGCCTTGATCATGGCATATTCGCCGGACACCGAGTAGGCCGCCATGGGAACATTAAAAGCATCGCTGCACTCCCGGATAATATCCAGATACGAAAGGGCAGGCTTTACCATGATAATGTCGGCACCTTCCTCCACATCCAGAGCGCACTCTTTCAGTGCCTCCTTGCGGTTGTGAGGGTCCATCTGGTAGCCCTTGCGGTCACCGAAGGAAGGCGCAGAGCCTGCTGCGGACCGGAACGGGCCGTAGAAAGCAGAGGCATATTTGGCAGAATACGCCATAATGGGCACATTTTTGAAGCCTTCCCGGTCAAGAACGCTGCGGATCGCAGCCACACGGCCGTCCATCATGTCAGAGGGAGCCACCATGTCAGCGCCTGCCCGGGCATGGGACAGAGCCGTCCTGGAAAGAAGCTCCAGCGTTGCGTCGTTGTCCACATCGTGGCCGCACAGTGCGCCGCAGTGGCCGTGGTCGGTGTATTCGCACATACACACATCGGTCACCACATAAAAGTCTGGGAATTTGGCCTTGATTTTACGAACAGCCTGCTGAATCACGCCGTCGGGGTCCCAGGCAGAGGAGCCCAGCGCATCCTTGTGGGCAGGAATGCCGAAGAGGATGCAGCTTTTTACGCCGGAAGCGATGCACTCGGCAACGGCTTCTTCCACGGTATCAAGGCCGTATTGATACTGTCCGGGCAGGGATTCAATGGCCCGCTTGCCGGACAGGGTTTCGTCAACAAAAATCGGATAAATCAGGCTATCGGCAGAGAGTCTGGTTTCCCGGCACATACGGCGAACGGTATCGCCAGACCGCAGTCTGCGGGGTCTATGTACTAGTTCCATATTATTCTCCTTCCACAATCCGCTGAATCAGTGCATCCATGGTTGCCTGGCTGGCAGTGATGGTGCGAAGGCCATGTTTTCTGGCCTCGGCTTCCGTCTGTGCGCCGATGCAGGCAGCCGTGATGTTCGAGTAGTCCATATCTCCCAGCGCAGCAGCAAAGCCATTTACCGTAGAAGCACTGGTAAAGGTGACAATTGGTGCCTGCTCGCCGGTCAGAAGGGTGCGCACCTGCTCGGTATTGGGGCAGGTATAGCGTGTCTCGTAGCAGCGGATATCATCATAAGAAATTTTACAACTGTCCAATGCAGCTGTCAATGCAGGCGTTCCCCACTGAGCACGCAGGATCAGCACCCTGCCAGTGGGCTTTTCCTGACACAGAGCTTCACCCAGATGCGCACCGTCGTAAACCTGAGGAATCAGGTCTGCGTGCAGGCCATGCTTGCGCAGCTCCCGGTCAGTACCGGGGCCAATGGCTGCCAGCCGGATCCGACCCAGGGCCCGAACATCCCGCCCGGTGCTGTAGAGCATATCCATCAGTGTGGATACCCCCGCAGGACTGGTGAACACCAGCCACTGATACGCGTCAATTCTTTCCACAGCCTGTTCCATCTGCGTGCAGGGCTTGCAGGGAATCGTTTCGATGCAGGGAAATTCTGTCACATCTGCGCCCAGGGCCCGCAGCCGGTCAGACAAAGTGCCTGCCCGTTCCTTAGGCCTTGTGACAATGACACTTTTGCCCTTCAGGGGCAGCTTGTCAAACCAGTCAAACTTCTGGGAAAGCGTGCACACCCTGCCCACAATGATAATGGCAGGGCTTTTTACCTGCTTCTGCTTTGCCACATCCGGCAGCGTGGACAGCGTCGCTAGAATCGACTGCTGAGCCGGGGTGGTTCCCTTTTCCACCACAGCCGCCGGCATATCCGGCTCCATTCCCGCATCCAGCAGCCCCTTGCAGATATTTGCCAGTGCGCTGACACCCATGAGGAACACCAGCGTGCCGCCGGTCTTCACCAGCGCATCGAAGCGGATATCCAGAGGCTTTCCGGCTCTCTGGTGCCCGGTGATGATGTGCAAGGAGGAGCAGTAATCCCGATGAGTCACGGGAATGCCACCATAGGCGGGCACTGCAATGGCAGAAGTGATTCCGGGCACTTCCTGAAAGAGGACCCCATGCTCTGCCAGCAGCTCCAGCTCTTCGCCGCCCCGACCGAACAGGAACGGATCGCCGCCCTTCAGTCGGACAACACGCTTGCCCTCCAGAGCCTTGTCCAGAAGGATCTGGTTGATTTCCTCCTGAGGAACCAAATGGTGGGCAGACTCTTTGCCCACATTGATTTTCTCTGCATTTTCGGGAATCAGATTCAGAATGGCCTGACTCACCAGACGGTCATACACCACGACCTCTGCCGATTCGATAGCCTGACGGCCTTTCAATGTTAGAAGACCGGGATCACCGGGGCCGGCGCCTACCAGAATCACCTGTCCCATTTTCATTGGTATTTCCTCCTCATTCCCGTGGCAAGGGCGCTGCCCAGAGCCTCACCCTGGATTCTCGGGCCGGAAATCGTCTCAAAATACAGCTGGCTGTCCTTGGTGACATACATTCCCTTCAGCGAAAGGGTGTCACCGGATACGGTGGCATAGGCCGCCACCGGAGAGGAGCAGCCCCCACCCAGTGTGCGAATAAATGCCCGCTCTGCCATCAGGCAGTCTCTTCCGTCCCGGTCATCAAAGCAGGCTAAACAGGACACATCCACGCCTTCTCTTGCCTGCACCGCCAGAATTGCCTGACCTGCAGCCGGAAGGATTTCCTCCACAGAAAAATACCGGCTGATTCTGTGTTCCAATCCCAGCCGGGCAAGGCCTGCGGCAGCCAGAACCAGCGCAGAATACTCTCCCCTGTCCAGCTTTTCCAGCCGTGTCAGCACATTGCCCCGAATGGGCGCAAGCTCCGCCTGCGGAAAAATCCGGCGCAGCTGGAGCTGCCGCCGCATGGACGAACAGCCGATGGGCTTAGAAAAATCGATGGTATCCTTTCCCTGAGGCAAAACCAGAACATCCCGGGGGTCTGCTCTCTTGGAAAACGCCACAAGAGGAAGCCTTGCGTCAATTTCCATAGGCAGATCCTTGCTGCTGTGCACGGTGATATCCACTCGCCCGTCCAGCAGTGCTGCATCCAGTTCCTTGACAAACAGGCCCTTGCCGCCGATTTTATCCAGAGTCCGATCCAGAATCTTGTCTCCGGTGGTTTTCATGGTCACAAGCTCCACCTGAATTTCCGGGTCATAGGCTTTGATGGCATCAATGACCATCTCCGACTGAATCACCGCAAGGCGGCTTTCCCGGCTGCCTACACGAATTGTCTTCATTTCATCTCCTCCAATACTGCACGAATCGCCCGGGCGGCCTCTGCGGTTTTCCGGTGGGCATTCCCTTTGGAAACCACGCCGGAAACAAGGCCGTTTCCGGCGCAGATTGCCGGGAAGAAAAAGGTGCTTTCTTCTGCGCTGTCTGCCACGCTGACAAAAATCCCGGCCCGGGCGGCCTCCTGCCCCACCTGATGGTTCACAGCTCTGTCATCGGTGGCAGCTACTGCCAGAAATGCGCCGGAAAGATCTCCCTGTGCATATTTACGAGGCAAATAAGTGACCCCACGGGGAATTTCACCGCATTCAGGGGCGATCACGGTAACCTCTGCACCGAAGCTTTGCAGCACCTGCACCCGGCGCAGAGCGATTTTTCCGCCGCCAACGACCACCGCCCGCCGTCCGCGTAAATCTATAAATAACGGGAAGCGATATTCTTCCAGATTCATAATGTTCCTGCTTTCCAAAATATGCCTACCGGCCGATGGTGTGGGCACGGATTTTCTTTTCACATTTGCTCAGCATATCTGCCGTGATGTGTTCTGCCATGCCGCCGATCAGAAGATCTACCGCTTTCTCAACGGAAAGCTCCACGATTTCCTCTTCGCTCAGTCCCTCTTCCAGTTCCTTCGACATGGCAATTCTTTCTGTAATAGCGCTCTTCAGACTGTCCATGGAAGACATACAGTCCTTGTAATGGAGCCATCTGTAAAAGCGCTCCAGATGGGTCTGGATGATTTCCGACACCTCTGCCGGAACAGTCCGGTTTTCCAGGCCGCTGCCCAGATCATCAATGTTATAAAGGGATACCCCTTGCAGGTTTCCGGCCTCCGGCTCGATATCCCGAGGGATCGCCAGATCCACCAGCACCGCAGGCGGTGTTTCCACGGTGGACAGCTGCCGGGCCGTTACCGTATAGTGAGGGCTGGTGGTAGCCGAAATCAGAATGTCGGCACCCGCCATGTGGTCAAACCGTTCATCGTATGCAACAACGCCGCAGCCCCGGGGGACAATGGTTTCACCGTGGCGATATGTACGCAGAGTCACCCGAACACTGCACCCTGCCTGATACAGAAGCTCTGCCGAAAGTCTTCCCATCTCGCCGTTGCCAATGACAATGGCCTGCTTTCCGGTAAGATCTCCCAGCTTCTGCCGCAGCAGCTCCACCGCCATGCTGGCAGCGGAGGTGGGAATTGCTGTGAGATGCACCTTGGTACGGATTTCCTTTCCGGCGGAAATAGCTGAACGGAACAGGGTCTCCAGCACCGAATCGGTGGTGCCAGCTTCCCGGGCCAGGGAAATTGCCCCCTTTACCTGAGAGATGATCTGATCCTCGCCCCAGATTCTGGAGCGCAGTCCGGCAGCCACATTCATCAGATGCTCAATGGCAAGCTCTGACGAGCGGGTGACAAAGGCATCCTTATAAGGTTCATATTCTGCATTTGCCGCCTGACACAGCAGCCGCCCCGGCTCCACATCCTCTGTGCAGGATACATACAGCTCTGTGCGGTTGCAGGTGGAAATCAGCACGCAGCCGCAAACCCCGGGGTAGGACTGAACGATTCTGTCCATCTCCATAGTCTGGGTCTTGGTAAAGGACAGTCGCTCTCTCAGACTGATAGGAGCCAGACTATGCTCCAACCCGGACATGATAATTTTCATACTTACTCACACTCCCTGACCACAACAACGGAAAAATATCCGCAAAATGAGGCCATACAGTTTTCCTTTTCCATTTTTTCTACGCTCCCAGGTCGTTCTTTTCGCACTGGCGCAGCGATGAAAAACTGCGACAGTCTCAGGACCGCCGCAGCAGCTTATATATTTTTTCTGTATCAGAAGGGCTGCGCCTGCTGAGCGTGCTTTGCAAACAGGCTGCGTACTGCCGGATACTCACCCAGTCCCCGCAGCACGCAGGATACTTCATATCCCTCTGCCCGAAGCTGTGCGCACCAGGATCCTTCCCCGTCACCTGCCATGTCGTTTTTGGCATGGTCGCCTGCCACCACCATCAGAGGATACAGGCGGACTCTGCGTACATGAGGCATCAGGTGCAGTCTGCGAATCACCTGATGCAATTCAGGGTAGCCCTTCACCGTGCCGATCAGTACCCGGTTCCATCCGAAATCATGGAACATATACTCAAGCAGCGCATAGGCCGCATTGGCGTAGTGGGCAGTACCGTGTCCCATAAACACGATTGCTTCGTCCTCTTCCGGGGGCTGGATGGACTGCATCACAGCACCGATGGTGTCCTCGTAGTCCTGCACCGTGGTAAGCAGCGGCGTTCCCAGAGAAAGAGACATCTCCTGTGCATACGGCTCTGCCAGCTTGCGCAGCTTGTCGAATTCTTCGCCGTTGATCACATAGGTGGGCTGAATCAGCACATGGCCGCAGCCCTCCTGCTTCAGCCGGCTCAGCGCCTGAGACACATTGTCGATCTCCATCCCATCACGCTGCTGCAGCTTTTTCATGATCATTCCACTGGTAAAGGCCCGGCGCAATTTGCAATCCGGCAGGGCTTTGCCAATTTCCTGCTCAATAGCTGCGATGTTTTTTTCCAGGGTGTCCAGGTGGCTGGTTCCGAAAGATACCACCAAAACGGCCTTTTTCTGATCCATAGTGTCCTCCTGACCCCAGATCCTGCAAATGTCACAGCGGGATCATTCTGCCTTTGTGTATCATGTTACCAACATTCTGACAATAAGTAAAGCGCATTTTTCTTATCGTATCATAAGCTGATATTTATGCAATTTACCGTGGGATCCTCACGCCAGGGTTGACAGTATTCTCTCGCACGAATACAATGATAACAGGTTCAAGTGTTCTGTAATTGATATTTAATTGCAGAAAGAATAGATAATCCGGTTGGAATCCGGAACGGTACCGCCGCTGTATGTGCATTGGAATTGCTCGTTGGCGCAAGTCAGTCACTGGGAAACCGGGAAGGCAGAGCATGATCCCCGGGGAAACTCCCCAAATGCACGAGTCAGAAGACCTGCTTGGACATTTCCTTAAGCCTGCGGTGATTGGGCCTGAGGGTTTTAAGTTGCAGAAAATCGGCTGCGACAGCAGGATGCTGTCGCGGCTTTTTTATTTTTACGGGAGAATGCTCATGGCAAAAAATATTATGATTCAGGGCACTATGTCCAATGCCGGAAAGAGCCTGCTGTGTGCCGCTCTTTGCCGGATTTTCAAGCAGGACGGCTATCGGGTCGCCCCCTTTAAGAGCCAGAATATGGCGCTGAATTCCTTCATCACCGAAGCAGGCGGCGAAATGGGCCGTGCTCAGGTGGTGCAGGCGGAAGCCGCCGGAATTGCGCCGGATGTGCGGATGAACCCCATTTTGCTCAAGCCCACCACGGATGTGGGCAGCCAGGTCATTGTGAACGGCGTTGTGCAGGGCAATATGCGGGCCACGGAGTACAGCAGACGCAAGCGGGAGTTTATCCACGATGTGATGCGAGCTTACAATTCCCTTGCTGCCGAAAACGACATCATCGTCATCGAAGGTGCCGGTTCCCCTGCCGAAATCAACCTGCGGCAGGAAGATATTGTGAACATGGGTTTTGCAAAGCTTGTGGATGCGCCGGTGCTGCTGGTGGGCGATATCGACCGGGGCGGCGTGTTTGCCCAGCTCTACGGCACTGTTGCCCTGCTGGAAGAGGACGAAAAGGCGCGAATCAAAGGCACTATCGTCAACAAATTCCGTGGAGACCGTTCGATTCTGGATCCGGGTCTTGTCACCCTGGAGGAGCTGTGCGGCGTACCCGTGGTGGGCGTTGTGCCCTATGTCCATGTGGATATCGACGAGGAAGACAGCCTGTCCGAGCGGTTTTATGAAAATCAGGGCAGAAAGCTGCTGGATATTGCCGTGATCCGGATGCCCCGGATCTCTAATTTTACAGATTTCAGCCCCTTCGAGCGGTATGGAAATGTGTCATTGCGGTATGTGGACAAGGTTGCAGACCTGCACAACCCGGATATGATCGTGCTGCCCGGAACCAAGAGCACCATCGGCGATCTGAAATGGCTGCGCCAAAACGGTCTGGAAGCCGCCATTTTGAGGGCCGCATCTGCAGGAACACTGGTGTTCGGCATCTGCGGCGGTTATCAGATGCTGGGAAAATCCATCTCTGACCCCGATCAGGTGGAAGCCGCCGGCGTGACGGAAATTGCAGGACTGGGTCTACTGGACATGAACACCGTATTTCGGGGTGAAAAGGTTCAGACTCAGACCATGGGATGCTTTGACGGCGTTGTGGGTATGCTGTCCGGACTGAACGGGCTTGGCTATACCGGGTATGAAATTCACATGGGCAGAAGTCAGGAAAAGCTGCCACCCCTCACCTCCTGCCGGAATGTCTACGGCAGCTACATCCACGGGATTTTTGATGCCCCTCATGTGGCAGAAACCATCGTGCAGGCCCTGTGCCGCCAAAAGGGCATCGACTTTGAAGCCATCGGCTCCTTCGATCTGCACGAATACAAAGAGCAGCAGTATAACAAGCTGGCGGATGCTGTTCGCTCAGAGCTTGACATGGAGTATGTATACCGGGTCCTGAACCGGGAAATATAAGCACACTGTCCCTTGAAGAAAAATAGCGTATCGGACGATTGAAGTTCAAATTCAATCGTCCGATATTTGCATCTAAATACACAAAACCCCCTATACTATCTTCTGAAAAGTTCTCAATTGTATCCTCTTGATTTTTTGTAGGATGCGTGTATAATGAGCTGTTGGTTAGATTTGAGGGAATGGAAATAGGAGTTTATTAAGATGGAAAATGATCTGGGACGGGATAAAATTTCCCGGTTGGTTTTTAGAATTGCAATTCCCAGTATGCTGGCACAGTTTGTCAGCGTGCTTTATAGTATTGTGGACCGTATGTTCGTGGGCAATATCCCGCAGTTCGGAGATTTGTCTCTGGCAGGCGTGGGCGTGTGCGGCCCCATTGTCACCATGATCGGTGCATTTGCCTTTCTGGTCGGCATCGGCGGAACCCCGCTGATGGGCATCGCCCTTGGCGAAGGAAACCGGGAAAAGGCATCCCGCATCCTTGCCAACTGCTTTGTGCTGCTGGTGGGCATTGCCGTCATCGTCACAGGAACCGTGCTGCTGCTCAAGGAGCCGATGCTGCGCCTGTTCGGTGCCAGCGATATCACCTATCCCTATGCAGAGGCCTACTTTACAATTTATATCAGCGGCACCGTTTTTGCCCTGCTGTCAACAGGTATGTACCAGTTCGTCATCGCTCAGGGCTATGCCAAGGTCGGTATGTGCTCGGTGATTCTGGGTGCGGTGCTGAATATCATTCTGGATCCCATCTTTATCTATGGGTTCCACATGGGCGTTCGGGGCGCTGCATTCGCAACCATCATCAGTCAGGCTGCCAGCGCCACATTTGTGCTGATTTTCCTGCTGAAAAAGGCCAATATCACCATTTGCTTTGGGGGCTACAGCTTCAAAACCATGGTCCGGGTACTGCAAATGGGCTTCACGCCCTTTGCCATCATCGCTGCGGACAACATTATGATCATCGCCATGAACGCCCTGCTGCAAAAGCACGGCGGTGCCCAGGGCGACACGCTGATCACCATCAACACCATTGTCCAGAGCTTCATGCTGGTTTTGACCATGCCCCTGGGCGGCATCAGCGGCGGAACCCAATGCATCCTCAGCTACAACTACGGCGCAGGCTACTCTGACCGGGTGATCAAGGCCCAGCGATACATCGCAGGACTGTGCGTTGCCTACACGGGAATCCTGTTCCTGATGGCAAGACTGGCAGGCCCCGCCTTTGTGACCCTGTTCACCAGCGATGCAGAGCTGAACGCTCAGGCCTGCCGGGCAATCAACATCTGCACTCTGACGGCGGTTCCTCTGGGCATCCAGTATGCCATTGTGGACGGCTTCACCGGTATGGGCCAGATTCAGATGTCCCTGCCCCTGTCTTTCTGGAGAAAAACCGTCTATTTTATTGCAGTGTTTGCCATCCCTGCCATGACGGATGCATCCATGATCTTCTACGCCCAGCCCATTTCCGATATCCTGGCGGTATCGCTTTCCATCCCTCTGTATTTCATCATGATCAAGAGAATTTTAAGAAACCGGGAAACCTTCCTGGCTGGATAAAGCCCTGCCGGAATGACCAATCGTCATTCCGGCATTTTTTCTTACATTTTTGTCCTGCAAATGAATGATTTCCTGCATAATTCATAAAAATATAACAAATTTAAGATATTAATCGCATCAATATGGATTGCATCCTCCGGCGAAATGATTTATAATGGGTCCAATATTTTTATTTTTCCCGAAGGAGGTAACTACCATGAAACAATCGTTTTCTGAAATCACACCTTACATTAAAGATATGGCCGACCTGTCCACCCGTAACAACCATATTCAGCCCGAAATGTACCTGGAACACAAGGTTTATCGCGGGCTGCGTGATCTGAACGGCAATGGCGTTGTTACCGGCCTGACGGAAGTATCGGATGTCACTGCGAAAATTGTCGATAAAGACGGCAATGTAACTTTCTGCCCCGGCCGTCTATGCTATCGCGGCATCAACATCCGTGATCTGGTCGATGGATTTTTACATACGGACCGTTTTGGATTTGAGGAAACGGTGTATTTGCTGCTGTTCTCCGAGCTGCCCAACAAAGAGCAGCTGGCTCGGTTCTCTCAGGAGCTGTCCGATTTCCGCAGTCTTCCCAACTCCTTCGTCCGGGATATGATTCTAAAAGCCCCCGGCAAGGATATGATGAACATTCTGTCCAGAAGCGTACTTGCGCTGTACGCCTACGACGAAAACCCCGACGACATTTCCATTCCCAATGTTCTGCGTCAGTGCCTGCAGCTGATCTCCGTGCTGCCCATGCTGGCAGTGTACAGCTACCAGTCCTATCAGCACTACCATCAGTCCAAGAGCCTGTTTATCCACCTGCCGAAGCCTGAGTATTCCACGGCAGAAAACCTGCTGCACCTGCTGCGGGAGGACGGTTCCTTCACGCCCCTGGAAGCCAAGATCCTGGATCTTGCCCTGGTGCTCCATGCAGAGCACGGCGGCGGCAACAACTCTACCTTTACCACCCATGTGGTATCCTCCTCCGGAACCGACACCTATGCAGCCATTTCCGCTGCACTGGGCTCGCTGAAGGGCCCCCGCCACGGCGGCGCAAACATCAAGGTTGTCCAGATGTTTGATGACATGAAAAAATCCATCGATATCCACGACGAAGGCGCCATTCGGGATTATCTGGGCAAGCTGCTGGACGGCGAGGCTTTTGACCATGCCGGACTCATCTACGGCTTTGGCCATGCAGTTTACTCCCTGTCTGACCCCAGAGCCGATATCCTGATGGAGTGTGCCCAGTCTCTTTCTATGGAAAAGGGATTTGAGGAAGAATACCAGCTCTACTGTACCGTGGCAGAGATTGCCCCCCAGGTCATCACCGAAAAGCGAAAGATCTACAAAGGCGTCAGCGCCAACATCGACTTCTACTCCGGCCTTATCTACCGGATGCTGGATCTGCCCAGTGAGCTGTTTACACCGCTGTTTGCAGTATCCCGTATTGCAGGCTGGAGCGCCCACAGAATCGAAGAAATTCAAAATGCCGGCAAGATCATCCGCCCTGCCTATATCAATGTCAAGCAGGAACGGCCCTATGTTGACCTGGATTCCCGACCCTGATTCATCCCAGCCCCCTGCGCAGACTGCGCGGGGGGCTTCTCCGTTTTGCACAAAAAACAATCAGCAAAATTAACAGTTCCACCCCCTCATACATCGCACTTCATTGGCAAAGGTCGAAAAATGTAAAATAAATGTGAAATTTCTGTAGAACTTCCAAAAAAATGTGCTACAATAAAAAAGTATGTATTAAGCTCATACTTTTTCCCTTTCAAATTACACATGATATATATAACGCATACAAAAGTGATGGAGGAGAACTAAGATTATGTCTAACAACAGTGCGAAGCCGTCTAGCTTCTTCAACCCCAAGAATCAGGTTGCTGATTTGGCCCTGATTGCTTGTCCCGGCGCAGAGGAATTTGCTCAGCTGATCGATAAGCATCTGGTCACATGGTCCAAAGAAGTCGGAATTGAGAAGGAAACCTACCTGATTCCCTGTGACTGCCCCCGTTTCCAGAGTGGTGATGCCAAGGGTCTGGTGAAGGCATCCGTCCGTGGTGACGATATCTTCCTGGTGGTGGATCCCGGTAATTACAGCCTGACCTACAATCTGTTTGGTCACGAAAATCATATGTCTCCGGACGATCACTTTGCAAACCTGAAGCGTCTGATTCAGGCTGTTGCCGGTCGTGCACATCGCGTTACCGTTATTATGCCCAGCCTGTACGGCGGCCGTCAGCATCGCAGAATTGCTCGTGAGAGCCTGGACTGCGCTGTGGCTCTGCAGGAACTGCAGGCAATGGGTGTTGCCAACATCATCACCTTTGATGCTCATGATCCCCGCATGATGAGCGCTGTTCCCCTGATGAGCTTCGACAATGTCATGCCTACCTACCAGGTTCTGAAGACCCTGCTGAAGCATATGCCCGAGCTGAACTTTGACAAGGATCACTTCATTGTCATCAGCCCCGACGAAGGCGCTATCAACCGTAATATGTACTTCTCCAGCGTTCTGGGCTGTAACCTGGGTATGTTCTACAAGCGCCGTGACTACACTCGCGTGGTCAATGGCCGTAACCCCATCGTTGCTCACGAGTATCTGGGTGAAAGCGTAGAGGGCAAGACCGTCTTCATCGCTGACGACATCATCGCTTCCGGTGAAAGCATGCTGGAAGTTGCCCGTGAACTGAAGAAGCGCGGTGCAAAGCACATCATTGCAAACGCTACCTTCCCCCTGTTCACCAGCGGTCTGGACAAGTTCGACGCTGCTGTTGAAGAAGGCGTGCTGACCGCCGTTGTCGGTACCAACCTGACCTACCGCAAGCCCGAGCTGCTGAAGCGCGACTGGTACATGGATGTTGACTGCTCCAAGTACACCGCTTACTTCATCGCCGCAATCAACCACGACATCTCTGTTGGTTCCATCTGCGATCCCAGCAAGAAGATCGAGGCTCTGCTGTCCAAGCGCGGCTAATCCTCAGATCAAAAGTTACATTTCCTGTAATATAAACCGAGAAAAGCATTTCCTGCTTTTCTCGGTTTTTTTGTTCCCGCAACATTCTCAATTACGCCACCCATTCTGACTTCCCCTATTTCTTTTGACTGAGCACACAGAGCCATTACGCAGAATTTTTGAACAGCTTCCTGGCTATCCCTGTGGACACCGAAAAATCCCCCAGACCAGAATATCCTCCTGCCCCATGCTCACATAGGATAGAGCAGCCGGAATAATTCATAATTTTTCCTACATTTTACACAATTCATCTGTGCAGGATGCAAAAACAGTGGTATAGTCAAATCAAAAGGAGAGTGATTCCATGAAACTGACATTTTTAGGCGCTGCCCACGAAGTAACCGGTTCGTGTTCCCTTTTGGAGGCCTGCGGCAAGCATATTCTGGTGGACTGCGGAATGGAACAGGGTGCTGACATCTATGAAAACTGCGACCTTCCCATTGCCCCCAATGAAATTGATGCAATCTGTCTGACCCATGCCCACATCGATCACTCCGGACTGATTCCTGCCATGGTTGCTCAGGGGTACAAAGGCCCCATCTACGCAACCGAAGCCGCCCGCCGGCTGTGCAACATCATGCTGCGGGACTCTGCCCATATTCAGGAATCCGAAGCCGAATGGCGCAACCGCAAGGCTCAGCGTGCAGGCGAGCCTCCCTATGTCCCCGTCTACACCATGGCCGATGCCGTTCAGGCGCTGACCCAGTTCAAATCCTACGACTATGGCACTCCTGTTGAAATTTTTGACGGGATTACCATGACCTTTTCCGATGCAGGCCACCTGCTGGGCTCTGCCAGCATCCTGCTGGAAATCACAGAGGGCGACACCGCCCGAAAGATCCTCTTTTCCGGAGATCTGGGCAATGTAAATCGCCCCCTGATCCGAGACCCCTCCAGTCCCCCGGATGCGGATTTCGTGGTGATTGAGTCCACCTACGGCGACCGACTCCACGGCCCCCGGCCGGACTATGTCACCCAGCTCACCGATATCATGCAGGAGACCTTTGACCGGGGCGGCAATCTGGTGATTCCCTCCTTCGCCATCGGCAGAACCCAGGAGCTGCTGTACCTGATCCGAATCATCAAAGATCAGCACCTGATTCACGGTCATCCGGATTTTCTGGTGTATGTGGACTCTCCTCTGGCAGTGGAGGCTACCAAAATCTATCAGGACGGTCTGGTTGAATACTACGATCAGGAAACGCTGGATCTTCTGAAGCAGGGCATCAACCCTATCGCCTTCCCGGGGCTGCGGCTCAGCATCACCAGCGAGGATTCCAAAGCCATCAACTTTGACAATACCCCCAAGGTCATCCTCTCGGCATCGGGTATGTGTGAAGCCGGACGAATCCGCCACCACCTGAAGCACAACCTCTGGCGCAGCGACAGCACCATTCTCTTTGTGGGCTATCAGGCAGAGGGGACTCTGGGCAGACGGCTCATCGAAGGAGTCAAGCATATCCGGCTGTTCGGTGAGGAGATTCAGATCCAGGCAACCATCGCCACACTGGAAGGCATCAGCGGTCACGCCGACCGGGATATGCTGTTGGGGTGGCTGGGTTCCATGAAGCAAAAGCCCAGACAGGTCTTTGTCAATCACGGTGACGACACCGTCTGCGACCTGTTTGCCGGAACTATCACCGACAAGCTGGGTCTGAACGCCACCGCCCCCTACAGCGGCGACGAGTATGATCTGGCCACCGGTGAATGCACCGCTAAGGGCAAGATCATCAAGGTCACCAAGGTTTCCGACGGCCGCCGCAAGGGCAATGCCGCATTTGACCGTCTGCTGGCGGCAGTGAAACGGCTGATGCAGGTGGCCGAAGTGAGCCGGGGTCTGAGCAACAAGGAGCTCGCAAAATTTACAGACCAGGTCAATGCTCTGTGTGACAGATATCTGCGAAAATAACGCCGTTTTTTCAAGGTGCATATCTTCGGATATGCACCTTTTTTCGTGCAGAAAGACCATTGCAGTTGACTTTTCCTGTCAAAAAAGATATGATATTATCGTAATTGTGATGTGGAGGCTTTTTATATGCATCCTCTTGTATTTCAAACAGATTTCGGTCTGGTAGACGGTGCCGTCAGCGCCATGTATGGCGTTGCATACAGCGTCAATCCGGAATTAAAAATGCACGATCTGACCCATGATATTACCCCGTATTCCATCTGGGAAGCCAGCTACCGTCTGATTCAGACGATCTCCTATTGGCCCAATGAAACGGTGTTTGTCAGCGTGGTCGATCCCGGTGTCGGCTCCACCCGTAAGAGCGTGGTGGTCAAGACGAAATCCGGCAAATATATTGTCACTCCCGACAATGGCACTCTAACCCATGTCCTCAGACTGGACGGCGTGGTAGAGGCCCGTGAAATTGATGAAGAAGTCAACCGCCTGCCCAACTCCGGCGAAAGCTACACCTTCCACGGGCGGGATGTCTACGCCTACACCGGCGCAAGACTGGCCAGCGGTGCCATCACCTTCGATCAGGTCGGCCCCGAGATCAGCGTGGATTCTCTTGTCAGTCTGCCCATTGTGGAACCGTATCTGGACAAAGACGGCGCTCACGGCACCATCGATGTTCTGGATGTGCGTTTCGGCAGTCTGTGGACCAACATCCCCCGGGAGCTGTTCCTGCAGACCGGTGCCAAGTACGGTGACCGGCTGAATATCACCATCGAAAACGATACAAGAACCATTTACCGCAACATCATCACCTTTGCAAAGAGCTTTGCAGATGTGTATGTGGGTGAAGCGCTGGCCTATGTCAACAGTCTGGACTGCATGGCAGTTGCCATCAATCAGGGTTCCTTTGCCCGGGCCTATAACATCGGCACCGGCAACTCCTGGCGCATCACCATTGAGCCTTTCAAGGGCTTTTTCTAAGCTGTTTTTGGCCTTGTGCCTTGAATAGAAAAGATTGAAAAGATTGAGTTATAGTAGGAGGATTACATCATGAAGAAGTTTTCCGTAAAGACCATCGTTGCCATCGGCATCGGTGCGGCCCTGTTCTTTGTTCTGGGTCGGTTTGTCGTCATTCCCAGCCCCGTGCCCAACACTAACATCTCTGTTCAGTACGGTCTGCTGGCATTCCTGAGCGTGGTTTACGGTCCCGTTGCAGGTCTGCTGATCGGTCTGATCGGCCATGCTCTCATCGACTTCAGCTACGGCTGGGGCATCTGGTGGAGCTGGGTCATCGCTTCCGGCGTGTTTGGCCTGCTGGTTGGTTTCACTTCCAAAGCTACCAAGCTGGAAGAAGGCGAGATCGGCAAGAAGGGTCTGATCAAGTTCAACATTTCTCAGGTCATCTGTCATGTGGTCTGCTGGGGTGCCGTTGCTCCCGCACTGGATATCCTGATCTTCAGCGAGCCTGCAAACAAGGTCTTCACCCAGGGTCTGCTGGCTGGTGTTTCCAATGCAGTCACCACCGCAATCGTTGGCTCTTTGCTGTGTGTTGCTTATGCAGCATCCAAGCCCAAGGCTGGCAGTCTGACCAAGGAGTAATTCCAAATTACCGACAAAAGGCAGGCATTTTGCCTGCCTTTGTTTTTAGGAGGTCCACCGATGGACAACGATATCGTTATTTCTTTTGAAAACTTCGGCTTTCAGTATACCGCCCAGGCGGAGCCGACCCTCTATGACATCAATCTGAATATTCGTAAAGGCGAAAAGGTGCTCATTGCCGGCCCTTCCGGCTGCGGCAAATCCACCATCGCCCACTGCATCAACGGCCTGATTCCCGCCAGCTATCCCGGCAAAGCCACCGGCAAGCTGACCATCGGCGGTCAGAACGCACTGGAGCTGGGCCTGTTCGGCCTGAGCAAGATCGTGGGCACGGTTCTGCAGGATGCCGACGGACAGTTCATCGGTCTGACCGTTGCCGAGGACATCGCCTTTGCTCTGGAAAATGACTGCGTTTCCACAGAGGAAATGCACCAGCATGTGAAAACCGTTGCAAAGCTTGTGGATGTGGAGCAGGTTCTGCACCACGCTCCCCACGAGGTTTCCGGCGGACAGAAGCAGCGCGTCAGCCTGGCTGGCGTTATGGTCAACAAGGTGGATGTGCTGCTGTTTGACGAGCCCCTTGCCAATCTGGACCCCGCCACCGGTAAGCAGGCAATTGAACTGATCGACCAGATCCAGAAGCACACTGGCTGTGCCGTAATTATCATTGAACACCGCATCGAAGATGTGCTGCACCGGAATGTAGACCGGGTAGTCCTCATGGGCGAGGGCCGGATTCTCTACGACGGCAGCGCAGACCGGATGCTTTGCTCCGATTTGCTGCAAAAAAGCGGCATCCGGGAGCCATTATATGTCACCGCCCTGAAATACGCAGGGGTACACCTGACCGAAGATATGCACCCTGCCTCCCTGACCGAGCTTTCCCTGACGGACAGCCAGAAGCAGCAGGTCCGGGACTGGTTTAACCGCCAGCCCACCCCTCCGGCAGCAGAGCAGGCTCCCGTTCTGTTCCAGTCTGAAAATCTGGACTTTACTTACCCCGGCGGTCACCACGCCCTGAAGGGCATCGATGTGACCATCCACAAGGGTGAGATGCTCAGCATCGTCGGAACCAACGGCGCCGGAAAATCCACTTTTTCCAAGGCTGTCTGCGGATTTGTGAAGCCCCAGAGCGGCAAGCTGACCCTGAACGGCACGGATTTATCCACCCTGAGCATCAAGGAACGGGCCGACCACATCGGCTATGTGATGCAGAATCCCAATCAGATGATTTCCAAGACCCAGATTTTTGACGAGGTAGCTTTCGGCCTGCGCAATCGTGGTGTTGCAGAAGACGAAGTCCGCCGGCGAGTCGAGGAAACCTTAAAAATCTGCGGCCTGTATTCCTTCCGGAACTGGCCGGTATCTGCTCTGAGCTACGGTCAGAAAAAGCGTGTCACCATTGCATCCATTCTGGTTCTGGAGCCGGAGATGATTCTCCTGGACGAGCCCACCGCCGGTCAGGATTTCCGCCACTACACAGAGATCATGGACTTTTTGCAGCAGCTGAACCGGCAGGGCATCACCGTAGTGCTGATCACCCACGATATGCACCTGATGCTGGAGTACACTCCCAGAGCAGTGGTATTCCACGACGGTCATGTGATCGCCGACAAGTCCGCCGCTCAGGTTCTCAACGACCCCGAAATCGTTGCTCAGGCCCATCTGAAGGAAACTTCCCTGTATCATCTTGCCATGACCTGCGGCATCCCGGAACCGGAAGAATTTACACGGCGCTTTATCGCCCGAGATCAGGAGGTACGCTGAGATGACAAACCTGTTTAACTACATCGATCGCTCCTCCCCCATCCACCGGCTCACCGGTGCCAGCAAGCTGGTGTGTCTGCTGACCTGGAGCCTGGCTGCCATGAGCGGATTCCACACGCCCCTGCTGGCAATTCTGACCCTGGTATCCCTGGGACTGTTCAAGTTTTCCAAAATCAAGCTGAAGGATGTCAGCTTCATGCTCGGCTTTACCTTTGTGTTCATGCTGCTGAACAACCTTCTGATTTTCCTGTTCAGCCCGGAACACGGTGTCACCATCTACGGTTCCCGGACAGTCCTGTTCAAAATCGCAGGCCCCTATGTGGTCACCGCTGAGCAGCTGTTCTATCACCTGAATGTGGCGCTGAAGTACACCTGCACCATTCCCATCGTGCTGCTGTTCGTGTGCACCACCAACCCTTCTGAATTTGCCGCTTCTCTGAACCGCATCGGTGTCAGCTACCGCATCAGCTATTCCGTGGCACTGGCGCTGCGCTACATCCCCGACATTCAGCGGGAATACGGCGATATTTCTCAGGCCCAGCAGGCAAGAGGCATTGAAATGAGCAAAAAAGCAAGCCTGGTCAGCCGGCTGAAAAGCGTCAGCGGTATTCTGATTCCCCTGATTCTTTCCAGCATGGAGCGAATCGACACCATCTCCAACGCTATGGAGCTGCGTGGCTTCGGCAAGGACCCGAAGCGCACCTGGTACTCCGGCCGTCCCTTTGCAAAAGGCGACTGGATCGCCATGGGTCTGTGCATCGCTTTGCTGATTTTCTCCTTTATCCTCACCGCAGTCAACGGCGGCCGCTACTTTAACCCCTTTATGTAACAAAAAACCTCCCTCATAACGAGGGAGGTTTTCTTATTATTCTATTACTCAACAATATACTCGCCGTCGGCAGTCACTGTCAGAGTGCTGGAATAGAAGCCTTCCATAGCCTTCACCAGATACTCAAAATCCTTGACGCCTGCGGTTTCGTAGCAGGAGTGCATTGCCAGCTGTGCAAGGCCGATATCCGCCGTGGGAACAGAAACCTGACCCAGAGAGATATTGCCCAGAGTAGAACCGCCGGCGATATCTGCACGGTTATAGTAGGTCTGCACCGGGACACCTGCCTTGTTGCAGACGCTGCGCAGCACAGCAGCAGAAACTGCATCTGTGGTATAGCGCAGGTTGGCGTTGAACTTCAGCACAATACCTTCGTTCACAACAGGGGCGTTGGTGGGATCGGCAAACTCCGGATGGTTGGGATGGACTGCGTGAGCGTTGTCCGCAGAAACCATGAAGCTCTGGCTCAGCAGCTGATTCAGCTCCAGATTCAGTGCCTTGCAGATTCTGCCCAGGGTGTCTGCCAGCAGTGTGGAAGCTGCGCCCTGAACAGAGCTGGAACCGACTTCCTCGCTGTCGAACACGCACACCACAGGGATGGAACGAGACTCGCCTGCATTCAGGAAGCCCTTGACGGTACCCCAGGCGCACTCCAGATCATCAATGGCCTGAGAAGAAATGTATTCTTCATCAATGCCCCAGACCGTTGCACGTTCCCGGTTGTACAGGTACAGATCGTGGGCCAGAATCTTTCCGCCGGCCTGCTCTTCGAGCATTGCATCAAACTTGCCCTTGGCATCCTTGCCGCCCAGCAGAGGAATGGTGTCCACAGCGGGGTTATAGGTGTAGCCGTCATTGGCCTTGCGGTTCATGTGAATTGCCACATTGGGGATCATCATCAGATCCCGGTCGATATTTACGAGCTTGGTCTTTGCGCCGGTAGGAGTCTCCACCAGCACACGGCCTGCAACGCTCAGAGGCCGGTCAAACCAGGGAGCCATCAGCATTCCGCCGTATTTTTCGGTAGCCATACGGATATATTTGCTCTCCAGCTCGCCGTTTTCCTTAATTTTGAAGGAGGGGCGGTCGGAGTGGCTTGCACTCATCAGGAATCCCTGAGGCTGTTCACAGGGTACCCGGAAGGCAAGGATCGCACTGCCGCCGCGGGTCAGGAAATACTTTCCGCCAACTTCCAGATTCCACTGCTTGCCCTCGTCCAGACGGGTGTAGCCAGCGGATTCCAGCAGATTCTTGATGCCGTCCACTGCGTGATAGGCGCTGGGAGAAGCATCCAGGAATTGCATCAGTTCTGTTACATTCTGTGTTGCCATTTACTTTTCCTCCACGATCTTGCAGAACAGGTCGATCTGGTCTGCGATGGTCTGCAGGGCGCTGCGCCAGAAGTTCTTGTCGGTCAGGTCAATGCCTGCCACCTTGGCAGTGTCCTCTGCGGTAGCGACGGTGGTGGTGTAGAGCAAACGCTTGTATTTTTCCACGAAGGAAGCACCCTCTGCTTCATACTGGGCATACAGGCCACGGGCGAACAGGCCGCCGAATGCATAGGGGAAGTTGTAGAAGGTGGGGCCGTAGTAGTGGCTCTTGCAGACCCACATATACGGATGCATCAGACTGTTGTCCAGGCCGTCGCCATAGGACTGCTTCTGGGCAGTGGTCATATACTCGCACAGAGTTGCTGCATCCATGAACTTTTCTTCACGGTTTGCAAATACCATGCTCTCGAAACGGTAACGGGAGTAGATATCGCAGATAATCTGGGCTGCATCCTGCAGCTGGGACTCGATCAGAGCCAAACGCTCGTCATCGTCCTTGGCAGACTTGATGGCAGCAGCCATGACCACGCACTCGTTAAAGGTGGAAGCAGTCTCTGCAACGGGCATAGAGTAGTCCTTGTTCAGGGGACGGTGGCCGCGGATACACTGGTTGTGGAATGCGTGACCCAGCTCATGAGCCAGAGTGACTACATCGGTGAACATACCGTCAAAGTTGGTCAGAATGCGGCTCTCGCCCAGGCAATCAACACCGGAGCAGAATGCGCCGCCGGCCTTGCCGTCTCTGGGGTAGAAATCGATCCAGGCATTGTCAAATGCGGTGGCAACCATCTGAGCCAGCTCGCCGTCAAAGCCGGAGAACAGATTCACCAGGAATTCTCTTGCATCTTCCGTCGTGAACTTGGTGGATGCATTGCCCATGGGTGCAAACAGATCATACCAGGGCAATCCGTTTTCGTGACCCAGAGCCTTGCCCTTCACCTTCAGATACTGCCAGAACTTGGGCAGATACTCGTCCATGGCGCCCAGCATGGCATCCAGAGTCTCACGGGACACAAAGGACTGCTTCAGGGTGCGCTCCAGGGGGCTTTCATAGCCGCGCAGCTGGCAATCGGTGATGGTCTCCAGCTTGATGGAGTTCAGTGCAAAGGCCACAGCGTCCTTGATCTGGTCATAGGCAGCCAGCTCTGCTTCGTATGCATCCTTACGAACCTGAGGATCGGGATCATAAGCCAGGTTGCGGATAGCAGACAGATTGGTGGTGGTGCCGCGGTAGGGCACGGAAACGGTGCTGGTCAGGTACTGCTGCAGGTCGCTCCAGGCATTGCCGCCGGACAACTCCATCTTTGCCATGATTTCTTCGCCACGGCCGGACAGCAGGTAGCGGCTGGAATCTGCCATGTTGGCGAACAGGAAGTGGTAGTCCTTGAGATTCTCGTCAGAATCCACCAGCTCCATCAGGTTGGGCAGCTTGCTTGCCCAGTCCTTAAAGGCAGCCTCGGGGCCGGCCAGAGTGCTGTAAACCGCCAGGACTCTGCCCATCTGGGATGCAGGCTCCGGGTCCTTGGTGCTGGCAGCCTGACGCAGGGATGCGTATCCTGCCAGTTTTTCCACCAGCAGACCAATTTTTTCTTCAAAGTCGATACCCTGTCGCAGGGCGTCGATACTGTCGACAGATTCGATCTTTCCGGTGAATGCGTTGAATGCAGCCACCTGCTCTTTTAACATATTTAGATCCTGTTCAAATGCCGGATCATCAAATCCCTTATAAATGGGGTCAAGGTTCCATACTTCGTTCATAACCAGGCTCCTTTTGTTTGTAATATGGATTTATTTTACACGATGGGGGTGTTATCGTCAACCGGAACGGCCGTCGAAACGCCCTCTCTCTTTCACTCTTTTTTGAACGAAAAGTTCATTTTTCGACTTGCTTTTGTCGAATTATGCCACTTTTAGTCGAGCGATTGTTTGGTGTTTTTTCTTGCAAAAAATGATACCCCATGCTATCATTTATTTGTCACAGCGACAAGTGCGGGGTCGAACCCCGAAGCAAACCAACTATTTGAAGGAGAGGAATTTCATGGACAAAAGAACAAGCGTACTCATCGCTGACGGTTCTGAAGAGTTCTGCAACGCTCTGTGCAGTGTACTGCAGCGCTCAGAGCGTTTTCAGCTGTCCGGAATCGCCACGGATGGGGAGCAGGCGATCCGTATGTTGGAGGAAAGAAAGCCGGATATTCTGGTACTGGATTTGATGCTCGCCAAACGGGATGGCCTGAGTGTCCTAAAAACCATTGCATCCAGCGATCATCAGCCCGCCATTTTAGCTACATCCGGATTTGTCACCGACTATGTTGCCTCCGCCGCAGCAAGTCTTGGTGTCATGTATTTAATGCTGAAGCCCTGCGACATGGACGCTCTGGTAGACCGACTGGAGGAGATCCAGGGCGGCGAGAGCCAGAAAACCCTGCAGCTTCGCCAGCCTGCCCAGACAAATATCGAATCCATGGTCACCAATATCATCCACGAAATCGGTGTCCCTGCCCACATCAAGGGCTACCAGTATCTGCGTGAGGCCATCATCCTTGCGGTAGAAGACATGGATGTCATCAACGCCATCACCAAGGTGCTGTATCCTCAGGTCGCAAAGACCTTCTCGACAACACCTTCCCGGGTGGAGCGTGCCATCCGCCACGCCATCGAAGTGGCATGGGACCGGGGCGATCTGGACACCCTTCAGCGTTTCTTTGGCTACACCGTATCCAACACCAAAGGCAAGCCCACCAATTCCGAGTTCATCGCTCTGATTGCAGACCGACTGCAGCTGCAGCTGAAGAATGCCAGCGTGGCTCAGTATTGAATGCTAAATCCCCGATTGTATGATGCAATCGGGGATTTTGTGTTTATGACTTGTTCTTCAGCAGATCTTCCAGTGTGATGTTCTGGAAATAATTCTGCACCAGCTTGTCCAGACCTTCCCACATGGGTCTGGTAGCGCAATAGCTGGATCTGTCACATTCCCGGTCACAGCCCACCGTGGTGAGGCCGCCCTCGGTCAGATTCAGGATCGACGCAACAGTATACTCTTTCACGGGCTTGTTCAGCCGATAACCGCCGTTTTTTCCGTGGGATGCATCCACAAGATTTGCCTTGCTCAGCAGTGTCATGATGGATTCCAGATATTTCTGAGAGATCTGTTCCTGACTGGCCAGTTCTTTCAGAGGGATGTAGCCATCCTCTGCCCGCTTTCCCAGAGCAAGCATGATCCGCAGTGCATAGCGGCCCTTTGACGATACAATCATACCTCAGTCCTCAGCAGGAACTTCGTGGTCGTGATCGTGGTCAAACTCGGGGAAATCTTCGCTGTTATAGGGGATGTTGTTCTTGTCAAAATAGTCCTGCAGTGCGCTCTTAATGGCTTCCTCTGCCAGAACAGAGCAGTGCATCTTCACTGCGGGCAGGCCGTCCAGTGCCTCTGCAACGGCTGCGTTGGTGAGCTTCATTGCCTCGTGGATGGACTTTCCCTTGATCATCTCGGTAGCCATGGAGGAAGATGCAATTGCGCTGCCGCAGCCAAAGGTCTCAAACTTTACATCCTTGATGATCTCGTCTTCAATCTGCAGATAAATCTTCATGATATCGCCGCATTTTGCGTTGCCGACCTCGCCGACACCGCTGGGATCTTCCAGAACGCCCAGATTCCGGGGATGCATGAAGTGATCCATTACTTTTTCGCTATAAAGTGCCATGATAATACTCCTCTCACTCTTCTGTGATAAATTCCCGCTTGCCGGTCATCAGATCCCGCCAGACAGGGCTCATATTTCTCAAATACTGTACAACTTCTTTCACCGATACAATGATGTGATCGATTTCTTCTTCGGTGTTCTCCTCGCACAGGCTCAGACGCAATGAGCCGTGAGCGATTTCATGAGGTCTGCCGATGGCCAGCAGCACATGGCTGGGGTCCAGGCTGCCGGAAGTGCAGGCAGAGCCGGAGCTGGCGCTGACGCCCTTGCTGTCCAGAAGCAGCAGCAGGCTTTCGCCCTCGATGCCCTCAAAGCAGAAGCTGACATTGCCGGGGAGCCGATTTACAGGGTCGCCGTTGAGTATGCAGTGAGGAATTTCAGAAAGGCCGGCAATCAGCTTGTCCCGCAGAGCAGTGACCTTGCGGATGTTCTCATCCATGTGGTCGCAGGCTTCGTCCAGAGCCTTTGCCATGCCCATAATGCCGGGCAGGTTCTCCGTGCCGGGACGCTTGCCACGCTCCTGAGCGCCGCCTTCCATCAGATTCATGGGAGGAATACCCTTGCGGATATACATGGCGCCCACGCCTCTGGGGCCATGGAACTTGTGGCCGGAAAGGCTCAGCATATCAATGTTGTCATCCACCACATTGATGGGCAGGTGACCTGCAACCTGAACTGCATCGGTGTGGAATACCACTCCGGCCTCTTTACATACCTTGCCGATTTTCCGGATGGGAAGCACGGAGCCGATCTCGTTGTTGGCAAACATGATGGTCACAAGGGCCGTATCCGGGCGGATGGCATCCTTGACCTGCTGGGCGGTCACTGTGCCGGTGGGGCCAACATCCAGCAGTGTCACTTCAAAGCCCTCTTTTTCCAGCTTTGCCAGGGTGTGCAGCACGGCATGGTGCTCAAAGGCAGTGGAAACAATGTGGCGCTTGTTCTTTCTTGCGCCCAAAAATGCTGCGCTGCGGATGGCCATGTTATCTGCCTCGGTGCCGCCGGAGGTGAAGTAGATTTCTCTGGGCGTGCATCCCAGGTGCTTTGCTATGGAAGCTCTTGCTTCTTCCAGTGCTTCCTTAGCTCTCTGACCGTCAGAGTGCAGGCTGGAGGGATTTGCGTAGATGGTTGAAAAATAAGGCATCATCGCCTGAACCGCCGCATCACTGGTTCTGGTAGTCGCGGCGTTATCAGCGTAAACTTTCATATTGTATTTACCCCCTTGGTTAGTAGGTTAATTTCTTTCAAGAGGATACCATGAATAACCTACCGTGTCAATAGGCTATTTCGAGAAAATAAAATTTTCTGTCGAAGCAGAAAAGCCACCGATTCCATTGTACACGGAATCGGTGGCTTTCTATACTTCATAGAGCGGAAAACCCGGCGCTTACGGTGCCAGTTTCCGCAGGGTAATATCCCCGGACATACCGCTCAGGTCAATTTTGCAGCTGCCGTCACCGTAGCTGTAGGTGCGGCCCTGCTTCGTCACCGCAAAGTCGGAATCAAAATCTCCGCTGATGCTGTCCATATCCACGGTGAAGCCGGCGTTTTCCGGCAGGGTCAGGTCAATATCACCGGACACGCTTTCCAGAGAAATCTCTCTGGGCACCCGATCGGTCACGATGGTGCAGTCAGCAGACACTGCATCGCACTCCAGCTTGCCGAGGCTGCCGGAGAATTTCACATCACCGGATACGGTTTCCGCAGAGCAGCTTTCTACCACGCAGTTGCTCAAAGCAACCACGCCGGAAACACTGTTCAGATTCACTTCCCCAATGGTCAGATCGGAAATATCCACATTGGCGGAAACCGCATTGATTTCCACCTCATGGGCAGTCCAGTTTTTGGGCACCGTTACCGTCAGATCCTTGCTGTAATCCCGGAAACCGAAGCCAAAATGCACCCGGTGCCGGTCTTCACTGAACTGAATCAGCAGTTTATTGCCAACCTGCTTCCAGACCATAGGCTTTTTGTCATTGCCGGTTTCGGAAAACTCGATCTGCTCGGTATCTCCGGGCACAATGGTAATGGAACCTGCCACCCACTGGATTTCCAGCTCCGACACCTGATCTGCGACCACTGCACCGCTGCCGGAAACATTGCCGCCGACCATCTGATCGTCCCAGTCATCCTCATCCATGTTCTGGACAAAGCTGCCTGTATTGTGTTCATAAGCGTAAAATGGGGCCCAGCTGAGCAGGATGCCGGCAATCAGCAATCCAATCAGGAAAACAGCGAGCACGCTGAATAGAACAATCCGAATAACTGCACTATTTTTCATTTTTTTCCTCCTTTAGATCCATGCAGGCACCGACCAGTTCACTGATTGTAGCAGCGATGGGGAAAACCAGCCAGGTGATAAACCATGCACCTGTTGCGAAGCTGATGACGAAATAAATGACCAAGCCCGCAGTATTGATGGCTGAACGGATGCCTTTGCGAAGTTTCTGCTGAGGTGTCAAATGAATCACATAAACATTCTGCTCTTTACGCTTCTGTGAATTGCTAATCACCATCAGCGCAGTAGCAACTGCCACCATCACCAGCAGCAGGCACAGGCCGATTTCATTCTGGATAATAAACAGCGGCACCGGGCAGAGAATATACAGCGCCACCGCAACGGCACGAAGCAGCTTGCTGTCGCCTTCGTTCTTCTTTGCCTTTGCACCAGACTGATTGTCAGAAGCTCCCTGAGATGCTGCACTACCGATGATTTCGCTGATATCGCCAATGCCGGAAATAGCCAGACTGTATGCCGCCTCGGGAGATTTGCCCTGTGCAATCAGATCATCATAGCGATCCAGGGTATTTTGCAGAATTTCCTGTTTGATGTCCTCTGTATTGGGATTGCCCGCAAACAGCAGATCAACATATGAAATCAGTTTGTTTCTCATGTCATTCCCTCGTTTCCAGTAATTTATCCATAATGTCCTTGGTTTCTTCCCATTCCTGCAAAAGCCTGCCGGAAGCTTCCCGTCCGGCGGGAGTAATGGTATAGTATCGTCTTCTGGCACCGGCTCCGCTGGAGCCCCAGTAGGATGTGATGTATCCGGCTTCCTCCAGTCGCTTGAAGGCTGTGTAAAGAGTAGCCTCCTTCAGTTCAAAGCGTCCGCAGGACAGCGTGGATATGGTTTTGTTGATTTCATAGCCATAGCTGTCTGAGCGCAGCAATCGGGCAAGTATGATCGCATCGGTATGCCCTCGGATCAGATCACCTGCAATTGACATATCCGCTATCCCTCCTTACTGGCTGCATAGTAACACAAGATACCTCGCCTGTCAAGGTACTTCACAACTATGAAAGTCAAATTCTTTCCACAGGTCGCTGTACAAAGCTGTTCACAAAAGTATACCCATAATTCGGACATGACAAATCCCAAAAAACAGTGGGAAAATGTCCCCATAACTCCAATTGAAAGCTGTCGCACTCGATTTTTTGAGATGCCATGCCAATAAATCATCTTAAAGGGATATCCGCGAATTGAAGCTCAAATGTAAAGTTAAATTATACAAATCCCACTGTACCAAATTGGCAGTATTTACAAAGTTCGTTGAAAATACTTTACATCATTCAGTCAAAATGATAATATACTTCCACATTGAGGCTTACGCCTCACATTACAAGGAGGAAAACAAATCATGAAAAAGTTGATTGCAATCGCTTTGGCTCTGGTTATGGTTCTGGGTCTGGTTGCCTGCGGCGGCAACACCACCGAGACCACCGCTCCTGCCGGTGCTACCGGTACTCAGGCTGAGGGCAACAAGCCCGCAAGCGACCTGAAGGTCACCGCCTTCTGGTACGAGGAAAGCGACGTTTATCTGAGCTCTGTCCGTAACGCTCTGAACAAGGAGCTGGACGCTCTGGGTGTTACCCACGACGATCAGTTTGCTGCTAACGATCAGGCTAAGCAGCTGGATCAGATCAAGACCGCTATCGCTGGTGGTTCCAACCTGCTGGTTGTGAATGTTGTTACTTCCGGTGCTCCCGACACTGCAAAGGACATCCTGGATGCAGCAGGCGACATCCCCGTTATCTTCTTCAACCGTGCAATCGGCACCGAAGGCGCTGACGTTCCCGTTCTGACTGAAGCTAAGAACGCTGCTTTCATCGGCACCGACGCTCCCGAAGCCGGTCACATTCAGGGCAAGATGATCGGCCAGTACCTGGTCGAGCACTTCGACGAAGTTGACCTGAACAAGGACGGCAAGATCTCCTACGCTATGATGAAGGGCGAAGAGGCTAACATCGAAGCTATCTTCCGTACCCAGTACAGTGTGGAAGACGCTGACAAGGTCCTGACCGAGGCTGGCAAGCCCGCTCTGGAGTACTTCGACGCTAAGAACACCGACAAGTACCAGGTTGACCAGGGTGGCGCATGGTCCGCTACCGCTGCTAAGGAATACATGGACACCAACTTCGTTACCTACAACGAGGCTGCTGGCAACATGATCGAGCTGGTCATCTGCAACAACGACGGCATGGCTGAAGGCGTTATCGCTTCTCTGCAGGAGAAGGGTTACAACAAGGAAGGCGCACACGTTGTCCCTGTCTTCGGCGTTGACGCTACCGACAATGCTAAGGCTCTGATCGCTGACGGCGCTATGACCGGTACCGTTAAGCAGGACGCAGAGGGCATGGCATATGCAATCGCTCAGGCCGTATCCGGCATCTCCGAGGGCAAGGCAGCTCCTGAGGCTCTGAAAAATGCTCTGACTGACGAGCGTTTCAGCATCGCTGAGGACTGCGCTGCTAAGCTGTATGTTGCTTACGCTCCCTACACTGGTGAATAATAAGCACTGCTAGATTAGAAAAATGAGATTTTGGCAGCTGTCGTTTCGGCGGCAGCTGCCTTTCTTAATTCTTACATTCATGTTGCCGGAAGACGGCGAAAGACCTTCCATCATCCACGACCGGTCTTGGGAAGTTTTTCGCCGTTTCCTGTCGGCATAGAGCTCAGATATGAAACGAAACTCTGCAAGGGGAGGAACACACAATGGAACATGATGTCCTACTGAAAATGGTAGACATTACAAAGACTTTCCCCGGTGTCAAAGCACTGGACCATGTTTCTCTGGAAATCAAAAGAGGTACCGTCCACGCACTTATGGGCGAAAACGGTGCCGGTAAATCCACTCTGATGAAATGCCTGTTTGGTATTTACAACAAAGACAGTGGACAGATTTTCCTGGAAGGCAAGGAAGTCAACTTCAAAAACAGTAAAGAGGCTCTGGAAAACGGCGTCGCAATGGTGCACCAGGAGCTGAACCAGGCACTGAAGCGCTCGGTCATGGATAATATCTGGCTGGGCCGCTACCCCAAGATTGCCGGCATCGCCGTCAACGAAAGAAAGATGTACAAGGATACTCTGGAAGTATTCAATGAACTTGGCATCGATGTTGACCCCCGCCGGATCATGAGCACCATGCCTGTTTCCCAGCGTCAGATGGTTGAGATTGCAAAGGCTGTCTCTTTCCATTCCAAGGTCATCGTATTCGATGAGCCTACTTCTTCCCTGACTGAAGAAGAAGTCGAACACCTGTTCCGGATCATCAATATGCTCCGTGCAAAGGGTGTTGCAATCATCTATATTTCCCATAAGATGGCAGAAATCAAGCGCATTTCCGACGAGATCACCGTCATGCGTGACGGTCAGTGGATTGCCACCAGACCTGCCGCCGAACTGGAGATGAACGACATCATCCGCCTGATGGTTGGTCGTGAGCTGACCAATCAGTTCCCTCCCAAGACCAACAAGCCCGGCGATGTCTATCTGAAGGTCGAAGGCCTGACCGGCCTTTATAATCACCTGCAGGATGTTTCCTTTGAAGCCCGCCGCGGCGAGATCCTGGGTATTGCCGGTCTGGACAGCTCCGGTCGTACCGAAACACTGGAAAGTATCTTCGGTATCCGCAGCCGCAAGGCCGGAACCATCACCCTGGACGGCAAGGTATGCAAAAACCGCAGCGCCGGCGAAGCCATCAAAAACGGTTTCGCCCTGCTGACTGAAGAGCGCAGAGCCACCGGTATTTTCGGTGTTCTGAACATCCGTGAGAACACGGTCATCTCCAGTCTGAAAAAGCATAAGCGTTTCGGTATCTACCTGAGCGAAAAATCCCAGCGTGAAGATACCCAGCAATACATCGAGGCAATGCACACCAAGACTCCCTCTCAGGAGACCAAGATCCGCACCCTGTCCGGCGGTAACCAGCAGAAGGTCATCATCGGCCGCTGGCTGCTGACCAATCCCGATGTTCTGCTGCTGGACGAGCCCACCCGTGGTATCGACGTTGGCGCAAAATACGAAATCTATCAGCTGATTCTGGACCTGGCAAACAATGGCAAGACGGTTCTGATGGTTTCTTCCGAGATGCCGGAGCTGCTGGGCGTTTGCGACCGCATTCTGGTCATGTCCGGCGGCCGTGTTGCCGGTGAAGTAGACGCAGCTCATACCTCACAGGAAGAAATTATGACCTTGGCTGCTAAGTATGTATAAGGGGGAAACAAAACCATGACAAATCCTGTAAAACGCCTTCAGGCCACTGCTGAAGAATTCAAACACAAAGACAGCAAGGATAAGAAGCGTTATATCGTAGACACCATTCTGAACAACGCTCTGTACATCCTGATGCTGATTTTCATCATCTACACTGCAAACAAACAGCCCAACTTCCTGACCTGGGGCTCCTTCGCAAACCTGATCACTCAGGTTGCCGCTTACCTGCCTCTGGCTCTGGGTATCGCAGGCTGTATCGTTCTGACCGGTACTGACCTGTCTGCCGGTCGTGTCGCCGGTCTGACCGCAGCTGTTTCTGCCGTGTTGCTGCAGAAAACAGACTTCGCTAACAAAATGTTCAACAACCTGCCCGCAATCACTCCGGGCTGGATTCTGGTTGCCATGCTGATCGTCGTCGCCATCGGCGCTCTGATCGGTCTGGTCAACGGCTTCTTCGTGGCTAAGTTCAGCCTGCACCCCTTCATCGTTACCCTGTCCACTCAGCTGATCACCTACGGTATCATCCTGTGGTTCTTCGGTCTGAACGGCAACAACGGTCAGCCTATCTCCGGTCTGAGCCAGGAGTACAAGAACGCCATCGGCGGCGCAATGTTCCGTATGCAGAATGTTCCCATCCCCAACTATGTTGCCTATGCTCTGCTGCTGACTGTTCTGATGTGGTTCATCTGGAACAAGACCACCTTTGGTAAGAATATGTTCGCTGTCGGCTCCAACGCCGAAGCAGCAAAAGTTTCCGGTGTTAATGTCTTCATGACCACCATGCTGGTACACACTCTGGCAGGTGCTATGTACGGCTACTCCGGCTTCATTGAGGGCGTGCGCAGCGGCTCCGTCGCAGCTAGCACCGGCCTGAACGCCGAGTGTGACGCCATCGCAGCCTGTGTTATCGGCGGTGTTTCCTTCGTCGGTGGTACTGGTAAGATCAGCGGCATCATCATGGGCGTGTTCGTGCTGCGTATCATCTTCGTCGCTCTGACCATGCTGGGCGTCGACTCCTCCTCCCTGTATATCATCAAGGGCGCTATCATCCTGTGTGCTTGCGCTCTGGATATGCGTAAGTATCTGGTGAAGAAGTAATGGAAGAAGAAAAGAAAGACGACATTCCCAAGTTCCGCGGCCTGTATCGCCATGTACATATTTCTGTAAAGGCCCTGGACACGATCATTATTATCTGCATCGCCGTTATTCTGATCGTCACATTCACATCCATGCGGGATCCCGGATTCAATGTTTCCTTTGATTCCCGGGGCGGCACCGATGTGCAGACCGTAAAATATCAGTACGGTGATCTGATGGAAGCTCCGGAGCCTCCCACCAGAGAAGGTTACACCTTCGTTGGCTGGTATCAGGACCCCGGCTGCAGCGATGAATGGGAGTTTGACACCGAAAAGGTAGAAACCTCCATGACACTGTATGCCCAGTGGAAAGCCAACTGACATACGGCATCGAAAAACCCAACAACGCAAAATCCCCGGTTCACTTTCGTGAACCGGGGATTTTTGATATGCAGTTAAAAATAGGCCGCTGCATATTCTGACTCAGATCAGACAGACTAAATGAAAACAGCAGCCCTGAAAAAACGATTATAAAAAACAAAAAGCTCAGAATCATAAGATTCTGAGCTTTTGGTACGCCGGAAGGGACTCGAACCCCCGACCTACTGATTCGTAGTCAGTCACTCTATCCAACTGAGCTACCGGCGCATACACCTCAAGTGCCTAGATATAATAACATATAATTTTCTAAAATGCAACCCCTTTTTCAAAAATTTTTTTATTTTTTCGTTTCTTGACACTTCTTTTAGAAAATGATACCCTAATTAGGAAAATACCGCAAAGGAGGCCCTGATTTTTTGGAAAATATCCTGAAAAAGCTGCCGGGCGCACTGCTCGGATGGTATGAAGAAAATAAAAGGGATCTCCCCTGGCGCAAAGACCGGGAGCCTTATCACATCTGGCTGTCGGAAATTATGCTCCAGCAAACCCGTGTCGAAGCCGTGAAGGGCTACTATCAGCGGTTTCTGACTGAGCTGCCGGACATCGAATCTCTTGCAAATTGCGACGACGACCGACTTCACAAGCTGTGGGAAGGTCTGGGATACTACAGCCGGGTGCGCAATCTCAAAAAAGCCGCTCAGGTCATCATGCAGGAGTACGGCGGGCAGTTCCCCACCGAACACAAGCAGGTTCTGTCTCTGCCGGGAATCGGCGCCTATACTGCCGGAGCCATCTGCTCCATCGCCTTCTCTCAGCCCAAAGCCGCCGTTGACGGAAATGTGCTGCGGGTCTGCTCCAGAATCTGCCGGGATGACGAACCCATCGATCTACCCGCAGTGAAGGTGCGTGTCCAGCAGCAGCTGGAGGAAATCTACCCCAAAGACACACCGGGCGAATTTACCCAGGCCCTCATGGAGCTGGGTGCCACCGTCTGTGTGCCAAACGGCGAGCCCAAATGTCAGATCTGCCCCTGCCGGAGCTTTTGCCTCGGACAGGCCGACTGGCAGAAGCTGCCGGTCAAGCTCCCCAAAAAAGAGCGGAAGCAGGAAGACCGCACGGTATTTGTGCTGAACTGCGACGGCTGCTACGCCATCGAAAAGCGCCCGAACAAAGGACTGCTGGCAGGGCTGTGGCAGTTCCCCAACATTTCCGGATTCTTATCCCCGGAAGAAGCGATTTCCTGGGCGGAAAACGCCGGGGTGCATCCTGCCGATGTGCAGATGCAGATTCAGCGCCACCACATTTTTACCCATATCCGGTGGGATATGCGATGCTTTTATATTCAGGTACGGGAAAAGAGCAGTCACTACACATGGCTGACCCTATCAGAAATTGACGAACAGGCAGCTCTGCCCACGGCATTCCGCCAGTTCCGGGAGGAGATAGAAAATGTTTGACTACCATATGCACTCCATCATTTCTTTTGATGGACACAATACCGGCCTCGAAATGGCGCTTGCCGCCAGAGATGCCGGTATGAAAGAGATCTGCTTCACCGATCATATGGACTATACTCCGGAGATGGATATGGTCTTTGACCCTGAGAAATACAGCGCAGAATATGATCATCTGGAAGTCCCGGGACTTCTGATTCGCAAGGGCATGGAATACGGACTGGCTCTGAACAATCAGCAGCAGTTCAAAAAGGATCTGCAGCGCCGCAACTATGACTTTATTCTGGGCAGTGTCCATCTTGTGGACGGAGTGGATGTATATTGGGAACCCTACTGGCATGGCAAGACCCAGGAAGAAGCCACCAGAATCCAGCTGGAGCAGACCCTCAAATGCGTCCAGAGGCACACCGATTACGATGTTCTGGCCCACCTGACCTTTATTTCCAAGGCAAGAGGAAATCCCACCAACAAGCTGATCCGATACGATGACTACCGGGAGCTTTTTGATGAGATCCTCAAAGAGTTGGTTCGCCACGACAAGGGACTGGAGCTGAACACCAGCGGAATCGACCGCTGCGGCGGCCCGCTGCCTACGCTGGACTTTTTCCACAGATTCAAGGAATTGGGCGGAAAAATCGTCACAGTTGGCTCTGATGCCCACACCGCAGACCGGGCCGGTCAGTATACATACGAAATGGTGAAAGAACTGAAGGAAATCTTCGGTTATGTCTGCACCTTTGAAAACCGCCAGCCCATCTTCCATAAATAAAAAGAACCGCTCCGTTCGGATGCGCCAGATAAGGAAGTAATTCAAAAAACACGAAATACTCATTCATCTGGTGATGCCGAGCTGATTTACATATAATCATCTATCAGGGGTGATCCTTCGGGATTGCCCCTGTTTTTTATCCAACAGTGGGAAAAGAATAAAAGCCCGCCCTTTGCCGTCACAGGGCTTTTGGGGGGAGAACCCCTAACCCTTTTCAAGACAGGAAAGCACACGGCTCCTAAAAAATTGTTAGCAAATTCAACAGGGTATGGTATAATATTGAGAAAGCAAAGTGTTAGATATCTCATAATAAACCTAACAGTTGAATGACAAAAATTGGATACGGTGTGTAATCAATATGGGGAAACGTATTTATTCATTCGGTAAAGCGATTTTTTATTACATCGCATATTCGATCCTGCAAGTTATAGGTATGTTCATCTACATTTTTGCATATTTCGTTATAAATACATCCAGTGCTTCGGATTTACCAATTGATCAGGTGGTTTATAATGCGCTTGAGCAGTTATCTCAAAATATAACGCATCATACCGAAGCTGCGCTATTACTTGCTAATACGGTGGTATTACTGGTCATTGTTCTTGCATTCCGACTGAAAAAAAGAAACATCTTTGCAGATCTTAGAATAAGAAAAACAAATGGAAAGAACTTGACTGCCGCCTTTGTGGTTGGGCTGGTATGGAGTCATGTACTTATATTTTTCCTCGGTTTTCTATATGACCTCGCACCATCATTCTGCTACACTGCTGACTATACTGTGGTTACGATTGCCTCCTCGATTATTATTGGCCCGATTTTGGAAGAAATTGTTTATCGAGGTATTATCTTTAATCAGCTAAATACGAGAATGAAGATAGTTTCCAGTGCAATTATTTCTGCATTACTATTTGCATTCGGTCACCGCAGTTCCTTCGTACACTTTTTATTGTCATTCCTGTTTGGTATGGAACAGGTTTGGCTTTATTGTACCACCGGTACCTTAATTGCGCCTATTTTAGTTCATATTACAAATAATGCAGTGGCCGATCTTGTGTTGCACAATCGGGTACCGTCGATCATGCTCTCATGTGTCCGTACTGTGATTTTAATTGGAGCGTTGGTATATTTGAGATATATCAATCGAGGCTTTGCAACTTGTGCCAATCGTCCTTCTGATCCACAAACACAGATTTAAAGATAAAAGGAAATATAGAAGTGTAGATATGTTTGACCTATTCGGATTTTCTTAACACTTAGGGAATTCAAATGCACATTCATAAGGGTAGCGAATATAGAAAGTAGAGATAGGTTTTCAGGGAAAAGTGTCTGTATCATCTTAGCGAGCATACCGTTTATACTCCCATGAGTCGTCAAACGGTGCAATCGTTAGGAGCAGGCTCCTAAAACCTTCGCAGTAAGGCATATAAGAAAAAATCAGCAGGTGTCGGGATTTTCCGGCACCTGCTGTTTCATTGCATAAAAAGAAGATACGGTACAGTTTCAAAACGGAACTATACCGTATCTCTCCCAAAACTTCCTTATCTGGCACCCGCATTGGGAGCGGTTCTTTTCGTCTCAGTTACAGGATATCCTGACCTGCGAAGTATTTCTTCAGGGGCACATACAGCACACCTGCGATAGCCATAGCCAGCAGCATATTGGGCAGCATATACACACCGTTGTACACAAGAGAGTACAGCGTTGCATTGTCGAACACGCCAATTCCCGGAACCGCAGTAGGCTCATAGATGCGGTAAATGGTCACACCGCTGATGAAATGGACAACGAAACGGGCAGCACAGCCGATAACGGTACCCGGGAAGATGCCCCAGGACTTACCCTTAAACAGGCCGGCAAGGCCGAGGGGGGTAAATGCTACCAGGTAGTCCAGCAGCATACTCTGCCAGCCCCAGGCATAGGCGCCGTCAAAAATCAGCTGCAGCAGGCCAAAAGTGAAGCCTGCCAGCAGGCCCTTGCCCAGACCCCAGCGAACTGCAAAGAACAGAATGGGGAACATAGCGGGAGTCAGGCTGCCGCCGTTAGGCAGCTCCATCAGTTTCACATAGCTCAGTACCTGAGCCAGTGCCACCATCATGGCGCCTTCGCACAGTGCGCGGACGCGAAGATGCTGTTTGTTTGTATTGGTTGACATAATTCTCTTTCCTCCGAAACAAAAAAGTATCGCATTGCAACCTCGTCATAACGAAGACAATGCGATACTGTACATTCAACCAATCCGCATCTTTCCCTACGACGGCATAATCCGTATCAGGTCCGCGGGTCAGCGTTACCAAACGCCCTCTCAGTCGGATGCATCCGACTCCCCGAAGAAGAGATTTGCTCTGCAATCTTTAACTATTATACACCCGTATCAGGCAATGTCAAGCCATATCCGTGGACAGGGTCTTGCCGCCCAGCACATGGAAATGCAGGTGATTCACGGTCTGGCCTGCATCAGCTCCGCAGTTGGAAACGATCCGGAAGCCGCCGGTCAGGTTCTCCTGCTTGGCAATCATGGCTGCCACTTCCAGGCAGTGGGCGACCAGTGCGGAATTTTCAGCAGTGATCTCGCTGGCATCCTTGATGTGTTCCTTGGGAATCACCAGTACATGGGTCGGAGCCTGGGGTGCAATATCCCGGAAGGCATAAACCGTCTCATCCTCGTATACCTTGGTAGAAGGGATCTCCCCTGCTACGATTTTACAGAACAGACAATCAGACATAACACATTCTCCTTTTCATTAAAAGCCCAGTATCGCAAGGACACCGGTGCTTGCAATCGCCATAATGCAGCCAGCCAGAGCAACGCCCAGAGAAACCGCAATGGAAGTGGTCTTCAGTCCCATGTCCAGGAAGCTTGCAGCCAGAGTTCCCGTCCATGCGCCGGTGCCGGGAAGCGGAATGCCAACAAACAGCATCAGTGCCACAAACAGGCCGCCGCGACCAGCCTTGGCAATCAGCTTCTGACCGCCGCGCTCGCCCTTTTCCAGGAATTTGGTAAACAGCTTTCCGATATAGGGTCTGTTAGAGCCCCAGACCAGGACTTTTCTTGCAAACAGATAAATGATCGGCACGGGAATCATATTACCCAATGCACAGATGATAATTGCCGGAATGGAGGGGATTCCCATGGTAATAGCCATAGGCACGCCGCCGCGCAGCTCCAGCAGAGGTATCATTGATATGAAAAATACAGTCAGATATTTTTTAAGCATTCTTTCCACCTTTGAGTTTTATTGCCCCGCTATCATAACATATTGGACTGACATTGGCAACCGCCCAGCGCCTTAGGAATTGTTAAAATTCCGTTTCGCACCACTCTTCCCGGAATATCCCACCGCATCCGGAAAGCTGCAGCAAAACGGAACCCATACGCAGAACACCCCGTATGCGTACAGCATACGGGGGCTTTGGCAATAACAAAGCCCACCCCAGCGGGGTGGGCTTTTGAATTACTTGGTGCCGAAAATACGGTCGCCTGCATCGCCCAGACCGGGGATGATGTAGGCATGATCGTTCAGCTTTTCGTCGCAGGCAGCCAGGTAGATGTCCACATCGGGATGTGCGGCCTGAACAGCCTTAACGCCCTCGGGGCAGCCGATGATATTCATCATGATGATGTTCTTGCAGCCGTGCTTCTTCAGGAAGTCGATAGCTGCGATTGCGCTGCCGCCGGTAGCCAGCATGGGGTCAACCACATAAACCTGACGGTTTGCCACATCCTCGGGCAGCTTGCAGTAGTATTCTACGGGCATATGGGTCTCGGGGTCACGATACAGACCAATGTGACCGATCTTTGCAGAGGGGATCAGGTCAACCATGCTGTCGACCATGCCCAGACCTGCACGCAGGATGGGAACGATTGCCAGCTTCTTGCCAGCCAGCATACGGCACTTTGCGGTAGCGATGGGAGTCTGCACATCAACCTCAACGGTGGGCAGATTGCGGGTAGCCTCATAGCACATCAGGGCAGAGATTTCGCCAATGAGTTCACGGAACTCCTTAACGCTGGTCTCCTTGTTACGCAGGATTGCCAGCTTGTGCTGGATCAGGGGATGGTCAAAAACGACAACATTGCTCATGTTTTTTCGTACTCCTTTGTTCTGTCTTAGTTCTTAGTTTCCCGGGCAAGGCGCTCACGCTCCGCCTGAGATAATCTCAAATAATTGGGCTGCAGCGCAGCACCGTCTCCGGATTCGCCCCGGGCAATGGCCTCCACTGCCGCCAGTGCCACACCGGATGCTCTCTGGTGGGTGCGGTGTTCCACAGGCAGGATCAGATCGGGTACCTGCTCTGACAATGTATGATAGCACAGGTTTGCGCCGTCGCCAACCAGAAAAATTTCTCCGCTCAGCGCCTGAAGCTCCGGCTTCAGGTCTTCCAGCGCAATGGCGCGATCTTCGCAGATGCGCTCCAGCTGACCGTCTTTTGCAAGGAACAGTGCGTTATACACCTGACTGCGCCGGGCATCCATGCAGGCACAGACATAGCCATTGCGCACGCCCAGGCTTCTTGCCATGGATTCAAGCGTCGATACGCCGTATACCGGAAGCTGTGCGCCCCAGCCGAAGCCCTTGGCTGCAGCCACACCGATCCGAACGCCGGTAAAGCTGCCGGGGCCGGCCGCCACTGCCACAGCAGTCACATCTTTTACAGATTTCCGGCAGTTTTTCAGCAGATCTTCTGCCATGCTCATCAGCGTCTGGCTGTGGGTCAGTCCGGTATTCTGGTAGCTCTCCGCCAGAAGGCTCTGGCCGTCATGCAGTGCAGCGGAACAAGCTTTTGCCGATGTTTCAAATGCTAAAATCAGCAATCTTGTCTCCTCCTTCGATCTCGATTTTGCGGGAATTCTCACTCAGGCGGGAAATGGTCACAATGATGGGCTGTTCCAGGGCGCCCCAGACATTTTCGCTCCATTCCACTGCGCAGACACCGCCGCGCTCCAGGTAATCTTCCCAGCCGATATCAAACAACTCCTCTTCACTGCCCAGCCGATACATATCGAAATGGAACAGCGGCAATCTGCCAGAGGTGTACTCATTAACAATGGTATATGTGGGGCTGGTGACGATATCGTCGATGCCCAGACCCTTTGCAAGGCCCCGGGTAAACGCCGTCTTTCCCGCACCCAAATCTCCCCGATAGGCAATGACCGTTCCCGGTGTCAGCCGCTGAGCCAGCGCTGCGCCCACCGCTTCGGTTTCTGTGGGGGAATTTGTGATAAATTCCATGGTATATCAACCTCTTTCTGACCCATTCTAACACAGAAGTTGCCATCTTGTAAAGTGTTTCCCTGTAAATTGAAATTACTTGCAATTTTACCCGTTGCAAGTATAATAGATACAGAGTTTATAGAAAAGGAGCAATTCGACTATGACCAACGACGAACTGAAGGAAAGCCTGCTGGCTTCTCCTAAAAACGGATACACCAAGCTCTCCAGCGAAGAGCGTGAAAAAATGGAAGAATACTGCAAGGGCTACGCTGCATTCATGGATGCCTGCAAGACCGAGCGCGAGGCTACTGCATGGACGGTGGCTGCCGCTGAAGCTCACGGCTTCAAGGCTATGGTCCCCGGCATGAAGCTGAACCCCGGCGACAAGGTTTACCACAACAACCGCAACAAGAGCATCATTCTGGCTGTCATGGGCTCCGAGAGCCTGAACAACGGTGCCAACATCTGCGCCGCTCATGTGGACTCCCCCAGAATGGACATCAAGCCCAACCCCCTGTACGAGGATTCTGAGATTGCATACCTGAAGACTCACTACTACGGCGGCATCAAGAAGTACCAGTGGGCAACCATTCCTCTGGCACTGCACGGCGTTGTCTACCGCAAGGACGGCACTGTCGTTCCTGTCAACATCGGTGAGGACGAGTCCGATCCCATCCTGGTCGTTTCTGACCTGCTGGTTCACCTGTCCGGCGACCAGATGCAGAAGACTGCCGCTCAGGTCATCGCCGGTGAGCAGCTGAATGTCATCGTCGGCACCGAGCCTCTGGAAGGCGAAGGCAGCGACCTGGTCAAGCTGCACATCATGAAGCTGCTGAACGAGAAGTACGGCATCATCGAGTCCGACTTCCTGTCCGCTGAGCTGACCATGGTTCCCGCCGGCAAGTGCCGTGAGGTCGGTCTGGACCGCAGCCTGCTGGGCTGCTACGGCCATGACGACCGTGTGTGCGCCTACGCTGAGATCCTGCCCCTGCTGACCATGGGCACTCCCAAGCACACCGCTGTGTGCATCCTGGCTGACAAGGAAGAGATCGGCTCCGTGGGCATCTCCGGTATGCAGAGCCACTTCTTCGAGACCTTCATGCAGGATCTGTGCGATGCAACCGGTGCTAACCTGAACCGTTGCTTCGAGAGCAGCTTCTGCCTGTCCGCCGATGTTTCCAACGCCTTTGACCCCAACTTCGCAGACACCTGCGACAAGCGCAACAACAGCCAGCTGAACTACGGTGTTGCAATCTGCAAGTACACCGGTTCCCGCGGCAAGGGCGGCGCTTCCGATGCTTCTGCAGAGGCTATGGGCCATGTCCGCACCACTCTGGACAACGCAAATGTCACCTGGCAGATTGCAACTCTGGGCAAGGTCGACCAGGGCGGCGGCGGCACCGTTGCAGCCTACATGGCAAACCGCAACATCGTCACCGTTGACGCAGGCGTTCCCGTTCTGTGCATGCACGCTCCTCTGGAGATCGTCAGCAAGTACGACTGCTACATGACCATGAAGGCCTGCGAGGCCATCTATCTGGCATAATTTTTTCGATCATTCCATCGCGCTTTTACTGGGTGCAGCTCTTTTTCGGGCTGCACCCTTTTGTTATTCCCGTGAGTCAGCGCAAACTGCACAAAATTGCACACGCTGTTTTTACAATGTATTCCAAATCAGTTTTCATTTGGTATCAAAATATTGATATTCATTTTTTGTTGTCGTATAATCCAGGCAGAGACGGAATTTACCCTCTCATAAATTGAAAGAAGGGATAAAACCATGCAAAAAAGCAGAAAGTCCCCGGGCCGTTTGCTCAAAGGTGTTCTGTGTCTGGGTGCTGCAATGTGCCTGCTGCCATTTGCCGCATCTGCCGAAGGAACGCCCGTTGAAATCAATGAAACCAACTTTCCAGATCCCGTTTTCAGAAGCTATGTAACGGAAAACTTTGACACCGACACCCATGACAACGCGTTGTCTGAAGCCGAAATCGCCAAGGCAACCCACATATATGTTGATGCACAGCAGATTGAAACCCTCAAAGGCATTGAATATTTCACAGCGCTGAACACGCTCACCTGCCACAGCAACAAGCTGACCAGTCTGGATCTGTCCAAAAACACTGCCCTGACTGAGCTGAATTGCCGCAGCAATTCCCTGACTGAACTGAATCTGCGCAGCAACTCCAAGCTGACGAGTGTGTCCTGCTACTATAACAAGCTGACCAGCCTGGATGTAACGCAGAATCCCCAGCTTACATACCTGGTTTGCAACAGCAATAAGCTGACCGAATTGGATGTTACACACAATCCCCTGCTGTCCACGCTGGATTGCTCTTCCAATCAGATCGCAGCTCTGGACACCAGCAAAAACCCCAAATTGCATCACCTCGACTGTTCATCCAACGCCCTGACCAGCGTAGATTTCTCCGCTAACCCTGCTTTGGATACGCTTATGTGCGTCCAGAACAAACTGAGCGCTCTGGATGTCACAAACAACCCCGAACTGCAGAATCTTTACTGCGGCGCAAACCAGATTTCCCAGCTGAACACAAGCCAGAATCCCCTGCTTGATAAGCTCTCCTGCCCCGAAAATCAGCTGACCAGTCTGGACACCTCCAATAATCCCAATCTGACCTATATTATCTGCGGACACAACCAGCTGACCGAATTGGATACCTCGCACAATCCCAAATTGAACTACCTTTTTGTGGACAACAACCAAATCTCCAATCTGGATCTGTCTCACCTTCCGGAGCTGATCTCCTGTGAGTGCAACAACAACCGGCTGAGCGCTCTGGATCTTTCCCATAACCCCGGCCTGGTTAAGATTTCCTGCAGTAACAACCTGCTGACCAGTCTGGATGTCTCCGGTGCCCCGGATTGCACAAATGTTAGTTGCTTCTACAACACCTATGAAATTCCCCAGAGAGCGGGTTTTGATTGCACCACTCTGCCCGGTCACTTTGATGTCAGCAAAGTCTCAAATGTGAACGGTGGAAATTTTGATGAAGCAAAGCATACATTCAGCTTTGCAGGCGATGTGGATAAGGCAACTTATGACTACGACATTGGAAACGGCATGACCGTCACCTTCACCCTGACTACCAATGCACCCGTTACACCGCCCCCCACCGAGCCCTCTGAGCCTGAAACTCAGCCCACGGAACCTTCTGTCCCCGAGACGAAGCCTACCGAGCCTACCGTCCCCGAGACGAAGCCCTCCGAGCCTACCGTTCCCGAGACGAAGCCCTCTGAGCCTACCGTCCCTGAGACCAAGCCCACCGAGCCCACCACTCCCGAAACCAAACCCACCCAGCCTTCCAAGCCCAACAAGACCCCCAATACCGGCGATCTTTCCTGCGCAGGTCTGCTTATGAGCACATTTGCTGCTTCTGCAGGTGCATTGGTTGTACTGGGAAAGAAGAACAAGAAGAGATAAACAGCTCTTTCGTTCTTTAACGCCATAATAAAACCGCCCCCATCTCAGAGCGTACACCGTACGACCCGGGATGGGGGCAATTCTATTTGTTCAAAAAATCAGAAAACTGTCCGAATCAGGCAACTGCCTCTTTGATGACGGCAACGCCTTCTACCAGATTGGCCATCTCCAGCGTACCTTCAATAGCCATCTGACGCTCCATCAGATCAGTCAGAATGACACAGCCATCTTTGCATTCGATGCGCATAACATTCTTCATGATAACAGATTCAGGAACCAGCTTATTTCTGTAAACAGTAGACAGACACATATCAATTCTCCTTACTTGACATCCAAGCTCGTCAGAACCGCGCTCAGACGCATATTGCCTTTTTCAAAATCGGATACCGCAGCCATAACCTGCTCAAATGCCACATGGTTGCCGGCAGCATCCAGCTGCTTTGCCAAATCTGCCAGTTCATTGGCATGGGCAGCATTGTGACCCACCATGTACTTCATCAGAGCCAGCAGCTCTTCCATGGGGGTGTGTTCGCACTGAGATGCGCAGCTGCCGCAATTGGAGTCGCAGTGGCTGTGCTCGTGGGTGTGACCCTCTGTGTGCAGATGGTCGTGGGTATGGGGGTGGTCATGCTCGTGCTCATGCTCATGGGTATGAGGATGGGTATGAGTCTGACCATCATGGGTATGTTCATGAGTATGTTCGTGGATGTGTTCATGAGTGTGACCACCCACGTGATCGTGATCAATATGCATGGTTAATCTCCTCGATTCATTTTTTCTTTCATTATAATCTCAAACTCTACTTCTGTCAAAACAATTATTTTTCACAAATATCCCCCCGGTAAGGTTGCACATTTTCCCGAAAAATGGTATGATATTCAAAAGAAAGAGGTGACCCCATGGACGAACACTCCCACGATCACGAGCTTGCTTGTGACCATGAACATGAATATATGCATCAGCACGGCATTCCTCACAGCCATGCCCATGTACACGAAAATCAAAAGGCCGTGATCAATCGGCTTGCCAGAGCCATCGGCCACCTGAACAAGGTCAAAAAGATGGTAGAAGAGGGCTATGACTGTTCCGATGTCCTGATCCAGCTGGCGGCTGTCCGATCCGCCCTTGACAATACCGGAAAAGTGATCCTGAACGACCATATCCGCCACTGCATGGTGGATGCCGTTGCCGCCGGCGACGAAAGCGCCATCGAGGATTTGTGTCAGGCCATTGAAAAGTTCATGAAATAACCAATGAAGTCCTAATCTGGCATCAGATCGGGACTTCATTTTTTCATGCCAGTGTGATAGACTAAATCCATTAAATCTTTGAGGTGAACCATGAAAACCTGTGTGATTTTTTGTGCCGCCGAATTCGACGGTCTGCTGTTGCCCATTGACAAAGATGCTCTGGTCATCGCTGCAGACGGAGGCCTGCGACATACCCAGAAGCTGGGCATTCACCCGGATGTGATTCTGGGGGATTTTGACTCACTGGGGTATATCCCCGACGACTCTCGGGTATTCCCCGTGGAAAAAGACGACACCGATGCCATGCTGGCAGTCCGGCAGGGTCTTGCCCAGGGCTGTGACAATTTTCTGTTTTACGGTGCCATGGACGGCCCCCGGCTGGATCACACCATTGCAAACTTCCAGGCCCTGGCCTTTCTTGCCGCCCACGCAGCCAGAGGTACCCTCATCGGAAGAGACTATATTGTGACGGTGGTTTCCGGTCAGACCATCTCGTTCCCGGAAACCGCTCAGGGAATTATTTCGGCGTTCTGTCTGGGCGCCGATGCCGCCGGTGTCACCATCGAGGGGCTGCAGTATCCCCTGACCGACGGTTCTCTCAGCGCCGCATTTCCTCTGGGGGTCAGCAATCACTTTATCGGAAAGCCTGCCCGCATCCGTGTAAAAAGCGGCATGGTACTGGTCCTGTGGGACAGAGCCAACGGCCTGTGCAGCTGGGAGGACTCGGAATGCTGACCTATGAGCTGCAAAAGGCGCCGGGGCTTCCCCTGTACGAATCGCTGTACCGGTGCATTCGGGAGGACATCCTCAGCGGAAAGCTGGCTCCCAATGAAAAGCTCCCCTCCAAACGGGCCCTTGCCACCCATCTGGAAATCAGCAAGGTCACGGTGGAGGGAGCCTACGCCCAGCTGGTCGCAGAGGGCTATCTGCGCTCGGAAGAAAAGGTGGGCTATTTTGTGGAACCCACGCAGCATCTTGTCCGCACCTGCACTCCGGCACCCCTGCCCGATCCCCCTGCCCCTGTGTGGCCGGTGGATCTGACCGCCAATTCCGCCGCATCCGGCTTCCCGTTTTCCGTGTGGATGAAGCTGCAGCGGCAGGTCATGCTGGACTACGGGGATAAGCTGCTGGCTCCCCTGCCCAGCCAGGGCTATCAGGAACTGCGCCAGGCCATCGCCAACCACCTGTCCGCCTTTCGGAATATGCAGGTGGACCCCCGAAACATCCTCATCGGTGCAGGTACGGACTTTCTGTACAATCTGCTGCTGCAGCTGCTGGGCAGAGACAAAATCTACGCCGTAGAGGACCCGGGTTACCAGAAAATCCGCCAGATCTATGCAGCAGGCGGTGTCGAATGCATCAGCGCCCCCACAGACGAGCAGGGTGTCATCCCCCAGCAGCTGGGCAGCGCACAGGTGCTGCACTGCTCCCCCAACCACCACTTCCCCACCGGCATCGTCACCCCGGCAAAGCGGCGGCAGCAGCTGCTGCAGTGGGCATCCCGGCAGACAGACCGCTGGCTCATTGAGGACGATTACGACTCTGAATTTCGCTTTCACGCCCACCCGGTCCCCACGCTGCAGGCCATGGACCGGTCCGGGCGGGTCATTTACATGAACACCTTTTCCAAGAGCCTTGCACCGTCCATTCGTATCAGCTACATGGTTCTGCCCCCGCAGCTGATGGACGAATTTCGCCGGAAGCTGGGCTTTTACAGCTGTACTGTCCCCAGCTTCGAGCAGTACACCCTGGCAAGGTTCCTTTCCCAGGGTCATTTTGAAAAACACATCAACCGGATGCGCAAATTCTACCGCAGCCGCCGGAATCTGGTGACCGCAGCCCTACGCAGCTGCCCCTTCTCCGACAAAATCACTATCCTGGAGCAGGATGCAGGACTGCATTTTCTCCTCCGGGTGGACACCCGCCGTTCCGATGCCGAACTGGTTTCGCTCTGCGCCCGGGCAGGCATTCATATCAAAGCCCTGAGCGAGTACTACCAGCACACGCCGCCGGACTGGGCTGCCCACTGTCTGGTGGTCAACTACACCGGCCTTCAGGAGGAAAACCTGCAGGGCGCAATTTCCCAGTTGAGTAAAATTCTTGAAAATACCCCAAATTTGTGATATGATAGGACAAATTCTCAAATAATGGGAAAAGGAGCCTTAACATGAAGAAAACCAGTCTGCTGCTGGCAGTATTATTGACATTCAGCCTGCTTTCCGGCTGCGGCGATCAGGAAACCCCCGCTGAAACCACCGTTCCTGTCACCACCGCACCCCAGCAAACCACCGCCCCCACCACGCTCCCCACCGAGCCGCCGGCTCCCGTGGTCATCGATTTCAAGCTGGAGCTGCCCGAGGGCTTTGAGCTTTCCCTGGTGCAGGACAACATTCAGGTGTTCTCCAGCCCCAAATCTCCCAGAGACCCTTCCTATGTCTCTGTCCAGATTCTCCCCCGGGACGAATCCGTGCTGACCATGGACACCACACAGATGATTCACCGAATCCTCGAGCCTGTGGTTGTGGAAACTCCCGAGATCGAATCCAGCACTCCTTCTGCTGAAACCACCGCAGAAGAAACCACCGAGCCGGAGGAAACCACTCAGCCCGAAGAAACCACCGAACCTCAGGAGGCTCCCGAGCCCTTTGTCAAATTCCTGGAGCCTGCCATCGTGGACGAATGGGACGCCGTCTTTACCGACTATGTCCAGTCCTATGACAACTACACCAGCCACACCTATCGCTACGAAGTCGTCACCACGGATGCAAACTATGTCTTCTCCTTCTGCGACGGCACCGATGATAACGAGTGGCTGGACGCATTTGAAGAAGCCTCCCACGACATTGACCTGATTCTGGACACCGAAGGCATGGAGCTGGACTACAGCCAGCTTACCCCCTATGTGCTGCGCTCCGGTCTGAGCATCCACGCAGAAGAAGGTCTCGAGTCCCACGATGCCCAGGGCTTCTCCGACGCTCTGGCCAACCGCAATGTGCTGATCCTCACCATGGGAGATGACAAGGTCAGCAACAACCTGACCGAGATGGATCTGCACGACTATGCAGACCTGGTAGCCAAGTCCAACGATCTGGAAACATTCCAGGAGGATATGTACGGCAACCTGTTCACCACCTTCTATTCCCGTGACGAAGCAGGTCTTGAATACTACAACATGATCTGCGTCAAGGAAACCACGGACAGCTTCTGGGTATGCCAGATGACCTGCCTTGCAAAGGATCAGGTGAGCTATGCAAAGGCCTTCCCCCTGTGGGCATCCAGCATCAAGTAAAAGATACATAAAAACAAAAGCGGCGCCCATGAGGGTGCCGCTTTTTGATTTCTATTCAGTCTTCTGAGAAAAGCTGCTGCTGACAGTATTTGATGATGGCTCTGCGGGTGACGATGCCGATGAACGCGCCCTTGTCATCAACAACGGGGACGAAGTTCTGGCTTGCGGCACGGTCGATCAAATCATGCATGGAGGTGTTGACCTTTACGGGAATATAATCCTTGCGGTGTACGATTTCCATGATCCGGTGTGCTTCTGCCTGGCGCATATCCATGTAGCAAAGGTTTTTGATTGCCCAGAGCAGGTCTCCTTCGGATAAGGTTCCGCAATATTCTCCCCGTTTGTTCACGATGGGCAGCGAAGTGTATCCGGCGCTCTCCATCCGTTCCAACGCCTGACGCAGCGTGTAGTCTGCATGCAAATGGGCACACATGGCTTTGGGTGTAAGAAAAAACAGGATGTTGTTCATAGGTGCTCCTTTATAAACCCGGCTATTACAAGCCGGGTGTCGCTGCTTATATTATAGCACAACACGCCCTCATAAGCACATAAATTTTTTATGAATTCCACCCAGTGTATTCCAAATTTGCCCAGCGCTTTTTGGTCATATATTCCAACTACCCCTGGTTCTCTCCGTTGGAGAAGGGAATTCTACCAGCCGTTCCCGGTAGATTCCCACCGGTAGAGAACCTTTTGACGGGTTCTGTGATAAGATAAAGTCATCAAAGATCCCGGAGGTAATCTTATGCAGAAGCGAATTAGACTGAGTGATCGGGTATTACCTGATTATACTTTTGCCGAAGAACTGACCAATACCCTGACCCACGCCATCGGCGGACTGGGCGGTATCGCAGCTCTGGTGCTGTGCGTCATCAAGGCTGCCACCTATCACGGCCCCACCGAGGTTGTGGCCGCCGCAATCTACGGCAGCTGCCTGATCATCCTGTATAGCATTTCCAGCATCTATCACGCCTGGAAGCCCAACATGACAAAAAAGGTGCTGCAGGTTCTGGATCACTGCGCCATCTACTTCCTGATTGCAGGCAGCTACACCATCATCTCTCTGGGTGCCATCCGCAGAGCTTCTCCCGCCCTGGGCTGGAGCATCTTCGCCATGGAGTGGGCGTTGTGCGCCATCGCCACCACACTCACTGCCATTGACCTGCACAAATACCAGGTCTTTTCCATGGTCTGCTACATCGGCATGGGCTGGGCGGTGCTGCCGTTCATGAAGATCCTGTGGCAGATCCTGACTCCCACCGGTTTTTACCTGCTGCTGTTCGGCGGAATCGCATACACCATCGGCGCTGTGCTCTACAGCATCGGCTCCAAGGTTCGGTGGATGCATTCTGTGTTCCATGTATTCGTGGTGCTGGGCAGCGTGCTGCACTTCCTGGCATTTTATTTCTACAGTATGTAATCAGCCTGAAACAGACAAAAGGAGCGCTGCCATGTGCAGCGCTCCTTCTTTTTTACTTTTCTTCGTTGTCAGAAACAGAGTCGAACAGGGACGGCTTTGCATCGGCGTCCACAGTTTTGCCTTCCATGCAGTCATAGAACTGCTGGCCGGACATCACTTCGTGTTCCACCAGGAAGTCTGCCACCTGATTCAGCTTGTCCATATTGTCGGAAATGATTCCGCGGCACTGGGCATAGGCCTTATCGATCAGTTTCTTGACCTCGTCATCGATGACACCGGCTACCTTTTCCGAGTAGCTCTTGGTCTTGCCGTAGCTTCCGCCGATGAATACCTCATCATCAGAGCTGTAGGAAACCGTACCCACGGCCTCGCACATACCGTACTTGGCAACCATATCACGGGCCAGCTGAGAGGCTCTGTCAATGTCGTTGGATGCACCGGAAGAGATATCGCCGAAGACCAGATCCTCCGCCACGCGGCCGCCCAGAAGTCCCACGATATTCTCGTACATTTCGTTTCTGGTCACATGGGTGGATTCTTCCTTCGGCATACTCCAGGTCAGACCCAGAGCCTGACCGCGGGGAATCACGCTGATCTGGTGCACCGGATCATGGGTGGGCAGGTGATACATGGCTACTGCATGACCGGCCTCGTGAACGGCAGTCAGCCGGATATCACGGGCGTTGCGCAGACGGCTGCGCTTTTCGGGGCCTGCGATCACCTTCATCATTGCCTCGTCCATGTCAGACATATTGATGACGGGACGGTCTGCACGGGTGGCAAGGATGGCAGCTTCGTTCAGCAGGTTCTGCAGATCGGCACCGGTAAAGCCGGTGGTCGCCATGGCAATGGTCTTCAGGGAAACATCCTCTCCCAGACGCTTATCCCGTGCGTGAACCTTCAGAATCTCTTCACGGCCCTTGGAATCGGGAACACCCACAAAGATCTCACGGTCAAAACGACCGGGACGACGCAGAGCCGGGTCCAGAATGTCGGGACGGTTGGTTGCTGCCAGGACGATAACGCCCTCGTTCTTGCCGAAACCATCCATCTCTACCAGCATCTGGTTCAGGGTCTGTTCCTTTTCATCGTGACCGCCGCCTACGCCGGAACCACGCTTGCGGCCCACGGCATCGATTTCGTCGATGAAGATGATGGCAGGAGCCACCTTCTTGGCCTGGTCAAACAGGTCACGGACACGGCTTGCGCCGACGCCCACATACATCTCCACGAAATCAGAACCGGAGATGGACAAAAACTGTACATCTGCCTCGCCGGCGACTGCTCTTGCAAGCAGGGTCTTGCCGGTGCCGGGAGGGCCAACCAGCAGAATACCATGGGGAATCCGGGCACCCATCTGGTTGAATTTCTGGGGATTTCTGAGGAAATCCACCACTTCCTGAAGCTCTGCCTTCTCTTCGTCCGCACCTGCCACATCGTCGAATGTGACCTTGCGGCCGTCGGGCACGCCCAGAACGGTGCGGGCCTTGCCGAAGTTGTTCAGGGGATTGTTGCCGCTGATCTTGCTCATCATCAGGAACCAGACCAGAAGCAGGATGCCACCCACAATCAGCAGGGGCATGATCAGGTCGTATGCACTGCTGGTCTGTACAGGCAGGAAGGTATAGCTTTCCAGGATGCCGGATTCACTCTGGTTGTGGATGATTTCATCCAGATCCGCATGGAAAATGCTCTGATCGCCCAGCGAGCAGACCAGCTTCTTTTCTCCCTTGTACGGCTCGTGCAGCTCCAGCTGGATTTTATCGCCCTGAACGGTGAAGCTCTTGACCTGTTCATTCTTGAACAGCTCCACAATCTGGGAATAGGCCAGATTGTTCCGCCCCATTCCGAATGCGCCGGAGATCCAGCTGAACAGCAGGAACAGTACCACAATGTATACTACAAATGGTAAGAATTTACGAGTTTTCAAATTGATTGTTGCTCCTTACTTATTTTCGTAAGCCTCGGGCTTGAGAATACCTACATAAGGCAGGTTACGATAGTGCTCGTTGTAGTCCAGACCATAGCCAACCACAAACTCATTGGGGATCACAAAGCCGGTGTAGTCAGCCTTCAGGGTGATCTCGGGCTTGCGTCCGGAGGGCTTGTCCAGCAGGGTGCAGATCTTCAGCGATGCAGGATTCTTCTCCAGCAGGTGGTGATAGGTGTAGTCCAGAGAGCTGCCGGTGTCGAAGATATCCTCCAGGATCACCACATGGCGACCGGTAATATCAGCAGAAACATCCTTCTTTACGACCATCTTGCCGGTGGATTCGGTGCCGGCATAGGAAGAGATCCACATAAAGTCCAGCTGGCAGGGCACATCAACGGCACGGATCATGTCTGCGTAGAATACCACAACGCCCTTCAGAACACCCACGAAAATGGGATCTTTTCCGGCATATTCCTTAGACAGCTCCTTACCAAGCTCTGCAATACGGGACTTGATCTGTTCCTCAGTTAACAAGACTTTCTGAATATCATTTTGCATATTGCTTTAGCCTCACTTCAAAGTATTTTTATTTTATAAATTCCCCTCAGGGGGTATTTTCTGAATATAGATGGTGACAGGGTTGTCGCCTTGAATGCGGTCCAGATTGGCTCCCATGCCCCACACGCCCAGCACGCCTGCATCATCGGCGATCACCGGGATCGCAAGCCGGTCACCTGCCGGGATTTTCCGGTCCACAAACCGTTTTTTCAGGGATTTGGTGCCTCCGGTCAGCCGGAGCTCATCCCCTGTCTGCCTGCATCGAATCACCATTTTGCCCACCGGGCATACGGTAAATTCGCAGGCTGTGTTTACAATATTTTCTGCCGGCTCACAGCGCACTTCCAGTCCCACGGATTCCAGACGAACCGTCCCGGAAAGCGGCAGTTCCACCGTTTCCAGTACCACAGGCTTTCTGGCAGCTTCCAGCCGGTCATAGTTCCGCCGGAGCATCACGCCGCCGGGAAAAACAGAGAATGCAGAAGGCTTTTCCGTCTGCACCAGAGCCTGAGCCTGAGCAATGTGGCTGGCATTCGGCTCGGGCATCCCAGCTTCTTTCAGGAGCCGCTCCAGTGCCCGGCGCTGAATTGCCGGGGGAAGCTCCCGCAGCTGAGAAACGCTGCCCGGGTCCACAGAATCTGCAAGATCCTGCACGACCTCATCCTCCTGCCGCAGCCGCTGAGCCATGGCGGACAGATTCTGCCCGATGCTGGGGTTCTCCTGACGCAGCAGCGGCATAATATGATGGCGAATCCGATTTCTCAGAAACGCATCGGAGTCATTGGAGCTGTCCTCGATGTGGTCGATCCAGTTCTCTGCCAGAAACGCCTCCACCTCCTGCCGGGTCACATCCAGCATGGGGCGAATCAGGTTCTCGCCCTTAGGGGTGATTGCGCCCAGGCCACGAAGCCCGGTGCCCCGGATCAGGTGCATCAGCACCGTTTCTGCATTGTCATCTGCGGTGTGCGCCGTGGCAATGATGCCGTCAAGGCTTCGCAGGAAGCTGTAACGGGCATCTCTTGCGGCAGCTTCCAGACCTTTGACACCAGCCACCACATGGGTCTGTCCCACATGCAGGGGGATATCGTGGAAATCGCAGAAGTTTCTGACAAATTCTTCGTCCCGGAGAGATTCTTCCCCCCGAAGATGGTGATTAAAATGGGCCGCCTCCACCCGGATGTGGAATTTTTCCTTCAGCAGCCACATTCCCCACAGCAGAGCCATGGAGTCTGCCCCGCCGGAAACAGCACAGATCACGGTTTCGCCGCCGGAAAGCATCCCATAGCGGGTGATGGCAGCGCTGAGCTTACTCACCATGCTTCCACTCCCGATCGGCGAATGTGGTGAACTGGGGCAGCCACTGGAGCTTTACGGTTCCGGTTTCGCCGTGACGGTTCTTCGCCACGATGCATTCGGCCACATTCTTTTCTTCTGAATTTTCGTTGTAGTAGTCATCACGGTAGATGAACATGATCACATCCGCGTCCTGCTCGATAGCGCCGGATTCACGAAGGTCGGACATCATGGGCCGCTTGTCGTTACGGCTTTCCACCGCACGGGACAGCTGGCTCAGACAGATGACGGGCACATTCAGCTCTTTTGCCATGATTTTCAGGGATCGGGAAATTTCGCCCACCACCTGAACACGGTTTTCCGACTGCTTGCCGTAGCCGGAGCTGGTCATCAGCTGCAGGTAGTCGATAACCACCAGTCCCAGATCTTCCACCCGGCGCAGCTTGGCGTTCATCTCCGCAACGGTGATGGACGGATTGTCGTCGATGCGGATATCCGTCTGGCTCAGAGCAGCGGAAGCCATTGCAAGCTTTCCCCATTCCTCGTCGCTGAGCTTGCCGGTCAGCATTTTCTGGCTGTCCACAAAGCTCTCGCCGGAGAGCAGACGCATAGCCAGCTGCTCCCGGGACATTTCCAGGTTGAATACCGCAACGGTCTGCTTGTATTTCTTTGCAACATTGACGCCGATATTCAGCGCCAGAGAGGATTTACCCATGGCAGGACGGGCTGCGATCAGCAGCAGGTCCGATTTGTTCAGGCCGTTGATCTTGGTGTCCAGATCATGCAGGCCCGTGGAAAGTCCGGGAATTGCAGAATCCGACTGGCTCAGCTCTGTCAGGTGGTCAAACACCTTGTACAGCACCGTGCCGATGTGCTCCAGCGATTCGGTCCGCTCGCCCTTTCGCAGGGCGTAGATCTTTTTCTCTGCCGCCTCCAGCATTTCACTGGGGGTGCCCACCTGATCGTAAACGATCTCGGTGATATCCGCCGCCGCCTGGGCAAGACCGCGAAGCATGGCCTTTTCCCGGACGATGTTGGCATATCGCACCACATTTGCTGCGGTGGGGGTGATTTCCATCAGCTGCAGAATATAATCTCTGGAATTTTCATGGTAGTTGCCCAGCTCCCGCATCTTGTCCAGAACGGTGACCGGGTCAATGGTCTGGGAGAAGTTAAACATGGTATAGATCGTTTCATAAATCTCCCGATTCTGTTCCAGGAAGAAATCCTCCGGATGCACCACGCCGATCACATCTGCCACGCAGGTGCTGTCAATCAGAATGGAACCCAAAACCGCCTGTTCCGCTTCCAGAGACTGGGGCGGCTGTCGGTTTATCAATTCTTCATCCATGTGTTTCCCTCCTATGCGGCCTGGTGCCGCGGTATATCATTGGCTGGATTAAGCTTCTTCGATCTTGACGGTCAGCTGACCGACGATCTCATAGCCCAGCTTGCACTTGACGGTGTAGGTGCCCACATTCTTGATGGGCTCGTCAATGACGATCTTGCGCTTGTCGATGGCGATGCCGGTATTCTTCTTCAGAGCCTCGGCAATTTCCAGGTTGGTAACAGCACCGAACAGTCTGCCGGTTCCGCCGCCCTTGGCAGTTACAGTCAGAGTCATATCCCGCAGCTTCTTGGAGATCTCCAGAGCCTCAGCACGCTCTTTTGCCTGACGCTCCTGAGTAGCCTTATCGTTCATACGCATGGTATTGACGGCATCTGCAGTAGCCTCGATAGCGATTTTGCGGGGAAGCATATAGTTTCTGGCGTAGCCGTCAGAGACCTCGATCATCTGACCCTTTTTGCCTTTGCCTTTAACATCAGTCAACAGAATTACTTTCATATCGTATTACTCCTTTTCGATTAAGTTCCATAATAGTCATCAATGGATACCACCAGCCGGTCCAGTACCTCTTTCACCGTAGCATGGTTGACCTGAGCGCCTGCAGTGGCTGCGTTGCCGCCGCCGCCCAGAGGCTCCAGGATCACCTGCACATTGGCTTCGCCAATGGAGCGGGCGGAGATGATCACCGTATCATCCTGAGGATACAGCACAAACGACGACTGAATACCGGTGATATTCAGCAGTTCATCGGCTGCCTGGGCAGCCAGTGCCCGGGATGTTGTGGTGTCCAGGGCCGCAATGGCGATTTCATTGCGATACAGCTTGGCAGATTTGATAATCTGGTAGCGTTCCATGGTGTTCTGGAAGTCGCTCTGCATCAGTTTTTTGACCTCCACCGTTTCAGCGCCCAGTCTTCTCAGGAAAGCAGCGGCCTCGAAGCTGCGCTCTCCGGTGCGGACATTGAAGCTCTTGGTATCCAGGAAGATACCTGCCAGCAGGCCCTTGGCCTCCACCGGCAGCACATCCTGCTTTTCAACAACATACTCCAGAAGCTCGGTGACAAGCTCGGAAGCAGAAGATGCATACGGTTCGTGGAAATTGACCACCACGGGGTTGATGTAGTCCGCCGCACGGCGATGATGATCGATGACGCAGACCTTGGGGATGGCCTCCAGCAGAGGCTGACACTCCACCTGATTGGGCCGGTTGGTATCTACCACAATCAGAATACTTCCGGAATCTGCCATCAGAAGTGCATCCTGTCCGGAGATGATGCGGTCTGCATACTCGGGAACCTGGCTGACCTCGTCCAGCAGCTTCTGTGCGGAATTGTTCTCTTTATCAATGACGAGGAAGTGCTTTTTCCCCTTTTTCCGGCACATACAGCACACGCCCAGTGCCGAACCCACAGCGTCCATGTCTGCGTTCTTGTGACCCATGACAAAGACCTGAGAGCTCTGGCCCACCAGTTCCATCAGAGAGCTGGCGGTCACACGGGAGCGGACTTTGCTGCGGTGATCCACTTCCTTGGCTCTGCCGCCGTAGAAAGTGAAGTTCAGCCGATCCTTGATGACCGCCTGATCGCCGCCGCGGCTCAGACTCATTTCAATGGCCAGCGCCGCAAAATCATAGCACTCTTCAAAGCTGCTGCCGTCCACACCCAGACCGAAGCTGATGGATGCGGCAACGCCGGAAGGATTTGTAATTTGATGAATCTCGTCGAGAATGGAGAATTTATTCTCCACCGCACTCTGAAGATCCCATTTTTCAAAGATAAACAGGTAACGGTTTCGCTCCAGTCTTCGCAAAATGCCGTGGTAGCCATCCACCCAGTGGGTGATGCACTCATTGATGCGGGCATTCAGGGAAGAAATACCGCTTTCAGACAGGTTCTTGGTGAGTTCATCGTAGTTATCCACCACGATCAGGGATACCACAGGTCTTGAGCGGATATACTCATCTCTGATCTGGTACAGATCCGTCAGATCCGTGAAATACAGCGCCGCCAGCATCGTTCCCTGGGGATCATCTGCGTGAATGGTGGTGCCGTATACCCGGTAGCGCCGATCAGACAGATTCACATCATAGGGATATTCGCTCTGTCCGGAAACCAGCCAGTCGGTGGTGAAATTGGGCACCAGATCGGTGATCTTCTGCTCGTACATCTTGTCCTTGAAGCCGGACATCTGCGTAAACAGCTCATTGGACCAGATGATTGCACCGTCACCCAGCCGAGTCAATACCATGGGAAACGGTGTCTTGCCGCCGTCGGTGGTTCCAAGCGTATTGGTAGCAGATTGGATAAATGCCTCCAGCTCTCTGCGGCGGTGCGCTTTCTTGAATTGATAGAATATAAACAGTGATGCAGTAATTGCCGCCTCTGCCGCAGCAAGAATCGGATGATCCATCACCAGTGCCAATGCTGCGAATGCAAGCATGACCGCAAAATACACACCCATTCCGGGCTGAATCAATCTGCCGAGTTTTCGGTTCATCCTGTTCGCCTCCATTTTAGGGCATTTGTACCCATTGTTCGCAATTATAGGGGATATTATATCAAACTCCGATGGAAGGTGCAATAGATTTTAACTGTTTTTCCCGAATTTCTGGTACCTTCGGCGGCGTGGTAAATTATATATGTACTTTTTCGCAAAAATGTGGTATAATCTTTTGCAGCGTGCGCCGGGTGGGCAGACCCGCGCAGACAATCTATCGGCAAAACCGGTCGATATTATAGAAACGCGAAATATGTTACAGACATTTTTCCACACCAATGGACGATACAGGGTCCGGCGGCTGGAGATGTATCGGTCTGTTTATTGCTGCTTGTTTGCAGCGTTCACGATTTGAAAGGAGAAATGAATTTAATTGGCTGAAAAACTGAAAATTATCCCTCTGGGCGGTCTGGACGAAATCGGTAAGAATATGACCGTTCTGGAGTATGGCAAGGACATGATCGTCATCGACTGCGGCGTTGCGTTCCCGGATGACGAAATGTACGGTGTCGATCTGGTGATTCCCGACTTTAGCTACCTGGTCAAGAACGCAGGAAAGCTGCGGGGTATGTTCATCACCCACGGTCACGAAGACCACATCGGCTCCATTCCCTATTGTATGCAGCAGGTCAGCTGCCCCATCCATGGCACCGCCATGACCAACGGTCTGATCAAGCTGAAGCTGGAGGAACACGGTCTTTCCCAGAAGGTAAAGCTCGTCACCCACAAGCCCGGCGATGTTGTCAAGGCCGGCTGCTTCAGTGTGGAGTTCATTCATGTGAACCACTCCATCGCCGACGCAGTGTGCTTTGCCATCAAGACCCCCGTGGGCACCGTCGTTATGACCGGTGACTTCAAGATCGACCCCACTGCCGCCGACGGCATGATCGATCTGGGCCGTCTGGGCGAACTGGGCAAGCGGGGTGTTCTGGCTCTGCTGGCTGATTCCACCAATGTGGAGCGTGCAGGCTATACCCCCAACGAAAACACCGTTGCCGAAGGCCTGGACCGTCAGTTCCGCAACTGCGACCAGCGTATCATCGTCACCACCTTTGCATCCAATATGCACCGCATTCAGGCAGTTCTGGCTACCGCCCACCGCTACGGCCGTAAGGTCGCTGTCACCGGACGGAGCATGGAAAATGTGCTGAAGGTCGCATCCGATCTGGGCTATCTGAAGGTCCCCGCCAACACCATTGTGGATCTGGCGGCTGTGAAAAGCCTTCCCAAGAACAAGGTGGTCATCGTTTCCACCGGTTCTCAGGGTGAAAATATGTCTGCGCTGTATCGCATGGCATTCAGCACCCACAAGTATATCGAAATTCAGGCGGGCGACCGCATCATCATTTCCGCATCCGCCATTCCCGGCAACGAGAAGGCCATCAGCAAGATCATCAACGAGCTGTACCGCAAGGGCGCAGATGTGGTCTACGAAAAGAGCGAGGGTCTGCACGTTTCCGGCCACGCCTGCCAGGAAGAGCTGAAGATCATTCACGGTCTGTGCAAGCCCAAGTTCTTCATTCCTGTCCACGGCGAGTGCCGCCACCTGCAGCTGCACGCCCGTCTGGCAAAGCAGATGGGTATGAAGCCCTCTCACATTGTCATCGGTGAAATCGGTTCTCAGATTGAGCTGAGCAGCCGCAGCTGCAAAATTACCGGCATGGTTCCGGCAGGCAAGGTCTTTGTCGACGGCGCTGGTGTCGGCGATGTGGGCAGCGTGGTTCTGCGTGACCGCAAGCATCTGGCTCAGGACGGCATGATCGTCGTGTGCCTGAACCTGTCCAGCCAGGACGGTGCCGTGATTTCCGGCCCCGATATCATCACCCGCGGTTTCGTCTATGTGAAGGAATCCGAGGAGCTGATGGAGAACCTGAAGAAGGTTGCAGAAGAAGCTGTGGAGCGCTGCCAGCGCAAGCACATCAAGGACTGGAGCACCATCAAGTCCGCCATCAAGAACGATCTGAGTGGTTACCTGTATAAGACCACCAAGCGTAATCCCATGATTCTGCCCGTAATCATGGAGATCTGATCCAACAAAATAACCCGTCCACCAGAATCGGTGGACGGGTTTTCTTTTTATTCAGATGGTATCTCCCTGCAGGATCCGCACGCAGTTGGCTCGTTCAAAGTCCTTTTTGCCCATGCCGTAGCCGATCTGGGAAACCTTCATGACCGGCATATTGCCGAATTCAGTCACAAAATGCTTCAACAGAGCTGCGCCTGTGGGTGTGCATAACTCGCTGGGGATGCTGCCGCCGTAGATAGGCACGCCCCTGAGAATGAACGCCGTGGCAGGTGCCGGAACCGGCAGAATGCCGTGGGCGCAGCGAACCGTTCCCGCGCCTACATGGACAGGAGAAGCAATGATCTGCTCCGGGTGCAGCTTATGCAGCAGCAGGCACACTGCGGTCACATCCGCAATGGCATCCATGGTGCCCACCTCGTGGAAGTGGATCTCGGAAACCGGCACGCCGTGGGCATGGCTCTCAGCCTCGGCAATCAGCTTGTACACAGCAAGTGCATCCTGTTTCACTTCCTCGGGCAGTGCCAGATGAGAGAAGATGTGCTCGATATCGTGCAGGCTGCTGTGGTGATGGTGGCCGTGGTGGTGCTCGTGATCGTGGGCATGGTGGTCATGATCGTGGTGATGATCGTGTTCATGGTCATGCTCATGATGATGCTCGTGTTCGTGGCAATGGTCATGGTCGTGGTCTGCGTGGGTATGGCAGTGCGCTTCCCCTTCTTCCACATCGTGAACCTTTACCGACATATGGGTGCCGGTAATGCCGCATTTCACACTCTTTTCCCCGGAAAATACCACACCGGGAATACCTGCTTCGTTCAGCTCGCGAATGGCTTCCTCAGGATCCGGCATCAGCTCCAGCAGCGCTGCGCTGAGCATATCTCCGGCTGCGCCCATGCCGCAGTCAATATAGAGTGTTCTCATTTGGGCACCTCCATATGGTTGATCATGTTCGCCAGATATCCGGCGCCGAAGCCGTTGTCAATGTTCACCACGCTGACACCGCTGGCGCAGGAATTCAGCATGGACAGCAGCGCAGACACGCCGCCGAAGGATGCTCCGTAGCCCACACTGGTGGGAACCGCAATCACCGGGCAATCTGCAAGACCGCCGATCACGCTGGCCAGAGCGCCCTCCATGCCTGCAATGGCAATGATGACGCTTGCACCCATGATCAACTCCATATGGGCAAGCAGGCGATGCACTCCGGCAACGCCAACATCATAAAGCCGTTCTACCTTGCTGCCCAGGATCTCAGCCGTCAGGGCTGCCTCTTCTGCAACAGGAATATCGCTGGTGCCGCCGGTGGCGATGACCACCTTGCCGATTCCGCCGGGCTCCGGGAAACCGCCCACGATGCCGACTTTGGCATCTCTGCGGTAGTCCAGTTCTACAGTTTTTCCGACAAATTCCGCAGCTTCCGGAGACATTCTGGTGATCAGCACCCGATCCTGTCCGTTTTCCTGCATAGCTTTGATAATTCCGGCGATCTGTTCCGGTGTCTTTCCTGCGCCGTAGATCACTTCTGCTGCACCCTGTCTGATCTTGCGGTGCAGATCTACCTTCGCATAGCCGATATCCTCAAAGGGTGCGGTCTTGATTTCCATCAGTGCATCATCCACAGAGGTCTGGCCAGACTGGACAGATTCCAGTAATTTTCTGATATCGCTGTTCATTTTGTGCCTCCAAAAGTCATAAGGTACCCATCTTTATCACAGGAGCCGATGTACCCATGACACGCTAATAATCTCGACTCATTATACACGCGAAGCAGAAAATGAGCAAGAAGGATATCCGGATTTTTGCCGCCAAATACGGTCAGTTAAGCTTCCTTGGAAACGGGGCTGCCCTTTACAAAGACCTTGGCAACATCGTTGTTTTCGTCCAGCAGAACCAGGTCTGCGTCCATGCCGTCATCGATAAAGCCGATGTGGTCGTCCACACCCAGCATCTTTGCGGGGTTCTCGGTCATGGCAGGAATTACCTCTTCCAGAGTCTTTCCGGTGAATGCCATCAGGTTCTTCAGGCCTCTGTTCAGGGTCAGGGTGCTGCCGGCTCTGGTGCCGTTGCTTGCCAGCTTTGCGTCGCCGTCCTTAACCACAACATCGTTTACACCCAGGTGATAGTTGCCGTCGGGCAGGCCTGCTGCCATGATGGAGTCGGTGATGCCGATAACTCTTTCCATGCCCTTGATCTTGACCAGCAGTCTGACAGTTGCAGGAACCAGATGCAGGCCGTCGCAGATCATTTCGCAGTAGATATTGTCGTCTTCCAGCACTGCGCCCATGATAGCAGGCTCGTGCTGATGGAACAGACGCATTGCGTTAAAGGTGTGGGTAGCCAGGTCTGCGCCGTTCTTGATTGCCTGCACAGCCTGATCGTAGGTTGCACCGGAGTGGCCGATGCCCACACGGATACCCAGCTTCTTTGCCTCGGGGATCATCTCGGTAACACCGGGGACCTCGGGGGAAACAGTGATGTACTTGATTGCACCCTCTGCCAGCTCCTGATAGTGGCGCAGCAGCTCGGTGTTGCCCTGCTGCAGCAGATGCTCGGGCATTGCGCCCTTGTATTCGCTGGCCAGGAACGGGCCTTCCAGATGGACACCCAGCAGCTGAGCTGCATCGGATGCATCGGTCTTAGCATACTCCTTAAACTGGTTGATGCACCAGTCGGTCTGCTCGACGGTATCGGTCAGAACGGAACACAGCCATGCGGTGGTACCGTTGGAGGCAAAGAACCGGCCGATCTTGCGCAGATCTTCTGCCGTTGCGCTGTTGACATCCACGCCGACTGCGCCGTGGGTATGAATATCGATGAAGCCGGGGACGACCTTCATGCCCTTTGCATCGAATGTTTCTGCTCCTGCAGGGACCTCCTGAGCGGTGCAGAGCTTGATTTTGCCGTCCACCACATGGATGGTACGGTCTTCAAAGGAATGCTTGTGGAAAACTTTTGCATTCAGAATATAAAAATCCATTATGTTTCACCCTTTCAGAGAATGTGAAATAAGGGGCCGCCTGCAATGCAAGCGGCCCCTTTTAGCAAGCGTATGTACTATACAGTTACTTGACCAGAGGGATTAGCCAATAGCCTCGTTCATGACATCGAACAGCATGTACTCGGACAGGTCAACGGGAGCATCAACAGCGCCGCCCTCGATGAACATTTCCTGCTGACGAGTGTAGTAGTTCTTGATGCTGTCATCTGCCAGGCCATTCTTGATGTCCTCGGAGGAGAACCACTTAGCGTCGCCGGTCTCGACTTCGCAAGCGGAGTAGTCCTTAGCACACTTCTTAGCGTACAGGTCGATGACGTAGGGCCAGTTCTCTTCCTGAGAAGCGAACTCCATGCCCTTCAGCAGAGCGCGGGTGAAGCGAACCAGAACATCGTGGTTCTCTTCAGCGAACTTGGGCAGGCAGATCCAGCTAGCCAGGTTGACGGAGTCAGTAGCGAACTCCAGCTCCTTAGCACCCTCGCACTCCTTCATGATCTGAACGGAGTAGGGGTTCCAAGCGGTACAAGCATCGACGTTGCCGGACAGCATGGAAGCAACCATGTTAACAGCGTCCATCTCGTAAGCCTCGACGTCAGCCATGGTCAGGCCAGCAGCCTGCAGAGCGCCGTTCAGAGCGGTCTCGGAAGAAGAACCGCCGTTGTAAGCAACCTTCTTACCCTTCAGGTTAGCCAGCTCATCAGCAGAGTTGATACCAGCGGAGGGCAGGACAATGATGCGGTCAGTGCTGTGGACGGAGGAGGGCAGGAAGATCTGAGCCTGACCGTTGATGCACAGCTTGTGTGCGCCGTGGCCGATGTAAGCCAGATCGATGCTGCCGCCTTCCATAGCGGTGATTTCAGAGGGGCCGTCAGCGAACTCCCACAGGGTGATCTCCAGGCCTTCTTCTGCGAAGTAACCCTTATCCATAGCGGTCAGGATGGACCACAGGGATGCGTAGTTGGGCATGTAAGCGACATTCAGCTTAACAGTTTCCTGAGGAGCAGCAGCTTCGCCGGTACCCTCGGTGCTGCCTGCAGCTGCAGTGGTGGTCTCAGTGTTGCCGTTACCGCCGCAAGCAGCCAGAGACATAACCATGCACAGAGCCAGCAACAGTGCCAGAATCTTCTTCATGTTGTTTTCCTCCAATGTCATTTTTCAATATTTTACCGAATTGATATTCGGCAGATTACTTACGGACTTCCAGGAATTCCTGGTAGACTTCGTTCCAGATCTCGGTCTTCAGCTCCAGGAAGCGAGGATCGCTCTTGGTAGCCTGAGTTCTGGGATAGGGAATGTCGATATCGACGATTTTCTTGATACGGCCGGGACGAGCGCTCATGATGATAACGCGCTGTGCCAGGATGATAGCCTCATCAACATCGTGGGTGATGAAGAAGCAGGTCTTCTTCTCATGCTCCCAGGTGTTCAGCAGCTCGGTCTGCAGCTGTACACGGGTCTGTGCGTCCAGAGCGCCGAAGGGCTCGTCCAGCAGCAGGACCTCGGGGTTAACCGCATAAGCACGGGCGATTGCAACACGCTGACGCATACCACCGGACAGTTCCTTGGGGTAGGAGTTTTCAAAACCTTCCAGGCCAACAGCCTTGATGTACTTGCGAGCAATCTTCTCAGCCTCAGCCTTGGGAACCTTCTTGATTTCCAGACCGAACATAACATTCTTCAGAACGGTTCTCCAGGGGAACAGTGCATAGCCCTGGAACACGACACCACGCTCAACGCCGGTGCCTTCGATCTTCTTGCCATCCAGATATACATCGCCGCTGGTGGGCTCCAGCAGACCGGCAATGATGTTCAGCAGAGTGGACTTACCGCAGCCGGAAGGACCAACCACGCAAATGAACTCGTTTTCCTTAATATCAAGACTTACGCCATTGAGGGCGACGGTCTTGCCGTTACGACCGGTGTACTCTTTGTACACATTGTCGATTTTCAGCTTAATCAAATTTTCTCCTGCCATCCTGTGAGCTTCCTTTCAATAATATCAACAACCTTGACCAAAATCAGACCAATGATACCCAGCAGAATGATGTACATCAGCATGGGGGCAGAGTCGAAAGAATTGGACAAAGAACGAATTCTCATACCGATACCTGCCTGTGCACCAGTGGATTCTGCTGCCAGCAGGGTGGTCAGGCCAGCGCTGAGGCCCAGACGAACAGCGGTAATGATGAACGGAACCGTTGCGGGGCAGATGACCTTAATAAAAATCTGCAGATCGTTAGCACCCAGAACCTTGGCAGCCTTCAGCAGAGTGGTGTCAATGTTCTTGATGCCCTGATAAATGGTGATGCTCATGGTCATGAAGGTGCAGATCCAGATCAGGATGACTGCAGGCTTCTGGCCGATGCCGAAGCACAGCACGATCAGGGGAGCATAACCCAGTGCAGGGATGTTACGAATGAAGTTGATCCAGGGCTCGATGATCTTCTGGACCGGAGTGTACCAAGCCATCAGGAAAGCGATGGGCAGAGAGGTTATGAAGCCCAGACCAAAGCCCAGAGCTACACAGGTCAAACTGCTGGAAATATCTTTCCAGAACACACCTCTATCAATCATCGTTCCAACAGCGGGAACCACCTTGTCAATGAACGGGAAGCTTCGTCCAGACTGTTCGCCAATAGACAGCAGATACCATACTACCAGCGCTGCGCAAAGGGAAATCAACAGCCACACCTTGTTGCTGATGCGTTGCCCTTTCTTCTTCTTTACCATAGTCACAACTCCTTAATTCTGTTTATCCGTATCGTTAGTCGGGCTGTTATTGGTTATAAGATATAATCAAATATCCTCGAGCCCGCTAAGTTTGAACTCAGAATATCAGATAAATTCATTGATTTCAAGTAAAAAATACATTAGCCTCCAAAGTTCGTATAGTATAACAAAACCAATTGGTGTATTTCGTACAAAATTACCTATGAACTTGTGGTTGACCTTTGCTGCGATTAATTATAAAATATAATTATAGAATTAGGGAGATTTATGGATAAATATATCGTACAACGGAGGGTCTATATGAGCAAATTGGAGATCAATCTGAGTAATCAGATCCCCACACTGGTATTTGCCGGACGCGAACTCACTTCTCACCTGGGTATGCTTCCCGAGGAGGCTACACATTTAATAGAAGGCTATCCCATCACCCTGCGGGTCGATGATTCCGGCAGCCAGGATCCTTCCATGGATCAGTTCAGCTACGAATTCACCGAGCACGGCGGCTTTGTGGCCGGCAGCAATCCGCGCAGCGTTCTTTTAGGTGTATACGACTACCTGCGCAAGATTGGATTTGTTTTTCTCCGTCCCGGAGACGGCGGCACATATGTTCCCCAGCTTTCCTGTGCAAAGGATCTGCTGTGTGAAAAAACCGACAAGACTGCTGACTTCCGCCACCGCGGTGTCTGCATCGAAGGTGCCAACTCATTAGAAAATGTATTGGACTTCATCAACTGGCTGCCCAAGAACGGTTACAACACCTTCTTCGTCCAGTTCAAGAAGCCGGATGTTTTCTTCGAGCGCTGGTACGATCATACATTTAATCCCACACTGCCTGCCCAGAAGCAGACCCGGGAGCAGCTGGACCAGATGGAAGCCGCTGTGACCGAGGCTATGGTGCTGCGGGGTCTGCTCGATCACAGAGTCGGCCACGGCTGGACGGCTGAAGCAATCGGCTTTGCCAACACCGGCTGGCATGTGGAAGAGCACCAGCTGACCCCCGAAACCCAGGAGCTGATCGCCCAGGTCGGCGGCAAGCGGGAGCTGTGGGGCGGCATTCCCACCAACACAAACCTGTGTTACTCCAATCCCAAGGCAAGAAAGCTGCTGATTGACCAGGTCGTGTCCTATGCAAAGGAACACAAGAGCGTCAACTACCTGCACTTCTGGCTGGCGGATGAATTTAATAATGTATGCGAGTGCGAAAAATGCGCCAAGACCACCCTGTCCGATCAGTATGTAGAGATCCTGAATGATCTGGATGAGCAGCTGAGCGCAGAGGGTCTGGACACCAAGATCGTGTTCCTGCTCTATCAGGAGCTGCTGTATGCGCCTCTGCACAGCAAGCTCAATCACCCGGAGCGCTTCCTGCTGATGTTCGCACCTATCAGCCGTACCTTTGAAAAGCCCTACCCCAATGCAAAGGTCAGCGCCCCCATCAAACCCTATGTGCGCAATCAGATCCGCCTGCCCGAAACCGTGGAGGAGAATCTGACCCACTATTTCAACTGGAAAAAGACCTACACCGGTGACAGCTTCTTCTATGATTACCCCCTGGGCCGGGCCCACTACGGTGACTTCGGCTATATGAAGATTGCAAAGGTGATCTACGACGACATTCACGCCCTCAAGGCTCTGGAAACCGACGGCTACATGAGCTGTCAGGAGCTGCGGGCCATGACCCCCACCGGATTCCCCAATTTCGTCATGGGACAGGCTCTTCTGGAGCAGGAAACATCCTATGATGAACTAAAAACGACTTATTTCCGCGCCATGTATGGCAATGGATATGAAGCTGTGATAGAATATCTGGAGCAGCTTTCCGAACTGAGCGACACCGACTACTTCAACGGCCATGGCCCCAGAAAGCAGCCCGACAAGAAAGTTCAGTTCCACCATCTGGCTCAGACCGCTCTGGCCTTCCTGATGGATATCGACGAGTTACATCAAAGCCCCAGCGCATACGACGCCAACTGGGATTTCCTGAAATTCCACGGTCGCTATTGCATTTTGCTGTCTTCTGCCCTTGCCGCACTGTGCGAGGGAGATCAGACCACCGCAGATGCGCTGTTCCGTGAATTCTGCGACTACATTCAGCAGAACGAGACAAAATACCAGTCTCAGCTTGATGTCTATCGCGTGATCGAAGTTGCTACCAAATACACCGGTTTTACCCGTATCTAAACACAGCATCGAGGTAGCATTATGTATAAGCAAAAGATAACCAAACTCTCCAATTACGACCGGATATTGGCCTGTCTGTACAGGAATCCCGGAATCTCCCGGAAGGATATCAGCGATATCACGGGAATCACTCCGGCAACTGTAACAACCACAGTAGCCGCTATGATCAAGGTCGGACTCGTCAGCGTGCTGGGCCAAATTGAAGAAGACCGAGGCACCATCGGCAGAAGCCGGATTGCGTTGGATATCTTTGCCGGTTACGGATGTACCATTGGTGTGGAATGCACGCTGGCCACTATAACGATCTGCGCTGCTGATCTGCACGGACACATCTTTTATAAAGAAATCATCCCCACCACTCAGCAGATCACAGACCACATCACCCAGTATGTCATCGATCTGGTGCGCACCTGTATGGACAGTATCGATTTCCCCACGGACAGGATCCTGGGTATCGGCATTGCAATTCCGGGCCACATCGACCGCAACGGTCAGCACATGGTCTGCAGCAGCGACAGATGGGCTGACTTTGACGGCCTGAAGATCCAATCTGCATTCCCCTGCCCTGTGGTTTTTGAAAACAACATCCGCTGTATGGCGGTGGCCCAGTATCTCCACTGGCCTCAGAACACCCCCGCAAGCTTTGCACTGTTCCACGCAGGAAAGGGTATGTTCTGTGCCAACTTCACCGAGGACGGTCTTTACATCGGCACCACCTATGGCTCCGGCGAAATCGGACACACCATTGCCGTCCCCGACGGCAAGCGCTGCGAATGCGGCAAGCGTGGCTGTCTTCAGACCGTTGCCACAGAGCCGGCACTGCTGGAAAGCGCCGCTTTCATCTTCAATAACAACGATTCTTCCCTTCTGCACTCGTTCGCCCAGAACGCAGATGAGCTTACCATCGAGCATCTGACAACGGCTTACTCTCTGGGCGACCCGGCAGTTCGTCAGATCATTACACAGGCGCTCAAATACCTGTGTATCTCCACGCTCAATATTGCCATCCTGATGAATCCGGAAAAGCTGCTCCTGCACGGAAAGCTCTTTAACAACAAGGACATCCAGCAGGATCTTCTGGAAATGATCCGCAGCCAGTTCGATTTCACCAGAAACAACTACCGTCTGGGAACCGTGGAGTTTCTCCACTGCGATCCGGAGGACGGCGCGCTGGGCGGAGCATCCCTGGCAATTTTGAAATGTGTCATCCACGCATAAACGATTCTATATAAAATACTATAATAGGAGTGTATCAGACATGAATAGTTATTATCAGATTTCCGCACAAGACCTGGGCAAGGATGCAAAGATTCCCCTGCTGAAGCTGGGCGATTCCGGCGAGGTCTTCTATGAAATCGCTCTGGAAATGGTCAACACCATCAAGGAGCACAACGCAGAAGGAAAGCGCACCGTTTTCATCTGCCCCGTTGGCCCTGTCGGTCAGTATCCTATTTTTGTTCGTCTGGTCAACCGTGACCGCGTCAGCCTGAAGAACTGCTGGTTCATCAACATGGACGAGTACCTGAACGACGACGAGACCTACATTGATTTTGAAAGCCCCCTGTCCTTCCACGGCTTCATGAACCGCACTGTCTACTCTCAGATCGATCCTGAGCTGGTCATGCCCGAAGAGCAGCGCATCTTCCCCGACCCCAAGGATCCCGGCCATGTTGCCCGCGTGATCGAGCAGCTGGGCGGCGTAGATGTTGCTTTCGGCGGCATCGGCATCAACGGTCACCTGGCTTTCAACGAGGCACAGGACGAGCTGACCGCTGAAGAGTTTGCAAACCTGCAGACCAGAGTGCTGAACATCAGCCGTGAGACTCTGACCTCCAACTCCATCGGCGATCTGAACGGCGCCATCGATGCAATGCCCAAGAAGTGCGTTACCATCGGCATGGCTCAGATCCTGGGTGCAAAGAAGGTCCGTCTGGGCGTGTTCCGTGACTGGCACCGTTCCGTTGTCCGTCAGGCTGCTTACGGCGAAGTCACCGCTCACTTCCCCGCAAGCCTGCTGCAGAACCACGCTGACGCAATGATCTACCTGAACGCAAACGCTGCAAAGCAGCCTTTCTAATCGTCTAAAACACATACATATATACAATCGTCTAAAAGGAGAATTCATATGTTAGTTCCTATGAGAGCCATTCTGGAGGCTACCGAGAAGTACAACTACGCACAGGGTGCATTCAACGTTAACGCTGTTGCTCAGGCAAAGGCTGTTATCAATGTCCACGAGATGTTCCGTTCTGCTGCCATCATTCAGGGTGCAGACCTGGCTAACGCATTCATGGGCGGCCGTGCTGACTTCGCAAACGGCACTCTGGAAGACAAGAAGGTCGGCGCAAACAACATCGCCAAGGCTGTTAAGCTCTACGGCGAAGAGAGCCCCATCCCCGTTGCACTGCACCTGGACCACGGCAAGAACATTGATTCCTGCATCGCTGCTATGGACGGCGGCTACACCTCCGTTATGATCGACGGCTCCAGCCTGCCCTTCGAGGACAACATTGCTCTGACCCGTGAAGTTGTTAAGCTGGCTCATGAGCGCGGCGTCACCGTTGAAGGTGAGCTGGGTGTTCTGGCAGGCGTAGAAGACCATGTCTTCAGCGAAACCTCCACCTACACCAACCCCATGGACGCTATCGAATTCGTCAAGAAAACCGGCGTTGACGCTCTGGCTATCAGCTACGGCACCAAGCACGGCGCAAACAAGGGCAAGGGCGCTAAGATCCGTAAGGAAATCGCCATTGCTACCAAGGAGTGCCTGCGTCACGAAGGCCTGTTCTGTGCTCTGGTCAGCCACGGTTCTTCCACCGTTCCTCAGTACATCGTTGAAGAGATCAACGAGCTGGGCGGCGATATCCACAATGCATTCGGCATCTCCAAGGAGCAGCTGAAGGAAGTTTCCCGTCTGGGCATTGCCAAGATCAATGTCGACACCGACATCCGTCTGGCTGTTACCCGCAATATGCGTGAGCTGTTCTGGAACCATCCCGAGCTGCGCACCAGCGAGTCCATCGCTCCCATCTACCAGCTGCTGGAGAGCAAGAAGTCTGACTTCGATCCCAGAGCTTTCCTGACTCCCATCATGGACACCGTTATGTACGGCACCGTTCCCACCGAAGATGTTGCCAAGATCGTTGACTGCATCGAGCGCGGCGTAAAGGAAGTTGTCGGCACTCTGATCGTTGAATTTGACTCCGTGGGCAAGGCTCCTCTGGTCGAGCGCGTTACCCTGGACGAAATGGCTGAGCGCTACAAGAAGGCCGGCATCTAATTAGATAGAGGTAAGGAATTATGGGTCTTAACATTCTGGTCGCCCATGGCGGCGGCCCTACCGCAGTGATCAACACCTCCCTGCAGGGTGTTGTGGAAGCTGCCCGTGAAAGCGGCAAGGTCGACAAGATCTATGCTGCACGCTTTGGCGCAGAAGGCATCCTCAAGGGCGATCTGATCGATCTGACCGATGTGCCTGCTGCTACCATTGCCCGTCTGTCTCACACTCCCGCTTCTGCAATCGGCTCCTGCCGCAGAAAGCTCACCGATGCAGACTACCCCACCGTTATCGAAACCCTGAAGAAGTTCAACATCGACTGCTTCTTCTACAACGGCGGCAACGACTCCATGGACACCTGCAACAAGGTCAGCAAGCTGGCCCAGGCAGAGGGTCTGGATGTCAAGGTCATCGGCATCCCCAAGACCATGGACAACGATCTGGACATCACCGATCACTGCCCCGGCTTTGGTTCCGCAGCCCGCTATGCTGCTGAGTCCTCCTGCGAACTGGCTCTGGACGCTTCCGGTCTGCCCATTCATGTGGTCGTTCTGGAGCTGATGGGCCGTAACGCCGGCTGGGTCACCGCAGCATCCGCTCTGGCAGCACGCGCTACCAACTGCGAAGTGCTGACCTACCTGCCTGAGGTTCTGGTTGACGAGCAGAAGATGCTGGCCGACATCGAGAACGCCTGGGCAAAGGGCAAGGGCCTGCTGGTCACCGTCAGCGAAGGCATCTGCGGTCTGGACGGAAAGCCTCTGGCTTCCACCGGCATTGTGGACGGCTTCGGTCACATGATCCCCGGCGGCACTGCACAGCATGTCACCGACAACATCATCCAGAAGCTGAACATCAAGTCCCGTGCTGAAAAGCCCGGTCTGCTGGGCCGTGCAGCCATCCCCTACGCTTCCCGCGTGGACCAGATGGAAGCATATGCCGTCGGCAAGTACGCTCTGGAAGCTGCAATCCGCGGCGAGAGCGACTACATGGTGGCTATCGACGCACACCGCGGCGAGAACTACTCCTTCGACCTGTTCCTGGCTCCTCTGGCCCAGGTTGCAAATGTCGAAAAGAAGTTCCCCCTGGAGTGGATCGTTGAGGGCAACAAGATCGACGACAAGTTCTTCGATTACGCTATGCCTTTGATGATGGAGAAGGCTCCTGAATACGCAATCCTGAGATAACGGTCAGCAGGGCTGAGCGCAGCTGCACTTAGCCCTGCTCCCCGACGAAAAACACAATCACGCTATAAAGGAGAAATCCACTGTGAAGCATATTTTTCTGAATCTGAAGCGTTTTGATGTTCCCGTCGAGCTGGGCGGCGTCAATCGCATTGCTCCCCTGAACCAGTGGGGCAGCTACATCGTAAGCAACACCCAGGAAGCTCTGCGCAAGTACGACGCTTCCGAGGTCGAGTTTGTCCAGTATTTCCCCGAAGCTCACCTGCTGAACGCAGTAGATGCGCTGACGGAGAACAGCCCCGTTCAGGTGGGCTGCCAGAGCGTTTACCGCATGAACACCGCTGTGGGCGGCAACTTCGGTGCGTTCACCACCAACCGTCCCGTCTCCGCCATGAAGGCCATGGGCGTCAATTCCACCATCATCGGTCACTGCGAAGAGCGCAATGACAAGATGGGTGTTCTGGCTGAGGCCGGTGTCACCGACACCAAGGCTGTCAACCGTCTGCTGAACAAGGAAATCCGTCTGGCTGTGGAGCAGGGCATGACCGTTCTGTACTGCATCGGCGAGAAGGAAGAAGAGCTGGATCGCTGGCAGGAAGTGCTGCGCGAGCAGCTGGAGATCGGCCTGGAAGGCGTTGACAAGAGCAAGGTCGTCATCGGCTACGAGCCCATCTGGTCCATCGGACCCGGCAAGACTCCCGCCGGCAAGGAATACATCACCAAGATCGCCCGCTTCGTCAAGGAAGTCACCGGCGGCATCGATGTGGTCTACGGCGGCGGCCTGAAGGTCGACAATGCTGAAATGCTGGCATCTATCGAAGAAATCGACGGCGGTCTGATCGCTCTGACCCGTTTCCAGGGTGAGATCGGCTTCTACCCCGACGAATATCTGGAAATCATCCGTACCTATCTTGGAAAGTAAGGAGAAACATAAATGAAACTGGATTTTGAATACGGCCAGGGCCTGATGAGCGCTGAGCTGCCTGACAACACCGATGTATTCATCCCCGGCAAGACCGTGCCCGATCCCGAGTGCCTGCCCCAGGACTGGGACAGCCTGTACAATGCCACTCTGGAAAGCATCCGCAACCCCTACGGTATGCCCGCTCTGAGAGAGCTGGCTGCTCCCGGCAAGACTGTTGTCTTCGTCATCCCCGATATCGTTAAGGGCGGCTGCCAGCCCACCTCTCACCGCAAGGTCGCTATCCGCGCCTGCCTGGATGAGCTGTACGCAGGCGGCGTTCGCAAGGAAGACATCCTGCTGCTGTTCTCCAACGGCCTGCACCCCCGTGCAACCGTCAAGGAAATGAAGCAGATCCTGGGCGATGATCTGTTCAACGAGTTCTACTTCACCAACCAGATCACTTCCCACGACTCCGAAGACTACGATCACATGGTCGATCTGGGCACCACCAAGCGCGGCGACCCCGTCCTGATGAACAAGTATGTCTTTGACTGCGACATTCCCATCATGATCGGCCACACCCAGGGCAACCCCTACGGTGGCTACTCCGGCGGCTACAAGCACAGCGCTACCGGTATCACCCACTGGAGAAGCATCGCTTCCCACCATGTTCCCAAGGTCATGCACCGCGGCGACTTCACTCCCGTATCCGGCCACAGCCTGATGCGCACCAAGTTCGACGAGATCTCCATGCATATGGAAGAGAAGATGGGCCATCCCTTCTTCTGCTGCGACGCAGTTCTGGACACCTACTCCCGTCAGATCGCTCTGTTCTCCGGCTACGCCAAGATCATGCAGCCTCTGAGCTGGAAGGTCGCTGACAAGCGTACCTATGTTCCCTTCGCAGAAGAGAAGTACGACATCATGGTCTTCGGTATGCCTCAGAACTTCCACTACGGCGACGGCATGGGCACCAACCCCATCCAGATGATGCAGGCTCTGTCCGCTCAGGTCATCCGTCACAAGAGAGTTATGAAGGACAACTGTGTCATCATCTGCTCCTCTATCTGCAACGGTTACTTCCACGACGAGCGCTGGCCCTACCTGCGTGAGCTGTACGAAATGTTCCAGCACGATCACATGAACATCCTGCCCGACATGGACCGTTACGGCGAATACTTTGCAACCAACGAAGAGTACATCCGTAAGTACCGCTTCGCAAATGCATTCCATCCCTTCCACGGCTTCTCCATGATGAGCTGCGGCCACATCGCTGAGATGAACACCAGCGCCATCTACATTGTCGGCGCTCAGGAGCCCGGCATCGCCCGTGGCATGGGCCTGAAGACCCGTGCAACCTTCGAAGAGGCTCTGGAGGATGCAAAGAAGAAGTTTGTCGGTCAGAACCCCAAGATCCTGGCTCTGCCCCAGACCTTCAAGGTTGGCGCTGTCCACCTGTGCATGAAGGACGACGACCTGTCCAATGTCTGATCCGGCGTAAAGGACTCGATCCTCTGATTGCCTGATCTTTCATAAAAGAATCATTTACCCCCGGTTCCGTCTGGTACGGAGCCGGGGGTTTGTTCGTTCATCACAGCCCATGAAAAACGGGCGCAAAAAATCCCCGCTTCCGAATCCGGAAACGGGGATTTCTGATAAGCTTTTAGGGATTGGGTACAGGACTGGAACAGTAGACCCATGCATTGGGCAATCTTCTGCCCTCAGGAATCAAATTGCTGTTGGAGCAGCGAATGATATACTCGCCCTCATACCACACGGAAGCACTTGTGCCGCCGTCCATGTTCATGGCCTGATATGCACCGTAGCGCTCCATAATATTAGCACACTCCACTGCATTACAGCCAATGGAGTCAATCTTACGGCCCTCAATGCCCAGCATCAGGATGGACTCATCCTTGGTCTGACCAATGCAGGCTCTGGGATTCATGGCGGTGTAGGTGTAGTCCTCGCCTGCCACATTCACGCCATCAATGATCAGCGCAGGCGTAAACTCAACAGCATCGGTACAGTCTTCACTGAAATCCATATAGGAGTCCACGATATAGAATCTGTTATCCTTGCGAAGCTCGATGCGCTTGCCGTCTCTATAATGTGCGCCATAGGAATCATAATAGGTCTGACCACTGCACATAGCAGCGCCAGCCTGGTCAGAACCCTCGGCAACGTTGGCAGCATCGCCAAATCCGGAACCGGTCATAGCGACCAGACCATTGTTATTCTCGGCAATGTCGCCGACCCACTCACCGGAAGCGCCCCACTGGGAAGACGGTGCGCACTTCAGTCGGGAGGCATCCTTGCCAATGATCAGGACACCCTTATAGGTGCTTCCGGTAACCCGAATTACCATCAGACCGTTTTCAGCATCGATTGCCAGGACCTGATCGCCCTGCTTGGTGTAGATATCGGTTCCGTCATCATCCAGGCCTGCTTCATGGACCCAGAATTTGTTCCAACCGTTCTCGATGACCTCGGGGTGTTCTTCAGCATAGGCTCTGGTGGATTTTTCATCCAGCTCATAGAACTTTTCAAAGAACTCGTCTTCCTCATTGGAGAAGCCCACATCCTGAGCAAGAGCACTCAGCATGGACGCAGCGGCATCCTTGCTGAAGCCGGAAGAGGGGGACTTGTTCTTGTTGGGCTTTTTATCCACGCCCTCCCACTGGGAGTTGACGCCCACCTGAGCCTCCTTAATGGCATCGGCCTGTTGAACCACCTTCTGCACAACATCGCCGGGAATCAGCGCCGTTGCCAGCCACTGGTGGGTCATGGTGGTCATAGCGGTATCGATATAGATGCTGCGCAGTGCCGACAGGGGCTTGATCCAGTCCGTAAAGATCACCACGCAGTATGCAGACTCAATTGCCAGCAGCACCGCAAGCACCACAGCCACAGCAAACATGGCAGGCTTCTTCTGCTTGGCCTTTTTCTGCTTCTTTGCCTTTTGAGGCTGAGGCTTCTGTGTAGGCTCAGCGGCCTGAACGGGCTTCTTGGGCTGTGCGGGCATTTTCGGCTTAGCAGGCTTCTGTGCCTGGGCAGGCTTTCTGCCGACGCTGCTGTTTTCCGGGGATGCAGTCTGACTGGGAGCAGGGCGCGTCATCTGTTCCGGCAGATCCGGGCCTACCTCTGCAAAATCCTCCAGCTCGTCAGGAAAATCCTGCTGCAGGATATCTTCCAGAAAAGCTGCACTGAACGGATCCTGATCCTGATTCAGTTCCAGATTCGGCTCTGCGGCTGATTCGGGTGTTTTTGCCTCGGAAAAGCGGCCGGTGCCCTTGCCTCCGAATATTCTCTTCGCCATATTGTCGATTCCCTCCGAAATGTTTATATATTGTCCAGCAAATAATGAACCGAACCGATTGCGTGTCCGCCCTGATAATACACCCGGGGTACCCGTCGGCTGATTCCGCAAATGAACTCGTAATTAAAGCTGCCCGCCTGGGCTGCGATCTGCTCCACTGTGATGGTTTCGTCACCGTCGGTGCCCACCAGCGTTACGCTGTCTCCGGGCTTCACATCGGGAATGTCGGTCACATCCACCATCATCTGGTCCATGCATACCCGGCCCAGGATCGGAGCCCGTTTTCCATGGATCAGTACATAGAACTTACCGGACAGATTTCTCCAGTAGCCGTCGGCATAACCCACCGGGATGGTCGCCACCCGGGTCTCCCCGCTGGTCACATACAGTCCGCCGTAGCTGATTTCTCTGCCCGCCGGCAGGGTCTTCACATGGGAAACCCGGCTGTACCAGCTGAGTGCAGGTCTGAGCTTCAAAAGTTCCGGGCTCACTTCGTCACTGGGATACAGACCGTAGGTCACGATGCCGGAGCGAACCATCTCATACTGGGTGCCGAAATTCATCAGTCCGGCAGAGTTGTTCAGGTGCCGGATGGGGATATTCAGTCCCCGCTCCTTGAGCATCCGGTCAAAGTTGTCAAATTTCTCGGCCTGCTGCCGTGCCTTGGAAAGGTCTGCGCAGTCTGCCGTTGCAAAGTGGCTGAACAGGCCCTCTGCCTGAATGCCGGGGAGCTTTGCGATTTTGCAGCAGATATCTGCCGATTCCTCGGTAGCCTGGAAGCCGATGCGGCTCATGCCCGTATCTACCGCCAGATGGAAATAGGCGGTTTTGCCCAGCTTGCGTGCCTGTTCAGACAGAGCAGCTGCGTCTTCCCAGCGGAAAATCGCCGGACGGATCTCCAGCTGAATGACCTGGGGAAAAGCCTCCACCGGAGTATGACCCAGAATCAGAATGGGGCGGTTCAGGCCTGCCTGACGCAGTTCCAGCGCCTCTGCTACAGAGCTGACACCGAAAAAGGCGCAGTCGTCCTGCAGGAACCGGGCCACCGGAACAGCGCCGTGACCGTAGGCATCGGCCTTGACAACTGCCATCACCGGAACTCCGGCTTTCTGGCGAACAGCCTGCATATTATCATGAATCGCATCCAGATCGATGCAAACATAAGTATTATCGAAATTCATTCAAACATCTCCCGTTATACGAACCCACGGAAAATCAGAACCCTGTCCGAAAATTCACATAATTTTGTTCATTTTATCACAAATCCAGTCAAAAGTAAACCGTCCGCAAAAAACTTCATATTTAGCCATTTTCTTAAACCTTTCCGACACGCCCAAATAATGCCCTGCCCTTCTTGTCGAAGCCTTCTATTTATGGTATAGTCATCATAGCATCAAAATACCAATATGAGAGGGGTTTTTGTTATGAGTCCATCTGATTACCGTCAGCACGCCCGCCGTGTTCTTGCCGGGCACTGGGGCACCGCCATTCTGGTTGGTTTTGTGGCAACCATACTGGGCGGAAACGGCAACCCAAATGTCAATCTGCAGATCACCCAGAATATAGGCGAAATCGATCCGTACAGCATCCCGCCCCAGACATATGCACTGTTGTTTACCATTACCAGTATCATCGCCACCGCTGCACTGGTGATGAGTATTGTGTATTTCCTTTTGGGCGGCGTGATCCAGCTGGGCAGCGCCAAGTACCATCTGAACCTGATTGACGGAAGAGATTCCTCTTTCTCCGATCTGTTCAGCCAGTTCTCCCGGTTCGGCTCCGCACTGGTCATGAATCTGCTGCAGGGCATATTCGTCTTACTGTGGATGCTGCTGTTCATCATTCCCGGCTTCATCGCTGCTTACAGCTATGCAATGGCACCGTACATCATGCTGGAAGATCCCAACTGCGGCGGCTACGAAGCACTGAAGCGTTCCAAGCAGCTGATGAAGGGTCACAAGATGGATCTGTTCCTGCTGGATCTGAGCTTCATCGGATGGGAACTGCTGTGCGTTCTCTCCCTGGGCATCGGCTTCCTGTGGCTGTATCCCTATGTGAACACCGCACGCGCATCCTTCTATCGGGATATTACCCAGGGTCAATCTCAGTCCCAGGGCAATACAACCGTAGAATTTTAACAAAAGTGCCGACTTCAATGGGTAAACCCCATAAGGAAATTTTTTAAAAGGTACGGTACAGTTCCGTTTGGGGCTGTACCGTACCTTTTTCGTACGAAGAAATGAAAATACGGAGAATGTTCTTTACTTTCCTTCATCATTGCCTGGATTTCTTTTTCTGCCGCATTTTCCGAAAAATCCGGTATTCAGCAGCCAATGCTGAATACCGGATTCCATGTTTATTTATGAAATAATTTGGGCAGTAATTTGAGTATTAAAAAGTAGTAAAGAGCACCACCGACTGCAAGCACAAGGAAAACCAGAATTCCCAGAGCAACATGGACAGCTGCGCCGAGGGCTGCCGATACAACCAATGTAAAAAAGCAGTAGATCGGCAGCGTTTTCTTCGTAAAGTGCTTCATATGCGCTTGCGTAAAGGTTTCCTGTCCGACTTCCTGAAAGCTCGTTTTCATTTTGTCGGTAACATCTGTTACTACCTCGTTCAGTTCTTCCTTAGAATCGATGGTCACATCTTTTCCTTGCTTTTTTAGCTTATCCGCAATGGCATCAATGTCTTTATTGGCCTTTACAAAGCCAAATATGGCTATGCCGATAAACGCAGCAGCAAAAAACCACAGGTGCAGCAAAAGGGTTATGATTCCAATCAGTAAGAAGATCCCGCAGAAAACAGCAACAAAGGGCCAGGTGATTCTGGGATCGTTGGTGCTGTAGGTTTTGGTTGTGCTGTATCCTACATGGTACTTTCCCCTGGTTTCCCCAGAAAGTGCCGCAGGCTTTATTTCGCGTTCCGGCACCAGTCCGTCTTCCAGAGTTGTACGGATCGTCTCTTCTTTGCAAAAGCTGCCGTTTTCATTGATTTTATAGTCTGTTTTCTTCTCCATAGCAATTTCTCCACTTGATGCATGCCGTTTTCCTAAAATCTTGGGACTTTGCAAAGAAAACGCATCATCTTTCTGATTTCCTGATTTTAGAATTATAACATCGACAGATACAAAGCGCTACAGATACTTGCGGTTTGGGTGACAAATTATGCGCCTGTATCTTGTACAGAATGCTGATATTTGCTAAGAAAAGAGAAACAGAATCTGCTGTCTGCATTACAAAAAGTTTCCCTTTGTGTGCAGGAAGCGATTTTGTGCCGGTCAGCTGGTAGCCTGTGAAGGCATCGCATATGCGGTGGAAAAAAGCTGCCCCATAGGCTGTCCGGGGATCAGTCGGCAGCTTTTTTATTTTTTGGCGTAGTAGTACGCCATTTTATAGTCTTCCAGCTCCCGGTAGCAGATTTCCAGCCGCTGACGGCAGGCTTCCGGCATTGCATCCTCCGCCCGGTGGTAATGCGCTGCCGCATCCTTGTAGCTGCCCTGGAAAAACAGCACCTCTCCCATCTGATAGTTCCAGTCGGGCGTGTTTCGTTTCTCCACAGCTCCGAGATAACGCTGTGCATCGGTGAATCGGTTCTCTGTCAGTGCCGCCCGTGCCCGAAGCATCAGCACTTCGTCTTCATCGGGGATCTTCTGCACAAGACCTGCAAGCTGAGATTCCTGTTCGGGGCACCGGGCCTGCAAAATCCGCAGCCGCCGGAGCATCAGATCATCTGCGTATGGGCAGTTCTCCATCGACGCCTCAGCCCGGCTCAGCAGCGTCCGAGCATAGGGAAGTCTGTCTTGCTCTATGGCCTGCTCTGCAAGCCCCAGAAGGGCGCGCACCGTCAGCAGCGCCACTTCCCTGCCCAGGATCTCTCCGGCAGACTGGATCTGCTCCAGCGCCTCCAGGCACCCCCGGAAGTCGCCTGCATCATGGGCACTTCTGGCCTGCTCCACCAGCGGATATTCCGGGATCTGGGGCGCATCCTCTTCCAGAAAGAAGCTGATGGGCCTGCCCAGCCGGTCAGACAGATACCGCAGCGTGGCAATAGAGGGATTGGCACCATCGTGCTCCAGTGCCGACAGCATATTGCGTGTGATCTCTTCTCCGGCCAGCTGCCGCTGAGACAGCCCGGCCTCTGTCCGTGCCTGATATATTCTTTGCCCCATGCTCATGGCAATTCCTCCCGGTAAGCTTCATTTACCCCCAATTATATCATGTTTTTTTCCGTTTTTCCAGTGTTACAAAAATTTCATTTGCTATTTCCGTCGGTTTGGTTTATAACTAGTTATAGTATTTTATCGAGGAGTTTTTGCATATGGCAGTATTAAATAATAAGAATTTGAAAGCCAGTGCCCAAAGTCGCCTGCAAAGCGTTTCCCAGGACCCGCGGCTGCTGGTTCTGTTAAACACCGGCCTGATCGTTCTGCTCAACCTGCTGGTGAGCAGCCTGAACATGATTTTAGATCACCAAATCGGCAGTACCGGCGGCCTCAGCGGCCTGGGCACCCGTTCCATTCTGGAAACCGTCAAGAGCCTGCTCTCTTACTTCACCATGCTGGTTGCGCCCTTCTGGTCTGCCGGATTCCTGTACAGCGTCATCTGCCTTGCCCGTGAGCATCGCGCTGAGCCCAAAACCATGCTGGAAGGCTTCCGCCGGTTCCCCAGCATTCTGATGTTCAGCCTGAACAAGTTTTTGATCCTCATGCTGGTGGGAACCGCTGTCACCTATGTTTCTTCCTTTATCTTCATGTTTACTCCCTTTTCATCGGAAATGAGTAATCTAATCGCCAATCTGATGGAAAACGGCGGACTGCTGCTGGCAGACGGAACCATCAATATGCAGGCATTTCCCCCGGATTTGCTGCTGCACGCCTGCATTCCTCTGTTCATCATCTTTGGTCTGCTGTTCCTGCCCATCTACGCATTTATCAGCTACTCCCTGCGGCTGGGCACCTACCTTCTGCTGGAAGGCCCCAGGATTTCCGGTTTCACCGCTGTGATCATGAGCTTCCGGATGATGAAGGGCCACCGTATGCAGATGTTCAAGCTGGATCTGAGCTTCTGGTGGTATTATCTCATCGAAGCTCTGCTGAGCGTGGTGCTGTATCTGGACATGATCCTTCCGCTGATGGGAATCACACTTCCCTTTAATTCGACGGTAGCATTTTTCGTGTGCCTGATCCTGTATGGCGTGCTGCAGACTGTATTCCACCTGTGGAAGAAGCTGCCTGTGGATATGACCTATGTGCTGTCGTATGAAACCATCGCCCACCAGGACGAAAACACCATTACACTGTAATCAAAGTAATCAAAAACCGCCTTCTGCAAGTGCAGAAGGCGGTTTTCTTACTCTTTTTCGTTCTTTTTGGACTGGCTCTTTGTTGCAGCCAGCCACAGATTGTTAAATTCACTGGAAATCAGCTTCTTGGCCTCTTCGTCGGACTTCAGCTGCTTCAGCAGCGCTGCCAGACTTTTGATCCGGAACAGATCCTTGGTATTGTCCACGCCGCTGGATGCAATCACATCAAACACCGTGTCCACAAAGGTGTTGCGCTCCTCGATGCTCATATCTGCCATCCAGGTTTTCAGCGCCTTGTCCACAAACCGGGACTCTGCCGTAAGCTCCTCTTCGCACACAAAGTCTCCGCCCAGAATCGACCAGCTGTACGCATCGTGCTGCAGCAGCCCCACCTGAGTGCTCTTTACAACGGTGTAAGGCTCTTCATGCTCCAGAAGCATTCCAATCACAGAAGACTGGGGCACATAGGTGTGGATTCTGGGGACAATGGCAAGATAACCGGGGTCTTCCATCATGGCCTGGTGGAAGCCGGGGCCGTCGTTATTATAGACACCGGCGATTCTTCTCTGAATCTGGAATCCGCACTTGGACGCTGCGTACACCGCCAGATTTCCGCCCTTGGAGTGACCGCAGATGTGCAGAGGCATCGTCGTAACCGATGCAAAATCTTTCAGATACTCCAGCGCTGCCAGCTGGGCAGGCACAGTATCCTGATAGCTCATGTTAAAATCCTCTTTCCAGCCGGTCATGCTGGAATCCGTTCCCCGGAAGGCCAGAAACGCACTGCCGTCGCTGAGCAGAAAGGTGATTGCGGCAAACTGGGTTTCCTGCTCCCGGATCAGCACATCCCGGTAGAAGCCCACCCGGCAGGAGCCGAACCGTTTAGACCTTGCGCACCGCTCAAGCAGCTCTAAGTCCCGTTCTACCCGCAGGCGTTCTTCTACCTTCGGAATAACAAACAGGCCATTTGCCGCCTCCTGCAGGCTCACAAACACATTTGCATCATTAGGAACGATGCCCGCAAAGTTGATATAGGACAAAGTAGAAAACAGCAGTGCATCCACAGAATTGGGCGGCACCGTGTTAAAGTCCAGATCGCCACGCCAGTCCACATAATCTAACAAGTTCGCCACTACAATACCTCCTGCAAAGTGCTGGTAAAAAACGCTGCCGCATGGAAATAGCATCCCAAACCGGCAGCGTTTTATGTCTATACAGATTGTTATCGGAAGAAGAACAGCCAGGTCAGCAGGCACACTGCACCAATCAGAGCCACACAGATGGGAAAGACGGTCACAAAACCAGACAAAATCATGGCAAGCACATCTTTCTTTTCGATGGGCTGATCCTGCAGCAGCTTCAGTTCCTCGGCACGGAGTTCTTCCATAGAGGGCAGGTCTTTGCCTTTCCCCTTACCATGACTGGCCACTTCCGCATCCAGAGCTTCCTGCTCCGGATCACGACCGTCCTGACGCATCCGACGCTCTCTGGACCATTTCATGGCACGATCGATCTTACGCTGCAATAACATGGGTTAGTCCTTATTGGCCTCAAGAATATGATGGCAGGCAACGAAGTGATTGGGACGAACTTCCTCCATCTGGGGAACCACATGGGTGCAGATTTCCGTGCAGTACTTGCAGCGGGTATGGAACTTACATCCCTTGGGGGGATTGACAGGGCTGGGGATGTCGCCTTCCAGAATGGCAGGGCCATCAGCCAGCTTCACATCGGTGGTGGGGATTGCGTTCAGCAGAGCCTCGGTGTAAGGATGCAGAGGATGAGCAAACATATCATCGGAAGGAGCGGTCTCCACCATGTTGCCCAGGTACATAACGCCGATACGGTCGGAGATGTACTTAACAACGGACAGGTCATGGGTGATGAACAGGTAAGTCAGATTCTGCTTTTCCTTCAGATCCTGCAGCAGGTTGATAACCTGAGCCTGAATGGAAACGTCCAGAGCGGAAACGGCTTCGTCACAGACCACAAACTTGGGTCTCAGAGCCAGGCTGCGGGCGATGCCGATACGCTGACGCTGACCGCCGGAGAACTGGTGGGGATAGCGGTGCAGGAAGTAAGGTGCCAGGCCGCACTCTTCCATGACACGGATGATCTCATCCTTCATTCGGTCATCATTGCGGCGGAAATACTTGTGGGCAATCATGCCCTCGCCGATGATCTGACCGACGGTCATACGGGAGTTCAGAGAAGAGTAGGGATCCTGGAAAATCAGCTGCAGGTCGCTGCGCAGATTTCTCATTTCGGAATAAGTCAGACGGGCCAGGTCGATACCGTTGCTGCGGTAGGAATCGTACTCAGCGAACTCAGGCTCGTTGCAGTACTGCTCACGCAGCTTCTCGACCTTGCCGTGAACCTCGTCGATGCGAGCCTTGATAGAGGTGATCTTGTCTTCGACAGCCTTCAACTTTGCATTGGCCTTGTCCAGCTTGGCACTCAGGGAATCGGTAGACTTACCGGCCTCTTTTGCCTTCTGCAGGGCATAGGCTGCATCGTCAACATCCAGCTGAGCATCCTGACGCTGCTTTTCTGCGTTGCACAGCTCCTTGGAGATGCTGTACTCCTCCAGGCATACCTGCTCAACAGGCTTCAGGTCGGGAGCAACGATCAGACCACCGATCAGAGTGGTCACATCCAGCATGGCGTCGTTTGCTTCCTTGCCCAGGCGCATCAGCTCGTCATGCATGGAGTACTGCTCCTTCTCGGGCTTGGAATCGTACTCTGCCTTGTATGCTTCGTACTTCTTGCGGGTGGCGTGCATATGCTCGCGGCGCTTGGTCAGAGTACGGAAGGTGTTCTGTACATACTTGGGAGCCACTTCATCAATGGAACGACCAAAATACATGGTGCGTCCGTCAGTCTGCTTGTACAGCTGCAGGATGGAACGGCCCAGGGTGGACTTGCCGCAGCCGGATTCGCCGACCAGGCCGAAAGTCTCACCTTCATAAATATCAATGCTGATACCGTCGTTGGCCTTGACGAACATACCCTTCTGACCAACGGGGAAATACTGCTTCAGATTGGAAATCTGAAGCAGAAGCTTCTTTTCATTACTTGCCATGGCGAGCCTCCTTCTCCGGATAGAAGCACCGGATTTCATGGCCCTCGCCTACGCTGACCAACTCAGGTTCCTGCTCACGGCACTTTTCGGTACAGTACTTGCAGCGGGGTCCAAATTTACAGCCCTTGGGCAGATCCAGGGGATGAGGAACTGCGCCGGGAATTGCATCCAAACGCGTTGCTGTGGTATCCAGCTTAGGCACGGATGCCAGCAGGCCTTCGGTGTAAGGATGAGAGAACTTAGTATTGTCGCCGAACAGATCCTCTGCGCGGACGTGCTCGACAACCTGGCCGCAGTACATAACGGCCACATCGTCAGCCATCTGGTTGATAACACCCAGGTCATGGGTGATGAACATGATAGCGGTGCCGTGTTCCTTCTTCAGACCGTTCATCAGGTGCAGGATCTGTGCCTGAATGGTAACGTCCAAAGCGGTGGTGGGCTCGTCGGCGATCAGCAGCTTGGGCTCACAAGCCAGAGCCATAGCGATCATAACACGCTGACGCATACCGCCGGACAGCTGGTGAGGATACTGCTTGATCACAACCTCGGGGTTGGGGATCTTAACATCAGCCAGCATCTTCAATGCAGCAGCTGCTGCTTCCTTCTTCTTCATACCGCGGTGGATGATGAAGGGCTCGGACAGCTGGCGCTCGATGGAGAACACGGGGTTCAGAGCCGTCATAGGCTCCTGGAAGATAACAGAAATATCGTTACCACGAATGTGGTTCATCTCACTGGTGGAGATGCTGGTCATATCCTTGCCGTCGAAGAGGATCTCGCCGGAATCAATATAACCGTTGCCGTCCAGCAGCTTCAGAATGCTCATTGCAGAAACAGACTTACCGGAGCCGGACTCACCAACGATGCCCAGTGTTTTACCGGGCTCGATGGAGTAGGACACGCCGTTGACCGCCTTGACAGTGCCACGACGAGTCGTAAAGAAAGTATGCAGATCTTTTGTTTCAAGTAAAGCCATAATGATACCTCCTTAACGACCATTGCTCTTGGGATCAAGAGCATCACGCAGGCCATCGCCCATCAGGTTGATGCAGATGGTACACAGGCCGAAAATTGCAGAGGGGAATACCCAGCGCCACCAGTACTGCTGAATGACAATGGAGTCATTACAGGTATTGAGCATATTGCCCCAGGTGGGGGTAGGTGCGGTAATACCGAAGCCCAGGTAGGACAGGCTGGACTCAGTCAGCATACAGGTTGCGAAAGACAGAGTGATGGAAACCAGCAGCACACTCATAACATTGGGGATGATGTGCTTACGCAGGATGGTACCTTCGGTAACACCCAGTGCCTTAGCAGCGGTAACATACTCCTGCTCTCTCTGGCTGAAGATCTGTGCACGAACCAGACGGAAGGTGCCGACCCAGCTCAGGACACCCAGCACACACATGATGATGTATATTCTCTGAGTGACCGTAACTTCTTTAGGAATAATGGAAGACAAAATCAATGCAAAGGGCAGGAAAGGCATACCGCCCAGGACTTCTGCGACACGGCTGAGGACGATATCCACATTGCCGCCAAAGTAGCCGGCCAGGCCGCCCAGTACAACACCGATGATTGTGGAAATTACAACTGCAATACCACCAACGGTCATGGTGGTCTTACCACCGTTTATAATACGCGCCAGCAGGTCACGACCCTGTTCGTCAGTACCGCACAGGAAGCCCTTCAGGCCCCAGGTATCAACATCACCTTCATCGGTGATGACATAGTTCTGATAACCGCCGCAGAACAGATCCACGACATTGGCATCCTGGACAGAACCGGGAACATCGGTCTGACCGTACATGTTGTCGCCCCAGGAAACCACATCGCCGTTCTCCAGCAGTGCAGTAAAGTGGAAGCGGCCGCCATAGATCTTGACAGGCTTGGAGCTCATTTCAGGAACGACCTTTTCTCCGTGGGTTGCAACGCCCCAGACCCAGACCTTACCGGTCTCGTCGACAGCAGCAACTGCCTGAGAAGTAGCAGCGACGTCAACTACCTTGACAGAGCCGTTGGTCAGTTCCTTGGGCATATTGGTAGTCAAAGGAGAATCTGCCTGGTAGCCGGTGTATGCGACAGTGCCGTCCTTCAGAAGTGCAATGTATGCACTGGAAGTAACAGCGACTTTTTCAATGTTGCCCTGGAACTTACGAGGTGCATGATCCATGCCCTCTACTTCACGCTCAGACTCACGGCAATCAAGATCCGTGATAGAAGCATTGCCCCACAGATATACATGGCCATCAGTGTCCAGCAGAACAGTGAACTGGTTACCAGCTTCCAGCTGCTTGACTTCCAGATCGCCCATCATCAGCGCATGCATCAGATCGGCATTCTGCTCATACTGATTCTGGAACAGACGATCATTGCCCCAGAAGTAGAAATTGTTATCAGCATCAATAGCCACAGCGTGGTCATTGCCTGCAGCCATGTGCAGTACATCGACCTCGCCGGTGGTCAGCTCTTCGGGAACATTCTTCAGGTCGATGGTGTTGGAGACTTTGGTGTAGCCCCAGGTGTAGATCTTACCGGCATCGGACAGGCCGATACCGTAGGTCTGACCTGCGGTGATATCAGCGATGCCTTCCTTGCGCATCTGCTTGGGAATAGACATCATGCCGTAGCCGGGAGCAATATTTGCCAGGTTGGAGTCTGCATGACCCAGGTCGATGGGCATGAAGTAGGGGCCAACCATAACAGAAATGAAGATTGCCAGGAATACCACCAGACCAAACACAGCGGTAGGACGGTGGAAGAAATTACTTGCAGCAACACGGCCGGGGCTCTGCAGAGCCTCCTCTTCCATGAAGTTGCGTTCGACTTTTTTCAAACCAAACATACGGCCCAGAACGGCGCCGATGGTGCTGGATTTTTTGTTTTTTGCCATTTATCGGCACCTCCTTATTTATTCACACGGATTCTGGGATCCACGAAGCCATATGCCAAGTCAGTAATCAGGTTACCGAGCAGAGAAACTACAGTATAGAACATCTGAATTGCCAGACATAGTTCAGCGTCGTTACCGTTCAGAGCCTTGATGTAAAGTGCGCCCATACCATTCAGGCCGAACACATTTTCAAGAACCAGAGAACCGGAGAACACGCTCAGGAACCAGCCAATGATAGAAGTGATAACAGGCAGCAGAGCATTACGCCATGCATGAGAGTAAATCACGACACGCTCCTTAACACCCTTTGCACGGGCGGTACGGATGCAGTCCATGCTCAGTGCATCGATCATGGATGCACGGACATAACGGCTCATTCCACCCAGAGCGCCAAACACGCTGACGATGATAGGCAGAGCCATGTAGTACAGGCGGTCGCCCAGCTCACGCATACCGGTGTATGTGCTGCCGGGGGTAGCTGCGCCGCCAACAGGGAACCAGCGCAGAAGAACCGCAAAGACAAAGATGAAGATCAGTGCAATGATATACTGGGGCAAAGAGTAACCCAGAATCGTAAATGCCTGAACACCCTGGTCCAGAGTGCTGCCCTTGTGCACTGCACACCAAATACCAACAGGAATGGTAATGGCAAGCGTCAAAATGGTAGCAAAGATATTAAACAGAATGGTATTACCCATAGGTGCCTTGATGACATCGATGCAGTTCTTCTGGCGCATCATAGAATAGCCAAAGTTGCCCTGCAGAACGCCATCGAATTCGCCGCTCTGCTTGTCCGGTGCAAAACCGATCCAACGAGCATATCGAACCACGATGGGATCGTCAAGGCCCATTTCATCTCTTAATTCCTGATACTTTTGCTGATAAACCTCAGGCTTCAAGGTTGTCTTAATAGGTTCCAGCTGCGCACGAGCAGGATCCGAGGGGATAAGGCTAAACAGTCCATACATCAGGAAAGAGGTGATAAAGAATACCACCACGATGTATGCAATACGTTTTACAATATATTTAGACAAATAAATCACCATCCATTTTCGGTGTAATACGGTCCAAACCGAATCAGTCTGGACCGGAATAAGTGGAAATATTGTTTCGAATGGGATCCCATTTTCATACCGCAGCTGCCTCCGAATCTTGTCAGAAACACCTGCGGTACGAAAATGGGGACGGACTTTTGGCCCGTCCCCATCCGGTAATACAGGGATTAAATTACCCGGTCAGTTAATTTACTGAGCGCTGGGAATAGAAGCGTACAGGATTGCACGATCGAAGCCCCAGAAGGAGCTCTGCTCATAACCTTCGACCCAAGTGGGAACGACGGCAACGCAGATGTTGGAGTACAGAGGAATCTCGGGAAGCATCTGGTTCCAACGCAGAATGTACTGCTGCCACAGATCCAGGTATCCTTCGTAGTCGCCAGGCTTAACATCATAGACCATTCTCATGGACAGGTCGTCCAGGCCACCCTTATCCATATCGAACAGGTAGTGGTCGTTGACGCCCATGTCAACATACTTGGGATCGTTGCTCCAGTTGAATGCGTAGTCATACATGGAGGAGTTGTAGCCGGTAGCCAGGTTCACCATGCCGTATTCAGCAGGAATCTTGTTGCCATCGGGATCCTCATGGTAGATAGCACTCAGCAGGCCATTGAAGTCGCCGACAGTCTTAACGATCTCCATGCCGGACTTCTTAACAGCATCAGCCTCAGCCAGCATGATGGACAGCAGGTCGGAAACAGGGTTGCCGTCGGTGCAGTACCACTGAATACGCAGAGGCATCAGGGTCTTGCCGCCAACTTCAACGCAGCCTTCCTTGTTGACATCCAGATCGGTAACATCCTTGTGACGCAGGCCGTTGCCGTCCCATGCGCCGCCGTCAGCATTCAGGTTCCAGCCGTTAGCGTCCAGTTCTGCATTAGCAGCATCAACGTCGTATGTGTAGGCGTTCAGGTTGTCAGCCAGGAAGTCCTTGGAGTCCTTATACATCTGCATTGCAGTAGCATAAGGTGCGTTAAGAACGCCGCCCCAGCCCTGGCAGAAGGTCTGAACGAACTCTTCACGGTTCAGCAGCTGAGCAATAGCGTGACGGACTTCAGTAAACTGAGTGGGGCCGACATCGCACAGGAAGTGCAGCTTGCCGTAGCCAGCACGGTCATACTTAACAGCCTGGAAAGGCTCGCCGGCTTCGATCATATCCATAATGGTATTGATGTCATCGCCATCGGTCAGTTCGGGATACATATCCATACCGCCGGTCTTCAGCATATCGGACCAGGTAGCTTTCTCAGCACGGACGATAACGATGGTCTGAATGGAAGGCTTCTGGCCTTCGAAGTTACCAACATAGTTGGGGTTGATATCCAGAGTTGCCTGTGCAGTAGCGGGATCCCACTTGGTGATCTGGTAAGGGCCAGCGGAAACAAAGCCGTTGGTAGCAGACATAGCCTCGCGGAAATTCTTCTCAACATCAGCAGACTGCAGAATGACAGGCTCGCCGTCCTTGGTGATGCAAACGCCTTCGCCGTTGTCAGCAACGCCGTAGCCTTCGCCCAGCCAGAACACAGGGCTCCAGGGCTTAACAGCAGCATAAGTATCAGCGTAGTAGTACTGAGCATACTTAGGAACGATGGTCAGGCTGAAGGTGTAATCATCAATCAGATGCAGGCCGGAAACATAGGGAGTCTCGCCAGCGTAAGAAGCCTCTGCGCCAACCAGGGAATCCTGAGTAGCGGACTTGAACTTCAGGCCAGCAGCAGCAGGAGTACATCTGATCATCTCAGAGAAGATGAAGTCAGCAGCGGTAATAGGATCGCCGTTGTTGTACTTCAGGCCCTCGTTAATGGTAACGGTGTAAGTAGCGGAACCGTCTTCGTTGTCGGTACGCTTCCATTCCTTCATAACAGAGGGGTTATCGACATAGACGCCTTCACGATTCTGCACCATGGTGCCGTAGTCGTTGACGAGCTTGTCAACCAGCATATCGGTGCCACCATTGGTGATCAGGCCACCAGAGAAGTCGCCGGTCAGCTCGGTAGAGCTACCCAGAACAATCTTGTTCTCATGCTTCTCCATGTTAGCGGGAGTTGCTGTTCCATCAGGGGTGGAAGCTGCAGGAGCGTTGGTTGCATCGGGCTTGGTCTCGCTGCCGCAAGCAGCCATACCCAGAACCATAACGCCGGCAAGCAGCAGCGCAATGAGTTTCTTCATTTTCATTTCCTCCTTATTTTTTCCGACCGATAAATCGATCTAATATAATAAATTGTACTACGCAGGAGCGCTCACAAATTATTATTGAGGTAAAGTATATGCTTTTCCGAGATAAAATACAATCGAAAATAAAATATTTACCGGATAAAGCACCGTGTTCACTTCATTTGTAAAACGAAGCAGATATTCTTAATCGACGGGTTTGTTTTATACAGTCTGCTGTACGCAACTCATTCAAGCAAACTTTATAATTTAGTCATACCCTTCTAAGAATTGAACCTACTATACCATATATCTCATGGGGAATCAACCTCTTTTTGCAATTTCAAATCTAAAAATTGCGAAGTTGTTTGATTGCACGAAAGAGCCCATATTACCATCTTTCTTTTTGGTTATTTCGCACACCGTTTTCGTTTATTCTGTGCCAATTACACATATTTCGTCCAATTTACATATTTTTTACGCATTTTATAATCCGTCAAATTGCTTTTTTTACCCTGTTTTTTTACATAAAATCCTGCATCGCATCGTTTTTCTCGTCGCAGTCTGCAATAGCAATGCACTTTGCGTTCATTTGTCCTTGTGTAAAATACATTTTTGCAATTCTGCATATTCAATTCCTGCATTTTATGAAATTCACGGCCGACTTTGCCTGTCTGCGTGTCCAGAAGCACCTCATTTGGTATCGGATTGCGCTGTATTCCCCTGCTGTTCTCCACGCACATTGAATGAGATTCCTTTCTGTAATATTCTGTGCGCTATACTATTATATATAATGTATATGGAATATAAAAAAGAGCCGCCCGTTTGGGCGGCTCTTTCATTCCGGATCAATGGGTCAGGAAGAACATTGCTGTAAACAGCGCAGTCACAACCCAGGTGCCAACATTGATTTTCTTGATTTTGCCGGTAGCGATCTGCACAATCACATAAGAGATCATACCGAATCCGATACCAAAGGAGATATTGTAGGTAAAAGGCATCATGGTCATGGTCAAAAATGCCGGAACTGCCTTGGCAGGATCATTCCAGTCGATATCCTTGACACATCCAATCATCAGAATGCCCACATACACCAGCGCAGCAGAATATGCGCACGCAGGAATCAGTGCCGCAATGGGAGACAGGAACAGTGCCACAAAGAACAGCGCCGCTGTTACTACAGCCGTCAGACCACTTCTGCCGCCGGCAGCCACACCTGCGGAAGCCTCCACGAAGGTGGTAACGGTGGAAGTACCGCAGATTGCACCGGTACAGGTGGCAATTGCGTCAGCCATCATAGCTTTGTTCATGTTGGGAACTTCTTCTCTGCCCTTTTCATCCTTGACCAGCATATTGCCACCGCGGCAAGCGCCGTACAAGGTGCCCATAGTATCGAACATATCGACCATGCAGAATGCCAGAGCGCAGGTGATAAAGGCCAGGATCATTCCGCTGACACTGTGACCTTCCACGCTGAGATAGGCGGAGAAATCAAATCCCTTGGTAAATACAACACCGAAGGACTCGTGGAAAAATGTCTTGAATGCATCAAAGGGGTTCAAGGATGCACCCGCCAGGAATCCGTCATAGAAGCCAGGGATGGTGAAGCCCAGCACATAGTACACAGCGGTACCGCCCAGAATTGCCCACAGAATTGCGCCGCGGACATTCTTCTTGGACATGACGCCGATGGCAATCAGCGCACCGACCATGACCAGGCAGGGCATAATGTTTGCCCACTGTGCGCTGCCCAGCAGATTGAAGGAAGCCAGACCCACGCAGGTAGCCTCGTTATTCACCACAAGACCGGAGCTCTGCAGGCCCAAGAATGCAATAAACAGGCCGATGCCGGCAGGCACTGCGTGCTTGACTTCTTCGGGAATCGCATCAAAAATCACACGGCGCAGGCCGGTGATCGTCAGCAGCACAAACAGCAGGCCGTCTGCCAGAACGAACAGCAGTGCATTTGCGTAGCTGAAGCCCAGTCCCAGACAGACCGTAAATACGAAATATGCGTTCAGACCCATACCGGGAGCCTGTGCCAGAGGCAGACCTGCCATCAGGCCGATCAACAAAGTGCCGACCACCGCAGGGACACCTGTTGCAATGTAGGCTGCGCCAAAGGACACGCCCTCCAGCTGAGAGAACATACCCGGATTGACCATGAGGATGTAGGCCATCGCCATAAATGTGGTAATACCCGCCGCAATTTCCGTGCGGACATTGGTACCTTTTTCTGAAAGTCTAAAAAACTTCTCCATAATTTCCTCCGTTTTCTCGATTTTATGTATAGAAAAGTATATCATGCGAGAATTTTAATGTCAATGAAACGGGTGGTTTCAAGCGCCAAAGAGTGAGGCTTTTTGCTTGACGATTAGATGCAAATATGATAAAATCAGAATTAAGCTGTCGCTGTGGTGGAATCGGTAGACACAGGGGACTTAAAATCCCCCGGTAGCGATACTGTACGGGTTCGAGTCCCGTCAGCGGCACCAGTTGAGAGTCTCGATACGCATTGAGCGTACGGGACTCTCTTCTTTTTTTCGTTATATGCCATATTATATAGTAACACCGTCTTTCGCAGAAAACCACGAAAGACGGTGTTTTTTACGCTATACTATTTAATATATGTATTGACTGATGTTTCCCTCAGCATCCTCGTCTCGCCGACGTCTTCGTGTCATCACAGCACCGCCAGCGCCGCCGGGACGATCAAGCAGCAGGCTACCACGAATGCCCAGTCCCCGGCACTAAACCGGGAATAGCCGTATTCCGTACGCTCAGCCTGCCCCGAAAAGCCCCGGGACTCCATGGCAACGGAAAGGGACTCTGACCAGCGAACCGACTTGACCAGAAGCGGCTTCAGCAGCGCCGGAGAGACAGGAAATGTGCGTATTCCCCTGGCCCGGAACGCAGCCCTCGCCCGCCGGTATTCCAGCAACATTCTGGGGAAAATCCCCCACGCTGCCAGCAATCCGTAGGCAAACACCTGCGGAATATGCAAATGGCACCGGGCAGAGCGGATCAGCTGCACCCTGTCCGTGGTCAGTGCAAACACAAAACCCAGTCCTGCATAAGCCAACACATGGCTTGCAAGGGTAATGCCGTTAATCAAAGGGCTTGTGCCCACGGCAAGGATGCTGTCTCGCACTGGCATATTGCTTCCTGCGGAAAATCGGTACCCTGTGAAGAACATTCCCAGCGCAGCCATCAGGCTCGGAATCAACAGCAGACCCAGTGTTTTGAGATTCACACGGGAAATCAGCAGCGCCACCAGGCACAGCAGCACCAGAATCAGATTAAACAGTGCATTGTGCTGAATCGCCACCTCAAAGGTCAGCGCCAGCAGCGCAAAGAATTTAGCAGTCGGATCCAAGCGCCGCATACAGCTTTCCCTCCTTCAGTTCCAGAATCTCATCGGCATAGTCCCGGGCCAGCTGACGATCATGTGTCGAGAAAATCAGCGCAACCCGGCGCTCCCGAGCCTGTCGGCACAGAGACTCCATGATGGTCATGGCATTGCGCCGATCCTGAGCGTAGGTCGGCTCGTCGCAGACCAGCACCTCGCAGTCATAGGCCATCAGCGCAGCAACACCCAGACGGCGCTGCTGTCCCTGGCTCAGAAGATAGGGAGAAATCTCGCGAAAACGCCACAGCTTGATGCTGCGCAGAATTTCTTCTGTCTTTTTCTGTCCATCGCTCTGCCGCCGCAGGCCGACCAGGATCTCGTCATACACACTGCCGCCGACGAACTGGTCCTGAGGGTCCTGAGTCACGAAGCCCATTCGACCCAGATCCTTACGGCGCAGCCGTTTGACCTCTTTCCCATCCAGAAACGCATGACCGATATAGGGATACACCCCCGCCAGCGCACCAAACAGGCTGCTTTTTCCCACGCCGCTCTGGCCCACAACCGCATAAATATGGCCTCTGCGAAAAGTCATATCCACGCTGTCCAGAATTTTCTTCTTTCCGTGGCACACAGACAGCGCCTGCAGCACCAGAACCGGCTCCCCGGCAGGGGCAGGGGCAATGTCCGGCGCATAGGAGCCTCCCGGAACGATGATGCCCTTTTCTTCCAGAAGCTGGCGATTCAGCTGACTGATCGGCATTTTTTCCGGAGAATCCGTGGCAGAATCAAAAATCGCAATCTCATCCGCCACATCCATCCAGTTGTCCAGCCGATGATCAACTGCCAGAATGCCCACCCCACGCTTTTCGTGGAGTTCCTTTAACTTTCGGGCAATTTCCCGAGCCGAATCATCATCGATATTTGCAAACGGCTCATCCAGCAGCAGCCATTTCGGCCCCAGCGCCACAAGACACGCAAGGGCAACCCGCTGCTTTTCTCCACCGGACAGGCTCTGCAGCGTCCGGTTTTTCAGAGCCGTGATGCCGCAGAATTCCAGAGCGCTGTCCAGACGGCTCTGAATCTCACTTACCTCTGTTCCGATGTTTTCCAGGCAGAAAATCAGCTCATTTTCCACGCTGTCCATGCAGAACTGAAGCTCCGGGTCCTGAAACATCATCCCCACCAGTCTGCTGCGCTGCTGGGGAGCCAGAGATTCCGGGTCTGATCCGTCCACTCTCACCGTTCCGCTGCGCAGCACTCCGGTGGTATGGGGGTAAAGTCCCGCCCCCAGATACATGAGGGTGGATTTTCCGCAGCCGGAAGGCCCGGTCAGAACTGTGATGCGATTTTCAGAAAACTCAGCACTCCACCCGTTAATTATATCCCGGCGGTCTTCAAAATAGGCAAAGTGAAGATTTTCAAATACGATACTCATTCGCCGAAAAACTCGTTGGTGTATTCGTTTTCACGACGGCAGGAAATCACGCCCGCCTCCACCAGGAAATCTGCCATGCAGTCCCAGCGCTTGGCGGAAATTCTGCCCCAACGGCCCTGCTCATCCAGCAGGATGGGAGCCAGATGCCGCTGGCTGCGAATCAGCAGAGACTGCGTAGCATCGGCCGGCATCATGTCCTGAACTTCCAGAACGGTTTCATCCGGATGGGCTGCAACTTCCCGGTAGGCCCGGTCCAGAATGTTCAGGAAAGTTCTGACTGCTTCAGGTCTTTCTCTCAGCACCTCGTGGGTTGCAGCCACGGCAGGAGCGCAGAAATCAAAAATCGGGTCGATGTCACCCAGATTGAAGTAGTTGATTTCCTTTCCGGCCTCCAGAAGTACCTGATTTTCCCAGTTTTCGTACACCCAGGTTGCATCAGCCACTTCGCCCAGAGTTGCAAGAATATCGCCCACATCCAGATTGACCAGATTGATTTTGTCATAATCGCCGCCGTCGGTCTTTACCACCCGGCGCATGGCTGCGTGGAACCATTCCGGGCTCCAGTGGGTCAGGCGTTTGCCCTCCAGATCACGGGGACGCTCAATACCGGCTTCCTTCAAAGATACGATGCCGGAATCGCACTTCTGGGTCATAACGGCAATGCCGGTCAGGCCGATGCCCCGCTCCAGGCACTCCAAAAAGGAAATCTCAGGGCCGCAGACGAAATCTGCACCGTGGGTTTCCATTGCGCCGTGAACATCGCCGTAAATTTCCACATCCAGACCGGCCTCCCGGAACCAGCCCCGCTTCTGGGCAAGCAAAAATCCTGTGTGATTGGTATTGGGGAACCAGTCCAGTACAACTTTCAGCTTTTCCATGTTATGCTTCCTCCTCATCGTCATACACTTTACCGATGTCGGCATTTGCGCCGATTGCATAGCTCTTCACAACGCCGGTCTTTGCCAGGCCGTCGCCTGCCAGCTTGACCACAACAGCGGAGAACACGATTGCACTGACAAAGCGCACCAGCAGCTGAGCAATCAGCATACCGGGAGCCAGCAGATAGTACTGCAGGAAATACAGCTCATAGCAGAAAATAAAGGTTGCTGCCAGCATAGCCGATACGCTCATGGACACAACATCCCAGCGCTTGTAGCGGAACAGAGCAAAGCCCAACTCAGCGCCCAGGCCCTGAATGGCACCGGTCAGCACAACGACCACACCACCGGAATTGCCCATCAGCAGCTCAATGGCAGCAGCCAGAACCTCGGTAATCAGGGCAACACCGGGTTTTCTGATGATATATGCGCCCAGAGTTGCAGCCATAAACCAAATACCATAAATGATTTCAAAGCCGAAGTTCGACAAGCCAAAGGGGGTCAGCGCAGTAGACAGTGCAAGTCCTCCCTGGAACACAAGCAGGTAGACCGCTGAAAAAATCACGCCGAGGATTGCCATCATAATGACATCCTTCAACTTCCAATTCTCTGTTTTCTGGTTTTTCATACATTTTCCTCCTGTTTTTGGGTATAAAAAAATCGCACAGCAACTGCTGAGCGATCATCTCTGCCCGCACAAAAGGATGTGCAGGCGCTGCTATTCGCCCGCACTTAAAAAAGTGCGAACGCTGTTCCCTACGATGGCATTACCCAACAGGTTCTATGGGTCACGGATGGTATCAACCCGTTTCTCAGCCGAATTCCACGGCTCCCCAGTATTTACTTGTGCATTGCACATGGTATCACTTTTTCCCGTTTTTTTCAATCCCTTTTGTAAAATTTTGTATAACGGGATGACACAGGCAATTTCTTTAATAATTCTGAAATTTGTTCAAAATCATGGACAGGACACAATTTCTATGAGATAATATTTACAGACCTCCGATAAATTGCAAGGAAGGTGACCATATATGAAAGCATTTTTCAAATCATTTGGCAAAGCCGCCCTGTATTTTCTGATGTATTTACTGATTCAGGGTCTTGTGGGCGCAGTGTATGGAATTTACCTGTCTTTTTCGTTGCTGATGGCCCATGATTCTGTCGATCCGAATCAGCTTAATGCGCTGCTTTTGTCAAAAATCAACAGCGATACGACTCTGATTCTGCTGATCAGCAGTACGGTGACGCTTCTGGCGGTATGGCTGTTCTTTCTGGTTCGCAAGAAAAAGCTCTCCCGGGAAATCCAGCTGAACAAATGCAGCAAAAAAAACATTTTTGCTTCCTGCCTGTTTGCTGTGGGCGTAGCCTTTGTGCTGGGCTTCCTGATCGAATCGATTCCCTTCCCTGACCATCTGATGGAAAGCTTCACCCAGAGCCACGACTCTTTAAGCGCCGGAAATCTGGTGATCAACTTCATTACCGTGGCCATCATCGGCCCGATCACCGAGGAAATCATCTTCAGAGGCCTTATCTACACCCGTCTGAAAGCAGGTATGCCTGTGATTGCAGCCGCAGTGATTTCTTCTGTCATGTTCGGCATCAGCCACGGAGAGGCAATCTGGATTCTCGATGCATTTATCTTTGGTCTGGCAATCGTCTGGGTATTTGAAACCACAAAATCTCTGTACGCCTGCATCGCCGTGCATATTACAAACAACACCGTCGCGCAGATTACCCAGTATCTTCCCCAAAACAGCCGGGTGATGGATCTGTGCATCACTGCCGTGTGTGCCGCAATTCTGGTCTGCTCTGTTCTCTATCTGAGAAAGATCAACAGCACGAAGAACACCGAAACCGACACCCTGTAAAACATACGCTCCGTCCGCAGCGCCGCAATTCCCCGAAAAAATCATAAAAATTGTATGAATGGAGTGATTCTCGTGAAAAAGAAAACGATTATTGTGTGCATATGCCTTCTTGCAGTGGCAATCGCCGTCTGTTCGATTCTGTACTCCTACAGGGAAAGATCTCTGGCCCAGGTCCTTCCGGAGCTCCCGGATCAGAATGTGCTGGTATATTTTCCCCAGTCAGACATGGATACTTCTCTGCATCTATCCGAAGAACAGACAACACAACTTCTGGATGCGATGAATCAGGCAAAATACCGTCGCATGGGTAAGATCATGGGACTGGACAGCTATGCAAGTGTCATGTATGTGACAAATGGAAGGCAATTTGAAATTCTGTTTTCCGACCAGGACGGCGGCAGTATTCTGATCAACGATGTAGATTCCGATGGCTGGAAGCCTCTGTACCGGGTATTACCATCCGGCGATGCGCTCAAAAATCTGCTGAACCAGTTCATGGAAGCTGCGCAAAAGCCCGAAAGCACCCCCTGAATGTGGAAAAATCCCATAAAATCCGCTGAATCATAAAAACGGCACCCCGTTGGGGTGCCGTTTCTTTTTTAGAACAAGGGGTTGGGATAGATGCCGTCGTTGGTCATTTCCTCCATGGCCCTGCGAACAGCCGGAACATCATCGGCATAGGTCATGCCGAACCACCGGTCAGAGGTGGGAAGTACCTTCACCTGAACCGCCTTTTTCTGAATCATTTCCCCGATCTGAACCGGAATCAGGAACTCAGAAGCCGGGGCTTCCAGACCGCCGTTGCCCAGGAACGCTGCAAACTGTTCCTCCAGCCGATCCAAAAGGTCCGGGGTAAACGCCCACATATTCATGGAAACCGGCATATCACCATCCAGGCGCTGCATCTGCTGATGGATTTCCACACCTGCCTCCTGGCCGTACTTCACAATATTCTTTGTTTCCGCAATCTGGGTCAGCATATTGTTATCATCGGTTTTGCACAGTCCTCTGGTAACGCCGCCGTTTTCGCTGAGGGTATTGCGCAGGCGGAAGCCTGCCAGTCCATAGACCCCCTGAGAATCCGGAGCCAGACCATCCAGAAAATCCGACATCAGCCGATAGGCTTCCTTGCCGTAGTAGTCATCAGCATTAATGACCGCAAAACCCCCATGCAGCATTCCCTTGCAGCTGAGCAGAGCATGACCGGTGCCCCAGGGCTTGGTACGCTCTGCCGGACATACAAATCCATCGGGCAGGTGCTGCAGATCCTGATAGGCGCAGACCATCTCCACACCCCGTTCCCGGCAGATTGTCCGGACCCGGTTTCCGATTGCCTCGTTGAACAGGTCTTCGATCTCATGGCGAATAATGAACACAATGCGGTTGAATCCTGCTTCAATCGCATCGTGAACGGAGTAGTCCATGATACACTCCCCGGAAGGTCCGACGCTTTGGAGCTGCTTCACTCCACCTTTGAATCTGGAACCGATTCCAGCCGCCAGAACAACCAGATTTTTCTCTTGCTTCTCCATTCTGATACACCTACTCACAAATTTCTTTCAGATAATCCCGGCATTTGCGCCGGAAGGCTGTCAAATCTTCATCATTTCTGAGTGTCGCATCACAGTGCGTCACATAAAAGTCCTCATTTTTCTGGGCAAGAATGCGCTTTTGAGCATATTCCTGAGAAATACCGTCGCGCTTCATCAGTCGCTGCACCCGGTCTTCCATCGGAGCCGTCACCGCCACCGTCACATTGCAAAGCTCGGAAAGCCCGCCTTCAAACAGGGCAATTGCATCAATGGCAGCAAGTTTCGGCTGTTCCTGCTGCAGCCGGCGCAGGATCTCCGCCTTCACCGCACCGTGGGTGATTCCGTTCAGATCCAGCAGTGCCCGGTCGTCAGAAAACACCACTTCTCCCAGTTTTTTTCGGTTCAGCACACCGTTTTCCACCGTTCCGGGGAATCTTTCGTCGATTTTTTCCAGCAGTGCCTGATCCGTTTGCAGCAATTCATGATAAATGGCATCGCAGTCCAGAATCAGGCCGCCTCTTTGGGCGATCTCATTTAACAGCGTGGTCTTACCGCAGCCGGTACCCCCGGTGATGCCGATAATCATTCCTCGGCCTCCGCATCCACAATGTGGAACGCAGCCGCTTTTTTCAGCCGGTTCTGCACCGCATAGGCTACGCCGCCGCCCTCGGGGCAACGGGCAAATACCCGGTGGATGGTGGGATCGTCCAGAATCCGCAGCGCATCAAACAGTCCGGCGGACAGTGTATGTACATCCGCTTCCTTGCCATAGGTCAGCGGGTTGCAGTCTGCGTACAGGGGCAGCTCCTCTTCAAAGCAGAGCACCCGGTCTTCTGGCTCATAGTGTCTGTGGACATATTCTGCCGCCTTTTCCCGGCTTCCTGCCACGATCACCACACTGGCGCAGGGGGCATAGTGGCGATACTTCATGCCCGGAGCCTTTACCACCTTGTTAGGGTCGATCTGGGAGGTGACTGCTTCGTCAATGGTCAGCTCACCCAGCACTTCGGTCAGCTGCTCCGGAGTGATTCCGCCGGGGCGCAGCAGTCTTGCAGGCTTTTCTGTCAGATCCACAATGGTGGATTCCACACCCACGCTGCAGGGGCCGCCGTCCACAACAGCGTCAATTTTGCCGTCATGGTCATGGAGCACATGCTGGGCTGTGGTGGTGGAGGGCTTTCCGGAGATATTGGCAGAGGGGGCCGCCACCGGAACGCCTGCCAGACGGATGATCTCTCTGGTCACGGCGCTGTCCGGGCAGCGAATCGCCACGGTGCTGAGGCCGCCGGTGGTGCGCTTGGGCACCACATCCCGGGCAGGCAGAACGATGGTCAGAGGGCCCGGCCAGAATTTTTCTGCCAGCAAATAGGCTTCTTTGGGAATATCGTGGCAGAACTGCTCCATCTGGGCAGGCTCAGCCACATGCAGAATCAGGGGGTTATCCTGAGGGCGGCCCTTTGCCTCAAAAATCTTGGCAACCGCCTGCTCATCCAGTCCGTTGGCACCCAGGCCATAGACCGTCTCTGTGGGGATGGCGACCAAACCGCCATCTTGAATGATTTTTGCCGCAACGGACGCTGCATTGGGGTCCTGAGCGGACAAACGCAAGGTATTCATGATGTAACCTTCTTTATTTATAAAATCTATCAGTTTTGGGCGTTTTTCAGCTTTTCTGCCTGGTCGGCAGTGGCCAGCCCATCGATGATCTCGTCCAGGGCGCCGTCCATAACGGCGTCGATTTTGTACAGGGTCAGGCCGATGCGGTGATCGGTGACACGGCCCTGAGGGAAGTTATAAGTGCGGATTCGCTCGTTGCGCATACCCGTACCCACCTGGCTGCGGCGCATACCGGTGACCTCGGATTCCACACGCTCCTGCTCGATTTCATAGAGCTTGGATGCCAGCATCCGCATACATTTTTCTCTGTTCTGCACCTGGCTGCGCTCTTCCTGGCAGGAAACCACGATTCCGGTGGGCTTGTGGATCAGTCGAACTGCAGAGCTGGTCTTGTTGACATGCTGACCGCCGGCGCCGGATGCCCGGAACACCTGCATTTCGATGTCTGCGGGGTTGATCTGCACATCCACCTCTTCCATTTCGGGCAGCACCGCCACCGTGGCGGTAGAGGTGTGGACCCGGCCGCCGGATTCTGTCTCCGGCACACGCTGAACCCGGTGAACGCCGGATTCGTATTTGAGCCGGGAATAGGCTCCCCGGCCGTTGATGACGAAATCCGCCTCTTTTACACCGCCAAGCTCCGTATCGGAGTAGTTCAGCAGTTCCACGCTCCAGCCCTTCTGGTTTGCGTACATGGAATACATCCGGAACAGGCTGTGGGCAAACAGCGCACTTTCTTCGCCGCCGACACCGCCGCGGATTTCCATGATAACGCTCTTATCGTCATTGGGGTCTTTCGGCAGAAGCAGCAGCTGCAGCTGTCGGTAAAGCTCTTCCTGGCGCTGTTTTGCCGCCTGAAAGGTCTCCTGGCAGAATTCCCGCATCTCCGGGTCGCTCATCAGCTCTTCTGCATCCGCCTGCTCCTGCACTGCTGCATTATATTCCCGGTAGCACTCCACAATGGGCTCCAAGTCATTTTTTTCACGCAAAAGCTTTGCGGCCTTTTTGGGGTCTGCGTAAAAATCCGGCTGTTCGGATTTTGCGCAAAGCTCTTCATAGCGGTTTTCCACCGCCTGCAATTTTTCCAGCATATTGTAATCTCCAATGTTTTACAGTATCAAATTCCGGCACACGGGCAAAGTAACAGCGTCAGACAAGCTTGTAGACATTTACCACGCAGCTGGCCCGGTCGTGAAGTTCCTTCGTCTCGGCCAGTCGTTTTGCGCCTTCTGCGCTGATCCGGAACACATGGGGCGTCATGGACAGCAAATTCTGCACCTGTTCATCCCGAACGGTGAATTCAAAGGAAACGGGAATCGTTTCCACCAGACGGAAGCCCTCAAGCTCCGGCACGCTGTCCTTTTCTTTCAGATGCAATTCCGGGTAAATGATGGATTTCAGCCCCAGCAAATGGTCCTGGGCTGCCAGAACCTGGATGAAAATTCCGTCTTTTTTCAGTACCCGCTCAAATTCCGCCGGCATGGTCAGGGCAAACATGCTCATGAGCAGGCCCACGCAATTGTCTGCCACCGGCAGATGCGATGCCGTGCCGCAGATCCAGGTGGGTCCTTTGTACTGGGCGGCAGCGCAGCGGACAGCCTCTTTGGAGATGTCCAGCCCCACCAGCTCTGCGTTCAGAGCCTGAGCCACACGGGTTGCATAGTATCCTTCTCCGCAGCCCACATCCAGCACCGGGCCGCCGGCCCCATGAGAAATTGCCGCAGACTTGACCGCCTCTACAATGGGGGCGTAGGTCTGCGTCTGTAAAAATGCACGACGGGAAAGCACCTGCTCCCGGGTATCGCCGGGATGAAGGGAATGTTTCTGCTGAACCACCAGCAAATTGGCATAGCCCTGCCGGGCAAGATCAAAGCTATGGCCGTTTTCACAGCGGTAGCTGCGTTCAGCCAGCTGCAGCGGTTTCGCACAAATCGGACAAATCAGTTCCAAGGATTTCCCTCCAGACTTTCTCATTATTTTATATATCATACCCCATTTTTCCCACTTCGTCAAAGGTTTTCAGAAAGGATTGGTAGTTTTGCGGCGATTGATTGCTTTGCTATTGGCTGCGATTCTGTTTTGTCCGCCGGTTTCGGCAGCTTCCGACACAAAATATGTCGCCATAACATTTGATGACGGCCCATCCGGCCACTTCACCGAAGAGCTTCTGGACGGTCTGCAGCAGCGCCATGTCCATGCCACATTTTTCCTGTGCGGCTATCGTCTGGAAGACTTTTCTTCCCTGGCCGAGAGAATCAAGCAGGAAGGCCATGAAATCGGACTGCATGGCTATTCCCACGATTCCATGGCAGATATGTCCGCCCAGCAGATTCGACAGGAGCTGGAAGATACCCTGGCATTGCTGCCCCAGGGGTGCAATGTCCGTCTGATGCGTCCCCCCGGAGGCGCTTCCGCCAGCCAGGTCAGTCAGGTGTGTGAAGAAATGGATCTTTCCATCATCACCTGGTCGGCAGACCCCAGAGACTGGGCCGTTCACTCTGCGCCGGAGGTAGAACAGGCCGTGCTGGAGCAGGTCAGCGACGGCGGAATTATTTTAATGCACGATATGTACGACAGCTCCATAGAAGCAGCGCTTTACCTGGTGGACGAGCTTCAGGCTCAGGGATATGAATTTGTCACCGTGTCGGAGCTGGCTCAAATCAGGCAATGCACGCTGGAACCCGGAGGCATCTACAGCTGCTTCTGATGCGTCAAATTGTAAAGCATTTCTGAATTTTTACACGCAACGCCTTGTCAACAGGGTCAGTCATGATATAATATCATCTGTATTGTACTGAAATATCGATTCTTACCCCAGTAACGAGGTGCTTTTTATGCAGAAAATGCTGTTTATTATGAATCCCTGTGCCGGTGTGCGCAAAGCAAATAAATATCTGCCCCAGATCATTTCCACATTCAACGAGGGCGGTTACGAAGTTACGACCTATATGACCGCAGCCCCCGGCGACGGCACACAGATCGTCAAGCGCCGACTGGCGGATTTTGACATTGTCACCTGCGCAGGCGGCGACGGCACCCTGAACGAGATCATCAGCGGCGTGCTGCAAACCGGGCTGGACCGCCCCATCGGATATATTCCCTGCGGCTCCACCAACGATTTTGCATCTTCCCTGAAGCTGTCCGGAAATGTGCTTCAGGCTGCCAAAGATATCGTGCAGGGCACCCCCGTTGCCTATGATGTAGGAACCTTCAACCAGCGCTATTTTTCCTATGTAGCTTCCTTCGGTGCCTTTACCAAGGCATCCTACTCCACCCCTCAGAATGTCAAAAACGCATTGGGACATCTTGCTTATATCCTGGAGGGCATTCAGGAGCTGCCTCAGATCCGCACCACCCATATGCGTCTGGAGCTGGAGGACGAAGTCATTGAAGATGATTTCCTCTTCGGTGCCGTCAGCAATTCCACCTCTGTGGGCGGAATCCTGACTCTGTCCCCGGACCGGGTGGATATGCGGGACGGAAAGTTTGAAATTCTGCTGGTGCGTATGCCCAAGGACCCCATGGAGCTGCATGAATGCATTCTCGCTCTGCACAGCCAGAAGTACAACTGCAGCATGATCACCTTCCGCTCCACCCCCAGTCTGACGGTATTCCCGGACCCGGATATGCCCTGGACTCTGGACGGAGAAAAAGCCGACGGTCAGCCTGTCATTGAGATCAAGAATCTCCATCAGGGCATCCGGCTCATCCAAAACGGAGGCGCATTATGATCAATACCACACTGTGCTATATCACCCAGGGAGATCAGGTGCTGATGCTCCACCGGGTCAAGAAGAAAAACGACATCAACCACGACAAATGGATCGGCATCGGCGGCAAATTCGAGGCAGAAGAAACCCCTGACGAATGTCTGCTTCGGGAGGCAAAGGAAGAAACCGGCCTGACCCTGACCCAGTGGAAGTGCCGGGGCGTTGTGACATTTCTCACGGAAAATCCCGGAGACTGCCAGTTTATGTACCTGTTCACCGCAGACGGATTCACCGGACAGCTGAAAGAATGCGACGAGGGCGATCTGCAGTGGGTTTCCCGGGAGTTTTTGGACAGCCTGCCCAAGTGGGAAGGCGACAAGATCTTTCTGGATCTTCTGCGGCAGGATGCGCCATTTTTCCTGCTGAAGCTGCGCTATCAGGGCGAGTGCCTGACCGAGGCTGTTCTGAACGGAAAAACAATTCGATAATATACAAAAAGCGTGCCCGTGGGCGCGCTTTTTGTTGCAATCATCTAAAAAAAGCAGTATGATATAGTTATATTGAGTTGTCTTCATGTATCCTAGGGAGGAATTATATTATGAATCGATCAGAAGCACTTGAACAATATAATCGCGCCCTTCGCATGGGCAAAGCCGAACAAAGAGAACGCCTGATGAACGGACAGGACCCCAATCCCGCCGTTCTGGAGGATCTGGTTACCGATTCCGTCGGCGAATCCAGCCAGTATGTGGGTCTGGTGGACATCCCTGTAGAGCGCATCGTCGGCACGAAAACCGCCGGACGAATTTCTGCATTCACCGCAGGATTTCTGCCTCTGCTGGATGCAAAATCCGAATTTGCCCTCAAATGGATGAATCTGTGTATCGCACATATGTCAGAAGAGGGTATTCGTGATCCCATTACCTGTTTTGAGTATATGGGCAATTTCTATGTTCAGGAAGGCAACAAGCGTGTCAGCGTCCTGAAATACTATGGTGCATCCCGTATTCCGGGTATCGTCCACCGAATTGTCCCGCCCCTCAGTGATGACCTGCATGTAAAGGCTTATTACGAATTTCTGGATTTCTACAAAGCCACAAAAATCTATGATGTGCAGTTCGTCCATCCCGGCCAGTATGCAAAACTTGTAAATGCTGTAGGAATCCCCCAGGGACAGGAGTGGAGAGACGAAGATCGTCGCCGCTTCCGCGCCTACTTCCAGTATTTCAAGGAAGCATTTTACGAGCTGGGCGGTGAACAGCTGTACAGCCATCCGGAAGACGCTCTGCTGCTGTGGCTGGAGGTGTACCCCTACACGGATCTGGGCAAAATGTCCACCGGCGAACTGAAGAACTCGCTGGAAGAGATGTGGGATAATGTCATTGCCATGGATTCCCCCATCCCGGTGTTCTCCACCGAAGTGCCCACAGCCGAAAAGCCCAGCATTTTCAGCAAAATCATTCGCAAGGACTATGTCAGTGTTGCCTTTATCCATCAGCGCACCATCGAAACCAGTCCCTGGACCATGGCCCACGACACCGGCAGAAAGCATCTGGAGCGGGTGTTTGGCAAACAGGTCTCTGTTCAGAGCTATTTCGGTGCCGATACCCCGGAACTGGCTGAGCAGATGATGGAGCAGGCCATCGAAGCCGGTGCCGATGTGATTTTCGCCACCACGCCTCAGCTCATCGCGCCCTGCCTGAAAATCTCCGTAAAATATCCCAAGGTCAAGGTCCTCAACTGTTCTGTGCATATGCCCTATTCCACGGTGCGTACCTACTACAGCCGTGTTTACGAGGGTAAATTCATCACCGGTGCCATCGCAGGTGCCATGGCTAAGAATGACCGCATCGGTTATGTGGGTTCTTATCCCATTCACGGTGTTCCCGCCGCAATCAACGCTTTTGCTTTGGGCGCACAGATGACCAATCCCAGGGCGAAGATCGAGCTGAAGTGGTCCTGCCTGCCCGGAGATCCCACCAAGGAATTCCTGGCCGACGGCATTAATGTGATCTCTAACCGGGATACTCCCGTAAAAGACCGGCTGTTCACCGACTCCGGAACCTATATGGCCAATGACGACGGAAGCTTTATCTCCCTTGGCTCCCCCACCTGGAACTGGGGCAAATTCTACGAAAATATCGTCCGTTCCATGCTGAACGGCTCCTGGGACACCGAAAAAGGCGGTAAAATCGTCAACTACTGGTGGGGCATGAGCAGCGGCGTGATCGACATTACCCTGGGCCAGGAGCTGCCCGAGGGCGTTCGCAGTCTTGCCGAGATGCTGCGCACCGGCCTGCGCCAGGGCCTGATCGACCCATTCTTCCGCAAAATCGTCACCCAGGACGGTACCATCGTCAACGACGGCACCCGCAGTCTTTCCCCGGACGATCTGCTGCATATGGACTGGCTGTGCGAAAATGTCTCCGGTTCGATCCCCAAATACGAAGATGTTCTGCCGATTTCCCGGCCTATGGTTAAACTTTTGGGTGTGTATCCCCCAGAGAATCCAGAGGAGGTGCCGAAGTGAAGATTCTCGCTGTTGCAGATGAAGAGTGCAGCGCCCTATGGGACTACTATGTCCCCGGACGCCTGAAGGATTATGATCTTATATTATCCAGCGGTGACCTAAAAGCATCTTACCTGTCCTTTCTGGTGACAATGGCAAAATGCCCGGTCATGTATGTCCATGGCAACCACGATACCAACTACGAGCACAAGCCCCCGGAGGGCTGCGACTGTATTGACGGCAGGCTCGTCATTTACAAAGGTCTGCGGATTCTGGGTCTGGGCGGAAGCTACCGTTATCGCCCGGGCAATTTTCAGTACAACGACCGACAGATGCGCAGCCGTATCCGCAAATTAAAGCGGCAAATCAAGCAGGCTGGCGGTGTGGATATCGTCGTTACCCATGCCCCCCCTCTGGGCGTGGGCGATGCAGACGATCCCCCCCATCGAGGCTTTGAAGCATTTCTGGAGCTGATCGACAGCTACCACCCCACATACCTGCTCCATGGTCATGTACATATGCGCTATGGGCAGAATATCCAGCGTGTGCAGGAATACAACGGCACAAAAGTCATCAATGTCTGCGAACGCTATACCCTGGATATTCCCGACCGGGAAATTACAACCACCAAAATCCAGGAATTTTACAACATTTTTCTGAAATTTTCAGGGAAAGCATATTGACAAATCGGGAAATTACAGATATAATGAATCAGTCTGAATAAAGACAATCCTTGCTCCCAGTGTGCCTGGGGGCCAAACGTCCAAAAGGAGGTGCAAACAACATGGCTAAGATTACCGGTAAGTATGAGGTGCTCTACATCATCGATCCTGCAAAGGGCGAGGAGGGTATCGCAGCACTTGTGGAAAAGTTCAAGGCAATGGTGGAAGCGGAGGGTACTCTGACCAACATTGACGAGTGGGGCAAGCGTCGTCTGGCATATCCCATCAATGACCTGGCTGAGGGCTACTACGTTCTGATGAACTTCGAGTCCAAGCCCGAGTTCCCCGCTGAGCTGGAGCGTGTGATGAAGATCACCGAAGGCGTTATGCGCTGCATGACCACCGCAGTGGAAGAGTAAGGAGGCTTTCTAATGCTCAACCACATTACCATCATGGGTCGTCTGACCCGTGATCCCGAATTGCGCCGTACCGGCAGCGGTATCGCCGTGGCCAGCTTCACTCTGGCTGTGGATCGAGACTTCGCTCCCAAAGACGGCGGCGAGCGGGAAACGGATTTCATTGACTGCGTTGCTTGGCGTCAGACTGGAGAATTCGTCTCCAAGTACTTCACCAAGGGCCGCATGGCAGTGGTATCCGGTCGTCTCCAGATTCGTTCCTGGAACGACAAAGACGGAAACAAGCGTCGCACCGCCGAGATCGTGGCAGACAATGTCTACTTCGGCGACAGCAAGCGTGATGACCAGGGCAGCAGCTCCTACGGTGGAAACACCTACGGCGGCAATTCCTATGGTCAGGCTCAGAACAGCGGCTTCGGTGGCTACAGCGCCCCTGCCTCTGCACCTGCATCCGATTTCGCTATGCTGGAAGATGACGATGCTCAGCTTCCTTTCTAATTCTTGAATTTTCTACAATGCTAATAAGGAGGAATCATCATGGCTAACGAACAGCGTGTCCGTCCCCGCAAGCGTAAGAAGGTCTGCTCCTTCTGCGTGGACAAGGTGACTGTTATCGATTACAAGGACACTGCAAAGCTGCGCCGTTACCTGTCCGAGCGTGGCAAGATCCTGCCCCGCCGTACCACTGGTACCTGTGCTGCTCATCAGCGTAGTCTGACCACCGCTATCAAGCGTGCTCGCCAGATTGCTCTGCTGCCCTATGTTGCAGACTAATTGATAAGCGATATACCCCGAAGGATTTTCCTTCGGGGTATTTTTTTGCCTTTCTGCACTTTTTGCATTTCTGATTTTATCCACAATTCGTTCCCATCCTGTGGATATTTTCCCGGATTCAGCCTGATTTTTGGGCCTTTCCCTGCCGTTTCCGCTGAATTTGTCCACAATATGTTGTCACGCTGTGGATAGAATTTTGCTTTTCCAAAAAATAAACAGCCCCGATGCTGCACTGCGCAGCATCGGGGCTTGATCGCTTTACAAAAGTTTTATCGGACAGATTTTGCATACTCCGTGGGGGTAATGCCGAACTTGTCCTTAAACTGCCGGGAAAAATGGTGAACCGTGGAATACTGCAGCACCGCAGCGATTTCCGTAAAGTTCATGTTGTCCTCCCGGATCATCTGCTTGCTTTCCTGCAGCTTCACCCGGCGGATGTATTCGCCCGGAGAAATCTGCAGATTCTTGCGGAACAGCGCCGTCAGATAGCTGGGGCTTACATCCACATGGCGGGCAACCACAGGCACTGTCAGCTTTTCCCGGACATGGGTGCTGATAAACTGCTGGGCACGGCGGATGATCTCGTTTTCAGAGTTCACCGCATTGGTGGTGCGCAGCTTTACCTGAGAAGGGCTTGCCTGTTCCCGCAACAGTGTCAACAGCAGGATCTGCAGGTAGCAGATCATCATATCCTCGGAATAGGAATCCATCTGATCGTGTTCCCTGAGCAGTCTTTGCAGCATGGAAACCGCAGACTGAGGAATCTCAAATTTCCGGTTAAACAGGCTCTGGGGGCATTCTCCGTCCAGATCAAAGCTGATGGTAATGTAGCTGGCAGCCACATCCTCGTCGGCATACTGCATATGCCACTGATTGGGCGCATAGATCACCAGATCGCCCTGATTCAGCTGAACATCCAGACCGTCTGCCACAGAATGGATGGCACCTTTATCCACATAGGTCAGCTCCATGGGCTTGTGCGCCTCTCCGGGGAAGATAAAGCCCTTTTCTTTTTCATGATAGAAGAAGGTGTAAATGCTGTTGACCGCAATATTGCGCTTCATGCGGTAGCTTTCGGTGGTATTCTCGGTGGTCACCTCTTCGGGCATCCGCTCCCCTGCCAACTCCACGCTGGAGGTATCCTGATACGGACGCAGGGAAAAATAAACGCCGGGCTTAATGCAGATCACCTTATCCAGATAAAAATGCTGATAGGACTCTCCATCCAGCGATACGGACAGCACCGTCATATTTTCATGATTGCGCACCCAAATCTCATGGGTACCGCGATACACGCGACACGCTTCGCCAGAAAGCTGCATCACACTACTTTCCGCAGCTCTGTCCAGAAAATCTTTAGCAGGGCTCCGCTCAGACTCAATGGTACCGTAAGATTGAAATGAGAGATGATTCAGATTGCAAATCATATTTTAGACCTCCAGCACAGAGATTATAAAAATGAGGGAGACGATGATTCGTCCCCCTCATTATACTAAACAGAATCGAAAATGGCAAAGCTTTTTTGCAAAATAATGTATATTCCGTCAATTATCGCTGATACTCGAACTGGAAGTCGTAAATATCAACGGTATCGCCATCCTGAATTCCCATTTCCTCCAGGCGCTTGAACAGTCCGCTGCGGCGCAGAAGCAGGTCGAAGTGGTTCCGGGCCTCGTAGTCATCAAAATTGATATCCATGACCAGATGCTCCAGCCACTTGCCGGTGATCAGCCAGGTATTGCCGTAGTGGTCGATCTCCAGCTCCTCCGGAGTACCGGCTGTAACCTCAGGTGCCACATATTCCGGCTCGTAGATGGTCACAGGAGGCAGCGTGCTCAGCCGCTGAGCCACCACACGCATCAGGTTCTTGGTGCCCTGAGTGGTACCGGCAGAAATCTCGTACAGCTCACAGCCGGCAGCTTCCACATGGGCGCGCAGACGCTCCAGATTGTCGCTTTCGGGCATCATCAGGTCGATCTTGTTGGCAGCAACGATCATGGGACGGTTGCTCAGATCCACGGAGTAGTTCTTCAGTTCGGCGCAGATGGCATCAAAATCCTCCACGGGATCTCTGCCCTCACTGCCGGAAACGTCGATTACATGGACAAGCAGGCGGCAGCGATCGATATGGCGCAGGAAGTCGTGGCCCAGACCGGCACCGTCAGCCGCACCCTCGATGATGCCGGGGATATCTGCCATGACGAAGGACACGCCTTCATCAACATAAATGACACCCAGGTTGGGGAACAGAGTTGTAAAATGGTAGTTGGCGATCTTGGGGCGGGCATTGGAAGTGACAGACAGCAGTGTAGACTTGCCCACATTGGGGAAGCCGACCAGGCCCACATCTGCCAGAAGCTTCAGCTCCAGGATGACCTCTCGCTCCACGCCCGGACGACCGGACTTGGCAAAACGAGGGATCTGACGGGTTGCAGTGGCGTAGTGGGAGTTGCCCCAGCCGCCTCGGCCGCCCTTAGCAATGACAAAATCCTCACCGGTGGACATATCCACGATGATCTGATTGGTGGCAGCATCCCGGACCACAGTGCCCCGGGGCACCTGAATGACCAGAGGCTCACCGCGCTTGCCTGCCATATTCCGGCCCTGACCGTTAGCACCGGCGCCTGCCTGATACTTGCGCTTATAGCGGAAGTCCAGCAGCGTGGTCATATGGTCGCTGACACGCAGGATGACGCTGCCGCCGTGACCGCCGTCGCCGCCATCAGGGCCACCGGCTGCCACATATTTTTCCCGGTGGAATGCAACGGCACCATCGCCGCCGCGGCCACCAATAACTGTAATTCGTACCTTATCAACAAACATATCCGTAAATCCTCCTATTGTGAGATTTGGGTATGAAACATTCAAACATAAAACGATGCAAGGCACCACAAAAGACTGGTTTAAAAAAAGGGCTGCTACAAGTGTTTGCAGCAGCCCTTCGCATTATGAATCCATTACTGTGCTGCGTAAACGGAGCACTGTCTGCGATCCTTACCCTTGCGCTCGAACTTGACGGTACCGTCAACCAGAGCAAACAGAGTATCATCGCTGCCGATACCAACATTGACACCGGGATGGATGTGAGTGCCTCTCTGGCGAACCAGAATGTTGCCAGCCAGAACGAACTGACCGTCAGCGCGCTTCACGCCCAGACGCTTAGACTCGGAATCACGGCCGTTCTTGGTGGAACCGCCGCCCTTATGGTGAGCGAAGAACTGAATACCAATCTTCAGCATGGTGTTACACCTCCAAAACTTCGATATAATCAGGATAATCATCCCGCAGGCTGCACAGAGTAATCATCATACCGGCAAGAACTGCCTGGACAGATTCCTCTTCATCGCAGGAAACGGGCAGGGTCAGAGTGATGCGAGCATCCTCGTTCTTGACCCGAACCTTGGCCTTTGCGCCACACACATCATTGATGGTGGCCTCAGCCATGGTAACAACGGCGCTGACAGCTGCACACACGATATCGGTGCCAGCCTCGCCGTAACCGCTATGACCGAAAACGGTGAATCCTGTAATTCGATCGTCTTCGGTAAAAAATTCACATCTGGTCATAACTTACAGAGCGATCTTAGTGATCTCGACCTTGGTGTAGGGCTGACGATGGCCCATCTTCTTCTTCTCGTTCTTCTTAGCCTTGTACTTGAAGATGGTCAGCTTCTTGCCCTTGCCGTTCTTGACGACCTTAGCCTCGACAGCTGCACCCTCAACAACGGGAGCGCCGATCTTGGAGTTCTCACCGTCCAGGACAGCCAGAACCTCGTCGAACTTAACGGTAGCGTTCTCTTCAGCGTTCAGCTTTTCGATGAACAGAACATCACCCTCTGCAACGGTATACTGCTTACCGCCGGTAACGATAACTGCTTTCATTTGTTTTTCACCTACTTTATATTGTGTAGTCTCGCTCTTGAGGCGCGGTGTTTGCGCACCAACTTAAAGCCCCTTCGATGCGGCTGGAATATTTTATCATGGTATTTCCGAAAAGTCAAGGACATTTCACAACTTTTTCTTGCTATTTCTTCGATATTTTGCTATCATAGACCTATCTTTCCCGGAGGTATATCCGTATATGAAAACCAAGTACTGGCTCATCGGCTTTGCAGTCCTTGCAGTGATCTGTCTGGTGTGCAGCCTTCCTCTTTTGCATCACGAGACCGCTTCTTCGGCTGAAATCTATTCCGACGGCAAGCTGATCAAGACCGTTTCTCTCTTCATCGACCAGGAATTCACCGTCAACGGTCACAACACCGTCACCGTGAAGGACGGTACCATTGCCGTTACCGATGCCGACTGCCCCGACGGCTACTGCATGAAGCGTGGATTCTGCTCCGGCGGCACCGATATCGTGTGCCTGCCCAACCGTCTGGTGATCCATTTTGTGGCGGAATCCGATATTGATGCCGTTGTCGGATGAAATTTCGAAAATTTTGTAAAATAGGTATTGACAAGCGGCGTTTTCCGTAGTATAATGCATCATGTTCCGAGCGAAACGGAATGTGACCTGGACGATTAGCTCAGCTGGTAGAGCATGCGCTTGACGTGCGCAGGGTCAGCGGTTCGAGTCCGTTATCGTCCACCATAAAAACCACCATCATTCGATGGTGGTTTTTCTTTTTATTCAGCGCCTGCCACGCAGATAAATAACGCTTCCTGCGCCGCATAAAAAAGCTCGATTGACGCTGTTGGGCCGCCAGATCCATGTTTCATTGACTTATATCCCGTAGTGATGTATAATTTTTGCGAAGAAAATATGCTTTCTGCAAGCATATTCTCCCGTTTTTTAACACAGATCCACAGGATCTATACAACTGTCACAACGACAGGTCCGGAACATTCTCCTGAATCCGGATCTCCATTACATCTGCAAAGACACGATTTAAGCATTGGAGGTTTACACATGAATCAAATTCTGATGCAGGATTTTGCTGCTGTTGCCAACAGCAACCTGCCTTTTGAAGAATATCAAAATAAAACATTTCTGATTACGGGTGCAACCGGGTTGGTTGGATCTTTGCTTGTCAAAACCCTGCTCTACTGCAACCAGGTTAAACACCTCAATCTGACCGTAGTAGCTGCTGTCAGAAATCCCGATAAAGCAAAGCACATCTTCCAGGATTTTGCGGATGATGCGCTGAAGATCCAACAATGGGATCTGACCGAAGGCACTGTCGCCATCAATGAACCCGTTGATTTCATCATTCACACCGCTGCAATCACAAACTCCAAGCAGATGGTGACGGACCCCGTCGGCACAATTCAGACATCCGTCGTCGGCACCAGAAATGTGCTGGAGTTGGCCCGCCAGAAGAAGGCATCCATGGTTTATGTCTCTTCCATGGAAATGTACGGAAACCCGAATCTTCCCCACAAGGTCACAGAAGAGGATTTTGGATACATCGACCTGTCCAATGTCAGAAGCTGCTACCCGGAATCCAAAAGAATGTGCGAGTGCCTGTGCACCGCCTACTGCGAACAGTTCGGCGTGCGGGTCTGCACGGCTCGACTGGCACAGACTTTTGGCGCAGGCATTCTGCCCACCGAGAATCGGGTGTTCGCGCAGTTTGCACGCAGTGCAATGCACGGTGAAAACATCGTTCTGCACACCACCGGTCAAAGCGAAGGTAACTATGTTTATACTTCGGACGCCATGCGCGCGCTGCTGCTGTTGCTTGTAAGAGGAAAGAGCGGTCAGTCCTATAATGTTGTCAACGAAGAAAACCACATGACCATCGCCGACATGGCCCACATGGTAGCACAGAACTTTGGTCAGAACGCTACCCAGGTCGTCTTTGATATTCCCAAGGACAGCCTCAAGTACGGATATGCACCGGCCACAAAGATGCATTTAAGTGCTGAAAAAATCGCTGCACTGGGCTGGAAGGCAGAAATCGACCTGCCTGAATCCTACCGCAGAATCATCGAATACCTTAAGGATTTTGAGTAAGAAAATCCCACACAGAAAATGTGTTTCATCGGCACCGGGCTCCAAAGGTGCGTGGGTGACGGGATTTTCCAATCCTATATATGCAAAAACGCAATCGCCAGATAATCCGGCGATTGCGTTTTTTTCGTAGATTGTTTGCAGCTGTTTTCGCTATGACAGCCAATCATCTTCTGATGAGCATCTGTCTGATACGGTTCAGCAGAGATGTCATTTCTTTGCGTGCAAAGATAAATCCAATGCCCAGAGCAAGGAATCCATTGATCACAGCCAGCAATGCACCATACATCACAAAAGACAGGTAGCCGGTTACATGGTGGCTCAGCGGGAATTCCACCACACTGGTAATGACACTTGCAACAGCCAGAGGCAGTGCCAGATGCACCAGCTTCCGGGTTTTGTTCTTAAAGAACCAATGGTGAACATATCCCATTTCCATGATTGCCAGCAGCACAGCAACCAGCAGCAGCGATACCAGCATACCGTACACGCCCCACAGGAAACCGCCGATCGTCATGGAAACAATCAGGACGGCACAGGCAATGATCTGGAAGTTCTTGCTGATTCTGAACTCGCCGGCCATATTGATCAGGTGTCCGGAAGGAATATGCAGCATTTCAACCGCAGTAATCATAACCATCAGAATTGCAATGGTCATATCATAATAATTTGCATCGGTAATGCCGTCGGTATACAGCCGAATGAACGGAAGGATCAAAACGCAGCAGGTAGACAGCAGCACATAGATTGCAGAGAATGCCGCATACTCGTACTGGGCAAACACAGGCCACACATTTTCTCTGGGCTGCTCTTTCAGGAGCTGTCCAAGGCTCAGTCTGGGGGCATCAATTACGCCATGCATCAGGCTTTTCAGCATGGTAAAGATGTTGTTATACACCGCGTAGACGCTTGCCAGCAGGGTACCGCCGGAAGGCAGGATGGACAGGAATACAATGGGTGCAGAGTTATAGATGACACTGGTGATCTTCTGTGCCATGACATCGCCGGTTCCCTTGATCAGCTCCTGGCGGGGCTGTACAGTTACATCCAGATACGGTGTCTTCTTTTTGACATAGAAGGCGATCAGCAGGCTGTTGAGCAATGCGCACACCATGGTGTTTGCACGAACCATCCACATGGGGCCATGATTCAGGACCAGGATAATGTTGGCAAAATGGCCCAGACCCAGAGTGAAAATGGAAATAATATTTACGACATATTCCCTCTGCTGGGACTGAAGCAGCACCCGGTAAGTGGAAGCATAAAACAGGTTGAACGATGCAGGAACAACCGCCATGACAATAACCGTTGAAATAAAACCTGCGGGCAGATCACTGTTTGCCAGCAAACCGTATCCCACTGCTACTACGCTGCCGATTGCCAGAAACAGAATACCGATTTTCCGGAATTTCTGTTTTGTGGCAGACAGGATTCCATTAATCAGGTCATGGTCACCACTGGCAAGGGGGGCAAACAGCGCCACATTGGACGCCATGGTAAATCCGCCCTCCAGAATCAGCAGAACATTGACGATCTGGTTTGCGGTAGAGTTCAGGCCGTTAAAATCAGAACCATACTGTTCAATAACGAACCGGGTTACAACAATACCCATCAGGCCGTTGACCAATGTCATCATCAGTGCGGATATTGCGTTAAAAAGACTATACTTACTTTTGCTTTGTTTTAATGACATGCTCTGTATCCTTTAACTTTCTAAATAAACTTCCTGAAATCAGGACTCACTGCTTTTCGATTCCAGCTTCTGTCTGCATGCAGCCAGGCTCAGCACATACACAGGGCATACCAGAGGATGGAATACGATCGGCTGGATCAGTCCGATTCCCAAGTAAATCATCGTGGACAAAACCATGACAATTTTGTAAGGCCGCTTACTGCGCCCGCCGGATACAAAGAACTTTGCATCCGCAACAATTGCAAGAAACAGCGCAATGATCATCACGCAGCCCACAATACCACAGCAGATAATTGTCTCTATAACGACATTGTGGGAGCTTTGCATAACACCGTATGTCTCGCTGATCTGATAATAATACAGCACATCTCCTGTGCCAAACCAGGGGTTCAATTTGACCTGATCCATTCCCATCTGGAACAGCTGGCTGCGCATCTGGTCGCTTCTTACTGTCTGCTGCTGTGCCTCATGGCGTACTGCATCGTCCTCGGAATCCTCAGGCAGAAGCAGTTCATCGTCCAGGAAATCATCTTCAAAATCCTGCTCAGCAGGATTCTGGGAATCATCCTCCGGCTTTTCCTGGGCCCAGTTGAACAAACCAATATTGGTTTCTCGATAGATGGCATACCGAACCCGTCCCACATCTGCCATCATCAGCACAATTACAAAAACACAGGCTATGCCCAGGGTGCTGACGATCCGCAGGAATCCCTTTTTGTTTTTGATATTGGCCAGAATCACCACCAGATCCGTAATCAGCGACAGCCAGAAGAACGCACGCGAACCTGCCGTGGCAATCGTGACTGCTCCGCCGAAAATCGTAAGGCCATAGAGAATCTTTTCCATTTTGCTGCAGTTTTTATTACAGAAATGCAGCATGATATAGGGCAGCTCAACCGCAATAACGCTCAGAAGCAGATTGATATTGATGGGCAGTCTAGCAACATATCTGGTGCCGAACAGACGATAAACTGCATTATAGATGATGACATACAGGGTAATTGCGCATATGTTGCAGGACAGCTCTTTCTCCGAAATGCGAATCGCCCCGGAACGAATCATCAGATATGCTGCAACAGAACCAAAGAAAACCACGCAATAATAAAAGCTCTCTTTGATTTCCATGCCATGCATCAGCCGGTATACGGAGATCACTCCATAGTAGAGCGCAAAGACATAGTAGATCAAGTCTAAAATATCCGGCTTTTTCTTTTTTATGGACCTTAAATCGGTCACCAGTTTCCATACAATGGCCGCGCAGAAAGGAACATATACAAAGAGCGTCATCACTCGGTTTGCCAAAATGGATATGTTCAGAACACGATTTACCCAAGTTGAGCTAAATGACAGCAATACTGTCACAAAAAAGAACACAAGGAAAAATTTATAATCTCTAATCAGTTTCTTCACGAATTATATTCCCCCATTAACGAGTCCAAATGTATATGTTTCTGCGATCAATCCCAAAATCCGCACAAGAAAGCATCAGAACATATGTGAAAACATATCCAATACACGCTTGCACATTGCCTCGGGGTTCTTTTCCGTGAGGATAAAGTGACGAGCCTTCCTGCCGATTTCCATTCGCTGCTCAAGCGGCAGCTCACATACTTCAACAATCTTATCACGCAATGCTGCATCGCTCTCGTCGGCAGCATACTGGATATAGTTTTCATATTCAGGCGGGTCACAGGGCAGCTTGTGGGCCACATAGGGCTTGCCGGATGCCAGCGAATCCATTGTCTTGCTTGCAAAGCTGTACTTTACAAAGGCCCGCTCGGAAGTACGCGGGCTGATCAAAACGGTCGCAAGGTTCTGTCTTCTGAAAACTTCCTGAGGTGTCACGAAGCCCAGAAATTCCACTCTCGGGTCCTTTGCTGCATATTCTTTGATCTTTTCCTCTGCATTGCCGCCGCCAGCCAGCCACAGGCGGTAGGACGGATCCTCAATCAGAGAAAAAGCATTGAGCAGATGCCCAATACCGTACTCATCACGCAGCGCACCTGCATAGAAAATGATCTTTTCATCGCCCTCGGGTGCCGTCTGCTGAGCCTGGTTCATATAAGGCGGATCAATATAGCTGCACTCCAGCACGGTAGAAGGCTTGTCTTCCACGCCAAATGCTTCCGCCATATACTTGGTAGCAAAAACAAAACAATCGAAGGACTTCACCATTTTATCAATGCTGTTTTCCACGATTTTCAGAAGTCTTTGCTTCAGATTGGGCTTATGCTGGGGTTTCAGGCCGTATTTGCCATTCATATCGCCCGTAATCAGGCAGATCTTCACCTGATTGGGGTATTTTCTTTTCAGTCTGCACGCTGCCCGCATAGCCGGGAAATAGATATGGTGCACAATGACCATACATTCCTCGCCGTTCTGGGACTTCACCCAACGAGACAGCTTCTTATACAGGCCCTCTTCCTGGGTGATGTACTTAATGCCGATCAGATTGACATAGCCAATATGCCAGTCATCTGCGCCGGCTGTGTGGCTCCATTTTTCCGTTTTGAACACCAAATCCGGAAATTTGGGGTAATTCAGCGTATTGATAATATTAAACAGCTTAACGGGCTCTTCCAGATTGGCATCCAGGCCATGAATCACTGCCGAAGTAAACTTGTGCAGCGAAACACCGGAAAGCCGGCCCTTTGCACGCTCTGCCAGCTTTTTCTCCTCTGGCAGCAACAAGCTGCAATATGCGATTTTCATATAACAGTATCCCTCACTATCTGCGACTGCTCATCAAAGAAACGGCAATCATTTTCTGACATATGGTCTTTTCACAGATCCGGAGCAGCTGCTCCGGATCTGCATATCTTAAAGACCGTAGATCTGGGCATTTTCCCGGGCTTCCAGAATCGCCCGCATAGCATAAAAATCATCCGGCGTGGTGATTTTGATATTCTCACTGGGGCCATCCACCAGATGCAGATCCTTGCCGTACCACTGCATCAGGCAGCACGAATCGATAAAGTCCCTGCGGCCTTCCCGCAGAGCTTTCTCATGGGCAGACAAAATATCCTCGAGCCAGAAGCTCTGGGGCGCTTTGGCGATCCGGGAGTTTGCTCTGTCCGGCACATAGTCGATGCTTCCGTCCGGGCTGACCACCAGAATGGTTTCCTTTACCACAGCCGTGGTAATGGCAGAGCCGTATTCCTGCACGCAGCGGATATTGTCAGAGAGCAATTGCTCTGTAATGAGCGGACGCACGCCATCGTGAATCAAAACGATGCTGGGTTCGTCTCCTGCAATTTCCTTTGCGGCAAGCAGACCATGATAAATGGACTCCTGTCCGCTTGAACCGCCCGGAACGATTTTCTTCACCTTTTCAATACGGAATTTATAGAGCAGCTCCTGCAAATAGGGGATCCACTCCTCAACACACGCGATTACAATTCCATCAATCTCCGAATTACGCTCGAACAGGTCCAAGGTATGAATAATAATGGGCTTATTGTATAGTTCCAGGAACTGCTTTGGGCGGTCCTTACTTCCCATACGCTTTCCGACACCGCCTGCAAAAATCACTGCAATATTCAAATATAATACCTCCCTATTACTCCGGATAGGAAACTTTAATGTGTCTTACCGTAGACGATCTCGTAAATTCGCTGGCAAACCAACTCGGTTGCTTTGCCCGTTTCACATCCGCCAAGGTCTGTATAATGCCGCTTACAGGCTGCCGCATAATCGCTCTCATCAAAGTTCAGAATGTTCTGTTCCAGCTCATCGTTATTGACCGACTGGGGGAACGGCCACTGCGCAACCGGGGTATAAACCTGTGTGGTTGCCACATAATGGTCCAGATCCACCGCAAACAGGAAGCTGGGACGGCCTGTGAGCATAAAATCCCACATGGAAGAGGAAAAATCATTGATCATGGCATCTGCAGCGCACAGCAGCTCCTGCATATCCTCATAATCCGTCAGATCCATCATGCCGTCCACCTGCAGATCCTGGCGGTTGGTTACGCAGGGATGGTAACGGACTGCGAAGCGCCATTTGCCGCCGAAACGGGTTTCCATTGCCTTACATACCCGCTCTGCATCGACACCGTAGGAAATACCCACGGAATCCTTAAAATAATTGTCCTGGATCTTTCTGTAGGTGGGCGCAAACAGGATCAGCTTTTCATCTTCCTTCAGGCCCAGCTTTGCACGAATGCGCTCTCTCAGCGCATCGTCCGTGTGGATCAGCATATCATTTCTGGGCATACCGATTTCCCAGAAAATCTCCTTGGGCACCAGCATCGCCTTGGAAACGACTTCCGTAAAGCGCTTGCAGGTGGACAGGAACACATTGGTCTGGTTGGCACGAAGCAGCAGGTCCTTGCGGAACAGCGTGGTGTTGTTATACATATCGACACCGCACTTTTTGTAAGCTCCGCCGCCATGCCAGGTGTTGATCACATAATTGCGCTTGGACAGCGGTACATAGGAAAATCCGCCGCTGTTTGTCAGCAGCACGGCCGAGGTCATTGCATTGTAGAAATACTCAGCAGAGTTCACCCGAACCACTTTCATGCCGCGCTTGCGCAGCTCGTCATACTCCTCCGGCTGTTTCACCGCAATCACTAGTTCAAACTGGTTGGGATAGACACGGTCCAGATATTCCGCCACATATTTGGGGTTATCTGCGTATTTGCTGGACAGGTTATTGACCAGCATTACCCTGTTCTTTTTCAGAGGGGCCAGTCGCAACGGGAAGAGCATCGTGCGCATGGCAATTTTTTTTGCATATCGAATCAGTTCATCCATATTTTTGCCTTTCTATTCAATCGCTCAGCACACGGATTTTCCACAAACTTCTGTGATGCCCATGCAAAAATCAGGGTCAGCAATACGATTGCTGACAGCATCATCAAGCCACCACCCAAAGGATAAAGAGAAGTAAATCCGAAATTTACCGCAAGATTGATAAACACCATGTGGTACAGATAGAATCCATAGGTAAAATCATGCCGCAAGCGCCATTTCCGCGCAAAACTGAATGCGAAAATGACCATTGCCAGAAGCAAAGTTGTAATCGTATTATAAAGAACACCGTCAAAGATGTGAGGCATATTCAAGGTAGTTTCCGCAATATACCACAGGATATATGCACAGAGAATTCCATATTTCCACTTGCTCAGGGCAGGAATGATCTGGTCGCGGTAGTACCAGCCTACCATACCCGCCACTAAGAAATACAGGTATGGCAGCACCGTCACAGAAATCAGCTTTGCAGCAATCGCAGGCATATAGCCTTCAAATCGATTACACGCAATACTCACCGCCGCCAGACCTGCGACAATCCCCAGTGCTGAGGAGAGCTTCTTTTTGGTAAACACCTTATGGAACAGCGGCGCCAGCAGGAAGAATTGGATCTGGACCGGAATCGTCCACAAAACTCCGTTCGGCGTTCCCGTACCATAGCCTCTAAGCCAGTCTCCGGTATAAAAATTCAGGCCAAGAAATTGCGTAACGGCATAAATCGCTCCCTCAATGAAAGTCGGTCTTGTCTGATAGACAATCACAATCAGGAGTGTATTTACCACAATGCATACCCAAAACCCCGGAAGAATTCTGACAGCCCGCCGAAAAAGCCACTCTTTGGCGGAATATTTACACATTGCCTTTGCAGCAAGAAATCCGCAAAGCACAAATAAGATGGGAACGCCTCTTACAAAACAAACCAGATCGTAAGGCAGATAACCTGCAGAAAAATGGGTAATCACATGGCTCAGAAAGACCTGTACTGTGGCAAGAACACGAAACGCATCCAGTGCATTATCATTGTAATTTACCTGTCTCATTCCGGCATTCCAATCAGATAAAGTAAGTTAGAACTTTCTCCACACCATCTTATCCACGACGCCTGTGTAGGACTGGATAATCTTAACAACCTTGGTGGAAACATTTTCCTCTACATAATCGGGAACCGGGATGCCGTGGAAGCCGTCCAGATTCATCTGCACAGCGGTATCCACTGCCTGAAGCAGAGACTTTTCGTCAATGCCGGCCAGCACAAAGCAGCCCTTGTCCAGAGCCTCAGGGCGCTCGGTAGAGGTGCGGATGCACACAGCAGGGAACGGATGACCGACGCTTGTAAAGAAGCTGGATTCCTCAGGCAGAGTGCCGGAGTCGGAAACGCAGCAGAATGCGTTCATCTGCAGGCAGTTATAGTCGTGGAAGCCCAGAGGCTCGTTGCGGATCACCCGCTTGTCCAGGACAAAGCCGCTGGCCTCCAGACGGTTTCTGGAACGGGGATGGCAGGAATACAGAATGGGCATATTGTACTTTTCTGCCATTGCATTGATGGCATTGAACAGGGACAGGAAGTTCTTCTCCGTGTCGATATTCTCTTCCCGGTGAGCGGAAAGCAGGATGTACTTGCCCTTTTCAAGGCCCAGACGCTGATGCACATCAGATGCCATGATGGCATCCAGATTCTGGTGCAGGACCTCTGCCATGGGAGAACCGGTGACATAGGTGCGTTCCTTGGGCAGGCCGCAGTCAGCCAGATACCGGCGTGCATGCTCGGAATAAGCCAGGTTCACATCGGAAATGATGTCCACGATCCGGCGGTTGGTCTCTTCCGGCAGGCACTCATCCTTGCAGCGGTTGCCGGCTTCCATGTGGAAGATGGGAATGTGCAGGCGCTTTGCAGGGATTGCAGACAGGCAGGAATTGGTGTCGCCCAGGATCAGCAGAGCGTCCGGCTTGATCTGAGCCATCAGCTTGTAGGAGCAGTTGATGATGTTGCCCACAGTTGCACCCAGGTCATCACCCACGGCATCCATATATACCTCGGGATCAGCCAGGTTCAGATCACGGAAAAATACGCCGTTCAGGTTATAGTCGTAGTTCTGGCCGGTATGTGCCAAAACCACATCAAAGTACTTGCGGCACTTATTGATGACGGCAGCCAGACGAATGATCTCGGGGCGGGTGCCTACAATGATCAGAAGCTTCAGCTTGCCGTTATTCTGAAAAGAAATATCGGAATAATCCAGTCGAATATTCATTATTCTACCACCTCAAAAAAAGTATCGGGTTTATTGGGGTCCAGCCACTCGTTGGCCCACATCAGGGTCACCATATCCTCGGTTTCAGACATGTTGATGATATTGTGGGTATAGCCGGGCAGCATATGCACAGCCTCGATTTTTTCACCGGAGACAGGGAACTCCAGCACTTCATCCGTACCAATCTTCCGCATCTGAATCAGGCCGCGGCCGGATACCACAATGAAGAACTCCCACTTGGTGTGATGCCAGTGCTGTCCCTTGGTAATGCCGGGCTTGGAGATGTTGACGCTGAACTGGCCGCACTTTTCCGTCTTCAGCAGTTCGGTAAAGCTGCCACGGGCGTCCACATTCATCTTCAGAGGAAATGCGACCTTTTCTTTGGGCAGATAGGAAAGATAGGTGGAATACAGCTTCTTTGCAAAGCTGTTATGGGGAATTTCAGGCATAACCAGAGTCTTAGGCTGGCTGCTGAAGGATTCCAGCAGCTGCACGATCTCGCCCAGGGTGACATTGTGGGTCACAGTCGCTGCACAGTAGCGGCCGCCTTCCTTGAAAACCGTGCTGACACCGTCAAACTCGCAGTGATGCTCCTTGCCTTCCAGCGCAGCGAACATCTCATCGACCAGATCGTCGATGTACAGCATTTCCAGCTCCACCGCAGGGTCATTGACTGTGATGGGCAGATCATTTGCAATGTTGTTGCAGAAAGTTGCCACCACGCTGTTATAGTTGGGACGGCACCACTTACCGAACAGATTGGGGAAGCGGTAAACCAGGACCTTGGCTCCGGTTTCTGCAGCGTAGTCAAAGAACAGCTCTTCGCCGGCCTTCTTGCTCTTGCCGTACTCGCCTTCTGCGTAGCGGCCCACCAGAGTTGCCTGGATGGAAGACGACAGCATCACCGGGCAGGTATTATGATGCTTCTTCAGGGTCTCCAGCAGGGTGGATGCAAAGCCGAAATTGCCCTGCATGAATTCCTCCTGATTCTGAGGACGGTTGACACCTGCCAGATTGAACACAAAGTCTGCTTTTTCGCAGGCTTCTTCCAACAATTCCTTGGTAGAATCCATATCGTACAGGTAAAGCTCGCCGATCTCCAGACCGGGATGGCTGCGATCCTTGCCGTCTTTGACAGACTGCAGTGCAGCAGTCAGGTTTTTACCCACAAAACCTGCTGCACCGGTAATCAGAATATTCATATTATTTTGCCTCCCAGGCAGCGACTTCTTCCCGGATGTATTCCAAAGTCAGCAGCTTTTCCTTCACCTGCTCCACATTCAGCAGGTCTGTGTTGCTGGAGTTGAACTCGGTCAGGGTGTTGCGCTCGGTATCACCGTCCTTGAAATACTTATCGTAGTTCAGGTCACGCTTGTCGCTGGGTACGCGGTAGAAATTGCCCAGGTCGATTGCATTGGCGCACTCTTCGTTGGTCAGCAGGGTCTCGTACATCTTCTCGCCATGGCGGATGCCGATGACCTTGATCTCATGGTTCGGGTCAAACAGGCCGGTAACTGCCTTTGCCAGAGTCTCAATGGTGCAGGCAGGTGCCTTCTGTACCAGAATATCACCGCTGACGCCGTTTTCAAAGGCAAACAGAACCAGATCCACAGCCTCGTCCAGGGACATAATGAAGCGGGTCATAGCGGGCTCTGTAATGGTGATGGGATTTCCGGCCTTGATCTGCTCGATCCACAGAGGAATGACGCTGCCGCGGCTGCACATAACATTGCCGTAGCGGGTGCAGCAGATCTTGGTCTTCTCAGGAGCCACGGTACGGCTCTTTGCCACGATGACCTTCTCCATCATTGCCTTGGAGGTACCCATTGCGTTGACAGGATAAGCCGCCTTATCGGTGGACAGGCAGACAATATTCTTTACGCCAGCTTCAATGGCTGCAGTCAGCACATTATCCGTGCCGATTACGTTGGTCTTTACAGCCTCCAGCGGGAAGAACTCGCAGGAAGGGACCTGCTTCAGTGCTGCAGCGTGGAAAATATAGTCAACGCCGTGCATTGCATTCTTCACAGATGCCAGATCACGGACATCGCCGATGAAGAACTTGATCTTACCGGCCACATCCGGCATCTTAGCCTGGAATTCGTGGCGCATATCGTCCTGCTTCTTCTCATCACGGGAGAAGACGCGGATCTCCTTGATATCAGTGGACAGGAAGCGATTCAAAACCGCATTGCCAAAAGAGCCGGTACCACCGGTAATCATCAGTGTTTTTCCTTCAAAAATGCTCATAAGTATCTCTCCGATCTTATTTTTTCACCATATTCATTGTTTCTTCAAGCTGATTGACCAATCGCTCCATGGTGAAGTGTTCTTCATAATATTTTCTGGAAGCAGCAGACATTTCCTGTCTGTTCGCCTCTTTTGCCATTTTCTTAACCGCCTGTACCAGAGCATTGCACTCCGGTGCAACCGCAATGCCGCATCCGGCCTCCTGAATCACCTTTGCACTTTCTCCACCGGCAGCTGCCAGAATGGGTGCGCCGCACGCAAGATAGGTCTGCAGCTTTGCAGGCAGCGTCATATTGAACAAAGGATTGTCCTGGAAGGACAGATATGCACAATCGGCAAAACGGACATAATTGTTGGCCTCAGCCTCGCTGACCCGGCCCACAAATACCACATCATCCGTCACCCCGTAGGATTCGGACAATTTCTCAAGTCGTTCTCTTGCACGGCCGTCACCAACCAGATACCAGCGAATGCCGCAGTTTTTCAGTTCCTTTGCGGCTTCCAGCACAAGATTCAGGCCCTGCGCATCACCGATATTGCCGGTGAATACCACATTAAATGTATCATCCGTGTAGATTTCCGGCTTATGTGCATCAGAAAAGTCCGGGTCCAGGCAGAATTGCGGCCAGAACACCAGCTTTTCCCGCGCAACGCCGCGGTTTTCCAGATTTTTGACAAATCCGTTGGACGCACACAGGATCTTATCGCTGTTGGTGTAGATCTTATCGACGATCCGATTGATTACATAGGTCAGCGGCGGGAAACGGATTCCCATGACCTCGTGGACATTTTCCGGCCACAGATCCTGAAGATTGAACAGCACGGGTGTGCCGAACTTCTTCTTGTAGGCCACTGCAGGCAATCCCACGGTCACCGGGGACACCTCAAACACATATACCACATCGAACTTTTCCGTGCAGTTTTTCACCCATTTTTCTGCGGACCGCACATAGCTGATGCAGTTGTGCAGCAATCCCAGAGGGGTTTTGCCTCTCGGATAGGTTTTGACCCGGTGGATCTTGACGCCGTGCCATTCTTTCTCATAGGGCACATCGAACCCGTATCCATCATAGATCCTACCGATCGGATACTGGGGATAGGCTGTCAAAACCGTTACATCATGCCCTCTGTCCGCAAGCTCCCGGCACAATGTATTTACGCGGAAATTTTCCGGGTAGAAATACTGGGATACAACCAATATTTTCATACTTTTCCCTCGGTTATTCTAATAGAATCCTGCAAGCTCACCTTGCAGTAGTTTTCACGATATTCGCTGAGGCTCCGGTCATAATTCAGGCTGCCAAATGCCTTGTTTACCAGGCCCGTGCAGTGACTCAGCAGCTTCAGCGCCCAGGTGAAGCCCTTCACCCTGCAGATTTTCTTACCATGAGCCTGAGCAATCAACACAACCAGGTCCGTGGTGTTGGCATATTCTGCATTCTGGGGCCAGAAAATTCCCTGTTCCTCATTGACGACCATCAGCCGGATAAACTCAAGCAGATTATCAATAAAAAGCATGGAACGGCAGTTGTTTACCACAGGAAACAGCGGCAGCTTTGTGGCGATCTTCGCGAGGATGGGGTAATTTCCCTTGCTGCCGGGGCCATAGATCATGGGCGGACGAAGGATAACGACCTTGAATGTATCATCATTCAAAGGAAGGATTCCCTTCTCTGCCTGCACCTTGCTGTCTCCATAGGCATTGGCCGCTCCCACCGGAGTATCCTTTGTGATGCACTTGTTTTTGCCGATGGGTGCGCTCTCGCCATAAACGATTGCAGAGCTCATAAAGATAAACTGCTTTACGCCATCAGCTTTGGCCTTCTTGGCTGTCTCTACCGCCAGATCGGTATTCACGCTGTAATAAAGCTTTGCCTTCTCTTCGGTGATCTTGCCGTTATCAGAATGTGCAATGCCGGCCACATGGTAAACCACATCATATCCGGAAAAGCTCTTCTCGCGCCAGGAGCCGTCGATCAGGTCGATGGTATCTATCTGAAACTCTTCCGGCCACCGGTTCAGGTATTTTTCAAAGGATGTTCCGATATAGCTGTTCGCTCCGGTAATTAGAATTTTTTTCATTTCCCAGCCTTCTCTTTCTCCATCCGACCGGTGCCGCCCTCGACGACACCATCATGCTTCAGCACAGAAACAATGGTTCCGAAGAAGCACTTTGCATCAAAAGCGAAGCTGAGCTTATCTACATACTCGCCGTCCAGCCGGGCTTTTACAGGAATCTCCAGTTCATCACGGCCATTGATCTGTGCCCAGCCCGTAAGTCCCGGGCGGACATCATTTGCGCCGTACTTATCCCGTTCTGCGATCAGGTCTTCCTGATTCCACAGGGCAGGTCTGGGGCCGATGATGCTCATATCTCCAACAAAAATCGACCAGATCTGGGGAAGTTCATCCAAAGAAAGCTTACGCAGAACCTTTCCGCTCTTGGTGATCCACTGGTCCGGATCAGTCAGCATATGAGTGGGCATATTGGCCGGAGTCTCGGTATACATACTGCGGAACTTAGGCATCATAAATGTCTTTTTGTGGATGCCTACACGCTTCTGCCAGAACAGCACCGGACCCTTGGAATCGCACTTGACAATGATTGCGATCACAAGCATCGGAATGGCCAGAATAATTAAGGCCAACGCAGACAAAATGACATCGATGGTGCGCTTGATAAATGCTTTATACATTCGTTTTTTCTCCTCACTGTATTTTCCACGGAAGTTATATCCGGAAAAAATATTTATATTTACAATATAGTTGCTATTGTTATTTTTCGCTTGGGATCCTCTGCAGATTTTATGGACATTCTGTCACAGAAGCCTCACTTGCGCAGGCCGAAGCCTGATTGATATTTTGCTGCATAACAGCAAAAACACGCTTTTACCAGCGTGTCTATCGTCCATAAGCATCGCAATGGCAGCCTGTGAGGAATTCCGAAGTCAGCAGCACAATGTAAATGGGCTGTGCATTCCTTCCATCCGGCAATCCGGAAAGCCCAGCACCCGGCGCATAAGCCGGAGAATCGAGCCGAAAGCCTCTTCAGATGAGCCGCAATTCATACAAAAAGCCAGGTGGCTTTTCAAAATCCTGTGCAAAATCAGGAACTATGCCCCCGGCAAACTAAAAACGCTTTTCAAATCGCACCAGAGGTACGATCTGCTGACTCTGAATAAATGGCTTACTTCCGACCGGCAGCCGCAGCAAGGGATATCGCATCTGTTGACAGGCCGCAGCTGCAATCTGTGACAGTATCGCCGGTGCTGTACAAGCGAAACTTGCGCAGAAAACCTCATGTTTAGTATACAACATAATCCGACCATTCGCAATAGTTAAAACAACAAATATACGCCGTAATTTTATCAATAAACTGTCATCTCTATAGACAAAAACACGCATTTCCCTGCAAATCAATACATAAATTGTTCACACTCGTGCAGTCGGACATCCCTGGCCTGCCCTGCATCGGAAATGTTGTTTTATGCACTTTTGGCGCAAAAAAACAGCGGCTTCCCTGTTGAAGCCGCTGTTTTACTATACCTTAATCTGAGGATGATAAGTGGGGACGATTTCCGCCACAAGCTCTTTCATGTTGGTTGCTTCCACACGGTAAGCTGCATCCAGCCGAGCCAGCTGCTGCTTAAAGAGTTCATCATCCATTTCAATGGGTTTTCCGATGTGAATCAGCTTGTTATCAGTCTCCTGCAGGCCTTCTTCCTTCATCAGAAGCTCCTCATACAGTTTTTCGCCGGGACGCAGGCCGGTATATTCCACCTTGATATCCACATCCGGCTCGTATCCGGACAGGCGAATCAGATTTCTTGCCATGGTGTCGATCTTGACAGGCTCACCCATATCCAGCACGAAAATTTCGCCGCCCTTGGCATAGTAGCCCGCCTGAAGCACCAGGCTGACTGCCTCGGGAATGGTCATAAAGTAGCGGATGATGTCAGGATGGGTAACCGTAACAGGGCCGCCTTCTTCAATCTGCTTCTTGAACAGCGGAATGACAGAGCCGTTACTGCCCAGAACATTGCCGAAACGAACCGCAACAAACTCTGTATCGGACTCCCGGTTCATCATCTGTACGACCATCTCGCACAGGCGCTTACTTGCGCCCATGATATTGGTGGGATTAACTGCCTTATCGGTAGAAATCAGCACAAAGCGCTTAACGCCGTACTTGGCAGCAGCCTGCGCCATTTTGTAGGTGCCGAAGACATTGTTCTTGATTGCCTCGTTGGGGCTGTCCTCCATCAGAGGCACATGCTTGTGAGCCGCCGCATGGAATACAAGTTCCGGCTTGTACTTGCCCAGAACATAGTCGAGTCTTGCGGTATTCCGGACAGAACCGATGAGCGTTACCAGATTCAGGTCAGGGTAAGTCCGCTGCAGCTCCAGCTGGATGTCGTAGGCATTGTTCTCATAAATATCAAAGATAATCAGCTGCTTGGGATTTGCCCGGGCAATCTGACGACACAGCTCGCTGCCGATACTGCCGCCGCCACCGGTGACCATGACGACCTTGCCGGAAATATATCCCAGAATCTCATCCAGGTTTACCTTGATGGGTTCTCTGCCCAGCAGATCCTGCGCATCGACTTTGCGCAGCTTGCTCACGCTGATTTCACCGTTGACCAGCTGATACATACCGGGCAGCACCTGAACCTGACAGCCTGTGGAGCTGCACAGATCCAGAATTTCCTTTTTATCCTTCGCAGAAATGGAAGGAATCGCAAAAATGATCCGGTTGATGTGATATTTTTCTACTGCACCCTGAATTTCGTACCGGTCTCCAACAATGGGGACACCGCACAGGCGCTTATAGCGCTTCACAGGGTTATCATCAATAATGCAGCACACATGGCTGTGAATATAAGAACTGGTCTGGAACTCGTTAATCAGGACCTTGCCTGCCTCACCTGCACCAATCACCAATACATTTTCAACCTTTTTCCCCTGTCCAAAGCTGCCGATGTAATCCTTGACCCTGCGCAGCATCCGATAGGAGAAGCGGAGCGCCACCGTACTCATAAAGCTGAAGATGATTCCCAGCACATAGACAGAACGGGGCAGATGTACATTAAACACCAAGGCCGAAATCAGCCCAATGATGCCAAGCACGATATGTGCGCCGATGATGCGCAGCACCTCATCAGCACTGACAAAAATCCAGATACTGTTATACAGTCCAAACAGCACAAAGACCGCAACCGTAATCAGACCCCACGGGAGAATTACACGGCAGTATTCCTCCACATAGATCCGATTGATCATACTAAACTGAAAATCGAATCGCAGCAGCAGCGCAAAGAAGAAGGAGCCTGCAACGCACAGCAAATCAAGCATTGCAATCAGCACTGCTCTCCTTTTCCATGAGCGGTCTGCACCATTCTCTACTTTCTTTATTTTCATTTTCCAGCCATCCCAAATTATTATTTTATACCTCAAACTTCACGGTATCCATTGTATATTAGCATACTCACTTCCCTTTTACAAGAGTCAGCACTCACAAATAAGTTCGGAAATCCTCCTCCATTTTGTATTTCACAATATAATTTTGGAATATTTGGCACAATTGGTCTATAGAAAATCAGCAATAGCCCATGCATCGGCCCTCCATCACACAAAATCCTTGTAAAAATTATCAAAAAGTTATTGCAAACCGGAAACTCTTATGCTATAATACCCCGTGTGTCCGAGTCAGGGTACATTTTCATTGGGATGTCGCCAAGCGGTAAGGCACCAGACTTTGACTCTGGCATTCGTCGGTTCAAATCCGGCCATCCCAGCCATGATCCGCTAGCTCAGTTGGCAGAGCAATTGCCTTTTAAGCAATGGGTCCGGAGTTCGAGCCTCCGGCGGGTCACCAAAAGCGCTGAACTCTTTTGAGTTCAGCGTTTTTTTGTATCCATTTTTCAGGATCCCGGAGAATTTACAGCCGAAACTTATCTCAAAAAGCAAAAAAAGCGAAACACAAATGGGTACGCCCCATAAGGAAGTTTTTTGAGAGATACGGTACGGTCCCGTTGTGGGGCTGTACCGCATTTTCTTTTTATGCAATGAAACAGCAGGTGCCGAAAAATCCCGACACCTGCTGATCTTTTTTATGCGTTTTCTTGCGGAGATTTTAGGAGCCCACTCCTAACGATTGCACCGTTTTTCGACTCTTGGGAGTATAAACGGTATGCTCGCCAAGATGATACAGACACTTTCTCCTGAAATCCTTTCTCTGCTTTACTTTCTTCTCAACTTCCAGATTTGCGGCACTTATGGCTGTATATTCGAATTTTCTAAGTGTTAAGAAAATACGAACAGGTCGACACCTGAGCTTTTTAATCTTCTTCTGTAAAATGCTCCAATTCCTCGGCATCATATGCCGTTGTCCAATGGTACGGCTGCAATTCACGCAGTTCTACAAACAATAGTTTCCCATTTGCGGTGGTCACTCCGACCTGAACATCTTCCCCCCAGAATCTCAAGCGCTCCTGACAGATACCACAGGGAGATAATACTTTGCAGGAAGAATTTTCGTCATCTCTTGTGATGCAAAGACAGTGGGTGACTTTTTCATTATATTTATGCGCTTCACACATAGCACCCACCTCTATACAAAGGGCTGCTGAACTATTTGCTGTTTCAATTGCAACACTTGAAAAATAGTGATCTTTCTGCGTACGAATTACCGCAGCGCCACCCCAGCCTTTCGGGTATCTTGTTTCAATCAGTTCCTTTGCAATTTGAAACATTTTATTTTCAATAGCTGTATTACGCATATTGCACCTCTTTCTGTCAAAGCAAAAATGTTAAGAATATTCTGATTATCTTAACGGTTCATCTTTCTTATCATTATATCATAACCTGCTGAATTGACTAACTGTTTTTTACTCAAAAGCTGTAGACTTTCCGATAGTGAAAACAGCTCAGAATCTCACGCAAAAGGCTTGCTATTCCTTTCTCGCTGTCAAATAAAAAATCAGGGGCAATCCTTTGGGATTGCCCCTGACAGGCGGCGATGCGTAAATCTATTTGGCATTGTGGGAATGAGAAGTATTTTATGTTTTCTGAATTACTTCCTTATCTGGCGTATGCAAATGTGTTTCGCTTTTTGTTATCTTCTGTTTCTCTTGCGGCGGTATCCCTTGCCATCATACAGTACCATGACCGTAATATTGATGGCCAGAATGCTGACGACCACCAGTCCTAGCTCCCACAAAAGGGCCTTCATGGCGGTCAGAACCATCACATCCCGGGCAAGATCCCGGAATCCGTTGCAGATGACAGCCATCACAATGCTCATAACCAAGCCCAGAACCGTCCAGGCGATGCCTGCAATGCGCTGGGTAAACTGCCACACTTCCACACTGGACATACCCCAGTAGAACCGGTAGCCCAAAGAATGATTGGCTTCCTTGGGAGATGCCAGCAGGTACAGCAGTCCCAGTCCCAAAAGCAGCAGGGGGCCTACCATCACGGCAATTCTAAGTAAAATTTCCAATTTATCGAACATATGCTCCAGATCCGGCAGAAATCCCGAAGAAGAGCCCGCCTCTGAAACAATGGCTTTTACACTTTCTAAATCCATAGACCTTATTTCTCCTCAAGAATCTTGGTCAGCTCACGCATAAAGCTGTTCACATCCTTAAACTGGCGGTAAACAGATGCAAAACGGATATAGCTGACCTCGTCCAGAGGCTTCAGCCGATCCATGACCATCTCGCCGATCTTTTCGGTGCTGACCTCCCGCTCCAGAGAATTCTGGACGATCTGTTCGATCTCGGATGTGACCCGTTCCAGCTCTGCCATGGGCACGGGACGGTTGGCACAGGAGCGAACCAGTCCTGTCAGGATCTTGTTCCGATCGAAGGCCTGGCGGGAGCCATCCTTCTTTACAACCACCACGGGCAGACTTTCTACCACTTCATAAGTGGTGAAACGACGCTGGCAGTTCAGGCACTCTCTGCGGCGGCGGATGGACAGGCAATCGTCGCTGTGGCGGGAATCCACAACCTTGCTCTCTTCATATCCACAGAACGGACACTTCATGGGTCATCATCTCCTTACACTTTCTTATAGTATATTATAACAAAGGAAATAATCCATGTCCAGACCATTTTTTCTTGCCATCGCCGGTAAAAACGAGTACAATGGAGGCATCCATCCACGAAAGGAACTGTGATATGCGTCAATTAAAGTCTGTAAAATATAACGCCCTGTATCTTTGCTGGGGCGCACTGTTTATCATAACTGTTATTCTGGGTCTTGCCTTTCCTGCCCCTCAGGGTGCAATGAAAGCCCTGTTCCGGGTGATTTCCGTGGTGTTTTTCATTCCCCCTTGGATGATCCTCATCAAGGCAAAGCAGGAGCAGAACCGAAAGCCCCGCGCTCTTGTGCGCCACCTGTCCCTGGCCTCTCTGATTCTGACCCTGGTGCTGCTGATTGTGAATCTGCGCTCCGTGGGATATTCCGAAGCCGTAGGCCTTGCCCTGCACGCAGCGCTGACCATCGTATCTGCCCCCATGATCTGCAGCAGTCTGTTTGCCCTGCCGATCTTTCTCTGGGCAACCCTGCTGATGGGTTCCGTCGGCAAGCTGAAAAGCAAATAAATCTCCTGAGCCGATTCATTTTGAATCGGCTCTTTTTCTTGTTGACAACAGGGATGCTCTGTGCTAGATTATATTTAACCTTTAGGTTAAATGTTAAATGACAGGAGGGAATCGTATGGGCCTGCAAACCACCCTGAAAGCCCTGGCAGATCCCATCCGGCGGGAGATCCTGAATCTTTTGAAACAGGGCAGACTGTCCGCCGGCGAGATTGCCGATCACTTTGATGTGACAAACGCTTCCATTTCGCGCCATCTATCCGTGCTGAAGGATGCCGACCTGATCCGGGACACAAGAGAGGGAAAATTCATCTATTATGAGTTAAACGCCTCGGTTTTGGAAGAAATCATGCTCTGGATCACAGAATTGAAAGGAGAATGACCACTATGAAAAAATACAGATCGCTTCTCATTGCCACCAGCGCAGTCATCCTGCTGCCGGTACTTGTGGGACTGCTGCTGTGGAACCAGCTGCCGGAGCAGATGCCTACCCACTGGAATATGGTCGGCGAAATCGACGGCTGGAGCAGTAAGCCCTTTGCCATCTTTGGTCTGACGGGCATTTTACTGGCCGCCCATTTGATATGCGCCTTTTGCAGTCTGTATGCTGACCCCAAAGGTGCCTCCCACACCCAAAAGATGCTTTCACTGGTGCTGTGGATCGTCCCTGTGATCTCTGTTCTGGTGGGCTTCATTACCTATGCCACCGCACTGGGGGTGGATATCAGCGTGGAGCGGATCATGCCCATCGCCATTGGTCTGATGTTTGTCATCATCGGCAATTATATGCCCAAATTCAAGCAGAACTACACCATCGGCGTCAAGCTTCCCTGGACGCTGAACAGCGAAGAAAACTGGAACCGCACCCATCGTTTTTCCGGAAAGCTCTGGGTCGTCGGCGGTCTTCTCATGATGGTCGCCGGATTTTTGAATTGGTTCATTGTATTCCTTGCAGCCATCATTGCGTTGACTGTGATTCCTATGGGATATTCCTACTGGCTGTTCCGCAAGGGAATCTGACCGAACGCAGACTTTTCCCATTCCAAACAAAATTGGACGCGTATCGACCTGATACGCGTCCTTTTTCGTCCTTTTTGGTATTTTTCATTCCGGTACATCCGGCAAAATACCCCTCAATCTGCCATTTCAGTGCAAAAAGGCCCGAACAGGAATCTGTTCGGGCCTTACAAGTTTATACTTTTACAGGTGAGCTTTATTCTTTACCCTGCTGACCACCTGCGCCGGGAGCCTTGGGCTTTCTGCGGCGGTGGTAGTTGGGACGGCGGCTGCGATTCTTCTTTTCGCCGTCTTCTGCCTTGGGCTCGCTGCCCTTGCGCTCCTCACCCTTCTGTTCGGGGCGGGGCTTGGGAGGCTGCTTGGGC
>JAHHRV010000030.1 GCA_020025595.1 Oscillospiraceae bacterium
GCTCAGCGCCCAGACGCATTGCGCAGCGGGCAGCGTCCATTGCAACGTTACCGCCACCAACAACAGCGACAGCCTTGCTCTGGATGATGGGGGTATCGTACTCTTCGTTGTATGCCTTCATCAGGTTGGTACGGGTCAGGTACTCGTTAGCGGACATGACACCCTTCAGGCTTTCGCCGGGAATGTTCATGAACATGGGCAGACCTGCACCGGAACCAACGAAAACAGCCTTAAAGCCCATCTCGAACAGCTCGTCGATGGTCAGAACACGGCCGATAACCATGTTGGTCATGACCTTAACGCCCTGAGCTTCCAGCTTCTTGACTTCGTTTGCAACGATTGCCTTGGGCAGACGGAACTCGGGAATACCGTAAACCAGAACGCCGCCAGCGGTGTGCAGAGCTTCGAACATGGAAACTTCGTAGCCACGGCCAGCCAGATCGCTTGCGCAGGTCATACCGGCAGGGCCGGAACCGACAACAGCAACCTTGATGCCGTTGGATTCAACCTTAGCGGGCATCTCGTTGATGTTCTCACGGTACCAGTCAGCAACAAAGCGCTCCAGTCTTCCGATTGCAACAGGCTCGCCCTTGACGCCGCGGACGCAGCGGGACTCGCACTGGGTTTCCTGGGGACATACACGGCCGGACAGAGCGGGCAGAGCATTGGTGGAAGTGATGATTTCGTAAGCAGCCTTGAAATCGCCCTCGGCAACCTTGCCGATGAACTCGGGAATGCGAACATTAACAGGGCAGCCCTCAACACACTTGGGCTTCTTGCACTGCAGGCAGCGGCCAGCTTCTTCCATGGCCATTTCTGCGGTATAGCCCAGGGTTACTTCCTTAAAGTTATGGGCACGAACCTGAGGATCCTGCTCAGGCATGGGAGTTTTAGTCAAAGTCATGTTAGCCATTTTGCAATCTCTCCTATTACTTAATCAAAGCCTTGCCCATGGCATCCATGCGGCAGGCATGCTTTTCGGTGACTTCAGCCTCACGGCCGCGGTAAACGCTGTTTCTGTTCATCAGCTCAGCAAAGTCAACCTTGTGACCGTCGAACTCGGGGCCGTCAACACAGGCGAACTTGGTTTCGCCGCCAACGGTAACACGGCAGCCGCCGCACATACCGGTGCCGTCAACCATGATGGGGTTCAGGGAAACCATGGTCTTGGTGCCGAAAGGCTCGGTGGTCTTACAAACAAACTTCATCATGGGAATAGGTCCGATTGCCAGAACTTCATCGTACTGAACGCCGGATTCCAGCATCTCCTGCAGGGGCTGGGTAACCAGGCCATGGCGACCGTAGGAACCGTCGTCGGTCATGAGAATCAGGTTGTCAGCAACAGCCTTGAACTCATCTTCCAGAATAACGATATCCTTGCTGCGGAAACCGACAATAACATCGACCTCAGCACCGGCTTCCTTGAAAGCGCGGGCAGAGGGCAGAGCAATTGCACAGCCGACGCCGCCGCCAACAACGCATACGCGCTTGTGGCCTTCGACCTCAGTGGGCTTGCCCAGAGGGCCAACGAAGTCCTGAATATAGTCACCCTCGTTCAGATTGCCCAGAGCGATGGTTGCGAAACCGACCTTCTGGAAAATGATGGTGACGGTGCCCTTTTCCCGGTCATATCCGGCAATGGTCAGGGGAACGCGTTCGCCCTTCTCATCAATACGGAAAATGATAAACTGGCCGGCCTTTGCCTTCTTGGCAACAAAGGGAGCCTCAATTTCCATCATGGTGACAGAGGGATTTAATTCTTTTTTAGAAACGATTTTATACATAATCTGATCCTTCCTTCATCTTTTTGACCAAAATAATGGATAATTATATACCGATACGATTATAAACCTTTTTATACAATTTGTCAAAGTATATCTTGATACTAATGGCTTTTATTTGTATGAAAATGAGTAAAAAGGGCAGGAAACTCCTGCCCTTTTGATTATTTGCAATAAATTACTTCTTTTCGATGACCTCGAGGCCGCCCATGTACTTGCGCAGGCACTCGGGAATCACGACGGAACCGTCAGCACGCTGGTTCTGCTCGACCATTGCGGGGAAGATTCTGGAGGTAGCCAGACCGGAGCCGTTCAGAGTGTGCATGAGCTCGGGCTTGCCGGTAGCCTCACGGCGGAAACGCATATTGCCGCGGCGAGCCTGATAGTCACGGGCATTGGAAACGGAGGAAACTTCCTTGTAACCGTTCATGGAAGGAATCTGAATCTCGATGTCGTAGGTTCTTGCCATGGAAGCGGAGCAGTCGCCTGCAGCCAGCTTCACGGTACGGAAGTGGAAGCCCAGGTTCTTGACCAGGTTCTCTGCCTTGGCGACCAGCTCGTCAAATGCAGCATCGGAATCCTCGGGACGGGTGAACTGGAACATCTCAACCTTGTTGAACTGGTGACCGCGGACCATGCCACGCTCATCAGCACGGTGAGAACCGGCTTCACGACGGAAGCAGGGGGTGTAAGCGAAGAACTTCTTGGGCAGATCGGCCTCGGTCAGGATCTCATCACGGTAGATGGATGCCAGAGCAGCTTCTGCGGTGGGCAGCATATAGTGCACACGATCATCGGTGGGATTTGCAATCTTGTAAACCTCGTCAGCAAACTTGGGGAACTGACCTGCGGTTTCGCCGCACTGGTACTCCAGCATATGAGGGGGCAGGATGAATTCGTAGCCGTCGCTGATGTGTGCGTCGATGAAATAGTTCAGCAGAGCCCACTCCAGTCTTGCGCCCATGCCGGTGTACATCCAGTTGCCGGAGCCTGCCAGCTTGGTGCCGCGCTCATAGTCGATCAGACCCAGGCTGGTGCACAGATCTACATGGTGCTTAGGCTCAAAGTCAAACTTGTGAGGCTCGCCGAAGTAACGCAGAGGCTCGTTGTTTTCCTTTCCGCCGGGCTTCAGGTCGGGATCGGGCAGGTTGGGCAGGCTCATCATCAGAGTTCTGTATTCCTTCTCCACCTCGTCCAGCTTTTCAGCATCGGCAGCAATTGCGTTCTTCAGCTCGCTCATCTGTGCGAAGATGGGAGCAACATCCTCACCGGCCTTCTTCAGGGCGGGGATCTGCTTGGAAACCTTGTTCTGCTGGGACTTCTTGTTCTCGGTATCGGTGATCAGAGCACGGCGCTGAGCGTCCAGCTCCAGAATGCGGTCAACGGCAGCGTCGCAATCGACTTCCTTTGCACGCAGACCGGCCTTAACAGCCTCGGGATTTTCCTTGATTAGCTTAATATCCAGCATATTTCTTACTCCTTCTTTATTCCTGCAGTCCGGAATCGGGACTGCACCAGATTCATATATTATAATGTATGGATCTTATGAACTGCGGCGCTGACCGCCACGCAGAGTCATAAGCGCGTCCAGAAGAACCTGTAAATCATCTTCTCCATAAAATTCCAATTCAAACCGTCCCTTGCGCTTGCCGTTGATAATTTTAACACCACGGCCCAGCTGCTTGGACAGGCTCTTTTCGCACTCTGCCACATAATCCACGGCGAGGGGAGCCTTCTTGGGTTCGGGAGCCGGCTCACGGGAGAGATTCCGGCACAGCAGCTCTGCCTGACGGACAGACAGATCCAGAGCGGAAATCTTCTGGGCTGCTTCCAGCTGCTTTTTCTCGTTCTTTACGGAGAGAACTGCACGGGCGTGACCTGCGGTCAGCTTGCCGCTTTTCAGCATTTCCAGAATCTGCGGAGGCAGATTCAGCAGTCTCAGTGCATTTGCCACGGCAGGACGGGATTTTCCCACCTGTTCGGCGGCTTCCTCCTGAGTCAGACCGAAATCATCGATCAGACACTGATAGCCCAGTGCTTCTTCAACGGGGTTCAGATCCTGACGCTGCAGGTTCTCAATCAGAGCCAGTTCCATGGCCTTGCGATCATCGGCCTCAATAATGACGGCGGGGACTTCACTGAGTCCTGCCATTCGGCTGGCACGCCAGCGGCGCTCACCGGCAATGATCTGGTAATAACCGGACTCGGTTTCCCGAACGGTCAGGGGCTGAATCAGTCCGTGAGTGGAAATCGATTCGGAAAGGGCCTGAAGCTCTTCTTCATTGAAATCACGGCGGGGCTGACCCGGATTCGGCTCTATTTTATAGATAGGCAGTAGCTGGTAGGCAGAATTTCCGGGAATTTCTTCGGGAATGTCACCCAGAATGGCACCCAAACCTCTGCCAAGGCCTTTTTGCTTTGCCAAAATGAATCATCCTTTCTTACAGTTTTGCTTTGAATTCCTCAGCCAGCTGCTTGTATGCCTGAGAGCCGCGGCTGGAACGATCGTAGTTCATAACAGGAATTCCGTGGCTGGGAGCCTCCGCCAGTCGCACATTCCGGGGGATTGCGGTTGCAAATACCTTTCCGGGAAGGTGACGGCGCACTTCCTGAGCCACCTGATTGGAGAAGTTGGTTCTTCCGTCGAACATGGTCAGCACCACGCCGAACAGATCCAGCTTCGGGTTGATGCGGCGTTTTACCATCCGCAGGGTTCCCATCAAATCGGACAGGCCCTCCAGTGCGTAGTACTCGCACTGCACCGGAACCACAATGGCATCTGCGGCGCACAGTCCGTTCAGGGTCAGCAGCTCCAGAGAGGGTGGGCAGTCGATGAAAATCACATCGTAGTTATCCTTGACCTCGCTGAGCTGGTTTTTCAGCTGATACTCCCGGCCATCGGTAGAAATCAGCTCCACCGCAGCGCCAGCCAGATCGGGAGATGCAGGCAGGATATCGCCGTAGGGGGTGGAAATAATTGCTTCGCTGGCAGGAATTTCGTTCAGAAGAACATCGTAGATAGTCTTTTTGATCTTTCGCTTTTCAATGCCCAGTCCGGAGGTGGCGTTGGCCTGAGGATCAAAATCACACAGCAGAGTCTTTAAGCCCAACTCGTGGAGTGCAGCAGATAGGTTCACAGCGGTTGTGGTCTTACCGACACCGCCTTTTTGGTTTACAATAGCAAATGTCTTGCCCATTCCATTACCTCCAAGTTTTCTAGGGACTATTATAAACAGAATTTCTGGAAAAATCAAGACACGGAACCTGAGAAATAAGCGTTTCACGTGAAACAATTGAAGAAAAGTGTCAAAAAAACACCTCTCAAAAAGAGAGGTGTTTCACGTGAAACAAATAGATTGTCCCGGACAAAATCGCAAAAGGGAAGTGTTCCAAAGTGTAAAATAACCGGGGGAAATAACAACAAAATAAGAAAATGCCGGGAAAAATCAGTGGGCGACGGTTCCTGCCGGAGCCGGTGGAACGGTAGCCGCTGAGGGCGTTTTCGCAGGAGGTGCTGTAGGCGGCGTTGTTGCAGTGGAGTCGATGGTGGTCGCTGTAACGGTGTTGTAATTCTGACCCAGCGGAAGACTGCAGTAGTCCTGATAAACCTTGAATGCAAGTCCGCCGACGGCAAGTACCAGGAAAATGGACAGCACGATTACGGACACCATCAAGTGGCGATTTTCTTTGCGCAGCTTCGGCAGCAGTTCCTCGGCGTGTTTCTGCTTTTTCACGGGATTGCTGACGGGCTTCGGCTGGCGTTTATATATGGAAACAGGGGTTCCGGGTTTGACCGGATGCTTTTCCATCTGGGCAAGGCATTCATCGCAGAACACATGGGAATCCTGGGTTTCACGCCCGCATTTGAGACATTGCATGGGATATACCCCCTTTTTTAGAACTTCTGAGTGTATTTTACTCCATTTTCGTCCATTCGTAAAGAGGAAAAATAAAGGCGAAACCGGCAGCCAGCTGATGATATATCGATATATAACAAAACAGATATACACAAACTGTGCAGCTATACGAAGTTTACTAATCCTCATTGACAATCATGTGACTGCGTGGTAGTATCGTGCCATCACTTAACCATGGAGGTGAAAAAATGGAATGGACGATACCGGGCACGGTGATTCCGGCGGATCGTACAAGACCCGATGCCATGCAGGAGCAGATCCGCTCCATGTTTCTGGCAGGGGGGATGGTACGCAGTCAGGTGGCGAATGCAACCGGGCTGGAGCCTCATGCGGTGCAGAACTGGGTCAAGCGGGGATTTTTGTCTTCGCCCATTGACAAGCGCTATACCTGCCGCCAGTTTTGCAGGATCCTCATAATCAATATGCTGAAGAACGCCCTGCCCATGGAAAAAATTTGTGGTTTGCTTTCGTATATCAACGGAAATCTGGATGATGAATCCGACGATTCGATTGACGATACCCAGTTGTACTTTGCATTTTTGCAGGTGGCAGCCACTTTTGAAGGGGATATCGACGATCACGAGAATCTGATTGCGTGCATCCACAACAGCCTGATCGATTACCGGGAGCCGTTTCCCGGTGCAACAGAGCGGGTGGAGCAGGTACTGGAAATCATGCTGGTTGCCTGGTGGGCATCCCAGCTGCAATGCAAAGCCCAGTCCATGCTCTCCCAGCTTACCGTGAAAGGAGAATAAGATTTATGGAAGAAAACGGAACTTATCGGTGGTCTGCCGGACAGCAGTACGGGTCTGATCCTACGCCAAATCCTGCCCCCGGCAATGACAAAAACAAATTCAAAAAAATCAGACACACGGCGATGATCGTGATTCTGGTTGCGGTGCTGGCAATCGGAGCACTGACCTGCTTCTACACCGTCGATGACAAGCAGCAGGCCGTGATTACCACCTTCGGAAAGGTAACGGATGTTACCGATGCAGGCGTGCACTTCCGTCTGCCCTTTGGCATTCAGAAGGTGCAGAAGGTCAATGTCAATGTCTATCAGAAGATCGAGCTGGGCTACCGCACCGATGAATATGCCCCCGAGGGTTACGATGTGGTAGAAGATGAAAGCTCCATGATCACCGGCGATTACAACATCGTCAATGTGGAATTCTTTGTCGAATATAAGATTTCCGACCCCGTTCGCTATTTGTATGCATCCAATGATCCTCAGCTGATCCTGCGCAACCTGATTCAGAGCCAGGTTCGTAATGTGGTTGGCTCTACTTCCGTGGATGCCGTCCTGACCGACGGCAAGGAAGGCGTGCAGATGCAGGTCAAGAATCTGGTCACCCAGATCCTTGAAGAATATGACATCGGCCTTTCTCTGGTGGATGTAAAGATTCAGGATTCCGAGCCTCCCACGCAGGAAGTTATCGAGGCATTTAAGGCGGTTGAAACCGCAAAGCAGAAGGCCGAAACCGTTGTCAATGATGCAAAGGCCTATCAGAACGCAAAGCTGCCCGATGCCCAGTCTCAGGCGGACAAGCTGATTCAGAACGGCGAATACATGAAGCAGAAGCGTATCAACGAGGCAACCGAGCAGGTGGCAATGTTCAACGCCATGTATGAAGAATACGCAAGAAATCCTGAGATCACCAAGTCCAGAATGTACTATGAAGCAATCCGCAACATTCTGCCCGGTGTGAAGGTCTTTATCGACACCGGCAGCAACGGCAATACCCAGATGCTGCTGCCTCTTGACCAGTTCGTACAGCAAGGAGGAACTGCAGAATGAAAAAATCCGTAAAAATCCTATTGACCGTTCTGGCACTGGTTGTGGTGCTGGGAGCATTCACCGGTACCTTTACGGTTCGTGAAAACGAATATGCCTGCACCGTTCGCTTCTCCAAGATCATCAATACCTCCGACCGTCCCGGCCTGCACTTCAAGGTGCCGTTCCTGGATTCTGTGAAGTATTTCCCCAAGGCAACCATGCTCTACGATATCCCTCCCAGTGAGGTTCTGACCTCAGACAAGCAGAATATGACCGCTGACTGCTACATTCTGTGGCGGATCGAGGACCCCAAGAAGTTCTACCAGACTTTGGGCTCCAATTCTGTTGCAGAGCAGCGTCTGAATGCGCTGACCTATAACGCACTGAAAACCGTCATGGGTACACTGGCTCAGGCAGATATCATCAACATGGATGATGGCAGCGAGCGAAACGAGATTTACGAAGGCATTTCTGTCAGCGTGGACAAGCTGGCGGACAGCTACGGTATCGCCGTGGACGATGTGAAGATCAAGCGCTTTGATCTGCCCGAATCCAACGAAAATGCCGTGTATTCCCGGATGATTTCCGAAAGAAATCAGATGGCTGAGAAGTTCACCGCTGACGGCAACTATGATGCTTCCATCATCCGCAACGATGTGGACAAGCAGGTCAACATCATCGTTTCCAATGCCAAGGCCGAGGCTGCAAAGCTGGAGGCTGAGGGTGAGGCAGAGTATATGCGTATGCTGGCTCAGGCCTATGACACCCCCGAGAAAAAGGACTTTTATGAGTTCACCATCGCCCTGGATGCTCTGGGACAGAGCCTTTCCGGCGACGAAAAGACCATCATTCTGGATGCAGATTCTGCCCTGGCAAGAATCCTTGCCGGTACAAACTAAAATCCATACAGCAAATGCCGCCCACACCCGGGCGGCATTTTTGCTGAGAAAAGCAGTAGCAAAAATTCTCCTGGAGAATAACATGGAATGAGCGGCATGAAAACCGCTGATGAAAAAATCTTCTGGAGGTATTTTGTATGTATAACAATAATTTCTGTGGTAATAGCTGTATGTGGATCATCATCCTGCTGATTCTGTTCTGCTGCTGCGGTAATGGCTGTGGCTGCGGCTGTGGCAATGGCTACGGTAACGGCTGTGGCAACGGCTGCGGCAATGGCTGCGGTAACGGCTGTGGCTGCGACAACAACTGCTGCTGCTAAGCATCTTTCCGGACCTCCCCACCATGGGGAGGTCCTTGGTGTTGATTGACAAAAGCATTTATACCATGGTAAAATAAACAAAACTATATGCATTTTTGGAGGATTACAAATGATGTATGTATGGATGACACTGTTTGCTGCCGGAATTGTGGCAGTAGATCAGTGGACGAAATTTCTGACGGTAGCCAATATCGAGCTGTTTCAGGATGTGCCGTTTATCAATGGCCTGTTCCATTTTACCTATGTACAGAATACCGGAGCTGCCTTTTCCTCCTTCGAGGGTGCCCAGTGGCTGTTTGCACTGATTTTTCTGGTGTTTACCGTTGCCATTATCTATGACATCTGGAAAAAAGTCATGCCCTTTACCGATTTGGAGCGCTGGTTCGTGGCTGCCATCTATGGCGGCGGCCTTGCCAACATGATCGATCGGCTGCGTCTGGGATATGTGGTGGATATGGTGAAAGTGGAGTTTATCAACTTCCCCGTGTTCAATGTGGCGGACTGCTTCATCACCTGCGGCTGTATTTTGCTGCTGGCCCATTTGCTGCTGGTTAACAAGGACTTTTGGAAGGACGGAAAGAAATGATCTTCACTGCAGAGGAACAAGGGGAGCGCCTGGATGCGTTTCTGGCGAGAGTTGCCCCCGATATGAGCCGTTCCGGCGCACAGAAACTCATCGAGCAGGGGAATGTCCTGCGAAACGGCAAAAAGCCCAAAAAAAATGACCGTCTGGAAATCGGCGACGAAATCTCCGTCACCATTCCGGAGCCGGTGCCTACCGATATTATTCCCCGGGAAATGCCTCTGGACATCGTCTATGAAGATGACGATGTGCTGGTCATTAATAAGCCCAAGGGCCTGGTGGTGCATCCGGCAGCAGGCCATCTGGATGATACGCTGGTCAACGGTCTGATGTATGCCATGGGGGACAACCTGTCCGGCATCAACGGCGAGCTGCGGCCCGGCATCGTCCACCGAATTGACAAGGACACCTCGGGCCTTCTGGCGGTTGCCAAGAATGATTTTGCCCATACTATGCTTGCATCCCAGCTGAAGGACCACTCCATGGCCCGGACTTACGAGGCCATTGTCTGCGGCTCTTTCCGGGAGGATTCCGGCACCGTGGATGCGCCCATTGGCCGCCATCCTTCCGACCGGAAGAAGATGTGCATCAACGAGCGCAACGGCAGACGGGCTGTCACCCACTGGGAGGTGGTCAAGCGCTATCCCGGCTATACCCATGTGCGCTGCAAGCTGGAAACCGGCCGAACCCACCAGATCCGTGTCCACATGGCATCCATCGGACACCCGATTCTGGGAGATACGGTCTACGGCCACAAGAAAAAGGAACTGGGACAGGACAGCCAGTGTCTGCACGCAGGTGCTCTGTGCTTCCGCCATCCCAGAGACGGCAGACCCGTGATGGTCTATGCGCCGCTTCCTGACTATTTCAAAGAAGTAATCGAAAAACTGGAGAAAAGATAATGGGAAAATTTTCAGATATTCTGCTGACAGTGGATTTTGACCGGACTCTGACGGCACCGGATTCCTCAATTCCGGAGCGCAATCTGGAGGCAATTCGCTATTTCATGGAAAACGGCGGTGCCTTCACCCTGAATACCGGAAGATCTCTGCCCATGGTGGTCAGCCTGATGGACAAGGTCCAGGTCAATGCGCCGCTGCTGCTGTACAACGGCAGTGCAGCCTATGACTGGGAAAAGAAGGAATTTACCTTCCAGCACACCATCGATCTGGACTGGCGGGAAGCCGTGCACCGGTGCATGGAGCTGTTTCCTGAGTACACGGTGGAGGTTCAGGGCGTGGATGCCCACTATGCTTTGGGAGAAAATCCCCTTTGGGCGGAGTTTACCGCTGCAAACCACTGCGCCTGGGCCTATGCAAAAGAGGACGATGTGATGGACCCGTTCCTGAAATTTACCGTCTACGGAAAAATCAAGGAAAACAATGTGGCCCATCTGTTTGACGGTACTCCCGAAGAGATTGCCGAAATGGACGAGATGGAGAGAATTCTCAATCAGGAGTTTGGCTCCAAGGCGGTTGTTTACCGGGCAGGCCCCCGGATTCTGGATATGCACTGCAAGGGCGTGTCAAAGGGCCGCAGCGCAAGACAGCTGCAGCAGAAGCTGGGTCGGAAAATCCTGGTGTGCGTGGGCGACGGCGAGAACGATGTGACCATGCTGAATGAGGCTGATTTTGCCTACTGTCCCGGGGATGCCATCGTGAAAGACCGCTACTGCAATGTGTGCAGCTGCGCCGATGGAGCGGTCGCAGATGTCATTTATAAAAAGATTCCAGAAATTCTGTAATATGACTTGACAATATTCATAAGCTGTGATAAAATCTTAGGGCTGAGAAGTTATGACAGTTTATGATCTGCGGGTGTAGTTCAATGGTAGAACACCAGCCTTCCAAGCTGGATACGCGGGTCCGATTCCCGTCACCCGCTCCATTCAAAATGCGCCAGTAGCTCAGCTGGATAGAGCAACTGCCTTCTAAGCAGTAGGTCGGGGGTTCGAGTCCCTTCTGGCGTACCATTTAGCACAATAGAATATGGTGGGTATGGCCTAGTTGGCTAAGGCGTCAGATTGTGGCTCTGAAGATCGTGGGTTCGAGTCCCATCATCCACCCCATAAAGCAGTCTTCGTAAGAAGGCTGCTTTTTTCTATGCCCATTTCCGTAAAAAGCTCCCCAAAAGCGAAAATCTGTGCAGAAAACTTTCCCGAAAAATTTAAGCGAAGATCAGATCGGCACACTGCCGGTCTTTTTTATTTTGAATTGGGCATTCTATTATAAACAAATGATGTGCAAATTTTGAATCTCTGACAGTATCAACACGGTTTTCACGGAGCTGTGGATAAAAATTTTCGTTTTTCCAGACTTTGCATGAAATGCCCCCTTTTCCATGGACTATTTATGTCCGGTCTGCGGCATATTATTTTTGCAGACAAAATGGAGGGAGAGAGAAAAATGAAGCATAAACTATTTGGCACCGTTTGTTCGACGGTGTTGATTTTCTGTATGAGTGTGTCGGCATTTGCATCGCAAATGCTGATACCTGTGGGAAAAGTAGTGGGAATTTCGCTTTCCGAAGGTTCCGTGACCGTGGCGGCGTTTGACGAAACCTATGGTCAGCGTGCCCGGGAGGCGGGAATCCAGATCGGTGACGATATTATTTCCGTAAACGCTCAGCCTGTGGATTCTGCTGCAGACCTGCACAAAGCACTGGAGCAATCAGATGGCTGTGTGGAAATGGAAGTGAGCAGGGACGGAAAGTCACGACAGCTGAAGATGGAGCCTGCCCTGACCGATGAAGGCCCGAAGCTGGGTGTCTACATTCGCGAAGGAATCACGGGCATCGGCACCGTCACTTATTATGACCCGGACACCGGAAATTTTGGCGCACTGGGTCACGGCGTCAGCAACCAGCAGGGGAGTCTTGCTCCCATGAAGACAGGCAATGTCTACCGGGCCTCGGTGGCGGGGATCAAGCCGGGTCAGATCGGTAATCCGGGGCAGTTAAAAGGCTGCGTCGCCGCTGAACAGATCATCGGTCAGCTCAGGTGCAACACATCCTTTGGTATTTTTGGCTCCTGCAGCGAATTCAGGGGAGAGGCTCTGCCCGTAGCTCCTTGTGCCCAGGTGCAGGAAGGCCATGCAGAAATTTTGTCCAACATCTCAGGCGATGCAGTAGAAACTTTTTCTGTGGAGATCCTGAAGGTGTTCAACCCGGAAAAAAGGACCGGCAGGGATATGATGATACAGGTTACGGACCCGGAGCTTCTGAAGGCTACCGGCGGCATTGTAGCAGGTATGAGCGGCAGCCCCATCATTCAGGACGGAAAACTGGTGGGTGCGGTGACCCATGTTTTAGTCAACGACCCGACAAGAGGCTACGGCATTATGATCGAAAATATGCTGGACGCAGCGGCTTAGCGGCGAGCCGCCGCAGGCAATGCGTGACGAAGCTGGTAAGTA
>JAHHRV010000031.1 GCA_020025595.1 Oscillospiraceae bacterium
GTTAAATGCAGGAAGTTATCTTCATCCATCATGAGAAAACCACCGTCCCGCAAAATTGCAACTGCATGGCATACACTGGGCTTTGATACCTCCAAGTGTCGGGCCACATCCACGGAACGCACCATTCCTTGTTTCTGCTGTAGTACCAGCACTGCCTCCAAGTAGTCCTCTCCTGATGCATGGAGCTTATTAACTGGTGCTTTCATATCTATTCCTTTTAAAGAATCCTGCAGCCTGTCCTCCCATTGCGAATGCTGACAAAATCCTGATAAATACCGGCCTCAGCCATCAATTCTTCATGGGTGCCCTGTTGCCTGATCTCACCGTCTGCAATGACCAGAATCTGGTCGGCGGTTTGAATGGTGTTCAGCCGATGGGCAATGACCAGTAGTGTTTTGCCACGGACCAGCTCCGAAATGGCCTGCTGGATATAGCTTTCGTTGTCGGTGTCCACGCTGGCTGTCGCCTCATCCAGAATGACAATGGGGGCATCCTTCAGGATGCAGCGGGCAATGGAAATGCGCTGCTTCTCACCGCCGGACAGAGTTGCGCCACCTTCGCCTACAACGGTATCAAAGCCATCTGGCAGTGCCATGATGAAATCATAGCACCGGGCTTTTTTTGCCGCAGCTATGACCTCTTCACGGGACGCAGTAGGCTTTCCCATACTGATATTGTTATAGATGGTGTCCTGAAAAAGATAAACTCTCTGGAACACCATACTGATCTGATCCATCCATTCGGAAAGCGGGATCTGCCGGATGTTGATCCCTCGAACCAAAATCTCACCATCCTTCGTATCCCACAGCCGAGCCAAGAGGTTGGCGATGGTAGACTTACCGCCGCCGGAGGGTCCAACAAGTGCGGTCATGGTATGGGGTTTCATAGAGAAATTCAGGTCATGCAGCACTTCAGTATCCTGATAAGAAAAGCACACATTCCTGAACTCCACCTCAGGTACATCGTCCTTGCACTCTGGCAAATGAATGGTTCCCACGTCTTCAAGTTCTGCTTCATTCATAACCTCTTCCATGCGATCCAAAGCAGCATTGGTAATGGTCAGACGGGAGGCTTCCCCGTAGAGAGCCTTAAGTGGACCAAAGAGGTCGAAAACAAAAAGCAGAACGCCCAGCAGATAGGATAGTGAAAGCTCCTGCTGTTGATAAAGGAACAGGGAAACCGCAAAGATCAGAGCGGTACCAACCGCATAGAGGACATTCAGACCCTGCGTCCAGGGCGTCATTCGATGCTCAAAGGCCATAGCGGTATCTCTGGAGCGGGCAAAATTCTTCGTCAGATCCTCGGACTGCTCACCAAGCAGGTTGTAGCTTTTGATCACTCCGATTCCTTCTGCAAAGGATACGACCGCATCTGTCAGCTTTTCACCTTGCTCCTGACGCTTCACACCTTCCCGCAGAGAAACTCCGTTCATGTGCTTGCCAATCAGAATCGCCAGCAGTGTTACAGCCAGTGCAATAAGTCCCAGATGCCAATCCAGCCCCATCATGAATACCAGCAAAACAAAAGCGGACAGGGCATAGCTCATTAGATTTGCCAGAGTGCTCATGGCTGTTTCCTCAATGAATACCATGTCACTGGTGAGAACAGAACTGATCTTACCCAAGTTGCCTTCCGTAAAATAACCCATGGGCATTCTCCGGAGATGGCTGCCCAGCTTCATACGCTGATCTGCAAGGATCATAAAGCCTGCAGCACTTTGCAAGCGGTCGGTAAGAAAGTGGACAAGGATCTGCAACAGCAGCACCACCAGTAATGCGATACCTGCCCAAAGGCAGTCCATTCCTGTCAGTGACTGCTGATAAAAACCAGTCAACACAAGGAAAGCAAGGAAAATCGGCATTTTGGACAGGATCGATTCCAAAAAGGCCGTGATGCAAGCCAACTGGATCTTTCGCTTATAGGTTCCAGCCAACCGAAGTACCCGTGAAAATAGTTGTAACATTTAAGCATCCTCCTTTGCTGTATCGATTTTCCATACACTGCTGAACTCTGTGGCCTCCCACAGCTTCCGATAAGCCGGGCAGGTATCCAGAAGCCCTGCATGGCGTCCAATGCCTGCCACTGTGCCATGGTCCATGACGCAGATCTGGTCTGCATCCATGACGGCAGGCAGCTTATGAGCAATCACGAATAGTGTCTTGCCCTCTACCAGTTTTGCAATGGCAGCTTCCATTTTCTCCTCGTTCTCCGGATCAGCGTAGGCCGTGGCTTCATCCAATACCACAATAGGAGCATCCTTCAGAATTGCTCGGGCCAGAGAGATTCTCTGACGTTGTCCACCGGAGAGCATTTTGCCTGCATCGCCAGCAGAGGAATGGATACCATTAGGCAGACGGTTCAAAAATTCCATGCATTGCGCTTTCTCGGCCGCCTGTAAAACCTCTTCATCCGTTGCCGTGGGACGGCCTACCCGGATGTTTTCCAGAATGGATGTATTGAACAGATACTGATCCTGTGCTACATAGGAAATCTGGCTGTTGAGTGCTTCCAGACTCATGTCCGTCAGCTTCTGTCCGCCAATGGAAATGGCACCTTGCTGCGGATCATAATAATGAACCAGCAGCTTTGCCAGCGTCGATTTACCAGAGCCGGATTCGCCTACGATGGCAGTTTTCTGTCCTGTCCTCACGGTAAAGCTGACATCATGGAGCACATCCTTTACCGTTACTACCGGCTGACCGTCTGGGCCCATGTCTGTCTTGGAATAACCGAATGTGATATGGTCAAAGGAAATATCATGGTTGGCACCTTTGAAGGATTTCTCCGACTGCTGGAGGGGTTCAGAGGCCAGAACCTGTTCCAGCGCCGAAATTTTGTAATTGACCTGAGGCATGGTGGGCAGGAAACTGAGGGATTTGAGCAGCGGCACACCGATGCTCAGTGCCAGACAAAGAACCAAAAGCAGATTCGGCAGGGTAGACCAGCCTTTCAGTACAAACCAAGAACCCAGAGGCAGGGTCAAAAGAATGGTGCAGGGCATCAGGCAGCTATACACAGCCATCCAAGGCCAAGAAGCCTTATACCAATCCAGCGTAAAATCCCGGTAGGCGGTGACATCTTTACGGAAGGTTTCAAAAGAATCAGCATCTCGGTTGAAGACCTTCACCACTTCCATACCGTTGATGTACTCAATGATCGTATTGTTCATCTTTTGTCCGGCGGCATAGTAGGGACCCATTTTCTTCATGCCCACAGAGTACATGATCATCATAGCGGCCAGACTCAACGGAATGGCGGCCAGAGACAACAAAGCCAGCTTCCAGTCCACAAAAAACATAGACACAATCACGACCAAAGGAATCATCAGATTGGCGATCCCCTCCGGCAGAGAGTGAGCAAGCAGCACCTCCAGACTATCCACATCGTCCACAAACAATTTTTTGATGGTGCCAGTACCTTTTTCCTCAATCGTTCCCATGGGCAGCGACTCAAACCGCTGCTGCAAGGAAGATCTGAGACGGAACAGAGTTTTGTAAGCTGCATTGTGGGAGAGATTCAGTCCCCACCCATAGAGCAGTGCCTGCAGAACCAGGCAAAGCAAAATCCCCCCAATTCGCAGCATGGCAAAGGCTGCGTCAAAGGGTTGCCCCATGATCAATGGAGCTATGATCTGGTAGGCCAGAACAAAGGGCAGGACTCCCATCAGAACGCTGAGAAGCACCACGAATGTGGCTCGCAGCATCTCTTTTTTATGGGGCCCTGCGTAGTCAAAAACTTTTTGAAACATAAAAGTACCTCCTTCTTCTGCAGAACCTGCCTGAACCGTTCGCCCCTCTTTTGCTCCGAGGGCAATGGTTTTCGTGCAAGTCCTTACAAGTAATTCCGTATCATGGGAAACCACAAAAACAATGGTCCCCTGTGCGGATAATTGACGGATGAGCTCACTGACCCGTACCATGGAATCGTAATCGAGCCCACTGGTTGGTTCATCGAAGAAAACAATTGGACTGTTGGATGCTACCGCAGCACCAATGGTCACTCTCTGCTTTTGTCCTCCAGAGAGTGCCGCTGGGTGAGTCTCGGCATATTTCGTTAGGTTCAGCTGTTCAAGAACAGCGGTTTTCTTCTCCGCCGTCAATGCCTCATTGCCCAGAGAAAGCTCCTCTGACACACTGCTTCCGAACAACTGATAGTCCGCATCCTGTAACACCAGATAGCTGAGCTTCCTGCGCTGTTTGGGCTTCATCTGCTTTCCATGCCAGCGGATCTCACCACCGGTTTCCTTCAACAGGCCTGTCAGAACAGAGATCAGAGTGGTCTTGCCACAACCGTTGTGCCCCACAATACCGATCACATCTCCCGGAGAAGCCTCTAGATGGAGATCTTGTATCACCGGTGATTTTCCCGGATAGCCGAAGAACAGTCCCTCCACGATAAGAGCCGGTTTCCCATCGATTGGTGGTTCATTTTTCGGTCCGGCTGCCCGCTCCGGGAAGCAAGTCCGCAAGCCATAAGAAATACGCTCATACTCTGGCAATGCAGAAAACTCTGCCCCGGTCATTTCCCGCCGGATGGTTCCATCTTCCAGCAAAACAGCCCGATCAATCAGATCTCGGAGGTAGAAAAAGCGGTGCTCTACCACAATGATGGTGCAGCCAGCAGCCTTCAGCTTACCCATGACCTCGGCCAGACGCCGGGTCGCACCGTCATCCAGATTGGCAGAGGGTTCGTCAAAAATCAGGATTCCGGGTGCAAGGGCATACACCGAGCCTACAGCAATCTGCTGTTTTTCGCCGCTGGATAGAGCGAAGATGCTGCGATTCAGCAGGTCAGAGAGCTTCAGATCCAGAGCCGCTCCTGATACACGATCCAGAATTTCCTCCGTGGTATAACCCATGTTCTCACAGCCGAAAGCCAGCTCCCGGCTGGTGTCTGTCATGAAGAACTGAGAGCGGGGGTCCTGAAATACGGTTCCCAGCTTTCCCACCAGATCCAGTGGTTCCCGATCTCTCAGTGATTCACCATTCAGCAGCAGTTCTCCTTCTTCGGTACCGGGATAAAAGGTAGGGATCAGCCGATTCAGGCAGCGGATCAGTGTCGTTTTTCCACAGCCGCTTCGCCCAGTCAGAAGTAAAAATTCTCCTTTTGGGATCGTCAGATCAATATCCTGCAGCGTAGGAGTTTTCTGTCCTTCATAAGTAAAGGAATAGTGTTTGATTTCAATCACAGCATCACCCTCCACAATGAAAGCTGACCTATTCCTGTCTGGTCCAGGCACAGGAGCAAGAGCAGAACCGAGATGCCTGCCAAACTGCATAGCCATTCCGCAGTACCGAAATGGACCAGGTGGAGCGCATATCGCTTTCCTGTGTTTTCAATGCCACGGGTAGCGCCGGAAGCGGTCAGTTCATCGGTCACTTTCAGACAGCGCATCAGCAGCGGGATCAGGATGTACTCCACTGTTTTGATGGGATGCAGCAGACGACGCCAGCGGGTATCACAGATCCCTCGAATTTCCATTGTCCCACGAATGGTGCGATATTCGATCTTCAGCGTTGGAATATAACGAAACACGACGATCAGAGGAACAATGACGGATTGCGGCAGTTTAAGCCGTTGCAGTGCTACGATCAGATCATCCATAGGCGTAGTACGCAGCACCCAGCTTGCCAGCAGAAAGATAGGGATCATCTTCAAAACAGTGACACCGAAGACACCCATTAAAATACTGAGAAAGGGGACCCTTACATAACGAAGCAGCGTGTTCAGCAAGGACACCATGATAAAGCCCAGAATACCCTTGAAAGCCGATCTTCCTGCACTGCCAAAGGCAAGGACCACTCCCACCGACAGGATCAGCAGAAAACCGCTGAGTCCACCCGTGAGCAGGAAACTGATGATGCCAACGGCAATCAACAGAAAGAGCTTGCAGCGAGGGTCCAGACAAGCAGTTCCGTTATAGGCTTGCCTCATTAGATTTTGTTTGATTTGTTCTTCCATATGCCCTCCAACAGGAAAAGCGGAGCCGCAGTGCAGCTCCGCTTTTTAGGGTCTGCACTCTTACTGGACAGACACAAGTCCAGCCTTCACAAAGTGCTTTTTGAGCGCCTTCTGACCAAGCCAGCCGCCCAACAGACCGCCTGCAAGACCGGCTGCCAGCAGAACGACGGGCATTATGCCAGAGGATACGCTGAGCATCCCATCGATGTAGGCCTGAGGTAGTCCATTTTTCAACATGATGTCCACATAGGCCTGCTTCAGCAAGGTCAAGGGCAGCACGATAGCACCCAAAGCAAGGAAACCGCTGAACACAGTGTAGCTTACCAGCATATTCTTTCTGTTCACTTCATGGCTGCCGATAATCAGAAAGTCGCAGATGAGACCGCCCAAGATCAGGCCCACAGGCAGAGTCCAGAAGCCACCCATCAGCAAGAACAGCAGTCCTTGCAGAACACCGACAGCGGTGAAAATACCCTTCCGGGGAGATTTTGCAAGCAGCAGCATCATCACAATGCCATTGGGGATCGCTACCACAGCGGGATAGAACACATTGGTCACAGGACCGGCGATACTCATGACCATACTGATACCCATATTGATGATCCACATCACAGCGGTCAGCACACCAATCAGAATATAGTCTTTGACCGTCATTTTTTTCTTCATGCCTTTTCCTCCTAAAAAATAAGTCTTGTGGTTAGCAATGACTAACCACAAGACTTATTTTACCGTTTTTACTGTGCTATTCCTACCCAATTTCAATATAATACTACCCAAAATCAGTATTTCGGAGAACCGATGCTATTCTCCCGCTTATAGTCCTTGGGCGATACCCCAAATTTCCGCTTGAAGGCTGCAGAAAAATTACTGGGCTTGGAATATCCAATCAAGGCAGAGATCTGGGTCACATTCAAATTGCTCTCCAAAAGCATGACTGACGCCCTTTTCAGTCTCTGTTCAATGATGTAGGCATGAACAGAGATTCCATACAGGGACGAAAAGCCTTTGGTCAGCTTGGACACACTCACATTGACCTTTTGGGCCAGCTCCTCACAGCTGGGGGCGAAGGCCAGCTCGCTGTCGATGATTTTTCGGGCATCTTCGATCATGTTTCGGTCACTCTTGGAGATACTGTCTGAAGTTAGGATTTCGATTTCCAGCAGGGCACTGAGGTACACGCTGAGTAGTTCCGATATTTTACTTTCCAAAAACAGATATCCCAAGCCGCCTCGGAATTTTTCAAATTCCTGAAGTTCTGCCAAAACATGCTCCATATAGGGTGTGATATTGATTTTGGAAACGCCATGAAAGAGCTTGTCCTGATATGTCTCGATTTCACGTTCTTCAAAGTAGGATTCCATCAGGTGATTGAAATAAGCAATCGGAATTTTCACGGATTTGAATAGGAAATGTCGATTTCCTCCATAGCATACGGTTTCGATTTTTCCGTGTCCTCTGTAAATACAGGATTCACCTTTGTGCAGTTCCAGATGCTCAGGGCTGCCCTCCACCTGCCAAGAAATTCCCTCATCCAAACAGAACATGATTTGAATGAAGTCCGCACTATTGCTGCCTTCGGCATTCATGGCTTCAAAATAGGTCATTTCCCAGCTTGAAAATACCACATTCTGCTTGGTGACTACCTGAGAGATGGTACCGCTTCCCATTTCTGGAGGCAGCTCCATGACCACCGATTGCGGTGAATTGGAGAACAGATCCTGATACAAGGTATTCATGTATTGGTTGGTCACAAGGGTTCCTCCTTTTGGCAC
>JAHHRV010000032.1 GCA_020025595.1 Oscillospiraceae bacterium
ATCGCAATGCTCGGATACATTCCCATTATGATACCCTTATTGGTTGTGTTCTGTCCGCTGATTGGCAGTATCCCCATGATGCTGTTTATGACTAAGGTCAAGAAATTTGGTATGGTCACATTGATGGGCACCATTATTGGACTTTTCCTGTGGATCACCGGTATGGGCTATTGGCCGTTTATTTTTGGCATTGTCTGCGGCCTTCTTGCTGACCTGTTGGACAAAAGCGGAAACTATCAAAGCGCAGTCAAAACCATCATCGGCAACGGTATTTTACATATCATCATCTTTGCAAATATGATCCCCTTGTATATCAACATTGACGGTTATTTCTCCACCCGTCAGGATTTCGGTCAGGAATACATCACCAGCCTCACAAACATTATGCAGCCCTGGACTGCACCTGTCCTGTTGATTGCCAGCTTTGTCTGCGGCATTATTGGTGCCATCATCGGTCAAAAGCTGTTGAAAAAGCACTTTGTAAAGGCGGGAATCATCTAATGGCAGCAGGGCTTTTGCAGGCAAGCATTAAAAATCGGGGAATCGTTCTCGACCCCCGGACAAAGTTTTTACTCCTGATTACAATGTCCATCTTCGTATTGGGCGGTGCAGGAGGAGGAATGGCAGGGAGATTGATGCCGGTATTTTGTGCGATGCCTGCAATCGCTCTGCTTTCCGCAAAGAAATTTAAACAGGCCGCCACCTATGTTTCTTTGTACTGCCTTTCCGGTCTGGCGGTTTATTTTCTGGGCGGCAGGATCCACGGTTTCCTAAACTTTTTGATTATGGGCATCTGCGGCATTTTACTCCGCTTTCTCCCCTGTCTGATGATGGGTTCCTATTTGGTTTCCACCACCACGGTCAGTGAATTTACAGCGGCAATGCTGCGGATGCACCTCAGCGAAAAAATCATTATTCCCCTTTCCGTGATGTTCCGGTTTTTTCCCACAGTAGTGGATGAATTTCATTCTATTAACATCGCAATGAAAATGCGTGGAATCCAATTCGGCGGCGTCGGAATCGCAAAGATGATTGAATATCGTCTGGTTCCCTTGATGACCTGCTGTGTCAAAATTGGGGAAGAATTATCTGCCGCCGCTCTGACACGGGGCTTGGGCGGAGAAGTGAAACGAACAAATATCTGCAAAATCGGTTTTCATATTCAAGATTACATCGTTACTGCACTGTGCCTTGTCCCATACGCCCTGCTGATTTTGCAGTTCTTCGGTGTATTGGCATAGGAGGTGTATCCCGATGATTCAAATAAAAAATGTCAATTTTCAGTATAGCGAAACACAGGCTTCTTCCCTGCGGAACATCTCCCTTACTGTTCCGGACGGTCAGTGCATTTTGCTCTGCGGCGAATCTGGATGTGGAAAAACGACGCTTACCCGTCTGATAAACGGCCTGATTCCCCACTACTACGAGGGCAGTCTGCAAGGGTCTGTGGAAGTTGACGGGCTGGATGTAACCAAAGCAGAACTTTACGAAACAGCTAAAATCGTTGGAAGTGTGTTCCAAAATCCCAGAAGTCAGTTTTTCTGTGTAGATACCACCAGTGAATTGGCTTTTGGCTGTGAAAATATGGGAATGGTCGAATCTGAAATTCATAACAGAATCAATCAGACAGTGCAGGAGTTGAAGATCAAACCGCTGTTAGATCGAGATATTTTTGAGCTGTCAGGCGGAGAAAAGCAGAAAATTGCCTGCGGCTCTGTGTCTGCACTTTCTCCTGACATTTTCGTTCTGGATGAGCCAACCTCCAATTTGGATGTCCATGCAATCGAAGACTTGAAAAAAACCATTCAGCTTTGGAAAGCAAAAGGAAAAACCATTGTCATTGCAGAACACCGCCTGTACTGGCTCACAGAGGTATGTGACCGTGTGGTGTATCTTAAAGACGGTGAAATTACAGTGGATTTACCTGCTGAGCTGTTCTACGCCCTTCCTGCTGAGCGAATTTCTCAAATGGGGCTTCGCACCCTTACAATGGAATGTCACAATTGTGCCAAAGCTTTTTTGGAATCAGCCGATAAAATTGAACTGCGGGATTTCTCGTTCTCCTATGACACAGAACCAATTCTTCAAATCCCATCCCTGACTTTACCCCAAGGGGCAGTTATTGCGGTCATCGGAAACAACGGTGCCGGAAAATCCACCTTCACCCATTGTCTGTGCGGCTTGGAAAAGAAATTCAAAGGCTTTGCTGTAACGAATGGGAAAACGCTTCACCGCAGAGAGCTTTTGAAAGAAAGCTATATGGTCATGCAGGATGTAAACCATCAGCTGTTCTGTGAATCTGTGGACGAAGAAGTGAGACTGGGTATGAAGCGGGAAAATGAGTCCGATGTGACAGCAGTTTTAGAGCAGATGGATTTGACAGATTTGGTAGAGCGGCACCCCATGAGCCTGTCCGGGGGACAAAAACAGCGGGTAGCCATTGCTTCCGCAATTTTGTCTAACAAATCACTGTTGGTCTTTGACGAACCTACCAGCGGCTTAGACCGACGGCACATGGAGCAGACCGCCGAGCTGATTTCTTCCCTAAAGGGTGAAAAAACGGTACTGATTGTGACCCATGATTTGGAATTGATTACCCAGTGCTGTTCCCATATTCTGCATTTAGAAAACGGAGAGGCGAAAGAATTTTATTCCATGAATGAAGACGGTATTCAAAAGGTTTGTTCTTTCTTTTGCTCCTAATTTAGAGAAAAGGAGAAAGTAGAATGAAAAAAGAAAAAAGCACCTTCGGGTGGATTATGGAATTTGCGGGAGAAAAGCGTAAATTCTATATCTTCAGCGTTATCTGTGCCATCATTGGTGCAGTTTCCCAGATCATTCCGTTTCTTGCAGCGGCTCATATCGTGGAAAAACTGCTCAGCGGTGATATGAATTTTCAGGGATATCTTACAGATTTTATAATTATGGCAGGAGCATGGATTATCCGAATTCTGTTTCATGCGTTTTCCACCGCCACCTCCCATGTTGCAACCTTTTCCGTTTTAGCAAATATCCGCAAACGGGGGTTACTGAAAATGGAGCGGATGGCCTTAGGAGATATTCAAAGCCGAGGCTCCGGCAATCTGAAAAACATCCTTGTGGAGCGAATCGACAGCATCGAAACTACCCTCGCCCACATGATTCCGGAATTGAGCGGCAATCTGTGCGCCGTTCTGACGGCCTTGATTCTGCTGTTTGCTGTGGATTGGCGGATGGCTCTTGTCTCTCTGATTACCTTCCCGGTTGGCATGCTGTGCTATATGGGCATGATGATCGGCTATGAGAAAAATTATCAGAGAACCGTCCGTGCTACCAAAAATCTAAACGATACAGCTGTTGAGTACATCGGCGGCATTGAAGTCATCAAGGTTTTCGGCAAGGCGAAAAGCTCCTATGAAAAGTTCGTTGCCGCAACCAAAGAGGGCGCCGCCAGTTATGTGGAATGGATGCGGAAATGCAATGTCTATTTTACCTTTGCAATGAACATCATGCCCGCCACCTTGATTACTGTCCTCCCAATCGGCGGCCTATTTGTGAGAAACGGCTCTTTGCCCGTGGTTGACTTTATTTTCGTTACGATTCTGGCAATGGGACTGATTACACCAATCTTAAACTGCATGGCATTCAGCGACGATCTTGCCAAGTTGAACACCGTCATTGGAGAAGTGACCTCCATTATCGGTGCAGAGGAGATGTCCCGCCCCAAAGAAACACAGGTTCAGCCGAAGAATCGCACCATCGAATTGAATCAGGTACGGTTCGGCTACCACGAAAAAGAAGTTCTCCACGGTATTGATTTGACATTCAAGGAAGGGACTGTCAACGCATTGGTTGGTCCCTCCGGCGGCGGCAAATCCACCATTGCTAAGCTCATTGCCTCCTTCTGGGATGTGAAATCCGGCAGCATCTGCATCGGTGGTGTGGATATTCGCAGACTGCCCGCAGAGAAGTATCATAATCTGATTGCCTATGTCTCTCAGGAGAACTTTTTGTTTGACGATACCATACGGGAAAATATTCGCATGGGCAGGCTCAGCGCAACTGATGCAGAAGTGGAACAGGCGGCGAAAGACTGCGGCTGTTGGGACTTTATCATGGAATTGGAAAATGGCTTTGACACCGTTGTGGGAAGCGGCGGTGGACATCTCTCTGGCGGTGAAAAACAGCGGATCTGTATTGCCAGAGCCATGCTGAAAAACGCACCTATTGTCATTCTGGATGAAGCTACCGCCTATACCGACCCCGAAAATGAGGCAATTATTCAGGCATCTGTAGCAAAATTAGTACAGGGGAAAACCCTGATTGTTATTGCCCACCGCCTATCTACCATTGTCGATGCCGACCAAATCGTACTGGTCAATCAGGGCAATATTGAGGGAGTTGGTTCACACAAGGAACTTTTGAAAAAAAGTCCTCTGTATCAAAAGCTTTGGAATGCCCATATTTCTTCCAAGGACAGCCTGTGCGGAGGTGTAAAAGATGTATAAGACTTTTCGTAAATTTTTTGCTTTTTGCAGCAAAGAAAACCGCAAAAAATTCTATCTCTCTATTGTATTAGGAATTGTTTCTGCCTTGTTTGGTGCCTTGAAAATCCCTGCAATCGGGGTGATGCTGACGGCAATTCTGGATGGCAGTATTACAAGTGTCGCTGTCTGGACTTCCTTTGGAATCATGCTGGTGTCGATTTTAGGTTCTTCCATCATCAACTATCGGGCAACGATGCTGCAAACAGAAGCCGGTTACGGCACAGCCGCAGGAAAGCGCATGGAGATCGCAGAGCATATGCGCTATCTGCCCATGGGCTACTTCAACGAAAACAGTCTCGGTAAAATTACCTCCGTTACCACAAACACCATGGAAAATCTGGCAGATGTGGGAACGAGAGTGGTTATGTTCGTAACCAGCGGTATTTTTCTGACCGCCGTTGTCACCTTAATGCTGTTCCTCTTTGACTGGAGAATTGGCGCATTGATTGTGTGCGGTCTGCTGATTTATGTCTTAGTCAACACGCTGATGCAGAGAGCGGCACAGGCCTCTGCTGAGCAGAAAGTTCGGACAGATGCCTCTGTTGTCGAGAAAGTGTTGGAGTATATCAAAGGCATTGCCGAGGTCAAGTCCTATCATCTTTCAGGAAAATATAACAAAAAGCTGGAATCTGCTATTGACGAAAATGCCAAAGCAAATACGGATATGGAGCTTGCGCTGGTTCCCTACATGACACTACAGAATTTCGTTGCAAAAATGATTGGTGTCGGAATGTCGATTGCCGCAGTTTTCTTCTTTACCAACGGAAGCTTAACTCTTTTGAACTGCATTATGCTGGTGATTTGTTCCTTTGTCATTACGGAGGGGCTGGAAAAAGCAGGCACCTATTCCGGACTGCTGAGAGTGGTCGATTTAAGTGTCAATCAGGCAAATGAAATCCTGAATATCCCCGCAATGGATATTGACGGCGTTGAGGAAAAACCAGCTTCTTTCGATCTGAAGGCGGAACATATTGACTTTGCTTACGGGGAAAAGAAAATCATCCGGGATATTTCCCTTGAAATTCCCCAAAATACGGCGACTGCCATTGTTGGCCCATCCGGAAGCGGAAAAACAACGCTTTGTCATTTGCTTTCTCGCTTCTGGGATGTGGACGGCGGCACCGTGACCCTGGGCGGGCGGAATATCAAGGAATACAGCATGGATGCTTTGATGCAGAATTTCAGTTTTGTATTCCAAAATGTTTATTTGTTCAAAGATACCATTGCCAACAACATTCGCTTCGGTCAGCCAGATGCGCCTATGGAGGCCGTGATTTGCGCAGCTAAAAAGGCAAGATGCCACGATTTTATTATGGCACTTCCCGACGGCTATGACACGGTTATCGGTGAAAGCGGCGGTTCTCTGTCGGGTGGCGAAAGGCAGAGATTGTCTATTGCTCGTGCCATGATGAAGGATGCACCTATTATCATTTTGGATGAAGCAACTGCGAATGTTGACCCCGAAAATGAGCAGGAGCTGTTGTCTGCAATTGATGAACTGACGAAGGAAAAGACCATTATTATGATTGCACACCGCCTGAAAACTGTCCAAAATGCAGATCAGATTCTTGTAATCGATGAAGGCAAAATTGTTCAGAAAGGCACTCATCAGCAGTTAATTTCT
>JAHHRV010000033.1 GCA_020025595.1 Oscillospiraceae bacterium
GCCTTCATGTTGGGCTCCAGATCCTCGCCCAGCAGCTCTGCGAACTTGGAAGCATGCTCTGCCTCTTCGTAAGCAGCCTTCTCCCAGTACAGGCCGATTTCGGGGTAGCCTTCGCGATGAGCGATACGAGCCATGCACAGGTACATACCGACTTCGGAGCACTCGCCGTTGAAGTTAGCCATCAGCTGCTCGAAGATGAACTTCTTGTCTTCTTCGGAGATGTCGGGGTTGTTCTTGACGGTCTTAGCGTAAACGCCGTACTCGTGCTCAGCAGCCAGCTTGGTGGTGTCCATCACCTTGAACTTGGAGCCGTCGACCTTACATACGGGGCACTTGAAACCTTCGGGCATTGCTTCGCCTTCATAAACATAACCGCAAACGGGACATACAAACTTCTTCATAATAAAATCCTCCTAAATATAATTGTTATTTTGTATAGTTTATTTTAGATATTGGGTATTATTCAGTTACTTCTTCAAATACTTCGGTGCCCAGACCGCACAGGGGGCAGACATAGTCTTCAGGCAGCTCATCGCCCTCGTAAACATAGTCGCATACAGTGCAGACAAACTTCTTCATGAGATAACCTCCTATTCGTTGGCGTGAATTCTTATTGTTCGTTCGTTGTTGTTTCGCTGCCGCATTTGGAACAGGTTCCAAAGAAGGTCAGCATACATTGTTCCACTTCAGCACCGGCTTCTGTCGCAGCTTTGTTGCAAAGCAGCTCCGGTACATGCAGTTCTTTCAGATCGACGATATCGCCGCAGACATTGCAGATAAAGTGGACATGGGGGACTACCGTGCCATCGAAACGCTCCACACCGTTGACATCACCTAGACTTTGAATCAGGCCCTGCTGCTTAAACAGTGCAAGGTTCCGATAGACCGTTCCAAGGGAAAGATCCGGAATCTCGTGTTTCAGCTGAGCGTAAATGGTTTCGGCTGAAGGATGCTGGTCCGTATGGCGCAGGTAGGAAAGAATGGCATCTCTTTTACGGAAATGCTTTTGCTTCTGTTCCATAATAACCTCACTGTCTTTTGTTTTTTGGATCAGCTGTAAATGCGAATGATTATCATTTATAACAACACTATATCATGGAGGTTCTCATTTGTAAAGAGGTTTTTTTGAAAAATGGAAGTAAATTTTGTTTTTGTTGATTTTGATGAAAACCAGTTCAATACAAATGGATTTGTACTTGATTTTTGTTAGAAATAACATTATAATGTGTTCATACTGGAAAATGAGGGAGGTATGCAATTGGGCGAGTTGATTGCAGTTCTGTCCGGTAAGGGCGGGACAGGAAAAACATCGATCTGCGCCGGAGTGACTACGGCACTGGCAAAAGACGGGTTCGATGTTCTGGCTATTGACTGCGATATGGGATTGCAGAATCTGGATATCTCCCTGGGAATGTCTGATTCCGGCGCACTTTCTTTTATAGATGTGTGCGAGGGCGGATATTCTCTGGATCAGGCAGCTCAGCATCCCCGGTTCGAGCATCTGCATTTTTTGACGGCTCCCGTCAATCGCAGCGCTGAAACGGTGGATCTGGTTTCTTTTGGTGATATGCTGTTCCAGGCGAAGAAGTCATACGATTATGTATTTCTTGATGCACCTGCGGGAATCGATGCAGGATTTGAACTGGCTGCGAAATTTGCAGAGCGTGTCCTTCTGGTCACCGGCGCAGATCCGGCGGCAGTCCGGGATGCAGCAAGAGCCGGTCAGCGGCTGGAGCAGATGGGGAAGACGGATGTCCGACTGGTGGTAAACCGGGTGAACAGCAGACTTTTCTCTAATATGGCGGTCACCATTGATGATGTAATGGATAACGCAGGACTTCCGCTCATTGGCGTGGTTCCCGATGATCAGAATGTGACTTTGGCGGCGGCTTTTTCAAGACCATTGCTGCTGCAGACCAGACGCGGCGCTGCCCGTGCCTGTGTCAGTATTGCGAAAAGAATACAGGGGCTGCGTGTGCCTCTTTCTATTTAATGTATAAGGAGTGACGAAGAGTGAATATTGCATTTTTGGCTCATGACAAGAAAAAGGAACTGATGGTTCAGTTCTGTACCGCGTACAAGAGCATCCTTTCCAAGCACAATCTGTTTGCTACGGCAACCACCGGTCGCCTGATCGCAGACAATACCGGATTGCCCATTACCATGCTGCTCAGTCACAAACAGGGTGGTCACCAGCAGATCAATGCCCGGATCGCCTATAACGAAATCGACCTGGTTCTGTTGTTTACAGACCCCAATACCACTGATCCCTGGGATGATGCTCAGATGATCGAAACCATTCGCCACTGTGATAAGCACAATGTGCCCATTGCAACCAACCTGGCCAGCGCCGAAATGGCAATTATGGGCCTGCAGCGGGGCGATTTGGACTGGAGAGAAATGCTCCATACGAAACCCAGATATTGATTCGCGCATGAATGAAAAAATATGCCGCCCACCAGTTTCCCGGCGGGCGGTATTTTGTATATAGAAAGGAAACGGATTTATGGATATGATCAAACCCCGGACTTTGTCCGGTTTTATGGAATTGCTTCCCGAGAAGCAGGCAAAAATGGAGCGCATGATGGAAATTCTGCGCAAGACCTACGCTCTGTACGGATTTGCTCCGCTGGATACCCCCATCATCGAGGATGCTCAGATTCTGCTTGCCAAGGGCGGCGGCGAAACCGAGAAGCAGATCTACCGCTTTAACAAGGGCGATTCTGACCTGGCTCTGCGTTTTGACCTGACGGTTCCCCTGGCAAAGTATGTGGCTCTGCACTATAACGACCTGGCATTCCCGTTCCGCCGCTATCAGATCGGTAAGGTTTACCGTGGTGAGCGTGCTCAGCGTGGTCGCTTCCGTGAATTCTATCAGTCTGATATCGACATCGTAGGCGACGGCAAGCTGGATATCCTGAACGAGGCAGAGATTCCTTCCATTATTTACAACATTTTCAAGGCATTTGGCCTGACCCGCTTCCAGATTCGGGTGAATAACCGTAAGATCCTGAACGGTTTCTACGGTATGCTCAACCTGACTGAAAAGTCCGGCGATATCATGCGTACCGTGGACAAGCTGGATAAGATCGGCGCAGACAAGGTTCGTGTGATTCTGATTGATGACTGCGGCCTTTCTCAGGAGGAAGCTGACGAAATCCTGAAGTTTATTGCCATCACCGGCTCCAACAGCGAAGTTCTGACTGCGCTGGAAGGTTACCGGGGCCGCAACGAAATGTTTGACCTGGGCCTGGACGAGCTGAAGGCTGTCACGGAAAATCTGGCTGCATTTGGCGTTCCCGAGGAGAATTTTGCTGTTGATCTGACCATCGCAAGAGGTCTGGACTACTACACCGGCACCGTCTATGAGACCACACTGCTGGATCACCCCGAAATCGGTTCTGTCTGCTCCGGCGGTCGTTATGACAATCTGGCTGGCTATTACACCGACAGACCTCTGCCCGGTGTGGGTATTTCCATCGGTCTGACCCGTCTGTTCTATGTTCTGGATGAGCAGGGCCTGCTGAATCCCGAAATGAACAGCGCTCCTGCCGATGCTCTGGTGATTCCCATGACCACCGACCGCACCGCAGCCATTGCTCTGGCACAGAGCCTGCGTAACAGCGGTGTTCGTGTTCAGGTTTACGGCGAGCAGAAGAAATTCAAGCAGAAGATGAGCTACGCTGACAAGCTGGGTGTGCCTTATGCGGTTCTGCTGGGCGAAGACGAAATCGCAGCAGGGAAGTGCTCCGTCAAGGATCTGCGCACCGGCGTTCAGGTGACCGTGACCGCAGAGGAAGCTGCAGAGCTGATTCTGGCAGATATGAAGAAGAGCGAAACCTGCGCTGTAATTCTGGAGAAATAAGATGTATTTGTCAATTGGTCAGGACATGGCGGTTCGGGACAGCTCCATCATTGGAATTTTCGATCTGGATAACACCTCAACCTCCTACAAAACCAGAGAATTTCTCACCGCTGCAGAGAAGGAGGGACAGGTGGTTCCCTGTGACGAGCTGCCAAAATCCTTTATTCTCACGGCAGAATACGGTATTCCCAGACTGTATTTGACGGAATATAATGCTGCGACTCTGGAAAAGCGCCTGAAATAACAGATAATATCCCTAAAATGAGCGATCTCCGTCCCGGAAATCGCTCATTTTTTGTATGCAGAATTGTCTTTCCTGATATTTCTCGAAAATGTTTCACATGAAACATTTTGTTTTTCTCCCGATAAAATAGCACCAAAAACAGCAGGGAAGGGGGGATTCTGCTGAAATTCCGGGAATTATCCCTAAAAAATCGAAGGCAATATACCAGTATTCAGTGGCGAAATCTTTGATAATGCGCAGGAAGGAAACAGATCCTCCAAAATATGATAATCCCATGACAGCGAGCGCAATGGCGTGTTTTGGTTGCCGGAGGGGAATAAAGAGGAAAAATAATACCATCAACGCTACGGATTAAATACAGAAATCCCATTAAGCGGAGAGCTGTATGTTCTTCGTAAGTTGTGCGTTATTGTGTGGTGTTTCGCTTGGATACGCAGATAATTCTTCATAAAAAAGCACCGATGTGATGTTCACATCGGTGCTTTTCTTTATTCTTCAGACAGCTGGAGCAGGGCTTTTGCTGGTCAGATCGTTCAGCGTACCGAACTTGTAGCCCATTTCCTCCCATTTTGTGAGGATTTCGTCCAGAATTTCAGCATTGGTCTTGGATGTGGAGTGCAGCAGGACGATGGCTCCGTTATGGATGCGGCTGGTGAGCTTCTCCATGGCGAAATCATGGCTGGGCTGCTTGTTATTGTCCCAATCCGCATAGGCAAGACTCCAGAAAATGGTTTTGTAGCCCAGTTTCTGTGCCATTTCCAGATTTTCCTGGCTGTAAATGCCCTGGGGCGGACGGTAGAATTTCTGAATTTCCTGTCCTGTGGTTTCCTTATACAGGGCCGCCAGATCGTTTAATTCCTTGGAAAATGCGTCAAAATCCGATAATTTGCTCATGTCCGGGTGATGCATGGTGTGATTGCCTACGATATGGCCTTCGTCAACCATTCGCCGCACCAGATCTGCATTCTGTTCAATATAGTTGCCTACAAGGAAGAAAGTCGCAGGAACTTTATGCTTTTTCAGTACATCCAGAATCTGAGCCGTGCAGCCGTTTTCATATCCGGAATCAAATGTGAGATAAATCGTCTTTTCCTCCGGATTTCCCAGATAATACCCGTCGAATTTCTGCAATTCCGAAGGACTGACCGGCCCTGCGGGCGGCTGACCCTCTACCTGGAACGACAGGCCCCAGTTTCCGGTTTCCAGGACTCCTCCTGAAAAATTCAAGACCAAAAGGACGGCACATAATACAACCGCCAGAATGACGATGATTATATCCAGTTTTTTCATAAAAAATCCCCTCCCGGTTGATTGTACGCCCGGGAGGGGAATATATGACAGATGTAACTTAGTTCTTCTTCAGGAATGCGTCGATGGAAGCTGCGCCCTTCTTACCGGCACCCATGGCCAGAATAACGGTAGCAGCACCGGTAACAGCATCACCGCCAGCGAAAACGCCGTCACGGGTGGTCATTTCGTCTTCGTTGACGATCAGGCAGCCCTTACGGTTGGTTTCCAGGCCGGGAGTGGTGGAACGGATCAGGGGGTTGGGGCTGGTGCCCAAGCTCATGATAACGGTATCCACATCCAGAACGAACTCGGAATCGGGGATAGCGATGGGACGGCGACGGCCGGAAGCATCAGGCTCGCCCAGTTCCATGCGGACACACTTGATGCCGCAGGCACGGCCGTTCTCATCACCGATGATCTCAGTGGGATTGCACAGAGTCTTGAACTCGATGCCCTCTTCCTTAGCATGGTGCTGCTCTTCCAGACGAGCGGGCATTTCAGCCTCGCCACGGCGGTAGACAACATAAACATGCTCAGCGCCCAGACGCATTGCGCAGCGGGCAGCGTCCATTGCAACGTTACCGCC
>JAHHRV010000034.1 GCA_020025595.1 Oscillospiraceae bacterium
GAAAAGTGAGCCCTGCGCCATCATCAGCAAGGCGGACGGTGACATCATCCGTGCCGGCTCCACCAAGATGACCACCAAAAAGGGTGTGGATTACTACACTGGCAAGATCCGTGTGGACGGCAAGCTGACCCCCATCCACGGCAATCACGATTATCGCACCATGAGTGCTTTCTCCAGTTGGGGCGTGCCCGGCGACCTGAGCATGAAGCCCGAGATCTCCGCCCCCGGCGGCAACATCTACTCGGTCAACGGCGCAGTGACTGAAACCGACCAGTACGAGACGATGTCCGGCACCTCCATGGCAGCCCCGCAGATTGCAGGCATGAGCGCTCTGATGATGGAGCACATCCACGGCAACGGCCTGTCTCAGGCAGGTCTCACCGATCGTGCCCTGACACAGAGCCTGCTGATGTCCACTGCTGATCCCATGCGGGACGTCACCGGCAACTACATTTCCGTTCTGCAGCAGGGTGCTGGTCTGGCCAACATCCGAGATGCAGTTGGTGCCGATTCCTATGTGCTGGTAGATGACCAGCCTGACGGCAAGGTAAAGGCTGAGCTGGGCGATGACCCCGAGCGCACCGGTACCTATACCGTTACCTTCACCATCAACAATCTGGAAAACGAGGAGCAGCACTACGAGCTGAGCGCTGATCTGTTTACCCAGGATACCTTTGAAGACTATGCCAATAGAAAGGCGATGGAAGCCGAAGACAAGACCCAGATGGCAACCTACATGGCAGCCACCACCATCGCACTGGACACCTCTGCCAAGTGGACTGTCAACGGCACTGACCTGACTCAGGCCAACAGCAAGCTGGCAAAGTGTGACTTTGACGGCAGCGGCAACATCGACCGTGCCGACGCACAGGCCCTGCTGGATTATGTCACCGGCGTGCGCAGCAGCATTGAGCATAAAGGGCTGGCGGATCTGTCCGGCGATGGCAAGGTCAACACCTACGATGTGCATATGTTCCTGACTCAGCTGTACGGCGGCACGGTCACCGTACCTGCCGGCGGCAGCACCACTGTTACTGCAACCCTCAGCCTGACCGATGCAGCAAAGCAGTTTATCAATGACACCTATCCCAACGGCGCCTACATCGAGGGTTACCTCTTTGCAAAGGGCTTTGCCGATGCAGAAGGCGTATCCGGTACGGAGCACAACATCCCTGTGCTGGGCTTCTACGGCAACTGGACCGATCCTTCCATGTTTGAACTGGGCAATACTCAGGCAAAATTGTCCGGCCAGGAAATCCGCACCACCTACACCGGTGAGGGTGACATGGGTGATGACGGCGACATGGTTGGCAGCTACAACACGATGGAGGTAGAGTACTACCGCAATCCCGGTTACACCTACCTGCTGGGCGGCAACCCGGTCGATCCCAAGGAGATTCCCAACCCCGAACGTACCGCCATCAACAACAAGAACGGTGACCGCATCCACGGCTACAAATTTAGTCCCATCCGCAACGCAGTTGCCAGCCGCGTACAGATGACCGATGAGAAGGGCAATGTGCTGTTTGAGCGTTTCCCAGGCAGCTACCCCGGCGCTTACTACGGTATTATGCTGTTCTTCCCCACGTGGATTAACTCCAACTACAGTACACACATCGACTATGTGCCCGGTGATCTGAACGAGGGCGAAAGCTTTACCGCTTCCGTTACGCTGGCACCCGAGTACAACACCAACATGGCAGAAGGAAAGGCCGACTGGGACAGCCTGGGCCACGGCGCAACCCTGTCCACCACTGTTCAGGTCGACAACACCGCACCCGAAATCAAGTCAGTAAAGGTGGACAAAGGCGAGCGCCCCTCCATCACTGTGACCGCCAGCGATAACCAGTATATCGCAGGCGTTGCCCTGTTTGACCGCGGCGGCCGCGAGGTGCTGTCCAGCACTGGCTCCATTGCCGATGCAAAGCCTGGCGATACGGACGAGTTCGTTCTGGACACGCAGAAGGCCAACGGCAAGAAGTTCCTGTTGCAGGTCTTCGACTACGCTTACAACGTGTCTACTTACGAGCTGGATATGCAGATCGGCGATCCCGTTCCCATGCCTGACCTGTTGGCTCACGATCAGGATTACGTCGAGTACGCTTCCAGCTACTGGGTAGGCCTCACCCTGGATTCCACCTACCGTAATCTGGCCCCCTACGCAAAGAATGGCGTGACCCTGAATGCAGCCACTATGGCAGATCCCTACATTTATGCAGTGGCCGCAGACGGTGCCCTGTATGTGCAGCACAAGGAAGACCTGCTGAAACCCATTCGTGTGGGTAAGCTGGCTCATGCGCTGACGGACATGGCCTACAACCCCACCAATGATACGATCTATGGTGTGTATCAGAAAGAAGATGGCACTGCCATTCTGTGCACCATGGACGAGCTCACCGGCGCTCTGACCGATCTGGGCCCCGTGGGCATTAAGACTAACACCCTGGCAGTGACCCCCAATGGTACCTTCTACTCCAACGAGCTGGGTACCAGCAAGGTCTACAAGTATACTCAGGAGACCATGGCAAAGCCTCAGCTGGTGGGCGAATGCCTGAACGAAGGCAAAAAGCCCTTTGAGAGCAAGGGCATCCAGAGCATGGAGTATGATCCCAATACCGGCAATGTGGTTTGGCTCAGCTATACCTCCGAAGCAGCCTCCTGGGGCGGCATCACGGGCAAGTCTTACCTGTATGAGATTAAGCCCGATAACAGCATTGTCTGTCACGAGGACCTGAGGCACCATCTGACCGCTCTGGTCATCCCCGACAAGACCGCAAACAACGCCGAGCAGAAGCCGACCGACACGGCGACTTCTCTGACTCTGACCGAAGACACCGTCCTTATGATGAAGAGCCAGGAGCATCAGCTGACTGCGGATGTACTGCCCTGGAATGCTTCCGACCGCTTTGTTCACTGGGAGTCCAGTGCCCCCGATGTGGCCAGCGTGGACGGCAAGGGCCTGGTCAGCGCAGTGGGTGTCGGCACCGCCACCATCACTGCCAAATCCCGCCTGAATCCTGCCCTGACCGACACCGTGACCGTACATGTCAACGACATCAAGGTTACCGTCAACGGCATTTTGGCAGATAAGACCGGCAAGCCCAGTACCTTCAACTGGGACTTTGAAAAGGAGAACGCCTGGACCGCCGAAATGAATCTGGATACCGATGTGATGGCCGCCACCGCAAAGGATGACGAGACCTACTATGTCACCTCCGTCAACGGCCGTACCATGAAAAAAATCGAATCGGGCGTTTCCACGATTCTGCCCGCATGGAACCGCATCATGAGCGATCTGGCCTATAGCCAGGTGTTCTCCACCAACACCAATGATCTGGTTCACATGACTTGCATGACCATGTGGCTGCCCGCAAAGGATCTGACTGCAAAGCCTGACGGCAATGCATGGGATCTGAAAAGTGAACTTGAGAAGCATGGCTCCAAGGCCAAGGAGTTTGTGGGCATCGCCTCCGGCGGCCCCATCCAGTACACTGAGCAGAATGGTACCAAGTATGATGCTGAGCTGCTTTATTTGCTGGACGATCAAGGCGGCGTGCTCAAGCTGTTCGCTTATAAGGTGGACCCCAATTCCAAAGACTATGATCCTGATTATCCGTACAATGCCGGTGCGGAGTACTATCCCAGCGACCTGCTGGCACAGGGCTACAAGTGCACCTACTATGACGACAACCCCCTGTCTTCTCTGGTTGTAGGCAACGACGGCAACCTGTACTTTGCAGGCTTCAATGGCAGTTCCAGTGAACTGTATCAGCTGACCTTCAATGCAGAGAGCAAGAGCTACGAGGCCAAGCTGTTTGGTGATCTGGGCGACGGCGTATGGCCTGTTGCTCTGACGAAGGTCACCGCCAACGTGGCAGAAAAACCTGCCAATCCGGCAGTGACCGCTCAGTCTGCACCCATCGGTGCATCCGTCAAGAAGAT
>JAHHRV010000035.1 GCA_020025595.1 Oscillospiraceae bacterium
GTACCCATCGCCTCGATGACCTCGCCGTTTCCGATGTAGACACCGATATGACCCTCGTGATACACCGCAATGCCGGGGACATCCGGGATCGTGCTGATGGGGCCGGAGACCGAGGCGTTGTAATACATCTGGTCCGCGCCCACATCCGGCATACCGTTTGTGCCATAGCAGATGCTCATGCTTTCCGGGTCAAGCCAGCCATAGCCCTTGATGAGACCGACACAGTCTGTGGTGCGTCTGCCCAGCCAGTTGGCTCGAATGAACGATTCATACTGACCGACACCGTCCGGGTACTGGGACAGCTTGTACTGGAACAGGGACTCGGTGAACACATCTCCAAAGGTTCCCCATACATATCCCCATCCGTTTTCCCACGCATGGATGGCATAGGTCGCAAGGTCTGCGGCATTTTTGTGATACGGATCTTTGAATTTGGAGATATCCAGCTCGATACTGCTGCCGTCACCGCGGAGTCCACCACCTGTACCGCCGCCAGTATTACCAACCGCTCCGGCGACCATCGTGTAGATATGATTGATGTTCTTGCGGTCGTCCTCGGTGACTTCTCTGCCGATCTCTGCCGCGAGATTCTGGTATGCTTGTTCCGAGGAGACCGGCACAGTTACGGTATAGGATTCTTCCTCTGTCATAACCGTTCCGTCGGGCTGTGTCACGTCCACGGTGCGTGTTCTGGTTTCCGTGGTATAGAAGCATCCCACAAAGCGTTTCGCCTCCCGGCGGCTCGGTGCTTCCTCTCCAAAGCAGAGAGCATAAAAAATAGACTTGATCCACAAGGGGTCAAGTCCATTTCCACCTTCCATCTGACTGTTTGCGGCGGCGACCGCCGAATCCAGAAGAGAGAACGCTGTTTTCATTTCCTCTACATGATGATTGAACTCTGCAGGAACTTTCTCTGAGTAGGCTATTCCATAAAAGGTTGCGTTCACTGCTTGATTATTATGCTCTGCTCCACCACCAGCCAGCGAACATAAAAGTGCAACGAGTAAGATCACCGGGGAAAAAATCGCCACCAGTGTCCAGCCCACACCCTTGCGAACTTTGTCGTTGGAGAGTGCGGCGGCAGCGAGCTTTGCCATAACAGCACCAGACATCAGCGACCACCTGCCTGCCCGAAGAGCTTTTCTTTGTACTTGGGAGCATGAACCTCCAGCAGATACCTCTCATTGCCGCACTTATAGAGGCAGACACCACGCTGGGGAAACTTGATGAGGTTGTATTCCGCTTCATCCAGCTGGAGCATATCCATATACGACTTCTTATCGATGGAACCGGCATTGAACAGGAACTGATGCGGAGGGATGCTGAACAGGGGCTTTGTCATCTCACGGATGCCCTCCTGATCGAAGTCCTCAAGGTTCTGCGATGCCAGCAGCATGGCGGATTCCTTTTTACGAACTCGTTTGAGGCAGTTGCGGATGTATTCGATTGCCACCGGGTTACTGAGCCAGATATACAGCTCATCCAGAGCAGCTACCGTGTTGCCTACGGTCAGCAGCTTGTCCGACATGAACGCCAGTACATTGAACAGCATGGCATTGCGGACATTCTTGGCGGCACTCAGCATTCCTTTCACGCCGAAAACAAGGAAACGGCTGGAGGTGATATTGGTGTGTCCGTTGAAGAACTGAGCATCGGCGCCACGGCACATGGAATGCAGTCCCAGCAGAACCTCCTGCAGGAGCTGCTCGGTGTAGAGCTGGTGCTGGCTGCTGTCATAGTGTTGGTACTCATCCTCGATCAGGTCATAGAGGTCAGAGAGGATGGGATAGTCATGGGGTTTCAGACGGCGGAAGTTGGTGCGATCTGTGATCCCAAACTTGGCATAGAGCTTGGACAGCATGATTTCGATGGTGTCGATGTGGGCATCCGTGAAGTCCTTGTAGGCACGGAAGAAGTCCTTCAGAAAGGAAATGTGCTGGGCAAGCAAGGTGCTTTTGCGGAAGGCTTCGGGAGCATCCGTAGCTTTGGGATCGCCGCCTTCGCTCCAGCACTTAGGTTCCAGTACATTGATGATGTACTCACCAGCCATGAGGTCGGCAAAACAGCCACCCACCGCCTCACACATTTCCTGCTGTTCGTGCTCCGCATCCAATGAGATCACGGACTTGCCGGACTCCAGCAAATTCAGGATAAGCAGTTTCATAAGATACGACTTTCCCTGACCAGAGTTGCCAAGGATCAGGATGTTGGCGGAGGTCTTATCTTCATCTCTCTGGTCGAAGTCCACCAGAATGTTGCTGCCGTATTTGTCCTTACCAATGTAGAAGCCTTTGGCATCCAGCTTGCCGGAATAGTTGAAGGGATAGAGGTTTGCTACGGAACTGGCAGGCAGGACACGCTCAAACTGCTGACCGAAGGCGTTGTTTCCAGCGGGATTGACACAGCGGAAGCCCTGCTGCTGACGGAGCAGAAGTCTGTCCACGTTGAGCTTGCTTCGCACCAGCTCTGTCAGCACATCAGTCTGAAGCAGCTTGAGCGTATTGAAGTCGGCGGCGGTCAGCTCAATGAACACAGCACAGTGCAGAAGCGGCTCACGATTGCGATGCATGCTGGCGACCAGAGATGCCACATCCTGCAGATTGCTTTCAGCGGTAACAGTCTGCTGGAGGTCGTTGGTATTGGATCGATTCATGCGATTCTTGTTGGCGGCGTTATGGATGATCCGCTTTTCCTCAGCGGGAGTCACCTGCCGGGTGTAGATGCGCAGTGTCACACCATCCTTTTCGCCCAGATGCCGCAGGATCGCCTGCTCATCTGTGCTGGTGGGGTACTCACGCAGTGCCCATACACAGCGGAAGGTGTTGCCGCAGATGAAGTGGTCCGGATAGAACTGCACCACCGAGGGTGCGATCATATCCAGAAAAGATTTGACACTCACATTTTCACTGCTCTGCATTTCAGGAGCGGATTTTTTTCTTTTCTTTGCCATGAAATTCGATGCCTCCTTTGTCAATCTCCAACGATGACCCAGCGGTCACCATCAGAGTCCTCGAACTGCTCGGTGGTCACATTCTGCTCGAAGTACACACCCAGCATGCGTTTCAGATCCTGATCTGTGGCACGGCGGGTGGTAAAGCCATTGTCGTTGATGCTCTGCTCGATCCGGGAGAGATAGGAAAACACATCCGTTTCCCGCTCATCCCGCAGACGAATGATGATGTAAAATTCTCGGCTGGATGCCATGAGTGCCTGGATACGGTCCAGGTGTGTGCTGTCCTGCTCCAGCAGTTTGCGGATTGCGGGAAGTTCTTCCGCATTCATCCGTTCCCGGTAGAAGTTCTTGTTTCGGTCGAAGGACTCTTTGGAATTGAGTGCCAGCATTTCCAGCTCTGCCTGTCCCTTGACCACATTCAGCAGAGCATAGATCCGCGCACTGATACTGGAGTCCGGCAGAACAGAGATGTTCGTAGGCTTGAT
>JAHHRV010000036.1 GCA_020025595.1 Oscillospiraceae bacterium
AGGCAAGAGTCTGCAAAACTCTCATTCCCCAGTTCAAATCTGGGCGGTACCTCCACAAGAACTCCGTTTTCGTATTCGCGAAAACGGAGCTTTTTTTATACCCATTTCACTTTGTATGTGATATTATAATATCAAGGATCTGTATACGGTCTGATGACCGTAGAACAGTTTTCTTAAAGATACTGCTTCGGAGGAAACGAGATGACATTAACTGAGTTCTTTGCTGAAAATCCCAAAGTTGCAATTGCTTTTTCAGGCGGCGTTGATTCTGCCTACCTGCTTCATGCAGCCCTTGCGTGCGGAGCTGAAACAAAAGCTTACTATGTAAAAACAGCATTTCAGCCCCAGTTTGAACTGGATGACGCCAAGCGCCTTGCAAAAGAGCTGAATGCAGATATGCAGGTTCTGAATGTGGATGTGTTGTGCAATGACACTGTAACTGCCAACCCTTCAAACCGATGCTATCACTGCAAGAAGGTGATTTTCCGGGAGATTCTCGCAGCGGCCAAGGCGGATGGCTTTACCGTGCTGCTGGACGGAACCAACGGTTCGGACGATGCATCGGATCGCCCCGGTATGAAAGCGCTGAAAGAAATGGCAGTTCGCTCGCCTCTGCGTGAATGTGACCTGAAAAAGAGTCAGATCCGCCAGTTGTCCAAAGAGGCGGGACTGTTTACCTGGGACAAACCGGCTTATGCATGTCTTGCAACCAGAATCCCGACCGGTGAGCAGATTACTGCTGAGAACCTGGCACGCACCGAAAGAGCAGAGGGATATCTGGAGTCTCTGGGATTCCGGGATTTCCGAGTGAGAACCATGGGGAATTCTGCGAAGATTCAGATTACCGCAGGGGACATGGAAAGACTTATGCTCCACCGTCTGGAGATTGCCGCAGAGCTTGGACAATACTACGATTCCGTCGTGCTGGATCTGGAGGCGCGCGGATGAAAACACTGTACATTGACTGCAGCATGGGCGTTTCTGCAGGGATGCTTGCAGGTGCGTTGCTGGATGTGATGCCGGATCAGGCGGCAGTGCTGGATGAATGGAATGCACTGCAGATTCCCGGAGTGACTTTTGCAGCAGACCGAAGCAGCTGTGGCGTTGCAGGTGCTCAGGTGTCTGTAAAAATATCCGATGCTCAGATAACTGCTCTGCGTGGTGGATGTGAGCAGCTTGATTTTGACGATTTTATTTCCCGGATGGCCCTGTCTGAAAAGGTGAAGCAGGATGTGCTGGCGGTTTTTGAGATTCTGTCAGAAGCAGAGCAATCTGTTTATGGAGAGGATCATGCTGAGCACGGTTTTTTGGGAGAAAAGCTTCTTCGTACGATTGCAGAAGTTATTGCGGTGTGCATGCTGATGAACCGGCTGTCTCCGGAACGCATCGTTGCTTCTGCTGTGCCTGTGGGGCGTGGAACGGTCCACACCGTTCGAGGCGTTTTACCGGTGCCGACACCTGCGACTGCTTACATTCTCCGGAATGTGCCCGTCTGTGGCGGCCTGAGCGAAGGAGAACAATGTACAGCTGTGGCGGCAGCGCTGCTCAGACGCTTTGCCGTCGAGTTCTGTGAAATTCCCTCCATGAAAATCTCGCAGATTGGCTATGGTTTGGATGAAAACAACGGGGCGCATTCTAGATTTACCCGGGTCATGCTGGGGGAACACGCAGACAGCACGGATGAGATTCTGGAGCTGAGCTGCAATGTTGATGACATGACCGGCGAAGAAGTAGGATTTGCGCTGCAGGAGTTTCTGACAGCAGGAGCACTGGATGCATACACGGAATCGATCAGTATGAAAAAATCCCGCCCGGCGGTGAAAATCTGCGTCCTGTGCCGGGAGAAAGACAAAGAAGCCATGGTTTCGATAATGTTCCGGCACACCACGACACTTGGTATTCGTGAGGCTCGGTATAAGCGGTATACGCTGCAGCGGGAAATTCGGCGGATTCAGACACCTTATGGTGTTGTTCGTAGAAAAGACAGCTACGGATACGGCGCTTCCCGGAGTAAATACGAATATGACGATCTTGCGAAAATCGCAAAGGAACAGAACTTGAGTATCGATGAGGTGCTCACGGTGATCAGACAGTCATGATATAATAAAAGCCATCGGAGCTGCGTGCTTCGATGGCTTTTTGCGTATTTATCGTTTTCTCAGCTGCCAGAAGGCCACAGCACTTGCTGCAGCCACATTCAGCGAATCCACATTATGAGACATGGGGATCATCACGGTGTAGTCACAGCCCGCTATAGTGTGCGCAGACAGTCCGTCGCCTTCAGTTCCGAGGACGATGGCTAGCTTATCTTCTGCCATCAGGGTGGGATCGTCGATGGAAACAGAGCGGTCACTCAGAGCCATGGCTGCAGTTTTGAAGCCCATTTGCTGCAGCCGCTGGATTCCCGGGTGAGGCCAGTCTGTGGGAGTATCTCCGATCTGTGTCCAGGGTACCTGGAAAACAGTGCCCATGCTGACACGGGCTGCGCGGCGGGTTAGAGGATCGCAGCAGGTGGGGGTGACCAGAACGGCATCAATATGCATGGCCGCTGCGGAGCGGAAGATGGCACCGATGTTCGTGGCATCCACGATTCCCTCGAGCACAGCCACACGGTTGGCACCGGCGCAGATGTCTTCTACAGAGGGGAGCACAGGTCGGCGCATGGCACACAAAACACCTCTTGTCAGTTCGTAGCCGGTCAGATTGGCCAGCACATTCCGATCGGCGGTATAGACGGGGACATCCGGGCACCGGGCGATGATGTCCTGTCCCTGTCCGGTGATGTGCTTGCGCTCCATCAGCAGTGCAAGGGGCTGGCATCCTGCATCTAATGCTCTTACGATGACCTTGGGGCTTTCTGCAATGAAGATTCCTTTCTCCGGTTCCTTTCGGTTGCGAAGCTGAGCATGGGTCAGGTGCGCAAACATATCCAGCTCCGGCGCAGAAAAGTCTGTGATTTCAATGATATTCGGCATAAATATCTCCTTTGGTGTAAGAGATTTATCTCATAAAAGAATGGTATCATTATAGCCCAGCAGATTTGGAGTGTCAAATTCTTTTGCGGGAAAGCGCCGCGAAAATATGGTGGGTGTGCCGTAAAATTCCGTCGAAGGATGCTGAAATAAAAAGATTTTGAAAAAATAAAAAAGATACTTGACAAAACTGTTTTTCGATGGTATACTAACTAAGCTGTCAACGAACAGCACAAAATAAAGTTGGTTTTGATTGTGGTGAGGGTCCACCTGTTCCCATCCCGAACACAGCAGT
>JAHHRV010000037.1 GCA_020025595.1 Oscillospiraceae bacterium
TGTAAATGTCAATGAATTTCTTTACCACTGACACTGAATTTGTTTACCAGCGTTGACAATGAAATAGTTTACCGTTCCGGTAAACTTTGACACTAAATTATTTTACCACTTCTTCAGTCTCTAATTGGATGATCAGATTGGGCGGCGAATTCTGCCCGGTAAGGCCGGTCGGAATTCATGTTCAGGACGAAGCTGCGGTAGGTCAGCCGGTCAATCATTGCGGCCACCATTGTCTGGTTCTCAAACATGGTCAGCCAGTCTGAGAACGCCAGATTGGTAGATACAATGATGCTTTTTCGCTCACTGCGGTCTGCAATGACTTTAAACAGCAGCTCCGACTGGTGCCGGTTAAAGGTAAGATAGCTCATCTCGTCAATGATCAGCAGGTCGCAGCTGGCTATCTGCTTCTCCAGCTTTAGCAGCCGGTGCCTATCCAGAGCTTCAATGAGCTCGTTGGAAAGATTGGCTGCCGTGTAGAATCTTACATTCAAGCCCTGCATACAGGCCTTGAGGCCCAACGCAATGGACAGATGGGTCTTTCCGGTTCCCGGATTTCCAATCATGACCACATTCTGCTTGTTCTGTATGAAGTCGCAGCTGGCAAGCTGGCGGATCTGAGCCTCGGACACATTCTGCAGATAGGAGCAGTCAAACTCCTCCAGAGTTTTGGTGTAGGGAAACCGGGCGGAATGGATCTTCCGCCTGCGGTTACTCTCCTGACGGTTTTCCAGTTCAGCCCGCATAAGAGATACCAGAAAATCGTCAAAGCTTTTGTTCCCCTCCAGCTGCCGAATGACCTCCTCATACTGGTTAAAGGTGGGGACTCGCAGCTGCTTGGCATACATAGAAATAAGCTGCCGGTTCAGTTCGTTCATCTTACCACCCCGCATTTCTCGTCATAGTACGCAAGGTTGGTCTGCGTGATATAAACCTCGTTCTGAAACCGTATTGCAGTGTTCTTTTCCGGCTGCTCTAGGTAACTGCGGATCATATCTACCGTTGGTGTAATTCCAGTTGGAATCCTGTTTACCGCAAAGATTACCCGGTCTTCTCCATAGTCAACACACATCCGTAGAAGGCGTACCACATCCTTGTTACCACCAGGGAGGAGTTTGCCAAGTTCCAGAAGCTCTTTCTTAACCGTCTGGCGAACAGGCTTCGCCTGAAATACGCTTCTGGGTTTTCGCTCCAATAGGCCAATATAATGCTCCAGCTTGTATGTGGTCTTTCCTTGCCCCATGAGCCGGTCATATGTAACAACCGTATCCTGGTCGCAGATAATGACCACTTTGCTGGCATAACCCTTGACTGTAACGGTTTTTCGCAGGAAACGCACGGGAACAGAGTATTCATTCCGGTCAAACCGTACCGTCGAATAGTCGCCTACAGAAGGTGTGGCAATTCGAGCAGTCTCATACCGGTATGGTGCAATGGGATGGAGACAGGCCTTGTCTGTAAGGTACATATCTTTGACAGACTGAGAGCGGCCCTGTACTCTGTGGTTGTTCCGGTATTGCAGACAGCATTCCAGCAGCATGGCATTCAGGGCATCCATGGAATCTACTTTTGGAACCGGAACCAGAAAGTTATTTCGGCCATAACCAACCAGATTCTCAACCAAACCTTTCTCATTGCCGCTGGCTATATTGCAGAAGTCTGTAGCGAAGACATAGTGAGCAGCAAACATCCGGTAGTAATCCTGAGCTACAGCATGGAGGCCAAAGCCTTCCTTGACACCCACCTTGCCGTTGTCAAAGATAAGTCGCCGGGGAACTCCTCCAAAGTAGTCAAACATCTTCTGCTGGGCTTCCAGAAAGCTCTCAGCATTCTGGCTAAGGCAAGCCATAACAAAGATGTCACAGCTGTAGCAAAGCCTGCCACAGAAGATCTGGACAGCCTTCCGCTCTCCCTGCAGATAAATGGTGGCTTCACCCCAGTCAATCTGAATGGCATCCCCAGGATCGTACTCCAACGGTATATCCGCCTGAGCAGGGATGTATTGAGCTTTCATTTCATGGACCACACGGCGCACAATGGAGTATGAGCCAGTGAAATGTTGCTCTGCTACCAACCGGTCGTAGATCCGTTTGGCTGTGTGCGTTTGCTTCCGCAGGCCTTCTTCTTTGTCGGTGTCCAGGCACGTGCGGATAAAATCCTCAACTTCAGGCGTAACAATACTCGGGGCACGGAGGTACTCCTTACGGACACCAGGCATGATTTCTCCCTCGCAATATTTTTTGACGGTTTGCCTGGAAACACCCAGGCGCTTAGCAATTGACCTCTGGGATTCGCCGGAAGTATAGGCCTCCCGGATCTGTGCGTAAAGTGACATTCCCACTACCATTCCTTTCTCTCCTCACCTCTAGAGTTACCTCTATTCTACAAGGAGTTTTATATTAGTGGTAAACTTATTCAGTGTCACTGTGGTCAACTATTAGAGTATCATTTACA
>JAHHRV010000038.1 GCA_020025595.1 Oscillospiraceae bacterium
GCCCACCGTTCTGAGCTGGTGGGCGAAACGGTTTTCCGTCAGGGAAAGCGGACAATTCAAAAGAAGGTTCGGGAACACCCGGCAAAAGCAGTCCGTAAGGCGGAGCGTCGGCATATCAAGGCCACGGCAAACTATCAGTTTCATGTGGCAGCACAGGAGCACCCAGAGCTGGAAAAAAGCGTCCTTGCCCGGTATCGACAGAAACGGCGCATCCAGAAGCAGTACGCAAAGCAGGCGCGTGAGGCGGCCAAGCAAGGAGCCAAGGCCGCCGAGAAAACCGCCGTTACCACGGAAAGAATAGCCGCCCGAACAGTGGCCTTTGTGAAACGACACCCGGTAGGTGTGATGCTTGCACTGGCCTGCTGTCTCTTGATCTTCACCCTGCAATCCTGTATGTCCTCTATGGTGACGATTGGAAATGGTGTAGTCGGAGCCGTTGCCGCCAGCACCTATCAAGCCGAGGATGCGGAAATACTGGCAGCGGAGGCCGCCTACTGCGAGTTGGAGACGGAGCTGCAAGAATATCTGGACACCTACGAGGCCACCCACGATTATGACGAGTATCACTTTACTCTGGACGAGATCAAGCACGACCCCTATGTGCTCATTTCCATGCTGTCCGCACTCCATGAGGGGACATGGACAGTGAACGAGGTGCAAGATACCATTCAAGCCCTATTTGACCGCCAGTACATCCTCACGGAAACTGTGGTGAAGGAGGTGCGCTATCGCACAGAAACCAGAACAGACAGCGAGGGCAACAGCTACACCGTCCAAGTGCCGTATGATTACTATATCTGCACCGTAACATTGGAAAACTTCAATCTGTCCCATGTTCCTATTTACATGATGACCGAGGAACAGCTCTCTCGGTACGCCCTCTACATGGCAACGCTGGGCAATCGCCCTGACCTGTTCCCGGAGTCATCCTATGTGGACAAATACATCGTACAGGGCCCCACCAAGCATGAGGTCCCGGAGGAGTGCAAAAGTGATGCCACCTTTGCCGCTATTTTGGAGGAGGCAGAAAAGTACATCGGTTTTCCCTATGTGTGGGGTGGGTACAGTCCAGCTACTTCCTTTGACTGTTCCGGCTTTGTCAGCTATGTCTACAATCAATGCGGCTGGAACTTCGGACGGCTGGGCGCACAGGGGCTTTATGACCTTAGTACGCCTACAAGCAGCCCCAAGCCCGGCGACCTTGTGTTCTTTACGGGAACCTATGACACGACGGGGGTCAGTCATTGCGGCATCTATGTGGGCGATGGCTGGATGCTGCATTGCGGCGATCCCATTCAGTATGCAAACCTAAACACAAGCTACTGGCAATCCCACTTTTACGCCTATGGCAGACTTGATTGACGGGAGGTTTTGAAACAATGGCAGTCAGCAAAAGCGCAAAGATCGGGGCCGAGATCGAAAAGGTCAAGGCCAAGATCACAGAACAGCAGGAGCGGCTGAAAGAACTGGAACAGAAAAAGCTGGAGGCCGAAAACAGCGAGATCGTGGACATTGTTCGGGGTATGAGTGTGTCCCTTGCCGATCTGCCCGACCTGCTGAAGAAGCTGAAAGCCGGTTCTTTGGGACAAGTCGTCCCGAAGTCCGAGCCTGCAAATGAGGAGGAAAATGAATGAAACAGCATATCCGAATGTTGACGGCGGCGCTTTGCGTCGTCGTTCTTTTATGCGGATTTTCCGTTACGGCCTACGCCAGCGGCGGGGATGAATACACGGAGGTGCCTGTGGAAACGCCGGAGCCGGGCAAGGGCTTTTCTGAGGAAGGCAGCCTTGTGACCCGTGATCTGCTTTATGACGAGCACACCAACAAACAGTTTATCACTGTTCAGACCAGCGGCGGCAGCACCTTCTATCTGGTCATCGACTACGACAAGCCGGTGGACGAGGAGGGCGAGCAGTACGAAACCTACTTTTTCAGCGTGGTGGACGAAGCTGACCTGCTGGCCGCCTTTGAAGCCGCCGGAGGCGAACCGCCTAAATGCACCTGTACGGAGAAATGCGGGCCGGGTGCAGTACATACCGACTGCCCGATCTGTGCGGTCAATATGAGCGAGTGTGCAGGGACAGTCCCAGAGCCGGAACCGGAACCCGAAG
>JAHHRV010000039.1 GCA_020025595.1 Oscillospiraceae bacterium
CCTGCCGCAACGATAGCGACGATTGCGACGGTTATTTACACGGTATCGTTTTCACCGTTGCGACCGTCGCAACCGTCGCACTCCGGTGAAACATAGGTCAGCGTGACCCGCCGCCCGGAGTGCCTGGCCTTGTTTTCGTAGCTCACATGATGCTCCTCCAACAGCCTGCCGCACCGGATATTCAGGTACTTGGTCAGAGCGTTTGCCGCCATTCCGGCAGCTGCACACTCTGCCAGCTCTGAGGGAGAGCCGCTCCATTCCGTCTGCTCCTGGGAAACCAGTTTTGCCACAGCTTCCAGAACCGGATCAGCCGGTTCCTTGTACGGCTCCGTTTCTGTCTTTTCCAGATTCCAGATCTGTGTCTTGGGATCTTTCTTGAGGTAGAGGATCTGATCCTGCTGGTCACGGCCCACCACATCAATGACGGCATCCAGACCGGTGCGTTTTTTCTTCTGCATCAGCAGAGAACCATCCGCACAGCCCAGCAGACCGGTGGTGCCGGAGATCATCTCAAAGCTGTCTCCTGCCGGCTGCTTTCTGGTATGGTGCACCAGCAGCACACAGAGGCAATACTTGTCAGCAAACTGTTTCAGCTTGCTGATGATCTCGTAGTCGCTGGCGTAGCTGTAAGCATCTCCGCCGACCTCCCGGATTTTCTGCATCGTGTCGATGATAATCAGCTTGGTTTTCGGATGCTCCCGCACGAAGTTTTCCAGCTGCTCGTCCAGACCGCAGCCGATCTTCTCGGCTGCGGTGGCGAAGTGCAGGTGGGGGGTATCGGCCACGCCGTACATCATAAACATTCGGCTTTGCAGGCGCTGGAAGTCATCCTCCAACGCCAGATACAGCACCGGTCCCTGGTGGACTTCATATCCCCAGAGGGGATCGCCGGTGCTGATGTGGTAAGCAATCTGCGCCACCAGGAAGGACTTGCCGATTTTAGGGGCTCCGGCAAGGATATATGCCCCGGAGTAAAGCAGCCCTTCGATGATGGCTGCTCTGCTCTTATAGGACGTCTGATACAGCTCCGTCATGGATACCGTGTGCAGGTAGTGCGGATCTGCCGCCCGCTGCATCCGGCGGTACAGTTCTTCCATATCCTCAAAATCATCGTTGTATTTTTCCTCGGTATCGGGTATACTGTTTTGTGATAGCTTGTGATGAGACTGCCCTCCGTCTGCGCCAACAGACGGGCTCAGGGCGGTCTTTTCTTTTGCGTTAATTTCCATAGGCACTGTCCTCCTTCATACCATCCATGATTGCGGTCATCAGCTCAATGGTGTCCATCAGTTCATCGTCCACACCGGTTCCGGCCTCAATGCGCTGAAGCTGTTCCAGAACGGCGGCAAACTGATTTTTCAGAGCCTTGAACACTCTCGGATTTCCCTGCACCACCACATCCTTGCAGAGCAGGCGGCGGGTGATATAATCCTGCTTGGTCAGCCCGGACAAGCTCACGAACCGATCCAGCTGTTCGTTCTCTTCCGGCGATACCCGAAAGGCCACCGTTTTGCTTCTCCAACGGTTGTGGTTATCAAGATTTTTCATAGACATGGTTTATACTCCTTCCTCGTTTTTCAGTTCATCCAGCTTGTTTGCCATCTCCGTCTGACGGGTGGGAAACAGGTGGGCGTAGCGGTAGGTGATGTCAATGCTCTCATGGCCTACCCGGTCAGCGATTGCCAAAGCCGTGAAGCCCATATCGATCAGCAGACTGATGTGGCTGTGTCTCAAATCGTGGATTCGGATGCGTTTCACCCCGGTTTCTTTGCAGCCTCGGTCCATTTCCCGGTGCAGATAGTTCTTGCTGATGGGAAAGATCCGGCTGTCAGCTTCGGTACCGTAGAACATTTTCAGATACTCCTGGATCTCCTCGCAAAGGAATTTCGGCATCTGGATCACCCGGTTGCTCTTTTTGGTTTTGGGTGTGGTGATAACATCCTGCTTGTTGATCCGCTGATACGACTTGTTGATGCTGACGGTACTCCGTTCGAAGTCAAAGTCTGCCGGGGTCAGCGCCAGCAGCTCGCCCTCACGGATACCGCACCAGTAGAGCA
>JAHHRV010000004.1 GCA_020025595.1 Oscillospiraceae bacterium
TTGGGCTTATCTGCTCTGGGCTTATCCGTCCGGGGCTTGTCGGTTCTGGCCTTTTCTGCATGAGGCTTGTCCGTTTTGGGCTTTTCACTTCTGGGCTGCTCCGGGGTGTTCTGCGCCTTGGGATTGTTTCTGGGGCGGCGATTGCGGCGGCTCCGGTTCTCCTGAGGCTGTTCTGCACGCTCCTGCTGAGCAGGCTGGGCAGGCTTGTCCTGCTCCGGCTCCTCTACCACAGAATCGGTACGGTAGCGGAAACGAACAGGCTCCAGCAGACTGGGTTCTTCCTCCTCCTGCTTCTTCGGGCGCTTTCCGGAGCCGGAAATGGGAGCCAGATCTGCGGGAATGGGGGGATCATTCTTCTTTGCCTTGCCGTTGCGCAGGACACAGATATCGCAGTTGGAATAGCAGCCGCAGCTTTCGGGGTTCTCTTCCATGCGCACCTTGACGCTCTGGCGCAGCAGATTTACATCCACCACAGTGCCACGGCCGTCGGGGGTATCGACAAAGGAGTCCGCCTTGGGGCTGTTGCGAATCAGGTCTTCATAGGCCTCCTGCTCGTATTTCAGGCAGCACATCAGTCTGCCGCAGGTGCCGGAAATCTTGGTAGGATTCAGAGAAAGGTTCTGAGTTTTTGCCATTTTGATGGAAACCGGCTGGAAATCATCCAAAAACTGTGCACAGCAGAAGGGTCTTCCGCAGATGCCCAGGCCGCCCACCATCTTTGCCTTGTCCCGGACGCCGATCTGGCGCAGCTCGATACGGGTGTGGAAGATGCCTGCCAGGTTCTTGACCAGTTCCCGGAAGTCCACACGCTCGTCAGCGGTGAAGAAAAACAGGATCTTGCTGCCGTCGAAGGCATATTCTGCGCTGACCAGCTGCATATCCAGGCCATGCTCGATGATCTTCTGGGCGCAGATATCGTGGGCACGCTTTTCCTTCTGGCGGTTTTCCAGAACCGTCTTTTCATCCTGGGCGTTTGCAAGGCGAATGACCTTGCGCAGCGGTGCAACCACATCTTTTTCAGACACCATATGATTTCCGCCGGTGCAGATACCATATTCGGGGCCTCTTGCAGTTTCGATGATCAGGTGTTCTCCGGCACAGATCCGCATACCGTCAGGATCAAAAAAGTAAATCTTCTGGCCCGGTCGGAACTGAATGTCCACTACCTCCACCTGGACAGGAAGGGACTGTTCGGTTTCCTCAGGGGTCACAATTGTCTCGTCCATGATATTCTCCTTAAATGTTATCGCAAGGCCCAGGAAAGCCAGCCGCACACGGCGGCGCAGGATACATTTCCCTGGGCATATTCAATGGCTTTTTTCAAATGATTGGCTGCTGTCATCAGTTCTGACATATTCCGGGCGGACGCAGCCTCTCCCGCCTCGGGTACCACCGCCGGCAGTCCGGAGCGGCAGATCATAGCCTGTTCGATCAGCTCCAGCCACTCGGTAAGCACCGGGATCAGTGAATCACGCTTCCACTTCTCCATGGGAACCAGCAGCTGCACCAGTCCGTATGCGTCCCGCGCACCGTAGACCTTTGCAAAACGCACCGTTTCTTCGGAAATGGTGTTGCCTGAGAGCAGCGCTCTTGCCTGACCCAGATAGCCGCCGCTGCGCAGCATGGCAGCAGACAGGGTCTGCGCATCCGCCTGGGGAAATTCCGCCGAAAGCTGGGTTCTCAGCAGCTGCTCCGGCAGCGCCTGCAGCTTCAGCTCCACGCAGCGGGAACGCACCGTGGGCAGCAGCTTGTCGGGATTGTCGGCAATCAGCAGGAACACACCGTAAGAGGGCGGTTCTTCCAACACCTTCAGCAGGGCATTCTGTCCCGGAAGGCCCATATCCTGCGCCCTTGGGAACAGATAGATCTTGCGGTCTCCCTCGTTGGGCCGGATGAACATATCCGCACGGGCCTGACGAATCAGATCAACAGGGACAGTTTTCTTCTCCGGGTCGTCAATCACCAGATAGTCCGGGTGGGTATGTGACAGCACCTTTCGGCAGCTGCGGCACACACCGCAGGGGCCATTCTCCTCCTGACACAGCATCCCGGCGGCGATTAGATCCGCCAGTGTGTGTCTGCCGGAGCCTTCAGGGCCGGAAATCAGATAGAAATGGGAGAGCATATGCTTTTTCCGGGCAGAAATCAGGTTGTGCTTCAGCTGTTCGTTGCCCAAAAGCGCTTCAAACCCCATGCAGATTTCCTCCCTTTTCCGTGATATTCTTTCACGCTCCTTATTATATCACAGTTTTTTCAATATGCTATCTTTTTTTCTTTTCAAATTCCGGTTCGACGGCTTTCTGCGAAAATCCCCCCGGTCCTGCCACTATACTTTAATGGAAAGGAGTGTATCATATGGATCAGATCAATCAAGTTCAGGCTCAACGCGTCTGGCAGCGGGTACGCGGATCGGAGCAAGCCAGCCCCGAAGTGACATTATCCGCTTTAATTACCGACGAATGGGAAGACGCCACCACATACTTACAGCTTTCCAAGAAATTGTGCGGAAGAGAAAGTGCCATTTTATACAAGATGTTTCAGCAGGAGCAGGCCCACTGTTCCTGCCTGAAGGGAATCTACACCATCGCCACGGGAAACAAACCCGCCCTGCCGAAGGTCACACCGGTCCACGGCCCCATCGAGCAGATCCTCAGGAACAGCTACGGCCGGGAGATGCGGGCTGTGAATGCCTACGATGCAAGAAGCCAGGACCCGGAGTACGGTCATGTTTTTATCAAGCTGCGGGACCAGGAGCAGGAGCACTGCCGACTGATTCTGGAGCTGATCGGATCACTGTCAAAAAAATAGGAAAAAATGCCGCCTGCCCGGGCGGCATTTTTTTACAATCGTCGATATCTGCAACATCTATATAGATAATGATATTGCCTTTTTACCCAATCGTGATATAATTTACATTAAGAAATTGTGCATACCAACGATATGTATTACAAGGAGGACCTAATATGCAGTATTTAGGCGTTAACTACGAAATGAAAAATTCCCCCATTCTGGACCCCGGCTTCATTCCCTTCGGTGTGTGGTCTGAGGCTTACCTCAAGGGTGCAGAAAAGCCCCTGGCTATCGCAGTTGAGCGCGATCAGGGCAAGGTTTCCGTTCACCACACCTTCATCCACGGCACTGCCGAAATGGCCGATGCTGACTACCGCTATGTCGAGCGTTATGTGAAGTTCCTGCTGTGGTCTATCGGCGGCTTCCGCGTTTCTATCTGCGGCTGCTCCGAGATCGCAAAGAAGCTCCAGGCCGCTTACTCCGAAAACGGCGAGCGCTCCTTCGACTACGATTTCTTCTTCAAGCTGTACGAAAAGCACCTGGAAATCATTGATCTGCCTCTGGATCAGTGCCCCGAGACCAACGAGCAGGCTATGCCCATCGGCGGTCATCTGGACGGCTGCCGCATCGGCTTTGATGCAGGCGGATCCGACCGTAAGGTTTCCGCTGTCATCGACGGCGAGTGCGTCTACTCCGAAGAAGTTGTCTGGTACCCCAAGCTGAACGAGGATCCCACCTATCAGTTCAACGGCATTGTGGAAGCCATGAAGACCGCTGCTTCCAAGATGCCCAGAGTTGACGCCATCGGTGTTTCCTCTGCCGGTACCTTCATCGGCAATGCTCCCATGATCTCCAGCATCTTCTACAAGGTTCCCCGCAGTCGCTGGGACGAGGTCAAGACCGTTTTCGACCGTGCTGCTGCTGAAATCGGCGATGTTCCCTGTGTCGTTGCAAACGACGGCGACGTTTCCGCTCTGGCCGGTGCTATGGGCCTGAACAAGGGCAACATCATGGGTCTGGCCATGGGTACTTCCGAGGCTGTCGGCTATGTCGACAAGGACAAGAACGTCAAGGGCTGGATCTCCGAGCTGGCCTTCGCACCCGTTGACCTGAATCCCGATGCAATGCAGGACGAGTGGTCCACCGACTTCGGTGTTGGCTGCAAGTACTTCTCTCAGGACGCTGTCATCAAGCTGGCACCCCGTGCCGGCATCGAGCTGGATCCCGAGCTGGCTCCCGCTCAGAAGCTGAAGGTCGTTCAGGGCCTGATGGAAGCAGATGACGAGAGAGCTCAGAAGATCTTCCACGACATCGGCGTTTACCTGGCCTACGCTGTGGTGCAGTATTCCCACTTCTATGACATCGAGCACCTGATGTGCATGGGTCGTGTTCTGTCCGGCAAGGGCGGCGACATGATCCTGGAGGTCTCCAACAAGGTTCTGGCTGAAGAGTTCCCGGAGCTTGCAAAGAAGTGCGAGATCATCGCTCCCGACGAGAACACCCGCCGTGTCGGTCAGGCTGTGGCTGCTGCATCTCTGCCCGAATTGCGTAAATAAATAAGATTCCCGCTTCCCGGGGCCTGTCCGGCCTCGGGAAAGATTATTTAGGAGGAAATATTCAATGTTCTATAAGAATGCCAGAATTTTCACCGGTGATTTTCAGTTCCATACCGGCGCTTTTGAAGTGGTAGACGGCAAGTTCGGCGCTGTCCTGCCCGAAAATGTTCCCGAAGACGCCATCGACCTGAAGGGCGCCACCGTCATTCCCGGTCTGATTGAAGTTCACAGCCACGGCAACTGCAACCACGACTTCTCCGACGGCGACTACGAAGGTCTGAAGGCCATGGCAAAGTATTTTCTTTCCTGCGGCGTAACTTCCTTTGCTCCCGCTTCCATGACCCTGCCCTATGATGTCCTGTCCAAGGCATTCGCCACCGGCCGCAAGCTGGCAGACGAGCGTCCCGAGGGCTGCTCTGTCCTGCGCGGCATCAACATGGAGGGCCCCTACTTCTCCATGAAGAAGAAGGGTGCACAGAACGCCGCCTACATCAAGGACCCCGATTTCGACGGTTTCAAGAAGCTGTACGATGACTGCGGCGGTCTGATCCGCATTGTGGATCTGGCTCCCGAGCTGCCCGGCGCTGTGGAGTTCACCGAAAAGGCCAGCAAGCTGTGTACCGTTTCCGTGGCCCACACCGACACCGACTATGACCACGCCCGTGCTGTCTTCGATGCCGGCGCTACCCACATGACCCACCTGTATAACGCTATGCCCGGTGTCCATCACCGCAACCCCGGCCCCATTCCTGCCGGCAACGAGACTCCCGGCGTTCAGGCAGAGATCATCTGCGACGGCCTGCACATTCATCCCGCTTCCGTCCGTCTGGCATTTACCATGTTTAAGGACCGCATGGTCGTCATCTCCGACTCCGGCCGCTGCGCCGGTATGCCCGAGGGCACCGAGTTCGATCTGGGCGGCCAGACCGCATGGGTCAAGGGCGGCGTTGGTCGTCTGGCAGACGGCACCATCTCCTGCTCCGCTACCAATATGTGGAACTGCCTGACCAACTGCATCAGCTGGAACATTCCCGAGGAAGAGGTCATCCGTGCCTGCACCTACAACCCCGCAAAGGCTCTGGGCGCAGAGAACGAGGTCGGCTCCATCGAAACCGGCAAGGTTGCAGACTTCCTGGTCATCACCGGCAACTACGAAGACAAGCGTGTCTTCCTGGCCGGCAAGGAAATCTAATACATATTTTCACTCCCGGCAAGCTGCGTCTTGCCGGGAGTTTTTTCGCCCCGTTCCTTTTGACACGCTGTAAAAACTGTGCTATATTGTGACCATAAATCAACTGGAAAGGACTGTTTCTATGCTGGATAAAAAAATGATGTCAGAGCTGATTGCCATCGTGCTCCATGGCGGTGCCGATTTCGTGGAAATCTTCTCTGAATACTCTAAAAATAACCGCATTAGCTATGCCAACCGCAAGATCGAATTCGTCACTGATAAGATTATCAGCGGCGTGGGCATCCGCGGCTTCGTCGGTACCAAGACCTACTTTGCCTGCACCACCGATCTGACCCCCTCCGGTCTCAGAGCCTGCGCCAACCGCGTCGCTCAGGCTGTAGGCTCCCCTGTGGACCGCATTGCTGATTTCTGCCTGACCGAGCGCATCAACCCCAACATTCACCCCATCAAGACCGTTCCCTTCGATGTTCCGGCATCCGTCCGGGCAGACCTGCTGCGCAGCGGCTGTGCCAAGGCATATGACGCTGACGAAAAGATCATCCAGGTCAACGGCAACCTGATGGCATACGACAAATCCTTTGTGGTTGCCAACTCCGAAGGTCTTTACACCTCTGACCGTCAGATCCGCACCCGGATGTCCGTGGCTGCCATCGCATCCAACGGCACAGAAAACCAGGAAGGCTCCAGCTCTCCCGGACGCAGCATGGGTCTTGAGCTGTTTGAGAAGATCTCTCCCGAGTCCATCGGCGCAGAAGCTGCCCGCCAGGCTCTTGTGAATCTGCGCGCAGTTCCCTGCCCCTCCGGCCTGATGCCCGTTGCCATTGAAAACGGCTTCGGCGGCGTTATCTTCCACGAGGCCTGCGGTCACTCCCTGGAGGCCTCTGCTGTAGGTATCGGCATGAGCCAGATGACCGGCAAGCTGGGCCAGCAGATCGCCAACCCCAAGGTCACCGCCATCGACGACGGCACCATCCCCAACGCCTGGGGCTCCTGCAACATCGACGACGAGGGCAACCCCATGCAGCGCCGTGTGCTGATTGAAAACGGCATTCTCAAGTCCTATATGATCGACCGGCTGGGCTCCCGCCGGATGGATATGCCCCACACCGCCTCCGGTCGCCGTCAGGACTACTCCTTCGAGACCACTTCCCGTATGACCAATACCTTCATCGACAACGGCCCCGACAAGAACGAGGATATCATCGCCTCCATCGATAACGGCATCTATGCCGCAGCTATGGGCGGCGGCAGCGTCAACCCCTTCACCGGTTCCTTCAACTTCTCCGTCCGTGAGGGTTACATGATCCGCAACGGCAAGATCTGCGAACCGGTCCGCGGCGCAAGCCTCATTGGTACCGGCAGCGAAGTCATTCAGAAGATCGACATGGTCGGTCAGAATCTGGATACCGCTCAGGGTATGTGCGGCTCCTCCAGCGGCAGCGTTCCCACCGATGTTGGTCAGCCTCTGCTGCGTGTGAGCGAGATCACCGTTGGCGGACAGGCATGAGGAAAGGAGAATTGGCTATGAATACCGAAGCAATTAAGACCGCTGTGTCCCAGGCCGCCGCAGAACTGGGCGTCCAGGACTATGAAATCAGCATTTCCACCGAGGAAAGCGCCGGTGCAGAGGCACTCAAGGACGAAATCTCCTCTGTCACCTACTCCCGTTCCAGCACCATGCAGGTCAGATGCGTAAAGGGCGGCAAGTCCGGCTACGCAACCAGCGAGCTGGTCACCCCCGAAGCTGCCGCAGAACTTGTTTCCCTGGCTTGCGACAACGCCGCTGTCATCGATGACGAAGACACTGTGGGCCTGTTTGAAGGCTCCAAAGAATATACCGCCGTTTCTGACCATGCAGAGGCTCTGCCCAGTGCCGACGACATGAAATCTCACGCTCTGGAATTGCAGAAAATGGTCTATGATGCATCCGACAAGATCGTTGACGGCACCCAGTGCGCCGTTCAGGGTCTGTCTGTCAGCAGTGCGCTGATGAATTCCGCCGGACTGGATGTGAACTATGACTGCTCTCTGGTTTACCGTGTGGTCTCCGCCGCTGTCAAGGACGGCGAAGAAGCTTCCGACGATTACCGCATCATTCCTCTTGACAAGGAAGATGCTCAGGTCAGCGTGGACAAGGCGGTACAGGGCGCTCTGAGCAAGCTGGGCGCAGAATCCGTAGACTCCGGCAAGTACAATGTGATCATGGACTCCAGCACGGTGCGCAGCCTGCTGTCCACCTATGCAGATGTGTTCTCCGCCAGAAGTGCCTATATGAAGACCACTTTGCTTGCAGGCAAGGAAGGTCAGGCAGTCGCCAGCCCTCTGGTGACTCTGGTAGACGACCCCTTCTACCCTGAAAAGTTCGGTCATTGCCCCTTTGACGGCGAAGGCGTGGCAGTTTACACCAAGAACATCATCGAAAAGGGCGAGCTGAAGACGCTGCTTTACAACCGGATGTATGCAAAGCTGCTGGGCAAGGAAACCACCGGCAACGCAAGCGATGCAAAGCACATCGAGCCCAAGGGTCTGTATGTGGCTCCCGGCGAGTACACCGCCGAGGCTCTGATGGCCAAGCTGGGCAACGGCCTGTACATCACCGACCTGAACGGCCTGCACGCAGGTGCCAATGTTCAGTCCGGCGACTTCTCCCTGCAGGCTGCGGGCTTCCTGGTGGAAAACGGCAAGAAGTCCCGCCCCGTGAAGAACATCACCATCGCCGACAACTTCTTCAACATTCTGAAGAAAGTGGATGCCATTTCCGATACCGTGGTATTCGGCACTGGCTCCGACTTCGGCGCTCCCGAAATCCTCTTCACCGACATCAGCGTGTCCGGCAAATAATGAGATCACCACTTTGACACAATATTCTCAAAAAACGGCGTGACCTAAGTCACGCCGTTTTCTTATGCTCACAAAATCAGGAGATTATATCCCCCATGCAGTAATGATTGGTTAAGGCCATTACCAGCTGTGCATCATTGCAAAAAAGCCGTTGACTTTTGTGTCAACGGCTTTTTCGATTATTCTACAATATGTTCGGTTGTTTCTTCCGCGACTATATTAGTCCTTCAGAGGAACGCCCTTGCCATCAGTGTCAATGGAACCGGTAAGAATCATAATACCTTCAATCAAGCCCCAAATACCACTGATAAAGCTGCCGAAGCCACAGGTCAGCAGCGTAATGAGCAGCTGTGCGAGTGCCTTACCTGTGTTGCCCAGATAAAAATTATGGACGCCAAGTCCTCCCAGGAAAATACCCAAAAGACCTGCTGCCATTTTGGACTTCTGCTCGCCCTGAGGAACAGGAGGAGTCAAAGCTGTGCCGCAGTTTACACAGCACGAAGCATGGGGATCTGTTGCTGCACCGCAGTTGGGACAGTACGAGGAACACTTTCCGACTGCCACACCACATTTAACGCAAACCGATGCGTTGGGATCAATTTCTGAGCCGCAATTTCTACAAAACATTGTAATCCTCCTTATATAAGATGGAACCATTCCATCAAAGTTACGATGTAATTAACGCCAAACCCTAGTAGAATCAATCCAAAAAACAACCAATTGAGTATCTTATTTTTAAGTAACCTGCAATCGCGCAGGATATATACGCCCAAAATCGGGATAGACCAAAACAGAGGATGCATTGCGAACGCCGTCTTAAAATCCAGATGCAACGCTGCAAGCCACGCTCTGGTCATACCACAGGTAGGGCACGGAACACCAAACACAGACAAAATCAAGCATGGTGGGCCAATGTACAATATTAGGCCTCCGGCGGCGATGGCCACCAGCGAAATTCCTATTTTCCACAGGGGTACAGAATACAACCCCTTATGGCAGCTTCGCTTATGCGTCATACCTTTTTTCGTGTTCAGTCCTTTTGATTTGATAGAAACATCCCCTTAAAGCATCTTTACACGTCTAATGTGCATTCCATCTTTCGACAAGCTGTTTATCTATTGACAGAAGCGTCCGATCTATACAAGGAGCCTATCACTTTCGCCATAACACCCGCAAGTATGCAAAAAGTTTGCCACAAGCTGTGCTTTTCTAAGATGATATCGCAGATTTTGTCAAAAATCAAGAATACAGTAAATTTTTTCAATTTTATTTTGAAGCCAAGACGCAAAATCCCCCTGATACCTGGAGCGCATCCATGTATCAGGGGGGTATCTATTGATCGCAGCCGATAAACATCACCATTCTGATAAGGCTCCGTTTATCCCATGCCATAAAAGGATTCCATTTTTATACATTGGGAATCTGTCTGAGCTGGGCATCCAGCCCATCAATCACCTCTGTGGGGATTCTGGCAAACTGCATCACCGCCCGCAGGGTCACCCGCTGAACGCTGGCAAGAAGCTCATCAGAGAATCCGCCCATCATCTGGGTATATTTCTGCACCAAAGGCAATAAAATCTCACGGGCCTGGGGATTTCTCAAAAGATATCCCAGTGTACACCCGGCAGACAGAGTCGGCTCGCAGTCGGCAGTAAAGTAGTGACCGCAGCGAGGCTCGGTCATTTCTCCGTTGCCGAAATCACCCAGCACATCCTTCAGCCATTCCACGCTGTCGTCCACCCAATGGGGGACACGGTTACATATGCTCACCCAGGGAGCCTGCACCGCAGAATTGCACACGGAAACACCGTGGGGGCCGTATGCATACACATGGCTTTCAAAGGCAATATTCGCCTTGGAAAGAGCCGCCATAAATCCGATGGTGTTGTCTACACTCACCAGCTCGTCGGTTCTGGTGGCAAACAGGAAGCAGGGGCAGGTATTTTCATCCACATAGGCAATGGTATCCGGAGCCGTTGGGTTGCAGTTGCGAATGTCAGAACCGGCTGCCGGATAGGCAAGGATCGCAGCATTGGGACGGTTGCAGGACATAGTTGCGGCAGCTGCTGCCAGATGGCCACCGGCAGAGAAGCCGATCACCGCAATTTTATCCGGGTAAATGCCCCACTCGTCGGCTCTGCTGCGAATCAGCTCCATAGCCTGGTCAAAATCATTCAAGGGGTTGGGCCAGACTTTGTGCTCTCCCACGGAATAGCGCAGGACAAAGGCCTGGAATCCGGCGTGCAGATAGGCACTTGCCACGGGGTCAGCTTCCCGGTCGGAGCAGTATTCATAACCGCCGCCGGGCAGAATCACAATCGCAGGACGCTTGGGGACATAGGAAAAATGACCTCCGACCTTCTGGATATAGCACTCCAGCGTGACATTTCTCTGTTCGTTCAAAACCAACATTTCATGTTTCATAAAAGCTGCTCCTCTCTATATTTTACTTTATTATAGTGGATAAATCATGCAAATAAATGAATAAAACATGAATTTCTCCGCTGAGCAGCTTTACAGTTTTCCCCTTTTGTAAGGCTAGCGAACGAAATTTCGTCAATATGCACTGCCGAAAACTGATTTGCACGAAAAAGGACAAATCAAATACGGATGCTTATCCCAAAGACCGCCTTCCATCGGGAGGCGGTCTTTTTCTGCGCCCTTGGGCATAGATATATACGCTCCCCTGTACACGACGCTTTCATCTTCAAACAGCACAAAATTGCCGGGTGCAAAGCAGCATGGGGCACATCCAGCGCAGTCTTTGCAGAGCATCTTTTGCAATATTATTGCCATGATTGGTCATATACTTTCTACTTTGTGCTTGTTATACTAATGACCGAAGAATAAAAAATCCCGGCAAAACCTGTTTACCCCAGGTTCGCCGACACGCATTTACCAAATCAGGGGGCATAGAAATTGAAATATCCGAACGAAAAACCCATCTTTGTGGGAGCCGCAACCGCGCTGATCACACCTTTGAACGAAAGCGGTCCCGATCTGGATGCCATGGGCCGGCTGATCGATATGCAGATTGCAGGCGGCATTGATGCGCTGGTCGTATGCGGCACCACCGGCGAAAGTGCAACGCTTTCCGACAGCGAAAAGATGAAGGTTCTCGACTATACCGTTGCCCGCACCGCAGGCCGGGTCCCCGTAATTGCAGGCACCGGCACAAACGACACCGAGCACGCCAAAAAGCTGACCCGGATGGCTACCGAAGCAGGCTGCGATGCCATGCTGGTGGTGACCCCCTACTACAACAAAGCGACTCAGGCCGGTCTGGTTGCCCACTTCTGCCAGATTGCAGATGCCACCGACAAGCCCGTCATGGTTTACAATGTGCCCTCCCGCACAGGCGTTTCCATCGCCCCGGAAACCTATGTGAAGCTTGCCCAGCACCCCAACATCAAGGCCATCAAGGAAGCCAGCGGCAACATCTCTGAAATTGCAAAAATTGCTGCTCTGGTGGGTGACACGCTGGACATCTACTCCGGCAACGACGATCAGATCATCCCCATTCTGTCTCTGGGCGGCAAGGGTGTCATTTCGGTTCTGTCCAATCTGATGCCCGGAGAAACCTCCCGGATGTGCCACGATTTTCTGTCCGGCTCCATGGAAGAGGCCAGAAAAACCCAGCTGCGGCTGCTGCCTTTGATCGATGCACTGTTCTGCCAGGTGAATCCCATCCCCATAAAGGCCGCCATGAGCCGGATGGGCTACTGTGAAAACCTGCTGCGGCTGCCTCTGACTCCCATGGAGGGCACCGAATACGAAAATCTGCTGGCGCTGATGCAGCAGCAGGGTCTGATTTAACCGATTTAGTTTTACGAAAGGGCGCTTTTCAGCGTAAATAGATAGAATATGAGAATCATTGTAAACGGCGCTACCGGCAGACAGGGCCGGATCCTGTGCCAGAAAATCAAAGAAAATCCCCAGCACACACTGGTGGCTGCTTGCAGCAAGCGGGCCGAGTCCCCTTCCATCTCCGAAATTCAGGAGCCTGCCGATGTCATCATTGATTTTTCCAATCATGAAGCCACCGAGGAGCTGACCAGATACGCCTGCGAGAAAAAGATCCCCCTTGTGATTGCCACAACCGGACGCACCGCCGAGGAAGAGGCCATGGTTCGTGCCTGCGCCCAGCAGGTCAGCGTTTTTTCCTCTGCCAATATGTCCATCGGCGTTGCCGTGCTGTGCCGACTGGCAAAAAGCGTCATGAAGACCTTCCCCTCTGCCGAGGTGGAAATCGTCGAATGTCACCACAACCGCAAGGTGGATGTCCCCTCCGGAACCGCCCTGATGTGCGCAAACGCCATCCGGGAAGAGCGCCCGGACAGCGAGCTGGTGATCGGCCGCCACGAAAACGGCCGCCGCAAGCCCACGGATATCGGCATTCACTCCCTGCGCTACGGCAATGAATCCGGAACCCACACCATCATCTTCTCCTGCGGAACCGAAACCCTGGAGCTGACCCACCGGGCTGAGGATGTGGGTCTATTTACCGACGGTGCTCTGGTCGCCGCCGAATTTATCACCAAGCAACCCGCCGGCCTGTACGGCATGAAAGATATGTTGGAGGAATCACATTGAATCAGATAAGAATTGGTATTTTCGGATACGGCAATCTGGGCCGGGGCGTGGAATGCGCCGCAATGCACACCGATGACATCTCCCTGCGGGCGGTATTTACCCGCCGGGACCCCGCAGCCGTCAAGCTGATCAATCCCGATATTCCTGTGGTGTCTTCCAGTGAAGTCGCCGCATGGAAGGACGAGATTGATGTTATGATCATCTGCGGCGGCAGTGCCAAGGATCTGCCCACCATGACCCCCCAGCTTGCGCAAATGTTCTGCGTCGTGGACAGCTTTGACACTCACGCAAACATCCCGGAGCATTTCGCCCGGGTGAATGACGCCGCCCAGCAGGGCAAGCATCTGGCCCTCATCTCCTGCGGATGGGACCCGGGTCTTTTCTCCCTTGCAAGAATTCTGGGCGAGTGTGTCCTGCCCCAGGGCAGCACCTACACCTTCTGGGGTAAGGGCGTCAGCCAGGGCCATTCCGATGCGATCCGCCAGATTCCGGGTGTCGCCGATGCCCGACAGTACACCATCCCCCGGGAGGAAATTCTGGAAGCTGCCCGCTCCAGCGACCGTCACGAATTCACCGCCCAGCAAATGCACACCAGAGAGTGTTTCGTGGTGCTGAAGCCCGATGCCGACCCCGACACGGTCAGAAACGAAATCGTCACCATGCCCAACTACTTTGCCGGCTACGATACCACCGTTCACTTTATTTCTCAGGAGGAATTCGACCGGGATCACCGGACATTCCCCCACGGCGGCACCGTCATCCGCAACGGAAACACCGGCGCAGATCTGGAAAATCACGCCACCATCGAATTCAGCCTGAATCTGGATTCCAACCCGGAATTCACCGCAAGGGTACTGGTTGCCTACGCACGGGCTGTTTACCGTATGCACAACCGGGGCAGAAACGGCTGCATCAGCGTTTTTGATGTGGCTCCGGCAGATCTGTCCCCCAGCAGTCCCGAGGAGCTTCGCGCCCACCTGCTGTAATCCCAAACACGAAAGGAAATCACCATGAGCCTGAAGGTCGCAAAATTCGGAGGCAGTTCTCTTGCCGACGCACAGCATTTTCAAAATGCCGCCGCCATCGTAAGAGCTGACAGCGAAAGAAGATATATTGTTGTCTCCGCTCCCGGCAAGCGCAGCAAGGACGATATCAAAATCACCGATATGCTGCTGGAGAGTCTGGTTTCTGCTGACTGCGATTGCATCATCGACACCGTGGCAGCAAGATTCCGCCAGATCATCCGTGATCTGGGTCTGGAACTGTCCATCGAAGCCGATGTTGCAAACATGAAAAGCGCCGCCCGCCTGGGCCTTCGGGATTATCTCGTCAGCAGAGGCGAGTATCTCAGCGCAAAAATCATGGCAGCGCTTCTGGGCTATGATTTTATCGATGCCAGTGAGGCAATTTCCTTTGATGCGCCCTACCGCTGCAACTGGGCCACCACCAGAAAGCGCATGGCACGGCTGCTGAAAAACAGCCCCCGCGCCGTGATTCCGGGCTTTTACGGGGCAGATTCCGACGGAAATATCTGCACCTTTCTGCGGGGCGGCTCTGACATTACCGGAGCCATCGTGGCAGACGCAGCAGGCGCTGACCTGTACGAAAACTGGACGGATGTTTCCGGCGTTATGGCAGCAGACCCCCGAATCATTGCAGACCCCCAGCCGATTCAGACACTGACCTATGAACAGCTGCGGACCTTCGCTCATCTGGGTGCCGAAGTTCTGCACGAAGATGCCATTGCCCCCTGCAAGCGCACCGGCATCCCCATCCTGATCAAAAATTCTAACCGGCCCAAGGACAAAGGCACCATGGTCGTTTCCGGCCACTGGGATTCCCCGGCGCTCTTCCCCGTAGCCGTGGGTGTCAAAAAGGGCATGAGCATGATTTCCCTGAGCTGCCCCGGCGGAAATTCCGATATTCAGGCCCAGATCCGCCGTCTGGTATATGCATCCGGCATCAGCGTTGAGCATCTGTCGGTCAAGGCCGACTGTGTGACGGTGATCGCCGCCGACGATGACATCCGTGCCCATGAGCAGGCGCTCAGGGCTTCCCTTTCCGGGCTGGATTTTCAGATGACCGTGAAGCACGATCTTGCCATGGTCGGTGCCATCGGCAAGGCCGGAAAGTATGTAAACAAAGCCATGCAGAATGTGGCGCAGATTCTGAACTGTGCCGATATCTGTGTGGATCTGCTGGACCGGGGCTTTGACCATTCCAGTGTCATCGCAGTTGTGGAAAAATCCGACTGCACCAAAGCCGTACGCTCCATATACAGCCAGCTCATCCAGCGGGACGGTATCAAGCATCAGCTTGTTTCCCAGTCTGCATAAATAAAAGCAGTTGACGCAAATGCGTCAACTGCTTTTTGCTGAATAAAACGGCCTATAACAGGTGAAAGGTGCTCTTTTCGCACTCTAGTTTTCCCTCTTTGCGCAGCTTGCTGATTTCACTGGACAGGCCGCTGCGGTCCACTTCCAGATAATCCGCCAGCTCCTGCCGGTCGTAGGGAATGGTAAAGCGGTCGCTTCCGTGGAGCTTGGCCTGGTTCAGCAGGTAGGCCATCAGCTTCTCCCGGGTGGTGCGCCTGGAGGTCACTTCGATTTTCTGGTCAAACATCAGATTTTTGTTTGCCACCAGCCGCAGCAGATTGAAAATCATCCGGCTGTGAAACACACAGGCGTTGGTACAGCTGGCGGTGATCCTCCGGCAGTCGATGAGCAGACAGGTGCTGTCCTCGTCTGCTGCCACACTGATGGGCAGAGCCGGGATTCCGGCGCAGGCGTAGGTTTCCCCGAACACCTCCCCGGGGACGATATGGGCCACAATGCTGCGATTGCCGTAGTAATCCTCCCGAACCAGCTGCACAGAGCCAGTCAGCACGATGCCCACATAAATAGCCTCATCCCCCTCACGAAACACAAGCTGTCCTTTTTGGGCGGTTATTTTTTTTGCTCCCAGGCACCCCAGCATGGCCTGCATCTCTTCCGGCGCAATTCCGTCAAACAGAGGGCACTGATTCAAAATCGGAAAGAATTTTTCCATTGCCTGCTCCTTTTGTTGAATATTCAACATACATTTTTGCTTCAGTATAGTATGCTCTGCTTACAAAGTCAAGGAGGACTGTTTATGATCCGAAAAATCATTGTGATAGATGAAGAAAAATGCAATGGCTGCGGCATCTGCGCAGAAGCCTGCCACGAAGGTGCCATCGGCATGGTGGGCGGCAAGGCCAAGCTGCTGCGGGAGGACTACTGCGACGGCCTGGGTGACTGTCTGCCGGCATGTCCCAAAAACGCCATTTCCTTTGAAGAGCGGGAAGCACCTGCCTACAACGAGGCCGCCGTGCTGGCTGCCAAACAGGCAAAGCAGGCCCCCGCATCCTGCAGCTGCCCCGGAACCATCAGCCGGGCCATCTCAGCACCCAGTGCATCCGGCACCGCTGCGGAGGTTCCCAGCCAGCTGCGCAATTTCCCGGTCCAGATCAAGCTGGCAGCCGTGAATGCGCCCTTTTTCGACGGTGCCGATCTGCTGATTGCCGCCGACTGCACCGCCTATGCATATGGAAATTTCCACAGCCGGTTTATGAAAAACAGGGTCACCCTGATCGGCTGCCCCAAGCTGGACAGCGTGAACTACGCCGAAAAGCTGGCCGGCATTTTTGCAGAAAACAACATCCGCAGTGTCACCGTCGTTCGCATGGAAGTTCCCTGCTGCGGCGGTCTGAGTCAGGCGGTTCAGACTGCGCTGAAAAACAGCGGCAAAGACATCCCCTGTGAAATCATCACCATTGCCACCAACGGCACCATCAGAAATTAAAGGAGAAGCACTATGTTTTGTTATCAATGTGAACAGACCGCAGCATGTAAAGGCTGCACCGGAAAAATGGGCGTATGCGGCAAAAAAGAGGATACCGCACAGCTGCAGGATGAGCTGACCGGTGCCCTGATCGGCCTTGCCAAGGCCACCGACGGTAATGAGCACCTCATCAACGCAGATGCTACTTCCGTAATCATTTCCAGCCTGTTTGCCACCCTGACCAATGTGAATTTTGACAACGAGAGCCTGCAGGCCCTTTATGATCAGGTGGAGCAGGAGAAGAAAAAGATGGTTCCCGACTGCTTTGCCTGCGCATCTCCCTGCGGCAAGAGCGACCATTATGACATGGAAAAGCTCTGGAAGGCAGACGAGGACATCCGCAGCCTGAAATCTCTGATTCTCTTCGGCATCCGTGGCCTTGCAGCCTATGCTTACCACGCAGCGGTGCTGGGATACCACGATGAAACCGTTGACAGATTCTTCTACAAGGCCCTGACCGCCATCGGCATGGACGATTTCGGCATGGATGAGCTGCTGCCCATCGTGCTGGAGGTAGGCGAAGTGAATCTTAAGTGCATGGAACTTCTGGACCGGGCAAACACCGAAACCTACGGTCACCCCGTCCCCACAGAGGTTTCCATGACCGTTGAAAAAGGCCCCTTTATCGTGATTTCCGGCCACGATCTTTACGATCTCAAGCGCCTGCTGGAGCAGACCGAAGGAAAGGGCATCAACATCTACACCCACGGCGAGATGCTGCCTGCCCACGCCTATCCGGAGCTAAAGAAATTCTCCCACCTGAAGGGCAATTTCGGCACCGCATGGCAGAATCAGCAGAAGGAATTCGCCGACCTGCCCGCTCCCGCTCTTTTCACCACCAACTGCCTGATGCCCCCCAAGGCCAGCTACGCTGACCGGGTCTTCACCACCGAAGTGGTTGCATACCCCGGCATGGTTCACATCGGCGACGACAAGGACTTTTCTCCCGTCATTGCCAAGGCTCTGGAGTTGGGCGGCTATACAGAAAATCAGACCTTCCACGGCATCAACGGCGGCGACAAGCTGATGACCGGCTTTGCAAGAAACACCGTCCTCAGCGTTGCAGATCAGGTGGTGGATGCGGTGAAATCCGGCGCAATCCGGCACTTTTTCCTGGTGGGCGGCTGCGACGGTGCAAGACCCGGCAGAAATTACTTTACCGATTTTGTCAAGCAGACCCCCGATGATACCGTTGTGCTGACTCTGGCCTGCGGCAAGTACCGCTTCAACGACCTGGACCTGGGAACCGTCGGCGGACTGCCCAGACTGATGGATATCGGCCAGTGCAACGATGCCTACTCTGCCATCGCCATTGCAGTTGCTCTGGCAGATGCCTTCGGCTGCGGCGTCAACGAGCTGCCCCTGAGCATGGTGCTGAGCTGGTACGAGCAGAAGGCCGTCTGCATTCTGCTGACGCTGCTGCACCTGGGCATCAAGAACATCCGTCTGGGCCCCACGCTGCCTGCATTCATTTCCCCCAATGTTCTGAATTTCCTGGTAGAAAAGTTCGGCATTGCCCCCATTACCACCCCGGAAGAAGATCTGAAGGCCATTCTGGGATAAATAACAAACCCGACAGGTCGTTAAGGCCTGCCGGGTTTTCATTTTTTAAGACCTGCCGGCACGGAAAGGCCGACCTAATTATTCAGCAGGAAATACAGCACCGCAGCGAATACTGCTGTTAAAGCAATTATCGTCCAAATAACAGATAAGTCTGCTTTCTTTTCAGCAGGATACCGATGATCGCTATGTGGTTCAGCAGAAGTTTTTGGGCGAATCTTCTGTTGACTGACAGGCGCTTTCTTCGCAATCCGTGCAAGCGCAAGAGGGTCGGTCTGATTCATAATGCGCCGGTGAAAGTTTTCCAGCCATTCAATATCACCGGGCTGGCACATATTCTCCTCATCGGCATACTCATCATGGGCAATCTGGTTGCGTACCCAGCGATAATGCTTCAGGGCTTTATAGTCGTCATTCCAGCCGCTTACCAGATACGCGCCCCTTGGGGTCTGCTCCATATCCTCAATATATCCGCTGATTCCGTTTCTGGCGTTTGGATAGATCCCTGCGCACAAATGATCCAAGTGCTTATAAGACCTCATAAATCCCATTATCTATTTCTCCTAAATAAAAGGAAAGCCGCAAAACATTGCTGTTTTGCGGCTCATTGCGGATAAACCGCTATTTGGCGGAGCAGCAGGGATTCGAACCCTGGCGACACTTTCATGCCCTACGAGATTTCGAGTCACGCCTCTTCGACCAGCTTGAGTACTGCTCCGTATATCCATTTGATTATAACAATCAGGCCGGAAAAAATCAAGTAAAAAAGAGCCGCTCCAGACAGGAGCGGCTCTTTATAAATTACTTAGGAGATATTGGTGGGTAACCTGTAAATTAGTACATACCGCCCTGAGCTGCGGCTGCAGCAGCTGCTGCATCACCGGCGGGATCGGGCTTGTCGACAACCAGAGTCTCGGTGGTCAGGACACTGGCTGCAACGCTGGCTGCGTTCTCCAGAGAAGAACGAGTAACCTTGGTCGGGTCAACGATACCGGCAGCGATCATGTCAACAAACTGCTCGGTGTAAGCATTGTAGCCCCAGCCGACCTTCTTGGAGTTGCGAACCTTCTCGTAGATGACGCTGCCGTCAACGCCGGCGTTCTGGGCGATCTGGCGGATAGGAGCCTGCAGAGCGGTTGCAACGATCTTTGCACCGGTCTTCTCGTCGCCGGACAGCTTTGCGATCAGCTTCTCAACTGCTGCAACAGCATTGACCTGAGCGGTACCGCCGCCGGCCACGATGCCTTCTTCAACAGCAGCACGGGTAGCATTCAGAGCATCCTCAACTCTCAGCTTCTGCTCCTTCATGGCGATCTCGGTCTGAGCGCCAACACGGATGACTGCAACACCGCCGGTCAGCTTAGCCAGGCGCTCCTGCAGCTTCTCACGGTCATAGTCAGAAGTGGTGGTAGCGATGGAGGAACGAACCTCGTGTGCACGAGCCTTGATAGCCTCGGGATCACCCTCGCCGTCAACGATGGTGGTGGTGTCCTTGGTGATGACGATCTGACGGGCACGGCCCAGATCAGACAGCTGAGTCTCGGTCAGCTCCATGTTCAGCTCGGAGGAGATGACAGTGCCGCCGGTCAGAACAGCGATATCCTGCAGCATTGCCTTGCGGCGGTCGCCGAAGCCGGGAGCCTTAACGCAGACGCAGTTGAAGTTGCCGCGCAGACGGTTCACCAGCAGAGTTGCCAGAGCGTCGCCTTCCACATCCTCAGCAATGATCATCATCTTCTTGCCGGCCTTGACAACGGGCTCCAGGATGGGCAGGATCTCCTGAATGGAGGAAATCTTCTTATCGGTAATCAGGATCAGTGCATCATCCAGCACAGCTTCCATCTTGTCGGTATCGGTAACCATGTAGGGGGAGATGTAGCCACGGTCGAACTGCATGCCTTCGACAACATCCAGGCCGGTCTCAGCGGTCTTGGACTCCTCGATGGTGATAACACCCTCGGTGCCAACCTTCTCCATAGCCTCAGCGATCAGAGCGCCGATGGCCTCGTCGCCGGAAGAAACAGTGCCGACACGGGCGATATCCTCAGAGCCGTTGACGGGAACGGAGTGCTCCTTGATTGCCTCAACAGCAACCTCGACAGCCTTCTCAATGCCCTTACGCATAACCATGGGGTTTGCACCGGCGGACAGGTTCTTCAGACCTTCGCGGGTTATTGCCTGAGCCAGGACGGTAGCGGTGGTGGTGCCGTCGCCTGCTACATCGTTGGTACGGGTAGCAACCTCACGGATCATCTGAGCGCCCATGTTCTCAAAGGGATCTTCCAGCTCAACTTCCTTTGCAATGGTCACGCCGTCGTTGGTGACCAGGGGAGCGCCGTACTTCTTGCCCAGAACAACATTACGACCCTTGGGGCCGATGGTAACTTTAACAGTATCTGCCAGCTGGTCAATGCCTGCCTGCAGCTTCTTGCGAGCTTCTTCGCCGTATACAATCATCTTAGACATATTGCTTTCCTCCTAAATTACTCCACAATTGCCAGGATATCGTCCTGCTTGACGAACTTGTAATCTACCTTGTCCAGTGTGACATCGGTGCCGACAAACTTGCTGACGACGACCTTATCACCGGCCTTGACAGTCATGGTCACATCCTTCTTGCCGGGGCCTACGGAGACGACTTCGTAGATTGCAGGCTTTTCCTTATTGGTAGTAGCCAGAATAATGCCGCCAACGGTGGTCTCGCTTGCTTCGTGCTGCTTCAGCAGTACATTATCAGACATGGGTTTGAGAGTCATTTCGATTCCTCCAATTAGATATTTTAGGCTGGGATCACAGGACCGGATCCTGCGTTTCCCATTTGTCTATGTATTTATCAGATTAGCACTCCTAGCCTCTGAGTGCTAACGCAGATATCATACAGCACCTTGCTGAAAAAAGCAAGAGCGAATTATCTCTTTTCTGTAAAAAAATTGTGACCAAACCAAATCCTCCGGTAGTTGCATTTGCAACAAAACCGTGATAGAATGATTCAACAATTTGTTTTTCGGATAAAGGAGGGATTTTCGTTGATTTTTGGCAAGCATATAAACAAATACTATCTAAAATATGCTCCATTTCTGCTGCTGGGCATGGTGACTCTGATTGCCGTTGACTATATGCAGCTGGTGGTTCCCAATCTGTACCAGATGGTCATCAACGGCATGAATACCGGTGTCGTCATGGTGGACGGTGTGAGCGTTCCCTTTGATATGGAATTTCTGCTCAGCAAAATCTGTATGCCCATGACCGGCATCATACTGGTGATCGTATTCGGCCGGTTCCTGTGGCGTGTCATGTTTTTCGGTTCTGCTATCAAGGTCGAAACCGATCTTCGCAACCAGATGTTTGACAACGCCAGAAACCTGAGCCGGGAATACTATCAGGTCAATAAAATCGGCAACCTGATGAGCCTGTTTACCAACGACCTGGACACCGTCCAGGAGTGCTTCGGCTGGGGCATTATGATGTTCCTGGATGCCCTGTTCCTGGGCATTCTGGCTGTGGTGAAGATGTGGCACATGGATGCGACTCTGACCATGCTCACCCTGATCCCCATGGCTCTTCTGCTGGCATCCAGCACCGTCGTAGGCAGCTATATGATGAAAAAGTGGGATATCCGTCAGGCGGCTTTCTCCAAGCTGTCGGATTTCTCTCAGGAGAGCTTCTCCGGCATCGCCGTCATCAAGGCCTTTGTGAAAGAGGCCAAGGAGCTGATGGCATTCAAAAAGCTGAACATTGAAAACGAGAAGGCGAACATCGACCACACCAAGGCTTCCGTCCTGCTGAAAATCTTAGTAACGCTGTTCGTGGAAAGCGTCATCTGCGTGATTCTGGGTTACGGCGGCTATCTTGTGTACCAGGGGCGCTTCAACGCAGGTCAGCTGATGGAATTCATCGGCTATTTTAATGCGGTCGTCTGGCCCATTATGGCCGTTTCCGAGCTGATCGACATGACCTCCAGAGGCAAGGCTTCTCTGGACCGGATCAGCGAACTGCTGGACGCAAAGCAGGATGTGTTTGACAAGGCCGGCGCTGTGCCCCTGAACGATATCAAGGGCGATATCGAGTTCCGGGATCTGACCTTCCGCTACCCGGACGGAGAATTTAATGTACTGGAAAATGTGTCCTTTACCATCCATGCCGGCGAAAATGTAGGTCTGGTGGGCAAAACCGGTTCCGGCAAAACCACTCTGGTAGATCTGATCCTGAGAACCTACAATGTGCCTGACGGCACCGTGTTTATCGACGGTCACGATGTCAACGATGTGACCATCCGCTCCGTCCGTGACGGCTGCGCCTATGTGCCTCAGGATAATTTCCTGTTCTCCGACACCATTGAAAACAACATTTCCTTCGGTACCGGCGACTATGCCCACGATGCCATCATCGAGGCTGCATCTCTTGCCGATATCCATGACAACATCGAGCAGTTCCATCTGGGCTATGACACCGTGCTGGGCGAGCGTGGCGTTACCGTCTCCGGCGGTCAGAAGCAGCGCATCTCCATCGCCCGGGCCCTGATGAAGAATGCTCCCATTCTGATTCTGGACGACTCGGTTTCCGCCGTGGACACCAAGACCGAGCGAACCATCCTTGCAAACCTACGCTCTACCCGTGCCGGCAAGACCACCATTCTCATCGCCCACAGAATCTCCACCATCGAAAGCATGGATAAGATTCTGTTTATTGAGGACGGCCGTGTGGCGGCTTTCGGCCCCCATGAAGAACTGATCAAGAGCTGTCCCGGCTACCAGAAAATGGTGAAGCTGCAGCAGCTGGAAGAGGAAGGAGGCGAGCAAAATGCATGAGTATCTGCCGCTTTTGATCGTGGGTGCCATCATCGGTGTGTTCAGCATCATCTTTCTGGTGGCATATCTGGCTGAACTGCGCAGAAAGAACACCTCAGGATACGAGCGCACCATGCCCGACCGGGAAATTATTTCCCGACTGATGGTGTACGCCAAGCCCTACCGGAAACAGTTCATCATTGTCTTTTTCGTGATGCTCGTTTCCATCGCATACGATCTTGTGTCCCCCCTGCTGATCGGTCACATTCAGGACACAGTAAAAGGCTCCTTCACTTTGGAGTATCTGTTCACGCTGGTGGGCATTTACGCTTCTATTTTGATCGTCAGCCTGATCTGCACCTATGTGCAGGCCATGATTCTGCAGAAAACCGGTCAGAAGATCCTCTCCGCCCTGCGCGAAGATATTTTCGTCCACATCGAAAAGCTGTCCCATGAGCAGCTGAACAATATCCCCGTGGGCAAGCTGGTGACCCGTGTCAGCAACGATCCCAACGCCATTTCCTATATGTTCACCAACATCCTGGTGACCCTTGCCAAGAATATGATGGTCATTGTGGGCGTTCTGGGTGCCATGCTGATGCTTAACTATGCACTGACTCTGATGGTGCTGAGCTTCGTTCCCTTTATTCTGCTGTTTACGGTGATTTTCCGGACATTCTCCCGTAAAGTCCACCGCAGCGTCAACGATGCCACCACCGATGTGAATACCTACCTTTCCGAAAACCTCTCCGGCATGAAAATCACCCAGATTTTCAACCAGGAGGATCGGAAAATGGACGATTTTCTAGAAAAGAGCCTTGCCCTGCAGAAGGCAAAGCGCAACCGAATGATCGTCTTTGGCATCTTCCGCCCCATGGTGTATATGCTGTATATCAGCTCTGTGCTGTGCCTTCTGTACATGGGCGCCAGAGGCTATATCGACAATATCACCTTCCTGGGTCAGGCCGTGTCCTCCGGCACGGTGGTTACCTTCTATATGTACATCTCCAAATTCTTTAACCCCATCCAGACTCTGGCAGAGCAGTTCGACACCCTGCAGCGCTCCTTTGCTTCTGCGGAAAAGATCTTCACCATCATGGATCTGGCTCCTCAGGTGGTGGACGGAGATGACATCATCGAGCTGGACGAGATCCGCGGTGAAATCGAATTTAAGGATGTGTGGTTTGCCTACATCCCCGGCGAGTGGGTGCTCAAGGGCGTTTCCTTCCATGTAGACCCCAAGCAGACCGTAGCATTTGTCGGCTCCACCGGTTCCGGCAAAACCACCATTCTGTCCCTGATCTGCCGCAATTACGACATCCAGAAGGGTCAGATCCTCATCGATGGCATCGACATAAAGAAAATCAGCATTTCCTCTCTGCGCCGTCACTTCGGTCAGATGCTTCAGGATGTGTTCCTGTTCTCCGGCACCATCCGCAGCAACATCGCCCTGCGGGACGAATTCCCGGAGGAAGAGATTCAGAAAGCCATCCACTATGTGAATGCCGACTCCTTCATCAACAAGCTGGACAACGGCCTGGACGAAGTAGTCCGTGAGCGGGGCAACAACTTCTCCGCCGGTCAGCGGCAGCTACTCAGCTTTGCACGAACCATCCTGCACAAGCCTGCCGTTATGATTCTGGACGAAGCCACCGCCAACATCGACACCGAAACCGAAATTCTGATTCAGGATTCTCTGGAGAAGATGAAAAACATCGGCACCATGCTGATCGTCGCCCACCGGCTTTCCACCATTCAGCACGCGGACAACATCATCCTGCTGTCCCACGGCGAAATCGTGGAGCAGGGCAACCATCAGGAGCTGCTGCGCAAAAAGGGCAGATATTACCAGCTCTACACCCTGCAATACAGCAAAGAGCAGCTGAGCCACGAATAAATCCACCAATCCCCCGACCGTCGGCCGGGGGATTTTTATGCAGATTTTGTAGGGAAAAGTCCCCATTTCAGGGAAGTTATTCTGGACTTACCGGAGTTTTGCGAATATAATAGAAGGAAACGCATTGTAGCTTTTCGACCTTTGATTTTAAGGAGGTTATTATATGATCCAATTTCTGACCAATCGAATTCTTCCCCCCAATTCTGACCCCAATGATCTGGTTGTGCGCTCCAAGGTGGGCAAGCGCAGCGGCATTCTGGGCATTCTTGCAAACCTTTTGCTCTTCGCCGGGAAAATGGTCATCGGCACCGTGTCCGGCTCTGTTTCCATCACCGCTGACGCCATGAATAACCTGTCCGATGCCAGCTCTGCCATCGTGACCTTTGCCGGATTCAAGCTGGCAGAACGGCCTGCCGATGAAAACCATCCCTACGGCCACGCCCGGTTTGAATACCTGTCCGGCCTTGCCGTGGCAGCCATGATCGTGATCATCGGCTTTGAACTGGCAAAGACCTCCTTCGACAAGATCCTCCACCCGGAGCCGGTGCTGTTCTCCGGCGCACTGGTGGTTGTGCTGCTGCTGTCCATCGGCGTAAAGCTGGTGCTGGCCGCCGTCAACGGAAAACTGGGAAAAACCATCGACTCCACCACCCTGCTTGCCACCGCTGCTGACAGCCGCAACGACTGCATCAGCACCGGCGCTGTGCTGCTCAGTGCGATTTTTGCACACCTGACCCACATCAATGTGGATGGATACGCCGGTTTCGCTGTGGCGCTGTTCATCCTCTACTCCGGTGCCAGCATGGCAAAAGACACCATCTCCCCCCTGCTGGGTGAGGCTGCCGACCCGGAGCTGCAGCGGGCCATCGTCACTGCGCTGCGCTCCAACAAGAAGATCCTGGGATTCCACGACCTGATGGTTCATGACTATGGCCCCGGCCAGCGGTTCGCCAGTGTCCACGCAGAAATGGATATGCGGGAAGATCCCCTGCTGTGCCACACCATCATCGACGATGTGGAGCGTCAGGTTCTGGAAAATCACGGCATCCATCTGGTCATCCACTACGATCCCGTGGTCACCAACGACGAAGAGCTGAACCGGATGAGAGACTCCGTTGACAAGGTGCTGAAATCCATTGACGATCGCATCAGCATCCACGATTTCCGTATGGTCCGGGGAGATACCCACACCAATCTGATTTTCGACATGATCATCCCCTATGAGCTCAACGACAGCCGCCAGCAGATCAAACGCCAGCTGGACACCGCCATTAATCTGTCCGATACCAAATATTATACGGTCATTACCTTTGATACCTGCGGGTTCAACAGTGAAAATATGTGGAAAGAGTGCAAATAAGCCCATTTCCTTTGACACTTACACTGCTTTTTGATATACTAAATCGAATGATCTTTCCTTAGGAGGAAACACATATGAGAATGAGAAAAATGCGCAACCTGGAACCCCGCATGGAAAAGTGCGCAGATTTTAGAATTACAGAGCCCCAGACCAAGAAAGGCTCCTGGCGCTCTCTGAAGCCCGACTGCACCGCACTGTGGGTAGAGGTCGGCTGCGGCAAGGGCAAGTTCACCGCAGAAACCGCTCAGGCAAACCCCGATGTGCTGCTCATCGCCGTGGAGCGCTGCCGGGAGGCTATGGTTGTCGCCATGGAAAAGGCCAAGGCCATGGGTCTTACCAATGTCTTTTTCATCGACATGGATGTTGCCAACATCGAAGAGTGCTTTGAAGCAGGCGAAATCGACCGTCTGTTCATCAACTTCCCCGATCCCTGGCCCCGCAAGAAGAACGCCAAGCGCCGTCTGACCCACAGAGGTTTCCTGGATAAGTACTGCCGGGTGGTTCGCGAAGGCGGCGAGCTGCACTTCAAGACCGACAACGCACCGCTGTTCGAGTTCAGCGTAGAAGAGTTTGCCGCCTGCGGTCTGGAAGTCAAGAACCTGACCCGCAACCTCCACGAGAACGGCATCGTGGGCATCATGACCGGCTATGAGGAGAAGTTCCACGCTCTGGGCACCCCCATCAACCGCTGCGAAGTGGTCTGCAAGCCCTTTATCCTGCCCCCCGAAGAAAAAAAGACCTCTGAGGAGGCAGCCGAATGACCTCGTATCTGGCAGGCAGCTGTGATGTAGCTGTCATCGGCGCAGGACACGCCGGAATCGAGGCGGCTCTGGCCACCGCGCGGCTGGGTCTGCACACGATTCTGTTTACCATTAATCTGGATGCCGTGGGCAATCTGCCCTGCAATCCCGCCATCGGCGGCACCGGCAAGGGCCACCTGGTCCGGGAGCTGGATGCGCTGGGCGGTCAGATGGGCATTGCCGCAGACCACTGCTGTATCCAGTACCGGATGCTGAACCGGGGCAAAGGCCCTGCGGTTCACTCTCTGCGTGCCCAGGCAGACCGCCGGGCATATCAGAACTACATGAAGCACACGCTGGAACAGACGCAGAATCTGGAGCTGAAGCAGGCCATGATCACTGCCGTCACCACCAACGAAAACGGTGTCACCGGTGTGGATACCATGCTGGGCGCTCATTACGACGCAAAATCCGTCATCATCGCCACGGGAACCTATCTGGACGCCACCGTCATCACCGGCGAGAGCGTCTACTCCTCCGGCCCCGACGGTATGCACGCAAGCGTGGGCCTTGCCGACAATCTGAGAAGTCTGGGCCTGCCCCTTCGCCGGTTCAAGACCGGCACTCCTCCCAGAATCAACCGCCGCAGCGTGGATTTTTCCAAAATGGAGCTGCAGCCCGGTGATGACCAGATCGAGTCCTTTTCCTTCCGCACCGAGCATCTGCCCGAAAACCGGGCGGTGTGCTATCTGACCTATACCAACGAAGAAACCCACCGGATCATCCGGGAGAACTTCCACCGCAGTCCCATGTTTGACGGCACCATCTCCGGTGTCGGCCCCCGGTACTGCCCCAGCATCGAAACCAAGGTGGAGCGCTTCGCCGACAAGCCCCGCCACCAGCTGTTCATTGAGCCCTGTGGCCTGGACACCGAGGAGCTCTACATTCAGGGCTTTTCCTCCAGCCTTCCCGAAGATGTGCAGCTTGCCATGATGCGCACCGTCCCCGGCCTGGAGCACGCTGAAATGATGCGCCCGGCCTACGCCATCGAATACGAGTGCATCGACCCCACCGAGCTGCTGCCCACTCTGGAAACCAAGCGAATTCCCCGGCTCTACGGTGCCGGTCAGTTCAACGGAACCTCCGGCTATGAAGAGGCCGCCGTACAGGGTCTGGTGGCCGGAATCAACGCCGCTCTGAAGCTGCAGGGAAGAGAGCCGATGATCCTCACACGGGACACCAGCTATATTGGTATCCTGATCGACGATCTGGTGACCAAAGGCACCAACGAGCCCTACCGCATCATGACCAGCCGGTCTGAATATCGGCTGCTGCACCGTCAGGACAACGCCGACCAGCGCCTGACCGCCATCGGTCACAAGGTAGGTCTTGTCAGCGACGAACGGCTCGCTCAGGTGGAAGCCAAGTACGAGGCCGTCCGCAGAGAATGCAGCCGTCTGGAAAGCAACGGTGTCCCCGCCAGCGATGCGCTGAACGAAATGCTGGCACGCCGGGAGTCCACTCCCGTGACCACCTCTGCCCGTCTGGCAGATCTGCTCCGCCGTCCCCAGGTGACCTATGAAGACCTGCTTCCCTTCGACGAAAGCCGTCCGGAACTTCCTTCTGAGGTGACCGCCGAGGTGGAGATTCAGGTAAAATACGCAGGCTACCTTGCCCGTCAGGAAAAGCAGGTCAGCCAGTTCAAGCAGGCCGAAGCAAAGGCTCTGCCCGTGGATATCGACTATGAATCCATTGCCGGTCTGCGCATTGAAGCCCGGCAGAAGCTTTCCCAGATCCGCCCCATGTCCGTGGGTCAGGCCAGCCGAATCTCCGGTGTCAGCCCCGCTGACATCGCCGTGCTGCTGATTTATCTGGAACAGCAGAAGCAATCTTAAATGCACATAATCGCCTCCGACGCATAGGATAGTCGGAGGCGATTTTTATGGCAATTGTACCCACCGATGTTCCCATGACCGCCGAGCTGTATGTAAAAACCGTGGAGCAGCTGGCAAAAGAATACCCCTTCATCCGCACGGAGCTGCTGGCGACAACCGCATTCGGCCGTCCCATCTACGCCATGGCCATCGGCACCGGAAAACGCAAGGTCATCTATTCTGCGACCCACCATGCAAACGAATGGATCACCACCCCGGTGCTGCTGAAATTTGCCGAGGAGTACGCTGAGGCCATCCGCTCTGACGGAACCATTTTCCAGCAGCCTGCCCGTCTGCTGTCCGGGGACACCACCATTTATATCGTACCAATGGTAGATCCAGACGGCGTAGATCTGGTCACAGGCGTTCTGCAGCCCGGGGATGACCAATACGAACGGGCACTGCTCTTTGCAAAGAAGTATCCCAACATACCGTTCCCCAGTGGCTGGAAAGCCAATCTCAACGGGGTGGATCTGAACCTGAACTATCCAGCAGGATGGCTCATGGCGCGGGAAATCAAATTCCGTCAGGGCTACACCAGCCCTGCGCCCAGAGATTATGTGGGCAGAGCCCCCCTGACCCAGATCGAAACCCAGGCACTGTACGACTATACCCAGCGCATTTCCCCGGATCTGGTGCTGGCATTCCACACCCAGGGTCAGGTCATCTACTACAAATACGGCGGTATCGATGTGCCCGGCGCAGAGGAACTTGCCAAGCGTTTTGCCGATGTCAGCGGCTATACGCTGGAGGATACCCCTTACAATTCCTCCTTCGCAGGCTACAAAGACTGGTTCATTCAGGAGTTCCGCCGCCCCGGCTACACCATCGAAGTGGGCTCCGGCACCAATCCCCTGCCCCTTTCCCAGTTTGATGAGATTTACAAAGATAATCTGGGGATTCTGGTCACTGCTGCCACCGGTTAATGCACGGTTGCCCCTCCCACAGGAGGGGCAATGACTCTTGACATCGTCAGCGTCTTCATGATAGAATAATCAAACCGTGGATAAAGCGTTTCGCTCCACCTCGGGCTTCCTCCCCGTGTAAAAACAGAGGAAAACAGAATATGCGGGCGTGGTGGAATTGGTAGACTCGGTGGATTTAGGTTCCTCTGCCTCCGGCGTGCAGGTTCGAGTCCTGTCGCCCGCACCAGTCGAGAGCCTCGACACGCATTTCGCGTATGGGGCTCTCCTTTTTATTTGCTGCTGAAGCATGCGTCGGCAGCGAATCCGTTATGAACATCCGCACCCAAAGCAGGTACCCATGAGGGTGCCTGCTTTTTTATATAGGCAGGACTCGAACCGATCAAAATGCAGCCGTCCGGGGGACGGCTGCCGGCTGCGTCTATCCGCAGCCGAACCACTATTTTCCCAGCGGGAAAATGCAAATCGAGTCCTGTCGCCCGCACCAGTCGAGAGCCTCGACGCGCAATTCGCGTACGGGGCTCTCCTTTTTATTTGCTGCTGAAGCACGCATCGGCAGGAGATCCGTTATGGACACCCACACCAAAAACGAGTAGTCTTAGCAGGCTGCCCGTTTTTAGGCATTATAATTTATGAAAAATGCTCCGAATCAGATTTTGAATGGATTCGGAGCTTTGTTTATTACCTTCTCATTTCCCGATAAATCATTTCTACCCAAGCACTCATAATGGCTTTATACCTACTCAAACTTAATCTTCGGGATCTGCTCCATCTGATAAGAAGATATTTCTGAGTATTCAACAGCACAATCCGCAAATTGATTTTTGCTCTGTTATTCCCCAAATTTTGATATAAATCGAAAGATAACGCCTTGAATCGCATTAGATTTCATGCTATAATTATCAAAATAATTTGAACTAAAATACAGTTCTAAAGAAAGGATTCGGATGAGGATGGGCAACTTTTCATACGAAGTTCTCGGAGCTAAACTCCGTGCGATTCGCAAAGCAAAACACATTTCACTTAATGATGTGGCTCAGGCACTCAATAAAAGTGTTTCCACCGTTGCAAAATACGAAACCGGAGAAATCAATATCGATTTGGAATCTCTGCTCCTCATCTGCGAATATTTTCAAATCAACAGCGCAGATTTACTCCCCAATACCAGTTTTGACAGCGCTGCCAAAGGACACCCGCGCTATAAAGACCAAATGGTTGACAGAGTATACATTTACTACTACCGGGCATATGACCGGTGGATTCACCGTTGTGTCATCGAAAATGATAACACAACCTTCAAATCTATCCTGTATTTCGATGTCAAAAGTGAGTTAGAACCCTATCAGTGCAACTATGTCTATGAGGGAACTGTCCACTATACAGATTCCCACACCTACTATGTGTTTTATAACATTACAAAACCTTTTGACATGATTACAATTAATTCCCCATCCCTGTCTCAGGGATACGAATATCGAATTGGCCTGCTCAGTTCTATCACCGTATATTATCAGAACATGGCTGGTAAAATTCTGATTTCTGATACGCCTATCCAGGATCAGAGCCTGTTGATGGATAATTTGGTGGTTGATAAACAAACGCTTAAAGAATTGCGTCGCACCAATTTTTTCATCGTATAGATTATCACACAGGTGCGGTCTCCGCAAAATGTGTCAAAAAGCTCCCAACCGGAAACTTCCGTTGGGAGCTTTTTCTATTTCGGTATGATCCGTTCCATTGCAGACACTTCCAAAAAACGCAGATTTTAATGGATCCTGCCCAGCCTTAAAAAGCATCCCCTGGTAAACTTGCGTACCAGGGGATGCTTCTTTTGACAATTACAGAGCTATATTCGATATTCAGGATATATTACTTTGTCTCTTCGCCTTCCTTAGCAGGCTTGTAGGTCAGGCGGGAATAGAGCATTGTGCCAAAGATCGGTACCAGGATGTTCACCACAAAAGGATCGATCGGCAGCCAATTGAACAGCCCATTGTTGTACATTACCATACATACTACACCCAGAGCCATAGCAACCACGCCGGTCTTCCAATCATCAATGGCAAACTGTGCAAACACTGCGCCAAACAGTGCAGGCAGAAGATAATTGAGTGCATCCTTAACGCCATCAGGCAGCACATTGATGAGTGCTACGCCCACAAGAACGCCGATGATCAAAAATACAATGTTCACGAAAATGGAAGCACCTACACCAATTGTAGAGATGATAGAACCTTCTTCGGTGCCCACCTGGGTATCCGTAGCCTTGAGGGCTGCAGCTGCACAGGGCATACGAAGATTGCTGTTATTACCGGAAAGGAACGCCATATAAGATCCCGGAATACCTAGCACCGGGAAGAAAGACACAGGCTCAATGACCCACCACACAGCGTTTACAGACAGCTGTGCAACGATGGCAACCATAAACGGGCCCTTTGCAGGGACAATTCCATAAAGAAATGTAACCACGAGTGCGGGGGCAAACACCAAAATACAGCCTAAGAAATTGGTAATCTTACCCCATTTGATAATACCAGGCAGAAATTCTTCCTTGTAGATTTTTTTCGTATCCATAATCAAAATCCTCCCTGTTACAGAATTGCTGCAATGATAACGCCGCCGATCATCGCAAAAGTCAGACCCCATTCATTGAGCCAACGCTTATGGAATTTGCGATAAAGCATCGTAACAGCGACCATAATACCTGCACCTACCAACAGTGCAACCGTGTTTTTATCCAGGCTTACAACATAGCTGGAATTGAGGTAGCCATAGGCACCGAGCATTGCAGCACTGGAAATGACAGGCACCATTCCTGCTGCAGAACCAGCAATTTTAGAAGTCAGCTTATCCATCTTGTCTGTAAACAGACCGGAAACCAGAGGCCAGCCCACACAGCCGATCGCCATGCCCCACAAAGCCACACAAAATACCTCTGCAGGTACATCTGCTGCTGTAGCACTCACGCCGTAAGCGTCCGCTGCAAACTCAACTGCCAGCAGCTCATATGCCACATTACCCACATAGGACAGCCGGAGCATTGCAGTAGGGCCACCCACCACAATCAGCAAAGAAACCATGCCGATAACAATGACCACAGACGGGCCGATTGCGGAAATAGCTCCGGTAGTAAAAGCTGTCTTCAAGCGCTCCTCTGAGATTCCGATTTTCTTACCGGTGGTAAAGCACTTCTTCAGGAAAACGACCGTTTGAAGAAGAACGATACCAACCGCCACAATGGTGATGAGCCATAGTGCCGGACTGTTTGCGATATGTGCATATCCTTGCATAAAAATCCCTCCATTAAAAAAGTAGTGCTCTGAAAATTGCCCTTGTATCTTCTGGCAGTTTTCATTATAGAGCCTAATTCTCGCAAAAGAAATATGAAATAATTTGTTCAAAATCGAAAATCATCTGCGTTTATTCTCGTTTTACGAGAATAAACGCAGGTTAAAGCGGGTACCGGATTTCTTTTACTACATTCTGTCTAAAACATCGCACCATTTGTCAGGTTTAATAGAAATAGCGCATTTTAACGGTCTTGAAGTGTTGACTTTGCACAAAACATATGATAAACCTAGAACTGCAAGACAACACTCGCAAATTTTATACAGAGGTATATACAATGTTACGACATAAGGCAAGACCCATTTTCTTTATCATTCTTTCCAATCTGCTGTATGCACTGAGTTTCACACTCTTCTATATCGATAATCAGATCGCGGCTGGCGGCTTTGGCGGCGTAGCCACTGCCCTTTCCTATGTGATCCCCATCACCCCCGGTCTGCTCACCTTTCTCATGACACTTCCTTTTCTTATCTGGGGTGGATTTCAGAAAGGATGGCTGTTCTCTCTGAGCACATTCCTTTCGAGTATTCTCTTCTCCATTTTTGAAGATGCGCTGCTTTGGCTTCCTACCTTAACAGATAATCCGCTTCTGGCTGCAATTTTCGGCGGTGTGCTCTACGGTCTGGGTACCGTGTGTATGCTGAAAGCAGGAGTTTCCGCAGGCGGCACCGATCTGGTCGCACAGCTGATTCGCCACCATTTCCCCTATATCAGCCACGGCACTTTAATCATGATTTTCAACATCATCTGTGTTGCCATCGCCATTGCTACCTTCCGCAATCTGGAAACAGCGTTTTATTCCATCATTGCCATCTATGTAGCAGCAACCTCCGCAGACCATTTCACTCGCGGTCAGGAAAAGGTATTTGTAAGCTATGTCATTACCAAAAATGCTCCCGAGCCAATTGCTCAAGAGGTTGAGCAGCGTCTCCATCGAGGCGTCACCCTCCAGCAGGGTCTGGGAATGTATCATCGGGAATCTCAAAATATTCTCATGATTGTTGTTAAACCTTCGGAACTGTATCGTCTGCGTGAAATCGTTGACAGCATCGATCCCAGTGCTTTTGTCGTATTTTCGCTGGGAAGCGGCGTATTCGGAGGCGGTTTCCAGGGGCCCAAGGGCCGTTATCCGGAGCAGTGTCAGCTGGATAACGCATAACAGGAGGTGCAATATCTGTGTTTGAAACAAAGGGTTCGATCACCGAAAGTGCTTTGCAGGATATTTTCAAAAAGATGATGCCAAAATGGTATCAAATGATGCAGGCTGCTCCCATTATTCTGCTATTCTTACTGGCTGCGCAGGCAACCGCCACCCATCGACTGGTAAATGCCGGCGTATATCTGATTTTTGCCATGTTTTTTCTTACGCTGTCCCGCAGCAAAACCCGTAATGAGGCCCGGCGGATGATGAATCGGATGCGCAAAATCACCGGCAAGGAACTGCCGGAATATCTTACCAGATTTGAAGATGATGCCGTCTACACCGAGGCCGTCGGAACCAAGGCCGCTGCAATCATACCCTATAATTCCATTATTCGTCAAATTAACACCCAGCATTTCACCATTCTTTTCACCGCAAAAAACGAAAATATCTTTGTTTTCCGAGATCAGCTGGATTCTGAGCAACTGGAACAGCTCTCCCGGTTTTTGAAAGATAAGATTCCGGGGCTTGTTCAGAAAAACATCTGATCATGAGCCTGATTGTCTGTCGGCACGAGCACCTGCACAGGTCGTTTCCTGCCAGATACCGCTAACAGGCAATCCTGATTCCAACGTATTGTATAGGATCGCATCCAGTGATATTTAATTGTGCGGATCCTTGCAAATATATAGTAACTCAAGGAGGTAAACATATTATGGGTCAAGTCATGAACCAGGCGCGTCACGATGCCATCCAGTCCTACCGCGAAGATCTCATTGCATTCCGAAACGATTTGCATATGCACCCTGAACTGGGTTTTGAGGAAATCAGAACTTCCGGAAAGGTTGTTGAGGCTCTGCAGAAGATGGGAGTCGAATACATCGACAACTTCGCAAAGACCGCTGTGATCGCCGTAATCCACGGCAAACATCCCGGCCCTGTCATTGGACTTCGCTGTGACATGGATGCCCTGCCCTTGCAGGATACCAAAACCGTCCCCTATCATTCTCAGATCCCCGGCGTGTGCCACGCCTGTGGCCACGATGCCCATACCACCGTCGGTATCGGCATGGCTCGATATTATTCTGAGCATCCGGAAGAGCTTCACGGAACCTTGAAGGTCGTCTTCCAGCCTGCAGAAGAGGGTCCCTCTCCCGGAGGCGGAATCCTGGTAACAGAAAGCGGAAAAATCGATGATGTTGACATCATGCTCGGTATCCATACCCATCCTGAGTATCCCATGGGCACCTTGGTGCTTTGCCGAGACGAGATGCTGGCTTCCCACGACACGATCAATATTGAAATCTACGGTCGCGGCGGTCATGGTGCTTATCCCCATCTGGCCAACGATCCTCTCAATGTAGCTGTCCAGGCCTACACCGCTTTCAACACCATAATCACAAAAAGCATCGAACCTGCACAGCGTGCATTGCTGAATATCGTACGCCTGCACTGTGGTCAGGGTATGCATTCCAATGTTATTGAGGATAAGGCCGTCATGGGTGGTTCCATGCGTACCTTTGATGACAATGTCCGCAAGCAGATCGTACAGCGCATGAATGATATCCTAACACACCTGTGTGCTATGAATGGATGTACTTACAAAATGGATGTGGGTATGTTGGGTGATCCTGTCGTTAACGACAGCGATCTCATTCAGGCAATGGACAACGCCAGCAAGCGTGTAGAAGGCATTACCGGCGTCACCTACATGGAGCGGCCTGAAATGGGCACAGACGATTTCTCCTACTATAGCCGCCGCGTTCCCCGCAATGCCTATCTGTATCTGGGCAGTATTCCTCCCGAGGATATGGGCAATTACACCTTCCATGAGGCAAACTACGATGTTTCTCCGGAATTTTACTGCACCTGCACAGAACTGCTGGTTGAAACCATCGATGAAATCACTCTGGAAAAGTAATCCTTCCCCAGACTGCAGATTTGCAGCGTGACAGAGTTCGAGCCATAGGTCAAAGCCATTCTGTGCGCTGATTCCTCTTTTTTGAACACAAAAGGCCCAAAAACGCCCCAGGTTCATTTCGGATCTTGGGGCGTTTTTACTCAAATATAAGATACTGGTCAGGAGATATTTCTATGAAATCCATCCGTGAAATTTATAAAATTGGAAAAGGCCCCTCTTCCTCTCATACCATGGGACCGGAGCGGGCAGCAAAGCTTTTCAAGGCCCACAATCCCGATGCTGACAGCTTTCTGGTGATTCTCTACGGCTCCCTCAGCAAAACCGGCGTTGGCCACGGCACCGACCGAGTGCTGCAGGAGGTTCTCTCTCCCATTCCTACAAAGATCGTATTCTCTCAGGAAGAGCTTCCGGACAGCCATCCCAACACCATGGACTTCTTTTCTTATCGGGAAGGCGAACAGCTTGACACCCTGCGGGTGGAGTCTGTCGGCGGCGGAGACATCCGCATTGCCGGTCAGAAGGATGTCGAAGGTCTGGAAGTTTATGTAGAGCACTCTTTTGCAGAAATCGCTGCTTTCTGCAAGTGGCGGCATATCAGCACACTTTCTGAATATGTAGAACTCAACGAAGGACCGGAAATCTGGGACTTTCTCATGGAAGTCTGGGACACTATGAAAAACGCCATCGACGAAGGACTTTGCGCCGAGGGTGTGCTCCCCGGGGGCCTCAATGTTCAGCGAAAAGCAAAGTTCCTCTATGAGCAAGAAGATTCCCACGCTTACCCTGCCCGCACAGAATTCCAAAAGATTGCCGCCTATGCCTATGCTGTGGCAGAGCAGAATGCAGACAACGGCACTGTAGTCACCGCCCCTACCTGTGGTGCCTGTGGCGTCGTGCCCGCTGTCCTGAAATATGCTCAGGATACAAAGGGCTTTACCGATGAGCAAATCTGCCGTGGACTTGCCACCGCCGGCATCATCGGCAATCTCACAAAGAGCAACGCTTCTATCTCCGGCGCTGAGTGCGGCTGTCAGGCAGAAATCGGAACCGCCTGTTCCATGGCTGCAGCAGCTCTGGCAGAACTCTACGGACAGGATCTCGATCAGGTGGAGTATGCAGCCGAGGTTGCCATGGAGCACCATCTCGGTCTTACCTGTGACCCCATCTGCGGTCTTGTGCAGATTCCTTGCATTGAACGCAATGCCATTGCCGCCAATCGAGCTATGGATGCCTGTAATCTCAGCTATTTTCTCACCGGTTCCAGAACGATCAGCTATGATATGGTCTGCCGGGCTATGCATGAGACTGGCGTGAACCTGAGCCACCGTTTCCGTGAAACCAGCGAAGGCGGCCTCGCAAAATTGTACAATCGACGGAAAACTCTGTAACCGCAATCCGCCTCTCTCTGCTTATTCCACTCGTGCATCAATGCGGCATCCAGGATTTAATCCAGGCCCCTATATTTTTTCCATAATTGTATTTTCCCGTGATACGCCAAAGTGGGCATCAGGAATTCATCCTGATACCCACTTTTTTATTGGTTTATTGCAGGTCGAGATTTGCCTGGCGGATGGCTGCAGCGAGAATCTCGCTGTGGTCAAATGCCAGATCATCCGGCGTCAGGACAATGTCACCGCTGACCAGGGTCAGGGTATCCTGCTCGGGCAGGAGCGTGAACCACCGGGCATCAGATGCATCGTCACCGGCCCGGATAGGCTGGATGAAATCCACAACAGCCCAGTATGCAGCGGAGACGATCCAGCCTCTGGGATCCCGGCCGGGCTTGCTGAAAATACCTGCCAGCTTCAGCGGGATTCCGGAAACACCGGTTTCTTCCGTCAGTTCCCGGGATGCGGTGTGCTCTACGGCCTCGTTTTCGTTGGCAAAGCCTCCGGGCAGCGCCCATTTTCCGCAGAAGGGATGGTTTCCCCGACGGACAAGGAGCAAACGGTAGGTGTCACATTCCTTGCGAAAAATCACGATATCCGCCGTGAGTGCGGGCTTGGGGTAGTTTCTCTTTTGATAGCGTTCAATGGCCTGCGCCTCTGTCAGGCCCCGGTTATCCAGCAGATTTTCCATATTCTGTCACCTCATCATCAGGCAATGCGGAAAAGCGACTGCAAAAGCAGCCGCTTCTCCTTTATATTTTTGGGGGGAAAATTAAAAATCAACTTCGGTATCGTAGTAGCAGCACTTCAGCAGCTTCTCCATCTCCTCCTGGCTGGGCTGGCGGGGATTGGAGCCGGTGCAGGCATCGGCAATGGCGTTCTTTGCGATCTCAGGCAGGCGCTCCAGGAAGATATGCTCGGGAACGAAGCCTTCCTCTGCGGGCAGGCCGTCCTTGCCGTAGTGCTTGATGCAGTGGGGGATGTTCAGCTCGTCGTTCATCTTACGCAGATGTGCGATCAGCAGCTGGATCTTCTCAGCAGCGGTGCTGCCGCCCAGGTGCATATAGTCAGCAATCTCGGCGTAGCGCTCAGCAGCGACGGGATCCTTGGCGTTGAAGGCGATGACCTTGGGCAGGTACATGGCGTTTGCAGCACCGTGGATGATGTGTGCGCCCTGATCCTCAAATACGGCACCGGTCTTGTGGGCCATGGAGTGGACGATACCCAGCAGAGCATTGGAGAAAGCCATGCCGGCCAGGCACTGAGCATTGTGCATATTGTCACGCTTGTCCATGTCGCCGTTGTAGGAGCCGACCAGATCCTTCTGGATCATGGTGATGGCGAAGATTGCCAGAGGATCGGTGAAAGCGGAGTTTGCGGTGGAAACATAAGCCTCGATGGCGTGGGTCATTGCATCCATACCGGTGTGAGCAACCAGCTTCTGGGGCATAGTCTCAGCCAGATCGGGGTCAACGATTGCCACATCGGGGGTGATTTCAAAGTCAGCGATGGGGTACTTGATACCCTTCTGGTAGTCGGTGATGATGGAGAAGGCGGTCACTTCAGTAGCGGTGCCGGAAGTGGAGGGAATTGCGCAGAAATGCGCCTTCTTACGCAGCTTGGGCAGGCCGAAGACCTTGCACATATCCTCGAAAGTGGTCTCGGGATACTCGTACTTGATCCACATTGCCTTGGCAGCGTCGATGGGGGAGCCGCCGCCCATAGCGACGATCCAGTCGGGCTGGAACTTGATCATAGCTTCAGCACCGCGCATAACGGTCTCAACAGAGGGATCGGATTCGATACCATCGAAAATCTCAACTTCCATGCCAGCTTCCTTCAGGTAGGAAACTGCACGATCCAGGAAGCCGAAGCGCTTCATAGAACCGCCGCCAACGCAGATGATTGCGCGCTTGCCTTCCAGGGTTTTCAGCATTTCAAGGGTACCCTTGCCGTGGTACAGGTCTCTGGGCAGAGTAAATCTAGCCATAATAAACATCCTCCAAATAATAACATATTCTTGCGAATGATTCCGGCGAGATACCGCCGACAAGGGCGAACAAGGTTGTTTCGTTTCCCTATTGATCAATTCGTATCGATATTAACATATTTATTAAAAATGTCAATGGGCAGTTTTCAAAAATCTGCAATGTTCAAAAATTGTTCAAAGATCGTTCAAAATTCAGCCCGCAGCGGAGTTTACCCCTTCCATAAGTGCGCATATTAAACATAATGTTTTATGCTGAGTTCTCAGAAGATATCTGCTCCACCGGGATTTCGTCACGGATCGAGCTGCAGCCGGATTGGGCTTTTGCTTCTGTGGCCCAAGAAAACCACATTGAATCACGGGGCAAGGAACCAGACCGTGCTCGGCCTTAAAGCCTGTTTTATGCGCAAAAAAAGCACTGAGCCAATGGCTCAGTGCTTTTCTGAGATTCTGTTATTCTGCCTCGTCGCAGATTGTGGGGCGTGTGCCCTCTGCCTTTTCAATCCAGTTGAGCAGACGCTCACGAAGCTCTGCCTTGACCTGAGCATAGGCAGGATCTGCAACCACATTATTCAGCTGCCAGGGGTCCACCCGCATATCATACAGGAAGTCATCTGCATAGGTATCAGCGCTTGCTGCGGCGCCGCCGTTGATGCCGGGTGCATAAACAGAGTATGTAAACTCAGCAGTACGGATGCACCGGCCCACACGGCTCTCGGAAATCTGAGCAAAGACCTCGTTGGGACGATCAGGATCGGTATGCTTCACCACATTCAGCAGATTCTCGCCGATCATGGCATCGCCTACATCCACACCGGCCAGAGCCAGAATGGTCTTGGGCAGGCTCTCGGTGCTGACCAGATCCTGAATATGGATGCCACCCTTGAAGGGGCCGCCGGCAACCACAAGAGGCACATGCAGGCAGCCGTCGTGGCAGGAACGCTTGTAATCGTCATAGCCGTTGAGGTGGCTGTCGGTATTACGGGTCTTAAAGTGGGAACCGTGGTCTGCTGCATAGATGATGACTGTGTTGTCATACAGACCTTTTTCCTTCAGCTTTGCAATCAGACGGCCCAGATTTTCGTCCAGGCTTGCACACTGACCCAGATAGTCGGGGTACTCCTCTGCTGCATTGCCGCCCAGAGCCTTCAGATCCCCGGGCAGGACGAAGTCTGCATACTTTTCCTTGGAGCCGTCGGGTCCTTCATAGTGCTTGTGGTCGTTCTGGTGATGGGGCTCGATCTGGGATACGGTCATGAAGAAGGGCTTTTCCCCGGTGTACTGATCCAGATACTCCAATGCAAAGTCATTGATGCAGTCGGCACGGTAGCCCTTAAAATCAATGCGATTATTGTTCTCATCGAACACATAGCCGTCATAGCCGTGGGAAGTAAATTCCAGCACATCCGCTGTGCGCCAGAATCCGGTGTAGCCGCCGCGCAGCTCCAGAGGAACTGCGGTAACGGTATGATCGATGGTGGGTTTTTTCTCCAGCTCACCGTCGGAAGCCAGGTGCCACTTTCCGATATAGGCCGTTTCATAACCGGCTTCCTCGATGTAGTCTGCCAGGGTCTTCACGCCGCTGGGCAGCATGATGTTGTTGCGGAAGCAGCCGGTTTCGGTGGGATATTTACCGGTCTGGAACAGGGCCCGGCAGGGTCCGCAGACAGGCTGAGGAGAAAAAGCGTTGTCAAATACCACGCCCTCTTCGGCCATGCGGTCCAGGTTCGGGGTGATGTCAAGGGGCTGACCATAGCAGCCGCAGGTATCCCAGCGCTGCTGATCGCTGAAGTAGAAAATGATGTTATTAGCCATTGGATGAAACCTCCTGTGTTGCAGTCTTGGCTGCTCTTGTTTCCTTGATCTTGGATCTGATGATGCTGAACACCACGATTGCGATCAGGCCGATAAAGATCCAGCAGAACACACTGCTGAAGAAAATAGACGGGCTGCCGTTGGAAATCAACAGAGCACGGCGGAAATTGGTTTCAGTCATGTTGCCCAGAACCATACCCAGCAGCACAGGGACTGCAGGCAGTTCCAACTTGCGCATCAGCCATGCCATCAGGCCGAACACCAGAGCAACGCTCAGGTCAAAATAGTTGTTATTGACACTGTAGGCACCGGCGAAGCAGAAAATCACAATGATGGGAGTCAGGATCTGCTGGGGGATTGCAACGACCTTGGCAAACAGGCTTGTCAGGAACTTGCCCTGGATGAACATGAAGATGTTCACAAGGATCAGGCCCAGCATAATGGCATACATGATATCGCCATCGGTGGTGAACAGGGACAGGCCGGGATTCAGGCCGTTGATCATCAGTGCAGAGAGCATGATGGCCACGACGCCGTCACCGGGAATGCCCAGTGTCAGCAGAGGAATCAGCGTTGCACCGGTAACTGCGTTGTTGGCAGCTTCTGCAGCGGCAATGCCTTCCACGCTGCCCTTGCCGAACTCTTCCTTATGCTTGGACATATTTTTAGCGGTATTGTAGCTGAACCAGGAGGCTTCGGATGCACCGGTTCCGGGGACGATACCAACCATCGAACCGATCAGCGAGGACAGGACCACGGGGCGCACCATGCGCTTGTATTCATCCTTGGTGATCTTGCCGTCATCCTTGCTGATTTTGCTTGCGTGCATATTCAGCTCGCTGTGCTTCTTCTCAGCCTTGGCGATGATCTCCACCAGTGCAAACAGACCAATCAGGCACACTGCCAGATCCAGGCCCAGATACAGCCGGGATACACCGAAGGTGAACCGGTCATAGCTGGTCATGGGGTCAGAGCCGACACAGGAAAGCAGCAGACCAAAGCAGGCAGCGATGATGCCCTTGATCATGCTCTTGCCGGAAACGCCGGCGATAATCGTCATGCCGAACAGGCAGACCATGAAATACTCAGCAGTGCCCAGTTTTGCAGAGATCTTTGCCACCTGGGGGCCCAGGAACAGCAGCATCAGTGCAGAGAAGATACCGCCGAAGGTAGATGCATACAGAGCGATTTTCAAAGCCGCCTTGGTTCTGCCCTGCTGGGACAGGGGGTGTCCGTCCATCATGGTTGCAGCGGCATGGGGTGTACCGGGGGTGTTGATCAGGATGGCGGAAACCGAACCGCCGTAGCCGCCGGCACAGTAGATGCCCAGCAGGAACATCATGCCGGGAACTGCCGACATGGTATAAGTAACAGGCAGGAACAAAATCACGCACAAAATGACGCTCAGGCCGGGAATCGCAGCGAATACCGAGCCAATAAATACGCCAAGGTTGATCCAAATGATATTTTCAAGGGTAAAAAGCAGGCCGGAAGCCGGTCCGATAAATTGCAGCATATCCATTTTCCAACCTCCTCCTTAGAAATTAACGCCCAGAATAAAGCGGAACGCAGCCCAGATGGCCACAGCCAGGGTCAGGGTGATGGCATAATAGGACTTCTTCCTGCAGCGGAAGTAAACCAGGAATGCCAGGCAGCAGAAAACTGCGCCCACTACAAACAGATCTGTCACCTTGGCAATGAAATAGGTGCCGAGCAGAATCAGCATGATGATCAGTGCCTTCACTTCCACCAGAAGATTCAGCGTCTTCATCTCCAGAGGCTTCTTGGTCACGATCTTGTATCCCTCTTTGAGAATCAGCACGGCAGATGCCGCCATCATCACATACATCAGCAGCTTGGGAAACTCTCTGCCGTTTACCACATCTTTTTCAGAAATCGCTACCTGCTGAGGCATGATCATCAGGATCACAACCGACACTACCAGAAACAGGATACCTGTCACCAGATCGGCAGGATAGCGAATGTTCTTTTTGCTGAGCTTTTCTCCCCAGCAGTCCAGACGCGTATCGACGCGTTCAATCATATCTTTCATGATTGGGTGAACCCTCCTTATAAATCCTTAAAAAATGGGAGCGGGCGGGTAGATTCCCTGCCCTACTCCCAACAGGTGTTTACCGATCAGCCGACCACAACATCCTTGTACTGATTGACGATGTTCTGGACATTTTCGATGTGCGCCTGCACATCCTCAGTGCTCATGGTATCGGCCTCCAGCAGCATGGTGTCATTGAGCCAGGTGCTGACTTCTTCATCCTTCAGGATCTCGTCGTAGAGGTTCTTCAGTTCTGTGATCTTCTGCTCATCGGTGCCCTTGCGAGCCATGACGAAGCAGCAATTGCGGAAGTAGGGGTAGCCGTGCTCACCAACGCCTTCAACGCCTGCGAAGGGGCCGTCCTCGATTGCCTTCTCGTCAAATGCGCAGACGATGGAAACGCTGCCCTGCTGGTAGGTCTCCAGGATCTGGGTCTGGTGAGAAACTGCGAACTTGGTCTCGCCCTTGGCAACAGCCTGAGCAGCCTCTGCTGCGGACTGGTAAGGAGTCAGCTTCAGCTGAGCACCGGCGCCCATGGAGCCGAACAGTGCAGCAGCCAGGAATGCCTCGGAGCTGGTAGCACCGTTAACTGCAACGGAGATTTCCTCGCCCTTGGCAACATAGGCTTCCAGATCAGCCAGAGACTTGATGTTCAGCTTTGCATCTGCAGACAGAACAAAGATGGAAGAATACAGGTTTTCGACAAAAACAAAATCGTCATAGCTGAACTGCATCTTGGCAGGGTCGATGATGCTGGTGATGGACAGCAGGCCCTCGCCGACGAAGACCAGCTCGGGATCGTTGGCTTCGGTATCAGCGACCCAGGTGTTAACAGTAGCAGCGTCGCCCTTGATTGCCTCGGCAACCAGAGTGATGCTGTCGGAATGCTCAGTGGATTTTGCGGCAGCCTTCTGGCTTACCATAGCGGCGACACCGGACGGTGCCCAGGGACATGTAACTTTCCAGCTCTCGGTCTTGCTGCTGCAGCCGGCAAACATACCGACGATCATCAAAACTGCGAGGATCAGACTCAGAATACGCTTCATGATTTTTTCTCCTTTTGTTGTTCATTTTCCGTTTTTGAAGGGGTTTCCTTCAGCTGTCTAAACTATAGCACCACTCGTCACAGACAGTCAACAACTTATGAAATATTCTTTAGAAAGTTGTCTGGTTATAATCAGATTGTTGCATTTCTGTATGATTGAAAAATATCATTTTAAGCAACTTGCACAATAAGTTTGAACCATTTATTACACAATGCCCAATCCCCCAATGCCGGGGTCAGACACAAAACAGAATTTTGCCGTCGGTCTTGAAATATCGCAGGAAGTTCGTATAATAAAAAAGTCACATACGATGGAGGGATCTTATGAAATTCACCACATTCCTAATCAAGCCGGCATCCAGCCTGTGTAATATGCGATGCAAATACTGCTTCTACGAGGATGTATCCGACAACCGCACCGTTAAGAGCATGGGCATCATGAGCCAGAGCACCGCAGCGCAGATCGTCCAAAAAGCCTTTGAAGCCACAGACGATGGCGGTCATATCAACTTTATGTTCCAGGGCGGCGAGCCCACTTTGGCAGGGCTGGACTTTTACCGCAATTTTATCCGGCTGGAGCAGCAATACGGCCGTGCCCGAGTTACCGTCGATCATGCAATCCAGACCAACGGCATGAATCTGGACGAGCAATGGGCTGTTTTTCTCCGGGATAACCATTTTCTGGTGGGTCTGTCCATCGACGGCACTCCAGAAATCAACGACCGATTCCGGCTGGATGCAGCGGGCAACGGAACCTGGCAGGCTGCTTGTCAGGCACTGCGCTTGCTGGAAAAATATCAGGTGGAAACGAATATTCTGTGCGTTGTCACCCGTCAAATGGCAAAAAAAGCGCAAAAAGTGTGGAAATCCCTTACGGAACTGGGAAACCACCCGTTGCAGTTTATCGCCTGTCTGGACCCGCTGGAGTGCAAACGGGGAAGCACTCCCTACTCCCTGACTCCGGACCTTTACGGCAGATTTCTGTGCAGCGTGTTTGACTGCTGGTATCAGGACTGGACAAACGGAAAATATGTCAGCGTCCGTCTGTTTGATGACTACATAAGGATTCTGGCAGGTATGCATCCCAGCAGCTGTGCCGCTTCCGGTTCCTGCGGACACTATCTGGTGGTTGAGGCTGACGGCAGCCTGTATCCCTGCGATTTCTTCGTTCTGGACCAGTGGTACATGGGCAATATCAACACAACGACCGTAGCCGATGCGCTCAACTCTGCTGCCAGCCAGCGCTTCATCATCGAGGGTGCTCACAGGCCGGAGGAATGTCTGCGCTGTCCCTATGGAAATCTGTGCCGGGGCGGATGCAAGCGGGATTGGACCGAACAGCACGCAAACTATTACTGTCCGTCGTTCAAAGCATTCTTCGCCTATGCCCTGCCCAGACTGCAGGAAGCTGCCCGCTATATCTGAATTGGAAAAGCCCTGAGCATTACTGCTCAGGGCTTTTTATCGATTGTTCTGATGGAGCTGCCCTCCTGTATGATGGGCTTTAACACATAGGTATAGTTTTTGTCGTCACAGTCGTGGTTGTCAATCATCTTCATGAGGCGAATGGCCAGCTGACGGCCCATTTCATAGCCCTGCTCCACCGAGCAGATGATTCCCTCCTTCGCCCAGTCATCCCCGGAATAGTCAAAGCACACCAGAGAATAATCCTCTGGTACTTTTTTGCCCATTTTATCCAGAACCTGCCGCACCAGACGGTAAATGATGTAGTTACAGCAGACAATTGCTGTACATTCGGGTATGCTCTTCAGGAATTTTTCAATAGATCTCGCGTAGCTCTGATTGTGGGCTTCATCGGAAATACACCACTTGATGTAGTGGTCTTTCAGCTCCACATTGCGTTTTTGCATTGCCGCCGCCATACCCTGAAATTTCTCCACACTCTGGTAGTTATCGTATACAAAAATTCCAGCCAGACGCCGATGACCTGCATCGATCAGCCTCCCGATGAGCCGGTCGGCACACTCCGTGTTGTTAATGATGACATGGGGGTAGCGCAGATCCTTGTAGTAGTTGTTGTAAAAAATAACCGGGATCCTGCGTCTGTAAATCTCTTTGTAGCAATCCAGATTGGGGCTCATGATGCTGGCCTTAACGCCGTCGACGATAAAACCGTCAAAATTCTGATGAACCACAGTCTGCAGGCACCTGCGCTCATTGGAAAACTTGTTATCTGTCAAAAATACATGAAGATCCACCGATTCATCCACAAAAACGCTCTGAATTCCTTCGATCAGGTCGGAATTTGCACTGGTATCCTGTCCCTGCAGCACCAGTCCGATTTTCCGGAGGGCATTCTCAGAGGACATCTCCCGCATCAGCACCTTTTCCTTGTGGAAATAGGTTCCGCTGCCCTTGATTTTATAAACGATTCCCTCCTGCACCAGCAGATCAATGGCGCTTCGGATGGTCTCTCTACTCATATTCAGTCGTCGGCACAGGGCATTTTCCGACGGCAGCTTCTGGTTTCCGGAAAACCGGTTTTCGTCGATATATGCAAGCAGCCACCGGTATACCTGTTCCGACTTTTTCTCAGAACCTGTCATGTCGTTCCCTCCTTGTCCGATTTTGTGTCAGGCGATGCATTCTGTCTGAATTTTCACCAATACCCCTATATTATCGCTATTTTCGGTCGCTTCGTCAAGTAAATTCCGCTCATTTGAACGCTGCGCCGCCATATATTCTGAAATCAGAGGGCACCTGCCCCCTGAAAAATGGATGCGGAATTTTTCTGCATTGTGTGCTATAATGTCTTCAAAAGTCGAAAGAAGCCTGTAAAAGAGACATCAGGTCATTGACCGGGAGGTGCACCCATGTCCACAGAGGTAAATCAGAAAGCCGCCCCCAGCAGCACACCGCTTTCGCAAACCAGATTGCCGGGAATCGACCTGCTGCGCTGTCTGGGACTGCTGTTTGTCACGGGAATCCATTTTTTCCTGTATAACGGGTTCTATAACGAGCCCCAGAAAGGCGCACTCATCTGGGTCGCCAACAGCTTTCGGTGGCTGTTTTTCAGCTGCAACGGCATTTTTATGATGCTGACCGGCTATTTAATGAGCCAAAAGCCCATGACCTCGGGATATTACCGGCGGCTGATCCCCATTCTGATCAGCTATACCCTGACCTGTCTGATTTCCTATCCCATTCGGCATTTCCTGCTGGGGGAGGCGCTGCCGCTTTCGGAATGGATCTCTAACTATTTTTCTTTTTCCAATTACAGCTGGTACATCGAGATGTACATTGGCCTCATCCTAATCAGCCCCATTGTCAATCTGGCACTGGCTCAGATCCATGAACCCCGCCAGCTTCTGGGCATCGCCGGAGTCATGGTGCTGCTGACTGCGCTGCCATCCATAACGGATCTGAATCTGCTTCCGGATTACTGGACCGGGCTGTACCCGATCACTTATTATGTGATCGGAGCCGTCATCCATCGGCTCCAGCCCAAATGGCCCCACACGCTGAGCCTGTTGGGTGCAGCTGTGGTGGTGATGGGCATGGGCCTTGCATCCGTATTGCTGACCGATGAAGGCTTTTCCAAGGGGCTCTCCTCCGGCTACGGCGGCATCTGGGTCAGCTGCACGGTGACGCTGCTGTTTATCGGACTGTACCGTCTTTCCATCCCCGCACGGGCTGCAAAGGTGCTGGCATGGGTCTCCGGCGGCTGCTTTGAAGGCTACATTCTGTCCCGGCTGCTGGATGTATGGGTGTATGATCTGTTCCCTCAGTGGCACACACCGGCAAAATATCCCCTGCTGTTTGTGTGCGTGACGATTCCCATTTTCCTGTTTGCCGTTCTGTCTGGGAAAGCCGTTCACAGCATCAGCCAGCATCTTGTGAAGGCTCTGAACGCAAAGCGCAGATAACCCCCTGTACCGTCAAAAAATGACCGTTTTACCCTAAAATCCCCCTGTACCGGCAGTACAGGGGGTGTTTTTATTCCTTTGCCAAAGCCATCACAGGGTAAATTCCGTCCATCTTGTCCGTCATCTGAAAGCCGAATTTTTCGTACATTTTGATGACCCGGTCATTGTGCTTTTCCACGCTGAGCAGGATGTGCTTTCTGCCTGAGTAGGTGGCCTTCATCTTGTCCAGAAGCTGGGTGAGCGCCTCTGTGCCGTAGCCCCGGTCCTGATAATGTCTGTCGATCATGAATCGGTCCAGCCAGACATTCCCGTCCTTGCTCATGCCATGCATTGCATAGCCGATCATCTGAGCGCCTGCATAGATGCACTCGATGGTCCAGTCGATGTCCCACGCCCGGGCCTGCTGATCCTTCAGAGATTCCTCCGGCGATTCGACAAATGTATCCTGATCGTCATAGACTTTCAGCGCCAGATACTCCTCCCGGAGATCCTCATTCAGCGCCACCAGTCTGATCCTGTTTTCTGACATAACAGATTCCCTCACTCGCTGCAAAATTCCAGTTTTCATCAATTGGATTCCTATTATAGCACAGTTTCCTCCCTGCGGGCTATAAAATAGCAATGAATTTACTGCCGGATTTCTGGGCGCAGGCGACAAACCCTCATGAATCACTCAGCCGGGAAGCATCATCGCAGCCAATACGCTTGTCCACGAGCTGCTGCGCCAGACCATTGCATACGAATAAAATACCATTTCCCATGTATAAAAGCGCTGAGCCGATGGCTCAGCGCTTCTTGTTTTCTTGGAAAATCCCTCACGAATTTTCCTTTTCGTCACCTTCGTCGGGCTTGTGGATGTGGGTCTTAGACAGCTGATCCATGGATTTGTCGTATTCTTCGTTTGCCAGTGCTGCATAGAGAATATCGATGATATTCAGCTGAGAAATTCGGGAAGACATGGCGCCGCTGCGGAAAAGGGATTCGTTGGCAGTGGTATAAAGTTTCTGATCTGCCATTTCCGACACAGGCGACGCCACGCACCGGGTGATGGCAATGATGGGAGTCTTGTTGAGTTTCAGCGCCTTCATGCACTCGATGACTTCAACGGTGTTTCCGGAATAGGAAAATACGATGCCCAGATCGTCTTTGGTGGCGTTTCTGGCCTGAAGCAGCTGGGAATGCCAGTCTTCGTTGACCATACAGGGCTTGTTCATCCGCAAAAACTTCAGATAAGCATCCTTCGCCGCACACAGCGATGCGCCCATGCCAAACAGGTAGACGAATCTTGCCTGATCGATCATGTGCAGGCACTGCTTCAGCACATCCCGGTCGATCAGATTTTTGGTGTCTTCCAGGGACATGATGTTCTTATAGGTAATTTTATCGATGATATCCTCCAGCGTGTCCGAACGCTGGAGCTGTTTCTGTTCTTCTTTCTTGTTCTGTTCCCGCAAAATCAGTTCATGAATGACTGCCTTGCGAAACTCCTTATAGCCGGAATATCCGGTATGATTACACATTCTGACGATGGTGGACGGAGATGCAAAGGTCTGCTTTGCCAGTTCATGCACGCTGAGCTCCTCCACAATTTTGGGATTATCCAGAATGTGCTGTGCAATTTCTTTTTCTGTAGGACTGAAAGCCTTGGAAGCCTCACGCAGCTTCAGCAGGGCACTTGCCATAGTAGATACCGCCTCTCATGGAATATAGCCCCTATTCTATCCTGTTTTGCCCCACTGAGCCATTGGCTATACGCCCAAAATTCTCTATCCTGTTTTGTGCAAATTTACCATCTAATTTCTTTTTGTTTTATTCATGTTTCATCATTTCATCCAAAAGCTTTGAATTAAATCTAATTCCTGAAACAATGTTTCTTAATATTTGTATTTTGTTGACATAAAATACAATCGGCTCTATGATATTTGCAGACAACGGCACGAAATTCGCCCGTAAAAAAATGCGCCGGAGAGGAGCTTTCTTATGAGTCTCAGTCTAAAAAATATGTCAACTGAAACCAGAAATAAAAACACTATGAACCTGGACACCATGACACCCCTGGAACTGGTCACCGTCATGAACCAGGAGGATGCAAAAGTCCCGGAAGCCATCAAGCCCGCACTTCCCAATATCGCACAGTGCGTCCGCTGGGCCATCGAGTCCATCGAAGCCGGTGGCCGCATCATCTACATGGGTGCCGGAACCAGTGGTCGCTTAGGCGTTCTGGACGCAGTCGAATGCCCTCCTACCTTCGGCGTTGCACCGGAAGTGGTGGTCGGACTGATCGCCGGTGGTGAAAAAGCTTTCGTCAAAGCTGTGGAAGGTGCAGAAGACAGCCGCCAGCTGGGACAGGATGATCTTAAAAATATTCACCTGGAAAAGCGTGATATCGTCATCGGTATTGCCGCCTCCGGCCGCACCCCCTATGTTCTGGGCGGTCTTTCCTATGCTCAGGAAGTGGGCTGCCACACGGTCGCCATCTCCTGCAACCCGGGCAGTGCCATTGGCGAAGCTGCCGAGCTTGCCATTGAAGTGGTTCCCGGACCTGAAGTGCTCACCGGCTCCACCCGTCTGAAGGCCGGAACCTGCCAGAAGCTGATCCTCAACATGATCTCCACCGCCACCATGGTTTCCACCGGAAAGGCTTATCAGAATCTGATGGTGGATGTGATGCAGACCAACGAAAAGCTCCATGTGCGTGCGCAGAACATTGTCATGGAAGCCACCGGCGTAGACCGGGAGGTCGCCAAGCAGAAGATCGAAGAGGCAGACGGTTCTGCAAAGACCGCCATCACCATGATCCTTGCAGGCTGCGATGTTCAGGAGGCTACTGCCCGTCTGGCAAAGGCCAAGGGCCATGTCCGCGAAGCGATCCAGTAAATTTCGTACATCAACAGCACGGTTGCTGTTTTGTAGTCTCCGGCGGTTCGGAGACCCAAAAAATTTTTAAGAAGAGGTGCCTATCATGACAAATCAGGAACTTTCTCTCACAATCCTGAAGCTGGTCGGCGGTAAAGAAAATGTCGCCAGCGCAACCAACTGCATGACCCGCCTGCGTGTCACACTGAAAGACAGCGGCAAGGTCGATATTGCAGCACTGAAGAATACCGAAGGTGTTCTGGGTGTAGTCGAAGACTCCACCATGCAGATCATCCTGGGACCCGGCAAGGCCAAGAAGGTCACTGACCTGTTCAAGGTCGATGCAGGTCTGTCCGCCAGCGGTACTTCCACAGACAAGAGCTGGGAAGAGAACAAGGCCGCTGTCAAGGCCGGTCAGAAGCAGAGCAAGCTGAAAGACGGCCTGCGCCTGATCGCTAACATCTTTACTCCTCTGATCCCCGCAGTTATCGCAGGCGGCCTGTTTAACGGTTTCGCCTCCCTGATGGGTCAGATCCCCATGTGTGCTGCAGGCATTGCCTCCGGAGCCGGCTTCTGGTTCATTCTGCAGAACCTGTTCTCCCTGTTCGGCGGTGCATTCCTGGGCTATTTCGCCATCTACACCGGTATCCGTGCCGCTGAAGTCTTCGGCGCTACTCCCGCTCTGGGCGGTATGATCGGTGCTGCTTCCATCGGCAGCAACCTGGTTGCAATTTCCACCGCTTTGGGCCTGTATAATGCAGAAGTCCCCCTGGAATCCATCCTGACCACCGGCAAGGGCGGCATCATCGGCGTTATCGTCGGCGTTTACCTGCTGTCCAAGGTTGAAAAGTGGGTCCGCAAGCATGTTCCCGATGTTCTGGATCTGATCGTAACTCCTCTGATCTCCATTCTGGTCACCGGTGTCATCTACATTTTCGTTCTGATGCCCGTTACCGGCTACATCTCCGACGGCCTGGTGTTTGTTCTGAACCTGCTGGTTGCTTCCACCAATCCCGTCATCAGCATCATCTCCGGTTTTGTTATGTCCGCTGTGTTCCTGCCCATGGTTCTGCTGGGTCTGCACCATGGTCTGATTCCCATTTACTCCGTACAGCTGGAGCAGATGGGCGGCGTTTCCCTGTTCCCCTGCCTGGCTATGGCTGGCGCAGGCCAGGTCGGCGCAGCTCTGGCAATCTATGTTAAGTCCCGCAAGGTCAAGAACCTGCACATGCAGCAGACCATCCTGGGCGCTCTGCCCGCTGGTATTCTGGGTGTCGGCGAGCCTCTGATCTACGGCGTTACACTTCCCATGGGCAAGCCCTTCATCACTGCAGGTCTGGGCGCTGGCTTCGGCGGTGCATTCTGCATGCTGATGGGTGTTCAGGCCATCGCCTGGGGCCCCTCCGGTCTGGTTGCCACTCCTCTGATGAAGACCCCCGCTATGATGCTCTACTTCGTGCTGGGTCTGATCATTGCCTATGTCATGGGCTTCATCATCACCTGGTTCGGCATCCGGGATAAGGACGTTGCCAATGCTTAATTCTCTGGGTTTCTCTGTGTACCTGTCCACTTTCGAAGAGCAGTGGCCCACACTGCGTAACTGGTCGGGTACTGAAGCCCCGGTTTTCCTCTCGTTGCACATCAGCGAAGAATTTGATCCGGACTACTGCCGCCGCGCAGAAGAGATCTGTCATCGGCTGGCAGATCACAGCTTCCGAATCATCGCTGATGTGTCAACAAAGACCTCCTCTCAATTTGGCGAGCCGGATCTGATCCGGCTCGCCCTTCGTCTTCGCGTCTGGGCACTGCGAATCGACTATGGGTTCTCCCGGGAGGAAATCGAGGCCATGGCTGCAAAAATGCCAATTGTTCTGAACGCTTCCACCACATCGTATGACGATGCTCTCGCCATCAGCAGCAAGGGCAGTCAGGTATTTGCCCTGCACAATTTCTATCCCCGGCCGGAAACAGGTCTGGACGAAGAACTGCTGCTGGACACCACAAAAATGCTGCAATCCGCCGGACTGAAGGTGCTCTCCTTCATCCCCGGCGACACCCGCAAGCGAGGCCCGATTTTTGAGGGTCTGCCCACTCTGGAGGAGCACCGGGATGCCCTGCCCAGTGCCGCATTCGTAGATCTGGCGCTGCGCTTCGGCATGGACGACATCTTCCTTGCAGACCCCGGAATCAGCGAAACCGAGCAGCAGCGCATCGCCAAATTCTGCAAAGAAAATATCATCTCTGTTCCGGCGGTTTTGAACCCGGAATACGAGAGCCTTTACGATCAGGTATTCACCTGCCGTGTGGATTCCCCAAAATGGCTGGTTCGCTTTACCGAGTCCCGGATGTACTCCTGCATCGGAAAACCTGTCGAGCCGGGAAACTGCATCCAAAGAGATCGGGGGGCAATTACCATTGACAACATCGAATACGGACGCTATACCGGTGAAATCCAGATGATCCGTGCTCCGCTGAAAGCAGACCATCGGGTTAATGTCATAGGCAATGTGCCGCAAAATGCATGGCTGCTGATGGACCGCATTCGCGGCGGTCAGAAATTCATGCTTGTGCGTCCCTGAAGAAAGGATCTATATGGAAATTAAGCTGATCGCCATGGACTTAGACGGGACAACCCTGTTGCCCGACCATTGCTCTTTTTCTCCCGCACTCATATCTGCACTGGAAAAAGCCCATCAAAAAGGCATCATGATCGTGCCGGTGACCGGCCGGCAGTTTGGAATGCTGCCGCCGATTCTCAAGGAGCATCCTGTCTGGGAAAATTACGCAATTCTGTGCAACGGCGGACAGATCCGCAATGCACAAACCGGTGAAATCCTTCACAGCCTCACTCTGAGTGACGACACGCTGAAGGCGCTGCTGGCGCTTTCCAGAGAATATAACCTTCCCATTGAGTTTTCTGCCAACAGCCGCCTGCATCTGACACAGGAATCTGTAGAAGCCCAGCGACTGGACCCCACCATCGCATTCCATGTCAATACCATACTGCCGGAGTACGGCATCATTGAACAGTCCCTGGACCATATGTGCACCAGCAAGGACCTGCCCATTGAAAAGGTGAACATTCAGTGTGTGCCTGCCGAACTGCGAACCACACTGGAACAGCGTCTGCAGGGGATAAATGTATCCGCTGTCTGGTCGTCAGAAAATACGCTGGAGATTTCCAACATCGATGCTACCAAGGGCAATGCTCTGGGTAAGCTGTGCAGCATCCTGGGTGTACCCACGGAGTGTGTGATGGCTATGGGTGACAGTGGCAACGACATCTCCATGCTGCAGCTGGCAGGACTGAGCGTCGCCATGGGAAATGCCCCGGACTTTGTGAAAGAGCACGCCGATGTGATCACCGACCGCAACAACGAAGACGGCGCAGCCCACGCCATTGAGCGCTACTGTCTTTCATCCAACTGATTTTACCTGAAACATAAAGCAAAAAGAGGAAACACCGGTTCGGTGTTTCCTCTTTTTGCTAGGAAGTATCTCGTGATCTTTGCCCTTTACTCCTTTTTCAGCAGCTTTGAATATCCGTTGCCATACTGGACACACCGGGACACCCGGCTGAGTGTGGCAGAGGAAATATCCGACTGGGCAATGATCTGATTATAGGTCTTACCCTCCATCAGGAGCTTGGCAGCAAACACACGCTCGGCCATGTTCTCCACTTCTTTCACGGTGCAAAGGTCGTCAAACAGTGCCCGGCAATCATCTGCATTATCAATACTGGCAAGCAGCTGAAACAAAGCGTCCAGCTTCTCCTGCTTGGAAATCTGACACATATTGTGATTCTCCTGTTCCTCAGAATTTCTGTGCGCCTTGGATAAAGGCTCTGGTTTTCTCGCTTTGGGGATGCTCGAACACCTGCTCGGGCGTGCCCATCTCCTCGATCAAACCGTCCGCCATATACATTACCACATCTGCCACCTGTTTTGCAAATTCCATTTCGTGCGTGACCACGATCATGGTGTTTTTTTCGTTTTTCAGATTCTGAATCACCCGCAGCACTTCTCCCGTCAGCTCCGGGTCCAGAGCCGAGGTCGGCTCGTCAAAGCACAGGATTTCCGGATTCAGCGCCAGCGCCCGGGCAATGGCCACCCGCTGCTGCTGACCGCCGGAAAGCTGGTAGGGATAGGCATCAGCCTTGTGGGAAAGTCCCACCTGAGAAAGCAGATTCTGAGCCTTCTGCTGAATCTGCTCTGCACTGCCCTGCTTCAAAAGTGCAGGGGCCAGCGTGATATTCTGCAAAACCGTGTACTGGGGAAACAGGTTGAAATTCTGAAACACCAGACCGAAATGCAGCCGGTTCTGCCGAATCTGTTCCTCTGTGCCCCCGGTGAGAGGCTTGCCGTTTACCAGAATTTCCCCGGCATTGGGAGTTTCCAGAAAGTTCAGGCACCGCAGCAGGGTGGACTTGCCGCCGCCGGAGGAGCCGATGATCGCCAGCACCTGACCGGCCTCCAGAGAAAAGGAAACATCCTTCAGCACCTGGGTTTTTCCATAGCTTTTGCTTAAATTGTTCACCTGTAAAACCTGCATACGCTTACCCTCTAAAATAGCTCAGTTTCTTCTCGAAATACCCAAACAGCAGTGTCAGCAGTCCGCTGAACACCAGATAAAATGCACCGGTGTAAAACAGCGGCCAGATCAGGCCCTTCTTGGTGAAGGCCTGCCCCACATAGATCACCTCGTACACACCGATGATGTGTGCAAGGGAGGTATCCTTGACCAGAGTGATGATCTCGTTGCTCATGGGGGCTAAGATGCGCTTGACCAGCTGCAGCAGCTCCACCTTGAAAAAAATCTGCTGTTTGGTCATGCCCAGCACCTGACCGGCCTCGAACTGTCCCTTTGGGATGCTCTCGATGCCGCCCCGGTAGATTTCCGAAAAATAACAGGCGTAGTTGATGGCAAAGGCCAGAATGACTGCGCTGAATCTGCCAAGGGACGGCAGCCTGAACAGCAGACCCGGGCCATAGAAAATGATGAGCAGCTGCAGCATCAGCGGTGTTCCCCGGATGACCCACACAAAGCCACGGGTCACCCACCGCAGGGGTGAAAAACCGCTCATGGAGCCGGCGCAGACCACCAATCCCAGAGGAAGTGCGAACGCCAGTGTCAGAATGAAGATTTTCAGATTCTCCCAGAAGCCAATCAAAAGCTCCCACGATATTTGCATAAACATGGGTCCGTTCCCCTTTTCCTGTCAAAATTATCTGTTTTACTCTGCCAGCGTCAGGCTGTACTTTTCAGCCAGCTTTGCCAGAGAGCCGTCGGCAAGCAGTTCATCTATAATCTTGTTCACTTCTTCGGTCAGGTCGGAATCCTTGCGGAAGCCGATGCCGTATTCCTCGGAAGAAAGCGCAATTCCGGAAGCCAGATCTGCATAGTTGCTGCCCTCGCCGGTCATAGCGTTGGCCATGGTCAGATCGATGACGCAGGCATCAGAGGTTCCTGCTGCCACTTCCATCATGGCGCCTGCCTGATCCTGCAAAGCAATGTAATCGGTGATGCCCAACTCCATCAGAGCCGCTTCACCGGCGCTGCCGCTCTCCACGGCGAACCTCAGATCCTTCAGGCTGTCGGTGTCGGGATAGTTGCCGATCTGATCTTTTTTCATGACCAGCACCTGAGCATTGATCACATAGGGATCTGTGCAGCTGGTGTTCAGCCGAACTTCCTCCGTGATGCTCATGCCGTTCCAGATGGCATCAATATTTTTCGTTTCCAGTTCGTAGAATTTCTGGCTCCAGTCAGACAGAATCATAAATTCCACCTCGACCCCCAGCTTTTCACCCACCAGCCGGGCAAACTCTGCATCGAAGCCGGTCCACTGGCCGTTTTCATTCTTATAATCCATGGGCTCATACTCTGTGATGCCCACTTTCATAACGCCCTGCTGCTGAAGATAGGCCTTGTCGGAGTCAAATTTTTCGCCGCAGCCTGCCAGACAAGCACACATCATCATTCCTGCCAGAACCAATGCAAATGCCTTTTTCATAAAATCCAATCCTTCCTGCCCGTCCGTTGGGGATGTTTGATATGCTCATTTTACTTTACTTCGCTAAAGTTGTAAAGTATTATTTCGTCCAATCCGGCAAATTCGGCAGGGTACACAGATTCCGTCTTCGCTTTATCACTTTATCTTGGTAAAGTATCACAAGCAGCCAAAGCCCCACAGCAGATTCCGTCTGCCGCAGAATCCGGCGAAATTCTTTATTCAGCGCAAAAAAGCAGCCTCTTTCGGGCAATTGTGCTCAAAAGAGGCTGTCTGTGTCAATTTTTCACGGCTTATGCCTTTGCAGCAGGGGCTTTCTTTTGCAGCTGTGCCTGCTTGACGATGTCGCCCACGCCGTCCAGCACCATGCTGGGCCGGTAGGCAAAGGTTCTCAGGGTCTCCCGGGAGGAAACGCCGGACAGCACCAGAATGGTGGACATACCGCTCTCCATGCCGGAAATCACATCCGTATCCATCCGGTCGCCCACCATGACCGCCTCGGAAGAATGGCAGCCCAGCAGCCGCAGTCCCGTGCGCATCATCAGAGGGTTGGGCTTGCCGCAGAAGTAAGCCTGGGTTCCGGTGGCCATCTCAATGGGTGCCACCAGTGCCCGGCAGGCCGGGGCAATGCCGTTTTCGATGGGGCCGGACAGGTCAGAGTTGGCGCCGATGAGCTTTGCGCCCCGCATCACCAGATTCGTAGCTTTGGTCAGGGTGTCCAGGGAATACGCCTTGCCCTCGCCGATGACCACATAGTCCGGGTTCACATCGTTCATGGTGATTCCCGCATCGTAAAGGGCATTGAGCAGTCCGGCTTCGCCGATGACATACACCGAGCACCCGGGAGACTGCTCCTTCAGGAATGCCGCAGTTGCCAGAGCGCTGGTATAAAAGTGCTTTTCCGGCACATCCAGACCCATCCGGGCCAGCTTCTGCTGGAGCTCCTTGGGGGTGGAACCGCTGTTATTGGTCAGGAACAGAAATTCCTTCTTTTCACGGTGAAGCCAGTCAATAAACTCCGCGACACCGGGTAAAATCTTATTTCCATGGTAGATGACTCCATCCATATCACAGATGAAGCCCTTTTTTTCTTCAAAATGAATCATATAGAATCCTCTCTATTGATAATTATTCAGACATTTTCATTACGCGATCATTATATCGGCAGGAAATCTGCAAAACAATCAAATAAGGATGAATTCTATGTAAATTTTGCGTAAAGTGGGTCGATTATTGCTTCACCCGGTCCAAAGGCTTCAGGGAGCCCACCACAAGATACCGTGCATCCTGGAATTCATAGGCGCAGGTGGACAGCGTGACGGTGTGCTCGACGCTCTGCAGATCTGTCTGTACGGAAAGCTCGGACTGCGCCATGACTTTTTCCATGAATTCGTCGAATCCGTTTCTGGAGATGGGGAAATCATACAGGTCGGAGTTTGCATCCGTCAGGACGGCGGCCATCACATCGATTTTGTAATCCGCCTCCGGGGTCAGCAGATAGATGACAGGGTGCTTTTCAAAATACTCCTGGTCCAGGTAATCCTCCAGCAGAGCAAACATACCGTCGTTGTTCATGTTGTGACCGTAGATGATGCTGTTGTAGTCTGCAAATTTCTCGTCACAGCGGTAGTCCATGAAAATACAGCCGGAATAGTTGTACTCTCCGTTCCACATCCGCCGCAGGTAATAATCATTGTCCGAGCCCTGGATGATAGGGAAATTCAGCGCAGTATCCGGGCAGTAGATCCAGCCCACCACATCCTCATTTTCCTGGAGCAATGCGTCAAAATCCACCTGAATGGGTGCAACATTCTTTGGCTCGGTGGGATTTGTTTCCCGGTCGGGCTTTGCATGGTCCTGAGTATTGGGTTTGACAAACTTTTCGCTGGCGCTGGCATAGGTCTTGTTCGCCTGAGCGTAGCCGCTGTAAATCTTATAGAGCTGGAATCCGGAATAACACATCACGCAGATGCAAAGGATCAGCAATACCGTTCGCAAAAATTTTTTCATCTGTGCCGCCATACTGTCCGTATGGCATTCACCTCCATCCGTGCTTTTCAGGGTGATTATACTATGAATCTGCCAAAAAGCCAATGCCTTTTCCAAATGTGATAATATCACAGAACAAGTGCGCCGCTTGGGGTATACTAAGGTCACTAAGAAACCGAAAGGAGCTATGAAACATGGCTGTTATTAATATGAATTCCGAACTGTTCCATAAAAGCGTTAACGAGGGCGAAAAGCCCGTTCTGGTAGATTTCTGGGCTCCCTGGTGCCTGTACTGCCGCCGCATTTCCGCCGCATACGACCAGATCGGCGAGCAGTACGCAGACAAAATCGAGGTGGCAAAGGTCAACATCGACGAAAACCCCGAGCTTGCCGCTCAGGAGCGCATTGAAGTGATCCCCACCCTGGTGCTTTACCACAAGGGTCAGGCGCTGGGCTCCATCGTGGCTCCCGAATCCAAGGCACGCATCGAAGAATTTATCCAGGAACACATGGGCTGAGCCCAGGAGGTTACTATGAATCACATTTATGATCTGATCATCATCGGCGGTGGCCCCGCCGGCTACACCGCCGCACTCTACGGAGCCCGGGCAGGTCTTGACACGCTGGTCATCGAACGGCTGTCCGCCGGTGGCCAGATGGCTCTGACCGCCCAGATTGACAACTACCCTGGCTTTGAAAACGGCGTTGACGGCTTTACTCTGGGCCAGAATATGCAGTCCGGTGCCGAGCGCTTCGGCGCAAAATCCGTCCTGGCAGATGTGTCCAAGGTGGATCTGATGCCGAAAATCAAGGTCATCGAGACCTCCGAGGGCACCTTCCACGCCCGCACTGTAGCCATCGCCACCGGCGCAAATCACCGGGAGCTGGGTCTTCCCAACGAGCAGGCTCTTGTGGGCAGAGGCGTCGCCTACTGTGCTGCCTGCGACGGTATGTTCTACCGGGGCAAGACCGTGGTAGTGGTTGGCGGCGGCAACACCGCAGCCGCAGACGCAATGCTGCTGTCCAGAGTTGCAAAGAAGGTCATTCTGGTTCACCGCAGAGACACCCTGCGTGCCACCAAGATCTACCACAAGCCTCTGATGGAGGCGGAAAATGTGGAATTCCACTGGAACAGCGCCGTTGCCGAGCTGCTGGCTGACGAAAAACTGAAGGCCGTGAAGCTGAAGGATGTAAACACCGGAGAAGAGACTGTCGTGGAAACCGACGGACTGTTCGTCAGCATCGGCAGAAAGCCCGCTACTGACCTTGTAAAAGATCAGCTGGAGCTGGATCGTTCCGGCTACATCGTGGCAGGAGAATCCACCCAGACCAGCATTCCCGGTGTGTATGCCATCGGCGATGTGCGCACCAAGCAGGTTCGGCAGGTGGTAACCGCCGTGGCAGACGGTGCCGTGGCAGTCCATCAGGCAGAGGAATACCTGGCAAGCCTGTAAATTCAACTTGTTCTCCTTGGGAAACCGCTGAACCCGGTTTCTGTATATGATAAAATCAAAATATGTGGTACTGATTTTTTCAAAGCTGCGCATGACCGGAAATCATGTGCAAAAGCAGACCGGAGCGTATCGAATTTCGTTACGCTCCGGTCGTTTTTTGTGGAATCCACGAGTTTTCTCGCAAAGCAGAATGCAGAAAACCTTACTTTTCAAATGCTACATTTTTCTCCAGCAATTGCCGTAATTCCTGCAATTCTTCCTGAGAAAGGTGGTTTTGATTCACCATAACGACTCGGTTATCCCCTCTTTTGATATAGAGGTATTCCCCCGTCGTTCCATACGCCTTGAATGCACTCCAATGGTTCCTGCTTTCACCCAAATGATTCTGAATATGGATGCCATCTTCAGCATTCAGCTCTGTTTTGCACCGTACCATGCTGCTCAGCTCCTGTCTCAGTTCCCAAAGGAGCAGCGATCTTTCTACTTCTGATTCAGTTCATCGATGGCTTTTGCCACGGCGCAGTTCCCCTGAAAGGTGCAGTTTCCATAGCTGCAATCAACCTCGGTCACCTGACCATGCTCCACGATGACCTCCACCATACGGCTGGAATCCATCTGCCGACAATAGCCGGTCACATATTTTTCTTCCATCATTCCTCCACCACGCAGTATCCCATATGCCCCAGGCACATTCCGTCAGAGCCTACCTCCAGCAGATTGTGTCCCAGCAGGAGCTTTCCTGCGGGAATTTCCCAGTTGTCAGAGCTGCGGTTAATATAAATTCTCAAAGTCTTTCCCTGATAGCTGCGGGTAAAGCCCAGCTGCAGGTTGCTGTACTGGAAGAAATGGATATCGCCCAGACGAAGCACCTCCGACTTCTTGCGCAGCTTGCCCAGGCGGTGATAGTGGGCCTGCAGCTGCTGATCTTCATGGCCCCAGGGGAAGGTCCTGCGGCAGAACGGATCGCCGTAGCCCTCCATGCCGGCCTCGTCGCCATAGTAGATGCTGGGCGCACCCGGCAGCATGAACTGCAGGAACGATGCCACCTGCAGCCGCTCCAGAGCGGTGATCCACTGGCTTCTGGTCAGATGGCGCTGAGCCTTTGCCGCCCGGTCTCCGTCAAAGCTGTCCATCAGTGCGGTCAGGATTCTGGGGGTATCGTGGGTGCCCAGCAGATTCATGGTGCAGGCCATGACCTGGGGCGGGTAATTCTCCACGATTGCCATGACCGTGTCCTTCAGTCCCCGGCCATCGTCCATTTTCCGCATAAAGTTGATAATTGCATTACGGAAGGGGTAATTCATGGGAGAATCCAGCTCCGCATCCACAAAATACCGGCGGCGCACATCATAGGAAATTTTGTTGGAGGCATCCTCCCACACCTCGCCGATGAGCAGTGCCTCGGGGTTGATCTGGCGGATTCTGGTTTTCAGCCTGCGGACAAATTCGTCCGGAAGCTCGTCCACCACATCCAGCCGGAAGCCGTCTGCGCCAAGCTTCATCCAGTGCTCCACCACGCTGTCTTTCCCCTCAATGACATAGTCAATGAAGCTGGGGTTCATTTTGCGGATGGTGGGCAGGGTGTCAAAATTCCACCAGCTGTGGTAGCAGTTGGGGAAATCATAGAAGGTGTACCAGTCATGGTAGGGCGACTGCTCCGACTGATAGGCGCCGACACCGGGGAAGGTGCCTTCCTTGTTGAAATACAGGCTGTTGGAGCCGGTATGGGAGTAGACGCCGTCCAGAATCACCTTCATGCCCCGATCGTGGGCAGCTTTGCACATGGCGGCGAAATCTGCCTCCGTGCCCAGCATGGGATCGGGAGTCTTATAGTCGCCCGTATCGTAGCGGTGGGAGGAGAAGGATTTGCTGATGGGGTTCAGATACAAAATCCCAACACCCAGATCCGCTAAATAGTCCATTTTCTTGGTGATTCCCTGGAAATTGCCCCCGTAAAAGTCATTGTTCAGCACCATGCCTTCCTCGGTGGGCTGCCAGGACACTTCCTCATTCCAGTTCTGGTGGACGGTATACGGCTGCAGCTTCCCTTCCAGATTCACCTTGCCGGATTTGCAGAACCGGTCCGGGAAAATCTGGTAGATGATGGCACCCTTTGCCCAGTCCGGGGTTTTGAAGTCAGCGGGAATGCAGCTGATCTGCCACATATCGCCCGCTTCCATGTTGGTGTCATCACCCTGCTTGAACAGGCGGAAGCCGCCGTCCTTCTTGGAAATATAGAAATAATAGAAAAACAGGCCCGGCTCATCCAGCACGATATCGCCGGAATAAATCTCATACGGTCCGTTTTTCATCCGGAAATCCAGAGGGAACGATCTGTATTCTTCACCGTTGTGCCACTGGACATTGCACACGACCTTGGTGGTGTGCACGGTAGCCGGGATATAGATATTCAGTTTGCAGCGCTGTCCCGGTGTCAGCGTTCCAAAGGGATCTTTATACTGTAACAGCTTGCTGTCGTACAGAATTCGCATAGTTATCTCCTGAAGCGTACATCAAATTTGTGCCCAAAGACCATACAAAGGGTCTGTTGCCAGACCCTTTGTGTAGCTGTTTGATTATTTCTGGCACATGGAACGGAACAGCTCCATGTACTTGCCGGCAGGCACATTCCAGCTGAAGTCGGTGGTCATACCACGGTGCTGCAGATTCTCAAATGCAGGGCGGTCATTTTCATACAGGCTCAGGCAGCGCTTCAGTGCCCACAGGAAATCATCGCCGTTATAGCTCTGGAAGCTGTAGCCCAAACCGTTCAGGCCATGGTCATCCACGCCGGGAACGGTGTCCCGCAGGCCGCCGGTAGCGTGAACCACAGGAACAGTGCCATAGTGCATGGCGTTCATCTGGCTCAGGCCGCAGGGCTCGGACTTGGAGGGCATCATATAGATATCGCCGCCGGCATACATCCGGGAGGCAAGTGCCAGATTAAAGGTGATCTTGGCGCTGACCTGCTCGGGGTATTCTGCCGCCAGGCCACGGAAGAAGCTCTCGTACTGAGCTTCGCCGGTGCCAAGGATGGCAATCTGTACATTTTCCTCGCTGAGGAGTCTTCTTGCGATATAGCACAGCAGATCCAGACCCTTGTGTCCGGCCAGTCTTGTGACCATGACCATCAGGGGAACATCCGGCCGTACCGGAAGACCCAGTTCTTTCTGCAGCGCAGCCTTGCACTCTGCCTTGCCCTTGCGGAAGGTTTCGGCATTATAGTGTGCCGGCAGCGCAGGATCTGTCTCCGGGTTGAAGGTGTTCACATCGATGCCGTTGGTGATACCGGTGAGCTTCCATGCATTTCCGGCGATCACGCTGTCCAGGCCATGGGCATAGTACGGGTACATCAGCTCCCGTGCGTAGGACTCGGAAACGGTGGTGACCATGTCGCAGGTCTCGATGGCGGCCTTCATCACATTCACAGCGCCGTTCATGTCCAGACAGCTGCGATACTCCCAGGGCAGCTGCAGCACATCGTCAAAGAAATGTGCATCCGCCCAGCCCTGATATTCGATGTTGTGGATGGTGTACATACACTTGGTATCCGGGAACATAGGACGGTACATGGCCTTGAGGTAGGTGGGAACCATACCGCACTGCCAGTCGTTGCACTGGATCACATCAGGAATCAGGCCCATGGCAACCATGCCGTCCAGACAAGCCTTGGAGAAGAACGCAAACCGCTCACCGTCGTCTCCTTCGCCGTAAATCGCGCCTTCACGCGCACCGAAGTAATACTCGCTGTCGATGAAATATACGGTCACAGCATCGTCACGGTTGGTCAGGCGCATAATGCCTGCATACTGCTTCCGCCAGCCCAGCTCCACCTGAAGCTGCGCGACCAGTTCCACGCTGTATTTGGGATTTTCCTTGATTTTCTTGTAGTAGGGCAGCATCAGGAATACTTCGTTGCCTTCAATTCTGGACAGAGCCGCAGGCAACGCTTCCATTACATCGCCCAGGCCACCGGATTTGACATACGGTGCGCCTTCTGACGCTAAGATGGCAATTTTCATACAGTCTCGCCTCTTTTAATGATGATGGGATTTTTAATCGTGCCGATCAGCTTGGCACCGGGACGGACCGTGACATCCTTATCCAGAATCACGCACTTGAGTTCCGCATTTTCGCCGATGACTGCGTCATTCATAATCAGGCAGTTTTCCACGGTAGCGCCTGCATTCAGCGTCACCTGACGGAACAGGATAGAATGCTTGGCATTGCCCTCCAGCACGCAGCCGTCTGCCACGATGCAGTTGTCAATATGGGTATTTTCGCCGTAGTAGGTGGGAACACGGTCACGAACCTTGGTGTAGATGGGGCGGTCACGGAACAGGCCGTCACGCACATCCTTGTCCAGCAGTGCCAAATTGGAGATGTAGTACTCCTCGGAGGATTCGGTGAAAAGGGTCACACCGTCAAAGTTGAAAACATTGACGCTGAGTTTCTTCTGCTGCCACAGGGGCAGGATCAGATCCCGCTCAAAGCGATAGCAGTTGCGGGCAACCCGGTTTTCCACCAGCTCCATCAGCAGCTTCTTTTCGATCACAAAGATGCCCATGGATGCAAGGTAGCCTTCCGATGCCACATAGTCCACTGCCATGTCCACGATGTCGCCCTTTTCATTCAGCTCCAGCGCCAGATCCAGCTGCTTGCGGCCATTGGCAACACCGTCTTTGGCAACGATGGTCAGATCCTTGCCGCTGGTGATGTGTGCCTCGACCACCTTACGCAGGTCGATATTGCACAGAACACCGGAATCGGACAGGATCACATAGCTGTCATCCGGGCTCTTTTCCATGTAGTCTCTTGCAGCGTGCAGCGCCTCCAGCTTGCCGCGGTATCCGGAATCAGCGCTGGCTGCATAGGGGGTCAGATACTCAAGTCCGCCGTCCTGCAGCTCCAGATCCCACTCTTCGCCGGAACCGATGTGCGCCATCAGGGACTGATAGTTGTACCGGGAAATGATGCCGATGCGGCGAATGTTGGCATTGGACATATTCGACAGCGTGAAGTCGATCTGACGATAGCGGCCGCCGTAGGGAAGGCTGGCCATTGTGCGCTTGTTGGTCAGCTCACCGAGGGAGCTGTCATAGATATTTGCAAAAATAATACCCTGAATGGTCATATCTGCCTACCTCCTTAGAGCATCTCGCCGGGCAGGAGCACAGAGCCCGCTGCAACCACGGCGTTTTTGTGAGTGACACTGATCTTCTTCTTTTCAGTCGGTGCAAATGTGCCACCTACAACGGCTCCACGGCCAATCTGGGTGCCCTCGCCGATGATGGCATGGCGGATCACCGCTCCGGGAGCGATGGAAACGCCGGGCATGATAACGGAATCCTCTACCAGAGCGCCCTGACCAACGGAGCAGCCCACGGAGATGATGGAATGACGAACGGTACCGTAGACCTCGGAGCCTTCTGCGATGAAGCAGTTAACGGTCTTGGCGTTTTCGTCGATGTAAGAAGAGGGCAATGCGCTGTTACGGGCATAAATCTTGAACTTCTCATCCTCACGGATGTTGAATTCGGGATCCTTGCCCAGCAGTTCCATGTTTGCTTCCCACAAAGAAGCGATGGTTCCGACATCCTTCCAGTAGCCGTTGAAGGTGTAGGCCATGAGCTTATGACCGTCAGCCAGCAGCTTGGGGATGATGTTCTTGCCGAAGTCGTTGGAAGAATTGGGGTCTTCCTCGTCGCTGATCAGAGCCTCTCTCAAAACCTTCCAGTTGAACACATAGATGCCCATAGACGCATTGGTGGACTTGGGCTTTGCGGGCTTCTCTTCAAACTCATAGATGGAGTTGTCGGGATTGGTGTTCAGGATGCCGAAGCGGGAAGCCTCCTCCAGAGGCACATCACGCACAGCGATGGTGCAGGAAGCCTGATGCTTTTCGTGGTATGCAATCATTGCTGCATAATCCATCTTATAAATATGGTCACCGGACAGTACCACCACATAATCCGGGTCAAACCGATCTACAAAGTCGATATTCTGGTAAATGGCGTTTGCAGTGCCCTTGTACCAGCCGTTTTTCTTGTCGTGACGCTCGTAGGGGGGCAGGATCTGTGCGCAGCTATGGGTCTTGTTCAGGCCCCAGGGCTGGCCGTTGCCAATATATTCATTCAGCTCCAGCGGCTGATACTGGGTCAGGATACCGACCGTATCGATGCCGGAATTGACACAGTTGCTTAGGGGGAAGTCGATAATGCGATATTTGCCACCAAAGGGTACCGCAGGTTTTGCAGTTTTCTCTGTAAGGACCTTCAGTCTGCTGCCCTGGCCGCCGGCCAGAAGCATTGCTATGCATCGCTTTTTGTGGAAGTACATGGTCACAGCTCCTTTGTTTGTTGTTTTCATTTTCCTCTTCATTCAGCGGGCATTTCCCACATCAAGATTGTTGGTTCAGGATTCCTTGGAATCCCGGTGTTCCCGGACATAGAACGCTGCACTCATAGGTGCCAGCCGGAAGTTTCCGGAGTAAGCATATTCCCCAAAGGGAATTTCCTGTGCAGTGACTGCAGGCAGCCGGGTTCCGACACCGCCGTACTTTTCTTCATCGGAAGAAAATACGCAGCGGTAGGTTCCCTGCTCCGGCAGGCCCAGGCGGTAGTCCTGGCGGGCCACCGGTGTAAAGTTGAGAATACAAATCAGCTCTCTGCCCTGGCGGTCGATGCGCCGGAAGGCCAGAACGCTGTAATCTCTGTCATCAGGCTGGATCCAGGAGAAGCCATCCCAGCTGCCGTCATCGCTCCACAGCGGAGCATTGCGCAGATAGAAGTGGTTCAGATCCCGGGTATATGCCTGCATCTGGCGGTGCCGGTCATAGCCCAGCAGCATCCAGTCCAGACTCTGGTCACAGTTCCATTCGATGAACTGGCCGAATTCTCCGCCCATAAACAGGAGTTTTTTGCCCGGATGTGCCATCTGATAACCCAGAAGCAGCCGAAGATTGGCAAATTTCCAATCATATTCTCCCGGCATTTTATTAATGAGCGAGCACTTGCCGTGAACCACCTCATCGTGGCTCAGGGGCAGGATGTAGTTTTCAGAAAATGCATATGTCATTGGGAAGGTGAGCTTTTCATGGCTGTATTTGCGCTCAAGGGGATCCTTGCGGAAATAACTCAGGGTATCGTTCATCCACCCCATGTTCCACTTGAACAGGAAACCCAGTCCGCCCACATAGTCAGGCTGCGTCACCAGAGGATAGGCGGTAGATTCCTCCGCCACCATGATCACGCTGGGCCGCAGTGCAAAGCAGGCTTTGTTCAGCTGCTGCAGAAAGGCGATGGCCTCCAGATTTTCCCGGCCGCCGTAGCGGTTGGGCTTGTAGTTGGGACGGCTGTAATCCAGATACAGCATAGAACTGACTGCATCCACCCGAATGCCGTCGATATGGTATTCCTTCAGCCAGAAGATGGCATTGGAAATCAGGAAGCTCTTTACCTCAGGCCGACCATAGTCAAAAATACGGGTACCCCATTCAGGATGCTCATTCATTTCGGGGTCTGCCAGCTCGTAGGTGCAGGTTCCGTCAAACTCGTAAAGGCCATACTCATCCTTTGGGAAACAGCCTGGGACCCAGTCCAGGATCACGCCCACACCGGCCCGGTGCAAGGTGTCCACCAGCGTCATAAATTCTTTTGGAGAACCGTAACGGGATGTGGGTGCATAAAATCCGGTCACCTGATAGCCCCAGCTGGGGCCGTAGGGATATTCTGCCATGGGCATCAGCTCCACGTGCGTATAGCCCATGTTCTTGGCGTAGTCGGCGATCTGAGGTGCCAGCTCTGCGTAAGAGTAGAACGAGCCATCCTTCTTGCGCCGCCAGGAGCCCAGATGCAGTTCATACACATTCATGGGGCCGTCCAGGGCAGAGTGCTTGGCCTGACGGGCAAAATATGTCCGGTCATGCCAGGTAAAGCCGGAAAGATCACAGATCACGCTGGAGGTGTCCGGGGCACGGCAGGTGCGAAAGCCCACCGGGTCTGCTTTATATATGGTAGTACCATCGTAATGCTCCACCAAATACTTGTAGGCATCGCCCTCTTTGGCATACTTGGACCAGCCTTCCCAGATACCGCAGGCAAACTTCATCATAGGAAGATCCGCGCCATTCCAGAAATTAAAATCTCCTACCACACTGACAGATTTTGCATTGGGTGCCCAGACTCGAAATATGAAGCCATCGTGACCATCACGGGTCTGTCGGTGGCATCCCAGAAAAGAATAGGCACTGGTACTGGTACCTGTGTGATACTCTTGTAAAAAGTTCTGATATAATTCGTCCATGGGCGGCGGTCCCTCTCTTTCGTAATCGAGTGCGGTGTATCCAAATGTGTACACCCACTGTGCAAACAGGTTGTATATGTCCATGCATAACATATCATATTTTTGTGCAATGCGAAAGGGTCATTTTATCTAAAATCGTTCGTCGGTTTTCGTCATTATATATATTCAATCGACTTATAGCACCGAATAATACATCAATTTTACACATTTTTAGCAAAAAGCTAGATCAAATTCTCTATACACGACATCCAGTTTGTCGGTAGCGCACCGGGTTCTCCCAGCGGATTCAGCTGTTTTTCCAGCCAGATTACCCCCAGCCAGCGGCCCATTTTATAGCCGCAATTGGGAAACACCGTGCGATATGTGTAGCCCAGTGCCTGGTGAAAAGCAACAGAAGATTGGTTCTCCGTGGTGACGAGAGCGTAGAGGATTCGGTAGCCCTGGCGGGTGAGGATCTGCTCCAGTACCTGATACAGCTGCCTGCCGATACCCCGGCCCTGAGCCTGAGGTGCAAGGTAGATGGAGCTTTCGGCGCACCAGCTGTAGGCCATGCGCTCCCAGGGGGCACCTGCATAGGCGTAGCCCAGAATACTGCCGTTTTCCTCCCACACCAGCCACGGGAACTGGGCCACATGGCTGCGGAAGCGCTGCAGGAATTCTTCCTGGGTCGGCACATGATATTCAAAAGAATATGTGGTGTTTTCCACATACGGTGCATAAATTTTTAATATTTCGGGAATATCCGCTTCCCGGGCGATTCGGATAGACATAGGGAACTCCTCCTGAGTGTTGTTTTCAACTGTTTCTTTTCATTTTATTATAAAACATCCGCCGCCGTCAAGGTTGACACAGGCTCAGAATTAGAATAAAATGAATACGATTATTCTAACAAACAAGGAGGGAAAACCATGGACAGTGGCAGTAGTACCAGCACATCCGGTCGATTATGGGAAGAACCACCTGCTGTGGTTGATCTCCTGTAATATTCGGCCCGGTGTGTTCACTTCCAGACTTTGCAAAATTATTTGTTGGAGGAACTACCATCATGGCAGAACGATTTGAAATCGTTGAAAAAACGCTGACAACGCTGTTGGATGAAAAAAATACGCAACCTTGCGGGATATCCTGATCACTATGAACCCCAGTGATATCGCCGCAATCTTTGATACCCTGCAGGAGCAGCGGATCCCGCTGCTGTTCCGACTGCTGCCCAAGGAGCTGGCTGCAGAAACCTTTGTCGAAATGGAGCCGGATGCTCAGGAGCTGCTGATCCGCGGCTTTTCCGATAACGAGCTGAAGGATGTTATCGACGAATTATATGTAGACGACGCTGCCGACCTGGTAGAGGAAATGCCCGCCAATGTGGTCAAGCGCATTTTGATGCAGGCGGACCCCGAAATGCGAAACTCCATCAACCAGATCCTGCGCTATGATGAGTTCTCCGCAGGCTCCCTTATGACCACGGAATATGTCTCCCTGCGGCCGGTTATGACCGTTGAGGAAGCGATCTTGCGGATTCGCCGCCAGGGCGTGGACAAGGAGACCATTTACACCTGTTATGTCACCGACAACAACCGAAAGCTCATCGGTCTGGTCACCGTCAAGGATCTGCTGCTGGCAGAGGACGACGAGACCCCCATTGCGGACATCATGGAGACCAACCTGATCTATGCCACCACCTCCACCGACCAGGAAGAAGTGGCAAGGATGCTGAGCAAGTACAATTTCCTGGCCATCCCCGTGGTAGACGCGGAGAACCGAATGGTTGGTATCGTCACCTTCGATGACGCCATGGATGTCATGGAAGATGAGGCTACCGAGGATATCGAGCTGATGGCCGGTATGACTCCGTCGGAAAAGACCTATCTCAAAAGTTCCGTGTTTGAGCTGTTCAAGAACCGGATCCCCTGGCTTCTGCTGCTCATGATCACTTCCACCTTCACAGGCCTCATCATCACTTCCTTTGAAGATGCCCTGTCTGCTCAGGTTGCCCTGACCGCCTTCATCCCCATGCTGATGGGTACCGGCGGCAACTGCGGAAGCCAGTCTTCCGTATCCATCATCCGTGCCCTCAGCCTGAACGAGCTGAAGCTTTCCGATACCATCCGGGTCGTGTGGAAGGAGATCCGCACCGCCGTGCTGTGCGGTCTGGTTCTGTCCCTGTTCTGCTTTGTGAAGATCATTCTGGTCGACCGGATCATGCTGGGCAATGACAGCATCACTCTGTGGGTGGATCTGGTTGTCTGCTGCGCACTGGCTGTGACGGTGCTGCTGGCCAAGATGGTGGGCGCACTGCTTCCCATGGCGGCTCAGGCGCTGAAGCTGGACCCGGCGGTCATGGCAAGCCCCTTCATCACATCCATTGTGGATGCGCTGTCGCTGCTGGTCTACTTCATGTTCGCCAACCTGATTCTGGGTTTATAACAGAAAAATCCCACGGAGCCCCGTGGGATTTTTTGATACGAGAAACCTTGCCCATCACCGGGCAAATGCTTTACCATACAGGAGGATTTCACCATGGAATGTTTGCATATGAGCGGAGCCGGCAATGACTTTATGGTCATCGATGCCCGAGGCGGCTCTTTTGATTTTTCCCAGCTTGCAAAAACCCTCTGCGCCAGGACAAATTCCGACGGCTTTATGGCGGTGGATGTGTCCGATCAGGCAGATTTCAAGCTGCATTTTTACAATTCTGACGGCTCCCGGGGAGAAATGTGCGGAAACGGCAGCCGCTGCGTCAGCCGGTTTGCCTATGACCACGGCATTGCCGGAGCAGAGATGACCATCGAAACCGATGCCGGCATCCTAACCAGCAGCCGCCTGGATCAGAATCACTACCGGGTCAGACTGAATAACCCCGGTGTCGTGGATCTGCACCGCCACGGCGACATGGCCTATGTGGAGCTGGGCAATCCCGGCGTTCCCCACGGCGTGTATCACTACGAGGGCCTGACCTGGGAAATGCGCGACGAACTCCGGGAGCGGATGCGTTCTGAGCGTTTTGCCCCTTACTTCCCCAAGGGTGCCAATGTGAACTATTATGACTGGATGGGCGAAGACCGCATCCGGATTCTGACCTTTGAGCGGGGTGTCGAGGATTTCACACTGGCCTGTGGCACCGGTTCCGGCTCCACGGCAGCGGTGCTGTGGCTGACCGGGCAGTTGCCTCACGGAAAGCTGGCAGTAGAAAATCCCGGCGGCACTCTGGAATTTGAAATTTCCGGCACAGAGGATAAAATCGACCGGATTTTCATGTCCGGCCCTGCCGATGTTGTCGGCACCTACGAAATCTGAAAAAAGCCCTCCACTTCATAGTGGAGGGCTTTCAAATTTGTCCACAAGGTCTCCTGAAATTGTGGACGAATTAAGGAGAACAGAGTTATTTCTTCAGCAGCGGCAGGAAACTCTCACCGTTTTGGGGTGCTTCGACACCAAAGAAGTCACAGACGGTAGCGCCTACATCGGACAGGCTCTTGCGCAGACCCAGATCCACGCCGGAAACACCCTTGCGATATACCAGCAGCGGTACATTTTCACGGGTGTGCTTGTTGTGACCGATGTCCGGATCGTTGCCGTGGTCTGCCATGACAAGCAGGATATCATCTTCATCCAGAAGGGGCAACATCTGGCTGATTTTTTCGTCGGCGGTATGCAGCAGTTTCTGATACCAGTTGGAATCCTGGCTGTGTCCGGCCAGATCTGTTTCCTGAACATTGGTGCAGATAAATCCTTGATCCATATCCCGAATTTCCTGAATGGTCATGTCCAGCACTTCATCGGTGGGCACGCAGGAAACACTCTTGCCGCCATCGTTGGCCACAATATCGGCAACCTTGCCCATGAGGGTCACAGGAATTCCCGCATTGGTCAGAATGGTGGGTGCCTGAACAGTCTTGTCCACACCATAGCCCAAATGCAGGCAGTGATAGCCCTGCACATAGGATTTGGACTTCACCGCATGGATGCCGATGAACTTGCCCTCCCGGGTTTCCTCAGCTGCCAGCACATCTTCGATGGTGTTGCCGGTACCGCCAAAGGGAATGACCCGGTTCACGGTGGCAATCTCACGGACCAGATGTCCAATTTCCAACTCCTTTTCAAAAGAAATATAGTCCAGAGGAGCCGTGCAGTTATATGCCATGCCGAAGTCGGCATCGATGTTATCCGCTACGGTCACATAATCATCTACCAGCAGATAGCGCAGTCCTTCGGTCTCCCGAACCTCTACCTTGTGGCCGTTCTCTTCCAGATGTGCCTTAATGGCATCCACCTTTTCCTGGAACGGCTGGACCACAGGACGCTTGGGCAATGTACCCATGATTTCCTGGTGCCCCATAAAAGTGTCCGCGCCCCAATGCATCAGCTCAGAACGGCCTGCATTGGCAGTGGGAGAGAACTTCATTTTGCTGCTTTCCTTGCCAAAAGCATTCATCAGGCCCAGCTTCTCCAGTGTAGGAAAGCTGCTGTCGGGATAATCCTTGAGGATACTTCCCAATGTGCTTGCCACTTCGTCACCGGGTCGTGCCACCTTGGCATCGGCCATAGCGCCCATGCCAAAACCATCCAAAACAATTACAACAAATCTTTTCATTTCTTACTCCCCAGGCTGTCATATACGCCTACAATCTCCGGCCGGCCCTGGGCAACGCCTTCAACCAGCACTAAGTCACTACGAGTTACAAATATCTGGAAGCGGAACGCCATGACTACGGTTTCGCCCACGGCGCAGGGCTGACTCAGACCGAAATGATAATCAATGCTCTCCACGCTGGGAGGAATCACCTTCATGGCACGCAGTGCAGAAGCATCACTGCCAACCAGTGCATGTTCCACATGGCTGCGGCGGTAGAATCCTCCACCGTAGCAATAACCCAGCCCGTCGAAATTATGAGAAACTTCACTGACATAGGCAATGCAGCTTTTTTCCGGCATATCATGGTTCACATGGGCCGGAGTGGTTCCGGTAAGACCGTGACCGGGCTCACCGCAGTTGCATCCGTATTTTTCCATCAGCTCCAGCGTGCGAACGCAGGTGGCTGAGGGAGTGTTGATGATTTCCGGCTCAATACCGTTGTCCCTGAGAATCTGCACAGCCTTCAGGACCGTCTGCAGATTGGCTGTAGGAAGGATATCGTCCTGCTCTTCATTATACAGAAAACAGGGGAAAGAAGTGACACCTGCCACCTGAATACCCTCTAAAGTTTTGATTTCCTGAATAAAATCGGGCAAATCCTTCACAGAGATTCCGGCAGTCTGACCGGAGTAAATCATGTCACCTTCGTCAAAGACCCGAATCAGGATCTTCTGTACTTTGCCCAGTTCCGCAGCAGCACGGCTGATGGAGCGGACCTTTTCGGCAGTGTAGACCGTAATGACCTCCGGGCCATATGCCACGATCTGCCGAACCATCCCCTCGGGAATCTGGACCAGATGTCCCACATTGCCGATGGGAATATTATGACGCATCATGACCTGTGCTTCCTTGAAGTCCACAACTACAGCGCCTGCATATCCCAGCTTCATCAGTTCCTGTGCCAGCACAGGGTTCCGGCCGATCTGCTTCAGCATGAAATAGAGGCGGATTCCCTTTTCATTGGCAGCGCGGACAATCGCCGAAGCATTGGCTCTGAATTGCTCCAAATCAACCACATAGGAGTCAGGCAAAAGCTTCTGCTGCTGATGCAGAGAAACTACCGCTTCCAAAAGCCGGGGATTATCGCTTTGAAGTTTGTTTAAGAACATGAAACCACCCTTTCCATGGACTCCTTCAGAATACGAATTACGGTATCATCGCCGCTGCGCATGGGATTGATGCGGATCATGCGCTTTGTAATGGTGGGATCGGTAGCACGGAAGGTGCCGGAAACACGATAGAACATGGGAACCAGCTCATATCGAGATTCTGCACCGATGGGGTTGGGTGCTGCGCCAATCTTTTCGGCCTCAATCAGGACCTGCTCAGCAATAGGCTTTTCAAACTCTACCAGTAGAACCTTGGACTGGGCATTGGCAAGGAACGCATCCTTGATGCCGGGAAGTTCACCGCCCAGCAGTCTTTCCACCAGACGGTCATTGACCTGCGCCTGAATGGCCAGCGCAACAGGGGCATAAACCAGGCCGCGCAGCACTTCCAGAGCCTCATAGCCCTGGGTCTGGCTTCCACCTGAGTAATTCAGCTTCACCAGATAGTCGATGTATTCTTTCTTGCCCACGATACAGCCGATGCCTTCGGGTCCCTGGAGCTTAAAGGTGGAGAAGCAGGCAAGATCCGCACCGCACTGGCTGCCGTTTTTGGCAACCTTCATAACTGCATAGTTGTCATCGGTTACAACAGGAATGTTACGGCAGGATTTGATGGTGGAAATAACCTCTTCCATATTGTAAGAATCCGTCATGCTCTGGCGGGTATATTGCACCAAAGCCGCCTGAATTTCGGGATGCTCCGCCATAACCCGGCGAATATCTTCCAGATCATTAAAATCTGCACAGACGGTTTTCAGTCCCTGACGCTCAATGGTGGTCTGGGTGGTGCTGTAAATAGGGCTGGTGTGAACCAGCAGTGTCTGTCCTGCCTTAATAACCGAAAACAGTGCATCGGCGATGGCATCGGTACCTGCGCCGCGAACCAACATGGCAGCCTCTGCATCAAAGACACGGGCAATAACTTTTTCTGCTTTCATGGTGGTGACGGGCTTGTTCAGGCCCGGAACCACACCCAGATCGCCGCGGGTCAGGATCTCATGACCCGGAAATTCTCTGGTAATACAGTCAATCACTTTGAACTGGAGGGCCATTGCCTCCTCCAAAGAGATGGAATGCAAGGGATATGTAATCATATTGATCTTCCTCCTGTTGAGATAAATTCAAGCGAATCGGTGGGAAAACAATCAATTCCCCAGGATTCGGGCAGGATTGTGGATGAGCATTTTATCCAGACTTTCCTGCTTCAGTCCCGCAGCCTTCAGCATAGGAATAAAGGTCTCGAACAGATAGCAGTATCCGATGCCTCCCTTGAATTTCAGGTGAGATTTGCGGGTCAGATCCTCAGACAGAACCACCTGATCCAAACGGTCCTGAGCCTCTAGAGCCATCAGGAATTCCACTCGTTTTTCATCGGGGAAGTAATTGTTTTTGCCAACGGTGTCAAAGCCCACGCATACACCGCTGTCCAGCACACGACAAATATAATCCAAATCGCCGCTGAGGTCAATATGACCCAGAACGATACGGTTCATCGGCAGGCCGCTGGCCTTAAAGTAAGCTGCCTGCTCCAGGGCATAGGTGCCAAGAGTCGTGTGGGTGTAAATGGGCCGGCCCGTTTCGCCTGCGGCAATGACTGCCGCGTCAAATACCTTTTTCTCCATTTCAGTCATGGTATTCTTACTGGTGCCAATCTCGCCGATCATGCCAGCCTTGGGGCCGCCGCCTTCGATGCCGTCGCGGATTTCGCCGATCATCCAATCAGCCATCTGCTGAACGCTCTGACCGTAAACTCTCTCCGGCAGGAAGGGTTCTTTATAGAAACCGGTAGACTGAACAATGCGAATACCGGTCTTATTTTCAATTTCACTGACATAGGCGCTGTTGCGGCCCATGCCGTCGTTGGTAACATCTACGATGGTGCGTACACCCTGCTCATAGAGTGCAAGGTACTCTTTCAGTGTTTCCTCAAAACAATCCATCCGGCAGTCCATATCTTTTTTGACGCCGCTGAGGTCGATGGTAGTGTGCTCATGCATCAGTGTATAACCGTTCATTGCGTACTCCTTCTTTCGACAGCACAAATTCGCTGTCCAGGATTAGAAAAAGGGGGACCGCAAAGGTCCCCCCTTCGCGTGCTAAGGGATTTACATGGTTTTTAGATTAAGCGGCTACGGAAACCAGGCCGATTGCCAGCAGAATATTCACCAGCAGGCCGAATAGGATACAAGCCACGGGGCCGATTGCCATTTCAACAAGGGGCTTCTTGGAACGGCGGTTCAGCAGTACACAGCCGATGACAAACATCGCACCGATGCCGACCAGGCCCACTGCTGCAGCAATCTTCTCAGCGCCGACAACAGCACCGATGGTCAGGGTGATCTCAATGACCTTGGTCATGGAGGTACGGATGTGCTCGCCCATGTCCTTAACGCCGGGGAACTTATCCATACCCTTTGCGAAGACATTGATGAGCAGCAGCTCAATCACAATCAGTGCAGCGCCTACGATCAGGGACACAATGGGATAGTTGTGCAGTGCCAGGCCTGCCACAAACACAAAGGTGCAGCCGGCAGGAGCATAAACACCGGTAACGATAGAGGTAGTGAACACCAGGGGAACGAAGCCGATGGCACGAGCCAAAGCGATCATGCTGGCGTTGGACCAGTCGTTTTCGGAAACAGCAGCCAGAGATGCGGGGTCGCCAGCCACGATAGCCAGAGAAGTACCCATAGCCAGCAGGCCGCCCATAATGGTCAGCAGCAGCCAGTTCTTGCGGATACGAGCCAGCTTGCCAGAGAAAACCTGGGTCAGGTTTGCATTTGCATTACCATCACCCTTGACCTGGGCAGCAAATACCAGCATCATGATGACGCCGACCAGCATAGCCATGCCGTCAGGATTCAGGCTGAAGGTACGATCAGCGCTGATATGGAAGGTACCGAACTTCTTGAACAGGAACCACGCAATGACAGTCAGGACTGCGGTGATGGCACCCTTCTTGAAGTTGTGCTGATAGGCAACAGCCACAGCGGGGAAGATTGCGAATGCGATGGTCATGTAGGCAGAAACAGAGCCCAGATCGCTCAGGAAGTTATAGGGCAGATAGTTGAACAGTTTGACCACAACTTCCAGACCAACCAGCAGCAGCAGGCCGTAAACACCGCCGATGACACCGGACATGATCATGCCGGTCTTGCTGTCAGGACACCAGGTACCGATGATATCGGTGGTCAGCAGCAATGCATGGATCAAAATAATGGTGGTACCGATGGATGAAGGGATGCCGAATCCGATTACCAAACCAAAGCTGATGGAGAAGCTGATGGTCGCCATCTCTTTTCTGGAAATCTGACCGTCGTAGTACTGAGGAACGATGGCACGGAAGCCATCGTTGAACACAGCGATACCGCGGTTGGACAAAATCGAAGCCAACGCGCCAATCGCAATGATGACGATGTACTTCAGAATAGTCATTGAAATCTCTCCTTAATTCTTATTTCTCAATAATTGCTTTCAGCAGCACGGGCAGGACCTGCTCTGCATGCTGAGCCGTAAAGCCGAATGCCTTCTTGCCGCTTGTTACAGCAGCAGTGATTTCTTCGTCAGGCAGGATCTTGCCGGGCATGGAAACAGTTGCGCAGTTATTTGCGCCCAACAGAGCAATTGCCATTGCCAGTGCGCCGCCGCCACCTGTGTTGCATGCGCCGATGTAATAGTCATACTGACCAGCCTGCATTGCCATAACGGCATCCAGGTCGTTCTTGACATCAACTGTTGCCTTGTCGCATACGAATTTTTTAGTGAATTCGCAGATCTCCTGTTTATTGATCTGCCCACCTACAACAATACGAACCATGTAAATTCCTCCTTGCGTGATAAAAGATTGGGGCTTTCTATCTGTAACACCGTATCCCGACCTGCGGGATACGGTATTGCATTTTTTTGTCACATCAGATGCCGAGATGATCCTTGACGATCTGATTCATGTTCCAGGACACCCAGGCACTGGTGTTGTAATAGTTATTGATATCCTCGTCAGCTCCGTTTGTAGTAGACTTGCGGAAGCCAGCCTGCATCTTGTTGGTCAGGCAGATGAAGATATAGTTATTGTCGGGGTCGGCAAACACGGTAGTGCCGGTGAAACCATCATGTCCAAAGACATTTTCAGTAGCACTTACACCCATCCAGCTCTGGTCCAGCTTGAAGCCGTAGCCAAATTCCTCGGACAGTGCGGGCTTACCTTCCTTGTCGGTGTGATTTTCCTGATAAGTTGTGTGTCTGGTGGTAAACAGCTTCACAGTTTCGGGGCTGTAGATCCGGACGCCATTGTATTCGCCGCCGTTTAGCATGCACTGCAACAGGATTCCCAGATCATGTGCAGTAGAGTACAGACCAGCGTGACCGGCTACACCCTTGCCACCCATACCGGCGTTGCCGTCGTTGACCTCGCCGATCAGAGTGTAATCTCTCCAACCGTCAAAGGAGGCAAATGCCTGAGCATCCTTGGTACAGTCATAGCCGCAGCCTTCCCAGTTGGTTTCGTCAACCATTCTGTACTCATAGGGATTGCCCAGAGAGGTTGCTGCAATCTGTTCCTTGGTAAAACCGTTGTCCAGAGGCTTATAAGTGGTAGAGGTCATGCCTAAAGGCTCGTAAATGTTCTCCTTGGCGAAAACATCCATATCTTGGCCGCTGACGGCCTCTACGATGAATCCCAAAGTCATGAAGGAGAAGTCAGAATACTTGGGCTCAGAACCGTCGGTCTTGTACTCAGGGTTCAGCTCCAGATTCTTGATGAACTCCAGCTGCTCTTCCTTGGAATCGCAATACAGGAAGGTGGGTGCCCACTGGGGCAGGCCGGATGAGTGGGTCAGCAGCTGAGCGATAGTGATGTCACCCTTGCCGTTGGCCTCAAAGCCGGGCAGATAGGTGGCAACCTTGTCGTCCACACTGATCTCACCCCGATCAACCAGAACCATGATGGACTGGGTCGTTGCCATAACCTTGGTTACGGATGCCAGGTCAAACAGGGTATCGGTGGTCATCTCGCGGGGATGCTCGGTCTTTACATATACAGGATTTGCATAGGTGGAACCCTCTGCTGTATAGTCAGCATCAAAGTAATGGGCATATCCGTAGGCGTTCTCAAAAACTACCTCACCGTCTTTGATTGCCAGGACAACTGCGCCCATGCCCTCGTTACCCTTGGGGTAACCAGCTTCGGTCTTCAGCAGTGTATCCAGCTGATCGTTCCAGTAGCTGTCCATCTGCTCCTGCAGCGACAGCTGAGGTGCAGTAGTTTCGGTGGCTGCACCGGTTGTCGATTCGACAGTCGCTGCAGTTGTGGATGCGGCAGTTTCTGCAGGAGTGTTAGATGTACATCCAGCAAGCGTCATCATGCTTGCAGCTAACAAAAGGGCAATTGCTTTTTTCATGTTTTCCTCCTAAATATTGTGTGTTTAATTATTTATACAGGTCCCGATCTCCCTGGATATTGCCACAGGACTTGCATAATCTGTATCCATACAGCCGGACCCGTTACGGCTCCAGCATGCTGCAAATGTGCAGCAAAATGAACTTGCTTTCGCTTTCCGGGAAATCAATGGGGCAGAAAGACAGCATCTTGTTGCGGAACGCCTCTGCATCAGCAAATTCGGGGGTTTCTGCAATCTGCTGCCAGCATTCCTCGTCCATCATATCCACGATCTCACCCTTTTTGATGCGCTCCAAAGCCATCGCCAGATGTGTGGTGAACATGGTAGCATGATCCATATCAATGTTTGGATAATCTGCTGCCATCATATCAATAACACCATTCATAAACTGGGCGGTATCCTCACCGATCACGCCTCCGTTTTGCATAATTTGAATTCTCTGCTTGAGCATATTGTCCTCCTTGGTAGACAGAAATGAAATATAAATCAATAATCGACATCAATCAGTCCCTGCTGAACGCTGGACTGAATTTGACGGATTTTTTGCACATCAAGGCACTGGCGCAGCACCTGAGCAAGGGCCTCTTCGTCCTTTCGAACCACCACCACTGCAGAAGAGAAGCGGCTGACATCCACAATGTCGTCCAGCGGAACCACATTCAGTCCCTGATAGCCGGACTCCAGAATTTCGTCCAGGTTCCACACACCGGCATCGATATCGCCGGACAATATGGATGCCACGATCTGGTGCGCACGCATCTGCACCATTTCCACATCCGGTACATTGGAACAGATCATCTCGGTAATATGACGATGGTCAACAGATGCCCGGTCATAGGCCACCCGCATGCCGCTGGCGATTCCCTTTGCATTGGGGTCTCGCAGTACCAAAACATGCTTGCTCAGGTATGACCCCGGGCCCAGGTCTGCGATGATCTGCACTTCCTCATGCCCGCGGATCGCATCCTCAGCAGCATAGCGGCTGCACACGATAAACTGGCACACACCGGAAGAAATCAAGCGAAGACGGCTCTCTGCGCCTCGTGCATACACCAGGTTGAACGCAAAAGGTTCAAACACATGAAACAGCGCCGTTGCAAGGCCCTGATAGCAAATGGAGTAAGGAAGCGGCATAGCGCCCAGCAGTTCTTTGTTAAAAGAACATTCCTGCAACCGCCGGTAATTCAGACTCTCAATATAAGTGCCCATATGCCCCCGGCTGACAAGTTCGATTGCTCCGCTGTCTTTCAGGTAGTTCAGACTGTTCTGGACCGTGCCTCTGGAGACTTTCATAAGCTCCTGATACTCAGATATTGAAGGAATCCGATCCCCAACCTTTCTGCCCAGGAGATCCTGTGCCAGCCAATTTACAGCGATGCCAATTTTCTGATACAGCAAATCACTCATAATTTCACCCTGCCTTCAAAACAATCTCTGCTTGTGTAGGAACCAATTGCCGTTGTGAATATACAAAATGTTGTACATTGATCTATAAATAGTTTATTACGATTCCAGTTAGATGTCAAGTCATCTGCTGTCGATTTGTTAAGAACACAGAATTCCCCTGTCGGATTTTGTGGATAATACCAATGATTCAGAATTGCTGTACGGCTCTTCAAAGAATTTTTTCTGAACCAGCGCCGAGGGGGGTGGCACTTCGTGCAGGATCATCTATTAAAAAGAAGGGTTTTGTCAGAAACCTAAAATCTCCCTTTCCCAAAATAATCGGGAAAGGGAGATTCTTCCACAGATCAATAACAGTCTGTGGAAAAAGAACCATGCGATCAGATCAGCAGCTGCGCATTTTTCATTGATATAAAACAAAAAACTCCGATGCAAAGCATCGGAGTTTTTCTTTTGGTGACCCGTACGGGAATCGAACCCATGTTACCGCCGTGAAAGGGCGGTGTCTTAACCGCTTGACCAACGGGCCTGGTAGCGGCAATCTGATTCGAACAGATGACATACCGGGTATGAACCGGGTACTCTACCAGCTGAGTTATGCCGCCATTTGTGGTCAATTGACTTCGGGATTTCCGAAATCAGCTTCATTATTATATCCAATGATTCTTTATTTGTCAAGAAGTTTTTTAAATTTTTTTGGTTATAATCCAGATATCTTATTTGGGGAGTGATTGGAATGGACATTAAGAAGGATTCGATCCTGTTCATCATCGGCGGCAGCAGCTATGTAGGCGTAGAACTGCTGTTTCGGGGGTACAGCCACGGCACCATGTTTATTCTGGGCGGTCTGTGCTTTTTGCTGATTGGCTATCTGGGGCGGATGAAGCACCGGCCCAGCCTTCCGGTGCAGATGCTTCTGGGGGCCGCCATCTGCACCGTGGGAGAACTGATTTTCGGACTGATTTTCAATCAGAACTACACGATCTGGGACTATCGGCACCAGCCGGGGAACTTTCTGGGGCAGATCTGTCCCGTGTTCACCCTGCTGTGGATTCCCCTCAGTTTTCTGGCAATTCTGGTCTTTGACTGGTTCGACGAAAAGCTGAGCCTTGCTCATCAGGCGTTCTCCCGTAAACGGCAGCTTTCCTGACAAAAAATCCCGGTGTGATGTCACATCGGGATTTTTCCATATTATTCTTCGTTTTCGTCCAGTTCTGCCTGCTTTTCCATCTGATTCTTACGCTTTTTGTAAAATCCAGTCGTAACGGTCAGGATTGCGAAGCACGGAATGAATACAAATATAAACATAAATACAAAGGTGGCAACAGAACCTGCCAGCTTGTGATAATTGCGATAGCTGGTGACAAACCACATCAGCCCTACCACGCCGCCTGCCACTGCGCTGACCAGAAGATTGGTCGATGCATTGGGCTTCAGCTTCCGGTCCCAAATGCCGTTTCGGATGCACGCAATACTGATATACAGGCTCAGGGGAATCAGCACAAAGCATTCTCCGGCAATGCTGCGAAAATCGCCGCTGTCCATGACGGTCTGAATCACGATAGCCGCAACCAGTCCCCAAAAGGCAAGCCAACAGCCGTTGTGTTCGATTTTCAGCAGCTTCATTTCCTGCATTTCATCTAAATTGCTTTTATTCTTCTTCATTCTCATCATCCTCCCAGAACAGATTATCCAGGCTTTTTTCCAAAACCCGGCAGATTTTACGGCACAGCTTGATGGTGGGGTTATACTCCCCTTTTTCGATGGCGTTTATGGTCTGGCGGGAGACTCCCACCGCATCGGCAAGCTCCTTCTGCGTCAGATCCTTTTCCGCCCGTGCGACTTTGATTGCAAGATTCTTTGGCATTGCGCTGCCTCCTTTCGATGGAGCTATCCTATCATTTATTTTACTTTATGTCAAGTATATATTACATAAGTTATGATAAATTTTACTATTCTTTTCCTGAAGGCAAAAAAACAGCCCCCGATCCAGATCCGATCAGGGGCTGCCGGCTATGTAATTTTCAATCTTTGCGTCAAAGGAACTTATTCTGCATCGAGGTCCACAAAGTCTTCCTCAAAGGCATAACCTGCCACATCCTTGCGGCTTTTCAGCTCCTCGATGCGCTTGAGATAGCCCTCGATCCGGCGGCACTGGTCTGCAAATTCCAGACCTTCCGTTTCCTTGCCGGAGCGCTTTGCCTGAAAATACAGCTTTCCCAGAGCCTGATAGGCTTCCCTGATCTTCTGCTCCTGGGCAGCAACGCTCACATCCGTTGCCACGGAGTCTGCTGCACGCTTGGCAGCTGCGCCGATCTTGTCAAAGAACTCATTCATGGTTGTCTCCTCCTTGTTCTGTCTCTTTCTGCGCCTGAGCCACCCGGTTGACAAAGAGCTTGTCCTTAGACGGGCGCTTCATGGCGAAATAAACCAGTATAATCACTGCAACTGCGCAGCTTGCCGCTGCCAGCAGCTGGCTGACCCGGATGCCTGTGGAGCCGATATACAGGCTGTCGGTACGCAGTCCCTCGATCCAGGCTCTGCCCAGACCGTACCATGCAACATAGCCCAGGGCAATCTGTCCGTCGTATCTGCGGTGCTTGGAAGCAAAATGCAGCATAATGAAGCCTGCCAGATTCCACAACGATTCATACAGGAAGGTGGGGTGATGGTACTCAAAGGCCTGAGTTGCGGTGTTGAACAGGCCCATGCGCAGGAAGCAGTCAGTCTCAGCGCCGAAGGCCTCCCGGTTGAAGAAGTTGCCCCAGCGGCCCATGGCCTGGCCGATCAGGAAGCCCAGCGCAACCACATCAAGGACGGCTCCCACGCTGATTTTTTTGCACTTGCAGTATACCAAAACACCCACAATGGCACCCAACACGCCGCCGTAGATGGCAAGGCCGCCCTCCCAGATGTACAGCACCGAGATGGGATTGTCTGCATACATAGGCCAGGAGAACGCACAGTAGTACGCTCTTGCGCACAGGATGGCGAAGGGGGTCACCCACAGCACACCGTCGAGAATCTGGTCTTCATTCAGGCCGAACTGCTTGGAGCGCTTCATGCCGTACATGGCCGCCAGAATCAGACCTGTTGCAATAATCAGGCCGTAAAAGTGGATGGTCAGCGGTCCAAGCTCCAGAATCCGCGGGGGATTCAGCTCCAGTCCCAGACCCGGGAATGAAATGGTTGTATAATGATACATCAGTTTTCCTCCTCTTGTTCGGGCGGGTCCACAATGGCGATGGCACAGCGGTCAGGCCGAATGTTTTCCTGCAAAAATCTGCGGACTTCCTCCGCTTCTACGGTTTCAAAGCTTTCCGGGAAACGGAAATAGTCATAATTTTCAAACTGGTATGCACACAGCCGGAAGCAGGTGGACTCAAAACTGTCCAGATCCTTCACCCGCCGGCCCATAAAGCTCTTTTTCATCCGGGCAAACTCGGTTTCGTCGATTCCGGTCTGTGCCAGGTGCTGCGCCTGACGAATGATGGCATCGCGAACCTTTTCCGGCTCGTCGCTGTCACCGCCGCAGGTCAACATGGCGGTTCCCTCCACGGTTTCCACACCGCCGCCGAAGGAAGAATCGATGATGCCCTGCTCGTACATTTTCATATACAGCGAGGAAGATTCCCCGAAGAGCACCTCTGCGGCAAGCTCTGCCACGATCTCCCAGTGAGCAAATTTCTCCCCGGTCAGACCTGCCGGGCACTTAAATCCCAGCTGGAAGGTGGGCATAGACACATCCATCGTCCGTCTGGAAATAGCTTTCACGCAGCCCATCTGCTCATCTTCGCCCAGACTGGGGATTCCCACAGACTGCTCCTGCCGGGGCAGAATCTCTTCTGCCAGCTTTGCAACCGTCTCCGGCTCCACATCACCCACCACGCACAGCATCATGTTGGCAGGGGTGTAAAATGCCCGATGACACTTTTCGAGAATCTCCGGTGTGATAGCCTGGATGCTCTCCACCGTTCCGGCAACGGGTACACGGATGGGGTGATGCTCGTAAAGATTCGCCGCCAGATCCTCAAATACCTGAGAATCGGCACTGTCTGCGTACATCAGGATCTCCTGAGCGATGATTCCCCGCTCCTTTTCCACGGTCTCCTCCGTGAAATAGGGGGTAGAAACGAACTCCAGCAGCAATCTGAGGCTCTGCTCAAAATTCTCTGTACAGGTGAAATAGTAGGCGGTCATGTCATAGGTGGTAAATGCATTGGGATTTGCACCCAGAGCCGCAAATTCTTCATTGATATCCCGCCCGGGCATATCGAACATCTTGTGCTCCAGATAGTGGGCCACGCCGCCGGGAGTGGTGATCTGCTCCCCGTCCAGAGTAAAGGTCGTGTGGATGGAGCCGTAATCTGTCATAAAATAGGCAGCTTTTCTGGTAAAGCCCTTTTTCGGCACCACGCAGATTTTGAGGCCGTTGCTCAGAGTCTGGCGGCAGACGGTTTCATCCAGCCGGGGATAATAGGTCTTGTTCATGCGCTTACCCCCTTCAGGAAAAATGTGGTGTGGAGCTTCACGGTGGATGCGCACCGGGCCACATCCGCTGCGGTGACGGCTTCCACCGCTTCGATATAGTCGGGAATGTCCAGCTTCATACCGCTGACGGCAGCGGTTGCATAGAACCCTTCCAGTGAGCCCGGAGAGTCCGGGGTGGAGCGCAGGCTGGAAATCAGCGCCTTCTTGGCACTGTTCAGCTCCTCCGGGGTGATTTGCCCCTGAACGCACAGCTCCAGCTGGTGCAGGATCTCTGATTTGGCGGTTTCGTAGTTTTCCTCATCAATGCCCGATGACACGGTGACGATGCCCTTGGAGCCGTAGTATCCGGAGTTTGCATAGTAGCAAAGGGACATCTTTTCCCGGACATTCAGGAACAGCTTGCTGGTCATGCCTCCGCCGTAGACCGTGTTAAACACCTGCATGGCAACAAAATCCGGGTGCTGATTGTTGATGGGGGTGGTAAAGCCCATACAGAGCTTGCCCTGATTCACATCCAGAGTTTCGGAAAATTCCCGGGGCTCTGCCGTGGGGGTAAACATCGTCTGGGCAGGAGCAGGTTCTGCTTCTGCGCCCAGAGCATCGGCAAGGGGCCTGAGCAGCCGGGCCACCTCCTGGGCAGAAGCGCTGCCTGCGTAGAAAATCTCCACAGGGCTGGTGCGCAGGATCTTCTGATAGTGCGCATACAATGACTGGGCGGTGATCGCCGCCACATCCTCTCTGCGGCCGATTCTCGGCTCTGCAAAGCTGTCACCCTGACACATATAGCGCAGCATCTGGGCGGCAGCGTAGGTGCGCTTGTCGTTGCGCTCGGAATCAATGGCGCTGATGAGATTTTTCTTCTCACTTTCCACAAATTCCGGGTCAAATGCGCCGTTTACCGTCACCGGCTCCAGGAATAACTGCCGCATGAAGTCGATGGTGGGGGCCAGAACCTGATCCCCGGGCATGGCGAAACGGTCTTCCATAAAATTCATATAAAAGCCCACGGTCTGCACATCGCCGATGCGGCGAACCAGCGTGGACACGGCAGCGCCGTACAGCTCATCCAGCCGCCAGGTGATACTGCGGAGGTTGGGGCAGTCCTTTGTGCCCCTGAGCAGCACCGACACGAGCAGCGCATTGTTTGCTGCCTCCTCCCGGCACATGGGGCGCAGCAGCTGCACGCTCAGAGCGCCTTTTTTGAATCTGTCATCCGGGCAGTGCCGCAGCACCACGCTGTCTGACAGGTGAATGGTTTCAATCATTTTCTTCTCCTAAAAACGGTTTCTTAGGCTGTATTATAGCGCAATCCACCGCAAATAGAAAGACTATTTAGAAAAAATTAAAATTTACCACCGGGTTTGCGGTTGTGTTTCCTCTGCATTTGCGGTAAAATGAGATAATCACAATAATAGGGGTATTATACACCATGGATTATTTAGAAGTAACCATTCAGACCGCTTCCGCCGGCATCGAGGCCGTGGCCTCTGCCCTGACCGCCGGAGGCTTTGACAGTCTGGTTGTGGAAGACCAGGCAGAATATGAAACCTTTCTGGAGGACAACCGTGCCTACTGGGATTATATTGACGAAGAATTTCAGCAGAAGCTGGAAGGATTGTCCCGGATCAAGCTGTATCTTGAGGTAGACGGCAGCGAAAACAAGCAGCTGGAACACCTGAACAAGGTGCTGAACAGCCTGAAAAAGCGCAATCCCGACACCAATCTGGGAACACTGGAAGTGACCTCCAGCCTGCTGCCGGAGACCAACTGGGAGGAAAGCTGGAAGGATAACTATCCCCCTCAGCCCGTGGGCGAAAAGCTCATCGTCCTGCCCTGCTGGAACACCGAGGAAACTCAGGGCAGAATCCCCGTGATTCTCGACCCGGGTCTGACATTCGGCACCGGCGCACACCCCTCCACCCAGATGTGCATGGAGTTTATGGAGCAGCTGGTGAAGCCCGATTCCCGGGTCATCGACCTTGGCAGCGGCAGCGGCATTCTGTCCATCGCCGCACTGCGTCTGGGTGCCGCCTCTGCCGCCGGCGTGGACATCGACCCCAAGGCAGAGTCCATCGCCCGGGAAAATGCCGCCTACAATGATTTCGGCCCGGATAAATTCACCGCTTACACCGGAAATGTCACGGAAGATGCCAAGCTCATGCAGCAGCTTTGCGCAGGAGGATACGATCTGGTGCTTGTAAACATCGTTGCCGATGTCATTATCGGTCTTGCTCCGGTGCTGAAGCACTTTCTGAAAGACGATGCCCGTTTTATCTGCTCCGGAATACTGGACACCCGTCTTGCCGATGTGGAGCAGGCCCTCACCGATGCCGGTCTGGAAATTCTGGACCGTAAGGGAAAGGAGGACTGGCGATGCGTCTGCGGAAGAAAGAAGGAAACCGTGTAAAACACACCATGACCTACCGCACCCGGCGGCGGCTGCACAAGCTGGGCGTATTCTGCGGCTGTTTCTTTGGAATTCTGCTGGTCGTGTGGGTGTGCTGGTTTTTCTGGCTGGGCCGGTTTATTGTCTATTCCGGCAACGAAGCCAAGCTGGATTTCGGCTGGGTATCCCATGAAGCCGATGCCGTGGTCGCCGTGCCGCCGCAGGAAGCTACCGTTGCCATCCACTTTAACGAGGGCGAAGACACCGTGGAAACCTCCACAGAGCTGGCACCTATCTCCGGTTTTTATGTCACCGTTGACGACATGATCGAAAATATGGATCTGGTGACAGAGACCATTCAGCAGCTCCCCAAAGACAGCGCTGTCATGCTGGATCTGAAGAGCGTTGTGGGCAATTTCTATTACTCCACCAAAATCGAGGGTGCCACCGTCTCTGACAAGGTAGATGCTGCCGCCGTGGACAAGCTGATCAAGACGGTGACCCAGGGCGACTATTACGCCATTGCTAAGATTCCCGCATTCCGTGACCGGCTTTTCGGTCTTGAGAACGACTCCAACGGCTATACTCTGGCCCACAGCAGCGGCGGATATATGTGGTCGGACGAAGGCGGCTGCTACTGGATGAATCCCACCACCGACGGTGCCACCGGCTACCTCATCTCCATCGTCAAGGAGCTGCAGAGCCTGGGCTTTGACGAAGTGGTGTTTACCGACTTCAGTTTTCCCCCTACCGATGATATCTTCTTTGAGGGAGACCGTTCTCAGGCCATTATCAACGCAGCAAGCACAATGGTAAACACCTGCTCCACAGACAGCTTTGCAGTGAGCTTTGCAAGCGGCGATTCCGCTTTCCCCCTGCCCGCAGGCAGAAGCCGACTGTATCTGACTGGCGTAGAGGCCGACAATGTCCAGACCAAGGCAGACAGCGTGAATCTCACTGACAAGCAGATTCATCTGGTCTTCCTGACCGATACCAACGATACCCGTTTCGACACATTCAATGTCATTCGTCCCATCACCGCAGCTGAGGTGACGGGCTGACGGTCATTCCTGTTCAGAAGTGAGAAATCTCCCATTTTCTGACCGAGAAAATCACACAGTATCCGAAAAAGTCAAAAAAAGCGTTGAATTTCGATTCAACGCTTTTTTTCTGCTTTATAACCATTGTTTTGCCTGATCCAGCAGCGCCTGCTTCTCGTTTGGCAGCTGCTCTGCAAGCACCAGATTCAGCAGCTCGTTCAGAGCCTTGCCCAGCGCCTTGCCCGGGACGAATCCTGCCGCTATCAGATCCTCTCCCTTTACTGCAAGGGTTTTCAGGCTCATCTGGCCCTCTTCCTGCACGATCTGCTCCAGGATTTCCAAAAACTTTCGCAGCCGCACGCTGCCGTCCTCTTTTTCCACCACGCCCTTGCCGGCTAAATCGGCAATTTCCAGCGCAATCAAACGCTCCAGGCGCTGCTTTCCGTGGCGGCTGAGGGCTCGGCGAACCACTTTCTTTTCCGGTGGATAATCTGTCATATGGTGGTCGATCAGCCACACGACCTCCTCCCGGAAGGCCGTCGGCGCTTTCAGCCCCTGCAAAATCTCATCTGCCATCTGGGCACCCACCTGAGCATGACCACGAAAATGCCCCCGGCCGTTTTCGTCCTGAGTAAAACAGGCAGGCTTTCCCACATCGTGCAGCAGTGCTGCAAACCGCAGCACCGGCTCTGCCGGGACACCCTCCGTCACATAGGCAATGTGGGTGAACACATCAAATGCATGATGGGGCGAATACTGGCAGAATCCCATGGTGGGTGCCAGCTCCGGGATCACCCGAGCCAGGATAGGCTGAATCTGAATCAGCAGCTGCGCATCTGCCACCGGCAGCAGCTTGTGTAACTCCTCAAAAATCCGCTCTTTCGCCAGAGAATCCAAGCCTTCTATCTCAGAAAGCATTGCATCCCAGGTTTCCTGCTGGATCTTCAGGTGGAATCTCGCCGCAAATCGCACGCCCCGCAGGATCCGCAGGGCATCCTCCTGAAATCGGCGCACCGGGTCCCCTACCGCACGCAAAACGCCCTGTTTCAAGTCCTCCAGTCCCCCAAAGGGGTCTGCATATCCTTTTTCCGGGCAGTATGCCATGGCGTTAACAGTAAAGTCCCGCCGGGCCAGATCCTCCTGCACCGTGGGAACGAATCGCACCCACCCCGGATGGCGGCTGTCGGAATAATCCCCCTCCGTGCGAAAGGTGGTGATCTCCACCACACCTGCATCGGTCACGACCCCAACGGTGCCGTGCTTCACACCGGCAAGCACCAGCTGATGGTCTGAAAACACCTGCTGCATCTGCTCCGGCGTAGCAGAGGAACACAAATCGTAATCATGGGGTGTGATACCCAGAACGCTGTCCCGCACGCAGCCGCCCACCGCCCAGGCTTCAAACCCCTGCGCATTCAGCGTCTGCATCAATTCCAGTACTGTTTTGGGAAGGTTCATGGAAATCTCCTCTCTCTTTCTCCGGGAATCACGCTGCTGTATCTTCTACCGGCTCCAGCATCCCGACGCTGCCCACTGCCCACAATCCGCAGGCAGCATAATAGATGGGCACATCCGGGTCGGAAATGCTGACAATGCAAAAGAAACAGGCAGCAAGGCAAGTAAACACCAGTTTTCTGCGATCAATCGCGTTTGCGTCTGCGCTTGCACGGTAGAATGCCGCCAGCATCAGCATTACGCTTGCCAGCATCTGGAAGGCATAATCCTGCAGCTGGGGATCTATGCTCCAGTGTCGGTAGCTCATGATCAGGCTTGCGATAAAATAGATACAGATCACAAAATGGAATCCAAAATGCGGCTGTTTCCCCCGAATCCGGAAAATTCCCGTAACCATCATACAAACACCTGCGGCAATCCCCAGCACCAGTTCCAGCAGGGAATGTCTGCCCAGGCTCAGCACTGCCACAGCCGCACCTGCCAGCACCACGATCCCGCCGCAGAAGAAGCTGGCCGGAAACAGCTGATCGAAGCTGCCGGTTCCTTTGATGTGCTTCACGCCGAAAAAGAGTCCCAGCAAAAAGGCACCTGCAATTGCCCAGCATAAGAACATGGAAATATGTCCGGAAACCAGAAGTCCCTTCTGGTCAAACCCATAAACCATCATCACAAACCGCAGCAGCATACACGCAACGCCACAGGCCAGTGTCGGCACCAGAAATGCCAGTCTGTTTTTTGTAAAATACTTCACTTCATCACAACTTTCTCATTAAAGCAATCCCCTCACTCACCAGTGAAAGCACCGGCTGATGGAGCAGGTAAATCAGCAGCGAATGTCTGCCGCAAAAAGTCATCATACGAATGAGAACACAGTCTTCATTCACCCGGGGAAACCGTGTCCGCTTCTGCCGGTACAGAGCTTTTCCCAGAGCAGCACCCACCAGAAAATATCCCAGATTGGGCATCAGCGGGAAATAATCCGAAGAGCTGAAGCCCCGGAACGCAAATCCCAGAACCACCAGCCACGGAAAATCGAATATCTGAAACCGCAGATACAGACCCACGACTGCCAGGATTATTCCCAATCCCGCAAGCAGCCACACAGGGGCCCGACGAAATAAGGGCCAGAGCATCATGCACACGCCGATGCAGTGCAGGACTCCGAAATAAATGATAATGCCCCGGTTTGCCATACCAAGATAATACATACACACCGTCGCCAGCGTGCAGAGCATTCCGCCTGCAAAAACCGTCATGCCCCTTCGGACACTGTGACTGCCCAGAGTCACACTGACACCGGAAAGCATCACAAACAGCGCACCGTAATTATTCCTGAAGTGGAAATACCACGCAGGATACTGCCAGTCCACAAAGGCATACAGCTCCACCACATCATAAAGAAGATGGATCAGAATCATCCCCGGAATCAGCACGCCCCGAAGGAAGTCGATTTCCCATATGCGTTTGGTTTGACTGCGCAGTTCCACCGCTATCCACTTCCCCAAATCGTTATGGTGTTATTATACTAAAGATTTTAGCCGATTTCCATAGGCATTACAAAAAATCCCCTGTTTCGGCACTTGTTTCCAAGGGGCAGAGGATGTATAATAAGATGGTTATGATTTGACTTTGGAGGTAAGATATGCTGTTCAATATCGTTACACTGCTATCTGCTTTGATATCCCTTGCAATTTGTTATTTCGCCGGAGGCTATCATGGCCTTGTCTGGCTGTGGCAGCTGCCTGTTGGCTTCATCGGAAGCTTTCTGGTGCTGGGCCTGATCGCATTCGCGGTTCTCTGGATCTCCTGTTCTCTGGTAGACCAGAGCAAGCCTCAGGAGCAGGACAGCCCCTATTACCGTCTGCTGACCAAGCTCTACTGCCCGTCTGTTTTCCCCCTGCTGCTGGCCAAAATCAAGACCACCGGCACCGAGAAATTGCCCAAGGACGGCCGTTTCCTGCTGGTGAGCAACCACCTGAATGATCTGGACCCGGTTCTGCTGCTGGCAAAGCTGCCCGAAGCTCAGCTGGCCTTCATTTCCAAGCAGGAAAATTCCGATATGTTCATAATCGGCAATCTGATGCACAAGATTCAGTGCCAGATGATCAACCGTGAAAACGACCGTGAAGCGCTGAAAACCATTCTCAAGTGCATCAGCATCATCAAAGAAGATAAGGCTTCCATCGCCGTCTTCCCCGAAGGCTACACCAGCAAGGACGGCCTGCTGCACCACTTCCGCAACGGCGTGTTCAAGATCGCTCAGAAAGCCCATGTGCCCATCGTTGTGTGTACCGTACACGGAACCAACCATGTGTTCAAAAATGTTCTGAAGCTGAAGCGCACCAATGTGGAGCTGCACGTGCTGGATGTGATTCCCGCCGAAGAACTGGCAGGCGTGAACACTTCCGTCATCGCCGATCGTGTTTACCAGCTGATGGCTGATGACCTTGGCCCCGATATGGTTGCTGCTGAATAACCCAAAGCCCTCTTGCAAAAGAGGGCTTTTTTACGCCCAAACAGCCCCGCAGAGTTTGCCGCCGCAGCGGCAAATAAAGTGAAATAGATGTTCTGTCGGGGCGTGTACCTGACAGAACATACGCTACAGGCTGCAAGTGTGGAATGCGTCGCCGCCGGGGAGGCGCATTATGCGCGCAGCAGACTGCAATCTCTTTATCGAAAACCCTTTTGGGATTTTCGATAACTTAGAAGATCTCTTGCAAAAGAGGGCTTTTTTCTTTCTATTTCCGGAATATGCTTGATTTAACTCGGAAAGATTAGTATAATGATACCAGTTTTTGCAACAATTACAAAAGGGAGGATCCTTTTTTATGAAAAACAGTGAAAAGACTCTGGATATGATCGTTAACCTGTGCAAGAGCCGCGGTTATGTCTATCCCGGCTCCGAAATCTATGGCGGTCTGGCAAACTCCTGGGACTACGGCCCTCTGGGTGTCGAGTTCAAGAACAATGTCAAGAAGGCTTGGATGAAGAAGTTCGTTCAGGAATCCGATTACAATGTCGGTCTGGATGCTTCAATCCTGATGAACCCCACCACCTGGGTCACCACCGGTCACGTGGGCAGCTTCTCCGACCCTCTGGTGGACTGCAAGGGCTGCGGTGCCCGTCACCGTGCTGACAAGCTGATCGAGGCTGCTGAGTCCGGCAAGGATGTCAATGTAGACGCCATGAGCTTTGACGAGATGGATTCCTTCATCGCCGAGCATGAGGATGTTGTCTGCCCCAACTGCGGCAAGCATCACTTCACCACCATCCGCAAGTTCAACCTGATGTTCAAGACCCAGATCGGCGTTACCGAGGACACTGCTTCCACCTGCTACCTGCGTCCTGAAACCGCTCAGGGTATCTTTGTAAACTTTGCAAACATCCAGCGTACCACCCGTAAGAAGCTGCCCTTCGGCGTCTGCCAGGTTGGTAAGGCTTTCCGTAACGAAATCACCCCCGGCAACTTCACCTTCCGTACCCGTGAATTCGAGCAGATGGAGTGCGAGTTCTTCTGCCAGCCCGGCACCGACCTGGAATGGTTCGCCTACTGGAAGGATTTCTGCAAGAACTGGCTGATCTCTCTGGGCATCAAGGAAGATTCCCTGCGTCTGCGTGACCACGAGCCCGCAGAGCTGGCTTTCTACTCCCGTGCTACCACCGATATCGAATATCAGTTCCCCTTCGGCAACGGCTGGGGCGAGCTGTGGGGCATTGCTGACCGTACCGACTATGACCTGGGCCGCCATCAGGAGGCCAGCGGCAAGTCCCTGGATTACTTCGATCAGGAGCGCAACGAGCACTATATCCCCTATGTTATCGAGCCTTCTCTGGGCTGCGACCGTGTGGCTCTGGCATTCCTGTGCGAAGCTTACGACGAGGAAGTCGTTGGCACCGACAAGAAGGGCAATCCCGATGTGCGTACCGTGCTGCACCTGCATCCTGCTCTGGCTCCCTTCAAGGCTGCTGTCCTGCCTCTGAGCAAGAAGCTGTCCCCCAAGGCTGAGGAGATCTACCATATGCTGCAGAAGGACTTCATGGTGGACTTTGACGATGCCGGTTCCATCGGCAAGCGTTACCGCCGTGAGGACGAGATCGGTACTCCCCTGTGCATCACTGTTGACTTCCAGACCGTCGGCGACGAGAGCTGCGAAGCTGACAACTGCGTCACCGTCCGTGACCGTGACACCATGGAGCAGGTTCGTATCCCCATCGATCAGCTGAAGAGCTACATCGAAGAGAAGTGCCGCTTCTAATCAGATAAACATCAAACCCCCTCTGGAAATTCCGGAGGGGGTTTTTATATCTTAATTCTTTTGAAATTGGTGAAAATCCATTGAAAATGCAGAAATAATGGGATATTTTTCTTCATAGCGTAACGATCACAACCGCACTTTGCACGAATTGTCCATGGCGACTCGCCATAAAAAACCGCCGTCCCGAAGGACGGCGGTTAAATTCTCTATATGACCCTTACGGATTACAGCAGAGTTGCGAAGTGCTTGATGGTGCGGCACATCTGAGAAACGTAGGAGTTCTCGTTGTCGTACCAGGAAACAACCTGAACCTGAGTCTTGCCGTCGGGCAGAGCGCAAACCATGGTCTGAGTTGCATCGAACAGAGAACCGAAGCGCATGCCAACGATATCGGAAGAAACGATCTCGTCGGTGTTGTAGCCGAAGGACTCGGTAGCAGCAGCCTTCATAGCAGCGTTGATCTCGTCAACGGTGACGGACTTAGCAACAACTGCGTTCAGGATGGTGGTGGAGCCGGTGGGAGTGGGGATACGCTGTGCAGCGCCGATCAGCTTGCCGTTCAGCTCGGGGATAACCAGGCCGATAGCCTTAGCAGCACCGGTGGAGTTGGGAACGATGTTCACAGCGCCAGCACGGCTGCGGCGCAGGTCGCCCTTTCTCTGGGGGCCGTCCAGGATCATCTGGTCGCCGGTGTAAGCGTGGATGGTGCACATAATGCCGGTCTCGATGGTAGCCAGGTCGTTCAGAGCCTTTGCCATGGGAGCCAGGCAGTTGGTGGTGCAGGAAGCAGCGGAGATGATGTTGTCTTCCTTGGTCAGGATGTCATGGTTGACATTGTAAACGATGGTGGGCAGATCGTTGCCTGCGGGAGCAGAGATAACGACCTTCTTAGCGCCAGCGTCGATATGAGCCTGAGCCTTAGCCTTAGAGGTGTAGAAGCCGGTGCACTCCAGGACAACGTCAACACCCAGCTCGCCCCAGGGCAGCTCAGCAGCGTTAGCCTTAGCGTAGATGGTGATCTTCTTGCCATCGACAACGATGTTGTCCTCGCCAGCCTCAACGACATGACCCTGAGCAGCGTAATTGCCCTGAGTGGAATCGTACTTCAGCAGGTGAGCCAGCATCTTGGGAGAGGTCAGGTCGTTGATAGCAACAACTTCAAAACCCTCAGCACCGAACATCTGACGGAAAGCCAGACGGCCGATACGGCCAAAACCGTTAATAGCAACTTTAACAGACATAGTAATTTCCTCCATTGTAAATGTCACTGTCGTAACAGTGTATTTGATTGGAAAATTGTTCGATATTTCGGTAAATACCGAACGATTTCATTATATAGCATACTTGCTCAGTTGTAAAGCCTAATCTTCAAAATAATTCCACTATTTTTAGCCGGAATTTATCAAATTGAACCATACTTATGTTTTTCGCATATTTTTTTCATAAACGGCAGGAAAAATGCGAAAAATAAGCACAGATTTCCTGTTTGGGAGCGCGCAGACTTCCCTGCTGGAATTCCGGTTTTCCGCCGCCGCGGCCGTTCAGCGCTGCATTCATCTCCTTGACGAAGCTGCGCAGATCTCCGTTTCTCGTCACCAGACAGTAGCTGTAGCCGCCTGAATCCGACCCGGACAGCACCGCAGCGGTGCCGCCGCAGCGCTCTGCCACCAGATCTGCAAGTCTTCGCACATTGTTTGAATCCAGATCCTCTTCAAAAATCAGCACATCCCCTGCATCCCGGCAGCTTTCGGCAATGCCCTCAAAAATCTGCTGGCGAAGGCTGCCGATCTGGAATTTCAGCGCTTCCACCGTTTCGTTCATCTTCTCGGCAGCGGCTCCCGTCTCCATGAGCTTGGCGGAAAACGCGCGGCTCACCTGCAGGTTCTGCTCGTAGGCGCTGCTCAGGTAGTCCAGCGCCCGCTGTCCGCAGATCATCTCGATGCGCACGCCGGTGCGGAAACGAATGCAGCTGAGCAGCTTGATGAGTCCCACCTCGCCGGTGGCTGCCACATGGACACCGCAGCAGGCGCAGCTGTCATATCCCGGCACCTGCACGATCCTGACCGGCCAGGGCAGCGCCCGTTTGGTGCGGTAGGTCACATCAGGCAGCTCCTCCGGGCTGGGGACCCAGATTTTCAGAGGGATGTTCTTCCACAGGGCTTCATTTGCTCGGCGCTCCAGCTCCGGCAGGTCCGAAGCAGGGACTTCCCCGTCAAAATCGATGGTGATCACATCCGAGCCCATGTGAAAGCCCGTGTTATGGCAGCCGTATTTTGCATGGATCAGGCCGGAGATGATGTGCTCGCCGGTGTGCTGCTGCATCAGGTCGAACCGGCGGGCATAGTCGATCTGTCCGTGCACGGTATGCCCGATGCTCAGAGGGCCGTCGCACAGGTGAATCACCTGCTCGCCCTCGTCGGACACATGGATCACATTCACGCCGCTCAGGGTTCCCACATCGCTGGCCTGACCGCCGCCTTCCGGATAAAACGCCGTCCGGTCCAGAACGATTTCCCAGAACTGATCCTTTGCTTCGCAGGAAACCACCTGAGCGTCAAAGGCATCCAGATGGCAGTCCTGATAATATAATTTTTCCGTATTCATGAATTTCATTTCTCCATTCTATACGCTTTTTCCCCATTGTACCATAAGGCAATCCCGTTTGCATAAAGATTTTTTGCAAAATACGCTACCATCTTCCCGCCGGGTGTTGTAAAATAAAGCCACAACGATTCCATCTGCTGGGCGCAGCAGAGCAACGAAATCTGAAACGGACGGTAGCAGTTACATGAAAAGAATTCTTACAATGCAGGATCTGTCCTGCCTGGGAAAATGCTCGCTGACGGTGATTCTCCCGGTGATCAGTGCCATGGGCGTGGAGTGCAGCGTGCTGCCTACGGCAGTGCTGTCCACCCACACAGGATTTCCAAATCCCCATGTGGCAGACCTGTCGGCGCAGATCGGCCCGATTCTGGACCACTGGAGCACCCTGGGTGTGGAGTTTTCCGGAATTCTCACGGGATACCAGGCAAATCCTGCCCAGGCAGGCATCGCCCGGAATCTCATCGAGCGTTTCGGTGGAGAAAACTGCCTGACCATCTGCGACCCCGCCATGGCTGACCACGGGAAGCTCTATTCCGGGCTGAACGAAGAAATGGTGGACGCCATGCTGGCTCTGTGCCGGAAGGCAGACCTTTCCCTGCCCAATATCACAGAGGGTGCCATGCTGGCAGGAATCCCCTACCGGGCGTGTGCAGATGAAAGCTACTGCGCAGAAATTGCCCAGGCGCTCCACACCAAGGGCATTCGCAGCGTTCTGCTGACCGGCATGGAGCGTGCTCCCGGACAAACGGGCTTTTTCTTCAGCGACGGACACAGCACCTGCGCCTACAGCACCGCCAGACTGCCCAGAAACTGCCACGGCACCGGAGATTTGTTCGCCGCAGTGGTCATGGGTGCCCGGATGCGGGGTCTGGATGTGCCGAAAGCCGGCGCTCTGGCGGCAGAATTTGTCAAACGGTGCATCGCACGCACCGGGGACGATTCCCGGTATGGCGTTGCCTTCGAGCCGGAATTAAAGTGGCTGGCAGAGCAGCTGTAAACCAGCCGCACAAACAGCATGGATGAAATCGTCCTCTCCCATCTCCCCCAACAGGACGAAACACTTGAAGAACAACTTTCCCGAAAAGACGAAATCCCACAGATACGGAACATTTTGCGTAACGACATAAGGGCAGCAGCTTTTTTAGCTGCTGCCCTATATTTTATGAGTAGTTGTGGATTTTACCGCAAGTGGCTGCGATAATTGCCCCACAGATCAAACAGAGCTTTTATTTCTGTTTCCTGCAAAGTGCCCCAGCAATCGTCAGCAAGATTTCGGCAATCCAATTGCATTGGCACTCCGCTGAGTGTTAAATGGTACTTTGCGCTTTTGGGATACTGTATCCGCTCAGCCCATGCCGCAACAGTGGCAAAATCCTGTACCTGCTGCGCCTGATTTGAAATATGCCAGTTGTGTGCCAGCCAGTGATATAATTCCGGATGGAAATTTGCCATAACGCCACAGTATCCCGCAGCTCCCGCCTGCAAGGAATCCAGCAAAGTTGCCGTATTGGCATTGAACAGGCACAAATCGCTGCCTTTCACCGCTTCAAGTCGCTGCCGGATCTGCTGTGCATCGCAGCAGGTATCTTTCAGAAAGCGAATCCGGCCCGTTTGCCCGCAAAAATGCAGCAGTTCCGGTGACAGCAGCCGCTTGTAAGGATAGGGGCACTCATAAATTCCAAAAACACAATCCGGGATTTTTTCCAGAATATACATCAGCCGTTGCTTCCAGACATCGTCATCTTCGTCGGCAGCCGCAAGACGGTTGCTGACAAGAATAACGGCATCTGCGCCGACCTGTGCCATTTGGCGCAGTTCTTCCTCCTGTTCTTCCAGCGTATCGGAAATATGGCCCGAAACCACAACCGGCACTCGCTTTGCCGCCTGCTGTACCACAAACCGGCCCAGCTCCACTCGTTCCTGCAGGCTGAGAAAGAACATCTCGCTGGATTGGCAAACTGCAAAGATTCCATCGACTCCATGAGCCAAATACCACTCTACCAGTTTTTCAACGGCAGGATAATCTATTTTTCCATCTCGAAACGGCGTCACCATAGTGACCCATGATCCGCTGTATTCAGGTTGTTTCATTGAAACGCTCCTTTTCACTCTAAAAAACGTATTTTCCAGAAAGCAATGCTTTCACGCTTCCATGTGTATGTAATAAAAACATCGTTCCCGTCCGTAATAACCGCCGGATAGGAGAACTCCGCCCGATACTCATTTTTTTCACAGGGAACATGCTCCAAAATCACCGGTTCACTCCACTTCTGAGCATTTTCATCTTCTGACACATAAAATGCGATGGGTGACCGCTTTCCCCAGTTTTGGGGTACAGGATTGCAGACCAAAATAAGCCGTCCATCCTGCATTTGGGCCAAATCAATGCCGCAATTGTTGTTGGGCAGATCTGTTTTTCGGGCAGGTGACCATGTTCTCCCCTGGTCATGTGACTCGCTGTACAAAATAGCCCCCTCTGTACTGCGCATCAGCATACCGACAGTGCCATCGCTTTTCTGCCACAGCGTTGGCTGTATGGGGCCAAGGCCTCTGATCTCCTCCCGGTCAACAGGCACCAGCTCTCCGGCGGTCCAGGTCGTCCCGTTATCATCCGAAATATCGGTAAAGCAGTTCCACTGGGTTTCGGTTTCAAGCGATGCCGGTGCCAGAATTCTGCCGGATCTCAGCAACAGACACTTATTTTTGACCGGGCCTCGCCCACCTCGGTCATTCTCCACCAATTCACGGGAAATCGACCACGTTTTACCATTGTCTTCGGATTCTGTCAGCCAGGTCTGCCATTGGGCAATGGTTGCTCCGACCTTGTAAAACAGCATCAGTTTCTCGCCGTTATGGAACAGCACAGGATTCCAACAGGGTAGATTTTCTGCATCGGCCACCTTTTGAGGTTCGCTCCAAATACCCTTTTCCGTGCGAGAACTCCAAACGGCGCAGTCAGGCTCTCCTTCTTTTGTGCCTGCAAACCAGGCGCACACCAGTTCTCCATCCGGCAACGCACAAATCGTGGAAGCGTGGCAATTCTTAAAATAACGAGATGGCTGAAAGATATGCTGGTGCATTAAAATCTGATAGTGCATAAAACACGGTTCCTCCATCATTTATTTCTGGGACAGTTTGCGGTATTCGTTTGGAGAAACGCCCTCCATCTTTTTGAAGGAGCGGAAGAATGTTGTCCGGTTTTCAAATCCAACCAGTTCTCCGATTTCTCCAACACTCTTTTGTGAGGTTTCCAGCAGTTCCTTTGCTTTGGTGATTCGCAGAAGACTTACATATTCAGAAAGATTTACACCGGTGCGCTCCTTGAAAATTCTCGACAGATATTTCGGATGGATCCCCAGCGCCTCTGCAATCTTTTCCAGATAGATTTCTTCTGCAAAATGCTGCTTGACATAGCTGAGGATGCTTTCCAGTGTGTCATCCTGGGCATGATTTTCCTGGGTCAACTGGATGCACAGTTTGTAGAATTCCTTCAGAGCCACATCCGGCTCGTATGTACCGTTTTTTTGCTCCATACACAGCACTGACTGCCAAATATGTTCCGCTCTTTCCGGTTTTCCCCACCCTGCTGTAATCAGGATCTCGTAGCCAATGTGGTACAGTTCACTGTAAAGCAGCTGAATCAGGCCCTCGTGTACCGCAGCCTCTTTGTTATCCTGTATGATTTTATCGAGCAAGGCAAACAGCTTGTCTGCCTCCCCAGTGGAAGCATAATTGACCAGCTGATTCCGTTCCTTGGGGGTAAACAGCAAATTGAGCCGCATTTTGCTGGCATCATATTCGCACAGCTGTCCCATGGGCTGCTGCGGCTCCTGTCGGAGTGCTGTTGCTGCTTCCAGCAGCACCCGCCGAACATCCCCACTTGTTTTGCAGCATCCTGATGCCAGTCCCGTTTTGATACGGCAATATTCTGCATCAAAGCTGAACAGCATATAAATCGACTGAACTGCGTTTTCCAGAAGCTCCTGCAAATGCTTCTCTTTTGAGAAAAAGCAAATGCATCGATTGGAAGTATCCTGCACCACATTAAATCCCGCTGAACTTAGCAGCTGAGACAAAATAACCGGCAGACTTTCCTTCACCAATCCACGATCCTGCTCGGAAAAATCCCTGTAATAGCTCCGGCAAAAGTCAATTTGCAGAATAAAACATGTGAGATTTTCCGGGTCGATACCGATTCTTGCCAGATATTCCAAACACATATCGTTTGCAGACACAGGCTTGCCCCGCAATATGGATCGAACAGCTTCGTCAAAGCTTTTGTAAATCAGCGTCCGCTGATTGGCCAGCAGTGTGGTATTATCGGCACAGAGCTGATCCAGCTTCTCGGGGAAATTCTTTCCAACATACTCCACCCCAGATGCATTTTCAGGCTGAATCAGTGAAAGCTTCTGCACCACATTGCGCAGTGGATGGTAAATTCTTCTGGTATAGATCAGGGTCAGGATGAAAAACAGCACCATAGTCATCAGGAAAAACAGCAGCATAAACTGGGTGGTGTTGAATATCTCCCTGTGCAGCTGGCTGATGGGGGTAAACATAAAGTAGTTTAATCCCAATGCGCCGGTTTTGGCCGCCAGCTGATAGCGCGTTCCCCCTATTTGGTAATTTTTCATCACCATGGGAGAAACATCCAGAAGAGCATTTAATTGTTCCCGCTCCTGCTCCTGCAGTTCTACTTCCGTGGTGCTGAAGAACACATTGGCATCTGGGTCCAGGCACAGAAAAATCTGATTTTCATTTGTGCTATGCTCCTGAAACATCTTCCGAAGCTTGTCAGCGGATACCTCTGTCACCAGAACCACCCGGTGACCGTTGATATTTTTTGACAGAACCACCGGCAGGACCCATCGCTCCTGGATGCCTGAGTATTTTTCAGTGACTGTATCCATGGGCAGAGTTTGAAATAAATCGCTTTCCTGAAGCAATTCTTCCCAGTTTTGCTGTTTATAGTTTTCATGCACTCTGCGCACATTAAAATACAGAGGAAATTCGTCCATTCCCTGATTGGTGATAACATAGCGGTCATCGTAATACAGGAAACTCACATCACTGTACATCGAAGTGGTGGACTGATACATTTCCATCCAGTTAATGAGTTCCGTACAGGTTCCACGGCTGTCGGTCTGCATTTGCGAGGGTATCAGTCTGGAAAATGCTTCATTATTCAGCATCTTATACCCGGATTCGTATATTCTCTGGGTATCATGTTCCCAAATCTCGGTTGCTTCGTTCAATGATCGTGCAATTTCTGTCTCCAGCTTTTCTTTTGTATTTTGGTTCACTTTCCAATATGTAAGGGACGAAACCATGAAAAATATCAAAAAGAAAGAAAAGAAAAGCATAAACACCCACAGATATTCTTTCCAGTTGTGTATTCCCCGCTTTTTGGATGACTCTCTCTTTTTCTGGTCCATAAATACCCTCCTGCCCTTTTGCGCTGCAATCTCATAGCACAGCCTCAGCCTGCGTACCATATTGGTATCAGTATAGTATAATCGCCGCAAAAATGACAGCTCTGCTTTATATTTTATTTGCTCATTCTTTTTGCGCATACAGACAGGCCTGGACAGCCGGTGGTGTCCAGGCCTATTGATTGGTTATGCGAACGGTTTGTGTTTCAAAAAACGGGTATCAGGCCTGTTTCATTTTATCGTAGGCGGCGTTATAAATTTCTTCAATCTCTGTAGCGCCCTGGGCTTCCAGCTGCTTTGCAAAATCTTCCCACTCAGACATGGGGCGTTTTCCGGTGATAAACTTGTCGATTTCCTGATTGAACAGGGTGATGACATTGGCTTCCAGGGTCTTCAGACGCTCTACATCCTCCTGCGTGTACAGCAGTTCCAGAGAATTGCGCACATTCATCATTTTTCCTTCCTCTGTCCACTGGTCAATCAGAGCACCATGCTCAACCATCTCAGGATCGGAGGTCTGCTTGAACCAGGACTCATCGATATACAGAGCAAAGTTGTTGCTGCCTGCACCGATTTCAGAATAAATTGCGGAGATGGTATCGTCTGCATCCTTGTACCGCTCCAGCAGTTCCGGATTGATGATGGGTTCGCCATTCACCATATCGTAGGTTTCGCCCTCGACGCCGAAATTGGTAACCATCACGCCTTCATCGGAATACATCCAGTCAAAGAACTTGACCACGTCCTCGGGACGCTCCACCTTGCTGCTGATGACAATATTGTGTCCCAGCCAGTCCCGCTGATAACGCAGAGAGCGCACACTGCCCTCGGGGTTGGTCATGGGCGGAATGATATCAAAGCGGGCATTGGGGTCAATCTGTCTCAGAGCAGGGTTGAATGTGCGTGCTGCAAAAGTATCGTTGTCATAGTAGGCGAAGAGCTTGCCGCTGGACAGCTTCTCCCAGCAGATGTCACGGGTCATAACCGCATAGTCCGGGTCCAGCAGACCGTCTTCGTACATATTGTGTACAAACTCTACAACCGTTTTGAAATCCTTCTGTGTGGGGCCATAGAGGTACTTATCCTGATCGGGTTCATAGTAAACGCCATTGTTGGTTTTGAACTCTTCAAAGCCGCCGCTGCCCATGGGGAATGCCAGCTGACCCAGAAGGTAGTTTGTACCCATACGGCTGGACATTGCATACATATCGGGATGCTTTTCCTTGATTTTCAGCATCACATCGTAGAATTCGTCCCAGGTTTTCGGCATGGGCAGATTCTGCTCTTCCAGCAGGTCCACACGAATCATGGGTGCTGTTGCTGTACCGATACGGAATTTCTCCAGACGGGCAAAGGAATAAAGATTGCCATCCAGATACAGGCTCTTTGCATCCATCTGTCTTTCCGGTGTATTCAGTGCGGCCAGATAGTTGGGCATATATTCTTCATAATCCGACAGATTCAGGAACATACCGCTTCTGGCGTAGTCCTTAATGTTTCCGGTGCCCACTGCCATTGCATCGGGCAGGTTGTTGGTAGCCATGTACATACTGGCTTTGGTGCCATAGTCGCTGGCAGGAACGGGCTTCAGCACCAGTTTTACATTGGTTTTATCATAGATTGCTTTCAGCACGGCGCAATCCTGAGAGATGGGCGCATAAGCGTTTTCCTGTACCAACATTTCGATGGTCAGTTCTTCGTCCAGCAGTTTGTCACCGCTGCTTGTGCTGACTGCACCGGAGGGTTTGGTGGTTTCCGGTGTAGTGGTGCTGTTTCCACAGCCGGCAAAGGCTGTTGCGATGCTTGCAGCGCAAAGCATCATTGCACACACGCGTTTGAATTGCTTGACTTTTTTCATTTACTTTCTCTCCTTTTTTATTTTTCGGTGTTCCGGCGGCGTCTATGCAGTGCCAGGTTTCCCGGTCAAACTGCGGTCTTAAAAATCCCTGTTGCCCTCAATTTGACCCCATAGCTCTATGCACATCCCCGATACCCTCGATCACCGATAATTCACAAGCATATAACCTTCTGTTTCAGCCCTTGATGGCTCCCACAAGGATACCCTTTACAAAATACTTCTGGATAAACGGATACACCAGCAGGATCGGCAGCATCGTAACAAACACAACTGCGTATTTGATATTGGTTGCAATGATGCCCAGATCTCCGGCCACGGAAGCTCCGCCGGACGACAGCGCCGATGTTTCGCCGGACAACACGATATTTCTCATAATCAGCTGCACCGGATATTTTGCCTTGTCATCCAAATAGATCAGCGCATTGAACCAGCTGTTCCAGTGTCCCACTGCATAAAACAGAATCATCGTCATAATGATGGGTACCGACAGCGGCAGCACAATGCGGATAAAGATGGTAAAGTCACTTGCGCCATCCAAATGGGCAGATTCGAACAGTTCTTCCGGAATCTGCTGGAAAAAGGATCGCATAATAATCATATTCCATGCATTGATCGCACCCGGGAGCACAATGGCCCAAATACTGTTGTTCAGGTGCAGACTGTTTACCACCATGAAGTTGGAAATCATGCCCGCATCAAAGAACATGGTAAAGATGATCATAAAGGAAAATACATTGCGTCCGTAGAACCGTTTCCGTGACAGTGGATATGCACACATTGCTGTCATGGTCACATTGATCAGAGTGCCTACCACCGTATAGACCACCGTATTTAAATAAGACCGGGGAATATCAGGAGAAGCAAACACCGCTTTGTATGCAGAGAAATTGATTCCTACCGGAAGCAGATTGACTTCACCGCGAAGCACTGCATATCCGTCGCTGATGGAGGAAATAAACATGTAATAGATGGGGTAGAGCACCACCAAACAGCATATTGTCAGCAGCAAATAGTTGAAGATTGAGAATATCACATCTCCGATTGTTTTACGCTTTGTTATCATCGTTCTTCTCCTTCTTTCTTACCACAGGCCGCCTTCGCCGCTGCTGACTTTGTTCGCAATCTTGTTTGCAAAGATCACCAATATCAGCGAAACCACCGACTGGAACATACTGACGGCTGTGCCGTAGCCATAGTCGGCACCCTGCAGGCCTCTGCGGTATACATAGGTAGAAATGACATCTGCCGTTTCATAGGTGGCACCATTGTACAGCAGAATGATTTTTTCATATCCTACAGACAGCAAGGAACCAATGTTCATCAGCAGCTGAACCGAAATGATCGGCAGGATCGCCGGGATGCTGATATGCCGCATCTGCTGCAACTTTGAAGCTCCGTCGATTACCGCTGACTCATATAGCTGCGGATCCACACCATTGAGCGCCGCCAAATACATAATGGAGCCCCAGCCTGCTCCCTGCCAGATGCCCGATGCCACATAAATCGTGCGGAACCATGCAGGATCTGTGAGGAAGGAAATCGGCTCGCCGCCACAGGCAACAATGATTTTATTAATCAGGCCATCGGTTGTCAGGAAATCCACCAGCATTCCGCAGATAATCACCATCGAAAAGAAATGCGGAAGGTATGTAACGCTCTGCACGATCTTCTTGAAATGACGATTCTCCACTTCGTTGATCATGAGCGCCAACACGATGGGAACAGGAAACGAAAAAATCAGCGTATAAATGCTGATCAAGAGGGTATTACGCAAAAGCCGCCAGAAATCCGGCATACTGAAGAAATCAATGAAGTGTTTGAATCCAACCCATTGACTTCCAAAAAGTCCCTCTACCGCATTATAGTCTTTAAAGGCAAGAAGCAGCCATCCCATTGCACCGTATCGAAACACAACAAAGTACAGAAACGGCAAAAAGAAAATCACATACAATTGTTTATTTTGTTTGATTTTTCTCCACGCATCACCTTGGCGATGCTTTGGCTGTACTGCGACAGCCGTGCTTTGTTTTGCGCTCATTCCAAACTCCCCTTAGCATCAGTTTTCCTTTGCTTTTCGCAGGTTCATTCTAGCATGGGCCGAATTTTAGAAACAAGACACAATTGCTTCCGTCCGTGTATATCTTCTACTTTTGGCTGTTACAAATGCCGCTTCGCGTTGCAACAAACCACTTTTTGCGTTTTTCCAGGCGTTACAGCCGTGATTTCCACTCGTTTTTATATGAATCCGGTTATCTTATTCGTCGGCAGCAAACAGAAAGCATTCCCTCACTCCAAGCCGCCGCCACGCAAAAAAAGCGTGCAGCTTTCCGAAGAAGCTGCACGCTTTTCACTATAAACGCTTCAAAGTCCCTCAATGAGGGCTTTTTTTGATTAGGTTCTATCTGCCGCAGGAATGGGGTCTGCGTCGTTGCGGATCTTTGCATCGGCAATCAGGTGCTTGGGGCACACCGTTGCACACAGGCCGCAGGACACGCACTTGTCATAGTCGATGGTAGCCAGATTGCCATCCACCTTGATTGCGCCCTGAGGACAGATCTTCGCGCACAGTCCGCAGCCAATGCAGCCGGCAGAGCAGGCACGGGTGGTAACAGCGCCCTTTGCATTGGATGCACAGGCGATGACGACATCCTTGCCGTATTCCATGGGCACGATCAGGCCACGGGGACATTCAGCGGCACAGGCCATACAGCCCACGCACTTTTCCTGATCGACCTTTGCCACGCCGTCAACGATCTTCAGTGCATCGTACTTACAGGCAGCCACGCAGTTGCCGAAGCCCAGGCAGCCGAACTTACAGGCCAGAGGGCCACGACCGGCGACCTTGGATGCAGCCATACAGTCTTCGATGCCTTCGTAGGTACCCTTCATCTTGGCACCGGCAGTCTGAACGCCGTTCTCGTCAAAATGCTTTGCGCCGGAGCAGCGAACCAGAGCCACCTTGCGCTCCACCTTCTCGACCTTCACGCCCATGATTTCAGCCATCTTCTCGGCGCACTCGTTGCCGCCGGAAGAACATTTGCCGATGGGAGCCTCGCCCTTCAGCACAGCCTCTGCATAGCCGCCGCAGCCGGCAAAGCCGCAGCCGCCGCAGTTGGCGCCGGGCAGACATTCATTCAGCTGATCCAGACGGGGATCGGTCTCTACATAAAACACCTTGGATGCGATAGCCAGAACCAGACCAAAGGCCAGGCCCAGACCACCCAGGATTCCAATTGCAATCAAAATTTTCATATTTCCGCCCTCCTTAGAAAATCTTCAGGCCGGAGAAGCCCATGAACGACAGGGCCAGCAAACCAGCGGAAATCAGCGCAATGGGGAAGCCCTTGAAGCTTTCGGGACAGCTCGACTTGTCTGCACGCTCACGGACAGAGGCGAACAGCACGATGGACAGTGTAAAGCCCAGGCCGCCGCAGGTGCCGAACACCACGCTCTGCAGGAAGTCATAGCCCTTCTGCACATTGACCAGTGCTGCGCCCAGAACGGCACAGTTGGTGGTGATCAGAGGCAGGTAGATGCCCAGGGCCTGATACAGGCTGGGGATTGCCTTCTTCAGGAACATCTCAACCACCTGAACGATGGAAGCGATGACCAGAATGAATGCAACTGTCTGCATATACTGCAGATCCAGCGGAATCAGGATGTAGTGGTTGACTGCCCAGGTGGCGGCAGAAGCGATAGCCATAACGAAGGTAACAGCCATGCCCATGCCGATGGCAGTATCGGTTTTCTTGGAAACGCCCATAAAGGGGCAGATGCCGTAGAACTTCACCAGAATGAAGTTCTCGGTCAGGATTGCAGACAAAAGGATGCCCAGCAAGCTCTGTACATAAGCACTCATACCTCAGCAGCCTCCTTTTCCTTTCTCTTTCTTTCCATGCGCTTCATCAGCCACTGAGAACCTGCAATCACACAGCCCAGGGTCAGGAAGCCGCCCACAGGCATGACCAGCTGCATAGCAGGGATGCCCTCGGGGATGATGCGGATGCCTTCGCCGCCGTTCAGAATGCCGCCGCCGAAGGTGCCGGAGCCCAGCAGCTCACGGATGATACACATGATGCACAGGGCCACGGTGTAGCCGATGCCCTGACACAGACCGTCAACGGCAGAGGCCAGAACGCCGTTCTTGGAAGCAAATGCCTCTGCACGGCCCAGAATGATACAGTTAACAACGATCAGGGGGATAAACACACCCAGATTCTCGGAAAGTGCAGGCAGGAAGGCCTGAAGCATCAGGTCAACGATGGTAACAAAGCCTGCAATGATGACAATGTAGGCAGCAATGCGGATTTCACTGGGGATCACCTTACGCAGTGCGGAAATCAGCACATTGGAGCAGATCAGAATGAGGGTAACGGACAGGCCCATGCCCAGGCCGTTGAACAGGCTGGTGGTAATTGCCAGCACCGAGCACATACCCAGCAGCTGCACCAGAACCGGGTTCTTGGTCAGCAGGCCTTCACGAAACTGTTTCTTGAAATTCATATTTCAGCCTCCTTAACCCAGATTTTGGGCGCAGGCAACCGCTGCATTGACACCGGCGGTCACCGCACGAGAAGTGATGGTGGCACCGGTCAGCGCATCGATGGTGCCGCCGTCCTTGGTCACGGCGAGGTCGCCGCCCTGGCCGATAAACTGCTCACGGAAGGCTTCGCCCTTGGCGTTCTTCGCCGCGGCAACAGCGCCCAGACCTGCAGTTTCTGTATGGGAAATCACGGAAATTCCCAGAACCTTGCCCTCTTTGTCCACGCCGACCATCATGGTGATGATGTTATCGAAGCCGCCGGGGGTGACCTGAACGGCATAGGCAGAGTCAGAAGCATAGACGGCTGTGACAATGCCGGAATCGTTGGGGAATTCCTCCAGCTGCTTGGCGGTATCTGCATCGGGAATGACAGCAGACAGGGCCTTGGTGGTTTTTTCTGCCTTTGCAGCGGCAATTCTCGGCTCTGTGATGGCGTTGACGCCAGCCAGCAGTCCTGCCACCACGCCGGTAATGATCAGCAGCGTCAGGCTGAGCCTGAGCACATACTTAAATGTGGATTCTGTTTTCATGATTTGGCAGCCTCCTTCTTGGGTGCGCCGAACTTTTTGGGACGACCGATCTTGTCCAGAAGCACAACACAGGCATTCATAACCAGAATTGCATAGGAAACACCCTCGTTATAGCCGCCGAAGTAACGGATCAGCATGGTCAGCACGCCGCAGCCGATGCCGAAGATAATCTGGCCCAGCTTGGTGACGGGGCTGGTGACATAGTCGGTAGCCATGAAGATAGCACCCAGGAACAGGCCGCCGGAGAACAGCTGTGCAGCCATCCATGCAAAGCGCTCGTTGCCCTGAGGGAACAGGAATGCGATCACAGCCACGGTGGCGATGTAGGAAAGGGGAATGCGTACGGTGATGATCTTGCGAATCAGCAGGTATGCAAAACCGATGAGCAGCAGCAGGGCAGAGGTCTCACCGATGCTGCCACCGATGTTGCCCAGGAACATATCCAGGATGGATGCATCGGGCATCTGACCCTGATGCATGGCAGCCAGGGGTGTAGCAGCCGTGACAGCGTCCACGGTGGAGAATACGCCGGCAGCGTTTTCTGCGCCGACCTTGACCCAGGTGTTCATGAACACGGGCCAGCTGAACATAAATGCTCTGCCTGCCAGTGCAGGGTTCACAAAGTTCTGGCCGATGCCGCCGAAGAGCTGCTTTACAATGATAATGGCGAAGAAATCGCCGATGATAATACACCAATAGGGGATGGTGGGCGGGCATACAAATGCCAGCAGCACACCGGTGACCACGGCGGACAGGTCATAGGCCGTGGAGTCAATCTTCATGATCTTGCGGTAGACCCACTCAAAGAACATTGCAGATGCTGCAGAGATCATGGTGACCATCAGTGCACGCAGTCCGAAGAAATACACGGAGCCTACCAGTGCAGGCAGCAGTGCGATGAGCACATCGCGCATGATGGTGTGGGTGTTGACAGGGGAATGGGCATGGGGAGAGCTGGAAACCGTCAGCTCATAAAAATATTTCATCTGTGCCAATTGATTCCGCCTCCTTACTTATTTTCTCCGGCCTTGGCAGGCTCGGGCTTGGGTGCAGCGGGCTTGGGAGGCATAGCATCCCGGATACGCTGCTTTGCAGAGCGGAAGGACAGGACCAGAGGAATGGTAGCGGGGCAGGTGTAAGCGCAGCTGCCGCACTCGATGCAGTCCATGATGTTCTGCTTTTTCATCTCTTCCAGATTGCGGTGACGCTCGGCCTGATACATCATCAGCGGCATCAGGTGCATGGGACATACATCGATGCACTTGCCGCAGCGGATGCAGTGGGGATTCTCCACAGCGAATCTGTTTTTGTGACCCAGAATCGTGACGGCATTACATGCCTTGATGACAGGAACCGCCAAATCGTACTGAGCAGCACCCATCATGGGGCCGCCGGAGAGGACCTTGTAGGGATACTCTGCGTGACCGCAGGCTTCCAGCAGGTCGTTGAAGGAGGTGCCCACGGGAACCATCAGGTTCTTGGGCTCCATGACGATATCGCCGGAAACGGTAACGATTCGGCGAATCAGAGGCATTCCGTCGTACACGGCATCGTGGATTGCCTTACAGGTAGCTGCATTGAACACGGCGCAGCCAACTGCGGCAGGCAGTCCGCCGGAGGGGACTTCACGCTTGGTAATGGCATAGATCAGCTGCTTTTCAGCACCCTGAGGGTACTTGCAGGGCAGCACATCCAGCTTGATGCCGGAGCTGGACTCGATGGTCTGGCGCAGAACTCTGGCAGCTTCGGGCTTATTGTCCTCCATGCCGATATGTGCTTCCTTCAGACCCAGGATCTTCATCAGGATCTTAATGCCGCTGAGCATCTCAGGTGCGTACTCCTGAGCCAGACGGTCATCAGCAGTGATGTAGGGTTCACACTCGGACAGGTTGATAATAATGGTATCCACCTTGCCGATTCCGGAGCTGAGCTTTACATGGGTAGGGAAGCTGGCGCCGCCCATACCGACGATACCTGCTTCGCGGATAATGCTCATCAGCTCTTCCGGAGTCAGTGCATCGACCTGCTCCTGAGTTCTTTTCTGAATGTCCGGACATAGGGTGTCCAGGTGGTCATTTTCGATAACAACGCTCATCACAGTCGTGCCACTGGTGTGGGGACGCATCTCAACAGATTTGACTTTACCGGATACAGATGCATGAACCGGGACACACAGTCCCTGATTGTCACCAATTTTTTGTCCCATGGTCACCAGGTCGCCCTTTTTGACCAGAGGTTTACAGGGAGCACCGATGTGCTGAACCATAGGGATCACCAGTAAATCTGGCTCGGGAAAGGTCTGCACACTGCACTCCTCGGCGTAGAACTTATTCTCCTTGGGATGAATGCCACCGAAGAAGGAAAACGCCATAGGTCAATCACCTCTTATGTTAATTTTTCCGCTCATTTTGCCTGCGGCATAGATACGATCCTACTATATCGCAATTTGTTGCTTTTGTCTACCACAATTCCGTCAAAATAAACAAATTCGGGTTAAAAAGTACGAATATATCGATAAAAATTATGCAATATACATAAATTCCCACTTTATGCGGTATTTGGGCAAAAGAAAACGCCGTTCCTTCAGGAACGGCGTTTTTATTACTTTTCGACGATATGACCCTTTTGACGAATGGTGTCTACCACTTCGTCTACATATTTCCGGCAGATCTCGTGGGTGGGAGCTTCCACCATTACCCGAACCACAGGCTCGGTGCCGGACTCGCGAACAAGGATTCTGCCGGTATCGCCCAGCGCCTCGGCAACACGCTCCACAGCAAGCTGTACATCGGGGTCAGCCTGAGCGGTGGCCTTGTCGTGAACACGGACATTTTCCAGCACCTGAGGATAGATGACCAGATCTTCATGGAGCTGGCTCAGTTTCTTCTTCTTGGCCATCATCACTTCCATGATCTTCAGGCTGGTCAGGATACCGTCACCGGTGGATGCATACTTGGAGAAAATAATGTGACCGGACTGCTCGCCGCCCAGACGGCAGCCGTTTTTCATCATGTACTCGTACACATACTTGTCGCCCACAGCGGTCTTAGCATAGTCGATGCCCAGCTCGTCAAAGGCTTTGTACAGGCCGAAATTGGACATGACGGTGGTGACCACGGTGTTGTTGAGCAGTTTGCCCTGCTCCTTCATGTGGCGGCCGCAGATGTACAGGATGTGGTCGCCGGTGACCACCTGACCCTTTTCGTCCACGCAAAGACAGCGGTCGGCGTCGCCGTCATAGGCAAAGCCCACATCCAGACCGTTTTCCAGAACGAATTTCTGCAGGCCCTCGATATGGGTGGAACCTGCATTGGTGTTGATGTTGTAGCCGTCGGGCTCTGCGTTGATGACATAGGTTTTTGCGCCCAGGGCATCGAACACGCTCTTTGCAATGTTCCAGGAGGAGCCGTTGGCGCAGTCCAGACCGACCTTCATATCCTTGAAAGAATACAGACCCAGAGAAATCAGATAGCCGATATAGCGGTTTCTGCCGGCAACATAGTCAACGGTTCTGCCGATGCATTCCCGCTTGGCAAGAGGCAGCTCCTCCCACTTGCGGTCGAAGCACTCCAGCTCGCCGTCGATATAGGCCTCGATCAGAGAAATCACGGATTCTTCCATCTTCTCGCCGTTGCCGTTGATCAGCTTGATGCCGTTGTCATAATAGGGATTGTGGCTGGCGGAAATCATAATGCCGCAGTCAAAATTATCGGTGCGAACCACATGGGCAACGGAAGGGGTGGTGGTCACGTGCAGCAGATATGCATCTGCGCCGCTGGCAACCAGACCGCTTACCAGTGCATATTCAAACATATAGCTGGAACGACGGGTATCCTTGCCGATGACGATTCTGGCAGGCTCCTTGGAGCCAGTCCAGCGCTTCATCTGTCCATAGTACCATCCCAGAAAGCGACCCACCTTCTGGGCGTGGTCAGCAGTCAAATTACAGTTGGCTTCTCCGCGGAATCCGTCTGTACCAAAATATTTACCCATTATCGTTGCTCCTTTTTTACTACAATACCGCCGGTTTTCCAGATGCTTTCCTCGGCGACCACGCCGCGCACACAGCTGGTGGGGTAGATGTTGCTGTTTCTGCCGATGACGGTGCCGGGGTTCAGCACGCTGTTGCAGCCCACTTCCACGAAGTCACCCAGCATGGCACCGAACTTCTTCAGACCGGTTTCGACGCATTCCGCTCCGTCCTTTACCACCACCAGAGTCTTGTCGGACTTCACATTGGAGGTAACGGAGCCGGCACCCATATGGGACTTGTATCCCAGGATGCTGTCGCCCACATAATTGAAGTGGGGCACCTGAACATTGTCGAACAAAATCACATTTTTCAGCTCTACGCTGTTGCCCACCACGCAGTTTTCACCAACCAGAGCGCTGCCCCGGATGAATGCGCAGTGGCGCACTTCGGTATTGGCCCCGATGATGCAGGGTGCGCCCAGCAGCGCAGTGGGTGCCACCTTGGCACTCTCGTGAACCCAGACCTGAGGGGATACCTCTTTATAATCTTCGCCCAGCTGCGCACCCAGAGCAAGGATCAGATCCTTGATGCCCTTCAGCGCCTGCCAGGGATATTCATACCCGGCAAGATATTCTCCTGCCGCGGAATGTGTCAAATCAAAAAGCTGTGTTGTTTTTACCAAGAAATTCGCTTCCTTTCCTTCATGCAATAATTTGGAATCATTTCTTCGTCCGTTCACTATACACCGACACCCTGTCTTTGTCAACCATTTTGGATTATAATTGTATATAAATCAACTATATCATATGCACGACCGGTGACATTTCCCCAAAATGAACAAAAAAAACACCGTCCCGGAACCGGGACGGTGCTATTGGTTACTCAGCGCACATACTCAATGACCACGCGGCGGTTGGGTTCGCTGCCGGTGGAATGGGTGGTGATGTTTTCCATATCCTGCAGAGAGGCATGGATCACATGACGCTCATAGGCGTTCATGGGCTCCAGAGTGGTGCGGCGGCGGTTCTTCAGAACCTGCTGTGCCTTCTTGCGGGCATAGCGGCTCAGGGACTCTTCCCGCTTCAGGCGGTAGTCCTCTGCATCCACATTGATGCGGACATGGCCGTCGATGTTGCGGTTGACGGAGTAGTTGGCCAGATGCTGGATGGCATCCAGAGTCTCACCACGGCGGCCGATCAGATAGCCCAGATCCTCGCCGGTCAGGTCAACACGGTAGTTGCCTTCGCCCTCTTCCCATGCGTGGGGAACAGCCTGAGAACCCATGTTCTCCAGCAGGCCCTTCAGGAAGATCTCGATCTTCTCTTCGTTGCTGCCTGCAGCGGCGGGAGCGTAAGTACGCTGAACCTTGGGTTCAGCCTTCTTTTCTGCCTTGGGAGCCTCAGCCTTGGGCTCGGGCTTCTTCTCAACCTTGGGAGCCTCGACCTTGGGCTCGGGCTTCTTTTCAACCTTAGGAGCCTCAACCTTGGGCTCAGGCTTCTTTTCAACCTTGGGCTGCTTGGGCTTGGAACGAGAAGCAGAAGACAGTGCAACTCTGGGTGCTGCGGGCTTCTCATCGGGAGCTTCGTAGGTCACCTGAACCTTGGCATCGGTTCTGCCGATACCCAGAAAACCGGATTTCGCCTGCTCCAGCACGGTGACGCTTACGCTGTCACGGTCCATGCCCAGCTTCTGCAGGGCGGATTCAATGGCGATATCGATGGTTCTACCAGTGGTAATGATACTCTTTTCCATGGTTTATTCCTCCACATTGCCGTTATAACGATTGGGGTCATAGGCACGACCCTTGCAGTAGGGACGCTCGACAATTCCGGACATCACTTCGATGACATCCTCGTCTTCCACGAGCTCGCCCTTCTTAGCTGCATATTCCTTGGCAGCGGCTGCCTTAGCTGCTGCTGCCTTGGCCTGCTGCTCTTTCTGCAGCTTCTTCTTGCTGGTGTTGGTGGTGATGCCGTCGGGGTTTGCGGCACGGCGCTCAGCGCGGATGCGCTCCTTTTCAGCCTCGATGCGGTCCTGCTCCATTGCTTTCTGCAGGCGGATTGCATCCTCTGCATCATAGATGGTGCGGTACTTCTTGGTCAGAATCACATCCTGTGCGGTACGAACAACACCGCCGACCAGCCAGTACAGGCTCAATGCGGTAGGCACGGTAAAGCCGATCCACAAGCTCATCAGGGGCATCATGAACATCATCGTCTTGTTGGTCTGGGCCATCTGGGAGTTATTGGCGGTTTCATCGTCCTGAACACCCTTTTCGTTGGTAACAACGGAGTTGTTCATCTTGGTGGAGATGTACATGGTCAGGACCTGGCTGCCAGCAGACAGAACAGGGATCAGGAATGCACCGAAGTGTGCCCAGTTGTATGCGCTCCAGCCAAAGATGTTGAACTGGGGAACAATGCCCATATCAATGCCCAGGAAGGCAAAGTTGACACCGGCCATGGTGCTCTCGTTCAGAGCCAGACCGGCAGCCTTCAGCTGTTCCAGGAACTCAGGAATGTGCTGAGCGGCGATCATTTCGTGGTAATAGGGGTTGCCGGTGAACAGCTCAGGGGCAGCTTCCTTCATGGTAGCAATGATCTGCTGAGAAACCTCGACGGACTCGTGCAGCATATAGGTGATAGGCTGACGAACAACGGCGTACAGAGGGATCAGGATCAGCAGGGGAATGAAGCCCCACAGGCAGCCGCCGGTCATGCTGACGCCTTCTTCTTTGTAAAGGGCCTGCATTGCCTGGCTCTGCTTGACCTGGTCATCTGCATAGCGTCTCTGGATGTCCTGCAGTCTGGGCTGCAGACGGGACATCTTCATCATGCTCTTTTTGCTCTTGGCGGTAATGGGGGTCAGGATCACCTGAACCAGAATAGCGAACAGGATCAGAGCCAGACCATAGCTATGGGTCAGGTTGTACATCCACTCCATCATGTAGCCAAAGGGGATGGTGATCAAGTCTGATAACTTAAATGCTAAAAACATGTAGCTTTCCTCCTCATGGTGTAGCAGCTAGGGGACAGGGTCGTAATAGTCCCCCTTGTAAAACGGTTGGCACCGAAGCAGCCGCTTCAGCGTCAGCCACCCGCCCTTCCAGGCGCCGTATTTTTCGATGGCCTCCATGGCATAAGCCGAACAGGTAGGCGTAAAACGGCAGGTAGGCGGGGTATACGGAGATATGCACGTCCGGTAAAAGCGGATCAAAGCCAGCATGACGCGTTTCATTCGGCTTCCTCCCGCAGTACGCCGGATTTCTTTGCCAGAGACAGATATGCTCTGGTCAGGTCGGAAAAGCTTGCATCCACGGCACGGCCGCGGGCCACCACAACGATGTCCCACCCGGGCAGGAAACGGCTCTCACTGAGTCGGTAGACCTCCCGCAAACGGCGACGGACCCGATTCCGAACAACGGCTTTTCCCAGTTTTTTACTGACAGTCACACCAATCCGATTCACACCCAGCCGGTTGGGTCGGGCATACATCACCAGAAGGTGATTGGCATTGCCCTGCGTCCGGTAGAGTCTGCGAAAGATGTGATTCAGTTTTAGGGATTTAGAATATTGCATCAAATTCCCTCCCTAACAGAATTTTTCCCCAAATAAACAGGGAGCGGGGCGAATGGTGTTCATTCGCCCCGCACTTGCTCCTGAAAAGCGTAAAGCGGCATCTATGGTCAGCCGACGAAACGCTCACACCCTAAATCAGGCAGACAGGACCTTACGGCCCTTTGCACGACGGCGGGCCAGAACCTTACGGCCGTTGGAAGTAGCCATTCTCTGACGGAAACCGTGAACCTTGGAACGGTGACGGCGGCTGGGCTGGTAGGTACGCTTCATTCGGATACACCTCCTACATTAAATTACAATGCTCATCAGCCAGGTATCAGCTGCAGCAAATCAATGTGATACACGACTCCATGGTCGTGCTAGGGTATTATAACCGAAAAGAAACTTCAGGTCAACAATTTTTTTCGGTTTATCAGGGTTTTTCATCAATGCTCGGCTTGGGGTTCACATATACCGTGCGGTAAGTATAATAGACCACCATGCCGGGTTTTGCACCGTTGGGTTTTTTCACCTGTTTGACGGGGGTCACATCCACCGCCACATTCTGGCCCTGGGCAGCTTCGGAGTGATATGCTGCCAGCTGTGCCGCCTGGGTGATGGTGTCGTCGGGGACTTCCCGGCCGTTGGCGGCAATAATGACATGGCTGCCGTGGACCTTCTGGGCGTGGAGCCAGATATCGTCCTTTCGGGCCAGCTTGAAGGTCAATTCGTCATTCTGGCGGTTATTCCGGCCCACATAGATGCCGATTCCGTCGGTGGATTCAAAGCGAATGGGCTGGAGCTTGCTCTGCTTGATGCGCTTTTTGCCGTTGTCTTTGCGCAGATAGCCGCCGGCCTGAAGCTCCTGACGGATCTCCTCCAGGGCCTGTTCGCTGTCGGCACGGCTCAGCTCCTCCAGCACGCTTTCCAGATATGCAAGCTCGCCTGCGCCAATCTCCAGCTGATGCTTCAGCTCCCGCTCAGCATTCTTCATGCGGGTGTAGTCTTTGTAGAATTTCGCCGCATTCTGCTGAGGGGACAGGACTTCGGACAAAGGAATATCGATGATTTTCATGTCTTCATCGTAAAAATCCTCCGCCTGCAGCACCTTTTGACCTCTTTTAATGGAGTGAATGTTGGCAGTGACGATGTCGCCCAGCTGGCGCAGCCGCTCCCGGTCATAGGTAGCTGCCAGCTCCTTTTCCTGAATCGCCATCTTCCGCCTCAGCCGCTGGCACAGGTTCGACACGGTCTTGCGCACGGTCTGACTCTTCTGGCGCATGGCATCGTTGCGATCCCGGACAATATAGAAGCTGTCAAGCAGCGCCGTGAAGCTCTCGGCTTCGTGGCAGTCGCCGTATTCCACAATGGGGCAAAAAGCAAACTGCTTGGGAGTGCCGTCGGCCTGAGCGTAGAAATAGGGCTTCGGGTGATTCAGATGCTCCCCGAAAAACAGTGCCAGTTTCTCCGAAACTGCTTGAATATCCATATTTTCCAGTCTTGCATCCAGATCTCCGGCTGTAAAAATGGCTGCTTCCCGGCAAACAAGAGGGGACAGGCCGCCCAGCGTGTCCATCAGCCGGTCGCTGAGCTTGTCCGCTCCGGGCCAGGAAAGCAGGGTCTTGAATCCGTCTGCATCCAGTTCCTTGGGGTTCAGCTTTTCGATGGGGTCCGGGTTCTGGTAGTACAGTCCCGGCAGAGCCTGACGCTTGCTGGATTCATCCAGGCCGACTCTGCGCAGGCAGTCGATAATGCGCCCGTCCGGGCCAAGCAGATAGATGTTGCAGGTTCTGCCCATCAGCTCCGCCACCAGCCGTTTCTGGACGGGGTAGCCCATTTCATCGGTGCAGTCAAAGCTGAACACCGCGCAGCGCTCCATGGGCGGCTGCTCTACGCCTGCCAGACGGGCGCCGGACAGGTGCTTGCGCAGCAGCATACAGAACATGGGGGGCTGATCCGGGTTTTCCGGGTTGGCTGTGGTCAGATGAAGGCGGGGAGCCGCCGGATTGGCTGCAAGCAGCAGCTTCTGCCGTCCGCCGTCGCAGCGCAGAAGCAAAATAATGGTATCACGGCTGGGCTGATGAATCTTTTCCACCCGGGCACCGATGGCCTGAGTGCGAATCTCATCCAGCACTGCCGACAGGAAAAATGCATCAAACGCCATAAAGTTCCTCCATAACCGTCACAAAGATCTCGTTGATCCGTTCGGTCTTGCCTGCAAGGTACAGTCCGCCGAACATAGCTTCCACACCCGTTGCCTTGGCATATTCTGCCGGGGTGCAGGATTTGGGCACTGCATGAACATGGCTGTTTTTGCCACGGCGGTACAGGGCCAGCTCCTCATCGTTCAGCAGAGGGCGCATGGTGTCGGCAAATTTTGCCTGAGCGGTAGCCTTGACCAGCTTGATGGTCTCTGAGTGGAGCCGTCCCACCGTCAGTCCGCCGTGACCGCACAGCCAGGAGCGGCACAGCAATTCAAACACGCCGTCACCGATGTGGGCCAGGCCCAGATTGGAGATGGCATCGATCTGCTTTTTTTCCATATGCATCTGGAAGTAATTTTCCATTAGAATTTCAACCTTTCCGTCAGGAATTGTGCACACAGGCCGGTAAATGCGCCTGTGAAAATACCAATTAAAATCATCACCGGGAGATATACCAGCAGTCCCGGAGTCAGTGTGACACCGATGGCGACCGCCATCTGTCCGATGGAGTGGGCGATAGCACCCAGAACGCCTGCGATCCAGATCTGCTTTCTCGTCAGGAATTTCCGGGACACGATGGTCACCAGAATCGCCAGAGCGCCGCCGGCACCGGAATAGAGGATGGTGCTCATCTGTCCGGAGAACACCGCACCCAGAAACACTCTGCAAAACAGGATCGCCGCCGCCTTTTTCGGCCCCAGCACAAACACTGCATACACAGTGACAATATTGCTCAGACCCAGCTTGATTCCGGGAATGGGAACCAGCCCCGGCAGGTGCAGCTCTACCATAAATATGGTCAGGGCAATGGCCGTAAGCAGCGCCATACGGGTCAGATCTCTGGTTTTTATGGGTGTTCCTGCGTTATTTTCCCTTCGATGGCCCATTGACCATTCCTCCCCATGATAAAAGTATGAGTATTGTAGCACAGCCATTGAAAAATTGCAATTTTCACAGGATTCTTTCCGTTAAATAATTATAAATTTATAAGCATTCAGCTTTACAGGGTCTGTATTATACGCTAAAATATAAACTCAAAGGAGTGTTTGCATATGAGAAATCCTTATCAGAATGAGAATGATGATTTAGATGATCTGCTGCGGCAGGTAGATGATCTTCTGGTGTCATCTGACGACGATGACCAATACAGCGAACAATATAACGGACAATACGCCGGCATGGATGAAGATACCTTTGATTCAGACGATTTTGACGATCTGGATGATGACGACGAGCCCATGCTTTATCAGAATTATTCCAACAACTACGGTGCCGATGTGCAGAATTTCGCCAACGGCTACGGCGGACGGCAGGTACAGCACAGCGCCCCCGCTGCCCCGTCGCCCAGCATTCCGGCATACAATGCCGATTTTAAGCAGCAGCCCCGGCGGGATAACGCTGCCCCCCGGCAGAACACCATGGGTCAGAAAGCTGCCCGCAGGCAGCAGGCATCCTATTACGAAGACGACCCTATTCCGCCTGAGTATGCGCCGAAGCCCCAAAAGGCCAAAAAGGCCCAAAAACGGCGCAAGAAAAGAGGCCGCGGCTGCACCACAGGACTGTTCAGACTGCTCATTATTATTGTCGCCGTTGTTGGACTGTTCCATCTGCTGGTTCATCCGCCGAAGGCTGACAGCTCTCTGGGCAGCCGCAAGCGGGACACCGCTGCCGTGCTGCTGTGCGGCGTGGACGAGGGCGGAACCCGTACCGACACCATGATGCTGATGTACATGAGCGGCTCTGAGCACAAGGTCGGCCTGCTGAGTATCCCCAGAGATACCTATTTTGTCACTTCCGGCGGATATGATGCCAAGCTGAATTCCGCCTACGGCCTGAACAACTGCGACAAAGAGGGCATGGAAGGTCTGTTTGATCACATCGAAGACATGATCGGCTACCGCCCCGACGGCTACATTCTGGTGGATTTCAATCTGGTTCCCAAAATCGGCGATCTGATGGGCGGACTGGATGTCAACATTCCGACTACAATCGACGAGGCCGGCGTATATCTGGAAGAAGGTTTGCAGCACATCAACGGCAGCGAGCTTTTGACCCTGCTTCGCCACCGCAGCAGCTATTTCAATGCCGATCTGGGCAGAGTCGAAGTCCAGCGTGAGGTCATCAAGGCCTGTATGGATCAGTGGGTCAGCTTCGGCCACATATCCGAGGCATTTTCCGCACTGAATCTGGTGGAGAACAACTCTCTGTCCTCTCTGAGCGTGCCCAACTATCTGTGGATGGCAAAAACCGTTCTGCTGAACCTGAAAAACTTCTCTACCGATACTTTGCCGGGTTATCCCACCATGATCGACGGAGTTTCCTACTACATTCTGGATCCGAACGAGGTCGCCCAGATGATCAACGAATCCTACAACCCCTATCGGACGGAGATTTCCGTCGATAGCCTGCGTATTGACGGGTGATGCCATGCAAGCAGTAGGAAGATTTGCCCCCACTCCCTCCGGGAGAATGCATCTTGGCAATGTATTTGCAGCTCTGATGAGCTATCTGTCTGTAAAAAGCAAACAGGGTGTCTGGGTCCTGCGAATGGAGGATCTGGACACCCTTCGCACAAAAGAGGAATATGCATCCCTTTTGCGCGAGGATCTTCTGTGGCTGGGCCTGCAGTGGGACGAGGAAACCCAGCCCCAGAGCCGGCGCAGCCCGGTTTACGACCGCTATTTTGAAAAACTGCAGGATCTGCACCTGCTCTATCCCTGCTACTGCACCCGCAGTCAGCTGCACAATGTGAATGCCCCCCATCTGTCAGACGGCACCTATGTCTACGCCGGAACCTGCCGAAATCTGACCGAGCAGGAGCGTGCCCGGCAGACCCGGCTGCCATCGTACCGGGTGATGGTCCCCGACCGGGAATATTCCTTCACGGATTTGGTGCAAGGCCCCTACCGGGAGAATCTGTCCACTGACTGCGGCGATTTTGTCGTGCGCAGAGCCGACGGGGTGTATGTGTATCAGCTGGCAGTCACCGTAGACGACGGAGAGTCCGGCGTCAACGAGGTAGTCCGGGGTATGGATCTGCTCAGCTCCTGCCCAAGACAGATGTATCTGCAGGAGCTTTTTGGCTTCCAGACACCTCAGTACGCCCACATCCCCATGCTGATGGCTCCGGACGGACGCCGCCTGAGCAAGCGAGACCGTGATCTGGACATGGGCGCCCTGCGCACCCACCTGAAGCCGGAGCAGCTCATCGGCATCCTTGCCCACGCCGCCGGCCTGACGCAGACCTCTGAGCCCATCAGCGCAGCAGAGCTTTCCACAGTTTTCGACTGGAAAAATCTGAAAAAAACGGACATTGTCCTGCAAAATATTGCAGATATTTTTTAACGCAAAGAAGGCATATGTTATGGAACCCATTTATCGCACACAATTTACCATACCTGTCACAGATTGCGACTGTTTTGGAAGACTGAAGCCGTCTGCCATACTGGGCATGATCCAGCAGGCCGCCACCAACCAGTGCCTGCAGCTGAACATGGGCTGGGAGGACATGGCAAAGAAGAATATGTTCTGGGCAGTGATCCGACAGAAGGTGCATATCACCCGTCTGCCTTCCCACGACCAGCGCATCACGGTGGAGACCTGGCCCGGAAAAACCAGCCGGGTAGCCTATCCCCGTTCTGCCATCGCCTATGATGAAGAGGGCAACGAGCTGTTTCGTGCCATCAGCCTGTGGGTGCTGATGGATCTGACCACCAGAACCATGATCCTGCCCAATGACAGCGGCATCGTGGTTCCCGGATTGGTACGCGGAGACGAGCTGACCCTGCCCAGATCTCTGGCGGTGAAGCACCTGAGCGGACACGCCAGCCGTCAGGTCATGTATTCAGAGATGGATCTCAACTGCCACATGAACAACGCCCGGTACTTAGACTGGATGATGGATCTGCTGCCCAGCTACTTCCACAAGGAGCACCCCATCAAGGAGTTCACCATCAACTACTCCAGCGAAGCCCGGGAAGCAGAACAGATCGATCTGCACTACGAGCTGAATCCCGAAGGGGAGATGATGCTGGAGGCCACGCGCACCCAGGATGATCCTTCCACAAACCACCATCGTGTTTTTGCCATCCACGCCAATTTTGCGTGAGGTTTTGTCCACACCTGTGCACACAGCTGTGGACAACTGCTCATAACCTGGGGATTTCACCTAGGTTTTCCACTGAAATGCTGTGGACAAACCTGTGGACAATGTGGATAACTTGTGAAATCGACTGTGTATAACCCTCAGATCCTGCCGAAAACCTGTGGGTTTCTGTGGACAGATGTCAAATAAGCCGGGTTTTTCCCGGGGCATATGCCGTACAAACGCCCTGTTTTCACACTTTTCCACAGGTAAATCCGCACTACAGAGCGTGTGGATTGTGTGAATCTGATAAGAGCCTGCCGTATCGATGCGGCAGGCTCTTTTTTGCATCACCTGTGGATAACTCACATATCCACAGGTTCGGCGATTTTTTGTTTGTATGCCGCAGGCCCCTCCGTTATAATAAAGTCCGAAATAACTGTAACATTCCGTCCGCCGGATTGTTATATGGGTGAACGGATTCCATCCCGGATGAGAAAGGAGGGCGGGCGCCACGAACAGTAAGCTGTTAAACGAGCTGTACCTGAAATACGGTAAAGAAATCTATTGTTACTTATACACCATGTGTCAGGAGCAGGCTCTGGCGGAAGACCTGACCCAGGAAACCTTCCTCAAGGCACTGCTTTCCCTCAGCGAAAGTCACACCAATATGAAGGCGTGGCTTTACATGGTGGCGAGAAATCTGTATCTGAACCATCTGAAAAAGGAAAAAGCCCGCCTTCCCCTGGATACCCAGACGCAGCCGACAGATTCGCCCAATGCGCTGTCTCAGCTGATTCGGGAGGAACAGAATGCTCAGCTGATTCGGGCAATGAACCAGCTCAGCTGGCAAAAACGGGAAATTCTTCAGCTGCAATATTTCGGTGGATTTTCTCAGAAGGAGATTGCGGCGATTTTACACCTGACACCGGGCAATGTACGGGTTCTGGCTCTGCGGGCCAGACGGGAACTCAAAGAATATTTGGAGGCGAATGATTATGACATTTCGTGAAATCCTGAAGCTTTATCAGGACGGCAAGCTGGACGATACCCAGAAGCAGACCGTGGAATCTGAAATTGAAAAGCACGAGGCCATCAGTGACTATCTGTATGATAACTCCCAAATTCCCGAATTGGAGGAACTGGGCGACGGGGATGCTCCGGAAGCCCCGGAGATGGACGAAGCCAGACGATTTACCGAGATGGTGAACAAATCCATCCGCAAAGCATTCGTCAAAATGGGCGTGATCGTGGGCGGTGTGATCCTTGCGGCGGTGCTGGCAGTGATCTTTGTTCTGCCGGGGCTGGTATCCCGGTTCTATTACAACCCCAATCAGGTTGTGGGTACATCCAGCTATGATATTGATACCACCCGAATGTCTCTGGATCTGGCGGTTTTCACCGAGCTTTTTATTCCCGGTGCATACCGTGACCTTGCTATTGCAGAGCCGCAAGGGTACGGCAGTTATCAGATCTCCATTCCCCAGACTCTTTCGATTACAGGTAATTTCACAACCATCACCGGTAAACTGGAGCGAAACGATCTGACCCTGTATAACCCGGATGTGCTGAATTTCCCCACCGGAAATGCATTTGTGGGGTCGATTTGCCAGTACGAGCAAGGCCCTTGCGGTTCAGCAGAAGAATCCTTTGCACGGCTCCAGACCCTGGACGAAAAGCAGATGTACACCGCTTATTTTTCTTTGGATCAGCTGATGGACTACGAAACCCTTTGCAATGATCTGGGGGCTGAATCCGACCGCTGGTACGCAGTTTACACCGAGTTTGGTATGAACAAGGCCATGGGCTTTTATCCGAATATGAGCGGCTATATTTTAACATGGGATAAAGAACGCTATCCTCTGCTGCGTACCATGGACGAAAATAACAATGGGGATCTGCTGATTCAGGATCCCGAAGCTATGCAGACCCACTTTTTAAGCATGATGCAGTATATGACAGACTGCCCCCAGCTGAGCCAGATGTTCCATACAGGCCACACGAACTGGGATGCGGCAATCCAGTATATCGAAGAAAACGGCCTGCAAATCTACGGCTTCTGCGTAACGGCGGACAAAGAAACCCTTTTGAAGCTGTCTGAATACGAGCACATTTCCTATGTCTATACCGTCCCTGCCAAATAAACCTGCCAAATAGCAGCAAAACGGTGCAGTTCCAATGAACTGCACCGTTTTCTATATTTCGTTTTTAATCGCCATACTCCACAGGAGCGCCGTCCTGAATGATGGCCACATAGGTCTTGCCCACACCAAAGTTCAGAGGCTTACCATCTTCATAGGTGTAAACAAAGGGCGCATCCACATCTGCTCTGGACCACTTAATCGGAACGATCTTGCCGTCACGGGCATAGTAGCCAGTACCCTCGCCCACGGTATCCATCTGAACATGGATGCCATTGGACAGCACCCAGCGGTTGGCATTGAGAACCAGAATGTTGCGGAACAGTACCAGTTTTTCGGTATTTCCGTCAATATAATCCAGATCGTACTGCTCCAGCGTATAAGCGCCCAGCTCCTGATTGTAATTGCACTCTGTTTCCTTGCCGCCATTCTGGAAGGAAATCTCAATCTCATTTGCAGGCTCGCCGCTGAAGGGCACGCTTTCATCAAATACAAAGCCGTACTGCTGATTCTCCTTGCGGGTCAGGCGCACACCCTCGTCCTTGGCATAGTTCACCAGATCCTCGCCCTTTACAAACAGGCTGTGCTCATATCCCATATTGCTTGCACGCTCGCTGTCCCGATAGAAATAGCTGGTGGTCAGACCGTTCAGATAATCCAGGCCCTTGGAGTCGATCACGCTCAGCACGCTGTTATCTGCGCTGGCACTGGAGTAGATGGCATCATATCCCTGAACCACATCCAAAAACGGAGGCCGTGCGCTTCGCACAGATCCGATGGGGCCTGCCTTGGCAGGGTCAGAGAAAATAGCCATAAAGCGGGTCATGCCGCCTTCTACACAGGTTTCATAAATCACATCCGCAGCGCCGACACCGTGGTGGGGCAATGCAACATGATGGTTATTGAGCATAATGGCATACGGACGGCTGTCGCTCTTTTCCTTGAGTTCCTCTCCGGTCAGGGGATTGACATCAATAGGAGCAGGTTCTGTTGTTTCCGTGGGAACCGTCGTGGGTTTTGCGGTTGCTTCTGTGGTGGCAGGCTGTGTGGAGGGTGCTGTGGTTACCTCAGGCTCTTTGCCGCAGCCGCCCAGCACCATACAAAGTGCCAGCAACAACATAACATATTTCTTCATAGTATGCTTCCTTTCAGATTGTCCGGCACAGGCCGGCAAGTTGACTATACCACATTTATAAAGAAAAGAAAAGAGCTTTTGCAGTGCTTCTTTCTTAATTTTATCCCAATTTTTGGTCATTTTGCTGTAAAAGCAGGGATAAAAAGGAAAAGGTGCATGAAATAATTCACGCACCTTGGGCTTTATCTTCTTTTTGCCAGAGGCTTGCTCTCATCCTGAGCCAGCAGCAGGTCGGAAATGATGGTGTTGGACACCAAAAATCCCTTCGGCGTAAAATGCCAGCGGCCGTTGTCGCAGCGGGTCAGATCCAGATCCCTGTTGGTTTCCAGAATTTTTTCCAGCGGTGCAAAGGGGAGCAGATAGCTGGATTCATACTCTTCCTTGTTGATGCCGCCGATGGTACGCAGGCGCATCATCAGATACTCTCCGGCCCGTTCCCGGATGGGAATTTCGCTGATTTCGCTGACGATCTGACCGCCCTCACGGATTCCATTTACATAATCCGTCAGGCTGCGCACATAGGTATAGCGCTTGCCCGCAAAGTCCGAGCTTGCATCCGGGCCGAAACCGATGTACTCCATGCCCATCCAGTATTTGAGATTGTGTCTGGAAACCTTGCCCCGCTTGGCAAAGTTGGAAATTTCGTACTGTCGGTAGCCGTGCTCCTTCAGGATGTCCACCATAGCAAGATACATATCCGCCTGAGTGTCATCATCGGCAAGGTCGGCAAAGTCCTTGTATTCGTAAAGAGGCGTGCCCTCTTCCACCTTCAGGCCGTAGCAGCTGATGTGCTCCGGATTCAGCTGAAGCACATTTTCCAGCGTATTTGTCCATGCCGTCAGGCTCTGTCCCGGAAGACCGAACATCAGGTCCACGGACACATTCCGGAAGCCCGCCTTGCGAATGCGGTTGTAGGCCTCCACCGCCTCCTCATAGGTGTGGGGGCGACCGATTTTGCTCAGGATCTCGTTGTCATCGCACTGGATGCCCAGGCTGACCCGGTTGAAGCCCTCGGCACGCAGGCGCTTGAGCAGGTGACTCTCCACAGAATCGGGATTTGCCTCAAAGGTGATCTCCGCATCACCCGCCACATCAAAGCTGCGGCGGATTTCCGTCAGAATGGCTGCAAGACCCTCTGCACCGAAAAAGCTGGGGGTGCCGCCGCCAAAATAGATGGTGTCCACATAGTAGTTGGGCGCCAGAGGGCCGGTTTCCTTAATATGCCGGCAGATCGCATCGAGATAATCGTCGGTCTGCTGTTCATCGTGATTTGCCAGAGAGTAAAAATCGCAGTACTGACATTTGCTCCGGCAAAAGGGCACATGGACATAAATGCCCAGAGGTGTTTTATTCTTATGAGTGGTTAAAAATGCCATAGGTTACCTCCGGTATCCGTGAAACGGGAATTTTATCGTTGATTTTGCAATGCACGAACGATACCGAGCTGCACCCCGGGTGCAGCAGTTCATGGCCTGGTCCGTTACGAAAAAGATCAGTCTTCGTCCAGCTTGAGCACTGCCATAAAGGCTTCAGACGGAACGGAAACGGTACCGAAGGTACGCATCCGCTTCTTGCCCTCTTTCTGCTTCTCCAGCAGCTTCTTCTTACGAGTGATATCGCCGCCGTAGCACTTTGCCAGAACATCCTTACGCACGGCCTTGATAGTCTCACGGGCAATGATCTTGCCGCCGACGGCTGCCTGAACGGGGATTTCAAACTGAGCGCGGGGGATGTTGTCCTTCAGCTTTTCACAGATCTTCCGGGCACGGGCATAGGCATTGTCGGAAAACAGGATGAAGCTCAGCGCATCCACCACATCGCCGTTGAGCATGATGTCAAGCTTCACCAGCTTGGATTCCCGATAGCCCAGGAATTCATAGTCCAGAGAGCCGTAGCCACGGGTCCGGGACTTGAGTGCATCAAAGAAGTCGTAGATGATTTCGTTCAGAGGCATATGGTAGTGCAGCTCCACACGGCTGGCATCCAGATACACCATATCCTTGAATTCGCCACGGCGGGAGGTCGCCAGCTCCATCATGTTGCCAACATATTCCTGAGGGCCGATGAGGCTGACCTTGACAAAGGGCTCCTCTGCGCAGGCAATTTCCATGGGGTCGGGGTAGTCCAGGGGGTTATCCACCATCAAAACCGTGCCGTCGGTCTTGGTGACCCGGTAAACGACATTGGGCGCGGTGGTGATCAGATCCAGATTGTATTCACGCTCCAGACGCTCCTGAATGATCTCCATATGCAGCAGACCCAAAAATCCGCAACGGAAACCAAAGCCCAAAGCAATGGAGCTTTCCGGCTCGTAGGTCATGGATGCATCGTTCAGCTTCAGCTTCTCCAGAGCATCCCGCAGATCCTGATATTTTGCGCCGTCTGCCGGATACACACCGGAATAGACCATGGGCTGGACGCTGCGGTAGCCGGGCAGCGCCTCGGCAGCGGGATTGTCAACGGAAGTAATGGTGTCACCCACGCGGGTGTCGCCCACATTCTTAATGGATGCGGTCACATAGCCGACTTCGCCTGCGCCGATGGAATCTCTGGGGGTCAGGCCCAGGGGATTCATCACGCCCACTTCCACGATCTTGTATTCTGCACCGGTAGCCATCATGCGGATATCCATGCCGGCACGCAGCGTGCCCTCTTTCACACGGATATAGACGATGACACCCCGGTAGGAATCGTACTGGCTGTCAAAAATCAGCGCCTGAACGGGAGCCTCCCGGTCGCCAGAGGGAGCGGGAACATCCTTTACGATCATTTCCAGAACGGAATGGATATTGATGCCGTTTTTGGCAGAAATCTCGGGAGCATCCTCGGCAGGAATGCCGATGATATCCTCCACCTCGGCCTTCACTTCGGCAGGACGGGCAGAGGGCAGGTCGATTTTGTTGATGACCGGCAGAACCTCCAGACCTGCGTCGATGGCAAGGTAGGTGTTTGCAAGGGTCTGGGCCTCGACGCCCTGGCTGGCATCCACAACCAGCACAGCACCCTCGCAGGCAGCAAGAGAGCGGGATACTTCATAGTTAAAGTCCACATGACCCGGAGTATCGATCAGGTTCAGGGCATAGTGCTCGCCGTCGTCAGCGGTATAGTCCAGCTGCACGGCTCTTGCCTTGATGGTGATGCCGCGCTCACGCTCCAGATCCATGGAGTCCAGGATCTGGGCCTCCATTTCGCGCTGGCTGATGGCGTTGCACTCCTCCAGCAGCCGGTCTGCCAGAGTGGACTTGCCGTGGTCAATGTGGGCAATGATGGAAAAATTACGAATTTTTGACAGTTCCGTCATAATACACCTCATGCGTAATGTGATATCCGGAGATAATCGGACAATATTTGCTTATCTCCAAATGAAAATACTCATACTTACTTCATTTTATATAGTATATCGGACTTTTGTCAAAAAGTAAACTGTATGTTTTGAAAAGATGCGGGGATACTGGTTTTGAAAGAAAAAAGGCGAAATGTGAAAAAATCAAAAATTTTTCTCGAAAAACCCTTGCCGAAAACGAGAAAACAGGTTATAGTCTACCCGGAAATAAGCGATTTGAGAAAAAAACGAGGAGAGAGTCATGGCTAACGAAAAAAAGACCCATAAATCCAATGAAGAGCTGTACACCGCCCTGCAGAATCTGATTGCCAAAGGCAAGAAAGACGGCATGATCCGTGCTGCCGATCTGAACGCCCATCTGGAGAAGATGGACCTGAGCCCTGAGCGGATCGAAGATATCTACGATAAGTTCGAGGCAATGAACATTCAGATCGTGTCTTCTGAACTGGATCTGGATATGGACGATTCTCTGGATCTGGATGTAAACGGCGATGTGGATATCGATCTGTCCGGTCTTGAGGAAGAAGATTTGATTGACCCGGTGGATCTGGCTGCAGAATACAACCTGGACGACCCCGTCCGTATGTATCTGAAGGAAATCGGTCAGGTAAAGCTGCTCTCTGCCGAAGAAGAAGTGGAGCTGGCCAAGCGGGTTTCCGAAGGCGATCAGTACGCAAAGAACAAGCTGACTGAGGCAAACCTGAGACTGGTTGTCTCCATTGCAAAGAAGTATTCCGGCCGTGGTCTGCACATTCTGGATCTGATCCAGGAGGGCAACACCGGTCTGATCCGCGCAGTTGACAAGTTCGACTGGACAAAGGGAAATAAATTCTCTACATATGCAACCTGGTGGATCCGGCAGGCCATCACCCGTGCCATCGCCGACCAGGCCCGTACCATCCGTGTACCCGTGCATATGGTTGAGGTCATCAATAAGGCTACCCGCTGCAACCGAAAGCTGGTTCAGGAGCTGGGCCGTGAGCCTACCCCCGAGGAGATCGCAAAGGAGCTGAATATGCCCGTTGAGAAGATCATCGAGGCTAACCGCACCGCTGCTGATACCCTGAGTCTGGATACCCCCGTAGGTGACGAAGAGGATACCTCCATCGGCTCCTTCGTGGAAGACGAGCACACCCCCGGACCTGCTGATGCCACCTCCAACGCACTGCTGGCAGAGGCTCTGAAGGAGATTCTGGACACCCTGACCGAGCGTGAAGCAGATGTTCTGAAGATGCGTTTCGGTATGTACGACGGCAGAACCCACACTCTGGAAGAAGTGGGTCAGATCTTCGGCGTTACCCGTGAGCGTATCCGTCAGATCGAGAATAAAGCAATCCGCAAGCTCCGCCACCCCAGCAGAGCAAAGAAGATCAAAGACTTTTACTGCTAATTATATCCCCCGGTGTTTCTTCACCGGGGGATTTTTGCTTGCGGATTTACGGAATACCTGCCACAGGCAGGTATCTTATTTCTGATTCGCTGCGCGGAGCACCACAATCCGCAAGCTCCGCCACCCCAGCAGAGCTAAGAAGATCAAGGATTTTTACTGCTGATTCCTTTCCCCCCGGTGTCTTTCACCGGGGGGTTTCCTTGCGGATTTTTGGTAAGCAAATCATCCAAAATTCGCCCAACATATTTTATACATTTTTATTGATTCGACTATTTATCTATGTTATAATGTGGAAAATCAATTAGCTCTGCATTCCCTTATGAGTTGTTTTTTCTTGTCTAAATCTAGACTCGCATTCCCTTTTTTCTGTAATAGTGGCTTGAATAATTGGCACACATATGTTTTTGTATTGTTCCCTGTCATATTTGAAAATCTTTATGACCGGGTTCAAAAATAGAAAGGAGAGATTGGTTATGAGCGAAGAAGTAACCACTCAGCAGCAGGAAACAGGTTCGGAAAAGAATGTAATGGCGTGCCTCGCATTCTGTCCGGCACTGTTTTTCATTCCCTTCTTGACCAATGATGCCAAGAACAATGAAGTAGCACAAAACAGCATGAATCAGGGCTTGCTTGGCCTGATTGTACTGATCTGTGTAAACCTGTTGAATACTGTGGTTGGATTACTGCCATACAGCATTATGCGCATTGCTAATATCATTATTGTGGTATTGTCCCTGTGCATTCTTGGGCTGATTATTGTAGGCATGGTTCGTGCATACAATAATAAGATTTTCAAGTTACCGATCATCGGCAACATTGATATCTTCAAAAAAATCAAGGGCGAAAACTAAGCAGCAATTTGTTTTAAACAGGGAAGGACGATTTATTATGCAAAACAAAAAGATTAATACCTCTATCTTGTTGAGCGTTTCATTTCTTGCAGCAGCTCTGGGCTCTACCATTGTCTGTGCATTGTGCATGGCTATGATCCTGTTCCTTTGCGAAGATAAAACTCATGCAGCACAAAGTGTAGAAGCTGTGGTGCTGTCTCTTGTGTCCAGTGTGGTTTCCCGTGTAATTGGTGTTATCACTATGATGGTTGGTCTGATTCCCGGCTACATTTTCTCATCTATTGTGGGCTCCATCACCGGTATCATCACCAGCCTGGTCAGCCTTGCAGTATTTGTTATCGGAATTATGGCTGCTCTGAAGGCTCTGAAAAATGAGAAAGTCAATATTCCCGTAATTTCCGGCAAGTTTGACGGAATCTTCACCGAAGAGTAATTAACCGTCTTGTGTGCGTTCTATCCAACGCAGCAGCACATCTACGGAAATTGCCTTTCTTCATGTGTCAGTAGTTTTTGCTGATTGATATCTCTTAAATTTCCAAACCCCCACCGACAGCAATCGGTGGGGGTTTTTGTGTCCGAAATACTGATTCTCAGGCATAAAAAAACTCCCTGAGGCGTTTAGGCCCCAGAGAGTTCGTTTTATTTAGCCGTTATGCTTCTTCTTTTTGAAGGAATACACGGTTCCGGCAATTGCAGCTGCGCTCACAAGAAGCAGTGTGCCCCAAAGGACAGCATTGCTGTTATCTCCTGTGTTCGGCTTGTTTCCGTTCGGTTTTACAGGCTTGCCGGGCGTTGTCGGATTACTGGGTTTAGTCGGTTCACTGGGCTTGGTCGGATCGCTGGGCTTCGTCGGCTCAGCAGGAACCGAAGCTTCCTTGACAGCGAAGTCTGCACTGCACTCGCCATCCTCAAACAGCACGGTCACCTTATGTGTTCCCACGGACAGGGTGTCCAGATACGCTGCACCCAGCGTAACAGCAGACTTTTCTGCATCCGCTGTGTAGTCGGATGCATCAACCAACACGCCATCCACCTTGATACCGGCGAATTTTGAGAAATCGCCGTTGGTACGGAAGGTCAGAGTGGTTTCTGTACCCTTTGTGAAGGAACCGTCTGCGCCTTCGATCACCTTATAATCGACGGTTGTTTCTCCGGTTGCAGGAATCTGCTCGGTCTGCTCGTAGCCGCAAACACCGCAGGTGTGAACCTTCGTGCCGGTCTCGGTTTCGGTAGGCTCCTTGGTGACGGTCCAGTCGCCAAAGCTATGGGCATCAACATCTGTCTTTTCGCCGCATTCGCACTGATGCCAGTGGTTGGTTTCATCATGAGCCCAGTCTTCGCCAAACACATGGTCATGGGTCACAGTAACACGATAGATCACATCGTCCACCATCACATCAGATGTGCCGATGGCGTTGCCGGTCAGAGACAGGGTATGAGTCTTGTTCTCTACCTGGTGCGTCACACTCTGAGCAGCTTTGTCTGCCTTTGCAACATGGGCATACTTGCTGCTGCTATCAGTAGTGGGCCAGAGAATATAGCTGTCATGCTTGTACTCTGCTGCGATGAGATACAGTCCGCCATCGTGAATCTGATCACGCTTCGTGACCTGAACATAGCCGGGCAGTTCTGCACTGGACTTCTCGCCGTTTTCAGCAGGGCGATACAGCTTGAACTTGCACAGCGGGGTCATTTTACCGCCAGCAGAGCTGCCGGCATCAAATACATTATTGCCATTTCTCCAGAATGCCAGATATCTGTCCTTTGTCTTAACAAAGAAAGTACCGTCCTTCTGCTCCTCAAAGTAGGTGGTGACACTGTGGCTCGAAACGGGGAATCCAAGTTGTCCGCCGGGATTCAGCCAGACCTTAACGCCGCTTGCATCCTTTGTCCAGGCCTGGAAGCCGTCGCCGTCGGCCTCAAAAATATGAAGGGCTTTCGCCAGAGGTTCCGTTTTTTCGTTGTAGCTGGCATTGGTGCCGGTATGGCACTGACCGCCGGTAACGGTAACACTCTTGTCGATGGTGGTGATTTTTGCATCCACGATGTTGGGATTGGTGTTGCGCTGGATTTTGTCGCTTTCTACGGCCAGTTCCTTGGTCTGACCGAATTCCAGAGGTACTTCCTGAATATTGTCGGGCTCAGTGACCTTGACAATGACGGTCACGCCACCCGTTACATAACTGGTCTGACCGACCTTGTTGCCGGTGTAAACCACCTTGTCGCCCACTACCTTTGCCGTAGCAATGGTGCTGTCCATCTGGGCCAGCTCCCCCTCGGTGGGCAGGGTCTTAAACTCAAACTTATCCTCCATGGACTGGTACAGGGAAACCTTTACACTGCGCTTTCCGTCCACGATTGCAGAAGGAATGATCTCATTCAGTTCAATGTTGCGGTAGGAAGCATGAGTCCAGGTATCCTCGTACAGCAGGCCGATGGAACCGTCCTTCAGCTCCGTCAGGCTGGAATAGCCGTAAATCTGACCGGGCTTGTTGACCTCATAGGTGCCGATGAGCTTCATGGAACGGTCAGCATCATCTTCCAGATTGAATGCATAAATCTTGCCGTTCTCTCTGGCTTTGGAGCCGGTAGATGCGGTAGATACCAAGATCACAGGCTTGCCGTTGATTTCCTTGGAATAGCGCAGAGCAGAGACCTGATTCATGGTCGTCTTAGGCACGCCCTCTACCTGAACAGGGGGCTGAGCCTTCCATTCCATGGTGGCAGGATCTCTCTTGTGGTCGGTGTAACGCACCACCTTGTGCTGGTCGCGGCAGAACTGGCGAACGGTGTTTTCGTCGATCTGAACCAGCGTGCTTTCACTGGAAGTATCGGTGGTTGCATCCTCAGAACGATGCCAGGTATCCTCGCCGGGATTCTTGTAGATAAAGCTGGAACGCTCAGGGGTATGGAGGTAGCAGGGCAGCATGACCGTACCATCATCCAGGCACAAACCGGCACCGGGGCCGACACCGTAGAAGCGGTGAGTAGCAGGACGCTTTCTGACCATGGGGTTCATAATGGTGGGGGCAGACCAGGTCTGGCCGTTGTCATTAGAAGTCACCATCCACAGGAAGGTTGCTCTGCGGACGTGCAGGTCTGCGTTGTAGAAGAACACATTCTGCTGAACATACTTACCGCTCCAGTGCTGATTATGGGTTCCCAGCTGCTTGCAGTACATGGGCTGCTTGTCTGCATTGTAGAGGTTATAGTATTCATCCACATAGTAGGCAGCAGTCTTGGTTTCATCATCTTTTGCAATCAGAGGCGCATAAGCCTTGGTATCGCCCTCAGCACGGGCAAAATCGCCTACATAGTAGTCATAAGTGCCAGCTTTTCCATCTCTGCTGGTATGAATTGCCATTCTTTCCTGGCCATCAATTACCTCATAGCCGGAGTTCGTGGCTGCGTTGATGATAAATGTACCGCCGGAATACAGGTCGGTCATCAGGTAGATTGTGCCGTCCTTGCCCTGAATCATGACCGGATCAATAAATGCAGTGGCGTTGCCCTGGTTCTTGCCGCCGCCCCAGTACTGGTCAACACTGTCGTTAAAGTAGTTGGGGAAGTTGTACTCCCAGGTCTTGCCGTTGTCCTTGGACACGCTGAACAGGGTATCAATACCAAATCCGTCCGGGCAGTTGTCCCAGCGGGCATCGATGGCAGCAGCCAGCCAGCCATTTTGCAGGGTGGTGAGTGCAGGAATCCGGAAGGTTTTACTTCCGCCGATTCCGGCAGGGAAAGGCTCACCGATGGTAACACCGTGATCGGGGTTGGGACGGTCGGGAGCCATCAATTCCGCCTTAGGCTTCATAGCCTGCATGGCCTTGACCAGCTTATCGGTGGCTTCCTTCACAGTCTGACTGGTGGAAACCTTGCTGTCGCGCTCTGCAACAGCGGCATCCTTAGCAGCGTTGAGCGCATCGACACTCTGCTGATCGAAGTCTTTTGTATCAAATTTCTCAGCTTTATTGATTGCAGCAATCAGCTCAGCCTTGTTTACCTTAGGTTCTACCGTTTCACCGTCCAGGGTATACAGGTAGAGAGGGAAGAGATTTTTGCCGGGGCCCCAGAAGTTGGTAGCCAGTCCCTCTCTGAATTCCTTGGGATCGCCACGCTTGTTGAAGTCCAAATGACGGTATCCGTTTACGATTTCGAACACGCCGTCATCCTTGGCTGTAACAGCGAGATACTGTACACCTTCTGAAAGCATTTTGTCGCTCAAAGACAGATACAGTCCGTTTTTATCCATGAATGCCCACTGAGCCTTATTTTTTTGCAGGGTGAAGCAGAGATTCTTCATCTCAAGGGCTGTATGTGCCTCGGTAGCACGCTTGGCTGTAACTTCGCCGTTTTCAACGGTGAGTTCCGCCACAAAGATGCCCTCGGGGCTGCCTTTTTCATGATCAGGGTCAATCGCATTGCCGGGATCGGCAGTCTTGTGTTCTGCATCGGGATAGAAGGCATACAGATGGCCCTGGCTATCCTGGCTGACGATCATATAGTATTTGGTTTCTTCCAGCTTGCCATTCTCCACACGGGTAAAGCCGGGGATTGCCAGAGGATCTGTGGGCACGGGAGGCTTTTCCTTAGGAGTCTGCTTGAACAGCTTCACTGTGCAGGCAGTCGTACCCACATTATACTGATCCTTTTTGTTATTTGCGTGGAACAGGTAGAAAGTCTTTCCCTCAGCCGTACCGGTGATGTTAAAACCGCCTTCGACAGCTTCGATGCCCAGCTTCTGGGCCTTATCGCTTACGGGAACACGCGCTTTTGCGTCTGTCAGCTTATTCAAATTCAGATACATATCCTTTCCCGAGCAGCTCTTGACCGTGTATCCGCCTTCGACAGTGTCAATGGTCCAGGTCTGCGTTTCCGCAGGAAAACTGTTGAGGTCGCTCAGCGTCAGCTTGTCGCCGGCGATTGTGCCAGACACCTGGTCGCTGGAATTTTTTGCATCCTTGTGATACAGAATGCAGCAGCCGTTATCGGCAGTATAGGTGATCGCATATGTAGCACCGGATGTAATCTGCTCGACAGAAGTCACCTCTACATACTCAAATTCAGAGGACTGGGCAAACAGCTCCGGTTCAGCAGCCTTCTCAGCTTCAGGTGCCTGGGTTTCTTCCGGGATATCGGAAGGTGCAGGTTCTGTGACTGCCTGAGTCTCCTCGGGAACTGTAGGAACTTCAGACTCTGTAGCTGCCTGGGTCTCCTCAGGATCTGCCGAAACTTCAGGCAGGATATTCTCCTGCTCGTCATTCAGGGCAGGATCCGTCGCCAAAGTGACTTCTGTCTCCTCTGTGGAAATCTGGGGTTCTTCCGTAGCCTCGGTCAGAACCTGCGATGCTGCAGTTTCCTCCTGATCAGGCTGTACTCCCATTTCTGCATACACGGAGATACTCAACTGTGCAGTCATGAGAACAGCCATCAGCAGGCTGAGCGCGCGGCTCCACCATTTTTTTGTGTGCTGTCTCTGGGTCATCTGATACTCCTCCTTTTTCTTATTTGCGTACCGGAAAACATCTGCATCATATGGACGCATATCCCGCTGAATTCTGCCGTATGCCCCCGTACAGGATGCTTCCCGCCTGCCGAACCTTGCTGCGCAAATGCCGTTTCCGGGGGATCATCCGCAGCAGCAAGCCAAGGTTCCGCTTATATCTTCACCTTAGTTATGGTTTATTTTATCATGAATGAAATTATTTACCATTCACAATTGTAGATAAAAATTTTTTCCAATTTTTATACATTTTTACCAGAACAAAAGATGGCCCAAAAACGAATACAACTTCTAAAAAAATTAGAAATTCTTCACTATTATTAAGATTTCGCCTATTGAGACAAACCTTTTCGGATGTTACAATGAAAAAAACAGGACGATCGTCAGGAGAGAGGCGCATCACCGCCTGAAAGGAGGACTCTATGAAGAAACTCGGATTACTCTTATTTGCCATGACCTGCACACTGGGTCTTTGGGCCTGCAGCAAGGAACCTGCTTCCACGGTTGCAACTGCTGCCCCTGCGGAAACTACGATTCAGCAGGAAACCAACCAGAGCACACAGTCTCCTGAACCCCAGAACTGGACAGGTGTCGATGAGCAAACCAGAAAATTCCTGACAGAACAGCTCACCACCTTCGGAACCTGGTACAATCTGGGCCTGACAAGCCAGTATATATCCCCGGAATTTCTGGACCCTGCCAGTTTTTTCTGTCTGGGAACCGATGGGGAATGTATCCCGTTTACCCCTGAAGAGCTGGATCTTCTGGAGGAAGAAGGCTACAACCATCTGGCCATGAACAGCGGCAGACACAAGCTGGACCGGCAGCGCGCCGACCAGGTCCTCAACGAGATTTTTAGCATTTCCATGGAAGATCTGACCCACCCGGAGGCCCCCCGCATTCACGCCGGCATTGACTATCACCCGGCACTGGATGCCTACTCTGCAAGCTCCAGCTTCTGCGACGATTTCCGGAAGGAATTTTCCCAGGTGGAGCTGAAAGACGCCATTCCCCTGGCAAACGGGGAGCTGGAAGTTTTCTATGCGCTGCCCTCGGGCGCCGAAGGGGTCATCACTCTGGCCCAACTCGACGGTGTCTGGAAAATCCGTTCCAATTTGAATCTTCAGGATTACCAGGCTTATGCCGTGGATTATTCTGCCCGGGAGAAAACTCTCTGGAATCCCGTCATTCCGCTGCAAATCAGTTATATCGATTATTTTTCCCAGGAGCGCATCTACCCAAAGCAGCAAGACGATGATCCCCTTGGCTGGGACGATCAGTACAGCCTGAGCTGTGACGGCAAACACTATCTGGTGCGCCAGAGCAGGCAGCGCTACCATTTGGGCGAAATGGTCACGGAACAGGCGCTTTCCTGGGTGATTCCCAATGTCAGCACCGACGACGGCATCACCTTCCGCATCGCCATGTCGGATTATCTGTACGGTGTCCGGGGCAATGACATCATCCAGATGGACTACTGGGGAAACATCCAGGTACTCTTCACCGACGAAACCGGAAGTCTCGGCAAAATGGACCCGCTGAGCGTTCCGTTTTTGCTGGAAGATCAGCGGGTGCTGTTTTTCCTTGCCGGGGCAGGGGAGCGCATGGGCATTTACCGGGTGTACCTTCCCAACCATCAGGTGGATCTGTTCTATGACGATCTGGAAAGCTGCGAGGATTTCTGCGACGGCAACGGCTGTCGAAACTTCGTTTTTAACTACGCCTATTCCAATCAGGAGCTGGTGTGGACCAGAGAAAATACCGCTTTTCTTGCCTATTTTCGGTCCCTTTGGAACGATTCAGACTCCATTTTCTACACCCCTGAGTACGAATCCATCGGCGAAGAGCACTGGCTGGGCAAGCTTGCCGAGGACGAAGACCAGGACCCGTTCTTTGCCTGCTACTACAGCGCCAAAACAGGGACCTACGCTGAAGCTGTGATGGGCAGGGAATCTTCCCTCGTCACCTATCAGGATCTTTCCCCTCTGGAGCGGACCCCGTGGTGGAATTGATCGTTTATCCTATAAAAATCACTTTTTTCGCAGTTTTCTTAGAAATTTCGGACTTATTTTTGGAAATGCTTCTATGCCACCTTAGTGTGCAGAAGCAATGTTTCTGAAAAGTTTCTGCAAGCATACGATTCTGTTAATAGCTAAAGCGGCGCATTGCAAAATACAGAAAGGGTGATTGATATGAAAAAGATTACATCGTTAATTTTAGTCCTGCTCATGGTTCTGGCTTTTGCTGGATGTGGTCAAGAAACAGCGACAGAAAAAGTTCTTGTTAAAGAAAACATATATGTTTTTTCAGACGGAGAAACAGTTTCTACCTGGAAATTTCCAAATGATGGAAAACTAATTTTTCAATTAGCTAACGGAACTCAATTGTTAGCAACGAGGACTTTCGGGCCAAAAGATAACTTCAATGAAAACGGAATAAACTTCTCAGATTTAGGACAAGAAACACAAGATAATATATCTCTGTTTTATGAACAGCTGGGAGAAGCCTACAATTTACAGGAGTATTTAGAAAAAGCATACAAAGAATTTAAATCACTAAAGTCAGAATTTCAGTGCTACTATATTGAACAAGAAACTTATTGCAGTGCAATAAATGAAAACGAAGTAACCTGTATAACCACATTTTCCATACCACTTGGAAACAGAGCGTATGAAAGCTCAACTATAACTCATACATTTGATGTTCATACAGGGGAACACATACAACAAATTAACGCTGAAAATTAAAAAAAGCAGTGCCCAGGTATTAATTTACCTGGGCACTTTTTTGTGCTTATTTAAATATACAAAACCACCTAGAAACTGTGAAAGCGTGTCGTATTTAACCGGCTACAAACAGTCTGGCCTGGTGTTCTTTTTTCTTCAGGACCGCTCCCAGCAGCACAAACTGAACCGCGAAGGTCAGCGCCCAGGAGACAATATACGACAGGTACAGACACTGGGGGGTATGGTACTGGGGAATCTGGAAGATGGTATACACCCATGCCACACGCAGCACGCACACGCCCAGAATGGTGACGACCATGGGGATGAAGGAGCTGCCCAGACCGCGCAGAGCGCCGGTGGTCACATCCATCAGGCCGCAGACGAAATAGGGCAGGCAGATAAAGCCCATACGCAGCACACCATAGGCGATTGCTTCCGGAGAATCGGAAATATAGAACCGCAGCAGGTACGGTCCTGCCAGATACACCAGCGGTCCCAGCGTCAGGCCCACCACACTCACGCAAACCAGGCAGGCCCGGAAAATCTTTTTAATTCGGTCAAACTGCATAGCACCGGCATTCTGGCCCACATAGTTGACGGCGGTCTGGCTGAATGCGTTCAGAGCCGTGTAGACGAAGCCTTCGATATTGCCGGCTGCGCCGTTGCCTGCCACGATGGTGGCACTGCCGAAGGAGTTGACCGCCGACTGGATGATGACATTGGAAACCGAGAACAGCGAGCCCTGAACACCGGCAGGAATGCCGATCTCCACCATTTTCATCAGCTGGCGCTTGTACAGCTTCACTTTTTTCAGCTGAAGTCTGCAGGCATCGGTCCGGCGCATCAGTGCCCGAACGACCAGAACTGCGGAAATTGCCTGAGCGATGATGGTGGCCAGAGCAACACCTGCCACATTCATATCAAATCCGATGACAAACACCAGATTCAAGATCACATTCACAACGCCGGCAATGGTCAGGTAGATCAGGGGGCCCTTGGTGTCGCCTGCCGCACGCAGAATAGAAGAGGCAAAGTTGTACAAAATCGTAAAGGTGATACCTGCGAAATAAATGGTCATGTACAGACTGGACAGGGGAAGCACCTCTGCCGGGGTACTCATCATCTGCAGCAGGGGCTTTGCAAAGGTCATGCCCACCGCAGTCAGGAAAACACCGCTGATCAGTGCCACGGGGATGGCTGTGTGGACGGTGCGATGGACTTCTTCGTCTTTTCTGCCGCCCAGGCCATGGGCAACGCAGACACCTGCGCCCACGGAAAGACCCACAAACAAATTAATAATCAGGTTGGTAATTGCGCTGGTTGCGCTGACAGCGCCCACGCTGATGCTGCCGCAGAACTGACCCACCACCACCAGATCCGCCGCGTTGAAAAGAAGCTGCAGCACACTGGATAAAATAATGGGGATAGTATACTGGATAATTCCAGAGTAGAGCGAACCCTGGAGCATATCTGTCTGTCGTGACTTCATGTACACACTCTCCTTTTCTAAATCTCATCTTTATCTTGCCGAACCATTATATTCCTTTTTTTCAAAAGTGCAAGCGCACGCAGGCGATTTGAAGAAAATTTGTTATTTCCATTAAAAATCCGATTTTTCCGGTCTGGTTCTCGTATAAAAAGTACGGCTTCGTTTCATGATTCCGGAGCTGTATCCACCGAAACCATACAATAAAACCCCCTGACAGGAAAAAGTCGATACCTGTCAGGGGGAACATGATTTTATTCTTCGTCCCGACTGTGTCAGCCGGTGCATTTTACAGAGGAGCCTGCTTGATCTTTGCGTAGCGGCGGGGGAATCGGGCAGGGGTCTTGCTGACCTTGCGCAGCAGAATCACCATGTGCTCCGTACCGTCCATGGGGAAGGTCTCGGTCTTCTCCACCTTCAGTCCCAGCTGACGGATGGCGTTTTTTGCTTCCTCCAGCTCTTCTTTTCCCGCAGCACCCTTCATTGCCAGCACTGCGCCGCCTACCTTTACATAAGGTGCCGTCAGCTCCAGCAGGATATTCAGCCGGGCCACCGCACGGCTGGTGGCAAAATCATACTGCTCCCGGCGGTCAACCACTGCTTCTTCAGCCCGGGCTGTCACATAGGTTGCATCCACGCCCAGAGAAGGCAGTGTCTGCTCCAGCCAGTTCATCCGCTTGCCCAGAGAGTCCAGCAGCGTCAGATCCATCTGAGGGCAGGCGATTTTCAGGGGCACACCGGGGAATCCGGCACCGCAGCCCACATCAATGAGCTTCTTTCCCGCAAGATCTGCCACCTTCAGCACCGTCAGGCAGTCCAGCAGATGCAGCTTTGCCACCTGGTCAGGCTCTGTAATAGCGGTCAGATTCATGACCTTGTTCTGCTCCACCACAGCGCAGCCGAATTGGCACAGGGTTTCATCTGCCCCCTGGGGCAGCTCCAGACCAAGCTCCGGAAGTCCACGGCGCAGCGTGGACAGCATTGTATCCATCATAATTTAACCCTCCGCAGCCGCAGGCTTGGCATTGACGATGCCGGTCAGATCCACCTGGGTTTCGTCATAGGGATCGAACTTCACTTCCGGCTCCTCTTCCACCACATACTGGTTCAGGTGCCAGTTGACCAGCAGGTCACACAGCATGACCTCGGGCCGATCGCTGCCGGTGCTGGTCTTGTGGTAAGCATCGGTGGCAGTATCCACCAGTCTGGTAGCCGTGTCGTTCTTCTTGCCGGAGGCAAACTGGTTGTAGATATTCAGGTCCCAGGTCAGCTCCTTGGCGCAGCCTTCGTTGATCTTCTCCGCAGAAACGGGATCTACGCTGTGCAGGGCATTGTAGCAGGCCTGATATGCCATAAAGTAACCGGAATAGCGGTATTCCACGCTTTCATTAGCCTCACAGGCCAGGAATGCTGCAAATTTTGCATCCTCCTGTCGGGCAATGCACAGCCGGTGAGCCATCTCCCGGGCCATAGTAAAGGGCAGTGCCACGCCGGGGATATCCGGGTTCACCGCAGACTCGCCGGTCAGAGGCACCGTGATGCCGGTAATGCCAAAGGCGGTATATTTTCCACTCGGGCTCAGCTTCTTGACCGGTGTATAGTCACCGCCAAAAATGGAGAAGGACTTTTCGATCACCAGATGACGGAAGCCGTTGCCGGTCTGTTCGGCCAGTTTGTCGAAATCAGAGAACACTGCGCCGCCCTTTTCATCCCGGGGCAGCTGAACTGCAAGTTCGCCTGCCTTGTCCCGGTAGTAGACGGTGGCAGCCTCCAGCTCCGAACGGATGTAGTCGGTCTGCTCGATGCGCAGATCCTGAGTAATGGGGTCAGAGTAGTAGTTCAGGCCGTACACGCCCGTATGCAGGCAGAATACGATGCTCACAACTGCCAGCACCCAGCCCAGCCACTGGATAATATTGCCTTTCCAAACCAGATACAAGATCAAAGAGGCGATTACAAGCACAAAAAACACCAGAATGACGGTCTGCCACACCAGGAAATCCACGCCGGAGGTCCACTGGGTCAGCACGCCCTGAAAAGTCTTGGTGACATACGGGTAAACCATACCCACCAGCATCTGATATTTTTCGCCGAACTGCATCATCGCCCAGGAAAATGCGGCGAAGATAGCGGCTGTTAAATAGCCACGCCAATATTTCAAAGGAAATCCCCCTTCCAAAGGTACGATCAATGCTTTTTGCAGGCATTGATAAAAATACATACTTGTTAAATAGGCACATTTTCTCTTGCATTATATCATAAATCCGTGTCTTTGTCTGCATTAATTTTGCTTAATTCTCTAATCCGGTCTTTTTAATTCATTTCATGAAGTTCCTTCCGATATTATGAAATTTTTTATGCATTTCATACGAAATTTTTCGATATTTTTTTACCCAAATTGCACATTTTGATGTGGACATTTATGAGATAGTATGGTAATATCCTACTTGGTGGAAGTTGGATATGTACATAAACCTACTTCACCCATGATAGTCAAAAGGCAGTTTTCTGCTTATCTATTTCACTAGGAGGAATCATTATGGAAACCTACGGCATTGAAAAGTTCGGTATTCTCAACCCCGCTGCTGTATATCGCAATTTGGGCGTTGCCCAGCTGACCGAAGCGGCTCTGCGTCGCGGCGAAGGTAAGCTGTCCAACACCGGCGCGCTTGTAGTCACCACCGGTAAGTACACCGGCCGTTCTCCTGACGACAAGTACATTGTCGATACCCCCGCTATCCACGACGATATCGCATGGGGCAAAGTTAACAGACCTATCACCAGAGAAAAGTTCCAGGCTATCAAGGCAAAGGCCTGCGCTTACCTGCAGGGCCGCGAGATCTTCATCTTCGATGGCTTCGCCGGCGCAGACAAGAAATACACCCAGAAGTTCCGCATCATCAACGAACTGGCTTCTCAGAACCTGTTCATCCATGAGCTGCTGATCCGTCCCACCGAGGAAGAGCTGGCTGCTTATGGCGATGCTGATTATACTATGATCGTTGCTCCCGGCTTCAAGTGCGATCCCGTTGTTGACGGTGTCCACTCCGAGGCTGCTATCATGATCGACTACGAGGCACACGAGATCGTCATCGTTGGCTCTAAGTACGCAGGTGAGATCAAGAAGTCCGTCTTCTCCACCATGAACTACGTGCTGACCAAGATGAATGTGCTGCCCATGCACTGCTCTGCAAACATGGACCCCGAGACTCACGAGACTGCTGTCTTCTTCGGTCTGTCCGGCACCGGCAAGACCACTCTGTCTGCTGATCCTTCCCGTAAGCTGATCGGCGATGACGAGCACGGCTGGTCTCCCGACGGCGTGTTCAACATCGAGGGCGGCTGCTACGCAAAGTGCATCGGCCTGAAGGAAGAGAACGAGCCCGATATCTACAACGCAATCCGCTTTGGCGCTCTGGTTGAGAACGTTGTTCTGGATGACGAGACCCGTGAGCTGGACTTCGATGATGCCCGTTACACCGAGAACACTCGTGTTGGCTACCCCGTCAACTACATCTCCAACTGCGCAATCCCCGGCCAGGGCGGTATCCCCAAGGTCGTGATCTTCCTGACCGCTGATGCTTTCGGCGTTCTGCCTCCCATCAGCCGTCTGAGCCGTGACGCTGCAATGTATCACTTCGTTACCGGCTTCACCTCCAAGCTGGCTGGCACCGAGCGTGGCGTTACCGAGCCCACTCCTACCTTTTCCACTCTGTTCGGCGAGCCCTTCATGCCCATGGATCCCTCCGTTTACGCTGAGATGCTGGGCGCTAAGCTGGACGCTTACGGCACCAAGGTTTACCTGGTCAACACCGGCTGGGCTGGCGGCTCCGCTTCCATGGGCGCAAAGCGCATGAAGCTGGCTTACACCCGTGCAATGGTCACCGCTGCTCTGAACGGCTCCTTCGACAATGTCGAATTCAAGCATCACGATGTATTCAATGTCGATTACCCCACTTCCTGCCCCAATGTTCCTGCTGAGATGCTGGATGCCCGCGGTATGTGGGAGGACAAGGCTGCATACGACGAGATGGCTAACAAGCTGGCTAATATGTTCGAAGAGAACTTCACCAAGAAGTATCCTCATATGCCCGCTAACATCGTCAATGCTGGCCCCAAGGCTAAATAATTGATCCTTTGATAAACCGCCGGGGGCACTCATGCCCCCGGCAATGAAACAATTTTGGATGTATATCGCTCCCATTCCGGCTTTGGTTCTTCCTTTCCGGACCACTCGCTGGCGTGGAAATCTGCATTGTATCACAAGAATGCGGGTTTCCACGCCTGTGTATGCCGACAGGATGATCCACCGCCTGGAATCGGGTGCGGAAAACATACATCTGATAAACACCCCTTTATTAACGGAGGTTTGAAAGACAATGGCAAGAAAAGTTCAGTTTGTAGAGACTGTGCTGCGTGACGCAAACCAGTCCCTCATCGCAACCCGTCTGCCCTATGACAAGTTCGAGCCGATGCTTCCCACCATCGACAAGGCCGGCTACTATGCTGCAGAATGCTGGGGCGGCGCTACATTCGATGTATGCCTGCGCTACCTGCATGAAGATCCCTGGGAGCGTCTGCGCAAGATCCGTGAGAAAATGCCCAACACCAAGCTGCAGATGCTGCTGCGTGGTCAGAATGTTCTGGGCTACTCCCACTATCCCGATGATTTCGTAAAGCTCTTCGTTGCAAAGGCTGTCGAAAACGGTATCGATGTGATCCGTGTGTTCGACGCTCTGAACGATGTAAATAACCTGAAGGTCGCTATGGAAGCCACCAACAAGGCCGGCGCCATCGCTTCCGGCACCATCTCCTACACCACTTCTCCTGTCCATACCCATGCAAAGTATGTGAAAATGGTCAAGGAACTGAAGGAAATGGGCGCTTCCACCATTTGTATCAAGGATATGGCCGGTATCATGGGCCCCAAGGAAGCTTATGATCTGGTTTCCGCCATCAAGGACGCCGTGGATCTGCCCATCGACCTGCACACCCACTGCACCACCGGTCTTGCATTCATGACCTACCTGAAGGCAGTTGAGGCTGGTGTTGACATCATCGACACTGCCATCTCTCCCTTCTCCGGCGGTACCTCCCAGCCCGCAACTGAGACTCTGGCTTACGCGCTGCGTCAGCTGGGCTACGAGGTGGATCTGGACGATACCTGCACCAAGAAGATGGCTGATTACTTCAAGGGTGTCCGTGATGAATTCATCGCCGACGGTACCATGATGCCCAAGTCCATGGCTACCGATACCCAGTGCCTGACCTATCAGGTTCCCGGCGGTATGCTGAGTAACCTGCTGAGCCAGCTGAAGCAGATGAACGCTCTGGACCGTTTCGACGAAGCTCTGCTGGAGACTCCCAAGGTCCGTAAGGACATGGGTTATCCTCCTCTGGTCACCCCCACCTCTCAGATGGTCGGTGTTCAGGCTGTGCGTAATGTTCTGGACGGCCAGCGCTACAAGACCGTTTCCAAGGAAATCAAGGCATACTGCCGCGGTGAGTACGGTCACACTCCCGCTCCCATCGATCCGGAGATCCAGAAGCACATTCTGGGCGACGAAAAGCCCCTGGAGGGCCGTTACGCCGATACTCTGGCTCCCATTGTGGACGAGACCCGCAAGAAGCTGGAAGGCATCGCCAAGAGCGACGAGGATGTACTGAGCTACATCGCATTCCCCAACCTGGCTGAGAAGTTCTTTGACGAGCGCAAGGCCAAGGAAGAGAATGTCGCCACCTATACTATCACCGAGGCATAAGGAGGCTTAACCATGTTTTTAGCCAATACCCTGCCTGAACATCTGGGCTTTGCGGATGCCGCTGTCATCGCACTGCTGGGTTACGCCGTTGTTTTCTTCGGCCTGATCCTGCTGATGATCGTCATCACCATTCTGGGTAAAGCTTTCGCCGCCAAGAGCGCAAAGCCCGCTGCAGCTCCTGCTGCCGAGGCCGCTCCTGTTCCCGAAGCTCCCAAGCCCCTGGCTCCCGGTGCCGCCGGCGAGCTGAAGCTCCACGATGTGGAGCCCAAGACTGCAGCTATGCTGATGGCCATTGTCGCCGACAAGATGGGCAAGCCCCTGAACGAGCTGCGCTTCATTTCCATCAAGGAGGTCAAGTAATCATGACATATAAAATTACGCTGAAAGGCCGCACCTATGAAGTTGAGGTGGAAGCCGGCAAGGCTATGCTGCTGGATGAGTACGAAGCCATCGCACCTTCCGCACCGGCTGCTCCTGCTGCCGCTGCACCTGCAGCCGCTCCTGCCGCAGCTCCCGCTGCCGCTGCTGCTCCCGTGATCACCGGTGCCGGTGAAACCGTCAATGCTCCCATGCCCGGCAACATCCTGAAGGTCAATGTCACCGCAGGTCAGACCGTTACCGAAGGCCAGGTCCTGGTCGTTCTGGAAGCAATGAAGATGGAGAACGAAATCATGGCTCCCAAGGCCGGTACCGTTACTCAGGTTCTGGTTTCCAAGGGTTCCACTGTTGATACCGACGCTCCTCTGGTCGTCCTCGCATAAGGAGGTCTACCAATGAGTGTTAATATCGGTGATATTCTGATGAACCTGTGGAACCAGTCCGGTTTCGCAGCCCTGTCCTCCGGTTTTACCGCCGGCGGCTGGCAGAATCTGGTTATGATCATCATCGCCTGCGTTCTGTTGTATCTGGGTATCGTGAAGCACTTTGAGCCCCTGCTGCTGGTCGGCATCGCCTTTGGCTGTCTGCTGACCAACCTGCCCATGGCAGGTCTGTACCATCAGGAGCTGTGGGATGCATTTATGAATCCCGCAAGTGAAATGTTCCACAGCTATGGCGCCGTCATGCGTGAGGGCGGCCTGCTGGATATCTTCTACATCGGCGTTAAGACGAGCCTGTATCCCTGCCTGATTTTTATGGGCGTTGGTGCCATGACCGACTTCGGCCCTCTGCTGTCCAACCCCAAGAGCCTGCTGCTGGGCGCTGCTGCTCAGCTGGGCGTTTTCGTTGCCTTCCTGGGCGCAATCCTGCTGGGCTTCACCGGCGCAGAGGCTGCTTCCATCGGCATCATCGGTGGTGCTGACGGCCCCACCGCCATCTACCTGACCACTCAGCTGGCTCCCCATCTGCTGGGCGCCATCGCCGTGGCTGCTTACTCTTACATGGCTCTGATCCCCATGATCCAGCCCCCCATTATGCGTGCGCTGACCAAGGCTGAAGACCGTAAGATCAAGATGGTTCAGACCCGTACCGTTTCCAAGGCCGAGAAGATCATCTTCCCCATCCTGGTTACTGTATTCGTGGCTCTGCTGCTGCCCGACACCGCTCCTCTGATCGGCTGCCTGATGCTGGGTAACCTGTTCAAGGAAACCGGCTGTACCGACCGCCTGAGCGACACTGTGCAGAATGCGCTGATGAACATCGTCACCATCCTGCTGTCCACCGCTGTCGGCGCTACCATGGTCGGCTCCACCTTCCTGACTGCTTCCACTCTGAAGATCGTTGCTCTGGGCGTTGTTGCCTTCGGTATCTCCACCGCAGGCGGCCTGATCGGCGGCGACATCATGTGCAAGCTGTCCGGCGGCAAGGTCAATCCTCTGATTGGTTCCGCCGGCGTGTCCGCCGTTCCCATGGCAGCCCGTGTTGCCAATGTGGAAGGCCAGAAGAGCAACCCCTCCAACTTCCTGCTGATGCACGCTATGGGCCCCAATGTGGCCGGCGTTATCGGTTCCGCAATCGCTGCAGGCTTCCTGCTGAGCGTTTTCGGCTAATCAAAACCAAAAATCCCCACTCTTTCGGGAGTGGGGATTTTTTACTGCCTATGACCGCTGACCATTCGTAATACCCCCCCGCTCCATATTCGCTCCGCCTTTTGATATTCCTCGATTTGTCACGCCTTGCCACCTTGCACTCCGTTTTGTCTATCGTGTAAATTATCTAAAATCACTTACTGAAATTGTACAAACTCGGCACTTCCGCCGGGGGAGATTTTCTCTTATAATATAGATATAACCATTTGGTTTTCCCGAAATAATCATAAAGGCGGTGTAATTATGAAGCAAAATTCCTGGTACTCTGTCCTGCGCAAGGTATGTCTTGTGGTGGGCATCCTGTGTCTTGCCTTTCTGCTGCCGGCTACCCTGATGTTCCGGTATAATATTATGGACTTTCGATTCCCCATACGGTGGAACGACGAGTTTGTGCAGGCTCCCCACCAGTTCATCCTGCACCTGTCCCTGGTAGACTGGTATATCATCCGCCCGCTGATGATGCTGTGCTTCGGTTTCTGTGTCATCACCGGAAATCAGGTAGAAAAGCCTCCTTTTTCCTTCAAATTCGACTATATTCTGTGGTTTGTCCTAGCATTGGTGCTGTTTGTGCCCTGTGCCATCGCCTGCAGCTACGGCATTCGGTATGGCATCCCCGAGCCCCGGACCTTCATGGAACAGGTATTCCGGGAGGAATGGATTCGCGTGACCATGCTGCTGGCATCGGGAATCTTTGCCGGCCTGAGCTGCCGCGCACTGGCATACAAGAAAATCAAATAACAACTGCGAAAAATCCAAGAATCCCGGCTCCGAAGAGCCGGGATTTTTTGCCCTCTTGACAAAGGACTCTATCATGTGTATGATAACTGTATTAATACAGTTAGTACAGAAAGGAGTCCTTATATGAGAACCATCGATTTCCGGGATTCCCGACCGCTCTACGAGCAGATCATCGCTCAGATCCAGCAGGAGATCCGCAGCGGGATTCTGCTGGAAGGGGACCAGATCCCCAGTGTTCGGGAAATGGCAAGCTCCCTGAGCATCAATCCCAACACCATTCAGCGAGCCTATCGGGAACTGGAGAACTCCGGATGGATCATTTCCGTTCCGGGAAAGGGCAGCTTCGTCTGTCAGCCCAAGAACTCCGACAGTTCCGAAAAAACGCAATTACTGGCAACATTCGATAATGCCGCCATTGCCTTAGTCAATATCGGCGTTTCTCCCATGGAGCTGGTCTCTCGTCTGACCCATTTAGGAGGTGGAAATCATGCTTGAAATTAAAAATCTGACCAAAACCTTTGGCAATTTCAAAGCACTTGACGATCTGAACATGACTGTGCCGACGGGCGCTGTTTACGGTCTGGTCGGCCCCAACGGTGCCGGCAAATCTACCGTCATCCGCCACATCACCGGCGTCTACCGCCCGGAGGAAGGCAGTGTCACCCTGGACGGAGAAAAAATCTATGAAAACACCGCCGCGAAAGCCAGAATGGCTTCCATTACCGACGATCTGTTCTTCTTCAACGGCGCAACCGTGGAGGATATGCGCAAATACTATTCCGGCATCTATCCCAAATTCGACAACGAGCTTTTCAAGAAGGTAGGGGAGGCTTTTGAGCTTCCCGCCAAGACCCCCGTTCGCCGCTTCTCCAAGGGTATGCAGAAGCAGGCAGCCTTCTGGCTGACCATTTCCTGCCGCCCGGACATCATGATCCTGGATGAGCCGGTGGACGGCCTGGACCCGGTCATGCGCCGTCAGGTCTGGAGCCTGATGATGTCGGATGTGGCACAGCAGGGAACCACCATTCTGGTTTCCAGCCACAACCTGCGGGAGCTGGAAGACATCTGCGACCATGTGGGCATTATGAACCGTGGCCGGATGCTGCTGGAGCGCAGCCTTGCCGATATGCAGGGCAACACCGTGAAAATTCAGCTGGTGGGCCAGGTTCCCGAAAGTCTGGAGGTCCTGCACCGGACCGATTCCGGCAGACTGACCACGCTGATCGTCCGTGCCTCTACCAAACAGGCTCTGGATGTTCTCTCTGCTGCCAATCTGGTCTATTTCGATGTTCTGCCCCTGTCTCTTGAAGAGATCTTCATTTACGAATTAGGAGGTGTGGATTATGAAATCAAAGAAATTATCCTCTGATCTGACCCTTTTTAAGAAGGATGTCACCCGCTTTGCCCCCCTGTGGCTTGTTTGGTGCGTGATGTATCTGATCATCGGCTATGTGCTGTACATCAACGGACGAGATCTTACCGATCGGTATGATATCTTCCCCGTTCAATTTGTCATTGCAAACATGATCTATGGCTTTGTCTGCGCAGTAACGCTGTTTGGCTATCTGTTCGACCCCAAAGAGTGCATCACCACTCACAGCCTGCCCATTCGCAGAGAAAACCTGTTTCTTGTCCACCTGCTGTCCGGATTGGTCATGCACATAGTTCCCACAGCAATCTTCTGCCTGAGCATTACTCCGCTGTGTAATGGCAATATGTTTGCCATGTTCGGCTTCATGGTGATGCAGTTTGTGTTCTTCTATGGCCTGGGCATCTTCTGTGTGACGCTGACCGGCCGGAAATTTGCCGCAGCCGCTATGTTTGGCTTAATCAACTTTGCTTCACCCCTGGTTTACCTTGCCACAAACATCCTGTATGTCCCTTTGCTGCCGGGCATCCAGCTGAATTCTGACCCCTTTATGCAGTTCTGCCCGCCGGCAACCATGATGTACAAATCCTTCGACCAGTCAATATCCTGGATAAACGGCATGGATTTTGCTGCATACGCCCAGACCCTTGCCATCTTTACCGCCATCGGTGTGGGGCTGATGATTGCATCCGTGGTGCTGTATCGCATCCGCAAGCTGGAATGTGCCGAGAGCTTCATGGCATTTCCCAAGCTCAATATTCTGTTCGTTCTGGTGTGCACCCTTTTCTGCGGCTGTTTCTTCACATCTTTCTTCGCTCTGTTCACCATGGTCAGCAACTTCTGGATCACGCTGACCTTCGGCACCGTCATCGGCTATTTTGCATCCATTATGATTCTTCGGCGCAGCGCCAAGGTGTTCAATGCGAAATCCATCGTCGGCTTGGCGGTGTGTACGGTGCTGTTAGCAGGCTCTCTGCTGGTGACCAAGATGGACCCGCTGGGGCTTGTAACCTATGTTCCCAGTGCCGATCAGGTAGCTCGAGTGGAACTTCGTACTTATGAAAGCAGCTCCAACTGCTACTTTACAGAAGACCCGGAGCAGATTGAAAAGCTGGAACAGCTGCATCAGGAGCTGATCGTTCAGCAGGGTACCTTTGAATCATCCCATCCATCCTTTTACGATGATACATCTCTGATTTACAGAATGAAGGACGGCCGCACCGTTAAGCGGGCATACTGTGCAAGTGATTCAGTCCTGGAGCAGGTCTACTGGTACATGAGTCAGCCGGAATATCAGCTGGGTGTGCGCACCATCGACGAACTTCTGGAAAAATCCGACATCATAGAACTCACCGTCTATCATCCGCAAACCTATGAAGATGAAGAGATGTACAGCCTCAGCAAAAGCGATCAGGAAGCCTTGCTGAAGATCCTGTTTGACGAATGCAAAGCCGGAAATATGTATGCAACATCGGTTTATTATTACAACGATACCGACATTGATGCCGAGCCTCCTGAAACTGTATATAGTCTTATCATCGATTTGAAAGATAAAACCACTGAAAATGTCTATGATATGTCTAACACATACCACTTTGAAGTCCCACAGGCAGCCACCAATGCCATCGCCTGGCTTGCGCAATATGTTGCAGGCCAATCCTGAAACCACAAAAAAGAGGCACCCAACCGGGTGCCTCTTTTTTTATATTTCTTCTGTTATTTGGTGTAAAAACCGTTTTCCAGCAGTCTTCCCAGAGCGGTATCCGCCTCTTCATCGCTGAACAGCGCAGTGAAGCGCTTGTCCACCGCCAGAGCCTCCAGCGTCAGCTCCAGATGGCGCTTGTCCGCCAGAATCTGGAATCCGTCGCTGACCCGGTGACCTCTCAGGCAGTAGTGCGCCTGACGCATAGCGTCGGCTTCCTCCATGGGACGAAGTCTGACACCCATACGCTGGGCAGTTGCACGAGCTTCCATCCATGCGGCAATAAACTTTTCTTCCATGATGTGTTCCTCCTTATGAACGGAGCTTCTTCCATTCACTTACAGCCAATTCATCGCAACGGTTGTTCTTGGGGTTGGTGGCATGGCCCTTGACCCAGTGGTAGTGCAGGGTGTGCTTCTGGCTCAGGTCCAGAAGCACTTCCCATAAATCCGGGTTCAGTGCGGGTTTTTTGTCGGATTTGACCCAACCCCGCTTTTTCCAGCCCATGGCCCAGCCCTTTTCCAGTGCGTCGATGACATACTTAGAATCGGAATACAGCTCCACGATGCAGGGCTCTTTCAGCGCCTGCAGGGCACGGATCACCGCCGTCAGCTCCATGCGGTTGTTGGTGGTGCTGGGCTCGCCGCCGGAAATTTCCTTTTCTACGCCGTTAAACTCCAGAATTGCGCCCCAACCGCCGGGGCCGGGGTTGCCGGAACAGGCGCCGTCGGTGTAGATGGTTACGGTTTTCATTCAGCGGTTTCCTCTTCGGCTTCCGCTTCCTCGACCTGGTCGATACGCTCCACGGAAACCACCTGGTTGCCCTCTTCCACACGCATGACGATAACACCCTGGGTGTCACGCTTATAGACATTGATGGAAGATGCAGGGATACGGATGATGACACCGCCGTTTTCGATCAGCATAACATCGTCATCCTCACCAACCACACGGCAGCCGGCAACATTGCCGGTCTTTTCGGTGATGTTGTAGTTCTTCAGGCCCTTGCCGCCGCGCAGCTGCGGGATCTTGGTGCCGTCGGGACCGGTACGCAGGTACTCGGTGACCTCGGTACGCTTGCCGAAGCCACGCTCGGTGACGGTCAGCAGGCACTTGCCCTCTTCTGCCTTTTCAGCGCCGACCACATAATCGTCGCCGGTCAGCAGGATGCCGCGCACGCCGGTAGCATCACGGCCCATGGTACGGGCATCGGTTTCGTGGAAGCAGATGGCCATGCCCTGAGCGGTGGCAATGATGATCTTGTCGTCGCCGTTGGTGCGGATGACATTGATCAGATGATCGCCCTCGTCCAGTGTCAGAGCACGGATGCCGCCCTTGCGGCGGGTAGACAGGGTCTGCAGATCCATACGCTTGACGGTACCGTTGCGGGTGACCATGACCAGATATTCGTCCTCATGGTATTCACGGGTGGTAACCACAGCAGTGACCTGCTCGCCGGGCTCCAGAGGCAGGATGTTGACAATGGCAGTACCACGGGCGGTACGGCCTGCCTCGGGAATCTGATAGCCCTTGCGGTGATGCACACGGCCCAGGTCGGTGAAGAACAGCATATGATCGTGGGTAGATGCCACGAAGATATTCTTCACGAAATCCTCTTCCTTCAGGTTCTGGGCGTTGACACCACGGCCGCCGCGGCTCTGAGTCCGGTAGGTATCGACCGGCATACGCTTGATATAGCCGTCGTTGGACAGAGTGAAGCAGCACTCTTCTTCCTCGATCAGATCTTCAATGTCGATTTCATCCTCAACATCCTGAATCTCGGTCTTACGCTCGTCGCCGAACTTGTCCCGGATAGCGGTCAGCTCTTCCTTCAGGATATCCTTGACCATCTGCGGGTCGGCCAGGACGCGCTTGTAATAGGCGATTTTCTCTTCCAACTCATCATATTCTTTTTGCAGTTTCTCCCGATCCAGGCCCTGCAGCGCCTTCAGACGCATATCCAGGATAGCCTGTGCCTGAACATCAGACAGACTGAAGCGGTTCATCAGGTTTTCCTTGGCGTTGTCGTAGGAAGAACGGATGATCTTGATGACCTCGTCGATGTTATCCTGAGCAATCAGCAAGCCCTCCAGCAGGTGGGCACGCTCCTGAGCCTTCTTCAGATCGTAACGGGTACGGCGGACGATGACATCCTCCTGGAAGATCAGGTACTCATCAAGGATCTCACGCAGCGTCAGAACCTTGGGCTGCAGCACCTTGGGGTGGCTGGGATTCTTCACCAGAGCGATCATGTTGATGGCAAAGGTGGTCTGCAGGCTGGTCTGAGCAAACAGGCGGTTCAGGACCACCTGGGGGTTTGCATCGCGCTTGAGCTCGATGACGATGCGCATACCGCTGCGGTCAGACTCGTCACGGATCTCGGAGATGCCGTCCAGACGCTTGTCGTTGACCTGGTCAGCCATATGCTTGATGAGCATACGCTTGTTGACCTGGTAGGGGATCTCGGTGACGATGATGCGGGTCCGGTTCTGGCCGAACTCCTCAAAATGGGTTCTTGCACGCAGGGTCACACGGCCCTTGCCGGTAGCGTAGGCTGCACGGATGCCTGCACGGCCCATAATGATTGCCTTGGTGGGGAAGTCAGGGCCGGTGATATACTCCATCAGGTCTGCAAGGGTTGCCTCCGGATTGTCCAGAACGCAGATGCAGGCGTTGATGACTTCTGTCATGTTGTGGGGCGGGATATTGGTTGCCATACCGACGGCGATACCGGAAGAACCGTTCACCAGCAGGTTGGGGAACCGGGAGGGCAGGACCAGAGGCTCCTTGCGGGTCTCGTCAAAGTTTGCATCCCAGTCCACGGTATCCTTTTCGATATCCCGCAGCATCTCGTTGGAGATCTTGGACATTCTGGCCTCGGTATAACGGTAAGCTGCAGGGGGATCGCCGTCCACACTACCGAAGTTGCCGTGGCCGTCTACCAGCATATAGCGCATGGAGAAATCCTGCGCCAGACGCACGAGCGCATCGTAAACAGATGCGTCGCCGTGGGGATGGTAACGACCCAGCACGTCACCGACACAGGTCGCACTCTTGCGGAAGGGCCGGTCAGAGGTCAGATTATCTTCGTACATCGCATAAAGGATTCTGCGGTGTACCGGTTTCAGGCCGTCACGCACATCAGGCAGTGCACGGCCGACAATAACGGACATGGCGTACTCAATGTAGCTGTCCTTCATTTCCTGAACAAGCTCGGAGTTTATGATCGCCTGATCCGGAAACATAATGTCTTCGGGCTTGTAGTCTTTTTTATGTTGCGCCAAGACGATTCCTCCTTAGTAGTCCAGATTCTGGGCATGCTTTGCATTTGCCTCGATATATTCTCTTCTGGGCTCGACTTTTTCGCCCATGAGCAGCGTGAAAATCTCGTCTGCCCGGGCAGCATCCTCCAGCTGGATCCGCTTCAGGGTGCGCTTTTCCGGGTCCATGGTGGTCTCCCACAGCTCGTGGGCGTCCATTTCACCCAGACCTTTGTTCCGGCTGATATCCACCTTGGCATTGGGGTTATCGCCGCGCATTTCGGCACTGATCTGGTCACGCTCTGCATCAGAGAAGGCATAGCGAGTGGTCTTGCCGCGAACAAGCTTGTAAAGGGGAGGCATAGCTGCGTATACATAGCCATGCTCGATGATGGGCCGCATAAACCGGAAGAAGAAGGTCAGCAGCAGGGTACGGATATGGCTGCCGTCCACATCGGCATCGGCCATGATAACGACCTTGTGATAGCGCAGCTTGGACACATCGAACTCCTCGCCGATACCGGCGCCCAGAGCCGTGATGATGGGCTGCAGCTTGTCGTTGCCGATGACCTTGTCTTCCCGGGCCTTTTCCACGTTCAGCATCTTACCCCACAGAGGCAGGATGGCCTGGAATCTGGAGTCACGGCCCTGAGTCGCAGAACCGCCTGCGGAGTCACCCTCGACGATGTACAGCTCTGTCAGGGCTGCATCAGTCTCATTACAATCACGGAGCTTATCGGGCATTGCAGCGCCGCCCAGGGCGGTCTTGCGGCGGATAGACTCTCTTGCCTTGCGGGCAGCTTCCCGGGCACGGTTGGCCATCATGGCCTTTTCCAGGATGGCCTTGGCGGTCTGGGGATGCTCCTCAAAGTAGGTGGTCAGCTGCTTGGTGACAACGGAATCCACCAGGGTGCGGATATAGGCGTTGCCCAGCTTTGCCTTGGTCTGGCCCTCGAACTGGGCATCGGTCAGCTTGACGGAGATGATGGCGGTAATGCCCTCACGGCAGTCGTCGCCGGAAACCTTGTCGTCGCCCTTGATGATGCCGTTTTTGGTGCCGTAGGCATTCAGCACACGGGTCAGAGCGGTCTTGAAGCCCACCTCGTGCATACCGCCTTCGGGGGTACGGACATCGTTTGCAAAGGACAGCATGGTCTCGCTGTAGCCGTCGTTATACTGCACGGCGATTTCAGCAGAAGCATCGTCCTTGCTGCCGCTCATATAGATCACATCGTCATGGATCGCGGTCTTGTTTCGGTTGGACCAGGTGGCAAACTCCCGGATACCGCCTTCATAGCACATGGTATCGGAAACGACCTCGTCCTCGCGCCGGTCCTCGATGGTGATAGCCAGGCCTGCATTCAGGAATGCCTCTTCGCGCATACGGGTGTGCAGGATCTCATAGTCATAGACCAGGCTGTCAAACATCTCCGGGTCAGGCTGGAAGGTGACGGTGGTACCGGTTCTGTCGGTGGTGCCCACAACGGTCATATCCTGGGTGATCACACCCCGCTCAAAGCGCATTTCATAGATATTGCCGTTCTTGTGGACCTGAACCTTCAGCCACTGGGACAGAGCGTTGACAACAGACGCACCGACGCCGTGCAGACCGCCGGAAACCTTGTAGCCGCCGCCGCCGAATTTACCGCCGGCGTGCAGCACGGTGAAGACGACCTCCATTGCAGGGCGGCCTGTTTGTGCTTGGATGTCCACGGGAATACCACGACCGTCATCGGTGACCGTGATGGAATTGCCGGGATTGATGGTGACAGTAATGTGTTTACAGAATCCTGCCAGTGCTTCGTCAATGGCATTGTCCACGATTTCGTAAACCAGATGGTGAAGACCAGAGGCAGAAGTGGAACCGATATACATACCGGGACGCTTCCGAACAGCCTCCAGGCCCTCCAGAACCTGTATTTGACTGGCGCCATATTCCTGTTCGACTCTTGTTTCGTCAGACATGAATTGACCTCCTTAGAGAATATATAAGTTATAAAATCTGACCCTTACGGATCTGAATGGTTTGACCGAGTTTGGTAAATCGACCGGGCTCGCAGCAGGTGATGAAGACCTGGCCGGAGGTGATCTGGTTCAGGACAAAGTCCTGCCGGCTGGGATCCAGCTCTGACAGCACATCATCCAAAAGCAGCACCGGCTCTTCGCCGCTTTCCCTGCGCATCAGCTCCCGCTGGGCAAGCTTCAGGCTGATGGCTGCGGTCCGGGTCTGGCCCTGGGAGCCGAAGCTCTTGACCGAAAGCCCGGAAAGGGTCACATCAAAGTCGTCCTTGTGGGGCCCTGTGAGGCACTGACCGGATTCCAGTTCCGCTTTTGCATGAATATTCATGTGTTCTTGCAAGTCTTCCGTAAGTTTTGCAAGTGGTGCCATCGTATCCTGCACGGTAGATACCGTTTTGTAGGAAAGCGCAAATTCCTCAGAGCCTCCCGAAAACTGTCCGTGGTACACGGACGCCGCTTCACCCAGACTTGCATAGAATCTTGCACGGTAGGAAATCAGCAGCGCGCCAACCTGGCACAGCCGCAGATTGTAATCCGGCAGCAGCTCCAAAAGCTGCGGGCAGTCGAAGCGATCTTTAAGGATCTTGCTTTTCTGCTCCAGGATCCGATGATATTCGGTAAGCGCTGCATCATAATTGGGGCGCAGCTGGCAAAGCGCCTGATCCCCCAGCCGCCGGCGGGCGGCCGCGCCTGTTTTCAGAACCATCAGATCTTCGGGACAGAACAGAACCGTACTCAAAACACCGTTAAATTCAGCAGCAGATTTCACTTTTACCCCGTTGCGGTACAGCTGCCGGGGCCGGCGGCCGGGAAAGAGTACCGTGCGCAGTGTCTGCTGCCGCTCCTGGGAGTAGATTTTTCCGGTAATATCGGCGAAATCTGCCCCAAAACGGACGAGTTCTGCATTTTTTTGCGTCCGAAAGCTCCTTCCAGAGCCCAGATAAACAATGGATTCCAGCAGATTGGTTTTTCCCTGGGCGTTATCGCCCACGATCAGATTGACTCCGGGCTGAGCCGTAAATTCCAACTGGTCATAATTTCGGAAGCCGCGAAGGCTTAATTCACACAGATTCATGGACGCAAATCAGATAAATCTGATCCATAAACTCAAAACGGTCACCGGGATAGAGCTTTTTGCCCCGCATGGTGCAAACTTCTCCATTTACCTTGGCTTCCCCTTCCTGAATCAGGATTTTTGCCTGACCGCCGGAGGGAACTGCATTGGCAAGTTTCAGAGCTGATTCCAGCTTGATAAACTCTGTTCCAATGACCACGGGAATCTCTTTGCCGGGATTTTTCTTGGTAACAGTAACTTTCATTGGTAAACTCCTTATAATAAATGCCGATTATCGCCGTTTTACTGGTATAAAACGGTAAAATTAGCTATTTTTCAGACGAACAGGCAGAACCATATAGGCAAAGTCTTCCTTGTCATCCACGGGAGTCAGCACGATGGGGCTCAGTCCGTTGGTCAGCTCCAGGGTCACTTCTTCTGCAGGAACTGCCTTCAAAGCATCGGCCAGATACCGGACATTGAAGCCGATCTCCATTTCCTTGCCGTCACCGGCAATGGAGCACTGATCTTCAGCAGCGCCGATTGTGGTATTGGTGTGCAGCAGCAGATTCTGGTTGGAGAAGATGCAGCGCACAGGACTCTTGAACTTTTCGGATACAATCAGGCCGACACGCTCGATAGAACTGGACAAATCGGAAACATTTGCGACCAGTTTGATGGGGCAATCGGTGGGAACAACACGCTTCCAGTCCAGGAAATCTCCCTCCAGCAGGCGGCAAACCAGGGTTGCTCCGCCAACCTGGAACAGAATATGCTTGGTGCCCAGGGTGAAAACAGCGTTATCCTCGGTATCGGTGAGGATTTTTTCCACTTCCTTCAGCGCAGCAGCCGGAACCACGAAAGCCATGGTTCTGCCGGTGCCTTCTTCCGGATGGTAAGTCCGGCGGGCCAGACGGAAACCGTCAACGGCAATGGCAGAAATAGAAGTATCTTCTACTTCAAAACGGACGCCGGTGTGGATGGGACGGCTCTGATTTTCAGAAACAGCGAAAATTGTTCCGGAAATCATGCGTTTCAGTGCATTTTGAGGGATTTTTACACCACGGCCTTCACCGACATCGGGAAGCTCGGGGTAATCATCGGCAGATTCTGCGGCAATGGTAAAAGAGGCAAAGCCTGCACGGATGGAAACTTTGAAGGTTTCGTCGACCACAACAGTGACGGGTCCTTCCGGCAGACGGCGGACAATATCACCGAAAAGCTTTGCAGGAAGGATGCATTCACCGGGATCGGACACTTCTGCGTCGATTTCATAGGTGATGGCAGTTTCCATGTTGTATCCGGTAAGGGCCAGGCCCATTCCGGCTCTGCAAAGAATGCCTTCGATCACGCTCAGACTGCTTTTCTGGGCGACCGTACGGCTTGCGATATTCAGTGCAGTAACGAGTGCACTTTTTTCACAGGTAAATCGCATACACAAACTCCTTTGGTAAAATAAAGAATAAAAAATATATAAATAGATAATAAGCTTTAGCAGTAGAAGTAGTAGAAAGAACTTATGTGGAAAAGTCTCTTTTGATCTAGAGCCGCAAGCGTTTTTTGTCCACAGCAATATGTGTGGCGAAAAAAACTTTTGCACAGGCGATGTGGAAGGATTTTTGCTCAAACAGTTATCAACAGAGAAAATTTCCACTGTCCACAAGGCCTGTGGATAAATTTTGGCGTAAAAAAATATAGAAAAAAAGAGGAGTCGACACCTTACAGGCAGCTGTTGATGTTGGCAGTGATGTCCCGGATGTTGTCCTGCAGAGCAGAATTTCCACCCTTGAGTGCTACCTCTACCTTTCGGATGGAGTGAAGAACTGTGGAATGGTCACGGCTGAATTCCCGTCCGATATCCGGCAGACTCAGATTGGTCATCTGGCGGATCAGATACATGGCAACCTGACGAGCTTCGGCAGTACCCTTGTTTTTCAGAGTTCCGCGAAGAACCGCCTCGTCAATGGAGTAGAATTTGCAGACCTGGCTGATGATCAGGCTGGGAGTGGGCACCGCATTGCCCTCGGATTTGAACATATCATCGATTGCCCGGGAAATATTGGGCAGATCCAGGGGCATATCGGTCAGATTTCGGTAAGCCATGATCTTTTTCACGGTGCCTTCGATCTGACGGACATTGTTTGTAATATTGATGGCGATGTAGTTGCAGACATCGTCGCTCAGCTCAAGACCCAGACTTTCTGCCTTATTTTTCAGAATTGCCATACGGGTTTCGTAGTCAGGAGGCTGAATATCTGCAAGAAGACCCCATTCAAAACGGGTTTTCAGTCGGTCTTCCAGGGTCAGCATATCGCTGGGCTTCCGGTCGGAGGTCATGACGATCTGCTTTCTTTCTTCGTAAAGCTTATTAAATGTATGGAAAAATTCTTCCTGAGTGGATTCCTTACCGGCGATAAACTGAATATCATCGATCAAAAACAGGTCAGCTTCCCGGTATTTGGTGCGAAATTCTACATTTCTGCCGCTCTGCAGCGCAGCAATCAGCTCGTTGGTAAACTGATCGCCCTTGATGTAGACGATTTTGGCGTCCGGATTGACTTTTCGGATGCCGTTTGCAATTGCATAAAGCAGGTGAGTCTTACCCACACCGGCAGGGCCATAGATAAAAAGTGGGTTATAAACCTGACCGGGATTGTTGGAAACAGCAATGGCAGCACCGTGAGCGAACCGGTTGGAGGGGCCAACCACGAAATTCTCAAAGGAAAACTGGGGCGCAAAGTCCAAAGAGGTGTTGTTTTTCCCCTTGGAACGGTAAGCGGAAAGCTCTTCATCATCAAAAACAACCAGCTTTGCGTCGGAATTAAAGATTTCCTTCAGAGCATCCTGGATATAGTCGGTACAGCGGCGACGAATAATCTCCCGTCGAAAATCGGAAGGGGAGTAGATAATGAGATGTTCATCATTCAGTTCAACTACTTCGGCATCGTCAAACCAACTGGAAACCGTAACAGCGCCGAGCCGTTCTTCCATATTGATCAAGACTTTCGCCCAGACATAGGCGGATGAGTACATAAATGCGGCTCCTTTCGTACAAAACATATGGAAAAGCCCGGATTGCATGAAAAACGGGCATAGATATACACCTTAATTTTAGCACAGGCCTGTGGAAAAAACAAGACAGATTGTTGATAAATCCGGACGCAAGTTTCAACAGGTTATCAAATGGATCGAAAATTTACGACAAAAAAGAAAAAAGAGCGGTAAACCGCTCTTTTTTGCGTGTAAAAAATTTGCATCTAAATTGTGGAAAAAAGGCTGGTTTTCGACAGGCTCACATAGTGTCTTGCGTTGCGGGCCATTTCTTCGATCTCCTGTGCAGTCAGTTTGCGCACTACCTTTGCAGGGGAACCCAGCAGCAGAGAGCCCTCCGGCGCGACGGTTTTTCCCGTCACCAGCGCACCGGCGCCGATCATGCAGTTGGGGCCGATGTTTGCTCCGGTCAATATAATGGCGCCCATGCCCACGGTAGAATTGTCCCCCAGCGTGCAGCCGTGGACGATGGCTCCGTGACCGATGGTGCAGCCGTTTCCAATGGTGGTTTTTTCATGGATCACGCAAAGATCCTGCACATTGGTGCCGTTTCCGATGGTGATGGTTCCGCTGTCGCCCCGCAAAACTGCTCCATACCAGATATTTGCATCCTCGCCCAGCTGGACATCGCCTACGACGGTGGCATTTTCCGCCCGATAATAGCTCATTTTGCCGATCCTCCTGACTGATTTTGAAAAAATCGTACCACTAAATTCCCTGAAAAGCAAGAAAAAGGAGCGGTAAAACCGCTCCTTTTCATATATATCAGTCTTTGTTTGCGTTCTGGGGATTTCTGGCGTTGGTCTTGCCTTCGGGCTTGATTTCGCCGGCACTCATCAGTGCACGCTTTGTCAGCACGGGGCCAACCAGCTCATAAATCAGAACGGAGAACAGCACCACATTGCGGACCATGGCACCGTCGCTGAGTGCAACGGCAGTCTGTGCCATGCCCAGAGCCACGCCTGCCTGGGGCAGAAGGGTGATACCGATGTGCTTGGTGACATTTTCATCGCAGTGGGTCATACGGCAGCTGATGGAAGAGCCGAAATACTTGCCCAGAGAACGGAAAATGATGTAAATCACGCCGATCATGGGGATCATGGGATTTCTGAAAATATTCAGATCCAGCTCAGCGCCGGAAATAACAAAGAACAGAATGTTCAGGGGAGTGGTCCAGCCATCCACACGGCTCATCAGTTCTTCGGAGAAATCACAGATGTTGCAGAAAACGGTACCGGTCATCATGCAAACCAGCAGCAGAGAGAAACCGCAGTGGACAGAACCGATCTGGAACTCCAGCATGGAAATGCCAACGGTCAGCAGCACGAAACCAACGGAAATAGCCATACGCTTACTTCTGGAATGGAAGAATTTCTCGATTTCATTCAGCACAAAGCCCATCAAAGCGCCCAGACCCAGAGAAAGGATGATTTCCAGAATCGGCTCCAAAACTACGGCAGTTACACTGATACTGCCCATTTCCAGGGCTTTTGCGATACCAAAAGATGCGGAAAACAGGACAAGGCCAACGGCGTCGTCGATGGCGACCACCAGCAGCAGGAGCTTCGTCAGGGGGCCGTCGGCTTTATACTGCTTGACGACCATCAAAGTAGCAGCGGGAGCAGTTGCAGCAGCAATGGCGCCCAAAGTAATTGCAGAAGAAAGGGAAAGCAGGCTGGGATTGATAAAATGCAGGGCGATCAGCGCTACATCTACAAAAATTGTGGTGATGACAGCCTGCAGGATGCCAACGGTAATGGCCTGATGGCCCATATGCTTGAGCTGGCTCAGGCGGAATTCGTTACCAATTGCAAAAGCGATGAAACCCAGCGCAGCCTGGGAAAGAATGCTGAATCCTTCTGCTTCTTCCAGAGAATGGAAGCCAAAGCCGACGATATTCAGTCGGCCCAGACAGAACGGTCCGAGCAGAAGACCTGCTACCAGATACGCAGTAACAGCAGGAAGGGACAGTTTTTTTGCAACACGGGACATCAGCAGTCCGCCGATGATGCAAACGGCAACACAAATCAGATATTGTTCCATAAATTCACTCCTCATTTCAATACAATCTTTTCAAAAACGATATAATAATAACACTGTTTGCACGGTCTTACAACAGAAAACCTCAACAAAATTGGGGATTTTGTTTTCGCGAATAACCGCCCATTTGTACAAGAAGAGGGCAAAAATGCGACAATAAAGAATCTGTTCTCCCTGGAAAAGTGTTCGGAAAAGTTATTTTTGCCGGAAAAATGCAAATCTATGCTTTCCGGCATAAAGAAAACCGGAAGCAAATTGCTTTGCTCCCGGCTTCCTTTTGTAGTTGTATCGAAAAAAGTGTATGCTGGCAGCAGCTGGAAAAACACTGCTGCGAATTAAGGATGCGAATTCATAAACCGGGCTGCATCTGACGATGCAACAATTTTCCGCCTTTTTCTCATGGACGACGGATTTATAATATAGTCCCGGTCATGCTGTTATAACGAATCGGGTAATATCCAATGGTGTATCAGATTTTACCCGGATTTGTTGCGAATAAATCGCCGGTTTTACCGAATTACGGGAAAAAATCATCCCAGATATTCAGTAAAAACGAACCGAGCGGTACCCAATGGTGTATCGAATACTGCCTGGATTAGTTACGAATAAACCGTCGGTTTTACCGAATTACCGGGAAATACTATCCCCAATATTCAGAAAAAACGAACCGAGCGGTACCCAATGGTGTATCAAATACTGCCTGGATTAGTTACGAATAAACCGCCGGTTTTACCGAATTACCGGGAAATACTATCCCCAATATTCAGAAAAAACGAACC
>JAHHRV010000040.1 GCA_020025595.1 Oscillospiraceae bacterium
TAACACATTCATTTCTGGATATGCCTCCTAAATAAAATTCTGTTTTCTTTTCCAGCAAATCATGCTAGAATATGTTTAGCTTTTATATTCTATAACAAAATTATTGATTTAACAAGTCTTTTTCAAAATTTTCGCAAAACAGGGAGTTTTTATGGGAATCGTCGGTATCATATGTGAATATAATCCCCTGCATCTTGGTCACGCAAAGCAGATCCGGATGATCCGCCAGCTTCGTGGCGAGGACACGCGGATCGTCTGTCTGATGAGCGGAAATTTCGTCCAGCGGGGCGAACCTGCCATCTTTCACAAATCGGTACGCGCCCGGGCTGCGCTGGAAGCGGGCGCTGACCTGGTGCTGGAGCTTCCCGTAACATACGCCCTCTCTTCTGCGGAAAACTTCGCCCTGGGCGGTGTGCGCATTCTGGGTCAGTTCTGTGACGAGCTGTGCTTTGGCACAGAAACCGGAAGCAGCGAAAGCCTGATGAACACTGCAAAAATGCTGCTGTCCCCGGAATTTAAGGATGCCCTCCGCATTTATCTGGATCAGGGGCTTTCCTTCCCTGCTGCAAGGCAGCGGGCCCTGGCTCAGTTGGGAAACAACACGCAGCTGCTCACCTCTCCCAACGACATTCTGGGAGTTGAATACTGCAAGGCAATCATTGAAACCGGCTGCCGGATGAAACCGCTTGCCATCCATCGGGAAGGAAACTACCACGATCTTGAGGCAGATGCAGAGAATCCTTCTGCCACAGCTCTTCGGCAGAGAATCATGAGCATCCGGCCCATCGACGATTATGTCCCCACTGACCTGTTCTGCCATGCCGCTATTCACACGTTGGCAGCCGGTGAGCGTGCTATGCTCTGTCGCCTGCGAACCATGACGGATGACGAATTCGCCTCCGTCCCCTACGGATCAGAGGGGTTGTGGCGCAAGCTGATGCACGAGAGCCGCCGGCAATCAGATCTCGAATCCATTCTCACCGCTGTCAAATCCAAGCGCTACACCAGAACCAGACTGAACCGGATGGTCATGTGCGCATTCCTGGGAATTAAAGATTCGATGATTAGCACACCGGCGCCCTATACCCGTATTCTCGGCTTTAATGACAGAGGCCGTGAAATCCTGCGCACAGCACGGGAAAATCATCTATTTTATAATGTAGGACAACGGGTGGATGATCCCTTCTGGGATCTGGAACAGCGGTGCGCCGATCTGTACGCACTGTTCGCTCTGGAGCACCCCGAGCCTCCCGGAGATGAATCCAGACAGCGTGTCACCTATTTCAAAAAATCATAACCACCACTGAAGTGGTGACTTGCACAGACCCCGGAAGCGCCAATTACGAGCTTCGCCCCTAATGGTTTGACACCGCATTACACTTACAGGCCGCCGCTAAAGCGGCCTGTTTTTTACCTACTTACTCTTGCTGCCCATAAACAGGTCTACATATTCTTACGGTATTGACATCTCCATGTTGAGTATGCACTGTGATTTACTGTATTCTTTTCCATAGTAAAATAACCTCCTTCGATTCTGGTAATGCGGTCGCCAAAACCACTACCATTGCATCGTTGGAGGTTGTTTTTTCATTTACTAAAGTATTTTTACTTCCCCCGGTAGAATCAGGAGTTTTATTGGGCGAAAGCACACAAGCAAAAAAAGACCGCACAGAAATCTGTGCGGTCTCTTATCATGGTGCGCGAGGCGGGAGTCGAACCCGCATGTTCGGAATGAACACTAGAACCTGA
>JAHHRV010000041.1 GCA_020025595.1 Oscillospiraceae bacterium
CTCGTATAATAAGATTTGCAGATGATTTTTAAGTGTATCTGCTTAGTTCACTCCGAAAACCAGCAGGCTATGAGATGCCCGTGGTACAATAGCTGTAGGACAGCAGGGTCAAGTTCTATTTCACCTTGTAGAGCCAAAAGGCTGCTTCAGAAGGAGTCCGTCCCCCTGAACCGGAAGTTAGCTGCAAACTCATTAGCTGTTTGCCGAAATGTGGGCCGCCCTTTCAGCAGTGGGGGCTATCGCATTGGCCCAACCCGGAATGATTCTGATACGCGAGGTTGCGGATGCTCCGGTGATCACGGGTATCTCAAAGCCTGCTGGCCTAAAAATCCACAACAGGGAGGTGAAACTGTGGAACAACTTTACGTTGGCATTGACGTGAGCAGCACCAAACACGCAGCGTACCTGATGAAGCCCGATGGGCACAAGTTTTCCAGCTTTCCGATGCAAAATGACCGTGTCGGTGCTAAAATGATTTCAGAGAAGATCGTGTCGGCACTCACAAAGTTGGGACTGGATGATGTGGTGATTGGTATGGAAGCCACCTCTGTCTACGGGGACAATCTGGTGTATGCCCTTCGGGAGGACGGCAGTCTGGGCCGGTTCCACCGAAAAATCCATGTACTCAACCCTAAGCAGGTCAAGAATTTCAAGAAATCCTATCCGGAACTTCCCAAGAACGATCCTGTGGACGCCTTTGTGATTGCAGACCAACTCCGCTTTGGACGCATCGGCAAGGAGGTCTACATGGACGATTACCGTTACAAAGCGTTACAGACGCTGACCAGAGCCAGATTCTACGCCGTCCAGAACCTTACGCGGGAAAAGGAGCGGTTTGCAAACTACCTGTTTTTGAAATGCTCTGGCATTGCACAAAGCAAGGATATTCCCAACACCAGCGCCACTACCCTTGCTCTGATGGAGTATTTTGAAACGGTGGATGAATTGGCCAACGCTGATCTGGATGAACTGACAGCCTTTGTGAACAAGGCTGGGCACGGCAGATTTACAGACCCGGAGGCCACCGCTAAAGCCGTCCAGGCTGCTGCCAGAGGCTCTTACCGATTACCCAAAACCGTAAACGATTCTGTGAACCAGGTCATGTCGGCCTCCATCGCAGCTATGCGGGCACTGGACCGCCAGATCGAGACATTGGAGAAGGCAATTGAACAGCAGTTTGAAATTATCCCTAACACCCTTACATCTATCCCAGGCATTGGCAAGGTTTACTCTGCCGGCATCATCGCCGAAATCGGCGACATCAACCGCTTTACCGGACAAGCCTCTGTTGCCAAGTATGCTGGCCTTGTATGGACACAGCACCAATCCAACGAGTTTGAAGCCGAGGATACTCGCCTCATTAAATCCGGCAACCGCTACTTACGCTACTACCTGCTGGAAGCCGCCAACTCCGTGAGAAGATGCGACTCCGAGTTCCGGCGCTACTATGACCTTAAATTCAAGGAGGTCAATAAGCACCAGCATAAACGAGCACTCGCTTTAACTGCCAGAAAACTGGTCCGGTTGGTCTTTCGGCTGCTGAAGGACAACCGCCTGTATAAGTTGCCGGAGGGTTGAGCCGACGCTCACTACTCTGACAAACAGGTCCTGTTTCAAAAATTCTCAGGGACAGGGCTTTGTTTGGTGTTGTCTTTTTATTCCATGATATGCTGTTTTCGGGCTGATTCCCTCGAATTTTCCCCTTGTTCCCCTCTTGACTTCATACCATTAGACTCC
>JAHHRV010000042.1 GCA_020025595.1 Oscillospiraceae bacterium
GGGCCTGTTGCAAAATAGGTCCACAAAAAAAGGCGAGTAAGTATCCCCGCAAGGGGGTTGCTTACTCGTCTTCTTTTGCGTTAAGATTTAATTGCTTATGTCAAATCTAACACTCAGCCAGTTTACCGCATATGGGCGGAATGGTCAACTGGTATTATCACTAAATACGGAAATATTATTGCCGGAGAACGCACCGGTCCGACTGACAAGGCTCCAGCTTGAGGAACTGGACTACAGGAAACTGTATGAAGCCTATTCGTCCAAAGGACGGAAATCGAAAGTCGACCCATCGGTGCTTTTTCAGGTAATTGCATATGCCTACCAGTGCGGCATTTATTCTTCCCGGAAAATCGAGGAAGCCTGCCGTTACAGAGTGGACTTCATGTGGCTGCTGGATGGTCAGGAAGTCCCGGATCATGCCACTATCGCCCGGTTCCGCACGGGCAGATGTAAAGAGGCTCTGGAGGATCTTTTCTACCAGTTTGTTGCTCAATTAGAAAAAATGGGAGAAGTAGATCACCAGACTGTATTCATAGACGGTACAAAGATAGAAAGTGCTGCAGGACGATACACCTTCTGCTGGAGAAAGTCTTCCGAGAAGCAACTGGCAAAGATCAAAGCAAAGGCCCTGGAATTGGGTTACGCCAATCTGGAATCTCTCCACAGTTATCTGGAAACCGAAAAGGAGAAAATTACCTTTGTGTCTGGAAACGGTCACAGAAAAAGTATGGAGCAAAAGCACTGGGAGGAATTAAATCATATCTTCCAGAAATGGTCCACGTACGAAATAGATCTTGAAATCATGGGAGAAACCCGGAATAGCTACTCTAAAACAGATAAAGATGCCACTTTCATGCGAATGAAAGAAGACCATATGAGAAACGGTCAGTTGAAACCTGCCTATAATCTGCAGATCGCAGTAAACAGCGAGTATATCACCGGACTGGGACTGTTCTCAAATCGTACCGACTTTGGAACCTTAGTTCCACTGCTACAGAAGATGCGGAAAGAGCACGGCTGTCAGTACGAGGAAGTCTGTGCAGATGCAGGCTATGAAAGCTTGGACAACTACCTGTATCTGGAACAGAACGGACAGACGAGCTTTATTAAGCCCTCCAATTACGAGAAGAAGAAAACGAAGAAATTCAAGAAACAAATCGGAAGAGTGGAGAATATGCAGTATAGCCCAGAAGACGACTGCTTTACCTGTGCGGCAGGCAGGAAGCTTCCTTTACGCCGGGAATCCTCCGAATGGAAGGTCGGCCAAATTGTCACTACCGCTTGGTATCGCTGTGACAGCTGCAAGGACTGTCCCTGCAGAAAAGCCTGCTGTCAGGCGAGGGATCTGGACAAGCCCAAGGAAGTCAGACTGCAAAAGACTTTCTGGAAAAAGAGGGCCGAATCGCAAAAGAACATGACTACAGAACATGGAATCTACGTACGGATGTGCAGGTCGATCCAGGTGGAAGGCACTTTTGGCCTTCTCAAAAACGACTTTGGTTTCCGTAGATTTCTGACCAAAGGGAAAGTAAATGTGTCTGCTGAAGTCTATTTTCTGGCCTTGGGATTTAATCTGAAAAAGCTATGGATGAAGCGGGAAAAGAAACGTTTGCAAACCCATCTTTCTGAAATTCACATAGCCTGACGAAAAATAGAATAGTATGAGCTGGTTCGGC
>JAHHRV010000043.1 GCA_020025595.1 Oscillospiraceae bacterium
TAGCTGTAGGACAGCAGGGTCAAGTTCTCCACCTCCTGGTTGAGCCGAAAGGCTGCTTCATACAAAGTCCGTCCCCCTGATCCGGAAGTTAGCTGCAAACTCATTGGCTGTTTGCCAGAAGTAAGACCGCCCTTTTGCAGTGAGGGATATCGCATTGGCCTTCTCTGGAATGATTCTGATAAGCGAGGTTGCGGATGCTCCGGTGATCATGGGTATCTGAAAGCCTGCTGGCCTGAAAATCTCCATGTGGGGAGGTGATATAATGAATGCATTATTTACTGGCATTGACATAAGCAGTAAAACAAATGTGGCCTATCTGATGCAGCCGGATGGCAGTAAGTACAGCAGCTTTTCCGTGCAAAACAACCAGGGCGGTGCTAAAATACTCTCAGAGAGAATCGTGTCGGCGCTGAATGCCCTGCAGCTGGATGCTGTGGTAATCGGCATGGAGGCCACATCCATCTACGGAAACAACCTTGTTTACGCTCTCCGACAGCACGGCGGTCTTGGACGCTTTCAGAGAAAGATCCATGTGCTGAATCCGAAGCAGGTCAAGAAATTCAAGGAATCCTATCCGGAGCTTCCGAAAAATGACTGGGTAGATGCTTTCGTGATTGCCGACCATCTCCGCTTTGGCAGAATTGCCAGGGAGGTCTATATGGACGACTATCGCTACAATGCGCTGCAAACCCTTACCAGAGCCAGATTCGATGTGATTCAGAATCTGACCCGTGAAAAGCAGAGATTTGCCAACTATTTGTTTCTGAAGTGCTCCGGTATTGCTCAGGACAAGAGCATTACGAACACCAGTGCAACCACGATTGCCCTGATGGAACGCTTTGAAACTGTGGATGATCTGGCAAATGCAGACCTGAATGAGCTGACCGACTTTATTGATGAAACAGGCAGGAACTTCGCAGATCCTGCTGCAAAGGCCAAGGCGATCCGGGCGGCCGCCCGAGATTCTTACCGTCTGCCTGTCACCGTAAACAACTCCGTAAACCAGGCTATGGCCGTCTCCATTACATCTATGCGGGCTTTGGAGAAGCAGGTCAAGGTTTTGGATAAGGCCATTGAGCAGCAGTTTGAAATCATCCCTAACACCCTTACATCTATCCCAGGCATTGGCAAGGTTTACTCTGCCGGCATCATCGCTGAGATTGGCGATATTCACCGCTTTGATTCTCAGGCTTCTGTGGCCAAGTACGCAGGTCTTGTCTGGTCTCAGCACCAGTCCGGTGAGTTCGAGGCAGAACATACGCACCTGATTAAATCCGGTAACCGCTACCTCCGGTACTACCTGCTGGAAGCCGCTAACTCTGTGAGAAGATGCGACTCTGAGTTTCGGCGATACTATGACCTCAAGTTCCATGAGGTCAACAGGTTCCAGCATAAACGCGCACTCGCTTTCACTGCCAGAAAACTGGTTCGGTTGGTCTTTCGACTGCTGAAGGACAACCGCCTGTATATCCTGCCGGAGAGCTGAGCAGCGGCTCATCAATCTGGTGAAGAAGCCCTGTTTCAAAAAGTCTCAGGGACAGGGCTTAGATGAGTGCGGCCATTTTTCTTTGGACAGACCTGTTTTACAGGCTTTCTCCTAGATTTTTTTGCTTTCCACCCTCTTGACTTAATACCATTGGACTTT
>JAHHRV010000044.1 GCA_020025595.1 Oscillospiraceae bacterium
GAGCCATCTGCACATCCCAGCAGTCCAGTGGTGCCGGAGATTTTCTCAAAAGTGTCACCTGCCGGCTGCTTGCGGGTATGATGGACAATTAAAATGCAGATACTATGCTTATCCGCAAAGCTCTTCAACGCTCCGATCACCTGATAATCACTGGCATAGCTGTAATTGTCGCTGGTTGCCTCCCGGACCTTTTGCAGCGTATCTACGATGATGAGTTTGGTTCCCGGATATTTGCGGAGCGCAAATTCCAGCTGTTCATCCAGCCCGTTTCCAACTTGCTTTGCAGCAGTTGCAAAGCGGAGCTTGTCCGTTCCGTTTACCCCAAACATCCGATACATTCGATCCTGAAGCCGCTTTTCATCATCCTCCAGCGCCAGATAGAGGACATCGCCCTGACGGGCATTGTACCCCCACAAAGGCTGTCCGGTGCTGACATGGTAGGCAATCTGCGCCACCAGAAAAGACTTGCCGATTTTGGGTGCTCCCGCCAGGATATAGGCTCCTGTATAAAGCAGGTCATCAATGATTGCCTGCTTTCCCACATACGGTGTATCCAGCAGTTCATTGTGGGACACCATGTGCAGGTAACCGGGGGCGTTGATCTCGTCCATTTTGCGGCACATAGCCATAAATTCATCCTCAGAAAGGTTGCTTTGTGCCCCAGAGTTTGATACAATTTCAGTGTTAGTTTTAACGGACGGCTGCCCTGCATCTGCGCCAACAGATGCGTTTCGGGCGGTCGTTTTTTTATTCTCCATAAAAGTCCTCCTTCATGCCATCCATGATAACGGCAACCATCTCGATGATGTCCAGCAGGTCATCATCCACTCCGGCCCCGGCTTCGATTCGCCGCAGCTCATCCAGGATGTCTGTCATCTGGTTTCGCAGCGCCTTGAACACTCTGGGATTTCCCTGCACGACCACATCTTTGCAGAGCAGACGCCTGGTGATATAGTCCTGCTTGGTCAGTCCCGTAAGCTTTACGGCGGTGTCGATCTGTGCGTTTTCCTCTTCCGATACACGGAATGCCACGGTGCGGTTTCTCCAGCGATTGTGATTGTCCAAATTCTTTGCTGACATGATTTAATCATTCCTTTCCATATTCAGCTTTTCAGCCATTTCTTTCTGCTTTGACGGGAACAGGTGTGCGTAGTTGTAAGTGATTTCGATGCTTTCATGTCCCACTCGATCTGCGATTGCTGTTGCCGAAAATCCCATATCAATGAGAAGCGAAATTGCGCTGTGACGAAGATCGTGTATTCTGATCCTCTTTACCCCAGCCTCCTCAGAGCCTCTGTCCATCTCCCGGTGGAGATAGCTTTTTGTGATGGTGAACATCCGGTCCTCCTCACCAATGTCATACTGCATCTTCAAATAGTCCTGGATTTCATCAGTCAGAAACTGCGGCATGGTGATGGTTCGGTTGCTCTTTTCGGTCTTGGGCGTGGTGATCACATCCCGGCCTTTTAACCGCTGATAGCTCTTGTTGATGGTCACGGTGCCTTTCTCAAAGTCAAAATCTGCCGGGGTCAGCGCCAGCAGCTCGCCCTCACGGATACCGCACCAGTAGAGCA
>JAHHRV010000045.1 GCA_020025595.1 Oscillospiraceae bacterium
AATCAATATGCCCAGTATACGCTGGGAAAATTATATCTTCTGGGACGGGATGTGAAACCAGACAGAGAGCAAGCCAGACAGTGGCTGACCCAGTCTGCGGATCAAGGCAACGAATATGCTCGTTTCTTTCTTGACCACTTTGACCAGTTCCGTGATCCATCTGTCCTGCTGGCAGCCACCCGTCTGCTCCACCATATGGCACGGACATTTCAGGATCATCAGGCTCCGCCTGCCACGCCAAAGAGTGTCCACATCGAATCGAAACGCCGCAAGCGCCTGCGGGAGAAGAGAATGGCAATTGGACATAAGGCAGACGATCACGAAGAACATCCACAAATCAAACTCACCATGTGACAAGGAGGAACATACCATGTCAGGTTACATTCATTTCACAGACGAACAGAAGGAGCGTGCCGCCGCGGTGGACTTGGAAGAATTCCTCCGCTGCCGTGGTGAAAAGCTCATCACTTCCGGCCGGGAAAAACGACTGGAGGGAGATCACAGTATCACCGTACATGGAAACGAGTGGTACGATCATGCCGAGGAACGAGGCGGCCGAGCGGTCAGCTTTGTTCAAAAATATTACGGCCTCAGTTATCCGGAGGCCGTCACACTGCTGCTGGGCGGCGAACAAGGTGCAGTATACCCGGCGGCACAGCCAAAAGCCGAGCAGCCAGCAAAGCCCTTTGAACTCCCGCCTGTAAACAGGGATATGCGCAGAGCCTATGCCTATCTGGTCAAGCATCGCAAAATTGACCGGGACATCATTTCTGCCTTTGCCAAAGAAAAGCTGATCTACGAGGACAGCGAATATCACAATGCGGTATTCGTAGGATTAGATGAAAACGGTGCAGCCCGTCATGCCCACAAACGGAGCGTGAACAGCTTTGGGAAAACCTTCCGGATCAATGTGGAGAGCAGCGATCCCCGGTACAGCTTTCACCGTATTGGAACGGATGACAGTCTCTATGTGTTCGAGGCTCCCATCGACCTCCTGTCCTACATCACGCTGCACCCTGACCACTGGCAGGAACACAGCTATGTATCCTGCTGCGGAACTTCCAGTCAGCCGGTCCTTAAAATGCTGGAGCTGTATCCGCAGCTCCAGACCGTCAACCTGTGCCTTGACAATGACAGTGCCGGCGAGAAGGCCAGTCTCCGTATCGCAGAGCAGGTTGCGGAGCGGTTTGGCATTGTCTGTAATCGGCTGACCTCACAGCTGAAGGACTGGAATGACGACCTGGTTCAAAACGCAGAAGAAAATAAACTGAAAGAGGTGAATTGTGTATGCCCGACTTTTGGGTGAATTTTATGGATACGCTCCAGTCCTCCAATGTAGCAATGTTTATTGGGGTGGGTGTAGTGATGCTTCTGGTCATTGGTGGATTATCGACCCTGTCTCATATGTACACCCTCAATGGCATCAAGTCTCGGACCGTTGGCGATGGTCAGCATGGTACTGCTCGCTGGGCTACCACAAAAGAGATCCAGCAGACCTTCGCCCATGTGCCGTTCAAGGTCAAGGATTGGCGGAACGGAAAGGATCGCCC
>JAHHRV010000046.1 GCA_020025595.1 Oscillospiraceae bacterium
GTAATGCCAGTCAGTTAAGCAACTGACTGGCTCTTTTTTGGGGCTCTGGGGTATTTCCAGGGTCTCTCCTTTACCACTCTCGGGAAGGCTCTTTCCCTTCTTGTCGGTAATTTTACCAGGTGTCCCATACTTGCAAGATCGTGCATCAGCTCCGGGATTCGGCCCGGTGACGCGCCCTGCAACGTCATCAGCATTCTCATGACCATTCCACATGACTCTGAGAAGCTTAGCTGATTCGGCCAGTACCCTTTCAGATGTCCTGCCATTTTAATCATCTGATATCTCACTAGGTTATAAGCCAGTAATACCCCCCAGAGTTCCTGCTCCACAAGCTCCGGCTTTTTACTTCTCAGCGTCAGTCTGCTCAGTTGCATTGTCTGCTTTATCTCCCTGTATCCCAGTTCGATTTCCCAGCGATGACTGTACAGCTCTGCCATTTCTGTGCCCGGGTAACGCATGGCGTCCGTCATCGACGTCAGCAGCTGGCAGACTTTTCCTTTGCGCGTCACAGTCAGCAGGCGGGCTGTCACCTCATTTCCCAGAGCAGGCCACTTTTTTCGTGCCTGTGGACTCGTTTTCAGCTTCACTAGATGGTCGCCTTTACCCAATTTTCTGACCTCTTCATACTGGGCCCCCCTTCTGAGCGGTATCATCCAGTGACGCTCTTCTCCCGCCTGGCTCCAGGCATTTAACAGCCCCAGTGAGTAATACCCTTTATCCATTAACGTCAGCGTGTTATCGCCGGTTTGTTCTATAAGTTGCTCAGCAAGCTCAGTTTCGCTGTTTTTCATCGTGCCGAAGGCCGCCGCCGTCAGCAGATGGCTGGTCAGCTCCATCTGACAGACCATTTTGACCTGTGGGTAAAGTGCCGGGTTCCCGCCATGTGTCTGGCGGGGGAAGGCTATATCGTTTTCTGGCGTGTCCGGCGTACGCCAGAACACGCCATCGATGGCCAGCAGGGTCAGGCCACACCAGTGCGGATGCGGGGTGGCGTTATGCCAAAGTTGCGCTGTTTGCGTGAACACGCGGCGTACGGCCTCGCTTCCCAGACGCTGCCGAGCCTGAATAACAGCGCTGGGGGCAACGAAAGGACGACTGCCCGGCAGCATGATGTCCAGCCGGTTCACGATCTGATGAAGGGGCTCCTTACGTTCAAGCGCCATACCGACAATACACCAGACCATCATTTCCAGCGGAAGGCGACGCTTGCGCAGAGTGACGGTGCCGGATTCAGCAAGACAACGGGAAATCAGTTCCGGGTCCAGATAGTCGCCCAGAGAAGTCAGTGGGTTACGCAGTGAATCGTAACGGGATATCAGATCAAGAGCCTGTCCAATGTGCATAAAAAAATCCGGAAACGGGTGAGCATTTCCGGATTCTTACACAGCCACTGGATCGGTCAA
>JAHHRV010000047.1 GCA_020025595.1 Oscillospiraceae bacterium
GCTTGACCTTCGCTCCATTCTTACCGTCCTGTTCCAGACTGGCTGCATATAAGGATACAAATTCCCGTTCCCGCAAGGTCAGGCTTTTCTTCTGTAACAGGTGTACATAGAGTTGGTGCTGTAATTTCCGGGTGTAAGTATCCCGTAGCTTGCGGATGTTTCGGTCAGACTGCCCCCGCATTGCTGCTACTTTGCTCGTGCTGTAAAGTCGCAGGGAGAGAAAATACAGTACTTCTTTGTGTTCCTCTTTCAGACGCTCCACAATTTTGGAGAGAAACGGGTCAGCAGTCAGTTGGTGCATCTCATAGGGGCAGTCAAAGATCAGATCAAGAAAGCTGCCTTTGTTTAAAAGCTGCTGTTCTGGTGTATTCAGCCACTCAGGAAAAAACAATCCACAATTCGCCTTCTTATATTCCAGCGGCACATCTCCACGAAGATTTTCGTGATACCGTTCTCTGCGTTCCCGGTTCCGATCCAGCCTGTCCATTTCTCCGATGACCACAGAAAAGTCTGTCTCCGTTCTTGCTGCTAAGCCCATCCGCTCCACGGCTACTTCGTCCATCTGCTGTCGGAGCGTATTCAGGCTAATAGGAGCTTCAGATGAATCAACATCTTCTGGAATGTCGTCCTCTGCTTCCAAAGGATGCTCGTCCTGCTCCAGTTCACTCTCCAAAGCAGCGGTCCGTTCTTCTGCCAGAGCTTCTTCCAGATCTTCATCATAGGCAGAAGTATCCTCGTTCTGCTGCCAGTCGGCAAAGTCAAGGATGGATTCTTCCCATGGCATTTCCTCTGAAAGTTCTTCGCTTTCTTCTTCCAACCACAGATCATTCTGTTCTTCGTCCATGACCTCGCCTCCCTTCTGATTCCTATTTTATCTGAAAAACCTGTACTGTCTACAATTTATTTTTTAATTTTCGAAAAACAGTTCCGATTTACACGGCTGTTTTCTCCTATTAGTGAGGAAGTAATCTGAAATACAATATTCAGATTACACTTTACAAAAGAAAGGGGAAAACAATGATGTCAAATCAAAACAGAGAACTGACACTGAAAGAGAAGCGCTCCATCAAAAAGCTGGTCATAAGGCTGTGTGCCAACTATGACAGCGAATATGGGTGCTTGCCATTGGACTGTGATTGCCCCATGTTCGGCATCTGTTACACAAACAGCGCCATGTGCCGCTACTTCCGGGAGGCGGTACTGCCCAATGACCCGGAGCTGCAAGCATCACTGGAAAATCAGCCTGTCCGCACCTGCAAATACTGCGGTCAAAAATTCCCGGTGGATGGAAAGCGGGCGTACTGCTCCGAGAAGTGTGCGGAGTCTGCCCGCCGTCAGCAAAATG
>JAHHRV010000048.1 GCA_020025595.1 Oscillospiraceae bacterium
TGAACTGCTCCAATTTGTACGGACAGCACAAAAAAGCCCTGTGGTAGGATAATATGAAGTTTTAAGAGGAGTGGCGCAGCGTGAGCGGCGCCACTCCTGTTTTGTATTGGATGCGCTCGTGGTTATAAAAACAGATGTATCGGTCTATCATATCTCTGGCTTCGGCGAAGGTCGCTGGCTTGTGCCGGTATATGCACTCTGTTTTGAGAATTCCAAAGAAATTTTCAGCCATTGCATTGTCGTAGCAATTACCACGTCTTGACATAGACGGTGTAATCCCGTATCTTTTAGTTAGCTCAAAATATGCTTGTGAGGCGTACTGAGCACCTTGGTCACTGTGAAGCTGTAACTTCGCAGTGACCTTCTTTTTTTCTTTCTTCATTGCCAACTTGATCGTGTCTAACACAAGGTTCACCGTCTGTTCAGTCCCAGTCTTATAGGCCACGATACTATTGTCGTAAAGATCCCGAATCATAGAAAGATAGAGTACGCCCTGCTTGGTATGGATATACGAAATATCAGTGACCCACTTGCGATTGGCCTGATTTGCATGGAAAGCTCGGTTCAGCAGGTTCTCGTACTTGTGCAGTTGTTGCCCCATCTGGACCCATTTTCTGCGGCGGCGAATCTCACTGAGCAGGTTGTATTTCTTCATGATCCGCAGAATCGTTTTTGGATTCCGAACAATTCCATTGCGTTTCAGGGCGAGCCACATTCTGCGATATCCATAAGTCTGGAAGCATTTCTTCTGTACCTGTGCAATCATTTCTGCCAGTTCTGAGTCCTTTTCAACTTGACCTTGTCTGCTCAAAAAGTCGTAGTATCCACTTCTAGATACCTGAAAGAACTGACACATCACTGCAACTGGATACTGTTTACAGCGCTTCATAATGATTTTGTATTTGACAGATGGCCTCACGTCCTTCCCACGGATTGCAGAAAATCCCGCAGCAGTTGATTTTCCATTTTCAGTCGATTGATTTCATATTGGTACTCCGCAATGCTGGCAGGAGAGGCATCCTTCCTGGGTCGACCACGGTGCTTGGGCGGTAGGCCAGCGAAAAGACGATCCTGCTCACGGTTATAGCGGTTAATCCAATTTTTGATCTGACTTTTCTCCAGACCAAAGTGATCTGCAATTTCCTGCCGGGTACAACCAGCGTTCCGCATAGCCAATAATTCTGCTTCGATTTCCTTGATGTGTGTGTATTTTCTCTTGGACATAAC
>JAHHRV010000049.1 GCA_020025595.1 Oscillospiraceae bacterium
CATAGTACCGTGAGGGAAAGGTGAAAAGAACCCCGGGAGGGGAGTGAAATAGAATCTGAAACCGTATGTCTACAAGCAGTCGGAGCTCCATAAGAGAGCGACGGCGTGCCTATTGAAGAATGAACCGGCGAGTTACGTTATGTTGCGAGGTTAAGTGGAAGACACGGAGCCGAAGCGAAAGCGAGTCTTAATAGGGCGGCAAGTAACATGATGTAGACCCGAAACCGCAGTGATCTATGCATGTCCAGGTTGAAGCGCAGGTAAAAATGCGTGGAGGACCGAACCCGTGAGTGTTGAAAAACTTTGGGATGAGGTGTGCATAGGGGTGAAATGCCAATCGAACGCGGAGATAGCTGGTACTCCCCGAAATAGCTTTAGGGCTAGCCTCAAGGGAAGATCATAGACGGTAGAGCACTGATCTGGCGCGGGGGCGTAAAGCCTACCAAACCTAGTCAAACTGCGAATGGCTATGATAAAATACTTGGGAGTCAGACTGCGAGTGATAAGACCCGTAGTCAAGAGGGAAACAGCCCAGACCGCCGTCTAAGGTCCCAAATGCTGTGCTAAGTGGGAAAGGATGTAGGACTTCATAAACAACCAGGATGTTGGCTCAGAAGCAGCCATCATTAAAAGAGTGCGTAATAGCTCACTGGTCGAGAGGCCCTGCGCCGAAGATGACCGGGGCTAAAGCACAGAACCGAAGACGCGGCAGGATGGATTAGTCCGTTCTGGGTAGGGGAGCATACTGTATGCGACTGAAGGCGTACTGCAAGGAGCGCTGGAGCGTACAGCAGAGAGAATGCCGGTATGAGTAGCGAAAAGGAAGGTGAGAATCCTTCCCACCGAAAGCCTAAGGCTTCCTGGGCAACGCTCGTCGACCCAGGGTAAGTCGGGACCTAAGCCGAGGCATAGAGCGTAGGCGATGGGCAACAGGCGAAAATTCCTGTACCGTTTCTAACCGATATGAGCAATGGGGTGACACAGAAAGGAATCCGGGCATGCGATTGGAAGAGCATGTCGAAGCAGGTAGGCTGTCTAGTAGGCAAATCCGCTAGATAAAAGGCCGAGAAGTGATAGATAGGCAAGCTTTGGCGAGCCAAATCCGGAGGAACTAAGCTGTCAAGAAAAGCCTCTAGCCAGGGAGGAAGCGCCCGTACCAAAACCGACACAGGTAGGCGGGGAGAGAATCCTAAGGTGCGCGGGA
>JAHHRV010000005.1 GCA_020025595.1 Oscillospiraceae bacterium
CCTTGGAATAGTTCAGGTCACTGGAAATAACATCGCCACCCACAATGACTTCCGTCAGATTGTCTCCGCCTTCAGGCTTCTCAGGAGTGGGAGGTGTCACACCGGAATCGGGAACCTTTTCCTTGTCGGCTTCTGTTCCGGAGAAGGTGAACTGAATGAACAGACGCTGGGGGACATTGCTGTTGTCCTTTGCGTCCACTACCTTGTACATCGATTCAAAGGCTGCACCGGCCACACGTTCCGATGTATATTCGTACATTTCTCCGGACAGGGAGACTACGCGAACCTTTACATTTTTGTACTGGAAGCTTTCAGGAGCATCAATCACCTGCTTAAGGTAAGAGATGTTTTCAGGGCTGTCCTTATCCATGATCACATCCTTTACACGATACCAGTTTTTTCCGTCCACACTGTAGTGAATCTGGTTCACATAGTCGGTGCTGTAGTTGCCCAGTTCGATCATAAAGGTATCCTGGGTGGTGGATGCCATATGCTTTACAATTACCTCAATACTGCCATTGGCAGGATAGCCTGCAAGGCTCATACCGTCGGTAATGGGAGTATTTTTGGCGGCATCGAACATCTTGATTCCGTTGGACTCAAAGTCCTTGGCAGACAGCAGCTCCTTGGAGTTGTCCTTCTTGACAATCGTGACCTTCAGCTTGGAAAGATCCAGCTTGTGGTTGGTGTTTGCATACAGCACCTTGTGCTTGGGTTCTGTGACCAGGGTGTCTTTCACATCGTTTTCCTGAGTCGCGTCGTTGACAGCCTTTCTCATGGCGTCTCCTACCGACTCTGCAATGCCGCTGGCGCTGAATGTAGCTCCGCTGACGGCGTCAAACATATCGTTTGCATCATACCGGTCTCCAACATAGTTCTTGGAGGCCTTGGAGATTTCTTTGATTTTCACGCTGTTGACAATCAGGTCTGCTTCTTTCAGAGGATCGGCGTATTCTTTGCCGAACAGCTCCAGTGCCGTTTGATAGATATCATCGGATGCAAAAAGCTTGTCCTTGTAGATTCGGTACATATCAGACAATGCAACGGTTCTGCGCGCATTTTCACCGTGCAGGTAATCCACGATGCGCATTGCCCTGTCCCGGAAGTCAAGGTCGTCGGAATAATCCGGGGCGCCTTCTGCTACTTTAACATTTGCAACCTCGCCGTTTTTGATCGTGACGATGGTCTTGATTGTGCCCCAGCCATGGAAACCGACACCATAGCCAATATACTCACCGTCGCTCATCTTGCCCTTGACATACAGATCGTCCAGAGCATCGGGAATCTCAGTGGGCTTTCCGGGGTTCGGGTTGCCGTTATCAGGAACCTGACCGGAACCGCCGTTGCTTCCGGAACCGTCAGGCTTCGGGGGAGTGGGCTTGTGGTTATTGCCGGAATCGGAGTTGCCTCCATTGTTCTGGCTTTCGCCGCCCATAGCCTGGCTCAGTGCGTCTTTTACTGCCTCGATGATACCGCCGCTGGAATAGGTAGCGCCGGAAACGGTTTCTACATTGCCGTCACCGCTGGACAGAAGGCTCTGAACCACGGCAAGTGCATTTTCAAAATAGGGAGAATCCTCACTGTGGCTGAGGATCTCAATATCGGCAAGAGCGTGATTCCTTACGGTTACGCGTACCCGAATGGTGCCGTTCAGACCCATTCCGGTGCCGATGTAGGTTCCGTCTTTCAGACCGCTTGTCTGCACGCTGGTGCTTCCGGACACGGCAGGCTCTTTATCAGCGGCGGGATCCTTCTTATTGGTATCCTTCTTTTTGTTGTTCGGCTTTTTAGTGGGCTTTTTATTGGTGTTTTTATCTGCGGGCTTTTCTGCTTTTACCAAGGCGTTGTAGACAGCCTCTTTAATTGCATCCGAAGTGATGGTTGCGCCCGAAATGGAATCCACATCTACGCCGTTGTGGGCAACGATGTCGGCAATCACAGCGGATGCCTGTTCAAAGTATTCCGGTGTCTCCGAATTGGAAATCACCTCTACCGATTTGATTTTGCCATTCTCGATCACCACACTTACGCGCAGTGTTCCTCCGAAGCCTTCGGCTTCGCCCTCATATGTACCATCCTTGTATCCGACCTGCTGATCACTCTCAGATCTGTCCGAGTTATTCTGGCCGGAGAATGGTTTCAGATTTCGATCTTTTGACGGCTGTTGCATACTGAAATTCTGGGTGCTGACCGAATAAACAATAGCGGCAGACGCCAGGACACACACAACACTCGACAAGACTTTCTCTTTGGAGCCCATGTCTTTTCTTCCTTTCCTTACACATTTGAAAATTCTGGCAATATACCTCTGGCTTTTCTGTGCAATCTGTGATAAACTAGGTTAGTCATAGCTAACCAACGGGAGACATATTACAGGACGCTCTGTGATTAGTCAATGCAGTGGTGTGAGTTTTAGCTAACAGAATGATTTTCTTATCCGAAAGGGGACATACAGGTATGTCTTTTGAGCAAACCATTTCCGATTTACTGAATATCCAATTTTTACAAGACTGCTGTAGTCCTTCTATCAGACAGTATCAGCTGCCTCCTCAGACCGGAGAGGGAACCTGTAAACTCATTCAATTTGGAAGATGCGCAGCAATTGTTATATTTGATTGTGCATTCCTTAATAATTATACCTATTGCGTGCAGGACGAAGCTTTGCTTCACATTTCATATTTCAAGGAAATACACAGCAGCCACCATTGCCCTGATACGGAGCGTGCGTTCATGCCGGATACCATTTATGCCCACATGGGAGCTTGCGGCAATTTCCAGACCGTTTATGATGAACATACCCCGGTAAAGGCCATCCATATCTTTCTCGGCCCTGAGTTCTACGACACATATCTTTCTAAAAAGGTTCCCAACAGCGCAGAGTGCCTGAAAGATGCGATTGCAATGCTGAATCAGAGTGAATATTTTCCGGATCTTTCGTTTATCTTTCACCAGCTTTACAACTACCGCAAAACAGGTGCAGCATCCCTGCTTTTTTATGAAAGCAAGCTGACGGAGACTTTGGCGCTGATTCTTCAGAAATCACTTGACTACAAGGAATCGCTGCATCGCTATGTGAAGCAGGCAGACATAGACGCAGCCCATCAGATTGCGGAGTATATTTCCACCCACGCGACCCAGGAAATATCGTTGGATTTTTTGGCGCATATGACATATATGAGTCCTGCAAAGCTGAAATATGTTTTTAAGTCTGTTTATCATTGCTCCATAAGGGACTATCGGCTGCAAAGGCGAATGCATATCGCAAAAGAATTGCTGTACCACACCGATTTGCCGGTTGCAGATGTTGCAAAACAGCTTGGCTATCAGACTTCTGGAAACTTTTCTGCAATCTTCAAAAAGTATACCGGATTTTCTCCGAAGGATTTCCGCGTGTTTTCAAGAAACCCCTCCTATACGGATTTCAGCAGACAGTGATTTGCCGGGTGAAAAACTTCATTTCTTAAATATACCAAACAGATATCATTTTTCCTTGACAGAAAAACAATCGTCCGTGTATATTGAGTACAATGCAGTATGATTGCATCAAAACAGGGGAGAAGGTGTAATCAAATTTTGCCTGCACGAGGAGAATCAAATAATGTACGAAAAATGCAAGCGTATATCTAAAAACCTGATTCTTGCAATTGCGGTGATATTCACCTATGACATCATCAGCAATTTGTTCCTGATTGGAGCAGTATTCCTTTTCTCAGAAGATGCTGTGCAGAATCATTATTTTCAAATTGATACATTTTCGTGTGCGTTGCTGACGGTTCTGCTTTCCATCTGGCTGTTCCGGATTCGGCATCGTGAGCGTGATACCGCCGTAGAGCTTCGGCCGTTTTCCGACTATTATCTGATGTGTGTGATTCCCGTGATCGTGCTTGGAATGGGCGGTATTTCCATTCTGTGGCTTAATTTGGCAGATTCTGCCCTGCAAAATGTTTCTGTTATTTCAGACAGCATGGATAGCTTTAATCAGACCTGGAGCACAGTAGAGGAGGAGTCCTATTTCTGGGTGCTGATGTCGGTGGTTGTGCTTGGGCCAATCGTTGAAGAACTCATGTTCCGCGGAGTAGTATTCCATTATCTGGAAAAGATCAAAGCAGGGTGGTTTCCCATTGTAGTCTCCGGAATCGCTTTTGGAGTGTGGCATCAGGAACTGGTTCAGGTTGTGTACGCAGCCATTATTGGAATTCTCCTGGGTTATATCTACGCAAAGACCCGGGACATAAGGGTGACGATTACAATTCATATTCTCAATAATTTCCTGTCAACACTTCCGCCTGCAATCGATACACCGGCTGTTCAGGCAATGGTCTATAAACTATCTATCTTTATGATTGTGCCGACTCTCATGATCCTAGTGCAGTGGGGCTGGGGCTCCAGAGGCAGCGATTCATCGGAAAATGTTGCTTAGTTGCTGAACGCCTGTTTTGCTGCATCAAAGTACATAAATATATGTCGAATCAAGAAAAACCCAGCCTGGAGCAATTTCTCCAGGCTGGGTTTTGTATTGAAACACTTATTAAAACAATTTGGGTTTATTTGCAGATTTCTGTTTATGGAATTATGTTCCCGATTTCCAGATGCTTTTTTATTCTCCGGACTGGAAACGCCCACCTATTTGGCATTGGTATGGCTTTTGATCATGTTATGCCAGCATATTCCATGGGGGAAGTACGATGGGCTCCTGCCGGAACTGCTCGTTCTGCTCCTCTGTCAGGTATGCCTGGTCAATGCTGGCCGTGAAAACATAACGGTCGAACCAGGCATCACTCAGAATAAAATAGCCTTTGTTTCCTTTTTCTGCGCCCCAGCTGTTCTGGACCTTCCACTTATCCGGGTTCCCATCCACCAGATTGACACCGGTTAGCAGCATGGCATGGTTCAGGCTGCACTGGCGGAACGCCAGCAGATCTCCTTTGTCCATTTGCAGATCCAGCCCGAAAGGAGTCTCATAGTCATAAAGGCCTGTATCCCAGATGCCTTCCTCTGTGTTGCCGTAGTAGTCGCTGTCGCAGACAAACCACACCGGCTCTCCGGCTTGCAGCTGACGGATCACGGCTGACTTGAATTCCTCCAGGGGCAGATTCAGCCGTTTCGACTGATATGCTCCGAAGATACTTTCCTCGCCGGCGGTGAAATAGACCTTATAATAAGGCACGCTGGGATGAGGAGCATTCATAATACTCACAATTTTTGTGAGATCTCTGCCAAGGTATCGGTTATAGAATTCCTGAGGCGTCAGATTCCGCTGCGCATGATAGACTTTTTCTTTGTCCACATACTCAAAGTCAAATTTCTCGGGAGGATTTCCGAGGCAGACAGCCAGAACATTGTAAACCTGATCCAGCATCTCTTTTTTCTGAGCCCTAACCTGTTCGGCTGTTTCTCCGGCAGAGAGTTTCTTCCTGAGTATCGCTGCATCCTTTCGCAACTGCATATTCAGAAGCATATTCATTGTCTGTGTGTTGCTGCTCTGGTGCGTCTCCGGCATGGCCTCTTTCGGGACAACGCCGTATTTCTGGCACAGGCCTACGAAATACTCCCACCAGCCTCCGTCGCCGATGGGCTCGTTCATAATCATCCGCACATACGGATCATCCAGCGGTGATCCGGCAGTTTCAATCACATGCTCCAGGAAGGTGTTTGCTTTCTCCAGATGGTCGTAGAAGGAAATATAGCTCTGGGAAAGTTCAAAATCCTCCAGGTTCAAATCTTTTCCAATTTTTTCTCTCAGCAGATTGAGTGCAGCAAAAATCCAGCACCTTCCGCTGGATTTCTGATTGGTTGCCGGCATGGTAGGTACTTCCACGGAGAATTTGTGGTTCATTTTTTTGGCGTGCTCTGCATCGTAACAGATATCATCGATTTTGGTTTTGGATACAGCTCGAGCAGCAATCCCGGAAATGGGATTTTTCTCATAGTCTGTGCGAAATTCCCGGATATTTTCCATGGTAATCGAGGTTTCCATCTTGGACACTCCTTTTTCTATGTAATTGAGGATTCAGATGTTATCGGAACGCAGTGGATTGGAAGGAATAGATGCCATAAATTCCGGCCATTTTTCTGCCATTTCCTGCTTAATCAGACGCTGAATCTGAATGGGGCTTACCAGTTTCTCAGCCTCCTGGCGGGATACCGTCCTGCCCGCCTTTTTCTGCTCTTCTATCACCGCATCCACCAATGAAGCAGGGGGATGGGCACAATATTCTGAGGTCTTTTTCAGCATATAGGCATGAATTTCGCTGTAGGTTACAGGGTGGGACATGAGGATTCTCCTTTGTATCATTGATTATCTTATTCATTATAGCACAAAATGGGAAAGTGCAAAACAGATAAAAATGGGAAGCACAGTACCGGGTTTTGCGCTTGTTCCCTGCGGTGCAATCGGCACTATATTGATACAACAACAGCCGCCTTTGTGAAAAGGCGGCTGCTTGCATATTCAATTCCAGTTGAGAAAGGTATCCCTTTATGCCAGAACATCCCAGGGAGCGAGAACAACAGGCTCCTGCTCGAAGAGATTTCTCTGTTCCTCGGTCAGATACTTCTTGTCGATGCTTGCAAAGTACACGAACTTTTCAAACCAGTCGTCGCTCATGATGAAGTATCCCTTGTTGGCCTTCTCAGAGCCCCAGCTGTTCTGGATCTTCCACTTGTCGGGTTTGCCGTCCACCAGATTCACGCCGGTCAGGACCATAGCATGATTGGGGGCGCTGCGGTGGTATTCCAGCATCTGGCCCTTGTCCATTTTGAGATCCAGACCAAAGGGTGTTTCGTAATCGTAAATACCGGTATCCCAGATGCCCTCGTCCCGGCAGCCGTAAGGATGGCAGTCGCAGCTGAACCACACCAGATCACCGGCCTGCAGCTGACGGATCACCGTTGCCTTGAACTCATCCATGGAGATATTCAGGGCTTTCACCGGGTTGCAGCCATAGACGCTTTCCTCGTGAGAGATCACATAGGTCTTGTTAAACGGCTTGGTGGGGGTGGGCGCATTGAGAATGCTGACGATATTTTCGATATCTCTGCCGATGTACTTGTCGTAGAATTCACGGGGAGTCAGATTGCGGTCGGCATGATATTTTTCTTCTTTATCCACATACTCAAAGTCGAATGTCTCGGGGGGATTGCCCAGGCAGATGGCAATGATATTGTAGGCACGCTTCAGCATATCGTTTTTCAGACTCCGGATAGTTTCTGCATCCTTACCGGCGGCAATCTCACGCCGCAGCACCAGTGCATCCTCCCGCAGCTGCATATTAAGAAGCATATTCATGGCGGCAGAATTGCTGCTCTGCTGGGTTTCCGGCATAGCCTCCTTGGGGACAACGCCGTACTTCTTGCAAAGTCCGACAAAGAATTCCCACCAGCCGCCGTCACCTACAGGGGCAGAGAGAATGTGATTGACATATCGCTCATCGGCAGGTTTGTCAGCGGTCTCAATGATATGCTCCAGGAAGGAATTGGCCTTCTCCAGATGGTCATAGAACGAGATAAAGCTCTGGGAGAGTTCGAAATTTGCAAGATTCAGATCCTTGGCGACCTTTTCTCTGAGAATATTCAGGGCGGCAAAAATCCAGCATCTTCCACTGGATTTCTGATTCGTCACAGGCATGGTGGGAATATCAATCGAAAATTTGTGATTCATTTTCTTGGCATGCTCTGTGTCATAGCAGATGTCGTTGACACTGGCCTTGGATGCGGCCTTTGTAGCGATCCTGGAAATGGGATTGGACTGATAACTGCTGCGAAATTCTTTGATATTTTCGAGAGTAATTGACTGTGACATATCCATTTGGGTTCTCCTTTTCATTTTGTTATGTGATGTAATGTGCCAATTATACCACTGCCGCCGGAGTCTGTCCAGATAAGGACACGAAAATCTGCCAACGAATTGCGCAGTCAGTTTTGCATTAATAATAAATCTGATGATTTCCGGAAATCGTCATGCAGGTACAGTGTTCCACCCATTGAAGTGCGCCGTTCAGATCTCTGTCCAGGATATATTGATAGAGAATCCGGTTGTTTCGATACAAATCGTCTATGCCGTAAAGAGCGCAGTATCGCTTCCAAAGTACCGTGACCGAAGAGTAGAAGGAGCGGAAAATCAGAGGAACCAGCGTGTTTCCCGACAGCATGGCAAGCTCGTGCTGGAAGGCGAACGCAGCCTCGGCGGCTTCCTCCGCAGTTTCCGCGCTCCCGATGGCCTCTACTTTTTCACGCAGAACATCCATATCTGCATCAGAGGCCCGGGGGATAATACAGCTTACGGTCAGTTTGTCCAGAGCATCCCGGACCTCCAGAATGGAGCGGATTTCTTCGTTTCGCAGCCGTCCGCTGTTGTAGCTGATAATGGATTTCAGCGTTTCCATGTTTCCTGAGCGACGATAATCCGTGACAAAAGTGCCCACACGGGGGCGAATCTCCAGAAAGCCTCTTTGAGATAATTCCACGATGCCGGCATTGACAACAGCTCGACTGACACCGGTGGACTCTGCCAGCTGGCGCTCCGGTGGCAGCTTATCGCCCTCATGGAGCTCTCCGGACAGGATCATCGCCTCAATGTTTTCTATGAACAGCTCTTTCAGGGAAGGGGATACCAGTTTCTGAAAGCCCATAAACATCCTCCTTTTGGTCTGTGGTATAGCCACATACCACAGCTGCCTTTTTAATGAATAATATCAGAAATAGTGCATAAATTCAAGAGTATACCTGTAGATTTTGTGCTTATTATATTGACAGTTAAAATGTATTGTGTTACGGTCATCATAATCTACCACGGTTCTTAACTGGTCAGACCAGAGTGAGAACAGGAAAAGGAGGAGGTTTATGTGGCAGGTTATAGAGTGATTGAGGTCAAGGAAGGCATTCTTGCCAACAACGACCGGCAGGCGGATGCGCTGCGCAGGGAGTTGAAGCAGAAGAAAACATTTCTGTTGAATCTGATGTCTTCTCCCGGTGCCGGAAAGACCACAACGCTGTGCCGCACCGTTGAAGCGTTAACAGATACGATGCGTATTGGCGTGATGGAGGCAGACATTGACTCTGATGTGGACGCCAAAACCATGACCGATGCAGGCGCGAAGGCCATTCAGCTTCACACCGGCGGTATGTGTCATCTGGATGCCGAAATGACCCGTCAGGGGCTGGAAGCTCTGGGTGACGAGCAGCTGGATCTGATTGTGCTGGAAAATGTGGGCAATCTTGTATGCCCCGCAGAATTTGACACCGGTGCCGTGAAGAATGCCATGATTCTGTCTGTGCCGGAGGGCCACGATAAACCCCTCAAGTACCCGCTGATTTTCTCTGTGTGCGATGTGCTGATCATCAACAAAATTGATGTGCTGCCTTACTTTGACTTTGACATGGATAAGGCAGTTGATTACGCCAGAATGCGCAACCCCAACATTGAAATTATTCCCGTTTCCGCCAAAACCGGCGAGGGAATGGATGCCTGGGCAGACTGGCTCCGCCGCCAGGTGGAAAGCTGGAAGCAAGGCGAAAATTAAAAAAGGAGAGCGAGAATATGTCTGATTTTAATCCTGTTCCTTATGAAGTACCGGCAGATCTTCCCAAGAGACCCATTATTCTGAAGCTGGCGCAGCTGATCACCAACCGCATGGGTCGCAAGGTGACTTACGACGATCCGGAATACTGGGGCCTTCAGTGCGTAGTCACCGACGAGATGGCCGAAGTAGCCCTCAAGATGAAGGTGCGCAAGCCCAAAACGCTGGAACAGCTGGTAAAGCTCACTGGCAAGGATCCTGAAAAGCTCGAGAAACTGCTCTTTGAAATGAGCTGCATCGGCCTGATCGAGTATAACTGGGAGAATCTGGACGGAAAGAATCCGGAGCACAAGAAGCGTTATGTTCTGCCGCTCTTTGTTCCCGGAAGCGCCGAATTTATGAATATGAACGAAAAGCAGCTGGAGGAACACCCGGAGCTTGCCAAGTTCTTTGAGCGCATGAGCTGTGAGGCTCTGGAGAAGGTGGCACCTATGGTGCCTCCCGGAGGTGCCGGAGTAGGTATGCATGTTATCCCGGTGGAGAAAGCCATCGAGGCCGAGAGCAAATCCATCTCCATTGAGCATATCTCCCATTGGCTGGACAAGTACGATGGAAAGTACGCATCCTCTCCTTGTGCCTGTCGGCTGTCCAGAAGAACATATGACGAGGGCTGCGGCGATGACCCCAATGACTGGTGCATCGCCATCGGTGACATGGCAGACTATCTTGTGGAGACCAATCGGGGCAAGTACATCACCAAGGAAGAGGCTCTGGAAATCTTCCGCAAGGCTGAAGAGAACGGCTTCGTCCATCAGATCACAAATATCGACGGCGAGGACAAGATCTTTGCCATCTGCAACTGTAATATTAATGTATGTTACGCGCTGAGAACCTCTCAGCTGTTCAACACGCCGAACCTGAGCCGCACGGCATATGTGGCACGGGTGAATCCTCAGGACTGCGTGGCCTGCGGCAGATGCGTGGAATACTGTCCCGCAGGCGCAGTAAAGCTGGGTCAGAAACTATGTACCACCAGCGGACCTGTGGAGTATCCCCGACATGAGCTTCCGGATGCAACAAAGTGGGGCCCGGAGAAGTGGGATCCAAACTACCGGGACACCGCCCGAATCAATTGCTACGACACCGGCACATCCCCATGTAAGACTGCTTGCCCTGCCCATATTGCGGTTCAGGGCTATCTGAAGCTGGCGGCTCAGGGACGGTTCCGGGAGGCTCTGGCGCTGATTAAGCGGGAAAATCCCTTCCCGGCAGTGTGCGGACGGGTATGTAACCGCCGCTGCGAGGATGCTTGCACCCGCGGCACCATTGACCAGGCTGTTGCCATTGACGAGGTGAAGCGGTTCATCGCTCAGCAGGATCTGAACGCTGAAACCCGGTACATTCCGCCCGTAGTTACTCCAACACTTCAGGAGGGCGGCTTCAAGCAGAAAATCGCTATTATCGGTGCCGGCCCTGCCGGAATGAGCTGCGCATTCTATCTGGCAGAAAAGGGCTACAAGCCCACCGTATTCGATAAAGCACCCCGTCCCGGCGGTATGATGTCCAACGGCATCCCGTCCTTCCGTCTGGAGCAGGATGTTGTGGACGCAGAAATTGACATTCTGCGGGAAATGGGCGTGGAATTCCGCTGTAATACCGAAATCGGCAAGGATATCACCATCCAGCAGCTGCGTGAGCAGGGATATGCAGGTTTCTATGTGGCTATCGGTCTGCAGAACGGCGGCAAACTGGCTGTCCCCGGAGCTGATGCCAAGGGCGTAGAAGCCGGCATCGATTTCATCAAGGGAATCAATATCGGCGGCCCCAGAGAAATCACCGGAAATGTCGTCGTCATCGGCGGCGGTAATATCGCCTGCGATGTGGCACGAACTGCCGTGCGCTGCGGAGCAAATGTTTCCATGTACAGCCTGGAAGGCTATGATGAGATGCCCTGCGGCCCCGAGGACCGGGAAGAATGTGAGCGGGATGGAATCCAGATCCATGCAGGATGGGGCCCCGCTGAGATTACAACAGAAAACGGTCAGTGCACCGGCGTAACCTTTAAGCGCTGCACCAGGGTCAAGAACGCCCAGGGCCGCTTTGCTCCGGAATATGATGAATTCGTCACAGAGCATATGGAGTGCAGTATGGTTCTGTACTGCATCGGCCAGCGGGTAGAGTGGAAGGAACTGCTAAAGGGGACAAAGGTGGAGCTGAATCCCAACGGAACCGCCAAGGCAGACCCGGTCACATACCAGACCGCAGAGCCGGACATCTTCGTAGGCGGAGATGTGTTCAGCGGTCAGAAATTTGTGATTGATGCCATTGCCGCAGGCAAAGAAGGTGCTGTCTCTCTGCACCGGTATGTACAGCCTCACAGCAGTCTGACGATCGGACGCAACCGCCGTCAGTTCATCGCAATGGACAAGGACAATCTGGCAATCGAGGACTATGACAACACGCCGCGTCAGCGCCCCGGTTATAACGAAGCACTTAGAAAGACCTTCCGGGATGACCGTACAGGCTTTACCCCGGAACAGGTCAAGGCAGAAACCAGCCGCTGCCTGGGCTGCGGCGCTTCCGTTGTGGATCCCAACAAGTGCATCGGCTGTGGCGTATGCACAACCAAGTGCGCCTTTGATGCCATCAAGCTGTACCGTGAGCGGCCGGAATGCAGTGAGATGCTGCGTCTTGAGGACAAGATGAAGAAGATTCTGCCTTACATGGTGAAGCGGGATATCAAGATCCGGTTTGGAAAGAAGGAGCAGTGATGCACGAACTGGGTATTGTGATGCATGTCATCAAGTCGGTGGAGAATGTGGCTCAGGAAAATCAGCTGGACTCGATCAGTGCAGTGACTCTGGAAATCGGAGAGGTTTCCGGCGTGGTTCACCACTATCTGACGGACTGCTGGGCATGGGCGGTAAAGAAAACCGACATTCTCAAAGATGCCGAGTTGCGGATCGAGTCACTGCCTGCGGTGACCCACTGTGACGGCTGTCAGGCAGATTATCCTACGGTAGAATACGGCAAAATCTGCCCCCATTGCGGCAGCGACAAGACATGGCTTCTCACAGGAACGGAAATGAATATCAAGGAGATCGAGGTACCGCTACCGGACTCCGGGGATTCATAACATTCTGAATCGTGTTATTTTTCATAGCTCATTTCCACAGGAAGTAATTCCGGCAGGGAAGAGTTCTGAGTAAGCAAAAAACTCCAGCTGTAGTCTTACAGCTGGAGTTTTCTATTAATTGCTTACAAAGGCTTATGCCCATATTGCCATAACTAAGGTTCCGACAACCATCAGGCACAGTCCGGCAAAGGCTTTTGCACTGAGCTTTTCTTTGAATACGATATAGGAAAAGATAACTGTTACCACAATACTGAGCTTATCGATTGGCACAACTACGCTGACAACTCCATTTTGAATTGCATAATAGTAGAATAGCCATGATGCTCCGGTTGCCAGACCCGACAGTGAAATGAACCCAAGCTCGCGACCGTTAATTTTCTTTACTTGCCCCTGTTTTCCCTTTGCGAACACAATGAGCCATGCCATAATTAGGACGAAGCCTGTGCGGATGGCTGTTCCCAGATTTGATTCTACATCTTTAATTCCAATCTTTGCAAAAATCGAGGTCAGTGCAGCAAACACCGCAGAGAGAACCGCATACATCATCCACTGGTTATTTATTTCCTGCTTGCCTGCGTCTGCTTTTTTCTGAATCATCAGGAATATACCGATTGCAAGAATTGCTGTTCCAGCCAGCTTGATTGTCAAATGGTCGGTTTCATGGAACAGCAGGATCGCAAGAAGAACAGATAACACTGTGCTGGATTTGTCGATCGGCATGACTTTATTGATGTCACCTAAAGAAAGTGCCTTAAAATAGCATATCCAGGATGCACCTGTAGCAATACCGGACAAGGCTAAAAAGAATAGCGATTTTTGTGAAATTGCGGTAATTGTATGGGCAGAACCTGCCACAAATACCATAATCCATGAAAAAATCAGAACAACAATCGTTCTGATTGCTGTTGCAACATCAGAATCCGTATCTTTAATTCCGCATTTTGCAAGAATGGCTGTGACTCCTCCAAAGAAAGCGGAAAAGACAGATGCAATCAGCCACATACGATCACGAGCCTTTCAGAATATGTTGAAATACAGTATACTCCATTTGAAATTTTTTTCAATCAAGGATCAATTAAATGTATGTAAACTTTAAGCAGGCGTTCAGCTGGACGATTATGTCTTTCATCGAAAAGATAGCACTTGGGACACTCCTTATGGTAACAGGGAAGCAGGAAGTTTCGCTGCTGAACGCATAGGTTTGCCCACAATCGGTCCGCAATAGACACGGCAGGCCATGCACATCGCGCTCTCCTGAGTCATAGTATGAAGCGGTCAGCGCCCTACTGACCAAAATTGAAAAAGAGGAGCGTGTATTAGATAATGTCATTGTCTTGCAATCAGACAGAAAATCCAGGATGCAACCTGAGAATCGACTACTCGACAATTCAGGGGGAGCGGATCCTTCCTTTTCAGATATCTCTCAACTTGACCGACTCCGTCCTCGAACCAGCTGTCGGCGAGAACCAGCGGTTCTGCTATGATATTATGGCCGTCGGCGAAGATACTCCGATGTATGCTGATCTAAGTCATCTGGTGTTAGGAATCTGTGACGAAATAACGGCCGAGGAGATTGTGAATATCACCGTTATTATAAACGGAGTGGCCCAGGAAGTCGTATTTGGAGAAGGCGGAAATGTGGAGCTGCGCCCTGCTGACAGACCTGATCCTCCTACTGGATGCCCCGGCCTGAAATTCGATTTCCCGCTGGATAAGGTATACGGAACCATGCGTATCTGTTTCGAATTGACAGTGGCCAGAGAGGTGGCAGGGATTGATGTCTGTCTGTCCGGCGGCAATACGACAGCAGAGGGGCTGGAAATCTGCGGTCCCGCTTGTGAAAAGCACAGCGGAGGCTGTCCGGTGATCGGGTATCAGCGCTCCACCGTCTGTGTGCCTGTGACGGTGACCCCCTTTGCACATGTGGGAACGCCGATCACGAGCTGCTGCGGCGAACCCGTCGTAACGGGGGATGAAATCTGTCCGCGGGGCGGCGAGGTCTGTCGTTTTACCATCAAACAGGAGGTTTGTGTCGCCGTCCCCGTGGAATTCGGTGCCCGGGCTGTGACTGGGACGCCCACCGTCCAGTGCGGCGAAGCCAGTAATAGAAATATTTGCGCGGACTGCACCCCTGTCGATACAACTGTGAGCGATCAAAAAGAGGAGTGTTGAAGAACAGCATAAAATGAAGAATTCCGGGGAAGGTTCAAGAGAGAACCAACCTCGGAATTTTTTGTATCCAGAATCGCACATTGACAGATTTGGCAAAATAAAAAGATGCAGAATACAATTGCCAATTGAGGGGCTGACCGGTGCGGTCGTTGTTTAATTCAATACAACAAGATCAGAAATGCTTCAAAACAGCATTATATACAAAAAAGGGAGTATCCATAAAGATACTCCCTTGGTCCGAGTGACTGGATTCGAACCAGCGGCCTCTTGAACCCCATTCAAGCGCGATACCAAACTTCGCCACACCCGGATACGCTGTTCACTTGACAGCTCAGATATAATATCATGCCGTATCAGAAAATGCAAGCCTTTTTTTAAAAATTTTTTGAAAAATTTTTGTCGGCCTCTGTCAGAGCCGGTGGTCACGAGTTGATAAAGGCAATTGTGTGTGGTATTATGTAACAAAACATTTAATTGGAGGCTCATATGATTGCAAATTATCACACTCACACCTGGCGCTGCAATCATGCAGAAGGAAAAGAAGAAGACTATGTGCGCAACGGCATCAAGCGAGGTCTGGAAATCCTTGGATTTTCCGATCATTCGCCCTATATTTTTCCGGGCGATTATGTCTCTACATTCCGTATGAGGATCGATCAGCTGGACGGCTATGTTGAAACGGTATTAGACCTGAGAAAGCAGTTTCAGGAGGAAATTCAGATTCCCCTTGGACTGGAGATTGAATATTATCCCCAGCTGCTGCCGGAGCTTTTGCCGATTCTTCGGGATCGTCCTATTGATTATCTGCTGCTGGGTCAACATTACCTGGGGAATGAAGTAAACGACCATTATAACGGACACCTTACCGGGGACGATACGCTGCTGAAGCGGTACTGCTACCAGTCTATGGATGCCATGAACACAGGTCTGTTTACTTATTTTGCACACCCGGATCTGTTCCATTATGAAGGAAACTCAGATACATATCAGAGATATATGCGCCAGATCTGCAAAGAGGCAATCAGCTGCCATATGCCTCTGGAATTCAATTTGCTGGGGCTTGAACTGGGACGGAACTACCCGAACACATTGTTCTGGCAGATTGCTGCAGAAGAGGGATGCAGCGTGATTCTCGGATGCGACGCGCACAAGCCTGAAGCATTGCTGAATGTTTCTGTGGAGCAGAAGGCCCTGCACACGATCGAGGATCTGGGATTAAACCTGGTTGACAAAGTGGAGCTGCGCAAGATCTGATCTTCGTTCCGGATTGAAAGTTTATAGAATCGTGACGAAAACAGAGGGAGAAGTCTGAAAACTCAGATTTCTCTCTCTAACTTTATTGCTGTATTTCTTTTGATCTGCGCCTTAATTTCAAAGAATTCTGAACAAATATTTCGGTAAACGATGCGTCGATTGATTTTCAGGCAGTGCAGTGCTATCATGAAACCACCAAAACAGAAAGGCGGGCACGCAAATGGATGCTGAGAGATTCGGCGCTTTCGTTCAGACAAGGCGCAAGGAGCTGGGTATGAAGCAGGCTGACCTGGCACAGCAGATTCATGTAACAGACAAGGCAATTTCCCGTTGGGAAAGAGGCGTGGGGTTCCCGGACATTAAACTTCTGGAGCCTTTGGCACAGGCGCTGGATGTCAGCATTCTGGAACTGATCCGGTCCGAGCGAATAGATGAAAAGTCCATTTCCACCGGGGAGGCGGCAGAAGCCGTTGCCAAGACTCTGGATGTAGCCTGTACCCAGTATCGCTCCATCTACCGCCATCCGGCCTATTGGATTTTCAGCCTTGCCATTTACGCAGCGATGGCTTATCTGATCGTGACGCTGTGCTACTTTGTGGATGCGGTCTGGATCCGAGTGATGGCAGTCTATCTGGTGCTTGTATGTGCAAGCTTCGGTATAAGCGGTGTTTCTGCACTGCTGGAGCAGCTGCTCAATCCGAATATCCCGCTGAAACCACGCAAGAAACTCTACTATGTTCTCCAGACAATCGCATTTCTGGGCGGTCTGCTGTTGGTTTTGAGCTTTCCAATCAAACAGGAAAAAGGCCAGGAGCTTTGTGACATTCTTCGGCTAGCGGGCTTTGCCATGATGCTGCCGAACTTTTTATACGCGTATTTCTCAGGCAAAAAAGATGACGATTGAATAGGAAAAGAGGCAGAGATAAGTCTGCCTCTTTTTTATTTGCTCAGAATGTGCTGATTGTAGAAGATGCTTTTCTTTTCCAGTTCGCTGTTGGCTTCTTCAAAGCCGTATTCTTCAAAAATCGTCTTATCTCCGGAGAACAGATCCGTTCCGATTCCAAGGCGGCTTCCGTCAAATGTGACACCCATACTGGACAGAATGGTGGGGAAGAAATCGAAATTTGCATACTGTCGGTTGAACAGGATGTCGTGATCTCTGCTGGCAACACCCGGAGCAGGATTCAGAATTACATTGTACTGGGAACGATGATAATCTTCATCAAAATGATAGAATTCAAAGAAGTTCGTTTCCATGCTCAGATGGTCACCGGTAATCACAACGGTTGTATTGTCATAGAAGGGCTGTGCCTGAATCCAGCGGACAAACTTATAAACCTCGGCAGAGCTGTATGCCACAACATTGGCATACTGGTTTTCGTAGGGGGTCGGAGCAAACCGGCTTAGATAACCATCCGGGCGGTGGGTATCGGCGGTCTCCATGACAAAGTGGAAGGGTTTTCCGGTTTCACTGAGCCGGGTAATTTCATCCTTGGCAAATTTGAAGAGCTTGTCATCCTCATAGCCCCACCAAACTGCATAATCCGGAGGAATCAACCCGTTTTCCTTTGCGTACTTATAGTCCATGATTTTGAAATCGCCGTGAGTTTCAAAATAATAGGTCAGTCCGCCGAAATCGGCATCCGCACCGAACATCAGGGTCTGCTCGTATCCCTGTTCTGCCAGAATATCTCCCATAGTATATGCTCCCGGCAGGAAATTATCCTTGGAGCCGTAAGCGTTTCGCTCCGTAGGTGCCTTCATCGGCAGACCTGTCGACATATTGACCATGGAAGCAACGGACCAGGTGGTTCCTACAGCGGCCTGAGGCCCGCCAAAATTCTGGTCGTTATGGGAGAAGCTGTATCCCTCCGAGGCAATCTCCGTCAGCTCGGGAATCAGGTTTTCATCCATAAATCCGCCCAAATCTTTGGACATATAACTGTTTTCCATGGATTCGAGATAAATATGGATCAGATTCCGCTTTTTTTCCGGGAACTGCAGATTCACATCCCGAGGGTCCACATAGTGTTCATCGATGAAGGTGGATCTTGCAAGATAGGCTTTGGTCAGGTCAAACAGATGGTATTGGCAAATGCCATAGGTGAGACCGCCGAAAAAGACCACGATTGCAAGCAGCAGGCTGAAATTTTTGGAAAAAGCCTTTCGATAAGAGGAAGTCTGATTGTTCTGCTTCAAAAGCCGGGAAGCATCGAATGTCAGCAGATACAAAACGGTGGTGACCAATATGGTATTGAAGAAGGGAGCTTCAAGAGCATTGACATAATCCGTTGAATTTGCTCCTGCGGCAGGGGAGAACAGATTGATGATCAACTGGTCAGCAGTAAAATCTGAAAATTCTGTTTTCCCCCAAATGGTCATGAAAATGCAGAGCAATCCAATAAAAGTCAGAATACTGAAACCGATTTTCCGGCCGACTGAAGCGCTTTCCTGCCCAGATTCAGCAAGGCGTTTGCTGTATTTCATCTGAAGAAACAGCAGCAGGGCTGAGGCAGCCGCTGCGAGGATAAAAAATCCTGCAATTCCGGCAGCACCGTATTCGCCGGGAACCAGAAAATGTTCAAACCGCAACAGGTATTTCCATACCGCAATGGAAACCAGAGGTGTCAGAAACACATTCTTTATATACTGGGCCACAGTAAAATCAGAATTGCGGCGTTTTGCGAAAAATGCAATCTGAATTGCAATCATCAGAACCGATGCTGCAATTCCAAGTAAAACGAACATGAAATCATCCTTTCATATATACAGAACCTGTCGATCTCCAGGTCTAGTGACAACTGTGTTCCATCCTACCACAGAAGAACCCGCAATACAATCACCTTTAAGAATAATTCATCTTTCTTCATATCCTTGCGCATCATGAACAGGTGCCGCAGCTTTTTTATAGCTGAAATACGAATAGAATTATTTTTGAAGTATGATAAAATTGATGTAACATTCACAGTACAAAAGTCTATTACTAAGGTGAGGAGGGAAAGAGGATGCAGGATCAGAAAATCATATCGCTGCTATGGAACAGAGAAGAGAACGCTATCGAGCTGCTGGCTAAGGCCTTTGGCAAGCGGCTGCACATGATTGCTCAGAACATTCTGGGCTCACCAAGGGATGCAGAAGAGTCCGTCAATGATACATATCTTGCAGTCTGGAACGCTGTTCCTCCGACAAAGCCCGACCCTCTGGCCGGTTTTGTCTATAAGACCGGAAGACATATTGCACTGGACCGGCTCAAGTATAACACCGCAGAAAAAAGAAACGGGAAATATGATGCATCCATCGATGAGCTTGCCAACTGTATCCCTGCTCAGGCGCTGGAGGAACACATAGAAGCCAAGGAACTGGGACAGGCGATCAACCGCTTTCTCGGCACCATCAGCACAGAAAACCGGGACCTGTTTCTGCGCAGATACTGGTTTGGGGACCCGGTTCAGCAAATTGCAAAGGACTTTCACCTGAGGCCCAATGCTGCCAGCGTCAGACTTGGCAGAATCCGTATGCAGCTGAGAGAATTCTTAATCAAGGAGGGATATCTCGATGAATGAGAAAGTAGCAAATGCACTGGATCAAGTGGACGATGCGTATATCGCCCATGCTGCCAGAAAACGCAAAAAAAGACACATTTTTTATGTTGCAGTCGCCGCAGTTCTGGCTCTGGTACTTTTCTGGAACGCGCCCAGTATTCCTTTGGCAGTTTCAGCAAAGGCGGTCAGCCTGGCTTCTGAATCCAGAAAGCGAGAGCGACCCAATGTGGATTCGGACGAGTATGATCTGTGGCTTGAGGAGACACAACAGCGAAGAACCACCGCAAACGAGATTCTGCCGTCCATTGCAGATTTTTCCGGACAGTGCTCCAAAGCCATTCTGACAGGGCCTGACAACACCAATCAGCTCTGGTCGCCTGTCAATGCATATATCGCCCTTGCCATGACTGCTGAGCTGACAGCCGGAACCACACAGCAACAGCTGTTGGATGTGCTGGGCGCAGGAAACACCGAACAGCTTCGGCAGGGGATTGGTGCCGTGTGGGAGTCGATCTATCAGGACAACGGAAAAGAAGTCAGTGTGCTGGCAAATTCCCTCTGGCTGGATGACGAAATGAAGTATCATCAGGATGTGATGGATCTGCTGTCTCAGTCGTACTACGCTTCTGTTTACCAGGGAGATCTGGGCAGCACCAAGACCAACCGCGCCATGGGCAACTGGCTGAACAACGAAACCGGAGGTTTCCTGAAAGACCGCACCCAGAATGTCAGAATAAGTCCCAACAGCACACTCTCGCTGCTGTCCACCATTTATTTCCAGGGAAAATGGTACGACGAATTCTCTTCCGGCAAGAATACGGAAGATGTATTCCACGCTCCTGCCGGGGAAGTGCAGTGCACCTATATGAACGCTGAAGAGCGGAAAATGAATTATTATTGGGGCGAAGATTTCGGAGCAGTAGCCCTTCGCCTGCAAAACGGCGGTTCTATGTGGTTCATTCTCCCGGATGAAGACAAAACCATTCAGGATGTCCTGCAGCGCGGAGAATACATGGATATCATCGCCAATACAGGGGACCAGCCCATCGCAAATGAGAAGTATATGAAGGTCAATCTGTCTGTCCCTAAATTTGATGTGAGCGCCAGCACCGATCTGAAACCTGGTCTGCAGAGCATGGGAATTACGCAGATCTTTGAACCTCTTGGCAATGATTTTTCTCCCTCATTCGACACGGAGCTTCCTATTTATCTGGACAGCATCAATCAGGATACCCGGGTAGCGATTGACGAAAAGGGCGTTGTTGCTGCCAGTTATATCGTCCTGGAGTTCGGAGCCGGAGCCGCTGAGCCTCCCGAGGAAATCATCGACTTTGTTCTGGACCGCCCGTTTCTGTTTGCAATCTGCAAAGACCAGATCCCTCTGTTTATGGGTTCTGTAAATCAACCGTAACATCAATTATAGCCAGAGCAGCGGATTTATTTCACTGCTCTGGCTTGTTTTTAGTGTTTCGTATGCCTGCCCGGACTCGAACAAGAGCAAACCATGAATAAAGATGGAGATTTATATGGATTTTTCTTCCACAATGTGGTATAATCACAGAGAATGTCAAAGGCCCCTGTTCTTCGAAAGGAAGTGAGCGTCCTGTCCGATACAAAAGGGCAGTCCGGGCCGTACACGAGCATAAGGGAATAACCGATATATAGAAGGATCGGTTATGGTTATGTGGAATCTTTTGAATACGGAAGGTGTAAAATCATTATGACAAAAATTGATATTTATTCCGGCTTCCTGGGTGCCGGTAAAACGACCCTGATCAAGAAGATGATTTCCGAAGGCTACCAGAATCAGAAGCTGGTCCTGATCGAGAACGAATTCGGCGAAATCGGCATCGACGGCGGCTTCCTGAAGGATGCCGGCATTAACATCACCGAGATGAACTCCGGCTGTATCTGCTGCAGCCTGGTGGGCGATTTCGGCAGAGCTCTGGAGAAGGTGATTGCTGAGTATCATCCCGACCGCGTGATCATCGAGCCCTCCGGCGTTGGCAAGCTGTCCGATGTCATCGGCGCAGTCAAGAAGGTCATCGGCCACGATGTCGAGCTGGGCTATACCGTTGCTGTTGCAGATGCAGGCAAGGTTAAGGTTTATATGAAGAACTTCGGCGAGTTCTACAACAACCAGATCGAGACCGCTTCCACCATCATTCTGTCCAGAACCGATGCCATCACCGAGGCTAAGCTGAACACCGCTCTGAGCCTGATCCGTGAACACAACGACAAGGCTACAGTCGTTACCACTCCCTGGACCGAGCTGACCGGCGAACAGCTGATCGAGGCTATGGAAGGAAATGCTTCTCTGGCCAAGGATCTGGCTGATCTGGAGCATGAACATCATCACGAGCATGACGAGCATTGCTGCTGCGGCCATGACCACGACCATGACCACGAGCATCATCATGATCACGACGAACACTGCGATTGCGGTCACGACCATGACCACGACCACGAGCATCATCACGAGCATGACGAGCATTGCGGTTGTGGCTGCGATCACGATCATGACCACGAGCATCATCACCATCATCACGCAGACGAAGTGTTCACTTCCTGGGGCGTCGAAACCACCAAGAAGTTCACTGCTGACGAAATCCGCCACATTCTGGAAGAGCTGGATTCCGGCGAGTACGGCATCGTTCTGCGTGCAAAGGGCATCGTAGCCGGTGCTGACGGTAAGTGGCTGCACTTTGACCATGTTCCCGGTGAAGCAGATGTGCGTACCGGCAGCGCAGGCGTGATCGGCCGTCTGTGCGTCATTGGTTCTAAGCTGAATGAACAGGAAATCGTAAAGCTTTTCGGTCTGTAAGGAGCGTTTTATGGTAGAAATTCCCGTATATGCCTTTACCGGTTTCTTGGATTCCGGTAAAACCAAGTTTATCCAGGAAACTCTGGAGGATGAGCGTTTTAATGCCGGCGAGCGGACCCTGCTGCTGGTATTTGAAGAGGGCGAGGAGGAATTTGATTTCTCCACCTATCCTCATAAGAATGTCTATATGGAAGTGCTGGATCAGGAAACCGTTACCACCAAGGATCTGGCAGCGCTTGTAAAGAAGCACAAGCCCGAGCGTATCGTTGCAGAGCTGAACGGTATGCAGTTGGTGGGTGACCTGTATATGAAATTCCCCAAGGAATGGGTCGTTGCCCAGGAGGTCATGTTCGCTGACAGCACAACCATTATGGCTTACAACGCCAATATGCGCAATCTGGTTATGGACAAGCTGACCGGTGCACAGATGGTTGTATTCAACCGACTGGAAAAGGGTCAGGACACCATGCCTTTCCACAAGCTCGCCCGTGCTGCTAGCCGTCAGATCGACATTCTGTACGACTACACCGACGGCTCCACCGCATTTGATGATATCGAAGATCCGCTGCCTTTTGATGTCAACGCCTCCGTTGTTACCATTGAGGACGACGACTATGCGCTGTGGTTCCGGGATGTCACGGAAGATCCCGAAAAGTACAACGGCAAGACCGTGGAATTCAAGGCTCAGGTTGCCATGCTGCGCAGAGACAAGAACGGAATGTTCGCACCCGGTCGGTTTATCATGACCTGCTGTGTAGAGGATATCCAGTTCTGCGGTCTGCCCTGCAAGTGGCAGGATGCCAAGTCCTTGAAGCCCCGCAGCTGGGTCAAGGTAAGAGCTGCGGTTTCCGCCGAAACCCATTACCTGTACCAGGGTGATGTGGGACCTGTATTGACCGGTATCTCGGTAGAAAGCGCTGCCCCTGCCGTTGAGGAGGTCTGCACATTCTGATGTTACATTCTATTTTATCTTCGGTTGGCGTCATCGGCGGAGCAGATGGCCCCACTGCAGTTTATGTAACCGGACTGAATAGCCCTGCAATCATTGTCGCAGCATCCGCTGTGGTTATTGCAATTGCATTTGTAATGGTTCTTTTCAGAAGGAAAAGAAAGTAAATCCTGCCCCTGCGAGTATCCCATATTCGCAGGGGTATTCATTTTTTCATGAATATACATACTTGTATGCATGAATATTTGAATAGTATTTTTGAGATAATGCATATTCTATAATTTTTGCACATATAAAACCATATTTCCTCCGCTGATAAATGTATAGTTTTGCGGTTGACAATGAATAATATACGAGTTATAATTCAGTCATAAATCAACAACGCATTAACGCGATGAAAAAAGGAGAAATGGAAAATGAAAAAGTTTATTGCACTGATTCTTGCAGTATTGATGATCGGTTCTGTGTTCGCAGGCTGCGGTTCCAGCCAGGCTGCTGATGACACCGATTACTCCACCATGACCATCGATGAGCTGAAGCCTCTGATCAAGACCATCACCGAAGGTAAGCTGACCATGGTTACCAGCCCTGACATGGCTCCCTATGAGTTCTATGCTCTGGACGATGCCGGAACCCCCACTCTGGCAGGCTTCGACATCGCAATGGGTCATTACATCGCTGATTTCCTGGGCCTGGAGCTGGAGATCGTCCCCATGGACTTTGACGGTACAATCGCTGAGATCGGCAGCAAGAAGGCTGATATCGGCATGGCTGGTTACTCTCCCGATCCCAAGCGTGAAAAGGCTATGAGCTTCTCTGATATCTACTACATGGGTGCTCAGTCTTTTGTCACAACTCAGGAAAATGCAAGCAAGTTTGCTTCTTTGGAAGATGTAAACAAGCCTGAATACAAGATCGGTGCTCAGATCGGTTCCATCCAGGCAAACCTGGCTAAGGAAAACGCTCCTGATGCTGACATCGTCGAGCTGAGCAAGCTGACCGACATCGTTGCTGAACTGGTTTCCGGTAAGCTGGACGGCGCATTCATCGAGACTCTGCCCGCTCAGTCCTATGCAAAGAATTACCCCGAACTGGCAGTGATCCTGGATGTTCCTTATGACGCTGCAGGCAATGTCGTCGGCGTAAACAAGGACAATGCACCTCTGCTGGCTGCTGTTAACCTGGCAATCAAGGCTGCACAGGAAGATGGTTCTCTGGAAGATTTCATCTTCGAGGCAACTGAACTGGCTGCCGGTGATATCCACGAGGGCCTGCTGGAAACCGAGCCCACCGCCAGCGCATCTACCTCCAACGAATAATTCAGAACTGAATCGAACTTTCCCCGGAAGTGACGCTTCCGGGGTAGTTCCATGAAAGGAGTATTATCATTGATTTCAATTGAAGGCTTTAAAGATACCTTTGAGTACATACAAATGTTCGGCGAAGGTATGGTCTGTACCATTTCTCTTTCCGCTTTAACTGTTATTTTCGGATTTGTTCTTGCTCTGCTGCTGGCTTATATGCGCATGAGCAAGATTCTGCCGTTCCGTGTGATCTCCACAGCTTATGTAGAGGTTTTCCGGGCAACCCCTCTGATGGTTCAGCTGTTCCTCGTTTACTATGTCCTGATGGCGGATGTATCCCTGCCTGCATTTAAGCTCTTTGGATTTATCCGCTTTGAGCGTTTTATCCCCGGTGTCATTGCACTGAGCCTGAACTCCGGCGCATATCTGAGTGAAATCATTCGTTCCGGCATCCAGAGCATCGATCAGGGCCAGACAGAGGCTGCAAGAAGCTTGGGTATGAGCCAGATTGAAAACATGAGATATATCATCCTGCCCCAGGCAATCAAGAACATTCTGCCTGCCATCGCAAACGAATTCGTTACCATTATCAAGGAATCCTCTATTTGCTGGACGATCGGTGTTCAGGAGATCATGTCCGCAGTTAACTCCGTCAAGGCCGCAACCTTCTCCATTGGCGAGCCTCTGATCGTAGCAGCCTGCGTGTATTTCTGCCTGACATTCCCCACCAGTAAAATCATTGAACATTTTGAAAGGAAGATGAGCCGTGGCGACAAGAGATAATCTGATTCAGGTCAAGCATCTGAAAAAATATTACAACAAGGGCGCAATTCGTGCTTTGGACGATGTATCTGTCGACATCCACACCGGAGATGTGATGGTCGTAATCGGCCCGTCCGGCTCCGGCAAGTCCACCTTGCTCAGAAGCCTCAATCTGCTGGAAGTGCCTACCGAAGGCGAGATTATTTTTGATAATGTGGATATTACCAAGAAGAAAATCAAGACTCCTGATGGAAAGATCGTGAAGCTGAACATTGACGAGCATCGTCAGAAAATGGGCATGGTGTTCCAGCATTTCAACCTGTTTCCCCACAAAACCATTCTTGAAAACATGATTCTTGCCCCGGTAAAGGTCAAGAAAATGGACAAGAAGGAAGCAGAGCAGAAGGCTCTGGCACTTCTGAAGCGTGTTGGTCTGGAAGATCGTGCCAATGCATATCCCATTCAGCTCTCCGGCGGTCAGAAGCAGAGAATCGCCATCGTGCGTGCGCTGATGATGGAGCCGGAAGTGATGCTGTTTGACGAGCCCACCTCCGCACTGGACCCGGAAATGGTCGGCGAAGTTCTTGAAGTTATGAAGGAACTGGCCCAGCAGGGTATGACCATGGTGGTCGTCACCCATGAGATGGGCTTTGCAAGAGAAGTCGGCAATCGGATCCTGTTCATGGCTGACGGCAAGCTTCTGGAAGAAGGCACTCCTGACCAGATCTTTAATCACCCCAAGCATCCCAGACTGCAGGACTTCCTGTCTAAAGTGCTGTAATAAACGAAAAGAGGTAGACACATCGTGTCTACCTCTTTTTTACGCTTCTGTTTTGCGGAAGGGTTTGATTGTGAAACTATACATATAGGTGCTGTGGGGCTGAATGGTAACTTCGTTCAGTCCGTTTTGGATGCAATTGATATTAAAAACGGTTTGTTCCGGAGTTCTGTTGCCATTTTGCAGACTGTTCAGGGTGTAGGGCCACACAGAGCACTCCACAGGCTCCTCAGCCTTGATCAGCAGGCCATCTCCTGCATCATTGATCAGCGTCATTTCACAGACACTGGTCTTGTTGCCGTGTTCCTGCGCTCTCAGATGCTCGTCCTGATCTGTAACCTTTTGACGGTGAACGCCGAATACACCATAACCATTCCGATCCGTGTAGGTATCCCAAGGGCCGTTGCCGGTCCAGCACATCTGATCAAAGGACAGCGGCAGGCCGCCCTGCATACCGATTCGGTTGGGTGCCGTTTTTCCGGTGCGCAGACGCATTTCCACCATCAGTGTTCCATCCCGGTTCAGCTGATATCGCCGCATCAGGCCGGAACCGATATTCTGCATGATGGTAATCTGATGGGACATATGATCGACCTCCACCACAGAGGGCTTCGGAAGCTGGTTCTTCAGAGTCATCTTCGCCCAATCGTCCAGCCGCTTGGCAGATGCCAGATCTGCATCCGTTTTCACTCGGTAAAATGCAGGACAGATGGGTTCTTCCAGCAAAGGCTGATCGTCAATGAAAATCTGGTCCAGATTGCCGGTATTCCGGTTGACGGTAAAGCTGATATTCTCTGCTTTCAGGGAGATATTGGCACCGTCATCGCGAATGATTCCGCCGGGATACAGTTCACTGATGTGGCGGTTGTTGACCAACTCCCACTGGAAGTATGCAGCCGTAGCTCCCGGCAGCACCGCCTGATCGTTTTCCTGGAAACGAATGGTCAGGTGATACCGGCCGGACAGGAACATGGAGTCCGGCATGGGAATGCGGATGGTCTGGGCACGCTGAGGCGGGATGTTCAGCTCCAGAGTGTCTTCATCGATGAGTTCGCCGTCACGGGTAATCTGATAGCTGCAATTCAGCTCAGCAATCGAGCGGAATGCATAGTGATTCTTGATGCAGATGGAGCCATCCTCGCAGCGTTTGCAGCGAATCCATTCATACGCTTTCTGCAGCTCATAGTAGTTATGATGCGGCGTACCGTTCTTGCTGACCAACCCTGCGGCACACTCAGAATCGCTGCAGTCATAAAAGTCCTGGTCCTTAAACTGGAAGAAGAAGCCGCCGCACCAGTGCGCGCTCTTTCGGAACACATCCGCAAACGCAATCAGCTGCTGTGCGCTGTTTCCGGTTGCGCCACCAAAGCTCAGCGCCAGCAGGGGAGAGCCGCTGTAGCTGTCAGCAGGGATTACCGTTCCCGAGCTTAGCACCCTTGCAAGCCCAGTGGGTGTTTCCACTATATCCTCCAGGCGGTCCATTTGTTCCACCCGTTTCAAATCCGGGGAAGCAACGCAGTAGATATCTTCGCCACAGAAGGGGCGCGTTTTATCCAGATGAACAATTTCATCCCGGCTGCATCCCAGATTCCACATGATGACACTGGGGTGGTTGCGGTGTGCCGTTACCAGCTCTGCAGCACGCTTCTGACGAAGCGCTTCCCAGAGGGCATTGGTATTCTGTGAGGCGCAGTCATCCAGCACATACAATCCGCAACGATCGCACAGTTCGTAGAACCGATCCGGCGCAGGAAGCGCAGGTCGCACAGCATTGATATTACAGGCCTTCATGGCTTTGATATCCGCTTCCATGGTTTCAGAATCCATGCAGGTGTAGCAGGTGCCCTTGATGGTGAGAGGCTGATCGTTCAGCTTTAAGGATGTATCCGCAATGGCAATCTTCCGGAAGCCGAAAGGCAGCTGCCTTGTGTGGCAGATACCTACGCCGTCCCACAAAATCACGGCAATTTTGTACAGATTGGGGGTTTCTGCGCTCCACAGCTTTGCGTTCTTGCAGGGAATGATCACCTTCACCTGATTGTCGCAGATAATGCCTTCTCCATAATAACAGACCTTGTTGTCATCCATGACCGCAATGCGGGCGGTCAGATCATCGGCGTTTTCGCAAGTCAGCGCAACATTCAGCTGAACATCGTCAAGGGTGTCGCCGAAAACTGCTTCTGCGTGCATATCCATGATCCGATGCTGGGGGAGGGTATACACATCAACATCTCCAACAATGCCGGAGAGAACCCAGTTGCCGGGATTGTCCAGGTAATTTGCATCGGTATACTGAAAAACCTGAACGCAGATGTAGTTGTAGCCTTCCTGCACGGTCTGGCTGATGTCAAACTCCACCGGAGTCAGACTGCCTTTACTCAGACCTATGTACTGTCCGTTCAGCCAGACGCAGAAGGCACTGCGCACATCACTGAAGCGCAGAATCACCTTGCGGTTTGTCCATGTATCCGTTACCTGAAAGCGTTTGCGGTAAATGCCGATGAGGGTATTGCCTGCATCCACAGAGGGCATTTTCTTGTCCCGGTAGGACAGCGCAGGATTATGGCTGTCTCCGAGAAAGACGCCCTTTGAATATCCGGCAGCTTCCCAGGACGATGGCACATCGATCATGTCCCATTGTTTGCTGGAAAAAGTCGGCTCATAGAACTGCTCTGGCAGCTCCTGATTTGCTTTTATACACAGAAAGCGCCATCTGCCATTCAGGCTGAGACAATCTTCCTGAAATATCGCATGAGATTCCAAGCGGTTTTCACTTATTACTTCGGGGTTCTCCCATTTGTCCATGTTATCTCCTCCGATAGAATCAATTAAAGGTATTATAGCAGGAAAAGGGTAAAAAGAAAAGTCGTATTAAGACGAACTGCACCCGGTTTCCCAAATTAAGCGTCGCGCTTGCTGAGGGAACCGGGTGCAGTTGAAAAGTCGTGAATTATTCCGATCGCAGAGCAATCACAGGATCTTTCTGCGCAGCTTTCTTCGAGGGAATTAATCCGCCAAGCATCGTCAGAATCATGCTCAAAACCACCAGAATCGCCGCATTCACCAGCGGCAGATGGGCTGTAATATTAACATTTCCGATGACCGTGTGAATGACATAGTTGCAGGGGATCAAAAGCAGCAGAGAAATGCCTACGCCGATGGCGCCGGAGCACAGACCAATGATAAAGGTTTCTGCATTGAACACCTGGGAGATGTTGTGCTTGGATGCACCGATTGCTCGCAGGACACCGATTTCCTTTGTCCGTTCCATAACCGATATATAGGTGATAATACCGATCATGATGGAAGAAACCAGCAGCGAAACCGCCACAAACGCAATCAGAACATAGCTGACGCTGTCAATGATGGTGCGAACCGAGGACATCATCATGCCGGTAAAGTCTGCATAATGGATGATCAGTTCTTCCTCACCGTCATTTTCCATTTTCTGATTGTAGTCATCCAGGAATTCCAGGAATTCCTCTTTGGAGGCAAAATCCGCAAAATAGATGGAGATAGCCTGGGGGCTATCCATTTCCACATACCCCAGTTTGTTCAGATTGGACCGGGCGTTTCGCTCATTCTTCTGAGAGGATATTACGCTCATCAGCCGTGCCAGATCCTCTTCATTCATCTCAAACTCAAAGGCAGCACCGATTTTGTCGGTGTCGATATAGAAGGAATTGCCCAGATAGTTGACCAGTCGATCTCCAAAATCGGAAACCATATCCAGTAGAAGCTGCTGTGCTTCCGGCTGAACCATTTGCGCAGCCATGGCCTTTGCTGCACCGGATACAATGGAGCTTCCGATATACTCAGGCACAAACCGGGCAACATCTTCGCGGGTGATTGAAACGGCAATCTGCTCTGGCTCGATAGGCTCCAGCGGAAGGGAAGGAAGGGGAGCCACGGTTTCTGCTTGAGGACTGGTCTCAGAGGGGGCAGAAGGTGTTGTGGGCTTTGTTGCATTGGTAGGCGCAGTCGGTTCTTCAGGAACAGAGGGAGCGATTGCATCTGCCAGCTGTTCTGCTGCATAGCCCGTCACGGCTCCAAACAGCATGGGCTGAAATACCCGTCTGAACGAATCCTCCGGCAGCTGATACTTTGATGCAAGGGCTGCAATTTTTTCATTAGCTTCAGCAGAAGCCAGATACTGATTTACAATATTCTCTGCATCGATGATTTTCAGCGTTGCATAACCGGATTCATCCGCATTCTGCGCAACGAAACCATTCAGCATAGACACCGTCATGTCATTCAGTGTCTGGGTAAAGTCATTCTGGGCAGGCGTTGTATCAATATTCAGGGAACCTGCCGCACTTTCAAAGTACTGTTCGATCATGGCGGCGATTTCGCCTTCAGAGATATTCATGCCAAAAGCAGAACTGAGCATATCGCCGTCCACATGGATCATGTCCTCGAAATTGATTTCGGGTTTCTTATCTGAGCCGAAGGCAATTCCCGTGAACACATCAATATCCTTGTTCGCCAATTGCTGCTGAACGATTTTGGATTCCTTTGCCCGCTGAACCAGCACATCCGTCAGCTCCTGGGTGTATGCAATCCCCTGAGACATGGATGCACCGGTGGAGCCTTCCTTGGGGCAGATAATGCCGACAATGGAAAGCTCATCTCCGGCACCGATCAGCTTCTTCATGTATGCCTCGTCACCGGACATATCTTCCCACACGCCAAATTCTTCGTTGTACTGGTACAGATCAGATGCATTTACAAGCCGGAGCTTTCTGCTCATCAGTTCGTCATAAGACCACTGCTTGAGCTCGCCATCCAGCTGTGCATCTTCGCCGTTCATAATTTTCTGAATGACCTGTCCAAGAACATTGGAATCCCGCATTCCCAGACAGTATGCCATATAGTCAGACATCTGGTCAGGGGAGCTGAGCACCACGACCACTTCATTGTATGCTTCGGGCCATCTGCCCTGCAGGACATCATACTGAGAAGTCAGCAGATCCCGGTCATCGATCATCTCCTGGAAAAGGTCAGAGTCCATGAACGCAGATACCGGTGCGCCGTTCATCAGTTTCGTGAACAGATTGCCTGGGTTAACCTGCTGTATTCCGTCAGAAGTGTCCGAAAGGAACACATAGGGCCGAATTCCGTAATCGTAATCAACTGCGTTGAGCGTATGACCGATGGTATCCATATGCTCATCCAGATAGGTTTTGAATGCGCTGAGATCATTGGAGCCCATACTGGCAAACATCTGGGAAATCATAGGCTGTTCGCGAACCGTATTTTCAGGAACGGTACCGGCATTTGCAACCGCCTGCCCAAAGGAGGTAATTGCCGCCGCCATATTTGCAGTCTCTGACCGGATCACAAGAGGGTAGCTGGACAGCGTGTCTTCCTGAATCTGATCCACATAGTTCTGAAATCCCGTGGACAGGGCCATAATCAGGGCAATTCCGATGATGCCGATGGAACCTGCGAAAGCGGTTAACAGCGTTCGGCCCTTCTTCGTGCGAAGATTGTTGAAGCTGAGCGACAGCGCCGTGAAAAAGGACATAGACGCCTTGCCCATATTCTTATGCTGGGCGGGGATAATATCCTCCTGGTCTGGGGTATAGGGGTTGGTATCCCCGATAATCATGCCATCCTTTACCCGGACGATCCGGTTTGCATAGTCTTCTGCCAGTTCTGGATTGTGGGTGACCATGACCACCAGACGGTCTTTGGAGACTTCCTTTAACAGATCCATCACCTGGATACTGGTTTCAGAGTCCAGTGCGCCGGTGGGTTCGTCTGCCAGAAGGATTTCCGGGTCATTGACCAGTGCTCTGGCGATTGCAACACGCTGCATTTGTCCGCCGGACATCTGATTGGGCCGCTTGTGGAGCTGATTGCCCAGACCAACTGCCTCCAGCGCGGCAATTGCACGGCTGCGGCGTTCTGCTCCGGAAATACCGGAAATTGTCAGCGCCAGTTCCACATTGGCAAGAACCGTCTGGTGCGGAATCAGATTATAACTCTGAAACACGAAGCCAATGGTATGATTTCGGTAGGAATCCCAGTCCCGGTCTGTATATTTTTTTGTGGATACACCGTTGATGATCAGATCACCGCTGTCATATCGGTCAAGTCCGCCAATCACATTCAACAATGTGGTTTTACCCGAGCCGCTGGGGCCGAGAATCGCAACGAACTCGTTGTCACGCAAAGTCAGACTGACGCCGCCCAATGCAGTCTGGACCAGATCTCCTGTTACATATTTTTTATGGATGTCTTGAATTTGCAGCATATAAATGCACCTCTTAATCAAACTCATACCCATTTTATCATATTCTTTTTCAGATTCTTGAACATTCTGTATATTTTGGTCGCGGTTTCATATAATTTTGAAAGCAGAAAATATTCCAACCAGAAACACCTGTCCCTATATGGTTGACATTTCGTAAAAAGAGTGTATAATATATATCATAAAACAAAGAATACCGTTGAAACTCTTCGGAAGTGGAAATCCCTGACCGAAGAGCAGAGGACTCTCTGGAGAACACATTTAATTGTGTGCCGAAGGTGCAAGGCGTATGCCGAATCTCTCAGGCAAAAGGACAGAGATATATTGCGAAGTACGGAGCAGTCCTCAACGGGCTGCTTTTTTTGTTTGTCATACTAAAGAAAAGGATGATTTACACAATGAACAAGGAACTGCTCGACTCTATTGGCTTTGTCGCAAACTATGACAGCGAAGTTGCTGCCATGATGGAACGGGAACTGCATCGTCAGCTCGACGGCATCGAATTGATTGCTTCGGAAAATTTTGCATCTCCTGCCGTGATTGCAGCCATGGGCTCCGTACTGACCAATAAGTATGCAGAAGGTCTTCCCGGCAAGCGCTACTACGGCGGCTGCCAGTATATCGACGAACTGGAGAGCCTGTGCATCCAGCGTGCAAAGGATCTGTTTGGCGCAGAGTTTGCCAATGTCCAGCCCCATTCCGGTGCTCAGGCCAACATGGCAGTACAGCTGGCAATGCTCCAGCCCGGCGACACCATGATGGGCATGAGCCTCGCCAACGGCGGCCATCTTTCCCACGGCAGCCCTGCAAATATCTCCGGAAAGTATTATAATGTCGTTTCCTATGATGTAAACCACGACACCGGTCTGATCGATTATGATGAGATCCGGGATCTGGCAAAGAAGAACCAGCCTAAGCTGATCATCGCCGGTGCATCTGCCTATCCCAGAGCCATCGACTTCAAGATTTTTGCAGATATCGCTCACGAAGTGGGTGCTGTGCTGATGGTTGACATGGCACACATCGCAGGACTTGTTGCCGGCGGCGCTCACATGAGCCCTGTGCCTTATGCTGATATCGTGACCACCACTACCCACAAAACCCTGCGTGGTCCCAGAGGTGGTCTGATTCTTGCCAAGGAAGAATACGCAAAGAAGCTGAATTCCGCTGTGTTCCCCGGCACACAGGGCGGCCCTCTGGAGCACGTAATCGCTGCGAAGGCCGTCTGCCTGAAGGAAGCAATGAGCGACGACTTCAAGACTTATGCCCACAATGTGGTCCGGAATGCAAAGGTTATGGCAAACAGCCTGCTGGAGGAAGGTTTTGACCTGGTCACCGGCGGCACAGACAACCATCTGATGCTGGCAGATCTGCGGCCCATGCATATTACCGGCAAGGAGCTGCAGAACCGTCTGGACGAAAACCACATCACTCTGAACAAAAATGCCATCCCCAATGACCCGGAGAAGCCCGCCATCACCAGCGGTGTACGAATCGGCACTGCCGCTGCTACCACCCGGGGCCTGGGTGAGGAAGAGATGAAGCAGATTGCTCACTGCATCGCACTGACTGCCCGTGATTTTGAGGGCACTGCTGACGAAGTCAAGGCTACCGTTGCACAGATTTGCGAGAAGTATCCGCTGTATCGATAAAAAGCATAAAAAAATCCCTCCGACCACAAGTCGGAGGGATTTTGTATACATATTACTCAGCTCTGGAACCGAAGCAGACGGAAGTATCGCCAAGCTCGTTCACGCCGAACTCGTAATCCTTACCGGGCAGGATTGCATTCATCAGAATACCAACCAGAGCACCTACAGCCATGCCGGACAGGCTGATGGTAATGGAACCGATGGGAATCTGGATTGCTCCGCTGTATGCCACGCCGATTGCCAGGCCCATGATCATGGCAGCAATCAGAACATTGCGGCTCTTGGTGAAGTCAACCTGGTTTTCAACCACATTGCGCACACCGACAGAGGAGATCATACCGTACAGCACCAGGCTGACACCGCCCATGGTAGCTGCAGGCATTGCCACGATGATCGCAGCAAACTTGGGGCAGAAGGACAGGACGACTGCAAAAACAGCAGCCAGACGGACAACCATGGGGTCATAGACTTTGCTCAGTGCCAGAACACCGGTGTTTTCACCGTAAGTGGTGTTAGCGGGAGCACCAAACAGTGCTGCCAGAGTGGTTGCCAGGCCGTCGCCAAGCAGAGTGCGATGCAGGCCGGGGTCTGCAACAAAGTTCTTGTCAACAGTGGAGGAAATGGCGCACATATCGCCGATGTGCTCCACGATGGTAGCCAGAGAAATGGGGGCAATGGTGATGATTGCGGTGATCAGCATACTCCAGTCCAGATCCTTGTTGAAAATGGACAGGCCGGTGTTTTCCCAGATCACGGGCAGGCCGATCCACTCAGCCTCAGAAACCTTCTGTGCCACCAGAGCACGGGCAGAAGGATCAACAATCATTGCAAACAGATAAGATGTAATAACAGCCAGGAGAATCGGAATGATTTTGATCATTCCCTTGCCCCAGATGTTGCAGGCAACGACAACGCCGATGGCAACAATGGCAACCAGCCAGTTGGTATTGCAGTTATTGATAGCGGAGCCTGCCAGAGACATACCAATACAAATGATAACAGGGCCGGTAACAATGGGAGGGAAATAGCGCATAACACGCTTTGCACCAAAGAACTTAAACAGCAGAGCCAGCGCCAGATACACAAGGCCTGCAACAGCAACACCAATGCTGGAGTAGGTCAGAGGAATGTCCTGACCGGATGCAGTTACCAGACCGTAAGCGCCGAGGAATGCAAAGGAGGAACCCAGGAATGCAGGAACCTTCCGACCGGTAACCAGATGGAACAGCAGGGTACCGATGCCTGCAAAGAACAAGGTCGTAGATACATTCAGGCCGGTGATTGCAGGAACAAGTACAGTAGCACCGAACATAGCAAACAGATGCTGAATACCCAGGATCAGAATTTTAGAAGTTCCCAGGGTTCTGGCATCCGTTACAATATCGGTTGCAGGGGATTGATTAGACATAGAATCTTTCCTTTCTCTCTCAATATTCATTTTTCCTCTGGCTATTATAACGACTTTTTCCAAAATTGCAACAAAAACCGCCAAATTTCAGAGAGAATTCCGGCTGTAAGCAAGGCGCTTTTTTGTTAACATTGTACGAACAGGATTTCTGTAAAATTTTATCGGTTGTCTCTTTTCCATATACGATTTTTTAATTTTAAGTTATTAATTTTATCAAATCCAGTGCATATATCGTTACAGTGTGATATAATGCAACCATATGAACACACATACAGTGCATCACAGAAAGGCGGATGAATATGTACACAATTCGTAATTTTGCAGACAATGATGACATTAAAACTCTGATGGAAATGGGCCCGTTCAAGGTTATCGAGTACCAGAGAGATTTAAGCGTTATGCCATCCGATGCAATGCTTGCCTATTACTGCAATGAAATGAATGTTAGAAAACGCCAGGTTATCTGCGACCTGAGCAAGGCCGGCATCACCTTACAGGCCGGCGCAATGCAGTGGACGGTCGGCGATGTGAAAGCAACCACAGGCGTAAAAGGAATGGGCGATCTGTTCACCAAAGCACTGCGGGGCAGCGTGACCGGAGAATCTGCCATCAAGCCTGAATATGTGGGAAGCGGCACATTGGTGCTGGAGCCTACCTACAAGCACATCCTGCTGATCGATGTAGCAGACTGGAATGGTTCCATCGTTCTGGATGATGGCCTGTTCCTGGCCTGCGATTCCCGGCTGAAGCACAAAACAGTGATGCGTTCCAATTTCTCTTCTGCTGTCGCAGGCAACGAAGGCCTGTTTAATCTTGGAATTCAGGGTAACGGTATTTTGTGCCTGGAATCTGAGTGCCCCAGAGAGGAACTGATTGAAATCACTCTGGAAAACGATGTGTTGAAGGTGGACGGAAACAATGCAATCGCATGGAGCGGAAGCCTTGACTTTACTGTAGAACGGTCCGGAAAAACGCTGGTTGGATCTGCCGCTTCCGGCGAAGGTCTTGTCAATGTCTATCGCGGTACCGGCAAGGTCCTGATGGCTCCGGTTATCAAAGGAATTGTCTAAAACTCAGCCCTCTGCAAATTATTTTCTATTTGCAGAGGGCTATTTTAGCCTGAAATCGGCTCAAATATGAATGGTTTGTAAAATATAGCGGAAATAATTGACAACCTTTCATATGCTACCTATAATTGCATAAAAAATAGGTTATAAAAATAGAAGCTTTCAAAAAACATGAAATGCGAGGTTGTTAATATGAAGAAACTGTTTTATGGCGGTAAAATCCTGACCATGGCAGACCCTTTGTACGCAGAAGCAGTATTGGTTGAAAACGGAATGGTTATGGCAGTCGGAACAGAAGAAAGACTGCGTGGCATTGCACAGGATTATGAAGAAGTGAATCTGCATGGCGCTACCATGATGCCCAGCTTCATTGATGCTCACAGCCATTTCTTCCAGGTTGCCACATCCATGCTTCAGGTATCCATCAACGGTGCGAAGAGTGTAGAAGAGCTTGCATCCAGAATTTCAGAATACATTTCTGAAAATGCGATTCAGCCCGGTCAGTGGGTAAATGTCAGAGATTACGACAATAACCTGATGCCGGATCTGAAAAATCCCACACTGAGCCAGCTGGATGCTTTTGCCCCCCATAACCCTCTGGTGATCTACCACAAGTCCGGCCATATGGGTCTGATGAACTCTGAAGCACTGGAACGCATGGGCATTACTGCGGATACTCCGAATCCCGAGGGCGGACGCATTGAAGTCGTTGACGGAAAGCTGACCGGTTATCTGGAAGAAAATGCATTTATCGAGTCCATCAAGAAGATTCCGCTCCCCGGCCCCGAAGAGCTGGCAAACGCATTTGTCCTGGCTCAGAAAAAATACGCTTCCTATGGCATTACAACCGTTCAGGACGGCATGGTCGTGAAGGAAATGCTTCCTATGTACCAATTGCTGATTCAGAAAAATCTGCTGGATCTGGATGTTATGCTCTATCCCAATCTGGAGTCCTATGATGCCGCTGTGCAGATGCTGCATCATATGCCCCCTCAGCCCCATGTCAAAGTCGGTGGCGTAAAGATTTTTCTGGATGGTTCTCCCCAGGGACGCACTGCTTGGATGCGTCAGCCTTACCTGGGCGACGACAGCGGATATTGTGGATATGGTACGCTTACAGACGATGTTGTCACTGCATCCTTTGAGCAGGCAGCCAAGCTGAATGCACAGCTGATTGGCCACTGCAACGGCGATATGGCTGCTGAACAGTTCCTGCGCTGCCTGGAAAAAGCAGAAAAGGCATATCCTCAGCTGAAGGAGCTGCGCCCGGTTATTATCCACGGACAGCTGCTGGGCCGGGATCAGCTGCCCCGGGTACGGGAGCTGGGTGCCATGGTTTCTTTCTTTGTTGCCCATGTGTACCACTGGGGCGATGTGCATCTGCGTAATTTCGGCGAAGAACGGGCATCTCACATCAGCCCGACCCGCAGCGCGCTGGAATCCAATGTGCCGTTTACTTTCCATCAGGATGCGCCTGTTATCGAACCGGATATGTTGGAGACTGTTTGGTGTGCAGTCAATCGTCAGACAAGAAATGGTGTCCATCTGGGCGCTGATGAAGAGATCTCCACTTTTGATGCACTTCGTGCTATCACCATCAACAGCGCTTACCAGTATTTTGAGGAAGAATCCAAAGGCACCATCGCCGCAGGCAAGCAGGCAGACTTTGTCGTTCTGGAGCAGAATCCTCTGGAAGTCGAAAAGAGCCAGCTGAAGGATATTCAGATTCTGGAGACCTACAAGAACGGCGAATCCATTTACACCCGTTCCTGAGCGGTTTGGTATTCCTGATCTGTGAAAATGTTCTGATAATCTAAAACATCCCCAATCATCGAATCAGATGACTGGGGATGTTTTCTGTTTTACAGCAGGGGAGCAAGGGCTTTCATTACGAAGCCCACAGCCTTGCGGGTAAATTTTTCATTTTTAATAGATTCAAAGCTAACAGTACGGCATTTGCTCTGGGTTTCCAGAAAATCTGCTTCGATATCCGAAATGCAGTTAACACCATACATATACGCAGCGCACTCAAAATGATGGTACAGGCTCCGGTAATCCAGATTGATGGTGCCGACGACAGCCTCCCGGCTATCGCTGACGAATACCTTTGCGTGGACAAAACCGGGAGTGTATTCATAGAGTTTCACTCCGGCCTCCAAAAGCGACACATAATGAGTCAGTGCCAGCGCATAGGGGATTTTTTTGTCCGGAATTCCGGGGAGAATCACACGGACATCCACCCCTCGTTCAGCGGCGTAGATCAGCGCATTTTCCATCTCGCCATCCAGAATCAGGTAGGGTGTCATGATGTAAACATACTTCTGTGCCCGGTTCAGTATATCCATATAAACCTGCTCACCGACTTTATCGTGATCAAGCGGGCAGTCTCCATAGGGTATCACAAAGCCTTTTGCCTCGGTGTGGCTGAAAGTGGGCGCAGACATGATCCGCTTGAACTTGGGATTCTTTTCATCCAAAGACCACATCTGCAAAAACATCAGCGTAAAGCTGCGGGTAGCCTCGCCTTCCAGCATGACAGCAGTGTCTTTCCAGTGCCCGAAACGCTTGACCTCGTTGATGTATTCATCTGCCAGATTGATGCCGCCGGTAAAGGACACCCGGCCGTCGATGACCAGGATCTTCCGGTGATCCCGGTAGTTGTAGTGCGTGGAAACGAAGGGGGTAATGGGTGCAAACATCTTGCATTTGATTCCCAGCTGCTGCAGGAGCTGGGGGTAATTATGAGGCAGGGTCGCAAATTCGCAGGTGCCGTCATACAGCATCCGCACATCCACGCCCTCGGCAGCCTTCCTGACCAGAATCTCCAGAACCTGACCCCACATGGAGCCCTCGTTCACGATGAAATACTCCAGGTAGATGAAGTTCTGAGCCTTCTCCAGCTGCACCAGCATTTCCTGAAATTTAGCTTCGCCGCTGGGGAAATAAGTCACTTCCGTATTTTCATATACCGGATAACAGCCGTTGCGCTGGATATAATGGGCCAGCGCAGCAACTCCCGGGTCTGTCTTCTTCAGGTGGCCCATCGCCTTTGGACACTGGGGGATCAGGTTTTTGGTGCGTATGCTCAACTGATGCACCCGATCCTTCAGAGCGCGGTGTCCGATATCGGTTCTGGTGTACAGATAAAACAGTCCGCCAAAGGCCGGCAACGCAACAATGACCACAAGCCATGTCAGCTTCGCAGTGGGATCAATGGGACTGTTCAGCAGATGCAGAGCCATAAGAACAGAAAACACAATGGTTGCGCTGTAAATATGGGGAAGAAATTCTTCCGCCCGCCGGAACAGATATGAAACCAGCAGGATCTGAAAGAGCAGCAGGAGCAAAATCAATCCAAGTCTGCTGAAAATTGCCGATATAACTCCATTTCGACCTTTTTTCAGCAGAGTAATTCCTTTTTTCTTTTTATTTTCATTCATATGACGCATACCTTTCTATCATTCGATGCGATTAGCTACAATATAGCATAGATTCTTTTTCCTGTAAAGAAAGGAACTGCTTTTTACTTTTCGGCTGAAATGGTGTATGATACACTGGAATGTCTCATATTCATAAAATCTTAATCATTTGGCTACTTTCTTATTAATCTTCAAAAATCTATAATGATAGCCAAGGAGGGGACGATACAATGTACAACATACTGATCTGCGATGACGAGCAGGACATCGTCAACGCACTGAAAATATATCTCACCAACCCGGATTTTGAATTCTACGAAGCAAACAACGGCGCTCAGGCGCTGGAGATTGTGGACAAACACGACATCCATCTGATTTTAATGGATATCATGATGCCTGTCATGGACGGAATCTCCGCCATGGTGAAGATCCGGGAAAAGAGCAATGTTCCTGTGATTCTGCTGACCGCCAAAAGCGAGGATACGGATAAAATTCTGGGACTGAACACCGGCGCGGATGACTATATCACAAAGCCCTTCAACCCCGTTGAAGTAACCGCACGGGTTCGTTCTCAGCTGCGCAGATATTTGCAGCTGGGTGGACGAACTGCCCCTCAGGAGGCATATGTCATCGGAGGAATCGAACTGGACGACCGACAGAAGCTGGTCACCGTAGACGGAGAGCCCGTGTCTTTGACACCCACGGAATACGAAATTCTGAAGCTGCTGATGAGCCACCCGGGAAAGGTCTATGATCCAAAGACGATTTACCGGGAGGTCTGGCAGGAAAGCCCCATAGGAAGTGACAACACCGTAGCTGTCCACATCCGGCATTTACGCGAGAAGATTGAAATCAATCCTGCTGAACCCAGATACCTAAAGGTTGTCTGGGGCAGGGGATACAAGGTGGAGAAAGGAGAGCCGAGATGAAAAAAGAATATAAAAGCACAGCAGATATTGTTGTCAGGCAGGAGGAAATGGCAGCGGCATCCGAAAGAGTCCCCCTGAAGTACAGAACCGCTGCAAAGGTCACTGCATTTATCCTGACAATCGTGATGCTGGGACTGATCGCTGCATCGATTTTTGGGGCCTATATGATGTTTGGAATGGACGTTTACACCAAACCAAAGGAAGACACGCTCAAAGAGATGTACTCCAGCGCCGCCGACATACTCGCTGTGGAAACAATGTACCATCTGGCAAATCACAACGAGGAAAAAGCCCTTTCCTACTGCCAGAGCCGAAATCTGGGCGGCATTCAAATCGACGCCAAGGGCATTAACTCATTCCGGTGGAGTTACGGTTCTATAGAGAAAGGCCAGGATCATTTCATTCACAATCTTACGATGTATTGGGATACCTACGGTTATGTTTCCTTTGAAAATAACAACGGGCATTACGATCCGATTTCCATTACCATAGACATTCCGCATGAGCTGACCAAGCTCGATACACTTTTTTTCGATAATATAATTGTCAATGTTCTCTACGCGCTGCGCTATTGGGTGTATTTCATCGGTCTTGCAGCTGTGGCAGTCGGAATTTTCTGCTTTGTATCCCTTATGAAGGGTGCAGGCCACAGACCGTATTACGATGAAGTCCAGCCGGGCTGGGGAACATGGATTCCATTTGACCTGCTGGCAGCGGGAAGTTTCCTGGCATTTTTTCTGCTCCTGCAGTTTGCTGTTGAATTTTCTTACGCATCCACATTTATGACACTTGTGCTTGTCGGCATAACAGCGATTGCCATTGCTGTTATGGCAATCGGTTTGTGTATGAGTCTGGCTGTGCGAGTGAAGCTGGGCCAGTGGTGGAAAAACACCATCATTTATCATGTGGCAGTAATCCTCTGGAAGATCCTGAAAAAACTCGGAAAAGGATTCATGAAAATCGGGGCGCTGCTGATGAAAGCTCCCCTCGTATGGAAAACTGCAGTTGCCTTTATCGGAATTTCCTTCCTGGAATTCTTCGTTATTATGGTAACCTATTGGGAAATGGACAACTATATGATCTTCTGGATGCTGGAAAAAATCGTGCTGTTCCCGGCGATCATATACACTGCCCTGATGCTCAAAAAGCTGCAAAAAGCCGGACGGGCCATCGCTGCCGGAGACCTGAGCTATCATGTAGACACCGAGCACATGCTGCCGGACTTCAAGGCCCACGGTGAAAACCTGAATCAGATCGGAGAGGGCATGACCCTTGCCGTAGAGCACCGTCTGAAGAGCGAACGGATGAAAACAGAGCTGATCACCAATGTGTCCCACGATATTAAGACCCCGCTGACTTCCATCATCAATTATTCCGATCTGATTGAAAAGGAGCCGTGTGACAATCCGAAAATCACAGAATACGCCGAAGTGCTCCACCGCCAGTCTGAACGGCTGAAGCGGCTGATTGAGGATCTGGTGGAAGCATCCAAAGCATCCACCGGCAATCTGGAGGTACTGCTGGCCCCCTGTGAAGTGGGCGTCATGATGACCCAGGCAATTGGTGAATACGAGCAGCGACTGGAAAACAGCAATCTGACGCTCATGACCAGCCAGCCGGAAGAGCCCATAAAAATTATGGCCGACGGCCGCAGACTGTGGAGAGTATTTGATAATCTGATGAACAACATCTGCAAGTACGGCCAGCCGGGAACCAGAGTATACTTCACTCTGGAGGCAACTGCCAATGAAGCCGTGATTGCATTCAAGAATACTTCCCGGGATCCGCTGAATCTTTCCTCTGAAGAACTGATGGAGCGTTTTGTCCGTGGGGATTCTTCCAGAAATTCCGACGGAAACGGCTTGGGCCTGTCCATCGCAAAGAGTCTGACAGAACTGCAAAAGGGAACCATGAAGCTAACCGTAGACGGTGACCTTTTCAAAGTCGTCCTGCGTTTCCCGCGAATTCGCTGATCAATTTCATATAAAGAAGCCTGCCGTTTGTAATACGCAAACGGCAGGCTGTTTTTTGACTAAAATTAAGCGTGATTGACGATATTTCTGGCAACATAGATGCCGCTGGCAGATGCGTGGGACAGGGAATGGGTGATGCCGCTGCCATCGCCGATGATGTACAGACCCTTGTGCTTGGTCTCCAGATTCTCATCCACAGCAACTTCCATGTTGTAGAACTTAACCTCGACACCGTACAGCAGAGTGTCATCGTTGGCGGTACCGGGTGCGATTTTATCCAGAGCGTAGATCATCTCAATGATACCGTCCAGCAGACGCTTGGGCAGAACCAGGCTCAGGTCGCCGGGAGTCGCATTCAGGGTGGGGGTGGTAAAGGACTCTTCGATACGGCTGGGTGTACTTCTGTGTCCGTTGATCAGGTCGCCAAAGCGCTGCACGATGACACCGCCGCCCAGCATATTGCTCAGACGGGCAATGCTCTCACCGTATCCGTTGGAGTCCTTAAAGGGCTCGGAGAAGTGCTTGGCAACCAGCAGAGCAAAGTTTGTATTCTGGGTCTGCTTGCTGGGATCTTCATAGCTGTGGCCGTTAACGGTCACGATGCCGTTGGTATTTTCGTTAACCACGGCGCCCTTGGGGTTCATGCAGAAGGTACGGACCAGATCGCCATACTTCTGAGTACGATAAACAATTTTACTTTCATACAGCTCATCTGTCAGGTGAGAGAAGATTTCTGCAGGCAGCTCCACACGGACACCCAGATCCACACGGTTGGAATTGGTTTCGATGTTCAGATCCTTACAGACCTGCTCCATCCACTTGCTGCCGCTGCGGCCGACGGAGACAATGCAGTCCTTACAGGTATAGGAGGAATCCTTGCAGTTGATCCGGTAGCCGCCATCCGTCACCTCAACAGATTCAACAGGCATATCAAAGAAGAACTGTACCTTGTCCTTTAATTCCTTATACAGATTTTCCAGCACCACATAGTTGATATCGGTGCCCAGGTGACGCACAGAGGCGTCCAGCAAATGCAGGTCATTCTGCATACACAGCTTCTTGAACTTGGTTCCTGCGGTGGAATAGAGCTTGGTGCCCTCGCCGCCGTAGTTAATGTTGATATCATCAACATAGTGCATCAGCTCCAGAGCCTTCTTTTTGCCGATGTACTCGTACAGTGTGCCGCCAAAATCATTGGTGATATTATATTTACCGTCAGAAAAAGCACCTGCACCGCCAAAACCGCTCATAATCGAACAGCTCTTACATCCAATGCAGGCCTTGATTTTATCTCCGTCAATCGGGCAGTGGCGCTTGGACAGCTCGTGTCCAGCTTCGATAACTGCAACTTTCAGATCGGGATTCAGATGAGAAAGCTCATATGCGGAAAAGATTCCTCCGGGGCCGGCACCAATAATAATTACATCAAAATTCATGAAACATCCTCCAATAAATGAACGGTTTACGGGTAAAATGGCATAAATTTTTCCATTCCTCAAAATTTCCGCCAGATATTATAGCACATTGTCTTATAAATTGCAACAGAAAAATATCCCACCTGCTTAGGTGGGATATTATATATCAGTTGTCAGTAAAATAGACAGTATGTTTTGCAAACGCAATCAACGATACCAGCACGCAGCCTACCGCAATGGAATATTGGTTTCTGTATGTGAGGATCACGGCAGAAAGCATACCAAACACGCCAAAGGCCACCATACTGCGCAGACGGTTTGGATTGATTCGGATGATCGTCGAAAACAGAATATAAACCAGAGCCAGCAAAACACCAATTCGATTGACTGTATAAAGAGCCAGCATCTCACCAAAGGAAGTGGAAATGCACTTTCCTCCCTGAAAATGGTTGAATGGGGCGATTGCATGACCCAGAACAGGTGCTGCCATTACAAGCGCAAACAGCGGGTTATCTGGATTCAGATGGTGCAGTGCAAGTAAAATCGGAATGTAGCCCTTTAGAATGTCCAGACCGAGACAGATCATGCCCCAGAAAATACCGCAGTTGATAAATACATTTGCAGCTCCCGGGTTGTGATCTTTGCTGATAGCGCAGATATCTATCTTCAGCACATATTGGGGAATGATTTTACAAAACAGAATGCTTCCGGACAAAAAGCCAATCACAATATACAGCAGCCACACAAACACTTCGCCTGGCATCATCTGCGGTTCATCTCCTTTATGATGGCTATTGCTGCATCCTGAGGGACATATTCACGCTGCATAGCACGCATTTTATCTGCCTGCTCCTGATCGTAAGCAAGCGAGTTTGCAAATTTGACAGCTTCCTTATCGTTATGAGCATACATCGACAGGCCATTTTCAGAGAAAAAGCGGGCATTGTATGTCTCACATCCGGGAATCGCATGAACATGCACAATGGGGATATTGGCAACCGCGGCCTCCGTGCTGGACAGTCCGCCGGGCTTGGAAATCAGCACATCCGATGCCGCCATGTAAAGCGCTACCTGTCTGGTAAATGCAACGGTGCGCAGCTGATTGCCGGAGCCGTACTTGTCATCCAGTTTCTTTTTAAGACTGTCATTTTTGCCTGTCAGAACATAGACCAGTCCGTCGGGCTTCAGGGAGCGCAGAAGCTCGCCGCACAAACCCATCATGTTTTCGCAGCCGATTCCGCCGGTCATGACCAGATATACCTTCCGATTCAGAGGAATATCCAGCTGATTTCTGGCGCTTTGCGCATCAACATGGTTGGAAAATACATCATTAACGGGAATTCCCGTGCTGAACACCTGCTCTGCGGAAATTCCCTTGTGAATCAGCTCCTGTCTGGATTCTTCGTTCGGCACAAAGAATCCGTCCAATCGGGTTTCGTCAATAAACGGAATGCAGGTATAGTCCGTCAGCACACCATAGCAGGGAACGGTAAAATCCGGCTGCTGACGAATGGCGGTCATCACTTCCATACCATACAAATGGGTGCAGACCACCGTATCAAAGCCATTTTCCAGAATATAAGCCTTCAGCGCATCTGCATACTGGGAATTGGCCCAATACACCGGGGAAGGCAGATTTTTAGAAGCATAAAAATCGCCGAGTTTATAAATCGCGCCAAACACTGCCGGTGTCTTTTTGATGATATTATTGTACATAGAGGAGACCACGTGCTTCATCCGTTCGCTTTGGAAGGAAACCGGGTCTGCAATCTCACAGGATATTCCGTTATTGCGCAATGCTGTTTCCAGCGCATGGGCGGCACTGTTGTGCCCTTCTCCTGTGCTGCAGGTCAATATCAATACCTTCTTGATGGCGCATCTCCTCCTTCTGGGAATCTTAGGTACTGTGTGTAGTCCGCCCGGATGAGCAGACTACTTTGAATGTTAATCATAGTTCACAAATCCCGCTTGTGTCAAGCCAAAGATACCCTTATACACATTAAATTCACAAAATGTCTTTAATCGGTTCTTTTTTGGCTTCCTGGGACAGTGCGGCGTTGGCTGCAGACAGCAGCAGCTTGATGCGGTTCAGCTGGTTTACTTCGCTGGCACTTGAATCATAGTCTACAGCCGCAATATTTGCTTCAGGATGGGCATTCCGCAGGGTCTTTATAACGCCTTTTCCCACCACATGATTCGGCAGACACGCAAAGGGCTGGATGCAGACAATGTTGGTAATTCCGGAACTGATCAGCTCCAGCATTTCACCGGTCAGGAACCAACCTTCGCCGTACTGGTTGCCGATGGACAGGAACGGCTTTGTAAGCTCTGCGATCTTGTCGATGGGCATGGGAGCCTCGAAGCGCTCACTCTTTTCCAGAGCCTCCAGCGCAGGCTTACGGATGCGGTGAATCAGACCGATACCGGTATCCGAAATCAGTGCGGTGGATTTTTTCTTGCCCAAAAATTCCGTTTTGTATTTTCCGTTATACAGGCAGTAATTCATGAAATCCATCAAATCCGGTACGATGACCTCCGCACCTTCCTTTTCCAGCAGATCCACAAGATGATTGTTGGCCAGAGGCATATACTTGACGAGGATCTCTCCCACAATGCCCACACGGGGCTTTTTGATGGTTTCATCCAGAGGCAGGTGGTCAAAATCCGAGACGATCTCCTGACAGATGTGCTTGTACTGGTGGATATTATGCCTGCCGAGCAGTGCTTCGATACAACGGTCTTTCCATTTGCGGTGCAGTTCATTGGCAGAGCCGGGGACCTTTTCATAGGGTCGGACCCGGTACAGGCACCGCATCAGCAAATCTCCATATACAATGGCCTGAATGGCGTCGCTCACGAGGCTGGCAGTATAATGCATACCGTGATTTTTCTCCATGCCGTTGGCATTCAGAGAAATGACCGGGATATGGGAAAGTCCGGCCTTGTCCAGTGCTCTTCGAATAAAGGACACATAGTTGCTTGCACGGCAGCAGCCGCCGGTCTGGGTCATGATGATCGCCAGTTTATCGGTGTCGTATTTTCCGGACAGAACCGCCTGCATGATCTGCCCAACCACGGTGATGGAAGGGAAGCAGGCATCGTTATTCACATATTTAAGGCCTGTATCAATTGCAGCCCGGTTGTCGTTATCCAGCACTACAACATTGTAGCCGTGCTTGCGCAGCACAGGCTCCAGAATTTCAAAATGAATGGGGCTCATCTGCGGGGCAAGGATAGTATAGCCTTCCTGCTGCATCTGTCTGGTGTATTCGGTTCTGACATACTGGTGGGGAACCGGCTTGGCCTCGATATGCTTCTCCCGGCGCATCTGCATTGCAGCAAGCAGACTGCGAATCCGAATCCGCACTGCGCCAAGATTATTCACTTCATCGATTTTCAGCAGCGTATACAGCTTGTTGCTCTTATCCAGAATTTCGCAGACCTGATCCGATGTTACGGCATCCAGACCGCAGCCGAAGGAATTCAGCTGGATCAGCTCCAGATCGTTCCGCTTTGTAACAAATTCTGCCGCATTATAGAGTCTTGAATGGTACACCCACTGGTCTACCACACGAAGGGGGCGATCCGGAGAGGGGTTCAGGGGAAGGCTGTCCTCTGTGAACACCGTCAGGCCATAGGATGCAATCAGCTCGGGAATACCGTGGTTGATTTCGGGATCGATGTGGTAGGGTCTGCCTGCCAGAATGATGCCGTAAGCGCCTCTGCGCTCCATTTCTTCCAGCTGTTTCCGGCCTTCCTCGCGGATATCTTCCTTAGCTTTGATCTGTTCCTGCCATGCAAGGTGAACCGCTTCCCGAACTTCATCTTCCGGAATGGACCATTCTTCCTCTGCGGTCTTTACCAGTCGGTCAGCTGCCGTTTTTTCACTGGTAAAGGCAATAAAGGGGCGAATGTAGTGAACCTGTCCCTGAGTTACCGCTTCCAGATTGTTCTTGATATTTTCGGCGTAAGATACCACCATGGGGCAGTTGTAATGGTTCTGAGCATTGTCCGTTTCCTGATGCTCATAGAAAACGCAGGGGTGGAAAATGGTTTTAATTCCCTGATCGATCAGCCACTGGACGTGTCCGTGGCTCAGCTTTGCCGGATAGCATTCCGACTCTGAGGGGATGGATTCCATGCCCAGCTCATAGATCTTGCGGTTGGATTTGGGGGAGAGCACCACCTGGAAACCAAGTTTCTTGAAGAAAGTTGCCCAGAACGGGTAGTTTTCATACATATTCAGCACTCTGGGAATGCCAATCGTGCCTCTGGGCGCTTCCTCTTCAGGCAGAGGAGGATAGCAATCAAACAATCTCTTCAGCTTGTAGGCCATCATATTGGCACCCTTGACGCAGGATTTATCCACGGCACCGGCACCTTTTTCGCAGCGGTTTCCGCTGATATGCTTACGACCGCCGGAGAACTTGTTGATGGTCAGCATACAGTTATTGGTACAGCCGCCGCAATGTACACTCTGAGAGGTATAGGTGAGATTCAGCATCTCGTCCAGAGAGAGCATGGTGCTTTTTTCTCCGTGATCGTGAGATCTTGCCACCAGTGCGGCTCCAAATGCACCCATCAGGCCGGAAATACTGGGACAGGTAGCATCAACGCCTGCAATTTTCTCAAACGCACGCAGCACCGCCTGATTGTGGAAGGTTCCGCCCTGCACCACAATGTGTCTGCCCAGTTCCTCTGCGGATGTGAGCTTGATGACCTTGTAAAGGGCGTTCTTGATCACAGAGTAGGCAAGGCCGGCAGAGATATCTGCCACGGATGCGCCTTCCTTCTGGGCCTGCTTTACATTGGAGTTCATAAACACCGTGCAGCGGGTGCCCAGATCAACGGGAGTCTTTGACAAAAGGGCTTCTTTTGCAAAGCTTTCTGCGGTCAATCCCAAAGATACCGCAAAATTCTCAATAAAAGATCCGCATCCGGAGGAGCAGGCTTCGTTCAGCAGAATCGTATCCACTGCGCCGTTTTTCAGCTTGATGCATTTCATATCCTGACCGCCGATGTCCAGGACGCAGTCAACCTCCGGGTCAAAGAATGAAGCTGCGGTGCAGTGTGCAATGGTTTCGACCACGCCTTCATCCAGGGAAAAAGCGGATTTTAGCAGCGATTCGCCGTATCCCGTAGAGCAGCCTCTGACAATTTTTGCAGATGCAGGCAGCTGTTCCTTTAGCAGCTGAATGGCGTTTTTCGCTGTCTGGATGGGGTCTGCCTGATTGTTTGCATAGTATGTAAACAGGACCTGTCCTTCTTTGCCGATCAGGACCAGCTTTGTTGTGGTGGAGCCGGCATCAATTCCAAGGTAGCAATCACCGCTGTAATCAGCAAGAGGTTCCGACGGGACGACGCTTTTCTTGTGACGATCTTCAAATGCCTTGAATTCTGCTTCATCCTGAAACAGCGGCTCCAGACGAGGCATTTCATAAGTAATCTGAACACCCTGTTCCAGTCTGTGAATCAGGGAATCTACCGAAAGGATCGCAGCGTCTTCCGCTTCCAGCGCTGCACCCATGGCTGCAAACAGGTGGGAGTTTTCCGGATCGACAATATTATCCGGGGTAAGATGCAATGTCCGAATAAAAGCCTTCTTCAGCTCCGGCAGGAAATGAAGAGGGCCGCCCAGGAAGGCAACACAGCCCCGGATGGGCTTGCCGCAGGCCAGGCCGGAAATGGTCTGATTGACCACCGCCTGAAAAATGGAAACTGCCAGATCCGCTTTGGTGGCACCTTCGTTAATGAGTGGCTGAATGTCCGTCTTGGCAAACACACCGCAGCGTGCGGCAATGGGATAAATCTGCTTATAATCTCTTGCTGCGTCATTCAGGCCTGCTGCATCCGTCTGAAGCAGGGATGCCATCTGGTCGATAAATGAGCCTGTACCACCGGCACAGACTCCGTTCATCCGTTCATCCAGGCCGCCCCGGAAATAGATGATTTTTGCATCCTCTCCGCCTAATTCAATGGCCACATCGGTCTGAGGCGCAGAAAAATGAAGTGCGGTAGCCACTGCCACCACTTCCTGAACGAAGGCAATATCCAGAGCCTTACCCAGATTGATGGCACCGGAGCCGGTAATTTTCACCCGCAGGGAAAATTCACCGAGCGTCTGCCTTGCCTGCTTCAAAAGGTCTTTCAAAGCTTCCTGGGTATGTGCATGATGACGACGATAATCACCATAAAGAAGCGTTCCATTGCAATCCAGGATTGTCAGCTTGACCGTAGTTGATCCAACATCAATTCCACCTAAATATACTTTTTTCTCTGCAACAGCCATGTATATTACTCCTTTATTTAAACAACAACGCCATTCATTATAGCACATGTCAGAATCAGACACAATCGGCCGGTTTACTGAATTTCCTTCGGAAAATGGGCGCCAATCCAGCAGGATATATCTCTTAGCACTTCGTCGTAATTGATCTCATTCAGCAGTTCATGGCGTGCGCCGGGATATAAAACAATGGAAACATCCTCTACTTTGGATTTTTTCAGCATTTGATAAACTTTTTCCACGCCTTTTCCATAATCTCCCACCGGGTCCATATCACCGGAAATCAGCAGGATGGGCAATTTCCTGTCCACGCTCCGAAACCAGGATGCAGAATTGGCCATGGAACTGAGTTTCGTCAAGTCACGATATCCGCAGGCCGTAAACAGGAACATACATTTGGAATCCTCCAAATACCGGTCAACGATCTTAGGATCTCTCGTCAGCCAGTCCTTGGATGTCCGGGACGGCGAAAAGCGCTTATTAAAAGAGCCAAATGCCATTTTATCCAGCATAGCGCTTCGATAAAGCGGTCCCTTCACGGAAGCCACGCACTGGCACAGGAAGCTTCCCAATTTTGCCATGGGGTTGGGGCCGCCGGTACCGCAGATCACCACTCCGTTAAGTTCATCAGCATACTTGGCAATGTACAGCCGGGTTATGAACGATCCCATGCTGTGACCAAACAGGAAGTAGGGGAGTGCAGGGTATTTCTCTTTAACAACGGTCGTCATTTTGTGCAGATCCTCTACCAGATTCCGGTATCCGTCTTTGGCACCAAAATAGCCGTAGCGTTCGGGGCTGGAGGAAGATCCGTGTCCGATGTGATCGTGACCGCAGACCACAAATCCCTTATCGGCCATATCCTCCATAAACCGGTGATACCGACCAATATATTCACACATACCATGGGAAATCTGAACGACACCCTTTGGCTGAATTGTGGGCACATAGATCCAGCCTGTGACATTGCTGGTTCCGTCCGTGCTGGGAAATGACAACTTCTCAATGGTATAATTCGGCATTTTATTCTCCTATCAGTGTTTTTTTGAAAACGTCCTATATTGAATGGTGGCAGAAAACTGTAGTATGGAATCACCTGCTATGCGGGCACAGCAGGTGATTCGATGATGAGGGGGTATATGATATGTCTTCTTACTTGTTACCGTTCCACAGCTCGTCTGCTGCAGGCTGCCAGCACTTAGCGTAGCTGTCGCACTTGCTGCACAGGTGATCTGCGGACTCGGGAGACTGCAGGTCGGTGGAATGTGCGCCGGTCTTTGCAACGATTTCACGAAGCTTTTCGGGGTTCTCCAGCATGGGGCAGGGGCGCAGCATATTCTCGTTGAAGGGCTGGCCGTCGTGGTATGCCATGAAGATGGGGCTGCGCAGGCAGTCCAGCAGAGACTTCTCACGAATATTAGAATCAGAGTAGTGGATGAACACGCAGGGGTCCACATCACCATTGGCGTTGATGTGCAGGTAGCGTCTGCCGCCGGCAACACAGCCGCCAACATATTCTGCATCGTTCTGGAAGTCCATTGCGAACAGGGGCTTGGTGCTGCGCAGATGACGAATACGGCGATAAATCTCGGTACGCTGCTCGGGGGTAGGCAGCAGGTCTACGGATGCATCGTTGCCAACGGGCATATAGTGGAAATACCAGATGAAGTATGCACCCATATCAATCAGGCTCTGGTAGAACTCCTCGGAAGAGATGGAATCAAAGTTCATGCTGGTGTAGCAGGCAGAAATACCGAACAGCAGCTTCTTTTCCCGCAGCAGATTCAGGGCCTTTACCACCTTTTGGTATGTACCCTTGCCGCGGCGGCTGTCTGTAGCTTCCTCAAATCCCTCCAGAGAGATCGCAGGGACAAAATTCTTCACCCGCAGCATCTCGTCCGTAAATGCATCATCGATCAGGGTTGCATTGGTGAAGCACAGGAAAATGCAGTCAGAGTGCTTCTCGCACAGGCGAATCAGGTCATGCTTGCGCACCAGAGGCTCGCCGCCGGTGTAAATATACAGATACACGCCCAGTTCCTTGCCCTGGCAGATGATGTCATCGATTTCCTCGAAGGACAGGTTCAGCTTATTGCCGTACTCTGCAGCCCAGCAGCCGGTGCAGTGCAGATTACATGCAGAGGTGGGGTCCAGCAGAATTGCCCAGGGAATATTGCAGTTGTACTTCTTCCTCAGATCCTCCTGAATGGGCCAGCCAACCAGTGCGCAGTTGATGAAGAAATTGGTTGCCAGGGTCTTGAGGACTTCCTTGTCGATGTTGTGAATCATTTTCAGGACAAACTCGTGGTAGGGGTGCTCGGGATTCTCAAAAATCTCACGCACCAGTGCGCGCTGAGACTCGAACTCGCCTTTGGAGAATTTATCGGCCCAATCCATGAGCTTCAGCAGGTTGCGTTCCGGATCCTTATAAGCATAATTAAAGGCCTGTTCCAGTCCAAATTTTTTCAGTGTTTTTGAAGCATCCATTTTTCTATACTCCTTACTTTATTATTGACGATGATGGAATCCGTCTTGTTAATGTATTGAATCTTTCCGGCGATATACATTCCGGTGAGGGAAGTATCCTACTGCCGGCAATTCGCTTTATTGATCTGCATCTGTCCCGTCATTGCGTGGACGGCGGCAGATTTTCACGGCGGTCAGAACCGTTACCGTATTCAGAATACCTTCGAAAATAAATGACAGGCCCAGCAGAGTCATTGCCATGTGGGCGCTTTCAAAGGGGCGAAGCAGCAGCAAAAAGCCGATCACTCCGGTGACGATTGCGGCACTGAGTATCATCCACCACTGACTGATGCCAAACTCCCTAGAATCAATGGAAATCTGAATCTTCAGAAGTGCATCTGCCAGAATGCAGATCCCCAGCAGGATACATATAATGTGAAGCACCGCATCTGTACGAATGATTAAAATAGCGCCCAGGGCAATCAGCAGGATTCCGAAGGCCAGATCAAACTGAAAGGCAAGGCGATATAAATCCTTTGAAGCGTACCCGACGATCTTCACGCTGCCGAACAGAATCAGCAGGAATCCGCCGATCCAGCACAGCAGCTTCGTAGAAAAATCAGGAGTCGCAATCAATATGATTCCCAGCAAGCACAGCAGTGCAGACACGACGATGTATCCATATTTTGCTATTTGCAATCGTTTATTGGGAAGCATGAACGATACCGCCTTTTCGCTAGAATTGATTGTGTCTGTATTATACCCGCTATTTCGCTCCCTTCATACGGATAAGGAAAGCTTCTATGCCTATAATTTAGGCACGGAGGCTTTTTTGCCTAAAATCTGCACATCCGTGGCAATCCTGTCGGACTGGAGCAGATTTAGACATATCGGAATAATTGCCTATTGTACAATGTCCCTTTTAGTAGTATCCTAATTGCATAAAGATAAAAATATACTGGAAACAGTACTTGAAAAACAAATCTCAATCACCGCAATTTGGAGGGAATTCTGTGAGCATTTTCTTAACTTTGGCTTATCTGTTTTTTATCGGCTCCGTGTGCGGTTGGGTGCTGGAGCTGCTGTACCGCAACCTCACCAAACCGCATGAGAAATGGATCAACCCCGGTTTCTGCACCGGACCTTATGTGCCTCTTTACGGATTTGGCCTGTGTACGCTGTATCTTCTGGCAACGCTGGAACGCTACTCCCTGATCAAAAGTCCATTCTGGAACAAGACGACGATCATACTGACAATGGCCGTATGCATGACACTTATTGAATACATAGCCGGTATCATCTGTCTGAAAATTCTGAAAGTCCGTCTGTGGGACTACTCCACCCAGTGGGGAAATATCCAGGGTATCATCTGCCCGGTGTTCTCTCTGGCATGGGGCGTGATCGGTGCAGCATATGACTTTTTGGTTCACCCCTATATTCTGAACGCTCTGCAGTGGCTTTCCCAAAACCTGGCCTTTTCCTTCTTTATCGGAATGTTTTTCGGCGTATTTCTGATTGATGTGGCCAATTCCGCCCAGATTGCAGTCAAACTCAAAAAGTTTGCAGAAGAAAACAAAGTGGTTGTGGCATATGAAAATATCAAGTACCACATTCTCGCCAGCCGTCAGCAGCGGTCCCTGAAATATCATTTCTTCTTCCCATTCAAATCGGAGCATCCTCTGCTGGAGCATCTGAAAGAAATGTCCGAAACACTGGAAAAGCAGCGCAAAAAGCGCTCCTGATAAGACGATATTCTTTTTGACAGCAAAAAACCCCTGTGTACCACGAAAACGGTACACAGGGGGTTTATCGTTAATCATTCAGATTTCTTCCATGGCAAACGGATCGTAATTAAAATCTTCCGTAAGGTCTGTCAGGAATTCGGCAAGCAGATCCACGACCTGATCCAGATCCCGCAGGGAACCGACCTCGCTGGGGCCATGCATATAGCGCAGGGGAATAGACACCACTGCGGTGGGAATGCCTGCTCCCGTAAGGCTCAGCCGGTCAGCATCGGTGCCGGAAGTTCCACCGCTCACCTCATACTGCACCTGGATGCCTGCACGCTCAGCGGCACTTTCCAGCGCACGATACATAGGCTCGTTGCCATGGACACAGCGGCTGATAACCGGGCCTTTTCCCAAAGAGATATCGCCGTAGGCCGCCGGATTGGTTCCGGGATAATCCGTTGCAAAGGTTACATCCACAGCAATGGCGATGGTGGGCTTTACCGCCTGGGCTGCCCAGTGTGCGCCCCGCATGGTGGTTTCCTCGCCGACGGTGGTGGCAGCGTAAACACCAATCTTAGCGCCCTTGTCCCGAGCCTTTAACAGCGCATGAAGCACGGCATATGCACCCATCCGATTGTCCAGACCCCGTCCTGCCACGCAGTCATTCTGCAGTTCATCAACGGTATATGTATAGGTGACCACATCACCAGGCCGAACCAGCTTCTGCGCGTCTTCTTTGCTGGTAAATCCGCAATCTACAAACAGGTCGGTAATTTCCGGCTTGGTCTGCATATTGTCCCGGCAGCCAAGCGTGCCCATGACACCGGTGATGCGCTTGCGGCCCAGAACCGTGACCCGCTTGTTGGGGGCAAGGTTGATGGGAACACCGCCGGCTTTTGCCACCCGCAGATAGCCCTGATCCGTGATGTGGGTAACACGGAAACCGATTTCATCTGCGTGACCGCAGAGCAGCACCTTAAAAGGGCTGGATTCGTTGATGGAGCAGATCACATTTCCGGTACAGTCGGTCTGTGTGGAGACACCATGCTCCTTCATATAAGAGGCAATCTTCTTCTGGAGCCGAATCTCAGATCCGCTCACAGACTCGGTTGCAATCATATCGTAAAAAAATTCTTTGTTCATAAGCAGCCTCCTGTTTCGTCTAATCTGGGTGCATTATATCATTTTTTCGGAAAAATTGTCAATTGGAAAGGCCGCTTGGGCAAGTTCGTATGATATATGCAGATTGCTGCATTTTGGGGCTGTAGTGTGCATTGCAGGTGCTCCGTTTTACTTATCTTACAAAGAATAAATAAACCGAAATTGAAATTTTGACAAATTGGTGTAAAATAGAAGCAAGTAGACAATCATCACAGAACAAGGAAGTGCTCCATTATGAAACTGTTATTCGCGCCGGATTCTTTTAAGGGTTCCATTCCCTCCGCCCGGGCAATCGAGCTGCTGACTGCGGCCGCCAGAAAAATTTTTCCCGACTGCCAGATCGTTTCATTGCCTATGGCAGATGGCGGCGAAGGCACAGTGGATGCACTTGCCGGTGCTCTGCACGGGCACTATGAAATCTGTACGGTAACCGGCCCGCTGGGTGACTCGGTTCAGGCTCAGTATGCCACGGCTCCGGGGAATATCGCAGTCATTGAGATGGCAGCCGCTTCCGGACTGCCGCTCGTCCCGCCGGAACGCCGCAATCCGCTGCTGACCACCACTTATGGCACAGGACAGTTGATTCAGAATGCACTGCAAAAGGGTGCCCGGAAAATTCTGCTGAGCATCGGCGGAAGTGCCACCAATGACGGCGGCATGGGTGTTTTTGCTGCACTGGGTGCGCGTTTTCTGGATACAGACGGGAATGTGCTGGAACCTATTGGAAAGAACCTGAAGCGTGTTTCAGATATTGACCTGTCCGGCCTGATGCCTGAGCTGAAGGAAGCAGACATCACCATCTTGTGCGATGTAAATAACCCTCTGACCGGGCCAAACGGTTCTGCGTATGTATACGGCCCTCAGAAAGGAGCCTCCCCGGAGATTGCAGAAGAACTGGATACAGGCATGAAGCATTATGCAGAAATTCTGAAGGATCTCACAGGAACGGACTATTCCCGCATGGCAGGCGCAGGTGCTGCCGGCGGATTTTCTGTGCCGTTTCTTGCGTTTACACAGGCAAAAATCGTTCCCGGAATCGAAACCGTGTTTTCAATTCTGAATTTTGAAGAGGCTCTGGACGGGGTCGATCTTGTTGTGACCGGCGAGGGCAGAGTGGATGAGCAGTCTGCTTACGGCAAGGTACTTTCCGGTGTTGGACGGTACTGCAAAAAGCGGCAGATTCCCGCAGTAGCCATTACCGGCTGTATAGGACAAGGAGCAGAAGCGGTTTATTCCTGCGGCATTGACTCTGTTTTCTCCATCGTGAATGCTCCGATGCCTCTGGAACAGGCCATGACTCACGGAGAAACCCTGTTTGCAGACGCTGCAGAGCGAATGTTTCGTCTAATACGCATCGGCATGACCATGCGCAGAGAATAAATATCATCTTCTCAAAACGGAAAGGAGTACATATCAATGGCAACATTCAAAACCAACGACAATGTAGAAATCTATTACGAGGTTCACGGCGAGGGTCGTCCTCTGTTTATGCTGCCCGGCTGGACCTGCACCACGAACTTCTGGAAGCATAATGTGGAGCAGCTGAGCAAGACCTGCAAGGTCATCTGCATGGATATGCGTGGCCACGGCGAATCCGAAAAGGTGATGCATTCTCACCGTATTTCCCGCTATGCAATGGATGTCAAGAATCTGCTGGACTATCTGGATCTGGAAGATGTCACCGTTCTGGGCTGGTCTATGGGCGCTTCCATTCTGTGGAGCTACATTGAGCTGTTCGGCAACCACCGCATCAGCGGCCTTGTGTGCGTCGATCAGTCTCCTGCCCAGTACACCGGTCCTGACTGGCAGTGGGGCCAGACCGGATGCTATGATGCGGAAATGTTCATCCGCACCTGCTATGACATCAAGTACAATCCCCGGGGCGCTGCAGAGGGTCTCGTTGGTGCGTGCCTGAATCACACGCCCACTGCTGAAGATGCCAAATACATTACAGACGAAATCTCCAAGTGCCCGCCCTATGTCCGCATTGAGATCATGCGTGATCACACCAATCTGGACTGGCGGGACTTTATTCCTCAGATCAAGCTTCCCACTCTGGTCTGCGTGGCCCGCAATTCCAAGGTATTTCCCTGGCAGGGCAGTGCCTGGGTCGGCGAACATATTGAGGGCGCAAAGACAGAATTCTTTAAGGATTCCGGCCATATGTTGTTCTGGGAGGAGCCGGAGAAATTCAACCGGGTTGTCGGGGACTTTGTCGTAAACCACTGATCCTACACCTTCCTTAGAATATCTATATAGTAAATTCCTGGCGGTACTTGGCCTTTTCGCTGAGTACCGCCTGTTTTATATCAGATCTCGCAAATCCAGGATATCATGGTGCTGCAAGGCTCATATGAGCCTGTGTCTGATACAAAACGGCGAGGATGAAATGTATAAATATCGAAAATTAGAAGTTGAGCTTGCAATGGTAGTATGATACACTGTGAGCAGAAATTCAATTCGGGGAAGACAGCTTTCCTGATGCAAATATGAACGGAGGAAGGAATTCCATATGGAACTGCGAGAGTTGTTACAAAATCCATCCTGTTTTTCACAGAATCGGCTGACTGCCCATTCTGATCACACTACCTGCTATGCCCAGGAGGAACACCCCAGAATCATCCTTCTGGACGGCAAATGGAAATTCCGCTATTATGCAGACCTGCCGGAGCGTAATACTGAATTTGCACGCAATGCCCAGGTTTCGTCCGACTGGGAGGAAATTTCCGTTCCGGCACATATCAATCTGTCCGGATACGGCGAGCCTCCTCAGTATGTCGACACCGCCTATCCCTGGGACGGAAAAGAGCAAATCATTCCGGGGGAGCTTCCGAAAGAAATCCCTGTGGGACAGTATGTAAAATCCTTTCAGCTGCCTGACAATTGGGCAGGGGAGTCTGTGCGCATCCGCTTTGAGGGTGTTGAGCCTGCGTTTACCGTTTTCTGCAACGGAGAACGCATCGGCTACAGCGAGGATAGCTTTACCCCCACAGAATTTGATTTAAGCCGACACCTGCGCCCGGGTGAGAACCTTCTGGCGGTTGAGGTATATCGCTGGGCATCCGGAAGCTGGCTGGAAGATCAGGACTTTTGGCGGTTCTGGGGCATTTTCCGCAGCGTCAAGCTGCTGTGCTGCCCCAGCAGTCATATGGAAGATCTGCATATCCAGGCGAATATGGATGGCCTGCTGACAGCGTCCGTTACCGTCAGCGGCTGTGCAGATCGTGTGGTTGCAGAATTGCTGTCACCGGAGGCGCAGCCGGTTGTGACCATGGATGCACCTGTCACAGGCGGATGTGCCCGACTGGAAACGACTGTCTGCAATCCGTTGCTTTGGAGTGCGGAACACCCCCATCTGTATTCACTGAATCTGCGTCTTATGCAGGGTGAAACCCTGGTTGAAACCTGCTGCCAGAGCGTGGGCTTTCGCACCATCTGCATTGAGGAGGGCATCCTCAAATTGAACGGAAAGCGGCTGGTATTCCACGGTGTCAACCGCCATGAGTGGAACAGCCAGCACGGACGCATTGTCACGGCAGAAGAGATGGAGCGGGATGCACGGCTGATGAAGCAAAACAACATCAATGCCGTGCGTACGAGCCATTATCCCAACAGAAGTGAATGGTATGCGATCTGTGATCGAATCGGTCTGTATATGATCGATGAAGTGAATCTGGAAACCCACGGAACCTGGAGCGGCATCCGCCAAAAGCCGGGGCAGGAGCTTCCGCATCTACCGGATGGTGTGCCTGAGTGGAAACAGGCAGTTTTCGACCGGGCAGGAAGTATGTTCCGCCGGGATAAAAACCATCCGTCTATCGTACTCTGGAGCTGCGGCAACGAATCCGGCGGCGGTGAAACGCTGTACGAAATGTCCAATCTGCTGCGTCGGTGGGATTCCACGCGGCCTGTTCAATACGAAGGCATTATTCCGGACCCCAGATACCCCGGCACATCAGACCTGCACTCCGTCATGTACTGGCCGGCGGACCGGGTTGAAAAGCAGCTGCTCATCCAGTCGGATAAGCCCTGGATTCAGGTGGAATATGCCCATGCGATGGGTAACTCCTGCGGATCTCTGGATCGCTATATTGCTCTTGAGGAGCGGTATCCCCAGTATCAGGGCGGCTTTGTCTGGGACTGGATCGATCAGCAGATTCAAAAGGACGGAGTACTTCATATCGGCGGTGATTTCCGGGATCATCCGAACACCGGTAATTTCTGCGCGGATGGACTGCTATTCGCCGACGGAACGCCTTCTCCAAAGCTGAGCGCTGTAAAGGCAGCATACCGTCCCTGCAACATTCGTTTTGTCCGGCAGGGAATCGAGCTGGAAAATAAACTGCTCTTTACTGATCTGTCCCAGTTCCTCCTGCATATTTCTGTACAGACTCCCAACGGCGAGTATACAAACGAAACGCTTTCCATTCCGTGCCCGCCGCTGAGTAAGGTCGTGATTCCGTGGACCGCCAGACTCCCGGAGACAGGCGAAGTGTGGGTAAATGTCTCCGTCCGACTGAAAGAGGATTGTCCCTGGGCCGAGGCAGGGCATGAGCTTGCATTTGCCCAGCACACCCTGCGGACAAAGGCCCAGGCAGACAGTGGCTGGACTGTGATAGATGGCGGTGAACATCTGGGAATCCGTACTTCCGGAATCAGCGTTCTGTTTTCCAAGGCAAAGTGCCGGTTGTGCAGTCTGCGTGTAAACGGAAAAGAGTGGCTCTCCACATCTCCTTCGGCGGTGTTCTGGCGGGCACCGGTATCCAATGATTCAGCCAGCTTCTGGCCCTTTGAAAAAAATATGTGGAAGGGTGCAGAACTCTATCAGAAACCGGAGGCATTTTCTGTATATGAATCCGGCTCTGCTGTGATCGTCAGCACTGTTGTTATGCTTCCCACCACACCGAGTATCCCGTGTTCCATCCGGTATCATTTTGAAAAAGGACAAAAGATTCGGGTCGAGCTGGACTGTATGCTTCCCGATGGCATGGAAACGCCCTTTGTATTCGGCGCACAGTTTGTTTCCTTTGCAGAAAACGGAGCTATCGAATACGACGGACTTGGACCTGATGAATCGGCTCCCGATCGTCTGGAGGGCGTGTGGAGAAGCCGCTGGAGCTTTCAGGCAGTCAACGCTGTCACACCCTACATGACCCCTCAGGCCTGCGGACTGCGGTGCGAAACCCGTTGGTTCACAAGCGGCGGTCTGAAATTCGAGGGTGAAACGCCCTTTGCGCTGCGCGCCTTGCCCTATACCCAGCACGAACTGGAAAATGCGCTGCATCCTTTTGAACTGCCGTCTTCCAACAAAGTGGTATTGCAGCTGCTTTCGGATGTATGCGGTGTCGGCGGAGACAATACCTGGGGTGCTCGTCCGCAGAGCGATTTCTGCCTGTCCAAGAAAGCATACCACCTTGGTTTTACCATTTCTCCGGCATCACTTTAAGTGATATTGCAAATCATCGGCTTCTTTTAGATCCTTACCAAACGCAGAGCGTCCTTTTGGGGTGCTCTGCGTTATTTTTGTCCCAGGCAAACATAAAATACCGGCTCTTCTGCACTTTATTTCCAAAAAACATATCGAAACAGGACAATATTGCGGCAATTAGCAGTTTTAACAAAGAATCATGTTTCACAATATAACATTTCATAAATAATCGCCAATTGCAGTATTGTTTCACCAAAAGCCGAAACAATATACCAAAGGCTTCTTGAATCGTTGACACGAAGTACGACTGTGAATACAATGATTGCCATAAAGAAGGCCTTCACCACCGCAACAAGTGCCGGCAGTGCGCATTTGCCGGCATCCAATGCAATTGCAAGGAGGATTACTAAAGATGAAATCAAGCCATAACCTGAAAAAGGGCTGCGCCCTGACCATGGCTGCTCTTATGATGACAGGCACCATGATGGCAGGCTGCACTTCCGCTCCTGCTGGTTCCACCGCTGGGGAAACGACACAACCCAGCCAGAATGCTGCCCCTACATTCTCTGAAAGCGGAAAAGCAACCGTCGCCGTGCAGTCCGTTACACTCCCGGAGGCAACCTGGCAGAACGAACTGACATTCCCCAACTGGGCAGGCTACATCGACGACACTCTGGCTCTGAACGGTATGTATACCTTTACGACCTACCACGGTCAGGGCAAGCTGTATATTACTCCCGCAGAAGGAGTCACAGGCTTCTCTCTGTTTGTAAACAACCAGCCCATCGACACCAGCACCATGGCAGCAGGGCAGACCTGGGAAGTGGATATCTCCGAATATACACTGGATGGGGCAAACACCATTCAGCTGAGCAATATTCAGCCCGGCAGCATGGACGAAGCTGTGAAGGTGAACATTCCGTATCCCGTTGTTCTGGAAGGAACTCCGGAAGAGGTCGGCATTGATTCCACCGTTCTGGATACCATCGACAGCATCGTCGAATCGGATGTGGAGCATGGTTTCACCAGTGCACAGATGGCAATCGTCAAGGATGGCCGACTGGTATATCAGAACGCCTGGGGCACCGTAAACGCCTATAATCCCGACGGAACATCCAAAACCGACAGCCCCGCTGTAACCAACGACACCCTGTACGATCTTGCATCCAACACAAAGATGTATTCGGTCAACTACGCTCTGCAGTATCTGGTAAGCCAGGGTCAGATCGATCTGGACAGCCGTATTGCTGATCTGCTGGGTCAGGAATTCGTGGATGATACCATCGCCATCTCCTTTGCAGACTCCGATCCTGTTGAGCTGGAAGTCGTCAAGCAGTGGAAATCCGAGCTTACCATCCGGGATGTGCTGCGCCATCAGGCAGGTTTCCCCGCCGATCCTCAGTACCACAACGATGCTTTTGATCAGACGATTCAGAAGACCGCTCCCGGTGTAGAAAATGTCCTGTACTCCGGCAGTGATGGCAGCAGCGAAACCCGCCAGAACACACTGAAATCCATTTTCAAGACTCCGCTGATGTACAAGCCGGGAACCAAAACCGTCTACTCCGATGTGGACTATATGCTTCTGGGCTTTGTGATTGAGAAAGTAACAGGCAAGGATCTGCAGACATTCCTGTCTGAAACCTTCTGGCAGCCCATGGGTCTGGCTCATGTGACCTACAATCCGCTGCTCAGCGGCTTTAAGCCCGAAGACTGCGCAGCCACCGAGCTGAACGGCAACACCCGTGACGGAGCTGTTTCCTTCACCGGAGTACGCACCGATACACTCCAGGGCCAGGTTCACGACGAAAAGGCCTATTACGCAATGGGCGGCGTTTCCGGTCATGCCGGTATGTTCGCCAACGCCACCGACCTTGCCAAGCTGGCTTCCGTTATGCTCAGCGGCGGATACGGTGAGCACAGATTCTTTGACCGCAATGTGATGGACACCTTCACCGCTCCTAAAAAGGAAGACGCCGCAAACTGGGGTCTGGGCTGGTGGCGTGAGGCCGAAAAGAAGCGTGCATGGTATTTCGGAACCCAATCTTCCAACGATACCATCGGTCACCAGGGCTGGACCGGCACACTGACGCTGATCGATCCCGACGAAAATCTGGTTGTCGTCTATCTGACCAACAAGATCAACTCTCCGGTCACCGATCCGGCAGCCAACCCCAACAAGTTTGACGGCAACTGGTATACTTCCGCTACCCTTGGATTTGTGGGACAGATGCTTTACCAGGGCATTGATGAGCGGGCAGGGGAGTCTGGTGCCGCTATGAGTGCTCTGCTGGCTGACATGGTGAACAGCAAGTTCCGTCTGATTGCCGAAGCAGAGGGCACACTGAGTGCAGATCACCCGCTGGTTCGCTCCGGTTATGCACTGGCAGAAGTTCTGTTCGACCGGGCAGAGAAGTCCGGCAGCGATGCAGACTGGCAGTATGCCAAGGATGCACTGAATTTGCTGGACAGCAGCCGCGACGCACAGGAACTGGCTGCACTGCAGGAGGTACTGCAGAAAGCAGGTAAATCTTAAGATTTGTTAAAATTGATTGCTGAGGGCAGAGGAAATTTTCCTCTGCCCTCAGTCTTTTTTGGGGTTTATTCCGTAAATATCAGGAAAACCAATACAAAACGAAGAAAATATACGAATTGATTGCGGTTGACATTTGATGTACAATATCTATGTATGCGCGCACCCAAATCCGCTTGAGTGGTTGGGCCCGCAGCTTCTAAATCACAGGATTGGGCAATACACCGGCATTGCCCATTGCATATATTTTTTGAATGCAGTATGCTTTTGTCAGAACACACTGCAATATAAGGCAGACATTGCCCGTGCTTCAAGCAATCATTTTGCAGATGAATTCAATTGATCATCTGCTGCTTAAAGCACCGTTTACAGCAATCAGAAAATACACAGCTGTGGCTGTGATGCCTGGAGGAAAGTGAATAGATTGGCATGAGAGATTACATAGAAAGCATAAAAAACGCAATATTCAAGGGCAAAACTTCAAATGAACAAAAAGAGATAGAATATGAGCGGTACGACCCGGATATTTCCAAAGGCCTGACCCAGGAGCAGGTAGATTCCAGAATTGCAGACGGGCTTGTAAATGTCGCAAATGACGAGTCCTCAATGACTGCAAAGAAAATCATTTGCTCCAATATTTTCACCTATTTCAATCTGATTTTCTTCATTCTGGCCCTTGTTCTGCTGTACGAAGGCTCTTACAACAACCTGACATTTCTGGTTGTTGTATTTGTCAACACCATCATCGGTATTGTCCAGGAGCTGAAGTCAAAGCGCACCTTGGATCAGCTGAAACTGGTGACCGCCCCGGAAACCGTTGTCATTCGTGACGGGCGGCGAGAGCATATCCCCAGCGATCAGCTGGTGCTGGATGACATTGTTATTTTCGATGCCGGAAATCAGATTTGTGCAGATGCCATCGTGTACAGCGGAGAACTCACCGTCAACGAATCGCTGGTTACCGGCGAATCAGACGAAATCAAAAAGGAGCCCGGCGATGTGCTGCTATCCGGAAGCTTTGTCATTTCCGGCAAAGCCAAGGCAAGGCTGGATAAGGTTGGCAACGATTCGTTTGCAGCGCAGCTGTCCAAAGATGCCAAGAAAATCAAAAAGAAGCAGCAGCCCGGTATGATGAAGTCCCTTACCCGGCTGATTCAGGCTATTGGCATTATCATCATTCCATTTGCAATTCTGATGTTCTGGAATCAGCACAAAATCCTGATGCTTCCGGAAAAAGTCAGTGTGGAAAATACCGCCGCATCCGTCATCGGCATGATCCCGGAGGGATTGTATCTGCTGACCAGTGTTGCTCTGGTGGCCAGTACCATGCGCCTTGCGAAAAAGCAGACACTTGTTCATGACATGAAATGCATCGAAACGCTGGCACGGGTGGATGTCCTGTGCGTGGATAAAACCGGTACCATTACCGAACCGGAGATGAATGTGCAGCAGGTGATCCCGCTTCCCAATGACGCTCTGGACGAGTGGGAAACGCAAATCATTGATTTTGTTTACTCCATGAATGCCGACAACGAAACCATGAAGGCATTAAAGGCACACTGGGCAGACGCACAGCCGGATCGCATGGCAATCAGGATCAAAGGCTTCTCTTCTGCCACCAAATACAGTGCCGCTGAATTCAGCCCCGGGGATGCCTACATTCTGGGTGCTCCGGAGATGCTTCTGAAGGAAAGCACCGAAGATTTGCAGAATCTGATTGCGGAGCATTCCTCTCAGGGCGAGCGCGTGCTGCTCTTTGCATCTTACGCCTATGATGTGGACAGCGAGGATGACATCTTTGATCATGGCACGCTGGGCGAAATGGTAACGCCGCTTGCACTGGTTACGCTCTCCAATGCCATCCGTCCCAAGGCGAAGGAAACATTTGAATACTTTGAAAGCCAGGGTGTCACCATCAAGGTGATTTCCGGTGACAATCCCAGAACCGCCGCAATGGCAGCGGAAAAGGCCGGCATTTCCGGCGCAGATCGCTATATCGATCTCTCTTCTCTGGATTCTGATGACGAAATTATAAAAGCCGCATCGGAATACACGGTATTCGGCAGAGTGACCCCGGATCAGAAGCGTCTTCTGATTCGTTCCATGAAAAAGTCCGGTCACACCGTCGCTATGACCGGAGACGGTGTCAACGATGTTCTTGCCCTGAAGGATGCCGACTGCAGCATCGCCATGGCCTCCGGCAGCGAGGCTGCTGCTAATGTATCGGATCTGGTTCTGCTGGATTCTGATTTTTCCGGAATGCCCCATGTGGTTGCAGAAGGCCGAAGAGTCATCAACAATATCGAGCGTTCTGCATCGCTGTTCCTGGTAAAGAACATTTTCTCCTTCATTCTGTCCCTGATCAGTCTGGTTTCCGTTTCCCTGTATCCGATGAAGCCTGCGCAGATTTCTCTGATTTCGGCGCTTATGATCGGCGTACCGTCGTTCTTCCTTGCACTGGAGCCCAACGAGGAAATCGTTCAGGGAAAGTTCCTGCGAAATGTGCTGTTCCGTGCGCTGCCCGCCGGACTGACTGCGGTAATACTGGTAGAGTGGTCGATCCTGTTTGCAAATGCATTCCATATTCAAACCGAGCTTGCCTCCACAGTCAGCTTCTTCCTGTATGCATTTGCATCCTATCTGATGCTGTACCGTGTGTGCAAGCCCATGAATGCATGGCACGCAACTCTGTTCGGCTTAATGGGAACGGCATTTGTTCTGGCTGTCATCTTTATTCCCGGATGGTTCCAGATTGCCCGTCTTGACTACAACAGTGCGCTGATTCTTTCGCCGCTGCTGCTTCTGACGCTTCCCATCGATTATGTGCTGCAGCGTGTATTTATCAAAATGAGCATTCTGAAGCAAAAAGCCGCAGAATCCATCAAAGAGACCTTCCATTTTGAAAAGCGCAGATAATCCGTGTTGAACGAGGCCTTGTTTAACCCCTTTTGCGAAAAGAACCCCCAATGTGTTTGAATCTGACACATTGGGGATTTTCTAATGCGCAAATGCCATCTTCGCAAACTTTCTTGCATCTGCGCTTCGGATTCGGTATAATAAGCACAAACGACGAGAAGGTGAAGATATGCACATAGCAATCTGCGACGACAGCGATATTGATGCGCAGTTTGTCAGACAAATTGCAGCCCACTGGGCTGCTGCCCGGGGACTAAATGCAGAAACAGAAGTATTTTCCTCAGCCGAAAGTTTCCTCTTTCACTATGCAGAGAATAAAAACTTTGACATTCTGCTGCTGGATGTGGAAATGGGAAAGATGGACGGAGTCACCATGGCAAAGCGCATCCGGCAGGAAAACGAAACCGTGCAGATCGTGTTCATCACCGGATATTCCGACTATATTGCAGAAGGGTACGAGGTTGCCGCGCTGCACTATCTGATGAAGCCGGTGAGCGAAGAAAAGCTCTGTACAGTTCTGGATCGGGCACTGGAAAAGATGAAGCAGAACGAAAAATTCCTGAATCTGGAATTATCCGGAGAAATGGTCCGGATTCCCATGCACGAAATCCGCTATCTGGATGTTCTGAAAAACTATGTTACCGTCCATGCAAAGCAGGATTACACCGTAAAGCGCTCGCTGGCAGAGCTGGAAAGGGAACTGGACGAACGGTTCTTCCGGGTCGGCAGAGGGCTGATTCTGAATCTGAAATTCATCCGCCGGGTCACAAAACAAGAGGTGCATCTGTCCGACGGTTCTGTTTTGCCCCTGCCAAGAGGCGCATATGAACCGCTGAACCGAGCCATCATCCAACATACATAAGAAGGAATCGCTATGTCCCTATTTTCAAAACAGATTGACAAGCAGATCGCTGCCTATCAGCGGGAGCTGATCGACACCCACTATCAGGAAGTGGACAATATGTACCGCCAGATCCGCGGCTGGCGGCATGACTACCGCAACCATATCCAGATGATGAAGGTGCTGGCAGCCAACGGCGATATGGAGGGCATCAAGGCCTATCTTGACGAGCTGGACACAGACCTGAACACCGTGGATACCATTGTCAAAACCGGAAATTCCATGGCAGATGCCATCCTGAACAGCAAAATCTCCCTTGCAAAGTCCAAAAAAATCCCCGTGCAGGTGGATGCTCATATCCCGGTCAAGCTCAAAATGTCCGAGCTGGATCTTTGCTGCATCATCGGAAATCTCTTTGACAATGCCATTGAGGCAAGCCTCGCTCTGCCGGAAGATCAGCGGCTGATCCGGGTTTACATGGATATGAAAGGAACTCAGCTTTACATATCCTTCACCAATTTCACCGCCGTGAAAAAGATGGTGAAAACAGGAAAGCTCTTCCACACCACCAAGGGGGAGGGCCACGGTTTCGGCCTCGTGCGGATTGACAACATCATCGACCGGCTGGATGGATACCTGAGCCGCAACTCTGAGGACGGGGCATTCACAACTGAAATTCTGATTCCGCAAATGTAACGAGCCGAGCGTTTTCCAAGGGCGTTACGAATACAGACCAGTTTCATCACGCATCGTCCGCGGGCACTGCCCACCGTATAAATCCCTAAGTGTATTGCGTGTAACGAATCGAGCGGTTCCCAAAGGTGTGACGAATACAAACCAGCTTCGTCACGCATTGTCCGCGGGCACTGCCCACCATTTAAATCCCTGAGTGTATTGTGTGTAACGAATCGAGCGGTACCCAAAGGTGTGACGAATACAAACCAGCTTCGTCACGCATTGTCTGCGGGCACTGCCCGCCGTTCGTCCCCCAAATTGAACGATTCGTCCCCGAAATCACCCGGGGACGATTTTTTGTGATAGAGTATCGCCAAGAGGTGAAGATAAATGAAAATCAAGGAAAAACCAAAATACAGCCTGTGGCAAGTCCTGCGTTTTATGCTAAGTCAGGCATGGCTCCACCATAAGAGTGTCATTTTTCTGGGAATTGCATATGCCGCACTGCTGGTCATGCAGAATGTTGCGCAATTGCTGTTTACCCCGGCGGTACTTCGGATTGTGGAAAGTCATGGTTCTGTTCCTGTACTGCTGGCAACCATCGGCTGTTTTACGCTGCTGCTTCTTGTTATGAGCGGCCTACGGGAGTATGCAGATAAAAACATGATGTTCGGACGGATTCTGGTACGCTCCAAAATAGGCTCTGCTCTGAACGAAAAGGCCTGCACGACATCCTATCCCAATGTTCAAAACCCTCAGATGAAAAAGCTTTATGACAGAGCCTGCCAGACCGGATGGAACAACGATGAGCCTCAGGAACATATTTTTGTCACCCTGCAGGAGCTGCTTCAAAACATTTTGTGCTTTGTCCTGTATTTGCTCCTGCTGTCCGGAATGAATCCCATTCTGCTGGCAGCTGTCATTCTGACAACGGCGATCAGTTTCTTTGTGAATATGAAATGCAGCAACTGGCAGTATGACCATCGGAATGAATTTACAGAGCATTACTCCAAAATCAACTATTTGCGGCAAATCATGGAATCACCCGAAACTGCCAAGGATATCCGAATTTTTGGTCTGGTGCCATGGCTGAAGGAACTGCGTGAGAAAGCCTGCAGCGCCTATGATGCGCTGATCGCCACGAGAGATGCAATCAGCTTCTGGGGAGCCGTGGTGGATCTGGTAATGGCCTTTCTGCGCAATGGCATCGCTTATCTGTATCTGATTCATTTATTGCTCACAACAGGAATGCCTGTGTCCCAGTTTTTGCTGTATTTTGCAGCGTTCACCGGCTTTTCTGAATGGGTCACCGGAATTCTCTCATCCTGCAACGAACTTCGCAAGGAAACCCTGGCACTGTCCGCTGTTCTCGAGTATCTGAATCTGCCGGAACTTTTCCGATTCGAAGATGGTGCCAAGATCCCGAAAGCAGACCGGTACGAACTGCGGATGGAACAGGTGTCCTTCCGGTACCCAGGTTCTGAAAAAGAGATTATCCACAAAATGGATCTGACCCTCCATCCCGGCGAGAAGCTGGCCATCGTCGGACTGAACGGAGCCGGTAAAACCACACTGGTCAGACTCCTGTGCGGTCTGTATGACCCAACCCAGGGACGAATCACTCTGAACGGGCAGGACATCCGGAATTTTGACCGGAGAGAATACTATATGCTGTTTTCTGCGGTATTTCAGGACTTTTCCATACCCGATCTGACAGTTGCCGAAACGGTAGCCCAGGATTACGAGGGTATCGATATCAGCAAAGTAAAGACTTGCATTGAAAAAGCAGGTCTGACAAAAACAGTCGCAGAGCTTCCCAAGGGACTGGATACCCATCTGGGCAAGGAAATCTTTCTGGATGGTGTGCGTCTGTCCGGCGGTCAGACCCAGCGAATGATGCTTGCCCGAGCCATTTATAAGGATGGACCGTTTCTCATTCTGGATGAACCGACTGCCGCTCTGGACCCGCTGGCCGAAAACGATATTTATCAGAAATACAATCAGATGACCGCCGGAAAAACCGCTGTTTTTATCAGCCACCGTCTGGCTTCAACCCGATTCTGTGACCGCATCCTCTTCCTGGAGGACGGATGCATCAAAGAGGAAGGCTCCCATGAGCAGCTGCTTGCCATGGGCGGAGGTTATGCAAAACTCTTTGAAGTGCAGGCAAGATATTATCAGGAGGGGAGGGAGTTTGTATGAGCAAAAAAGTAACCTTAAAAGAAACCGTCATCAGCACCCGCAAAGCGTATAAACTGATGCACCGAGAATTTCCCGGTCTGATCAGCTCCATTATATTCTCCCATACCTTTACTGCTGTCTTACCGTACATTGCAATTTGGTTCTCTGCCCAGATCATCAACGAGCTTGCAGGACTGCGCCGCCCGGAGGTGCTTTGGCCTCTGGTGCTGGGATCCCTTGGCAGTGCGCTGGTATTGGGCGTAATTCGGCAGGCGCTGCATATGTGGGATATTAAAATGCAGAACCACTTCATTTTCAGCCGCCAGAAGGTTTATACAGATAAGCTTCTTGCTATGGATTATGAAGATGTGGATAAAGCTGAGGTTCGCGACCTTTTAGGCAAGATCCGCGGAAACGAAAACTGGTCGTGTTGGGGTCTTTATGTTCTCATGGATGTTCTGGAAAAAGCAGTAACCGGCATTGCGGGAATTCTGAGTGCTGTCGCACTGACAGTCAGCCTTTTTACCCGCAGTGTTCCCGATGGAAGCATGAGATTTCTGAACCATCCTGTATTTGTACTGCTGTTTATTGGAGTCCTTTTTCTGGCAACGATACTCAGTTCCTTCTGCAACACCAAGAGCAGCGCCAGCCATGCAGCGCTTTCAGAAACTGCCACTTTCGGAAACCGACTGTGCAATTATATGCTTCTTTCAGAGCGCCCGAAAGCTGCCGCAGATATTCGGATGTACAATCAGCAGAAAATTTCAAAGTGGTATCTGGAACAGAACAAGACCTTTGTTCCGGGAGGCCCGTATGCCAAATGTGCAGCCGGCCCAATGGGAATCTGGGCAGCAGCAGGAGCCTGTATGGAAGCACTTCTCATGGGTATGGTGTATATATTTGTCTGCCTGAAAGCATGGGCCGGTGCCTTCGGAGTCGGTTCCATCACCCAGTATGTGGGCGCAGTCACCGCGCTGTCCAGAAACCTCTCGGAACTGATGAAAGGACTGGGGCTTCTGCGAAGCAATGTGCCTTTCATGGATGACATCTATACCTTCCTGGAAATTCCCAACAAGATGTATCAGGGCAGTCTGACCACAGAAAAACGCTCTGACCGGCAGTATCAGGTGGAATTTAAGGATGTTTCCTTCCAATATCCGGGCAGTGAAAACTGGGCACTTCGTCATGTGAATATGAAATTCAATGTAGGCACTCGTCTGGCTGTAGTAGGAGAAAACGGCAGTGGAAAATCCACATTTATTAAGCTTCTGTGCCGCCTTTATGATCCGCAGGAGGGCCAGATCCTACTTAATGGCATTGACATCCGGAAATACAGATACGACGACTATATCCAGATTTTCTCCGTTGTCTTCCAGGACTTCAAGCTGGTTTCCCAGCCCCTGGGTGCCAATGTAGCAGGTTCTCAGGAATACGACAGGGAACGGGTACGAAAAGCGCTGATCGATGCAGGATTTGGCGAAAGGCTTGCAGCAATGCCGCAGGGACTGGATACTTATCTGTATAAGGATCTGGAAAAATCCGGTGTAGAAATTTCCGGCGGCGAAGCCCAGAAAATCGCCATCGCAAGAGCCCTTTATAAGGATGCACCCTTCATCATTCTGGATGAGCCCACTGCGGCACTGGACCCAATCGCAGAAGCAGAAATCTACTCCAAGTTCAATGAGATTTCCGGTGACCGGACAGCCATCTACATCAGCCACCGACTGTCCAGCTGCAAGTTCTGCGACGAAATTGCCGTGTTTGACAGCGGTGCGGTGATTCAGCAGGGAACTCACGAGCAGCTGCTGGCCGACTCGGACGGAAAGTACTCAGAGCTGTGGAACGCTCAGGCGCAGTACTATGTAGAAGATAAATCTGAAGCAATGTAATTAGACCAAATACAAAACCTCCGGCTAAGCCGGAGGTTTTTGCTTTCAGGACGCATTTCACACTTTCCCTGAATAAAAAAAGAATCCCCGTCCGCCACCATTGACAATTCTGCCGCAGGCGTCATACCAGGGGATTTTTATAACAATGGTATAAAGGAAGGGAATGGGCCTATCAATCCGAAGTGCTCTATCAACAAAGATAAGCCGACAGTCAGAAGAACGCAGCTGAATATAATTTCCGAAACGCACTGTCCCGGTCGCAGGATTCCTGGGACAGTGCTGGTACAATGTGGTAAGGATGCCTTGACTTATTTCATAAAATGTGATATGCTGACTTTACTTTCTATGAAGGGCGCTTTGGCGTAGAGGTGTGAAATGTCCAACTAAGTATTTCATCAGTAAACATAAGTTGCTTCGGACAAAATTTGTTTGTCTCGAGGCTGATTTGTTATGCCGAATGAGATACTAGTTTTTGCACACGATTGCCATCCTTATGGGAAGGGTATATTGTATGTATTGCTGTGCCTGTTTTCGGCTTAGAAAACAGGCACTTTTTTCTTGTTTCGGCGACCGACAACAAGGAGGCTATATGTTACAAGTTAGAAATGTGAGTTTTAATCATAGAAAAGACCTGCGAACGCTGGTGAGCGATTTCTCCTTTACGCTGAACCCGGGAGACAAGGCAGTTATCATCGGCGAAGAAGGCAATGGAAAGTCCACGCTGCTCAAATGGATTTATGCTCCCAATCTGGTGGAGGATTATGTGGATTCGCAGGGAGAACGGATTCTTGGTGACGAGGTTCTTGCCTATTTGCCCCAAGAGCTGCCACAGAAAGATAAGGAACGCACTGTTTACAGCTATTTTTCGGAGGCAAACGGTTTTTATGATCTGAGTTATGATCATATGCGGCAGTTGTCTGCACAGGTAGGCTATCAACCAGACATTTTCTACAGTGAGCAGAAAATGAAGACGCTCTCCGGCGGGGAAAAAATCAAGGTACAGATGCTGCGACTTTTGATGGCGCAGCCTACCGTCCTGCTGCTGGATGAGCCTTCCAATGACATCGATATTTCCACCTTGGAATGGCTGGAGAAGCTGATTCAGCACTGGAAGGGAATCGTGCTGTTCATCTCCCACGACGAGATTCTGATTGAGAAAACAGCCAATGTCATTATCCACATGGAACAAATCTATGGAAAAAAGGAAAGCCGGTGCGGTGTGTTTCGGATGCCCTACCGGGAATATATGGAGCAGCGTGCTCAGAACTTTATTAAACAGGAACAGCAGGCGGTCTGGGAGCGAAAGGAAAAACGAATCCGGGACGAAAAATTCCAGCGTATCGCTCAGAAAGTGGAGCACGCTCAGACAACTATATCCCGCGGCGATCCCCATGGTGGGCGGCTCCTAAAGAAAAAGATGCACGCCGTCAAATCCTTGGAAAGGCGATTTCAAAAAGAAGATGCAGAAATGACTAAGATGCCGATTATGGAATCGGCTATCAGTATCAAGTTGAATCCCAATGCAGCAGCAATCCCTGCCGGAAAAACGGTGCTGGACTTTCAGCTTGCCTGCCTGATGACACCAGATCATCAGCGAATACTTTCGAAAGATATTCATCTGGTTTTACGGGGGAGTGAAAAGATCTGTATTGTGGGTGCAAACGGAGTCGGGAAAACCACACTCCTTCGGAAAATATGGGAAGAGCTGCTTGCCCGGACGGATATTCAGGCAGGTTTCATGCCGCAAAATTATGAGGAAGAGCTGGATCTGTCCATGACCCCGGTGGATTATCTGGATAAAACCGGTTCCCGAGAGGAACGCACCATGATCCGTACCCTTCTGGGGACGCTTCGGTATACAGCAGAAGAAATGGATCATCCTATCAGCGATCTTTCCGGCGGACAAAAGGCCAAGATCCTGCTGTTGCAAATGATCCTGAGCGGAGATAATGTGCTGATTTTAGACGAGCCGACCCGGAATTTCTCGCCGCTTTCCGGTGGTGCTATTCGGGATTTGCTTCACAGGTTTCCGGGTGCTATTATCAGTATTTCTCATGACCGAAAATACATATCTGAGGTCTGCGATACGGTATATCGCCTGACGGAGAGCGGCCTGAATAAAGTGAGCATTCCAGATGAGAGAGTTGCTTCAAAATAAACCGTTCTCAACAGAGACATTGGATGCGCTCGCAGTTTATTAACGGAGTATAAATCAAATTTCCCCGAACACTAAAAATCATATATATATTGGAGATGTATTTCATGAAAAAACCATCTTTAATCCCATATTATCGTTCCTTTTTTCGGAACAATACCAGAGATTTTATTTTAGGCATGATTGCCACGGTAGCAGAATCTGCCTGCGCTGTGGGAATTGCCTGGCTGATTCAGCAGCTTTTGGATAGCTGCACCGGAAATCCTGCTGCATTGCCGTTTCATCAGCTGCTGATGATTTCTGTCGGAATGCTTCTGCTTTATCTTGGCTCTATACAGTTGGATCGGCTTACAACATCCCGTTGCATTCCTAAGGCTATGGCCCAATACGAGAGTTTCCTTTTTTCCCGAATCTCTCAGAAAAGCATTGCTGCTTTCCGACGGGAAAATACTGCGACCTATCTTTCGGCAGTTTCCAACGACACTCAGACCATCCGGATGGGCGTCGGCGATCTTTTCAATGGGTTTAACAGTCTTCTGACACTAATCTGTGCCATCTGTCTCATGGTCTGGTATTCTCCTGTCATGACGCTGGCAGCTCTTGGCTTGGCCTCTTTGTTTTTCGTGCTTTCTCTGCCGTTCAGTAAAAAGCTGGTTGAAGCCGAACAGGAACTATCAGACTGCAACGAAGGACTGACGGCTCGGTTTAAGGACTTTCTGACCGGCTTTCCTGTGGTCAAATCCTTTCAGGCAGAGAAAGAAATGGGTAATCTGTTTTCTGAAGATGTATCCAAATGCGCCAACGCGGATAAAAAGCGCCGGATGGCAAACCTGATGTTTTATTTCACCATCGATGGCGGTATTGCTGCTGCTCGGGTGAGCATTCTGCTCATCGGTGCTTATCTCACCATTACTGGCCGGGGTGTTTCTGCTGGCATGGTCATCGCCTTTGCTGAGCTGCTTAACCATGTGATGGCACCAATGCAGCAGATTCCTCTGCAGCTGGCTGATTTGAAGGCTGCCAATGCCCTCATCCGCAAAGCCGCCGACAATCTGGAGAAAAACATCCGGGATGAAGGAGAGGATATTCCTCCGGTGCTTGAAACCGGGCTGGAACTCCGGAATCTTTCTTTCGCTTATGAGCCGGAAAAGCCCGTGCTGCACGAAATTTCCCATACCTTTGAGGCGGGAAAACGCTATGCCTTGGTAGGAGCATCCGGCTGCGGAAAATCTACGCTGCTGCAGTTGTTGATGGGTGGAAACACCTACGACGGAGAGATCCTATGCGACGGACATGAGCTGCAGAGCATCAGCAGTCGCTCTCTTTATGCTCTGGCATCCCACATTTCTCAGAATGTCTTCCTTTTTAACGCTACGATTCTGGAAAATGTCACCATGTTCCGGGATTTTCCTCAAAACGATATTGATAACGCCATGCGCCTTTCCGGACTGTCTCAGCTGATTGCACAAAAGGGCACCGACTTCCGCTGTGGTGAAAACGGCTGTAATCTCTCCGGCGGCGAAAAACAGCGGATTTCCATTGCCAGGAGCCTGCTGAGGAAAAGCAGTTTGCTGCTGGTGGACGAGGCCACTTCTTCTCTCGATGCAAAGACCGCAGCGCAGGTTTCTCAGGCGTTGCTGGATTTGACCGGTGTCACAGAAATTGTGGTTACCCACTCTCTGGATGCCCAGCTTCTGCGGCAGTACGATGAGGTCATTGCGATGAAAGCCGGAAATCTGGTCGAAACCGGTACATTTGACGACCTGATGGAGAAAAAGGGTTACTTTTATTCCCTCTATACCGTGTCGCAGTGATTGCAAAAGATTTTTGGATGCCTATATCTTCACTTGACACCTCCGGCAGCCGGTGATATGATGACTACACATTGAACGAAAGGGGCAAAGATTTATGTATCCGTATTTTGATATTATGAAATCAGAAGGAGCTTTGCCCGAAATGTGCATTATTAAAACCCCTGTCAGCATGAGTGCATAAATACGGCGCAGGCTTCGGCCTGCGCCTTTTGTGTTTTTAGGTAAGAAAGATGGGAAGCTTATCTCATAGAAAACGGAATTGCGAATGATTTGGGAAAAGGGACATATATGATGAATTATAAATTGCGTGCAGCTAAAATGACAGACCATGATTTGATTTACGCTCTGAAATCGGAATCTGTTCGTCCATATGTAGAGGAAATATGGGGATGGGATGAAGAATTTCAGAAAAGTGATTTTAATAGCGATTTTAAACTTCTTGAGCATTTTCATGTTGTTGAAGTGAATGAGAAATTTGCGGGGTTCGTACAGTGTTTTGCCCATGACAGATATATTGAAATTGCAGAAATTCATTTGCTTCCGCAGTTCCGTGGAATGGGTATTGGATCGGATATCATCAGGAAAATTATGACAGAGGGAATACTCCGTCATCATACAATCCGGATTGGATGCTTTCAGAAAAATCTACGGGCACTCAACCTCTATCAGCGGTTAGGCTTTGTTCAGATTGAAGGAACAGATACCCATGCTCTTCTTCAATATCAAGGATGTACCATAATCCCCTATAACGAAAGGTATCGGGATGACATGATCTTCATGGTTCTGGAAGCCAAGAACGCTTTAGGCCGGACACCTCGATTAAATGAGGATCTGCTGGATATACAAGGTAATTATCTGGATACGGGTGATATGTTTTGGCTTGCACTGGATGCCAATGATCGTGTGATTGGCTGCATTGGCTACAATTCCATTCCCGGAACAACCGAAGTGAAGCTCCATCGCCTGTATGTGAAATTTAACCGCAAGCGTCAGGGAATTGGAACCGCTCTCCTACAGACAGCTGAAGCGCACATCCGGAATCAGGGGAAAACCACTGTGTATGTTCACTTGGGTGGAAAAGAATATTTTGAATCTCACAGCTTTTATCCAAAACATGGATATGTGGAATACAAACCGTCTTACATGAAAAAAGTCTTAGATTGATTTCTCTTGATGGAACGGAATATAGGAAGGAGATAAAAATGGAACAATGTTTGATTCGCTGTGCGGAAACTTCTGATTACGACAGCGTGGAATTGATTATGAAGCAGGTGCAGCAGCTTCATGTAGACTGGCGGCCGGATATTTATAAACCGGCAGATCCGGTCTATTCCAGAGAATCCTTTGAAAAGCTGATTTCCGAAAAACGCCTTCTGGTAGCAGAGCAGGGAGGTGCCGTGGTGGGACTTCTTTCGTTTATGTACCGTCATGTGGAGTCTGACAAGCAGGTGACCAGAGATGTGCTTTTTGTGGATGACCTTGCGGTAAGTGAAGAATACCGTGGTCAGGGAATCGGAACCCAGCTGCTGCAGGTTATGAAGGATAAGGCAAAGCAGGAGCATCTCGACGGCTTGGAATTGCAGGTAAACGCCCGGAATACTGCCGCCAGAAAGATGTATGAAAAGCTTGGTTTTACGGAAAAGTCCGTCAACTTGGAGCTGCTCTGATTCTGCATGGCAGATTCACTGGCCTTTTGAGGAGGGCAATGGGAAAATTAACTGTTCTCGCTACTGTGAAATCTGGATCCCTGTTCGGTACCAAGGGTAAAAATTATTGAGGAAGTGATTTTATGAAGAAAAAACCTGCAATCATTCTTTCCGTAATTGTCTGCGTCATTTTGGTGATTGGCATGATTCAAATCAAAAGACTGAAACAGGAGGTAACAAATCTGCAGAACAGCCTGAATTATCAGAGTCAAAGGACGGAGGAAATCTATTCCAATGTAATTTCTCAAGTCAATGCCATGCTGGAGAAAGAAGATAATCAGCTGACCAAAAGTGACTGGGAATACGGAAAAATCAATGTTGACAGCCATACCGTTCAGGTGATCTGCACCGTGATTCCAAAGGAATACACACCGGGAACCACGCAAGCCTACCTGGTTTGCGGAGATCGAGAATACCCCATGACTTTTGCAGATGACCACTTCACAGCAACTGCGGAAATTCCGCTGTTCACCGATACAGAATCTTTCCTGGTAAAGCTCGTGGATGGAGAAACTGTTCGGGCACAGGCTCTGGATTGGTATCTGAGCCCCAGATACGATGTGATGCCTTCTGTCAGTGTGCAAATGTGTGGTTCTACTCGGGGCACACCGGGAAAAGAGGAATACAACTGGTCAATCGATGAAACTGTCACCGTAGATGTAGATTATAAAGAAAAGTTCCAAATCCAGTCAGTCGAAATTGTTGCAGAAATCGACGGAAGGGAAGTCGAGAGGATTCCTGTGGATCTCAGCGCAGAAGGCCAATATGGATATCAGCAGGATGCAGCAAAGAATGGCGTTTCGTTTGCGATTCCCGCGGAGCAGAATAGTCCGTACTATGATGGCATCGCACATTTCCTGTATCCGCTGAAAAAAGAGTTCCATGTTCCAAACGGCAGTGTCATGGTGCTTTATGCCGATGTGGTGGACGGGAACGGCCTTCGTTACCGGTGCTGTTTGGATGCAGTTGCCATCGGTGAAAACGGAGAACCGGATGATACTTACATGGACGAACACATGGATTTAATGATTTCGGAGCCGATTGCAATTTACGATAAAGCCGGCAATGAAATCTATAAACTGGAAGACTCCATTAATTGAACCGAGGAAATAGAGAGATGTTTGAATTTGGGCTGAAAGCCAATGAGATTATGACCGTGGACCTTCACGATATGCAAGTAGCAGAAGCGAAAAAGTGGCTTACCGCCAAGGTGTCCGGAGCGCCCCGAGGGATTAAAGAAATCGAAGTGATCCACGGATACCGTAACGGAACGGCACTTATGAATATGGTTCGGAAATCCTTTAACCATCCGAGAGTCATACGAAAAGTTCTGGGGATGAACCAGGGATCTACTACATTGATTTTGAAGTGATTTTCCAATCAAAAACCGTATTATATTGCATTTAGAAAAAGCAGGTGTCGGAATATTCCGGCACCTGCTTATTGTTTTTTGAAGTTTTCTTCGGAGGCGTTAGGAGTCCACATCTAACGGTTGCACCCCTTATGCACCGGTAGAAGTAGTCTTCGATTTTCTTGGCCCCGGTGTGACGCAAGCTGATCTTACAGCTCGCAGATTTCATGGTTGCGTTTCCTGCACTCCAGAATGCACTGACAATTTGCCCAGCCAGTGAAACAAGGAATCTTTATTGCGAATCTTTTTTCATTTTAGCATACAGTTCCACGAGATGGAGCATCATCGGATTGAACACATAATCCAGTTGCCCCATATAAGCATGGAACTCGCCGCCCAAACGCTGCTTAAAAAGATGCAGCCCGATTTTCGGATTATTCTCGTCGGGATATCCCTCGGCCCCTCGAAAATCAAACCACCTGCAGCCTGCACGCAGGGCATCCTGATGCATACGCCACTGGAGCAGCTCATTCGGGTGGTAATAGTCACGGTAATCCGGGTCAGAAGCACCGTACATATACCATGCGCGGTCACCGATCATAACCATCATGGTCGCTCCGATGGTTTTTCCATCCAACTTTGCTAAATACAGTTTAGACCACGGCGAAAGCTCGTTCAGGAACAACCGATAGTAACTGCTCGATTTCGGAACAAATCCTGTGTGCTTTCCTGTGAGCTCCATTAGTCGGCAGAAATCCGGTATATCCTCATTTCCCCCAAGGGTCACGGTGATTCCACGCCGCTGGGCAAGATGAACCTTGTACCTGGTGGTACGGCTGTAAACCTGATCGATATTCTCGGGAGTACGACCTTCCAGGTTCAGAATATAGCACAGCCGAGGCTGAAAGAGGGAAAAATCCACTGCACGATTCACAGAGAACCCCATTGCCTCCATATGCTTCAGCCAGGCGGTTTCATTTTCGTCGATCATGGGGTCCATGCGAAGAATATACGCCTTATGACGGACGGATACCTCTTTGGCTGCGTCAATCAGGCGGTCGAAGGTTTCCATGTCATCGTTATCACAGACAGGGCCTCTGGGTGCATACATCATACAGCAGCCCAGAACCCTGATTTTATGGATCAGGATCGCCATGGTTCCACGAATCTGTCCGTCTTCAGAACGATCGATGATCCCGAGCCAATCCCAGTCCTTCTTCACCCGCCCCCAGAAAGATGTCTGCATAAAATGGCACCTGGGGTGGTTCATTACAAATTGATCCAGTTCTGCCCCGTGGAACTGATCCACAAACTCAATCATAGAATCTGCTCCTTTCCTCTCGATGAGGAAAGGATATCAGGAGGATGTATCCTGTTTGATACAAAGTTGTATCAAAGTTGCATCATGCTGAAGGATCATAATTTTCATAAAAATAATTTTCCCCATCTATCCCTATGATCCTCTCCATGGGGCGACTGCTGATTGAAAAAAGAACAGGGTCTTCAGAATAACTTGCTACCATTCCAACCTGCTGTCCCAGCTCATCGGTAAAGTTTCCATACATCATCAGATGACTTCCCACATGATCCCACCAGCCCTGGTTTCCCTTAAACGCCATAACAGGGATCAGATCATAGTATTCTGCCCACCGGACAAAATCATCCAAATAGGTTTCGTCTGAGTCCTTCCATCTTTTCACTGTTTTTCTCATATCCTCTATCTGGAATTTGGAGAACAGCTTCAGTTCCAGGAGCTTTCCTGTATTTACATCCATCCTGAACTGTCCTACACCGGTCTCGATATCATAAACATGGAGAAACTTCTGATGATCCATATACATGATCGGGCGTATGTCGGAAATCTCGTCAGCCTCCAGATCTCCGAAATCCAGAAGCTGTTTGCACAGCCCCATTTCCCGCAGCGTATTCAGTTCCCGATTCAGCTGATCCAGAATTTCATCTGTATTGTCAATTCTGTAATCCAGCCAGGAAGCAGTCGCGGTTGGACTGCTGATGATTTTGAGCTTTTCCATGTTGGACTGCGTATAGGAGTTTATATTTACCTCCTCAACCGGGCGAGTCTCTACCAATCCGATCATGTTTTCCTGCTGACGATGAAGGAACTGCTCCGGCAGATAAAACGATAATGCCAAAACGGACACAGCAAAAATAAGACAGCAAAATGCTTTCCATTTCATTGTTCTGTACCTCCGATGGTAAAAGAAACCACAGTTCCGGTTCCGAATTCACTGCAGAATTCAAGCGATGAGCCATGAAGCATGGCAATCTGATTGCACAATGCAAGACCGATTCCCGCACCGCCCTGTTTTCTGGCTCTGGACTTATCTACCATGTAAAACGGTTCCTTGATGCGGTGCAGCGCCTCCCGCGGAATGCCGGATCCATGATCCCGCACCCGGAGCAGATACCCATTTGCCAGCTGTATTCCATCTATCTCAATCACGCTTCCTTCCGGGGATGCTTTCCTTGCGTTGTCTATGAGATTGTACAAAAGCGTATGCAAAAGGCTGGCGGATGCATATACCTGCCCTTTTTCTGCATGGATGACAAGTGTGATCTTTTTCTCTTTTAACAGATATTCGCAGCTTTTTTCCACTGATTCCAAAAGCCGCAGAATTGAAATCTCTGAGAAAACCGGCTTCTCCCGCTCCAGGGAAAACAGATCCAGCAGGGAATGGGACATTGTTTCCAGGCGTTTTCCTTCGGAAACGATATAGTCCGCTGCCTCAAATTGCTGATCCGGAGGAAGCACCCGGCTTCGCAGGGTATCTGCGTATCCGATGACAGAGGTTAAGGGCGTTTTCAGTTCGTGGGCAAAGCTGGAGGTGAATTCTTTCTGTCGTTCAAGAGCATCTCGAAGCTGATAGATCTGTCCCTCCAGCACATCGGCCATGGAATTAAAGTCCTTTGCCACCAGACCGAGCTCATCATCCCGATGCACCGGAATTCGCTTATCATACCGCCCTTCTGCCAGTTCATGTGCAGTCCTGGAAATCAACCGCAGAGGCCTTGTCAGTATCATGGTAGATAACGCAGTAACCAGTGTTCCTGCTGCCAGCAAATATACCATAATGATCTGATTATTCTTCAAATTCTGCTCTGCCTGGGAAAAATAGACGGATGCATCCCGTTCTCGCTGGAGGTACAGAGTTTCTCCGCAAAAAGAAACCTTACAGGTTGTGACGATATACGGTACATCTGCCTGCACAAGTCGGCTTTCAATACAGCAATCGTGCGGTTTCCGGATCTGGAATGCGGAATCCATTTTTTCAGCGCCTGCAATCTGATTCCCGGACTCATCCCAGACAGAGAAATCATAAGCCGCAAGAGGGCCGTCTTTTTGCATCTGCAGTTTCAATATCTTCTCAACATCCACATCTTCGCCAGGCTTTTCCCAACCGGATCCCATGGCCTGTAGCATTAGAGAAAACATCTGCATATCGTCCTGGGCATTGTCAATCTCATTGTTGATTTGGGATTGAAAAGACATCCACACCATCGCATAGCTTCCGATGGAGAGGGTGACAGTCAAAACCAATGCAACCAGCAAGACCATTTTCCAGGTAAATTTCATGACGGGTCCTCCAACCGATAGCCCACCTTGTAAATCGCAACCAATCTTGACTGCCACCCCAGTTTCTTCCGAAGCCTTTGCACATGAAGGTCGACGGTTCTGCTGTCTCCATCGTATTCCGTTCCCCAGACACGCTCATAAATTGCATCCCGAAACAGTGCAATATTCCGGTTGCGGACAAACATCAAAAGCAGTTCGTATTCCTTATGGGTCAAATCCACCGGCACACCGCCTTTGGTTACCTGCATGGATTTGGGAACCACGACAACATCCCCGATCTCGTAGCGTTCTTCCATCCGACCGCTTCTCCTCAGAACAGACTCCACACGGGCGATCAGCTCGATGATTTCAAAAGGCTTTGCCAGATAATCATCGGCACCGGCCCGAAGCCCCTTTACTCTATCCAGAAGGCTGTCTTTGGCTGTGATGAAAATCACCGGCGTACCGGTCGGGCGGATCTGGTCCAGAAGCTCATAGCCATCCGCTCCCGGAAGCATGATATCCAGCAAAATAAGGTCGTATGTATTGTGCTCAATCAGGTCTGCGGCTTCAATTCCGTCATATACACAGGTGCATTGATAGCCGCTGCTTCTTAAATTCAGATCGATTAAATTTGCAATGGGTTTTTCGTCTTCCACAATCAGTATTTTCATTTTTTCCACCTCTGCATACAGTATCCACCAATGTTGTATCAAACTTGTATCATTGCATTTCAAAAACGGAAAAATGCCACTTCCGCATCGAGAAGCGCAATATCTGCCCGGGTCAGATCCTGAACCAGCTGTCCTCACTGTTATAAAGCATAATTACCCTGAAAAACTCGGGTATCTCTTTTTCACATTTGATTGTTGTCAACAGCAAACATCTCTGATCGATTATATTTGTCATTATATCATGTCGTCCATCAAATGTCATTTTCTGAGAAAGAAATCGAAAACCGCTCATGCTCAAACAATATAATTTCAGGAAGTATCTATTGAAATACAAATGTCCAGGCTATACAATAGGAATTAAAAGAACGGTAGACCATCTATATTTCAGCAACTTTCAGCGGGAATCCGTACATTCAGCACAAGATAATGTCATTTCATGCACCCTCATAAGTGAAAGGTTGTGTATTCGATGAAGGACGAAGAACTAGTCGCACGGTATTGCTCCGGCGACCGACGGGCTGAGGCCCTGACAAAAGACAAATACAGCGTCTCCTGCAGAGAATTAGCCTATCAGATTCTCGGCAATTACGACGAAGCCGATTCTGTGGTGCAGGAAGTATTCTCTCTGGCCGACAGACTGATTCCGGAAAAAGTCCCGAACAATTTGCAGATATTTCTTTGGAGGGCTACGAGAAATCTTTCTCTTTTACGGGATTGCGCATCTGAAGCACGAAATCAGGTGATTTCTGAAATGAATGACTGGCTTCCATGTGCGCCGCCTCCGGAATGTTCCCTCAGCAAAAAAGAGCTGTTCAACCTGACAAATGAATTCCTTTCCACGCTTCCTGCCCTGGATCGAAAGATATTGATTGCGCACTTCTGGCATTTTCTCTCCATCTCTGCAATTGCGCATTGCTTCAACCTCTCTGAGGAAAAGGTTTATTCGATTCTGGGAATGACAGGATCCAGATTTCAGCAGTATCTGGAATCCCACAATTTGAATTCTGTGGAACCTGCGATGTTTCTTCAGGCATTTGGTTATATCAGAGAGACATGGATTACAGAGCTTCCTGTTTCCTCCGCCTCATCGGGCAGCCGGAAAAAGTGGGCAGTGATTGCAGGCTGCTTATGCTGCATTACATTCCTGGGCTTCGCAATCTTCAGACACCTATTGTCCGACGATACCCCTCCCGCACCAGTTTTGCCGACAATTTCCACAGCAACCACCAATCCTTCCAGCCTCCCGGGAATCGGCGAGTCGAGCAATCCAGCGCCCCCTGATAACGAAACAGAAGCCAATCCAGCCGGATCTGCCACGGAACCCAGTGTTTCTATTCACGAAACCGAAGTGTATCAAAAAATCATGCAAGCGGAGAAGCCCCATGAAGTCAAAGAAACAGTTATGGAGGCCTTTGCTCAGTGGATTATAGATGAAAACAATGCAGATGATTTCCTCAATACATACGATGGGGAATGGATGATGAAGCGTGATACTCCTCTAACAAGTTTCACCCTGCATTGTTCCGGTGCAGTTGATGAAGAACACAAACAAAAATACACGGTACTTCGCTATGAGGACGGGGAAGTAGAGCTTTGGGTTCAGACTGAAATTCAGTATACCGATGTCCCCAGAGAAGAAATTTCTGAATTGGTTTATGGCGCACGGGATGAAATTGGTGTCCCGGATGAAGTGAAAGAGGAATTTATCGATTTCATTTTGTATTCCGACTGGTTCGCATGGAGTACGATTAATCCGGATCAAAAGACGGAATGGTTTTTCGATATGGCTCGTGTTGGTAAAGATAGTGATGAAAAATATATTACGCTATTTGTAAAGATCCTGGACGATGATCCCAATGTCACAAGTTATAAGCTCTGTACACTTTATTATAACGACACGAAAGTCATGGACGGTATGCGTGACAGTCCAATCATATTGCCGGAATAAAAGGATCTCATCCTCGTGCTGAAGCATGGGATTCTCCTCGGGATGCTATCGAGTATGATGCACAAAATCGAAGGTATAATCGAAACAGAAATAATTCTTCGGCACAAAGTGTTTTGATCGGCAAAAAAATAAACGGCACATACTTCGTTGTAGAAGCAGTGCCGAACACCGGGAAAAGGGCAATCGTTTTCGCCTATATAAATAAAAAAGGAACAGCGCAAGTGCTTGATGACAATGCCCCAAGCCGGGACGTCCGAAACGAGCTCGCGTCTGCTCCTACTGATAATTTATCATATGGGCAAAGCGGTGTCAAGGGGTATGAAAGTGTAAATATTTCGATGTCTGCATTCCTGCTTGACACCTTAAATGCAGAGTGCTATGATAAACACAATTCAGGAAAGGAGCAGAGCAACATGATGCATTATGATCGTTTTCAGGGATATAATCGAAGCTTTGCCCCATATGTACACCGTTAAAATACCATCAGCATGAGTGCATATTAAGGCGCAGGCTTCGGTCTGCGCCTTTTTTATGTTATTTAAGCTATATTGATTTTTGGGGGGTAAAGAAAATGTATCAAATTCGGAAGATTACCATGGACTCCATTACGCAGTCCCAATTTAAGCAGATTGTTTCTATCGCTGCTGCGGTGGATCAGGATCCGTTTACGCCAGAGATGCTCCGGGATTGCATCGATAACCTCTATACGGTTGCCTGTCTGGATGGGGACACCGTAGTCGGCTATACAGTTGTGAACCCGAACAGCAAAAAGTACCTTGGAGGCAGTCTGTATGTTGTCGATATCAATGTACGGCAGGAAAACAGAAGGCAGGGAATCGGGGAAAAGTTGCTGGAAACAGCATTTAGAGCATTCCCTGAGTGCCACAAGCTCTCGCTTGATGTAGAAAAGGGAAACACCGGTGCAATTGCGCTCTATCGAAAAATAGGGTTTCAGGAAACCAATTTTCAGACCGAAAATATTGGTGAGTGCATGGTTATGATGAAAGAAATATAAACTGGGAAATCATTGAGAAAGTATATTTAAATGTCGATCACAGGAGAAAATGATATGGAAATTTCGTTTCAAAATATTGTCCTTCGGGACATGAAAGAGTCCGATATTGAGGACTATGTGCGCTGGTTTACCACGGAAACAGAGTGGATGGATTGGGATGCTCCATGGGAGGTTGAGGAGATGGATGCCGATGCCGAGCGCAAAAGATGGACAGAGTATTATCAATCCATGCAGGAAATGCCCGACGATGTGACTCGCTGGAAATTTGAAATTGAGTATGAAGGAAAACATGTTGGTTGGGTCAGTTCCTATCTAATTGATGAGAATTATAACTGGATCAGCTCCAATCAGGTGACTGAAGGGCAAAAGGTGTATCGGACAATTGGAATTACTATAAGTGAATCTGAGAACTGGGGAAACCATATCGGCACAAGTGCCCTTCGTGCGTTCATTCAGTATTATGCGGATCACGGATGCAAAGAAATATGTACGGAGACATGGTCCGGAAATGTTCGCATGATCCGAGTTGCCGAAAAGCTTGGGTTTCAGGAATGCAATCGGGTTACTGATGAATGTGAAGTCCGTGGAAAACAGTATGACGGCCTGACATTCCTGCTCAGAATTTAAGTATTACAAATTTCTATATTATCACGGAGGTACATAGATGTTAAACAACACAGGGTTTGATTTGTGGGCGGATGGATATGACAAAAGCGTTGGCCTTTCTGATGAGAATGGAACCTATCCTTTTGCAGGGTATCGGGAAGTTCTGAATCGTATTTACAATGGCGTTTTGTCTGGAACAGGGAAATCTGTCCTGGATATTGGATTTGGCACAGGAACGCTTACCACAAAGCTGTATGAGCAGGGGTGCACGATTTATGGACAGGATTTTTCCCAAAGAATGATTGAGCTGGCACAGGCCAAAATGCCGATGGCGAAGCTGTATCAGGGCGATTTCGGCGTTGGTTTAGTGGATGCATTAAAGGAGCAGCGGTACGATGCCATCATCGCCACCTATTCTCTGCACCATCTGTCGGACACAGAAAAAGTAGTATTTCTGAAAGGATTATTGCAGCTGTTGAACGATGGCGGTGCTATTTATATTGGTGATGTTGCATTCCAGACGAGAGCAGACCTGGAAGTGTGCCGAAAGCAGACCGGTGATACATGGGATGATGATGAAATCTATTTTGTGTACGACGAACTGAAAGCTGCTTTTCCGCAATTAACCTTTGAACAGTGTTCTTGCTGTGCAGGGGTGCTGACATTAAAGAAATAATCCAGATATTTTATCGCAACAGCACTTTCTGCGACCAGAAGAAAATGCAGAGGAATGTCTATGCTTTATGCAGGATTTATCCCCATTCCGGAATCAGAGGTTACAACGCTTGGCATCCTTCGTCAAAATGCTGTGGGCTTTTATGAGAAAACGGGCAGCGTGATTATTGACCGTGACGAAGGCAACGAGGAGCACTGTCAGGATTCCATAATTTTTGAATTTTCAATTTTAAGAGATACTGGAAGTGAATGATGTGGAAGTACAATTTAAGGATATTGGCAATGAAAACTTTAGCATATTTTGGAAGTCCCGGAATATCGGAACAGTATCTCTTCGCCACAACAAATTTCATGCATCCACCTGCTATTTCAGCATGAATTTATCTGCATACGATGTTGGATTTGCGCCAGAATTTGGTGAGCATCTGTCTGCCATGGCTCAGAAGCCTCTGCAGATCATGCTGGACTCTGATGAGAGAGAAAAAATCCGCTTTCTGGAAGCTGCCGGGTTTCGGTGTAAGCGCAAGTGTTATGAAGCAGAGGTGGCGGCAAAGGATCTGGTGAAGGAAATTCCGTCGGATTTTCTGGTACGAGAGTGTCATGCGGGGGAGCCTGCATATTTTGCCTGTATACAGCTCCTTTATCGGTACTATCAAGATACCCACGACGAGATCAGTCCTCTAACGGCTTCACTTGACGAATTTTCGGAGAAAATTCCAAAAACGGCGTATTATATGAAGAAAACAGGAGCCTGCAAGCAGGCAATATTTGTTGATGGCAATGAACTGGCATATTGCTGTGCTGCAGATATAAATGGGTTTGAGGATTTTGCAGCAGCGGTTGTAGCAAAGATGTTTTCCCAATATTCCAGTATTTTCTTTGAAGCGGATGATTGTGATCCGGCCGCAATGAAGCTTCTTTCCATGTTTCAGATCGATTTGAAAACTTCATATAATGCCTACATAAGAAAGAATTAAAGGACACAGGAAACAGTCGCCAGTGTGAAATGGAGGTTATTGAAATTATGGATGTTGCGAAATTAGTTACGGATTTTTGCCAAGAGAATCATTTGAGTATCCACTTTTCTACAGATATGCCGGAAGGCTATGAAACAGCCAATGGCACCTTTGACATCACAAAGAACACATTGTTTTTTAATACAACTATGCTGTCGGATGCCCCAGACTACGAGATGCTCTTTTATCTTTTTCATGAGCTGCGCCATGTACTGCAGTATGTTAAACCGGAACAATTCAGCCCTATAATTCAGGAGAGTTTATCTTATGTTCTCATGTATGACGGCACTTGCTATAAATTGATCAATGGAGAATGGGCGGAATGCAGACTGAAAGGAACTGAGGACGATCTTTCCAATGCGTATTTGGGGCAGCCCTATGAGCTGGATGCCAATCAATTTGCTTATGCGCGGGTAAGTGAAATCCTGGAACCATCAAAAAATTTGGATGAACTGTATGGGTTTTGGACACCTAAAGAAAAACTTCCAGATTCAGAATATAGGAAAATTTATTATGAGATTGATGAGAAGTTGCAATGTGTTTAGGCGATGATTACTTGAACCTTAAAATTCGCTGCGCTGAAACAGCTGATTACGATAATGTTAGAAGCCATTATGAAAGAAGTCCAGCAGGTTCATGTAGACTGGGGACCGGACATTTATAAGGAAACGGATACGGTGTACCCCAGAGAATACTTTGAGCATCTGGATGGTTTGGAGCTGCAGGTCAATGCCCGCAATACTGCCGCCAGAAAAATGTATGAAAAGCTTGGCTTTACGGAGAAGTCCGTCAATCTGGAATTACTGTAAAAGGAGAAACACTATGCTATATCATGCTTCCCACATTTCCGGCCTCAAAAAATTGAAGCCGCAGGTTTCTACACACGGAAAACCCTATGTCTACGCGATTCGTTCCAAACTGATGGCAATCCTTTTTGGAGCGCCTAAGGATGATTTTGATCTTTTGATTGATGCAGAAGATGGAAAAGCCGTTTTATATGAATGCTATCCGGATGCGGTCAAAAGGGTCTATTCCGGAAAAGGCTGTTCGGTATATACTGTTGAGGAAAGCGGATTTCAAGCAGGTATGACCGGTTGGGAGGAAGAACTGGTTTGTTCTACTCCTGTGACAGTTGTCTCCGAGGAAACCATTGCAGATCTCTATCGTGAGATTATGAAGGCTACCGAGGCGGGAATCTGTGAGATCCATACCTTTGAAAAGACAGAATCCTATCTGTCTTTTCTGCGGGATGAATTGCAGGAAAGAGTTGATGCATTCGGAATCAGTCAGGAATACAGCGAACGTGATCCTCGATTCGTCCAGTATCATAATAGTCTCTTGAATGGTGGAGAAATGAATGCACAGCAGTTATACGAACTTGCAATGAAGCACATCTATGGCGATGGTGTCCCGGAGGACAATGAGCGAGCCTTTGATCTGCTTACGAAGGCCCAGCACATGGGTCATGTGGAGGCGACCTATAATCTGGGGATCTGCTATCATTACGGATTTGGAACTGAGGTCAATCTGGAAAAAGCCTATGCCCAGTATCTGGAAAGTGCTGAGGGTGGCTATGGCAAAGGCATGGAATTAGTCGGACGCTTTTATAACCGAGGAATTCATGTAGAAAAGAATCGGGAAAAAGCCCAATATTGGCTTCGCAAAGCAATTCAAACTGGAGAAACTGATGTGATTACAGAAGCTGAAAAAGAACTTGCAGCGTCAGTGTGACCTACTATCCCATGTAAAATAATCGAGGTAAAGAAACTCCATCCGTAGCAGCAAAAATAGAAACTTTTACAGAAAGGAGCAGGTGTGATGATATTGCGCATTGCTCAGTAACATTCAAATTATATGAAGTGACCATTATAAATCTGTCAGTTTTGGCTCACCGACAATAGAGAGCACAGCAAGTCGGGATTTTAGAATAACCTTCTGGTATGATAATGCCAGACAGGAGGAAATGATATGGATTGGATTACCGGAATACAACGGGCCATCGACTACATCGAGGCCCATCTTACAGAAGAACTGGACTATGAAGCAATTGCCCGGGAGAGCTTTTCGTCCAGATTTCATTTTCAGCGGGTGTTCAGCATTTTATGCGGCTATCCGCTGGGGGATTATATCCGCAACCGGCGTTTGACCTTGGCTGGTGCAGACCTTGCAACCGGAACTGAGAAGGTCATTGATATTGCTGCCAAATACGGTTATGACAGCCCCGATAGCTTCTGCAAGGCATTCCAGAAATTTCATGGAATTACACCGTCTCAGGCCAGAGGCGGCGGAGCCAATCTGAGATCCTTTTCCCGTCTGTCCATCAAAATATCTTTGGAAGGTGGAAGTACAATGAATTATCGGATTGAAGAAAAACCGGCAATGTTACTGACCGGCTACGGAAAGCGATTTACAGGCAGCCCCAACGACAAGGGAGAGCAGGATCATAATTTTGCCTGCCAGAACCGTGTATACCAGTACATTCTGGAGGGAATGTCCCACGAGCATGTGAATACATTCCAGGTGTTGAAGGACTTTACACCGGATGGCTACAATTTCTATTTTGCCTATCAGCTTCCCAAGTGGGCATTGGAGGATTTTGATCGGGATTTGGGTGAAATGGCTAAAAACTTCGAGCATATTCCCATTCCCGCAGGACTGTATCTGGTCTGTGAAACGGAGCGGTGCCAGTGGCCGATTCAGCTGGCAGATAAGCTTCGGGAGCAGGCTGTGACTCAGTGGCTTCCTTCTTCTGACTATGTCCTCCGGGATGCGCCGGAGCTGGGCGTAATCCACTGGATTTCCGCTGAATCTGATGAGCATCTTGACGAGTGGGACTGCAACTACTGTGAGATCTGGCTCCCGATCGAGAAAAAGTAACGATCAACAAGTAAGGGCCGCTGACGAAAGTCAGCGGCCCTATCATGTGCATGGGAATTATCTACCAATTGCGGCCTGCCCTGATAAAGAAGAGCAGGCATCTTATAAACTCAAGGAATTTAACATACTCAAAATGCAAGGAATGGCTGTATCTTGCTGCTGCACGATTCTGTTGCATTCGGATTCGATACATACTCAGAGGAGTGGCTGGATTTCATCATGATGCGCCGTTGTAAATATACTGCCGGCCATACTGGTGATTTTGTGTCATACAGTCATAATTTGAAAGTACTTGCACCGTTAACGAATTCATCCCGGATAAATGTATTGTAGATCACCCGAATCGTAGCTTCAAAGTCACAATCTGCTACACCTATGACCATGGCCAGATCCGTCATTCCCTGGTCGATGGTACGGATGTGAATGTGTGCCTCTGCCAGAGCAGAAAATACATTCTTGACGATGTGATCTCGGGCCTGGGTACCTCTGCCGCCGATAGCCACCAGAGCCAGATCAGAGTCCAGATAAATGGCATCGGGATGCAGTGCAGAATGGACCTGAGAAAGTATTTCAAATTCCTTGCAATAGTAGGGCTTCTGAGGGACCAGTACGGAAATGGAATCCGGACTGGTAGGGATGCTTTCACAGGGGATTTTTTCATGTTCCAGAATGGTAAGAACGGTATTTTCAAATTCCTGAACAGAATCAAAACCTGCCTTGCGGACGCTCAGGGTACAATAGCCCTTCTTGCCTGCAATACCAGTAATCTCGTGGCTGGGCTGCTGGCCGGCACTGCTGGTGATGAGTGTGCCCAATTCCGCAGGACTGTTGGTATTCCGGATATTAATTGGGATACCGGCTTCCTTTACGGGATAAATTGCATCCTCATGTAGAACGCAGGCACCCATGCGAGCCAGCTCATGGAGTTCTTTATATGTAATGACACCGATGGAAACAGGGTCATCCACAATTCTGGGATCGGCCAGAAGAAATCCGGAAACATCGGTAAAGTTTTCGTAGAGATCGGCGTTCACAGCTCTGGCAACAAGAGAGCCGGTGATATCAGAGCCACCCCGGGAGAAGGTTTTTACAGTACCATCCGGCATGGATCCGTAAAAACCTGGAATTACCGCAGTATTCAGGCTGCCCAGACGCTTCTTCAGAGCCTGGTTGGTTTCCTCTGAAAGAAAATTTCCATTTTCATCAAAGAGAATTACTTCGGATGCGTCCACAAAGGGAAATCCCAGATAAGCGGACATAATGAGACCGTTCAGATACTCTCCCCGAGAAGCCGCATAGTCCTGCCCATATCCGTTTTTCAGATTTGTAAAAATCTGATCCATTTCTGCGCTTAAATCCAAAGCAAGCCCCAGTCCTGCAATGATCTCCTGGTACCGGCCCCGAATCAGAGCTTCGACAGAAGAGGAATCTTCTCCTGCTGCGGTTCTTGCATAGCAGGTATAGAGAAGATCCGTGACCTTCGTATCATCCGGGTTCCGCTTACCGGGAGCGGAGGGAATCACGTACCGCCTTGCAGGATTTGCGGTAATGATGTCTTTCGCTTTTTGAAACTGCATTGCATTTGCCAGCGAACTGCCGCCAAATTTGATTGTATTTATCATGGTCTCTCTCCTTTTGCCATTCTTCTTCTGAAGCAGAACTGGAGTATCCGGAAAAAGGAGAGAGCAAATCACTTAGCCCAGTCTGCACTTAAAGTCCAGATATCCAAAATCTGTAAGCTGTTCAAATTTATTATCCGCACTTCTGGCCCAGATATTGGGAAGCGGCATTCCATTGAACGTGTTGTTTTTGCAGGTGGTGTAAATAGCCATGTCGCCGAAGGTCAGAAGGTCGCCCACCTGCAGGGGATGGGGGAAACCGTAATCTCCGATGATATCTCCCGACAGGCAGGTGGGGCCTGCCAGACGGTAGGAATGGGGGCCGTCGGATGTGCCGTAGAGGGGGGGCGTGTAGGGCATTTCAATCACGTCCGGCATATGGCACGCCGCACTGGCATCCAGAATGGCGATTTTGGTGCCGCCGTTTTCCACAATGTCCAGCACACGGCTGAGAAAAAATCCGGCGTTCAGGGCAACCGCTTCTCCCGGCTCCAGATATACCTGCACGCCCCATTGCTTCTGCGCATGGGTGATGCAGCGGCAAAGGGTGTCCAGATTGTAGCCCGGGCGAGTGATGTGGTGACCGCCGCCCATATTGAGCCATTTCATTCGGGGCAGCACATCCCCAAAACGTTTCTCCACAGCCTGCAAGGTGGTTTCTAAGGCGTCGGAGTCCTGCTCACACAGGGTGTGGAAGTGCAGGCCGTCCAGAAGGCTCAGGGTTTCTGCGTCCATCTGGGCATCCCAAGCTTCCCGGGTTACGCCCAGACGGCTGCCGGGGGCACAGGGGTCATAAATATCGTGGCCTTCCTGCGTAGAGCACTGGGGATTGATCCGCAGGCCCAGACTTTTGCCCTTGGCCATGGGGGCGAATTTCTTCAGCTGGGCAATGGAATTGAACACGATGTGGTCTGCGTACTGGGGAAGTTCTGCAAATTCGTCATCCCGATAGGCGGCACAGAACACATGGACTTCCTTGTGTCCCATTTCCTCACGCCCCAGCCGGGCTTCGTACAGGCCGCTGGCTTCGGTGCCTGCCAGATACTGGGACAGCATGGGGTAGAAGGCAAAATTGGAAAAGGCCTTCTGGGCAAGAAGAATTCTGGCACCTGTCCGCTGAGCGACCGTTGCCAGAATTTCGCCGTTTTTCTGCAGCTGTGCTTCGTCGATGATGTAGGCCGGAGTGGGGATGCCTGCGAAGGTCTCCTCTGGAGCCCTTCCTGCCAGAGGCAGGAAGGGGGGACGCATGTCAAAGGTTTTTTCCATCAGTCAACCAGCACGGGGTTGTGGTTTTCCTGACGGGGCAGGCCGTACTTGTCCAGAGCATCCAGGAAGGGATCGGGATCAAACTCTTCTACGGTGTGGACACCGGGAGTGGTCCACTTGCCGGTGAGCATCATGAGAGCGCCGCACATGGCAGGCACGCCGGTGGTGTAGGAGATTGCCTGGCTGGCTACCTCCTTGTAGCACTCCTGATGGTCGCAGACGTTGTAGATGTAGTAGGTCTTGTCCTTGCCGTCCTTTTTACCGGTGAAGATGCAGCCGATGTTGGTTTTGCCCTTGGTACGGGGGCCCAGGCTTGCAGGATCGGGCAAAAGGGCCTTCAGGAACTGGATGGGCACAATTTCTCTGCCCTCAAACATGATGGGGGTGGTGGACAGCATGCCCACGTTTTCGAGGCACTTCATGTGGGTCAGATAGCTCTGACCGAAGGTCATGAAGAAGCGGATCCGCTTGACTTCGGGGATATTGAGGGCCAGAGATTCGATCTCCTCGTGGTGCAGCAGATACATGTCCTTGTGGCCCACATGATCGAAGTCGTATTCCCGCTTGATGCTCATGGCAGGGATTTCCACCCAGTGGCCGTCCTCCCAGTAGCTGCCGGGAGCGGACACTTCCCGCAGGTTGATCTCCGGGTTAAAGTTGGTGGCGAAGGCGTAGCCGTGGTCGCCGCCGTTGCAGTCCAGAATGTCGATGGTATCGATGGTGTCGAACTCATGCTTTTTTGCGTAGGCGCAGTAGCTCTGGGTCACACCGGGGTCAAAGCCGCAGCCCAGAAGGGCGGTCAGGCCGGCCTTTTCGAACTTCTCTCTGTAGGCCCACTGCCAGGAGTAGTCAAAGTAAGCGGAGAATCCGGCTTCCTTGCAGCGCTTTTCGTAGATCTCACGCCACTGGGGATCCTCGGTGTTTTCCGGCTCGTAGTTGGCGGTGTCCATGTAGTTGACACCGCAGGCCAGACAGGCATCCATGATGGTGAGGTCCTGATAGGGCAGGGCGATGTTCATCACCAGATCGGGCTTGTAGGAGTTGATCAGGTCAATGACTTCGTTTACATCGTCGGCATTCACCTGTGCGGTGGTGATGACGGTTGAGGTCTTGTCCTTCAGTTCCTGTGCCAGAGCATCGCACTTTTCCTTGGTTCTGCTGGCAATACACAGCTCGGTGAACACTTCGCTGACCTGACAGCACTTGCGGATGGCAACGTTTGCAACGCCGCCGCAGCCAATAACCAATACTTTACTCATATTTCTATCTCCTTTATGTTCTTATTTGTTTTCGGAATTTAACAGTGCCAGAAGCAGCTCCCGCAGCACCTTGCAGGCGGTGGCTGTGGACATACCGCTGCTGTCCAGCATGGGAGCCAGTTCGTTTACGTCTGCTGCCACCACATTGGCTCTGCAGACCGTGGTGATGGCATCCAGAAGCTGCAGGAAGGTAATGCCGCCGGCTTCCGGGGTGCCGGTGCCGGGGAATACGGAGCAGTCCAGACAGTCTAAGTCAATGGTAAAATAGACGGGGGTGTCGCTGGCACGAAGGGTTTCCACGACCTCGGTCAGACCTTCAAAGTTAAACTTGTGCATATCCGTGTGCTCATTTGCAAACCGGAATTCCTCCCGGTCGCCGCTGCGGATACAGAACTGATGGATTCTGCCGTCGCCCACCAGATCGTGGCACCGGCGCAGCACGCAGGCGTGGCTGAGTTCAGCCCCCAGATAGTCCTGCCGAAGGTCTGCGTGGGCATCAAAGTGGATGATGTGCAGATCCGGGTATTTTTTGAGCACCGCCCGGACAGAGCCCAGAGTCACCAGATGCTCGCCTCCCAGAAGCAGGGGGAACTTGCCGTCCTTCAGAATCTGAGCGGAGCGATCTTCAATGTCGGAAAGGGCGGATTCGGCGCTGCCGAAGCACAGCTCGATGTCGCCGCTGTCAAACACGTCGTAGTCAGAAAGGTCCCTGTCCTGATAGGGACTGTAGGTCTCCAGACCGAAGCTTTCGTGGCGCATGGCGGCGGAGCCGAACCGGGCACCGGGGCGGAAGCTGGTGGTGGAGTCGAAGGGAGCACCGAAGAGCACAATGCGGGAGTCCTCGTAGCTGCCCTCGCAGCCGATAAAGGTTTCGATATTGGGATTCATTTTTCTACCTCCTCCAGCATCCGCTCCAGAAATGCAGGCAGATAGAAAGCGCCCACGTGAAGCTTGGGTGTGTAGTAATCCGTGCGGAAATGGTAATTAAGCCACCGATTGGGATCAAAATCATCGATGGGATGGTACTTCTTGCTGGCAAAGCCGAAGAGCCAGTAGCCGGCTGCGTAGGTGGGAATGTGGGCCTGATAGACCCGGCTGATGGGGAAGGTGGAGGCAATGCGCTGATGGCTGCGCTGCATGGCATCGGCGTCGTGGCTGAAGAAGGGGCTGCCCTGCTGATTGACCATGATGCCGTCGTCCCGAAGGGCGTTAAAGCAGATGCCGTAGAATTCCCGGGTGAAGTAGCCCTCGTTGGGGCCGAAGGGGTCGTTGGAGTCCACGATGATCAGATCGTACTGATTGGCCCGTCTGCGGATGAACCGCAGGGCATTGTCGTAGAAGATGTGCACCCGGCTGTCGTTTAACCGGCTGGCGTTTTCCGGCAGGTAGGCCCGGCAGGCTTCCAGAACCTCCGGATCCATTTCCACCAGATCAATCCGCTCCACCTGAGGGTAGCGGGCCAGTTCCTTCACAACGCCGCCGTCTCCGGCACCGATCACCAGAATGTCCTTCACATTGGGGTGCACGGACATGGGTACATGGGTGATCATCTCGTCGTAGATAAACTCGTCCCGCTCCGTGAGCATTACGCTGCCGTCCAGTGCCAGAACCCGTCCGAATTCCGGGGTTTCAAAAATGTCGATCTGCTGATAGTCGCTTTTCTTAGAAAACAGATGCCGGTTCACACGGATTCCGTGGCGCACATCCGGGGTGTGAAATTCGTCAAACCATAATTCCATGGGCGTTCCTCCTATACAAGCACGTTCAGGTGGAGAATGTCAGGATCCTCGGGGCCTGTCATGGAGCAGCCCTTTTCCTTGGCATAGCGGATGTAGTCCAGAATCTCCCGGGTGATCCGCTCGCCGGGGGCCAGAATGGGGATTCCGGGAGGGTAGCACATGACAAACTCGCTGCAGACCATGCCCTCGGTCTGCTCAATGGGGATGCTCTTTTTGGCGGCGTAGAAGGCCTCCTGGGGGCTTGCAACCACCTCGGGGTCTATGTATTCCTGATTGAGAAGGCCTGCGGGGTCTTTGTGATGGCGGCGGCGGATCTCTGCCATGGCACTGACCAGACGCTCCAGTTCCTGAGGACGGTCGCCGATGGACAGATAGGCCAGAATGTTGCCGATATCGCCGAATTCAATCTGAATGTCGTATTCATCCCGGAGAATGTCATAGACCTCGATGCCTGCAAGACCGATGTCCCGGGTGTGGACGCTGAGCTTGGTGGGGTCGAAGGCATAGATGGAATCGCCATTTACAAGCTCACTTCCGAAGGCGTAGTAGCCACCGATGGCGTTGATTTCCTCACGAGCGTAGTCGGCCATGTCCACCACCTTGCGGAACACTTCCTTGCCCCGCTGCACCAGATTCCGGCGGCTGATATCCAGACTGGACATGAGCAGGTAGCTGCCGGATGTGGTCTGGGTCAGGTTGATGATCTGCCGCACATAGCCCGGGTTCATCCGGGGGCCTACCAGAAGCAGGCTGGACTGGGTCAGGCTGCCGCCGCTTTTGTGCATGGAAACTGCGGCCATATCTGCACCGGCTGCCATGGCAGACACGGGCATATTTTCTCCGAAATAGAAGTGGGTGCCGTGGGCCTCATCTGCAAGGCAGTACATACCTGCGTCGTGGGCCATTTTGACGATGGCACGCAGGTCGCTGCAGATGCCGTAGTAGGTGGGGTTGTTCACCAGAACTGCCACCGCATCGGGATGCTGCTGGATGGCCTTTGCCACCTGCTCCCGTTTCATGCCCAGAGAAATGCCCAGACGGTGGTCCACTTCTGGATTTACATAAACCGGGATGGCACCGCACAGAACCAGAGCGTTGATGACGCTGCGGTGGACGTTGCGGGGCAGGATGATCTTGTCGCCCCGCTTGCAGGTGGAAAGCACCATGGTCTGCACGGAGCTGGTGGTGCCGCCCACCATCAGGAAGGCGTCTGCGGCACCGAAGGCATCAGCTGCCAGAATTTCAGCTTCCCGAATTACGGAAATGGGATGGCACAGATTGTCCAGAGGTTTCATGCTGTTGACGTCCACTGCCACGCACTGCTGACCCAGAAATTCCGTCAGTTCCGGATTTCCTCTGCCGTGCTTGTGACCGGGAACGTCGAAGGGAACCACCCGCATATGGCGGAATTTCTGCAAAGCCTCATAGATGGGTGCTCTGATCTGATCCAGATTTGTATTTTTGTTTTCCATTTTCGACCCTCTCTCTCATTGCCTATTGCCATAGAACGCAAAAAAGTGGTGTGCCGCAAAGCAGCACACCACTCGTAAAGTCGATATGAATACACAAGTTCCCTAAAATTACGCACATAGGCGCAATACCGCAGAAAGCGGGGGATTTCCAGAATGACAATGTGTTTTCAATCACAATGGGATCAGAGTCTATATAGCAAAAAATACTTTTACTACTCTTATTGACCATTTCACAAGCATATGCCGCTAGGCACTGGTTTATAGTAACCAACTTATAAAACTGAGCTTTTAACTCAATCAATAAGGCAACAGAAGTTGCCAACTGCGAAACCGCAGTTTTCGGCATTCGACCCGGCTGTCCGTATGGCCTTGGCCACATCACAAAGATGACATGGCGGTCGTAATTTGCTTTGGAAAGACTCTTTCCAAATGAGATTGGTGGGATTGTATCATGAAATGGGATTTGTTGTCAATAGGGAATATAAAAATTTTTGTAGAAGGAATGGTGCTTCATCTTACATCATTTCGTTTATGCTATCTATCCTTGCCATTTGATCGTTTTTGCAATACTCAAAATGTTGGGAGAATTCGCATTTTTCTTAATCAAAAAGAACGAAATAGAGTGTTTGATCTATTCCAATTTTCCTAACCGTTAAAAAAATCAGAATAAACCTAACAGATGATTTTCAAAAAACTTAATATTTACTTAAGTCAAGGTATGCTATACTTGCTGTATCTTGATAAAACAGAAAGAAGCTGTATTGTTAGAAACAAGTTAAGCGTATTATTCTATTTATCGTTGCATTGATAGTGGGCGGCGTTTTGGCAAAGCTGTTTTTATTTGAGGGTGCTACGCTCGGATGACTCCTGTTCATTGCTTCTTGTGCTGTATTAGGTCAGGTGTTTTACCAGATTGACAAGAGACTATAATCTGTCCGACTAATTCTGATTTGAACTACTCGATTTTATCTACGATTATTAGATGCCGCAGGGCTTTCATAAAATCCTCCAAAACCGTTGATAACAAAGGGTTTTTCGCAAACAGCTCACCTTTTCCCTTTATACGGTTTCACCCCTGTTTATGCTTCCCTTGAAGGCTCATAAGGGCAAATACAAGGGAAAGAAAATCCCATAAAAAGTTATAACAGAGTGTGGCAATCGGCAGATAAGTGGCATATGTGTGAATATATTATACTGGATGATTTTAGAATGGACAAGTACAAGTACGATGAGAGCAATAGCCTATGGTACGAGCTGAAGGGAGACTATTACTTCCCCTGCCTGTCCCTTCCGGAAAGTGAGAACAAGCCTATCGGGCTCTGTGGGCAGCGGCACAAGAGCTACTTGCAGGAGCACCGGAAGATCGTCTACACGCAGCTGCTGACCAGCGGTAGACTGAACAGCTATCTTGCCGAAATTGACCAGCAGGCCCAGGAGCGAATGGAAGTCCTGGTGGAGCAGATGAAGCAGGCACAGGGGATCACCGAACAGCTCAAGGCTGAAAATGCTATGGAGTGGGTCGGCAGAATGAATAACATCCGGGCGTGCGCCAGGGAGATCGTGAACGCAGAAATTATTTACGCATAACTATTTCCATGTGTGATCTTTCTGGATTACCCCTGATTTTTCTGTCAAAAGGCTTTTCTATGAATAATCCCACTCCTTTACAAAACATGAATGCGCACAGTCTTTAAAAAATTGTTAGAAAATTTAGCAAAGTTATGATATAATAATGAAAAATAAAGTATTATATATGTCAAGATAAATTGAACACTCAGTGGTATCATCACTATTATAGGTGACTGAATACAAATCATTAAAGAAAGGTGTGGTTTTTATGAAGATGAATCGTGTATGGAGGGTTCACGCTTCCTAACCCTCCGAATATTATTTTGGAGGAAACAAAATGAAAAACCAAATCAACATGGCAAACGGTTTATTAAAACCGCTTACCAAAGAAACTGTGGAACAGATTGCCCAATGGGAGTATGAAGCACCCTATAATGCTTACAGTTTCAAAGGCCATCACGACGAATATCTGCTGGACGAATCCACTTGGGGAACAGAGCAGTTCTGCCTGGTCGACGGAGGAATTATTGTGGGGCAGGTAGCTTGCCAATATGAAGGCACTGATCTTTGGGTGGGTTGGTCAATGACACCGCAGCTATGCGGAAAAGGAAATGGCACAGCATTTGTAGCAAAGTGCGTCCAAGAACTTCGTCGTATCAAAGACCATTCTGGACGAATACTTCTTCGTGTATCTGCTCGAAACAAAAGAGCGATAAGAGCTTATCAAAAGGCGGGATTCCAGTATGTAGAAACCATACAGGATGAAATTGCTTTTTCGGATAACATGGAAGATTTTTGGGTAATGGCACTACCATCGCCGATAACCGTCCGTGAAGCAGTTTCAGAAACTGATGTTGCTGTCTTTTGGGAGCAGCTTCACGCCTATCACAAGCGGGACATCTTCTCTGATTCTGATATTGAGGAACTGGAATATTTTCTTAGTTCAGAGTATCACGATCACATGATGAAGATTTATAGAAGGCAGCAGGATCGTTGCTTCTTCCTGTTCTTCCAGCGGAACGGGCAGGATATTGGCTTTACCATGCCTGTGATCTTCACTTCCGAGGATGGCAAGTGCTTCATCATGGAATACTGTGTTTATCCAGAGTTCCGGGGAAATGGAACCGGCAAGGAATGTGCCAAGGCGCTTCTGAATTGGGCAAAAGAACACGGCGCATTATACGCAGAGCTGAACCATGGCAGCAACGCACGACGGCGGCATTTCTGGGAAACTGTCGGTTTTATGGAAAATGGCGCTGACGAATGGGGCGAACCACTGATGATCCTGCCACCTAAAGAGAATGTTCCGATTACCATAGAAATCCTCTCTGATCCAGAGGACTGGCAACTCAAGAAGTTGGAAAACGGCTTTCTCAAGGAAATCGGAGAAACTCCGTCAACGGAGGAAAAGCAGGAAAAACTTGCCCAGGCAATCCGGGACAGCAAAATCACATTCTTTATGGCGAAGCGTGGTTATCGTGCAGTCGGAATGTGCAGTATTGCAAGATGCTTCTCGACATTTGCTTGTGGCGATACCGGGGTTTTTGAGGACTTTTACATCGAACCCGCGTTCCGCAGAAAAGGCGTTGCCCGAAAGTTAGCACAGGCAGCACAGCAATGGGGCGTAGATAACGGCATTGCAAGCCTGACCGTCACCTGTGCTTCTTGTGATGAGAAAATGTATCAATCGCTTGGATTTGATACTCATTTAGGAAACACATTTGCATATCTGTGTTAAATCATAGCGGGTTGCCACACTTTATCGGTATCGGAGCAAACCACTACTATCATTGAATGTTAACCCTATTCCAGCATTTCTAACAGTTAGATATATCAAAACTCATTATATGTAATCCGTCGTGTATGGTTTTTCACCGTACACGGCGGTTTTTTGTCTAAGTTACCGCTCTTGGTCAAAGGACTTTTTCCGAGAGTGTTTTTGTTTGCCCTGCTGCTGAAGTTGTCGGAGTTTTTCTCTGACGCTTTCCTTTTCAGGAGGGCGGCAGGTTTTGCCCCCTGCAAGGGCGAAATACCCAGAGTACAAATCGAAGATTTGTGCGAGGGGTGTATTTCGCTCTCAAATGCCGAGGGCTTGAGAGAATATTACAAGGGAAGCGAAGCACAGCTCCGTAAAATCGCTGGATAAAGTAGTCGGCGGCGAACAAAAATTCCCCTTGTTTCGGCTCGTAAGGGCAAAAACAAGGGAAAATACGTAAAATGTGCAGTTGTAAACGGCGAAAGCCCTTGCAAATACAGGGTTTTGAGAAGGATTGTTGGATAAATTTTGATTAGTCTAACACTTTGATATAAATTCCGTTATAGCATAGTACCTCCTGATTTGCATTAGTCAAAATCAAATTGCAGGGTATACTGAACGGCTCGCAGTTTTTGTTGATTCAGAACTCTGACCGTGAGGGCCAGCTCCCCAATCAGTCTGAAGCCTGCGCTGTAACCAATGTAAAATCCCCAAATCGCTGCGTGGTAAACTCGGTTACTCAACGGTGTCGACAGGTACAGGGAATTGTAGCAGCAAAAGAAAAAGGGAAGCACCTTGGCAGGCCCAAAGCAATCTATCCGGAAAATTGGAATGAGGTATATGAGAAGTGGCAGGCTGGAGAAGTCACGGCGGTTGCAGCCATAGCTGAACTGAGCCTGAAAAAAGCACGTTCTGTAAATTAGCTTCCTTAATGCATCATGGGGCTTAGAATCGTTGCACCCTATTCATAGCAGAATTAGAAACAGATATCAACGAATCTGATTAATCCGTATAACGAGAGGGCGACTGCATAGCAGCCGCCCTGTTCGTTTACGCTGTTTCATTAATTATGATGGGAGAATCGTTGATTGTCAGGTATTCATCACGCATCAAGTTCTCATCGATAATCAACGCTTGACAACGACCACCCATTATATTTAGTACCTTAGCCGCATCCAATGCTTTTTTCTTTGCAATTGGATGGAGTACTTTGACCGTATTTCGCTCCAGTACTTCATTCTTGTTATTAATCTTGACAAGAGATACAGTGATCATCTTATGCTCTTTTTCCCCATCATAGGCATAACGTACTTCAATGCCAGATCTTACTGCAGGGGTTTTCTTCTTTCTTTTCATCTCTTTGCTCCATTTCTGATTGATTGTTCTATCATACACGATTTTGATAGTAAAAATCAAGTGAAAGGATAACAATTTATAGGAACATGGGGGAGATGGCGAGAAAATAAGACTGTAATGATCCTTTTATTGATTGGTGGCTGAGATTTGATTTGTCAAGGGTAATCTCTGCAAAGCGTGCGCAAATAATAAATATTCTTTTTCACTTTCTACAGATAACCTTAAAAGGGAAGTTGTTTGCGCCAGAAGTAGCACCAGAAAGATGGGTAAGTCTACTAAAAAAATATGACGAATAATACCGATTTGCTTTTAAGGAGGAAAAAGGAATGAAAAAATATACTCATATCGGTGTGTATGGTTCAACAGCAGTGCGTTTTTTCAGCAGTATATCCGATCCTGCCCTGTTTTATGCGATTACCCTGGGATCCTTCCTATGCTTAATTATCAATGGTATCAAGAGAAATTTAATTAGGACTTTTTGATTCTGAACCGTATAATAAGTGAAAGGGGTAGGAGCCCCGGATTGGAGGAACGAGTGATGGATAACGGTGCCAGTAGCTACCGCCGTTTCCTGGATGGTGATGAAAGTGCCTTTGATGAGCTCATGAAGGAACTATTTCATAATCTGGTATTCTTCATTGACCAATATGTACATGACATTCATACGGCAGAAGATATTGCAATCGATGTATTTTCTGATCTGATCGTCCATAAGCATCGGTATAACTTTAGAGTAACCCTGAAAACCTATCTGTTCATGATTGGCAGAAGCCGGGCACTGGACTACATCAGACATCGAAAAGTCATTTCTTTTACCCCGCTGTCTGAAACAGAGGAGCTTGCCGATGAAAAAAATCTGGAAGACTCGTTGCTATTTGATGAAAAAAAGCGTGCGCTTCATACAGCAATTCAACAGCTGCCGCTTGAAATGCAGACAGTCATTCATTTGGTTTATTTTGAAGGTATGTCCTATGAAGAGACGGCTATGGTCATGAAAAAGAAGAAAAAGCAGGTAGATAATCTGCTTTACCGAGCGAAAAAGGAGCTTCGTATCCTGTTTGGAAAGGATGGGGATGCTTTACTATGAGAAGTATTGAGGAATGCAAAAAAGAAGTCCTGGCTCGCAGCGAGAAAAAAATCCGACACCGCAAAAAAATGAGAAACCGTGTTGTAGCTGGCCTAATACCTCTTTGTATATGCATCACGATTCTTGCTGCATTGCCCTACAGCAAATCCGGTGCCATGGAAGGGCAGCAGGCGAATGGGGCGTGTGCAGACATGAATGAGGAAATAGCGGCGGAACCCAGCAGTATTCTGCAAAAGCAGGCAACGGTAACACACCGGACAGAGCAATGGGTACTGACTGAAACGCAGACAGATACGCTGTTTTTGACGCTGGAGGATTTTCTCAGCCAGGAAAGCGGTGGAGATTACGAAATAGGAGGAGAATCCTACAGTATCGAAATACCCTATGATGCCCGTGGGGGTGGAACTTTCTGCTATCAGCTGCAGGGAAATCAACTGAGTCGTGGCCATCTGAAGGTTCTCCTCAATCATGTGCAACTACAGAAAATCCTCATGCAGTTGAATGCCGCCAGACCTTAAAGGAGGAGAAACTATGAAAAAGAAATACTGGATTATCCTTGCAGTTATATTGCTGGCTTTGGCAGTGATTCCGATTCCAACCGGAGTTTATGAGGACGGCGGTACCAGAGTTTATCAGGCGCTGACCTATAAAATTGTGGATTGGAACCGCATTTATACGGATGGCGGCAATGGCATTTATCACAAGACCCGTGTGTATTTGATTCCCCATTGCTGGCAGCCTCTGGACAGTCTGTGGGAGCGGGAAGAAGAAAGTATGGAGCACACGCTCCGGGGAACCGTAACAGAGCTCCACGGAGAAAATGTAACCGTTTCTGCTAATGATCCAGCGCATACCGGGGATTTTACATTTTCAGCCGAAGCTCTGGAGCCGCTGGACATTCAACCGGGTTCCCATGTCATGGTAACCTATGTCGGTTCTGCTGCGGAGACGGCACCCAAGCAGATTACAGCCGTTCGCTGGAGTTTCGACCGGGATTCCCGTCCGGCTTCCTTTGACGGAGGCTGGATGGAGGAAACGCCTGTGGAAGAGGGAAGTGACCGTCTGCCGGCGGATGTTGTCATAACAGAAATATATTCAAACTGCTTTTTTGCACAGCCAGTGATTCCGCTGCCCTATACCATCAAAATCAATGGTGTCTTACCGGATAATTGGTGCATCGGAGATCAGGTAAAAGTCACTTACAAAAATCAGAGATATAACGCTGAAATCCAGCGGGCCGAAGCGGATCTGGTTACCATCGGGCCCAGTGATTTTGAATTAGAGCCGGGAGTTGCCTATAAGCCCGTCATCTATCTCTACCCGGAGCAGGAGACAGAAGTCGCAGTCAATCTGAAGCTGGATGGACAGTTGACCTGCACCTATCCCGCCTATCGTGACGGATGGAATGTGACTGCACAGCCGGACGGCACACTGACCGATGAAAGCGGAATGACTTACAATTATCTTTACTGGGAGGGAGAAACCGATACGCAGTATGATTTTTCAAAGGGCTTCTGCGTGCCGGGAGAAGAGACTGCCGCCTTTCTGGAAAAGGCGCTGTCTCAGCTGGGGCTTAGCCGGCGGGAGGCCAACGAGTTCATCGTCTATTGGCTGCCGCTGATGCAGGACAATCCCTATAATATCATCGCATTTCAGGAGGATTGCTACCGGGATTCAGCGAAGCTCGTGGTATCCCCGGAACCTGATACCCTTATTCGAGTGTTTATGGCATGGAAGCCCTCAGAGCAGCAAATTTCCATGGAGCCGCAGGATCTGGCAGCGCCCCGGCGGAACGGTTTTACCGTTGTGGAGTGGGGCGGTACCATGGTTCCTATTCCTTGATCCGAATAAATTGTCTGGTGAGTTGCTTTCCAAAGTGACTCACCAGATTTCTTTTGCTTTGCGTTTTTCGGTTCTAAGACTGAATTTCTCCTTGTTGCGGACAGAACGGAAATGCTCACTGCATGGTATATGAGGCAGCCGCATTAAGGACTCAACTAGATACTGAATCCTAAATATTGTGTTTTTTCGTAATTTTTCATAGAATTGCAAACGGTAAAGTGTAAATTATCTGGAGAAATAAAATTGTTACGACCGTACAGCCCGTAGAATTTGATGCAGGAAAGATGCAGTTATGATATAGTGTAATTATCATAAGTTGGAGGGAGGAGACATGATGATCGATATTTTAATTGTGGAGGATGAAATGCCGATCCGTGAGCTGCTTCGCATGAGCCTGACCGGAGCCGGATACCGCTGCATCTGCTGTGATAATGGCCTGAAGGCAGCTGATCTGCTGGAGGGAAATACATATGACCTGATTTTACTGGATATCATGCTGCCCGGAATGGACGGCTTTGAACTCATGGAGTTCATTCGGTTGCTGGATATTCCGACCATTTTTATTACAGCCAAACGGGATGTATCTGACAAAGTGAAAGGCCTCAGGATGGGGGCCGAGGATTATATCGTGAAGCCCTTTGACATTCAGGAGCTGCTTGCCCGGGTGGAGGGTGTTCTTCGCAGACATGGAAAGCTGGATGCGCAGCTGTCAGTCGGGGGCCTCGAAATCAACACGGAATCGATGCAGGTATCAAGAGCCGGCGAAGTGATTCCGCTGACACACAAAGAGTATGAAATTTTACTGCTATTCGCCAGAAATCCGGGGATCGTGCTGTATAAAACGGTCATCTATGAACGGATTTGGGGAGGCGAGTACCCGGAGCACACCCGGACCGTAGAACTTCATGTGCAGCGGATGAAAAAGAAGGTTGGCTGGGAAGAGAAAATTAAGCCCGTTTATGCGGTTGGCTACCGTCTGGAGGTTTAGAAATGCGATTCCGAACGAAACTGGTGCTTTGGATCAGCGTAGTACTGGCGCTCAGTCTGGGAATCAGCGGAACGGCGCTCATTGTGTCCTCCTTTGAATCCGCTTTGCAGGCGGAAGAGGAAAATGCGCGTGAAAATCAGAAGAATCTACATCAGATGCTGGGACTTCTGACTCTGGCAGATGAATCCGATTCTGTTGATCTCCATGAGTCTCTCGATAAACTGATGCAGGATCAAAAGCAACCGATTTGCTTCCGAATAGATCAGGAAGTCTTATATGAGCATCAGGCATCCCTGCTGCCCAGCAATCTGTCAGTGGCAAAGCCAGGCACCTGCTCCGTCATGGTGCTGGAGGATGTGCATGGCCCGGCACTGCTGGTTCAAAGCGCTATGGAGCATCACGGAAATCTCTATGATATTCAGCTGCGGCAGGATCTTACCGAAATCTATCGCAATCGGGATAATCAGGTCGCGTTTTTCGTCCGGATTTATCTGGCAGTTCTGGGAATCGGAATTTTGGGAGCGCTGGTTATTTCCAGGTTTTTGACGAAGCCGCTGCGGATGCTGCAACAGACCGTCCGGCAGATTTCAGATGGCAACCTTTCAATTCGAACTGGGATTCATTCCCGGGACGAGTTTGAGGCGCTGTCCCGGGATTTTAATTCTATGGCAGATCATCTGCAGAGCAATATTGAGGATCTGGAAAAACAGATGGAGCAGCAGCGCTCGTTCATGGGTGCCTTTTCCCACGAACTCAAGACACCAATGACAGCCATGATTGGATATGCAGACCTATTAAGGCAGGACAGTCTGTCGGCAGCAGATCGGATGCAGGCGGCAGACTATATCTTTTCGGAGGGAAAACGGCTGGAGCGTCTGTCCCACAAACTGCTGCAGCTTCTGCTGGTGCAGAATGAACCGCTTCAGCTGCGGCAGACAGCGCTGAGCACTCTTGTGAATGAAGTTCAGGAGAGTATTCGTCCGAAGCTTGACCTGGTTCAGCTTTCCGTAACCGTGGAAGATGCAGTGGTGTGGGTGGAGCCGGATCTCACCAAATCCCTCCTGCTCAATCTGCTGGACAACGCCATCAAAGCAGTTCGTTCCGATGGAACCATCGTTCTGACTGCAAAACCAATCCCGAGCGGCTGTGTGTTTTCCATAGCAGACAATGGAAGAGGCATGGAACAAGCTGAGCTGGAGCGAATCACAGAGCCGTTCTACCGGGTGGACAAATCCCGTTCCCGGCTGCAGGGCGGTGCGGGACTGGGATTGGCGCTGTGCCGTGAAATTGTTCATCTGCACAAAGGGCAGCTTCGATTTGAGAGCGCACCGGGTGTGGGAACCAGGGTGACGGTAACACTCTTCGGGGAGGGAGGAATATCATGAGGGGTCGATTCAGCAAGGGCGTGTTTTTGGCATTCTTTCTGGTGATTCTCACGGCCTGCGGATGTCTGCCGTCGATCGTGCTCCGGCTTGCCGATACACAGCACCGGGACACAGAGCAGATTTCTCAGATGAATGTGAATCTTCCCGAGCGGATGGAAAAGGATCTGAGCATGGAGGAAAAGCTGCTGCTTCTGGACGGCGTTTGGATTGATCTGAAGGAAGGGCACAAATCTCCGCAGCAGATTCAAGAAGATGTGCGTGCACAGCTGGATCAGTACGAGGCGCATGGACTGATTCCCGATACACTTTTGGAGATGCCTTTTACCTTTACGCCGTTTCTGTGCTGCAATAAGGAACACCCGGAGCAGAATAATACGGTCTGGATTCTCGCCTCCGGGAATGGGGATTACGAGGAACTGGAAAGCATCGGGCTGACTGTGGATGAGGAAACCGGACACATCCTAGAAATCAATGTGACGGCTCCCGGGCTGTTCGACGAGGAAATGATTTCTTCACAGGTTTCCGAAGCAGGCTCGGTATTCTTAGATAACCTGGGTTTTGCGCAGCTTACCGGGATCAGCCTGAGCGGGCAGCAGTGCGCTTCTGTGGAATACACAATTGAGTCAGAAAGCGAACCGGGCACGGTACTTGGTACACTGACAGTTTGTATGGAACAGGATCAGTTTTATACACATTTTCAGATGATGCAGCCCTGATGCAGAATCTGCCTGAAAGATGATGCACCCTTTTTCTATGATGGGATTAACCCAATAGAAGAAGGGTGCATTTTCTGAATGGAGGGATTTCTCATGAAAAAAGCTGCATGGATGATTAGCTTTTGTACGCTTGTGCTTTTGGCGGCAGGATGTGCAAGGGAGACAGTCCTGTCCGATACTACGGCTGCAACAACCGGCACATCAGTCGTAACGGTGCCTGAAATGACCACTGTGCCTCCAACAGTGCCCTCCTCACTGGTTCTTCCGGATTCGTTTGAGGTATTCAGAAGCCCAGAGGAAATCTATGTATTTCCGTATTTGGAGGTGGATCTGTTACAGGCAAAGGAGGCCGCAGGAAAGGCTGCGGAGCTGTTTGCGGCTGAGCCCGGAGTGAAAACATTTTACCGGGAATGTCTGGAGTTTGACCCCATCCTGACCGACATTCATGTGCGGCAGCAAATCGCTGAAAAACAGATTCCGGGCTGGACGGAGGAAGATTACTATCGTCACTTTATCTCATTCACACTGGTATACACCGCGACCTATGACCATAGCCTGACATTTGTTCCGGATGCATCGCACCAGGCCGTGGGCATCCATCTGATTCGCCAGAGTATGAAGGATGCATGGAGCGTGCACAGCACCGGAGTGCCCGTTTCCGATTATTCCCAGGTGCTGACAGAGCCGATTTTGCCGGATACGGTCGAGCCCTTGGAAGAACGAATTCTGGCAGTGTATGGTCCGGTGGGGGATGAATACTGGGCTTATCAGGAGTCCGGCGAAACGGAGGCGGTTTACCTGCGCAAGTATACGGCATCTGTGACGCCCCTGGAGCAGAGCGAGCAACCAGCTTCGCCCATTGAAACAGCATTCGTGGAACAGACGGAACCGGAGCCGACAGATGCGCCTGTTTTGCGGGAGTCCGTGTTCCAGACAGGAAGCCCCATATCTCCCCAGCCGGGAGATACCACGGCCACATGGAATCCCGGGAAGGCGGATGCTTATCCGGAAGATTTCGACTGTACACCGGAGCAGTTTTTTGAAAAATGGCTGGATGTGGAGGGCCTGACCTTTCAGGAGCTGATGGATCGGGGCTGCAGCCAGCTGGTGATCGTGTCTGCGCAGAAGTCGGACGGAGTAGAAACGCTGACTACCTGCTATGAGCAGGACCCAAACGGCAACTGGAACGCTGTGGATGGCTTGATTCAGATGATGGGGCACACCGGCTCCAACGGAATCTGCCATGAGCGCAAACGCAATACAAATACCTCTCCGGCAGGTTTGTGGAAGCTGGGAACCGCATTTGGAAACGCGGCTGAACCCGATGGCCTGCATATTCCGTGGAGACAGATCACACCCCAGTCGGACTGGGTTTGCGATGCTGATTCCATTTACTTCAATACCTGGCAGGAGCGGAATGATCCGGCACTTTCGGAAGGATGGAACTACGGGGATGTGGAACATCTGGAAGACTATCCCAATGCCTATGCGTATGCCTGTGTCATCGAATTCAATACGGCTCCCTATACGATTCCCGACCGGGGCTGTGCAATTTTCTTCCATTGCAGCCGGGGAGCTACAGGCGGCTGCATTGGTCTTTCCCAGCGTGACATGGTACAGGTTCTCCAATGGATGGATGCAGAACAGAATCCATTCATTCTGATCACAGGCGAGCAAAAGCATTGCTCTGAATGATCGAAATAGCTCATCATTGTTCTATCAAGAAGTAACTGCGTGTTAGATATATGCGGATAAATCTGTCCGAAATCACCCATAAGCACAATACCACCCCTTGCGACAATCCATGATTTATACGAGGGCGTTTCTTCCATACCGCATAGGGCACTGCCGGTACTGAAACAGCATCCGAAAGAAGCTGTAGCGCAATATAACCGCGATCTTACCCCATGGAATCGACAGGTCAGAGAGAAATAGAGAACCGCCGCTATGGTGTTACCCATGCGGCGGTTGCACACATTGTTATGCCTTATTAAATATTTCAAAGCGCTTAATCGCAGATGCCAGGCTATTCTCTATGGTTTTTGTCAATTCCACAGTGGGCTCAAACCATATATTAGAAACATTTAATTTCTTGGATTTTCTGTCATATTTCATCTCTATTCTACCAATAAAGCTCTCTCCGTAAAGAATTGGCAATACATAATATCCATACTTGCGTTCTGATGCAGGTGTATATATTTCCCATTTGTAATCAAAGTCCCAAACGGCTTTTATCAAATTTCGATCCCACATCATATTGTCTAAAGGAGCTATAAATTCACAACGCGGCGTTTCATGTCCTTTTTCTTTCATATAATCAATAATCTTTATATCTTCGGTACGACAATATAATGGATCTTTCATATTCTCCGCTTTAATGGAAACGATATGGGATTCGGACAGAAGTTCTGCAAAAATAGTGTTTCGTTCATTTGCTTTCAAGCCTGGAATCCCAAGCCAAGCATCAGATGCCCGATTCCACATGAATCCCAAGGAACCGATCCTTTGCAAAACACGCCATTTTTTATGGTCAAAATCATTGGGGTATGGGTCTGCTTCCCTTAGAATATCTTCTGGCAGGCACTTCTCAATCAAATCATAATACTTAATATTTCCTTCCTTATGATGGATTGCTAATTCTCCGCTAAAATACATATGTTCAAGTGCTGCCCGTGAAAGTTTGGTTTTACTCCAATACCAGTCAACCTTTTGAGACAAATTCAGGTCAGAAGAGCAAAGCGGACCGCTCTCAGAAACAGCCGCAATGATTTGGCCATGTACCTGTTGGATATCATCGTGACTTCGTTCCCAATTACGATGATATGCCCTTTCTCGTTCAAAATACTTCCAGTTTTCTATCGGGATAATGGAGAGGTTTTTATCAAAGTAATCCAGTAATTTTCGATCGCAATACAACAATTCATATAGCATTTGTTTGGTAAAGCCTTTGACTCTGGACTGCAAAACAATCTCTGAATTCTTTCCGCACACATCAATCGGGTCAAACTGAATACAGCCTGCCTGTCGGATGAACTCAAGAACGCCGCTTTTTCCTATAAATCTATGATTCCCTAGTAGCCCCTGCTTATATAGGATAAATTTCCGGACATCGTCGTTATTGAGATATATTTCCTCCATTTTAACTCCTCGCTTCTATTTCTGCAGGACATAATAATCGTCATAATTCGTTCCATCATGCCCAATCAGTTTTTCTTCTGAAGCCAAAAAGCCTAACCGTGTGATTGCCAGTCTTCGTTCACAAGCAAAGGGAGGAACTTTTGTTGCAATAACCTGACACATAAACAATTCAAATACGGATGGCAGGATCAGCGACAGAATATCAAAAATACTTTCTTCCTGCTCATAATCACTCCTCAGATCAAGTCTTAACAAACCGCAATGATTGAAATAATCATTTGACTTCCGATGAAATAATTCAATCGTTCCGATTGCTTCATTCGTTATTTTGGATACAATGGTCAAACGGACGAATCCTTGCCTGCAGTACTCCAAAAGCCAATACTCAATTGCCTGTTCCATCCTGCTTTCAGTTGTGTAATAAAAATCGTCTCCACCACAATTATCACTATTGAAGAATGGTACAGCTTTTTTATCAGAATACACTTTTAGCAAGTCTTTTTTGTCTGCTTTGCTTACCATTCTTAACAGGTAATGATTGTTTTCATATACAGGGCATTTTTCATATGGGTTTATCATGAGACTACCTCCTTTTTTATTAACACTATATCACAGCAACTATGACAACAGTATGTCATAGTTATTTATACAATGAAACAATTTTTGAGGCGGCTTCAAAAAGGCGCCGGCGAATTTGAATCGGTGCAATTACTTTAACATCATCTCCCAATGATAATAAGGTTCCAATCCATAATTGCTCATTTTCTACTACCGTCAATTTCATTAACGCATCACCATCCGGAAGATCCTTAATTATGATTCCTCTCAAATATTCTTGTACTTTTGACCGTGCCCGTTCTTTACATTCGATATAGACATCCGTATATTGACGGCTGCCTGTTTTATCAGACTCTTTCAAAATAATATCAGGAGTACGGTGTTCTTTTGTAAAAGGTTTATCTGTAATTTTTAAATCCCTTATCCGTACAAGCTTATAGCAGCGGTAATCGTTTTTTACTTTAGAATAGGCAAGAAGATACCAGGAATACCACCTATACAGGACTGCAATGGGCTCTACACTGTGTGTACGAGTTTCATTGTTATTGTTCGTATATGTAAAATCTACTACGCGTTTTTGGGCTATGGCAGTTTGCAGCGCTTGCAGAGTAGCTTGCTCTCCTTCTCGCAAAACAGAGAAATCCAATATAATGTGCGCATCATTTTGCTTGGAAATATGAGATATTTTTTCTAATGTATGCTTTACATTTCGATCATCTGTAGCTGAAACCAATCCCCTAAGCGCAGTTAAAATGTAAGAATAATCATTTGAAGTAGCAAGGTCTTTATCAAGGCTAAACTGTTCAGATATTTCATAACCACCTGCCGCTCCGGCGACTGAAACAATTGGGATTCCTGAAAGACATAATGAATCAATATCTCGCTGGATGGTCCGCACGGACACTTCAAAATATTTTGCCAATTCATTGGCGGATGTTCTTCCATGATTGAGAAGATATACAGTTATCGCATAAAGTCGCTCTATTTTCATCTGTTCGTTCCTTTTCTGTAACTAAAATGTATGATTCATTTACCAAGTCATAAAATAATTTTATTATACTATGCAATTACGACTTTTCAATTGGTTAGGGGAGGGAAATAAAGGATTCCATTCAGTTTATATAACTAGAGTTCTTTGACAGTTATATAGAAAAACCAACTAAGGAGCAGTCTGAGGCAGAAGCTGAAGAGACAAAGCAGCACCCATGGAAATACCCTGAGTGCCAGTTTCGCCTCATTTATGTTCAGTTGCATCCTCCTTATCCTCACATCTGTATCATTCCGTAAAGAGTTGAAGAATCTTGCAGGAGGGGAGTGCACTTTCTCCAATTTCTGACCTGATATTTCAGGACAACTGAAATTGCAAATAATTTGTTCCTATGGTAGGTATTATGCCGGTGATGTCGAAGACGATGATTCCGAAGCGTGTAATCCTATTATCAATGGCGGTAATGTTGATGATACGGTCAATTATATAAAGGAAAAAGTCCTCACTAGAGCAGAAAGCTACAGCAACAAACAAATTCAAGAATACATTGATCAATACTTTTAATTTTAAAACGGTCTGAATTTATGTTGGCACTTACGCTGCGACTGCCGGATATTTACCAGATAATTGTTGTCGTTGATCAGAAGAATACGAGTATTGAAAACGCCGAGAAGGTTATGCCGGGACAAGCTGAACGAAGATTCAGGCAGCCATTGACAGCATGAGACTGAGCCGGGAAGAACGGGCAGTCCTCTGGCAGCTGGCAAACGGCAGCAGCAGCGCAAGAAATAATCCTTACAACTCGTCTATTGGGCAGCAAGTCAAGGATGCGGTCGCAAAAAAGAAAGAAGCGGAGAAGTCTACAAGTTTCTCCGATGAGATTATGCGGCAGCTGACCGGCAACAGATAAAAAAGAACGGCACCGAATAATCGGTGCCGTTTCTTATAATGCGACAGAAAATGCAAGCAATACGCTGTCAACCATATTTACTGAAAAAATTAGATTTTTTAAGGATAATTCCGTTAGCATTTTCGTTAGCATTTTAACTTCGATATTAGCAATATTTGTTCGATAGCAAAAAATTCAATTCAATATCATTAAACTTTTCAGGAAGCAAAACCGAACCAAATAGCCTAATACTAACAAAAAACCGCTCAGAATAAGTATTCTGAGCGGTTTTTGAATGGTGGAGGCGAGGGGAATCGAACCCCTGTCCGAAAGCAACTTGGAAAGAACTTCTCCGGGCGCAGTTTGTTATTTACATTCCCTCAACCGGGCGGGAACAAACACCCTACCGGAATCAGTAGCTTCATAATGCATGGTACGCGCAAAGCTTTGCGTACGCACGGTCTCCACTCAAATCACACCCGAGCCCGGCTCGTGGACCTTCCGGGGCGGATGGGCGCCTAATTAGGCAGCCAGTGCAACTTTAGAGTTGTCAGTTAAATTTAAAAATTGCCCGTTTTATCGTGGCCAGGCGCCACGGCCCGCTATTCCAGCCTCACTACCCCCGTCGAAACCAGTACGCCCCCATATAATCAAAGGGAAGGGAAGAGGTTGGTACTTGGGGTGTGCGATGACACCCCAAGATATCATTTCTTAGAAACGGCCGTAAGGATCCGGCAGCTTGGTGGGTTCGGGATAGGTCTCGCCGTGGGTATCGACCTCGATAGAAGCGATCTTCTGCTCCTGAACGGGACGGTCGCCCATACCGGTCTTGGTAGCTGCAATGGCATCGACCACATCCATGCCCTCAGTAACCTTACCAAAAGCAGCATACTGGCCATCCAGATGCTTTGCATCCTGATGCATGATGAAGAACTGAGAACCGGCGGAGTTGGGGGACTGGCTGCGAGCCATGGAGAGAACGCCTCTCTTGTGGCGCAGGTCGTTCTTGATGCCGTTGAAGAAGAACTCACCCTTGATGCAGTAGCCGGGGCCGCCCATGCCGGTGCCGTCAGGGCAGCCGCCCTGAATCATAAAGCCGGGAATGACACGATGGAAGATCAGGCCGTTGTAGAAGCCGTGATTTGCCAGATCGATGAAGTTGTAAACGCTCTGAGGTGCGATCTCGGGATACAGCTCACCGGAAATCACGCCGCCATTTTCCATAGTAATCTTAAAAGTAGGATTCATAATCAATAACGCTCCTTCATTGCACGGTCGATCTGACGCTTGGCATCACGCTCGGCCGCTGATTGTCTCTTATCGTACAGTTTTTTGCCCTTGCAAAGACCAATACCCACCTTGACCCGGCTGCCCTTAAAATAGACGGACAGGGGAATGATGGAATAGCCATCCTGCTTTACTTTTCCGTAAAGCCGCATGATCTCCCGCTTGTGCATCAGCAGTCTGCGGGGTCTGCGAGGGTCTTTATTAAAGATATTTCCCTTTTCATAGGGGGAGATATGCATCTGATTCACCAGAAGCTCGCCGTCTTTGATACCGCACCATGCATCCTTCAGATTCAGAGTGCCCTGACGGACGGATTTTACTTCGGTTCCAAACAGCTCGATGCCTGCTTCAAATTCTTCTTCTACAAAGTATTCGTGATAAGCCTCCCGGTTGCGGGCCACCACTTTAATACCGGCCTTTTCCAAGCGACTCACCTCCAGGCCCATATTCTGATCGTATTATAACACAACTGTCAAGAGGATAAAACAGTTATTTTTCGCTGAACAGGAATTCCTCCAGCTCCCGGGTAGTGTCAAAGGCATAATCGCACCAGTTTTTCATTTTTTCGGTGATTTCCGGAACATTTCTTCTGCCCCAGCCGGCGTATGCGATTTCCACACCTGCGGCCTTTGCCATATCACAGCCGGGTTTCAGATCATCCACCATCAGCAGTTCATTGGCCTTCAGCTGATACCGGTCCATAATGTGCAGCAGGGGATAGGGAGCAGGCTTTCGCTGAGGCTCCGGGTCCTCCCAGGAGAAAATCAGATCCGGCTCGATGCCGAAATGGGTTTTGTAATCCCGCAGGATATTGGCTCGGCTGGAATGGGACACGACGCAGACCAGACCGCCTTCTGCCTTTTGCCGGAGAACGATTTCTTTCATGCCGGGGAATGCAGGGGGCAGGTGCTCTTTGGAATAATCCAGCCACATCTGAAATTCCTCCACCATTTCCTGTTCATTAAAATGGTACTTCTGCTGCAGCAGATTTCCAAATCCCGGGTCAAAGCACCACCGGGTAAACTCATTCAGCTCCATGAATTCACCGGGACGAAAACGGTCCAGCATCAGCAGAAAACACGGATAATTCACACTGGATTCGCTGGCCACCACCGTATCATCGTGGTCCAGCACAAGGCACGGATATCTCAGCATACGCATCTCCTCGACTTCTTTTGCGTCATTGTATCAAATTTCACACACAGGAGCAAGGAAAAATTTTTCTCTTGCTATATTCGAACATATGTACTATAATAGACACATCAAGAAAAAGGGGGCACCAATATGTCAGCAAGCAGCATTCCTGTCGATGTGATCTGCGTTTGTTCTGCCGACGGCGTAATTCGCCCCCTGCGATTTCGGATGGAGCAGGACGACTGCAGCCAGCTGCGAATCGACATCGACGAAATCGTCAGCACCCAAAATGTACAGCACACCGGGGCAGAAGCCCAGATTTATCGCTGCAGGGCCGTGGTGGAAGACCGCGTGTGGATGTTCGATCTGAAATATCTGATTCGCTCTCATCGCTGGTGCCTGTCCCGGCGGTTCTATTAAGATAATCAAAAAAACCTCCCGGTTTCGGAAAACCGGGAGGTTTTGCATTACAGCAGTACAATATTCTGTTTCAGGCAGCTTTCTACCATATCCTTCGGCCACAGGCTGACCTGCACTTCGCCGATATGGGCCTTGCCCAGCATCAGCATACACAGTCTGCTCTGTCCGATGCCGCCGCCCATGCTCAGCGGAAGCTCTCCGGACAGGACGCTCTTATGGAAGGGCATGGAAAGGCGATTGTCGCAGCCAAGCTCGTGGCACTGAGCACGCATACGCTCCTCATCTACACGGATGCCCATGCTGGAAATCTCCATGGCGCTTTCCAGTGTGGAATCCCAGAACATCAGATCTCCGTTCAGGTTCCAGTCGTCATAGTCAGGTGCTCTGCCGTCGTGGCGGGTGCCGCTGCGGAGCTTGCAGCCGATTCTCATAATAAATGTGGTGGGATGCTCTTTTACATAGGCGTTTTCCCGTTCTTTTCCCGTCATATTGGGGTACAGATCCTCAAGTTCCTGAGTGGTGACAAAGCTGACCTCTCTGGACAGCTGCACGGGGATCTGAGGATAGATCGTTTTAATTGCGGTGTGTGTGGAGCAGATGGCATCCACAATATCCTGCACGGTCTGCTTCAGCTCATGCTCATTGCGCATATCCCGGGTGATGACCTTTTCCCAGTCCCACTGGTCCACATAGATCGAGTGCAGCGCATCCGGCACTTCGTCCCGGCGAATGGCGTTCATATCCGTATACAGGCCGGTATCCACCTGGAAGCCATACTGTCCCAGTGCCTGTCGTTTCCACTTTGCGAGGCTATGTACGACCTGAGCACCGCCGCGAATATCCGGAATACCGGGGATATCAAAGCTGACCGGCCGTTCTACGCCGTTTAAGTCGTCATTCAATCCCGTATCAGGATCCACAAACAGCGGAGCCGTGGCACGGATCAGATGCAGTCTGCGAGAAAGCTCATGCTCAAAATCCCGCTTGATAAAGCCAATGGCATTCTGAGTTTCATACAGGGTGAGGGTGGACTTGTAGTCCTTGGTCATAGAAATCGCCTCCAAACAACAATGAGTGCATTATATTCCAAATTTTTGGAGGTGTCAATGTATTTCCCGGAAAGATTTCTGTATCCCCGGCATATACGCAGGATATTTTCTCCTGCATGGATGGAATTTCTTCTTCAGATATGGTATTGTAACATCAAAAGGGGGAATGTGCTGTGCCTATTGTAAGATTTTATCGTGGAGACCCCAATGCGCCAAAGCCCACGATGGGTGCTCATCTTGGTTCCAACGCCATCATCACCTGCAAGGGGAAACTGCTCCTGGAGCGCAGACGGGATTCCGATACCTGGGGGCTGATCGGCGGGGGAGTCAAAAACCGGGAAACAGAGGCTCAGGCCATGGTTCGTGAAATAAAAGAGGAACTGGGAATCCGGATTCCTGAGTCCCGGCTGACCCGGCTGCGATCCTACGGAGAGCCCGGAAGAATTGCCGCTTTTCAGGATGGAAGCATCTGGCGGATGGTCATTGTGGTTTTCAGGCTGGAACTGGAAGAAGAGCCTGATATGCAGATCAGCGCCGAATCCAAAGAGCTGCGCTTTTTTACAAAGGAAGAGCTGAAAGACATCGAAATCGTCGTAACCCACTCGGATATTATTGACGACTGGTTTGTGAACACATAAAAAAGGGAGCCGTACGGCTCCCTTTTCTTTTATTGTGTGATTTTGTTATCCTGCGTTGGAAACCATGGATGCAAACTCACCCAGAGAGGTGTAGCGACTGACATAGTACCGGCTGACGGAAGTTCTGTCCTCGCCGGTGGTGTACAGGCCGCCGTTCATATCGATGCCGAAATTGTAATACTCAGCGGCCAGCTGCTGGGAAATCTCATTTCGCTCACCGCTGGGATAGCACAATACATGAGGCTCCCGACCGGTCATTCTGGTGACCTCCAGCTTGGAATCCCGAATCTCTACCAGCTGCTGGTCGTAATCCAGAGACGACAGCTCCGAATGGGTCACCGTGTGACTCTGAATGGAAACCAGTCCCGAATCGGACAGTTCCTTTACCTGCTCTCTGGTCATGCTTCGCTTGCTGACGCCCATTGTCGAAGTAATGACAAAAACCGTAGCCTTCACATTGTATTTCTGCAGCAGGGGATAAAGCTCTGTGTAATTATCCAGATATCCATCGTCAAAGGTGAGGATCACAGGCTTATCGTAATCCTGCACATGGTCAAGGTCTTCAAAGAAGATGGGGTCATAGCCGTTATCTACCAGATATGCCAGCTGTTCCTCCATATCCGAAGGGCTGACGAACAGCTCTTCAAATCCCCACAGGTCATCGCTGACCGCATGATACATGAGCACCGGAACATGGACACCCTCCGGAATCTCCAGATTCATAATGCCGCTGGTGCAGTAGAGATGTCCCTGATCTGCATCGTCCAGAATCGAAATCTCCAGCATCTGGCAGAATTCCTCCAAAGGCAGATACAGCGCATCCCGATAAAGCATCATCTCGTGGGTCAGCGGATAGGGCTTTCCGTCGATTACCGGCCCCAACTGCTGAGGGTCCAGCTCGATTTCAGAATCGCCCCAGGTGATCTTCAGACCAAGTGTCGCATCACTCGGATGAGAAGAATGATCCAGAGCGCTCAGAAACTCGGTTGCTTTTACATAGATGCAGTCTTCATAAATCACGCTGCCGCCTTCAAGCACAGTGCCATCTACCGTAACAGTGTCTCCGGCTTCCAGCTCAGGTTCCGGCACCGTGGTCTCGGGAACCGTGGTGGGTGGAACTGTAACCTGGGTGGGGGTGGCGGTCGGTGTTTCAGGCTGGCTTTCGACCGGTGCCTTCTGGCAGGCATTCAGACAAATCATCATTCCCAGCGCCAGCGCAACAATATATCTCTTTTTCATACGAACCTCCTGTATTAGGATTGAATGACCTCTACGATTTCACCGTAGTAAACCCGGTGAGGCGTTTCGCCGGGTTCGTAGAACTGATGCAGGATATCTTCCGGAAGCTGCTTCGGGTCAAGATCCTGGTGATAGAGCTTTTTGCAGACCAGCGTATACTGTGCCTGAGCAAAGGTGACACTGTCACCTGCAGCAACAGGGGTCAGCCCCGCAAGAGCCACCTTGTCACAGTCTCTGCCGGACTTGCTGCCCAGCGTCTTCAGCGCATCCCGGTATTCTTCCGGGAAGAACGATATGGTGAAGAACTCGGATGACTCCATAAACTCATAGGTGTAGCGGCACGGTCTGATATACACCGACGCCACCGGCCGGTTCCAGAGGCATCCAACCGTACCCCAGCCAATTGTCATCGTGTTAAAGTGAGACAGATTTCCCGCACTCACCAGCGCCCACTGGTGACGAAATGCATCATATGCTTCAGAATGAATTGGTTCCATAAGCTCCTCCTTACAATCTTACAATTTTTGTGCTTTCAATATACCACAACCCGGTCATAATAACAAGCATATGCTCTAATTGCACATACTGTTGTATCTTATGCGCTTTGATCGAAATCTGAATCTGTATTTTATCCTTTTCACCGTATGATATCCGCTCAGTTCTCACCGATTCATGTGGGTTTTATGATAAAATAACACGAAATTTTTAAGAATTATTCAAAACCATCCGGAGATACCCCCTTGTATAATCATGTGTATTATGATATGATATCTGCGACGGTGCAGTATTCTAGTCGAAACGACCGGCTCCCAGATAGGGCCTAAAAATCCTATGAAGGGCATATCGATGAAGTCCCTTGTGTCTGCTTTTTACGCCCAGTTTAGGGTGGATGCTGGGGGTTAAGGATTCAGGGCGCACTCCAATGGCATGGAGTATCCGACCCGGTTTCCGTGGAGACCATTTATTGTGCGACGACGTTGTACACTCCTACCGGAGTCCGTTCGCGTACGAACTTGGTAAGAACCTGCAAGGCGGTGCACAGAATCGTGTGCTGTGTGCAGCGTAGCCTGCCTTGAGTGAATATGCCGGGAAAAGGGGATCTGGCGGATGGTGGTTATGGCCATAACCATTTCCGATATTGCCCCTGGAAACCATATTTGCAAAAGAGGCTAAGAGTCGATACGTTTCGCTGTGGAAATCACCTAGGCTGTCTTCACCGGGCAGACGAGGGATTGCAGTACGGACTAAGTGGCAATCGGGTACTCATTTATGTGGCAACACCTGAGCTTTGGGATCAAAGAGAAATCGCCTGCACGGCAACGGCAGGTTCTCAATGGGGAAAACCCACCCGACCTAAGCCGTAAGATTTATCTCGTCTGCTACCGTCATTACCATTCAAAAAGGAGAATCCCTGTGCCAAAACCGGATCCCGTTTCAGCTAAAAAAGAAGAAAAGCGTAAAACCAGAAAATGGGTCCTCACCGTTTTTCTGGCTACAATTTTTATTTCCGGACTTATTTCTCTGACCTCGGATGAAATCATGAAGCGCAGCAACACAGTGGTCGCTTTTGTCATTCTGCTGCTGATCGTTTCAATTGGCATTATTTTTGATATTATCGGTATGGCCGTTGCTTCTGCAGACGAAAAGCCATTTCACTCCATGGCCTCCAGAAAAGTGGCAGGCGCACAGGAGTGCATTATGCTGCTGCGCAACGCCGAGCGTGTCAGCTCCATCTGCAACGATGTGGTTGGCGATATCTGCGGCGTTGTGTCCGGTGCTGCTTCTGCAACCATTGCTGCCCGGATCCTGTCGTCCTTCCAGTTCTCCTGGCCGGATATCGTAACACTGGTTATGTCCTCTCTGGTCGCTGCACTGACCGTCGGCGGAAAGGCAGTCGGCAAAGGATTTGCTGTCAATTCCTGCACCTCTATCGTTTTTCTGGCAGGTCGTGTAATCTATGCAGTTCGCCACATCACTGACATCTCCTTTTGGAAGAAAAAGAAAAAATAAAAAGGTTGTGAAACCGTGCGTATATTACCTACAATTCGGGGACATGAGGATCTCGTCGTACTGAATGACGCCCAGCGTCAGCAGCTTTGCGGCGAAATCCGAGATTTTATTGTCTCCCATGTGGCAAAAACCGGCGGTCACCTTGCCTCTAATCTGGGCGTGGTGGAGCTGAGCGTTGCCATAGAAACTGTTTATAATACAGCTACCGACCGTCTGGTTTTCGATGTTGGTCATCAGTCTTATATCCATAAGATGCTGACCGGTCGCCAGGCGGATTTTGAACATCTGCGTATGTTTGGCGGAATGTCCGGTTTCCCGAAGCCCAACGAAAGCGACACCGATTCTTTCGTCGCCGGACACGCTTCCAGTTCCGTATCCATCGCTCTGGGCATGGCCCGGGCAAGAAAGCTGACCGGTCAGGACTATCATGTCGTGGCGCTCATCGGCGACGGTGCTGCTACCGGCGGCATGACCTACGAGGGTCTGAACGATGTGGGTGGAAGCGGCGAACCTATGGTCGTCATTCTGAACGACAACGAAATGTCCATCGACCCCAATGTGGGCGGCATGGCAATGCATCTTTCCAAGGTTCGCACCAAGGAAGGCTACTCCAACTTCAAAAAATTCTATCGCCAGACCACCGCAAATATCCCCGGCGGCGATACTATTTATAAGCTCACGCACCAGGTGAAGGAACACCTGAAGCACAAGCTGCTGCGCGGCACCATGTTCGAGCATATGGGACTTGATTACCTGGGCCCCGTGGACGGGCACAACCTGCCCGAGCTGATGCAGGTCCTGCGCACTGCCAAGGATATGAACAAGCCTGTTCTCGTCCATGTGATGACCCACAAGGGCCACGGTTATGTTCCCGCAGAGAACAATCCTGCAAAATACCACGGTGTCGGCAAGTTTGATCCTGCCGATGGGCACGGATTAAGCGCCAAGAAGAAAACTTTTTCCGATGTTTTCGGCAATGCGATGCTGGATCTTGCCAAAGAAGAGCCCAGACTATGTGCCGTGACTGCAGCAATGCCGGGCGGAACCGGTCTGCTGAAATTCAAAGCGGAATTCCCGGATCGTCTGTTCGATGTGGGTATTGCCGAAGAGCACGCCGTGTCCATGGCCGGCGGACTTGCCAAGCAGGGTGCAGTCCCGGTCGTCGCGATTTACTCGACATTTTTCCAGCGTGCCTACGACCAGATCATCCAGGATATTGCCTTGCTCGGCCTGCACGTGGTTCTGTGCGTAGACCGTGCAGGACTTGTGGGTGAGGACGGTCCTACCCACCACGGCGTATTCGATGTGGGCTTTATGGGCCACATTCCCGGAATGACGCTGCTAAGTCCCGCAAGCCATGAAGAGCTGACGCAGATGCTGCGCTGGGCGGTTCAGGAATGTACCGGCCCTGTGGCTGTGCGTTACCCCAGAGGTGCAGAAGGGGAGTACAAGGAATGTGCATTTACAGGCGATCCCGGTAACTTCTGCTGTCACCAGAAAGGCTCTGATGTCACCCTGATCACCTACGGCACTATGATCAATCATGTTCTGGCAGCCGCTGAAAAGCTGGAAGCCATGGGTATCCATCCCACCGTGCTTCGTCTGCTGTCCACCACAAATATTCCTGCTCAGGAGCTTGCAAAGCAGATCACAGGCGATCATGCTGTGATCATCGAAGAGACAAGCTCCGGCTGCGGAATCAAGGAATCCGTTGCATGGGCTTTGAGAGAATATGCCCCCAAATGCAGCGTTCACGGAATCGACCTGGGTTCGGACTTCGTCCCCCACGGTGACCCTGCTTCGCTGTATCATCTAACCGGTTTGGATGCCGAATCTATTGTAAATTATGTCCGGGAGGTCCTTCCCCATGAAAAATAAAAAAAGATTGGATGTTCTGCTGACCGAGCAAGGTTATGCCGACACCCGCTCCAAAGCTCAGGCAATTATTATGGCAGGTCTTGTGTATGTCAACGGTCAGAAGGCCGACAAGCCCGGTACCTCTTTTGAAGATACCGTATCCATCGAAGTGCGCGGCCACAGCTGCCCCTATGTAAGCAGAGGCGGATTAAAACTGGAAAAGGCACTGCGCGATTTCGGCGTCAAGCCCGAGGGCTATGTGTGTTCCGATTCCGGTGCATCCACCGGCGGATTTACCGACTGCCTGCTGCAGCAGGGCGCAAAGAAGGTTTTTGCCATCGATGTAGGCTACGGCCAGCTGGACTGGAAGATCCGTTCCGACGACCGTGTCGTGGTCATGGAGCGCACCAACATCCGCTATGTGACACCGGAGCAGCTGGGAGAGCCCCTCGACCTTTCCGTGGTCGATGTGAGCTTCATCTCTCTGAAAATCGTGCTGCCCGCTATCAAGCAGCTGCTGAAGAGCGAATCCGGTCAGGTGCTGTGCCTGATCAAGCCTCAGTTTGAAGCCGGCAAGGAAAAGGTCGGCAAAAAGGGCGTTGTCCGTGATCCGGAGACACACAAGGAAGTTCTGGACAGCTTTGTAGCCCTTGCTCACGAGCTGGGCTTTACCATTCTGGGTCTGACCTACTCTCCTGTAAAGGGCCCGGAGGGCAATATCGAATTCCTGGGTCATCTGACTCTGGCAGATGTCTGCGGCATCGAGCCGGATACGGCAGATGTAGTCGCCCAGGCTCACACTGCTCTGAAAGGATAAATCTATGAAACGAGTGATTCTGACGCCCAATCCCTATCGGGATAATGGTTTTCAAACCGTTCGCGCTGCACAGAGAATCCTTCAAGAATCAGGTGTGGAAACCAGGATCTGCCTTCCTTTTGAAGTAGATAAGTCCTTTAATCTCCCGAAAGATATTCGCTTTTCCCGTCTGGACAGAGAGCTGAACCGGGCAGATCTTGTGATCTGCTTCGGCGGCGACGGCACCATTCTTCACATGGCAAAAGCCGCTACCCGCCACAGACTGCCCATTCTCGGCGTGAACATCGGTACCATGGGCTTCATTGCAGAACTGGAAAGCAGCGAGCTGAAGGAGCTTGCAAAGGTTGCAACCGGTGAATACACGCTGGACAACCGGCTCATGCTGGATGTGACCGTACACCGTGGCTCGGATGTGGTTTTTCATGACATTGCCCTCAACGACATTACCGTCACCAAGGGTGCTGTGGCAAGAATTGTCCACCTGAATGTCCGCTGCGACGGAGTACAGGCCATGGAATTCGGCGGAGACGGACTGATCGTCGCCACTCCTACCGGCTCCACAGCCTACAGCCTGTCCGCCGGAGGCCCCATCGTAGAGCCGGATGCCAGAAACATTTTGATCACTCCCATCTGTGCTCATGATATTGTCAGCAAATGCATTGTTGCCTCTGACAAGCGCCGCATCAGCGTGCAGCTTGCGGCGAACGCACGCCGAAATGCGTACCTGTCCGTAGACGGCGGCAAGGCATTTAAGATGAACATGGGTGATGTTGCAACCATCACCTGTTCCAAACTGGAAACCAAACTGATTCGACTCAAGAAGAGAAGTTTTTATGATGTGATCAACAACAAATTCCGTAACCACTAGGATTGTGAGGTATTTCCAATGAAGAATCAACGCCAAGCGAAAATTATGGAAATTATTTCTACCAAAGACATTGAGACTCAGGAACAGCTCCTGCAGGAACTGCAGGAAGCCGGTTTTTACTCCACACAGGCTACCATTTCCCGGGACATCAAAGAACTGCGCGTCGTTAAAGAGCTGACGAACTTTGGTACCTACCGCTACACCACATCTGCCAAAGACGGGACACACACATTTTCCGCCCGTCTGAACACCATTTTCAGAGAATGTATCACGGGATATGACTACGCCCAGAATATCATTGTCATTAAAACCATGCCCGGTCTTGCATCTGCAGCCGCATCTGCCATCGACGGCATGAATATGGGTGTCGTTGTAGGCACTCTGGCCGGTGACGATACCGTGTTCATCGTTATGCGTGATAATAACGCTGCCGCCACATTCTGCGGCGAAATCAAGAATCTATTGTCTTAATTAAGGAAGTGTCGTCATGCTGAGCCTGCTTCACATTGAAAATATCGCTGTCATTGAATGCGCAGATATTACTTTCGATCAGGGTTTTAATGTTCTGACCGGCGAAACAGGTGCAGGCAAATCCATCGTGATCGATGCCATTTCCGCCATTTTGGGCGAGCGCGCCTACCGGGACATGATTCGTACCGGCGCAAGCAAAGCCTCCGTGCGGGCCGTGTTCCAAAATGTGCCCAGACTGGACTGGTTTTCCGAGCAGGGCGTAGAATACGACCCGGAAACCGTAATTCAACGAGAAATCTATCTGGACGGCAAGAACATCTGCCGGGTCAACGGCAGTCTTGTTACCGTCTCCATTCTGCGCAAGCTGGGAATCCAGCTGATCAACATCCACGGTCAGCATGATTCCGCTGCGCTGTTTGATGAAGAAAATCACCTGAATTTTCTGGATGCCTTTGCAGATAAGCAGGATCTGCTGGAAAGCTATCGTGCCCAGTACAAAATCGTATCTGACCTGCGCAGGCAGATCGACAAGCTGTCCATGGACGAAGGCGAGAAGCTTCGCCGCATGGAGAGCCTCCGGTTTCAGATTGATGAAATCTCCAGGGCAGAGCTGGAAATCGGCGAAGATGAAGAGCTGGAAAGCCGCAGAAAAGTTCTGCAAAATGCCGAAAAGCTCTCCGATGCCATTAACAACGGTGTCGAATGTCTGTATGGCGGCGACGATTCCGACGGTGCCGCAGCGCTGATGGCTCAGGCTGAGCGTTCCATGTCCAAAATTGCGCGTTTTGATGATTCTCTGGCTGCGCTCCACGAGCGAATCAAAGACCTGATGTATCAGGTTCAGGACGCAGCTGAAGAGCTGCGTGACTGCAGGGATTCTTTTGCCTATTCCGCAGACGAGCTGGAACAGATCGAGAGTCGTCTGGATGTGATTCACCGTCTGCGCAGAAAGTACGGTGCATCCTGCGCCGATATTCTGGACTATCTGGAACGGGCAAAAAAAGAGCTGGACCAGATTGAATTTGCAGATGATCACATGGAGCATCTGAAGAAAAAACTCAAAAAAGCAGAAAAAGATGCCGAGGATGCAGCAAAAGAGCTGCGGAAATCCCGAAAAACTGCTGCTGAAATCATGTCCGCACGCATCCTGGACGAGCTGCGTCAGCTGGATATGCCCAAGGTTCAGTTTGAATGTGTCTTTACCGAAACAGAGCTGTCCTCCAACGGTGCGGATGCAGTTGCATTTTATATGTCTGCCAATGCAGGCGAAGCGTTAAAGCCCATGAGCAAGGTCGCTTCCGGCGGTGAGCTGGCACGAATCATGCTCGCCATGAAGAATGTCCTTGCAGAAAAAGACAGCGTTTCCACGCTGATTTTCGACGAAGTTGACACCGGCGTGTCCGGTCGCGCCGCCCAGAAGGTGGCAGAAAAGCTGCTGAGTGTCGCATCCAGTAAGCAGGTGCTCTGCGTTACCCATTTGCCGCAGATCGCCGCACTGGCTGATACCCATCTGCTGATCTCCAAGGCCGAACACAACGGCAGAACTTATACATCTGTCACGCCTCTGGATACCGACGGGCGGAAGGCAGAACTGGCCCGAATCATCGGCGGTACCAACATCACCGAAACCACGCTGAAGAGCGCAGAGGAAATGCTTCGTGCTTAAAGGGAGATTCTATGGGACTTGTCATCATGCTGCTGTGCTGCTGGGGAAGCGGCGCACTGTTTTATGGAATCGGCATATGGGCAGATCGTCTGAAAAAGCCCATGCACTTCTGGGCAGGCACCGAAGTTGACCCCAAAACCGTCCGTGATATTCCCGGATATAATCACGCAAACGCCGTTATGTGGAAATTATATTCCATTCCTTATTGGATTGCAGGATTTTGCAGCTTTTTCAGTAATGCGCTGGCAGGAATCGTGCTGATGCTGGCGTGTATTCCGGGTCTTGCCTTTCTTTTCCGGCAATATCACAAAATTGAGAAAGAATTTATGCAAAAGCCTTGACAAACCTTTTGTTTTTTGTTAGGATACCCACATCTGCATAGGTAACGCAGTGAAGGGATGAAGTAAGCGCCCCCTTTCTTACAGAGAGTCTCCGGTTGGTGCGAGGAGATAAGAAAGCACGCCGAAATACCTCCCTGAGCGGCCTCTTTGAAATTTCAGTAGGGGAGGACGGGTTCGCCCGATACAGCGACAGGTGTTGTTAGACACCCTAAGGATGCATATCGAGAGATTGCATTAAACCAGAGGTGGTACCGCGTATTTTCACGCCCTCTGTCCGTACGGACAGAGGGCGTTTATTTTTTAATTATTTTTGGAGGAAGTTCAAAATGAAACTATACGACGAACTGGTTGCCCGCGGCCTCATCGCCCAAGTCACCAACGAAGACGAAATTCGCGATTTGATCGACAACGGCAAGGCTACTTTCTATATCGGCTTTGACCCCACTGCTGATTCTCTGCACGTCGGCCACTTTATGGCTCTGTGCCTGATGAAGCGTCTGCAGATGGCCGGTAACAAGCCCATCGCTCTGATCGGCGGCGGCACTGCCATGATCGGCGACCCCTCCGGCCGTACCGATATGCGCAGCATGATGACTCAGGAAACCATCCAGCACAACTGTGACTGCTTCAAAAAGCAGATGGAGCGTTTCATCGAGTTCGGCGAAGGCAAAGCTCGGATGGTGAACAACGCCGACTGGCTGCTGAACCTCAACTACATCGACTTCATCCGTGATGTGGGCTCCTGCTTCTCCGTCAACAATATGCTGCGTGCTGAGTGCTTCAAGCAGAGAATGGAGAAGGGTCTGAGCTTCCTGGAGTTCAACTACATGCCCATGCAGTCCTACGACTTCTACTACCTCTACCAGCACTACGGCTGCAACCTGCAGTTCGGTGGTGACGACCAGTGGTCCAACATGATCGGCGGCATGGAACTGATCCGCCGCAAGCTGGGCAAGCAGGCAAACGCCATGACCATCACTCTGCTGCTCAATTCCGAGGGCAAGAAGATGGGCAAAACCGCAAAGGGTGCTGTTTGGCTCGATCCCAACAAGACTTCTCCCTACGATTTCTACCAGTACTGGCGTAATGTAGAGGACGCAGATGTGATGAAGTGCATCCGTATGCTGACCTTCCTGCCTCTGGAGCAGATTGACGAGATGGCAACCTGGAAGGATGCCAAGCTCAACGAAGCCAAGGAAATCCTGGCTTACGAGCTGACCAAGCTGGTTCACGGCGAAGAAGAGGCCAACAAGGCTCAGGCTGCTGCAAAGGCACTGTTTGCCGGTAACGGCGATCTTGCCCATATGCCCACCACCGAGATCACTGCCGAGCAGCTGAAGGACGGTCAGATCGGTATCCTCAACCTGATGGTTGCCTGCAAGCTGGCTCCTTCCAACAAGGAAGCCCGCCGTCTGGTAGAGCAGGGCGGTGTCTTCGTCAACGACGAGAAGGTTCCCGCACCTACCTTTGCTATTACCGAGGAAATGCTCAAGGAAGGCGTCAAGATCCGCAAGGGCAAGAAGGTCTTCCACAAGGCAGTTCTGGCTTAATCTTATCATATCAGGCAGGGGAGTTCTTCCCCTGCCACCTATACAGAAAGATGAGGTCCCCGATGACGCAAACTACCCGGACCATATTTGAAAAGTACGAAATTCGTAAAACCAAAAAGCAAAAAACTGCATTTATTCAGTGGGTTGTGCCGTATCTGCAATCACTGGGCTATCCGGTTACGGTGGAGCAGGGGAAATGCGGCGTTCGTAATATCGTTATCGGCGATATCGAACAATCAAAAGTGGTGTTTACAGCACACTATGATACCTGCGCTGTGCTGCCGATTCCGAATTTCATTACGCCAAAGAGCTTCCTGGGCTATGCTGCATACCAGATTTTGATTATCATTGCAGTTTTTGCGGTGTTATTTGCCCTGATGTTTGTGGCAGGGTGGATTCATGAATCCCTGATTATGCCGACCTATTACATCGGTCTGTTAGGTTTGATTGCTCTGGTGATCTTTGGGCCTGCAAACCGTCATACAGCCAACGACAACACCTCCGGTGTGACCGGAGTGCTGGATCTGGCTCAGACGATGCCGGAAAGCCTGCGTCACAAGGCCGCATTTGTTCTATTTGATCTGGAAGAAGCCGGCTTGATTGGTTCTTCCTGCTTTGCAAAGAAGCACAAGGACACCATGAAGGAAAAGCTCCTGGTGAATATGGACTGCATTTCCGATGGAGATACGATGCTGTTTGCCGTCAGAAAAGGCGCCCGGAGATTCCTTCCGGAGCTGAAAGGGGCGTACCTGTCCGATGCACGGATGAACACTTTGTTCTCTGAAAAGCATCACATTTATCCATCGGATCAGATTCAGTTTCCGTGCGGAGTCGGTGTTGCGGTTTTGAATAAAACCAGGCACGGACTGCTGTATATGAACCGGATCCATACCCGTCGGGATACCGTTTATCAAGAGAAGAACATCGCATTTGCGGTGGAAGGCGGTATCCGACTGACTGAAAAGCTATAAAAAATGTGTCGCAGAATCTGCGACACATTTTTTGTTTATGGGAAGGAGCGTAGATCAGCAAGCTGTCGCCAAATCAAAAAATGCTCTGCCTTCTTTTTGAGGGCAGAGCATCTATATTTGATGGTGTCACTCAGAAAGAAGTGTTGTCAAGACACTATTCAAAATAGGGAAAACCATTGTGTTGCAACGGGTTTTAGCTTTTCCGAATGATTCCCACTCTTAAGACAAACATGGTTCGCCAAGCATTTCGCTGAAGCCGTGAAAATACGATTCCACTTTTTCCTGATTTTCTGGCGTCAGTCCATCCAGAGGCATCCGGCATGGGCCTGCATCATAGCCAATCACCTTCATCGCTGCTTTCACAGGAATTGGGTTGACCTGGCAGAACATCAGACTGCACAGAGGCTGAAGCTTGCGCTGCAGCAGGCCTGCCAAATCATAGTCTCCATTGAGTGCCGCCGTGACCATAGCATTCATGTGAAGCGGTGCCACATTGGATGCCACGGAAATCACACCCTGCCCGCCAATGGACATAATGGGAACCGTCTGATCATCATTTCCGGACCACACCGGCAAATTATTGCCGTTTTCTTCCATAATTCTCAGAATTTTGGACAGATCACCGCTGGCTTCCTTGATTCCTGCTATGTTCGGGATTTTTGCCAGTTCTGCGCATACATCGCTGGAGATATTGACCCCCGTTCTGGACGGAACATTGTACGCAATCACAGGAATCGAGACGGCCTGCGCAATTTTCCGATAGTGCTTTACCAGCCCAGACGGAGTTGTTTTATTATAGTATGGAGTTACAACCAGCAGCCCATCCACACCAAGGGCCTCTGCCTTTTGGCTCAGTTCCACTGCATGGGATGTATTATTCGACCCTGTTCCGGCAATGATTTTGCATTTTCCGTCTGCGATCCGGACACCCCGGCGGAACAGCTCCAACTTTTCTTCATCGGACAGGGTAGGGGATTCGCCGGTTGTTCCTGCCAGTACGATTGCCTGGACTCCTGCCTGAATCTGCCTGCGGATCAGAATTTCCAGCATAGGATAGTTGATCTGATCCCCAATAAACGGCGTTACAAGGGCGGTACAAAGTCCCTTGAATAAAATATTTTTCATAATTTGACACCTCCATCCCATATTATGTTCGCTGCTCGTATTTTGTCTGTTGCAATGTTAGGAAAATTGTTCTATAATAGATTGGCTTTTAGATATTTGGAGGACTATAATTTTGAAAACTCATGATTTTTGGTATGATCTGCCGGAAGAACTGATTGCACAGACTCCTCTGGAGAAACGGGATACCTCCCGTCTTCTGGCATTGGATCGTGAAACCGGTGAACTGGCACATCGGCATTTTTATGATATTATCGACTATCTCAACCCCGGTGACTGTCTCGTGATGAACGATTCCCGTGTTCTGCCCGCAAGACTTCTGGGTCACCGCCCCACCGGCGGCGCAGTGGAAGTATTGCTGCTGCGTGATCTCGGAAACGGCGAATGGGAGTGCCTTGCTAAGCCCGGACGCAAGATGCAGGTCGGACAGGAGGTCATCTTTGGCGAAGGCCAGCTGACCGCCACTGTCACAGCCGTTCAGGAAGATGGCAACAGAGTGGTAAAGTTCCACTACGAGGGCATTTTCCTGGAGGTATTGGAGCAGTTGGGCAAAATGCCTCTGCCGCCCTACATTAAGGCCGAGCTGGAGGATCAGGAACGCTATCAGACGGTCTATTCCCGTGAAGTCGGTTCCGCAGCTGCCCCCACCGCAGGTCTGCATTTCACAAAAGAGCTGCTGCACAAAATCGAAGAAAAGGGCATTCGTCTGGCCTATGTGACACTGCATGTAGGTCTGGGCACCTTCAGACCCGTAAAGGCAGAGGAGATTTCAGAACATCATATGCACTCTGAGCTGTGCATGATTTCCCAGGAAACTGCCGATATTCTGAATCAGACCAAGGCATCCGGCGGCAGAGTGGTCTGCGTCGGAACAACTTCCTGCAGAACGCTTGAATCTCTGGTCAACGACGACGGTTCTTTTGAGGCAAAATCCAAGTGGACCGACATTTTCATTTTCCCCGGCTACAAGTTTAAGGCTATGGATGCACTGATTACCAATTTCCACCTGCCCGAGAGCACCCTGGTGATGCTGGTATCCGCTTTTGCCGGTCGGGAGCATATTCTGAACGCTTACAATGAAGCCGTCAAGGAGCGCTACCGCTTCTTCTCCTTTGGCGATGCGATGTATATTGGTTAAAGAGGTACGCAATGTTTGAACTGAAGAAAACAGAGGGCGCTGCCCGCCGAGGTGAATTCACCTGTGCCCATGGCACGGTACAGACGCCTGTATTTATGAATGTTGGCACCCAGGGCGCAATCAAGGGCGCTCTGAGCGCAAAAGACCTGAAGGATATCGGCTGTCAGGTAGAGCTGAGCAACACCTATCATCTGCACCTGCGTCCCGGTGACGAGCTGGTCAAGGAGTGCGGTGGTCTGCACAAGTTCATGACATGGGATGGCCCCATTCTGACCGACTCCGGCGGATTCCAGGTGTTCAGCCTAGCGTCTCTGCGTAAAATCAAAGAAGAGGGCGTTACCTTCGCTTCCCACATCGACGGTCACAAGATTTTCATGGGCCCGGAAGAGAGTATGCAGATCCAGTCCCATCTGGGCAGCGATATCTGCATGGCTTTTGATGAGTGCATTGAAAATCCCGCTCCCCGGGACTATGTCAAGAAGAGCGTTGACCGCACCTACCGCTGGCTGGTACGCTGCAAGAACGAAAACGCCCGCCTGAACAGCCTGCCCGACACCGTGAACCCCCAGCAGATGCTCTGGGGCATTAATCAGGGCGGCACCTACAAGGACATCCGCGTAGATCATATGAAGCGTATCGCTGACCTGGATCTGCCCGGTTACGCCATCGGCGGCCTTGCAGTCGGCGAAACCGCAGAAGAGATGTATGAAATCATCGAAGCTGTGGAACCCCATATGCCCAAGGACAAGACCCGCTATCTGATGGGTGTCGGCACGCCTACAAACATCATTGAGGCAGTTGCCCGTGGCGTTGACTTCTTTGACTGCGTCATGCCTGCAAGAAATGCACGGCACGCACGCCTGTTCACCTGGCAGGGTGCAATCAATCTGAAGAACGCCAAGTACCGCACCGACATGAATCCCATCGATCCGGAATGTGATTGTCCTGTCTGCCGCCGCTACAGCCGAGCATATATCCGTCATCTGTTTGTGGCAGAAGAGATGCTGGCAATGCGCCTTTGCGTTATGCATAACCTGTATTTCTACAACAAATTGATGGAAAAAATCCGCCTTGCACTGGATGAAGGCCGCTTTGAGCAGTTCCGTCAGGAGTATTCTGAAAAATTAGCCAGAAGGATCTAACAAAAATCCTTGCTTTCTGGGTAAAAAATGATATAATAGTCTGGTTAATATAAAATTAAAGGAGCCATTCAAATGATGAATTATCTAACCGTTCCTGCTGGCGCAGGTCTGGGCAGCACTCTTGTAATGCTGGTTGTGATGCTTGTGGTCTTCTACTTCATGCTGATCCGTCCTGAGAACAAGCGTAAGAAGGAAGCAGAAGAAATGCGTTCTTCCATCCGCACCGGTGACTCCATCACCACTATCGGCGGTATCATCGGCACTGTTGTCGATGTCAAGGAGAGCAAGATCGTAATCGAGACCAGTGCAGACCGTGTTCGCATGGAGCTGGCTAAGTGGGCTGTTTCCACCAACGAGACCGGCGCTGAGCGTGCTGCTGCCGAAGCTAAGAAGGCTAAGGAAGCAAAGGCTAAGGCTAAGGCTGCCAAGAAGTCCGGCAAGTAAAAATCAAAGAACACCTCGTACGAGGTGTTCTTTTTTTATATTTCTTCAGATATCCTTTACCGTTCGTTCAAATTCTATCTTGAGAATATGATATAATACAGACATAAAGCAGAAGGGGATTGAGGAACCGATGCCGCGGAAATATCTGCGGATAAGGCGACGGTGTACTCGTGACAAATTTCCTTCATACAGTAATCGTGTGATCAGCGACTCGTGTACTCGGGTCGCTGATTCTATATGAAAAGGCCCGCACACCATCGGTATGCGGGCCTGCATTTTATTCAGATGAAGCTCTGTGCCCAATCAGCCAGACTCACTCCGGCTTTTTCAGGTCATAGATTTTCTTGTTCTTGCCATAGTAGGCACGGACATATTCCACGAAGGCAAAGCACATAAACACACAGCAGATTGCGATCATCACATTGGTTACAGCCGCAGAAAGGTTCGGGAAAAGCATCATGATGATCAGACTGACAAACAGCACCGTGGTGCAGACCTTACCGGCCATCAGCGCACCGTCCAGCATTTTACCCTGACGCAGGCTGATCACACCGGCAACCAGCTGGAAGCCTTCCTTCACCAGGAACAGCCACATCAGCACCCACAGTTGGGGGTAAGAGGATGCAAGACAAATGATCAGCGAAAGCTGCGTTGCCTTATCTGCAATCGGATCGAGAATCTTTCCGACGGTAGAAATCATATTGAACTTTCTTGCGATCTTGCCATCGATCATGTCTGTCAAACAGGATACTGACAAAATTGCGGCCGCAATTGCATAATGATGCGGCTGTGACGCATTCATGTAAACATAAATGTATATGGGGATCATGACCAACCGAAAAATGCTGAGCATATTGGGAATGGTCCAGACCTCTTTTTTCCAATCTTTGATCGGCATATTGCCCTCCAGAAATTCACTAGTTTCTGTTTATTATAGTACACTATACTCTGCGAATCAAGTCGGCATCAGAAAGATTTTCCAGATTGATAAAGTCTGTCAAAGATCAGACCCATTTTCGATTCGGTCAGTCGCAAGTGTATATTGCAGCGCCAGGTTTTTCCATGTCCGCTTATCCAGTTCGCCTGTAGGGGGCAGCCCGGAAAAAATCTGGAACGCAATCAATGATTTCTGCGTGGCAACATCCAGAATTCCAGAATAGTCCGGCTCCGGGATGGATTCATAAACCTGAGAAAGCACAAACAAAATGGTCTGCAGCAGCGGGATATGGCTGTTTTCTTCGCCCAGACGGAACACCTGCCCCGGATTCATGGTGATCTGCAGGCTCTGGGCAGGAGCGGTCTCCACTCTGCACCGCTCATATTCTGATACGATCATATCCCAGGTAGTATTATTCACGATACCTGTAATGGGCAATCCTTTTCTGCGCTGGAAGCTGGAAACTGCCGCCTCGGTTTGTTTTGTATAGACTCCGTCGGGGACAACGCTCTTCTGGCTGGGATAAATCTGCGCAATCGTCCTGAGCATTGTTTGAAGACTGCGAATTGGCTGACCAATAAAGGACTCATCCGGTTTCATCGTACCACCTCCTGCCGAACTTCATCTCGGTTCCCCGGTCGAAGATCGTCTCCGGGAAACTGCTGTAAAGTACTGGTATTGACATAATCACCGGGAACTTCAGACGGAAAATGTTTCTTGGATCTCAGCGCCGTATTCTCGATGCCTGCAAACTGGTCGTACAGCAGATCCCAGGTATCCTCATCTACCGCACCCGTCTGGGGGATTCCGAAATATCGCTGGGCAGCCAATACTGCATTTTTGGTAGATGGGCCAAAAATCCCATCGATTTCCACCATCGGGAACTGTGGGATAAACTCGGAAATAACCGACAGCATATACTGCAATTGCCGCACCGATTGCCCCCGGTCTCCTTGCTGGATCGAATTGGGATAAGCCCAGGAAATCGCATAAAACTGCTGTCCTTGGCTGCGCAATTCCGAAAGCCGATAGATTGCCGTATAAAGGCGCACCAATTCATACCATGTGATTCTGCCAACGATTCCATCCACTTTCAGGCCAAATATCTCCTGAAATTTCCGAACCGATGCCTCTGTCTTCGGGCCATAGATTCCGTCTGCCTTCGGAATTTTGGGAATTGCCGGATAGCTCTGGGCAATGCGGTTGAGCTCTGCCTGAACCACCACCACATCCGGGCCCGTGCTGCCCTGTTTCAGGGGCGTGCCGGGGTAGGAGGTCTGGATGCCTCTGCTGGGTGCGTTTTCCACGATTTCAATATCTCCGTAATACCTTCGCAGAATTTCTACGCTGTTTAATCCCTGCTGTGCCAAATCCTGGCTGCCCCACTGGCTGAGGCCTTCGCAGGTAACAGTGGTTCCGTTGCAGAATTTCGCAGCCAGAGGTTCGATAAATCCGGGCCTGCGCAAATAATCATTGAACAATTCGTCAGCAATTCTGGATACATTTTCAAAATAGCTTCTGCCGTTGACAAAGTACTGGTCGATTGCCGTGGAGCTGGTAATATCAAAGGGATAGCCCCGGCTGCGGTAGTATTCCGTGTAGATCCGGTTCAGCGCAAAGGACACGATTGCGTAGATATTTGCTCGCAGTGCCGCCTCGTCCCAGGTGGGATAGATCTCGCTGGATGCCACATTTTTTACATAGTCCACAAACGGCACCGTCACATTGGGGGCGTCTGAATTGGGAGAGCCCAGATGTACGGTAATATTCTTTGGAATATAAGGAATGATTGCAGGCATAAGCTTCCCCCTTTACAGATTCTGGGGCAGGGTATCAAAGATTTCTGCCTGATTCCATTTTCCCGGCAGCTCTGACAGCGGGACCATCGCCAGCTCCTGCAGCGTGACCACATCTTCAAACACCTGCACCCCACGAGCCAGAATCTGCTCATAGTTTTCTGCTCTGGCATAAATATTGACCGTCGTAAAACTGGATTTCCCTGTATTTGGCGACTGGCTGTTGGATGCATTGGGTACCTTTACAACAATCGGCGTTGTGCCACCGCTCTGATCTGTAACTCTCAGGGCCAGCAGCTTTCCATCATCATCCAAAACAGAAATCGCAACATCCTCCAGTGGGATCTGCGCGCGGGATGTGTAGGTCTTCACCTGTATGTATCCGATTCCGGGCAATACATACCCCTCCTTTCTGGGTTCGCAGGTATGTTATGCCGGTAACCGGATTTTTGTGATTAGAGGAAGCCTTCCATCTGCCGGATATTGGCAATCTCTGTATCCAGCATTTTCTGTGCCAGCTTTGCTACGGCAGGGTCTGCTTTGGGACACTTTTTCATGTTCTGCAGGGATTCGATCTTACCGCGGGTGTTGCCCTGAATCATCATTCCTGCGATTTTGGAATCCCGGTTGCCATACATCAGACGGCTTCTGGCTGCGACCTCTGCCATGCTTCTGGCCACCGGACTGAGATTTTCCATCTGATAGCCCTGTTTTCTTGCCAGATTGACTGCTTCCTGCTCGATGGAGACATACTCCTTTCGCTGGCACTTCAGTGCTTGCCTGAGAGCAGGCTGGGACGCTCTGGGCATCACAGCGTGGATGCCGCTTTGCCCCATTTGTGCTGCTTTCATGATTTGATTTAATAATTTTTCATTGTCAATCATACGATCACCCTGATACAGTATTACCGTACACAAAACAAACTATTCTGCATATACTATTGCGAAAGTAAAGGAGGATGCAGTATGTGTGCTATTGCCGGAATTTTGAATCTGGATGCAAGTCCGGATACCATTGCTCGATTTCAAAACACCATGCGGCGCCGCGGGCCGGATGATTTTGGCGTTTTTACCGATCGGGATACCACATTGCTTCATGCGCGCCTGACGGTAATTGATCCCATCGGCGGAAAGCAGCCCATGCACCTGCAGCACGATCAGGAACAGTATACGCTGGTGTATAATGGAGAACTCTATAATACGGAAGATCTGCGTTCAGAGCTGTCAAAGCTCGGTCACCGTTTTTCGGGGCACTCTGACACGGAAGTCCTGATCCACGCCTATGCCCAGTGGGGAAGAGCGTGTCTTGATAAACTGAACGGCATTTATGCCTTTGCCGTCTGGGAGCATCAGAAAAACAGACTGTTCCTTGCCCGGGACCGAATCGGCGTCAAGCCGCTGTTTTATTCGCTGTATCAGGGCGGACTGCTGTTTGCTTCCGAAATCAAGACAATTCTGTCTTATCCCGGTTTTCCTGCCGTTCTGGACACAAACGGTGCCGCAGAACTGATTCTTCTGGGCCCGGGCCGGACTCCCGGCAGCGGCGTTCTGAAGGGGATTCAGGAGCTTGAGCCGGGCTGCTGCGCAGTCTGGGAGGATGGCGCTTTTCGCTGGGAGCGGTATTGGAAGCTGACCGATGCGCCCCACACAGACAGCTTCGACGACACCGTGGAAATGGTGCGATATCTTGTGACCGACGCAATCAAGCGCCAGATGGTTTCCGATGTGCCCATTGGCACATTTCTATCCGGCGGACTGGATTCCAGTCTCATCAGTTCGGTGTGCGCCGGAGAGCTGGCAAAGCAGGGGAGACGGCTGGATACCTTCTCCGTGGACTACGAAAACAACCGAAAATACTTTGTTCCCGGCAAATTCCAGCCAAATACAGATGCAGATTTTATCGGAATCATGGAAGACTATCTCCGGTGCAGCCCCCATCGTGTGGAGCTGACCGCCCAGCAGCTGCACGATGCGCTGGAAGATGCAACCATGGCACGGGATCTTCCCGGAATGGCGGATGTGGATTTTTCTCTTTTGCTGTTCTGCAAAGAAATCCGAAAGAATGTTACCGTGGCGCTGTCAGGGGAGTGCGCTGACGAGATCTTCGGCGGATACCCCTGGTACCGGGATCCGGAAATTCGGGAGCAGGCAGGCTTCCCGTGGGCCCAGTCTACAAAGGAGCGGGCATCTCTGCTCACCGCAAATCTGTCCGCTCAGATCCATGCTCAGGATTATGTCATGAGCAAGTATCAGCAAACTCTGGACGAAAGCGACATTCTGCCGGATGCATCCCCGCTTGAAAAACGGATGAAGCAGATGGTCAATCTGAATTTCCGCTGGTTCATGCAGACACTGCTGGACCGCAAGGATCGCATGAGTATGTATTCGTCTCTTGAGGTGCGTGTGCCATTCTGCGATTACCGGATCGCAGAATACCTGTATCGGGTCCCCTGGGAGATGAAAGACTATCAGGGATACGAAAAAGGTCTGCTGCGCAAGGCGGCAACCGGACTTCTGCCCGAGCAAATCCTGTGGCGCAAAAAGAGTCCCTATCCCAAGACCTACGATCCGCAGTATCTGAATCTCATGCGTGCTCGCATGGATCTGCTGCTGCAGGATAATTCTTCTCCGCTGTGGGAACTCCTGCGCAGGAACAAGGTTGCCGAACTTTCGGCAGGGGAGATGACATGGCCGTGGTACGGTCAGCTGATGAAGACACCCCAGACCATTGCCTACCTGCTGCAAATCAATTTCTGGATTCGTCATTATGGTGTCGATTTGCAGGTGTCATAGCCAAAAATTTTACGCTTTGACCAATCTTATCGATGTGAATTGACATTTTATGCATCATGAATTAAAATATTAAAGATTTACAAAATATCATATATTAAAAGAAAATAACGGAGGAAAACGTTTTGCGTAAGACAAAAATTATTTGCACCATCGGACCGGCTAGCCAGAACGAAGAGACCTTGACCCAGATGATCGAGGCCGGCATGAATGTCGCTCGTCTTAACTTCTCTCATGGTACTCATGAAGAGCAGCAGGGCAAGATCGATCTGATCAAAAAAGTGCGTGAAAAGATGGATAAACCCGTTGCACTTCTGCTGGATACCAAGGGCCCCGAGTATCGTATCCGCACCTTCAAGAACGAGAAGGTCATGGTTCACGAGGGTGACACCTTCACCTTTACCGTCGATGAGATCGAGGGTGACGAGACTCGCGTCAGCGTCTCCTACAAGCGCCTGATTCAGGATCTGAATGTTGGCGATACCATCATGGTTAACAACGGCCTGATCATTTTCGAAGTCACCGAGCTGAAGGGCAACGACGCTATCTGCCGTTGTGTTGTTGGCGGCGAAATGAGCAACCGTAAGAGCATGTGCTTCCCCAACAAGGTTATGACCGGCCCCTTCCTGTCTGAGCAGGATAAGGCTGACATTCTGTTCGGCATCAAGAACGGTGTTGACTTCATCGCAGCATCTTTCGTTTCCACCAAGCAGGATGTTCTGGATCTGCAGCAGTTCCTGGATGAAAACGGCGGCAGCGACATCGAAATCATCGCTAAGATCGAGAACCGCTCCGGTGTTGACAATGTGGAAGAAATCTGCTCCGCTTGCTCCGGTATCATGATCGCTCGTGGCGACCTGGGTGTTGAAATTCCCTTCATCGAGGTTCCCGCTATCCAGAAGGCTCTGATCCGTAAGTGCCGTGTCATGGGTAAGCGCGTTGTCACCGCTACCGAGATGCTGGAGTCCATGATCCAGAACCCCCGTCCCACCCGTGCTGAAATCTCCGACGTTGCAAACGCTGTATACGACGGCACCTCTGCTGTCATGCTGTCCGGCGAGTCTGCTGCAGGTAAGTATCCTGTTCAGGCTGTTCAGGCTATGGCAAAGGTTTGTGAGTACACCGAAGAGCATACCAGCTACCACAAGCGTTTCCACAACTACGAGTTCCACATCAGCAACACCATGGACGCTATTTCCCATGCTGTGTGTGCTATGGCAATCGATGTTGACGCAAAGGCAATCGCTGTTTCTTCCGTCTCCGGCAAGACCGCTCAGATGGTCAGCCGTTTCCGTTGCCCTGTTGACATTGTCGGCCTGACCACCGATCGCAAGATCTGGCGTCGTCTGGCTCTGAGCTGGGGCGTTACCCCTGTCATGGTTGAGCAGTACTCCTCCATGGATGTCATGTTCTATCATGCAATGATCGACACCAAGAATGCTCTGGGTCTGAAGTCCGGTGATAATGTTGTTCTGACCGGCGGTCCTATCATGGGTCGTTCCGGCAACACCAACACCATCAAGGTTGAAAAGATTGTCTAATCTTTTGTGATTAAATCCAATCGGCAGGCTGTGTATTCGCAGCCTGCCGATCCTGTAAAACCGGTATCCGGATTTTTAGATTGACATTTTCTGTTTTTACTGGTATACTGTGAAGGCTTGCTAGTGTAGCACAGTCGGTAGTGCATCTCACTCGTAATGAGAAGGTCGCCTGTTCGAGTCAGGTCACTAGCTCCAAGAAAGCCCCCGAAACCATTGGTTTCGGGGGCTTTTCTGTACCTTTTACAGCCTAATAAACAGCAGTATTTTACCGTCATGCATTTTCACGGGGTGTCTGCTGATGGAACTGCCCGTATATGCAAAAGCGACGATGAGATGCCCCCTTTGTAAGAGCAGAGAGGGGTATATTTTCATCTTAGATTGAATCAAAACAGTTCCGGTAAATGGAACTTGCGCAATATCAGGTGCTGATTTGGACTAATAAAGAGCCAAAAACGCAAAAGCCGCAAAAATATAACATTTTCACCTTAGAAATCATTTACATTCTTTAAAATTTGCGCTATAATATGATATAATATGTAAAATAAATAATTATGCGCAAAAACAGATTCAGTGAGGACAGCGAATGAAAGAACTCATTTTACTATATTGGGGATGCATCTTTCTGATGTATCTTTCTCAGGTCTATTATCCCACAGAATACCAACTGAACCAGCACGGTGGCAGGTCATTTATGTGGCGTAAGGCCGATATTTTTATGATGATCATAATTGCCTGGATGACCTGCTTCTCTTTTTTGAGAACCAGTTATAACGATACATACAACTATATTGGTGGTTTTTACAATGCCGAAACAGTTGCTGAGGGAATTGCAAAAGGTACCTTTACAGACTGGACAGGTAACCCTTGGTTTTTATTTTATGAAAGTGCGATGCACGAAATAACTAATAATTATAACACCTATTTCTTCATTCCTGCAATTCTGATTAGCATCGCAACTGTTAAGTTATTTAAAAGATACTCTTTAAACCCAGCATTTAGTTTACTGATTTTCTTTTCCATCGGAACATATGTTATGTATATTGCAGCAATAAAACAATGCTTTGCAATGTTCTTTTTGCTGCTAGCACTGCCTTATGCTCTGGATCGGAAATATGTTAGATTTTATCTGCTTGTTATTGTGGCAATTCTATTCCATACGCATGCTTTTATGTTTGCGCTAGTGCCTTTCCTGATGGGAAAGCCATGGGGTAAAACAACTTGGGCCGGATTTGCAATTACTGTATTTTTGATGGCAACCTACAATGTTACTATGAGAGCATTTATGGAGTTTGCGCAGTCGATTGGTGCACTGGTTGCAGAAGAAGAAGTGTTTGATGGACATCAGATTAATGTTCTGCGTGTCTTGGTGTATTGGGTCCCGGCTCTTCTTGCACTGTTCTTTCAGAAACGACTCTTCTACAATTCCACACGGGCCGAAAACCTGTTTGTGAATATGAGTGTAGTCACATCAATGATTCTGACAATCGGTCTGGTTAACGGAGCGAATCTGTATGCGCGTATGGCTGCATATTTTGAAATTGCTATTGCTCTTGCGCTTCCTTGGATCATTGAGAAACTTTTTACACCTCAGTCGGCAAAGGCGCTGACTGCCATGGCAGGAGTTCTGTATTTTGGTTATTTCATGTATGAGTTTGGAGTATCAAAGAACTTCGACGCAGATTATTCGGCAATTAGTTTGTGGCAATATTTTTCAAATTTGCTTCATTAAAAAGAAAGCATCCCACATACGGAGGGTTTTATGATTCGAGTATTGCACATCTTTCATGAAATGGCCAATGGAGGTATTGAACATTTTGTGATGGATCACTATCGGCATCTTGATCGGTCCCGTGTCCAGTTTGATTTTCTGGTATCGGTCGAGACTCCTGGCTTTTTTGATAAAGAGATCCAATCGCTTGGTGGAAAAATCTATCACGCGTATCCATTAAAAAAAGATCCTATACGAAATTACCATAGCATTGCTCAGATTGTCCGTGAAAATCATTATGATATTGTTCACCGACATACAGGAAGTGCATTCGGCTATTTTGATTTACGCGCAGCCAGATCAGGCGGCGCAAAGCATCTGATTCTACATTCTCACAACAATCAAGCTGGAAATATGGCCCTACACAAGGTATCGAACCTGCTTCTGAAAATCCCATGTCAGAAATTTGCCTGTTCTCAGGAAGCAGGAAAGTGGCTCTTTGGAAAGAATGCAGAGTTTCGTGTGATAAAAAACGCCGTAGATTGCGACAAGTTTGCTTTCCACCAGGAAGTCAGGGATTCTGTTCGAAGTAACTTTAATTTGACTGATAAGTTCGTAATCGGTCATGTTGGTCGCTTTGAAACACAGAAAAACCATATTCGATTGATGCAAATGATGAAAGCAATCACGGCGCAGAATGCAGACTGTGTATTGGTATGTGTCGGAACCGGAAGTCTGCAAAAAGAATGTATGGAAGAGGCCGAAAGACTGGGTATAGCAGACCATGTGCAATTCCTGGGAACTCGTTCGGATATTCCGCAATTGATGCATGCATTTGATGTATTCCTACTTCCTTCTCTTTATGAGGGACTTCCGTTTGTGCTGGTAGAGGCTCAGGCAAACGGATTACCATGTGTGGTGTCTACTCATGTGCCGAGAGAATGCAATATTACCGGAAACGTTCAATTTATGGATCTAGAAAATTCTGATCAGATGTGGGCGAATCGAGTTTTGGAAGCCGGCGCAACGAAGATAGACCGAGAAAGTTTCTCTTACATTATGCGTAATTCCGGATTTGATATCACGAGGAATGCCAACATGCTGTGCGAATACTATGAGTCCTTACATTAATGGGAGAGAAGTGTGTTTTTATGCCAAGAATTTCAATTATCATGAGTGTATATAATGGCGAAGCAACACTCCCAGAAGCACTGGACTCGATATTGAATCAGACATTCTCTGACTGGGAATTGATCGTCTGCGATGACTGTTCTACAGACCATTCCGGAAAAATATTAGAAAGCTATGCAGCGAAAGACGGACGTATCATTTACATCCAAAATCCACAGAACAAAGGATTAGCAGCATCCCTGAATCATTGCCTGGAGCATGTACATGGTTCATACATTGCCAGGATGGATTGCGATGATCTTTCAGCAGAAACAAGATTAGAAGAGCAGTTGCAATTTTTAGACAAACACCCCGAGTATGATCTGGTTGGAACTTTTATGCAGGCATTTGATGAAAATGGATTACACCAGATCATCGAAAGCAAACTGGTACCTACAAAATTTGATCTGCCTAAAGGCGCTCCGTTTTCTCATGCAACAATTATGATACGGACACATGCAATGCGAGTATTGAACGGTTATCGGATTTCAAACCATACTGTTCGTACCGAAGATGTGGATTTGTGGTATCGTTTTTTTGCGGCGGGATTTGTTGGCGCTAATTTGCCAAAGCCGTTGTATTTGGTTAGAATGGATGAGGCTGCGTACAAACGCCGAAAGCTTAAATATATGTTTCACGCATCCTGTATTATATGGAATGGCTGCGGACTGTTGCAATTGCCGTTTTATTACAAATTTTACTGTGTAAAACCGATACTATCTTGGATCTTACCGAGAAATCTCAAAAGTCACCTTCGTAAATGGCTTATTAAATAGTCGCAAATAACACATACCCTCAGGAGGTCGTCCCATGATCCCTAAGAAAATCCATTACTGCTGGTTTGGCAGAAACGAACTTCCTGCCATGGCGAAAAAGTGCATTGCCAGCTGGAAAAAATATTGCCCCGACTACGAAATCATCGAGTGGAATGAGGATAATTTTGATCTCGATTACAACGGATATACCCGTTACTGCTATGACAATAAAAAATGGGCATTTCTCAGCGATTTTGTCCGACTGGTTGTTGTGGCGGAGCAGGGGGGTATCTACTTTGATACCGATGTGGAGCTGCTGAAAAGGCCGGACGAGCTGCTGCAATACGGTGCGTTCTATGGCTTCGAAAATGATAAGAATGTCGCCACAGGTCTGGGATTTGGTGCAGAAGCCAATCACCCCACAATTATTGCCATGCGGGACGAATATACTTCCGTTCAACCCGACTCTGAAGGAAATTATCCTATGATCGTATGTCCCGCGCTGAACACCAAGGCACTGCTTCCGTTTGGCCTGAAGCTGGACGGTACCCGGCAGAATATCGGCGGTGCAGAGATCCTGCCTGAAGACTTTCTCAACCCGTACGATGACCCCACCGGATGTCTGAACAAAACAAAAAATACCATTTCTGTTCATTGGTATTCTAAAAGTTGGATGAGCAAGGGCACTATCCTTCGCAGCAAGCTGACCAAGCCTCTGCACCGGATTTTTGGCGTGGATGCATTCAAGAGGTTCCGGAAATGAAGAAAAAGGTTCTGATTGTTTCCCATGCGCTGGAACTTGGCGGCGCAGAGCGCAGCCTGATTGGTCTGCTGGAGGCGATGAGTCCCGATCGATTCGAGATTGATCTGTTCCTGCTGCGCCATGAGGGGGAACTGATGGGAATGATTCCGTCTTATGTGAATCTGCTCCCCGAAGTACCTGCCTACACGGTGCTGGCGCGGCCTATGGTTACCGTTCTGAAAGAAGGGCATCTGCTGCTGACCGGAGCCAGAATGGCCGGTAAGACTGCCGCCAATCGCTATGCGAAGAAGCATGGTCACACGGACAGCGTGGTTTCCCTCGAATACAGCCACAAATTCACATGCCCGTTTATGCCGCAAATCCAGCCGAATACGGAATATGATCTTGCAATTAGCTTCCTGACGCCGCACTATTTTGTGGCACGAAAAGTACGGGCAAAAAAGAAAATCGCATGGATCCATACGGATTATTCCAAAATCCAGCTGAATGTGAAATCCGAACTTGCAATGTGGAGTGCTTATGATCACATTGCCTCGATTTCGGATGCAGTCACTGAGAGCTTTTTGAAGGTATTTCCGTCTCTCAAAAATAAGATGTTCCTGATGAAGAACATTCTCCCGGTTCGTCTGATCCGGCAGCAGGCAGACGCTTTTTCTGTAGACGCCGAAATGCCTGCGGATTCCATCCGTCTGCTGTCTGTTGGTCGTTTTTGCACGGCCAAAAATTTTGATAATGTGCCTGATATCTGCTCTCATCTGGTTCAGATGGGATTCCATGTTCGCTGGTACCTGATTGGTTTTGGCGGAGACGAAGCATTGATCCGTCAGAAAATTCAGGAAGCCGGTATGGGCGATCGGATGATTGTCCTTGGAAAGAAGGAGAACCCTTACCCCTACCTGAAAGCCTGCGATCTGTATGTCCAGCCCAGCCGATACGAAGGCCATTGCGTGACCGTATGCGAAACACAGCTTCTTGGTAAACCTGTAGTGATCACGAAATATGCAACTTCTGCCAGCCAGTTGAGAAATGGCGTAGACGGAATTGTCGTTCCTATGGATAACGAAGGCTGTGCAGCAGGAATCGCCGAACTGCTTCGGAATCCGCAGCGGATGCAGGAGCTTTCGGAGGTCTGCAAGAATGGAGACTATTCCAACGCAGGAGAAGTACAGAAATTGTATGATTTGATGGAGGAGTAAAAATGCCTCTTACCAAAGAAGATACTCTGCATTTTAAAGGGGTCGCCATTCTTGGAATGGTGCTACTCCATCTTTTTTGCAGATTGGAGAATTTACCGTACACGCCCTTGATTTGGATTGAGGATGTGCCCCTGATTTATTATGTCGGTCTGTTTGGCGATATGTGTGTTCCGATTTATTGCTTCTGCAGCGGATATGCACATTATTTGCTGAAAAGGAAGCAGCCCCAACAGTATTCCCATCGGATTCCAGGTAAGATTTTCCGATTCCTTGTCAATTACTGGATTGTTGTTATCCTGTTCTCGGTACTTGGCCTGATTTTTGATGAATCAGGGTCTATTCCCGGTTCTTTGGGAACATTCGCAGGAAATATGCTGGTTGCGGGCATGAGCTACAACGGAGCATGGTGGTTTGTAACAACTTATCTGTTCCTGCTGATTCTTTCTCCGCTCTCTTTCAGAATTACTGAGAAAGTCCCAGGCGCTATTTTAGCCCTGATAAGCGGAGTGGTTTATGGCATTGCATATTTGTTCCGTTTCAATTTTCAAATTACACTTGGAAATACAGTCTTAAACTGGCTCTGGAATCAACTTGTTTTGCTCGGAACTTCCCAGTTTCCTTATTTCCTGGGTATGCTGGCTTTTAAGTACCGCATCCCCGAAAAACTTCGTGGATATTTTAATGGGCGCAAACATGGTTTTCTGAAACTGGCAGTTATGATTGGCCTTCCACTCGCTGCTTTTATCGGACATAGCATTGTTCAGTCGATGATTGTTGCTCCAATTACAGCAATGATTGTTCTTATGAGTCTGACTCTTGCTGACTTGCCAAAATGGCTGTCATCAGGACTGGCTTTTCTGGGAAGGCATTCGACCAACATCTGGTTCGTTCATATGTTTTTCTATCTGACCTTGTTTGAAGGTCTGGTGTTTTATGCGAAATATCCGCTGCTGATTGCTCTGTTTATGTTTGCAATTTGTATTGGTATATCTTACATAATTGAATTGATTTATAAACCGATCTGTAGAAGAATCGGATAATGGAGGGCTGAAAATGCCGAAGGTTAGTATTATTGTTCCGGTTTATAAAGTGGAGAAATATCTGGAGCGCTGTGTCAGCAGCCTTCGGAATCAGACCTTACAGGACATCGAAATCATTCTGGTGGATGACGGCTCTCCCGATCAGTGCCCTGCCATGTGCGACGAACTGGCGGAAACAGACAGCCGAATTAAAGTTGTCCACAAGAAAAACGGCGGTCTCAGCAGTGCCCGCAATGCCGGTTTGCGAGTCGCCGAAGGAAACTATGTTGGTTTCGTAGACTCCGATGATGACTGCGAACTGGATATGTACGAGAAACTATGTACCGTTATGGAGCAGGAGCATGTTGATTTTGTGATGTCCGATTATGTGCGTATCTCTGCAAACGGGAACCGGATCTTGAAATCACAAGGAATTTCTGATGGTAGATTTGATAAAAGAAGAATCCGTCAAGACATTTTCCCTCATCTGATTATGCGCGAGTGTGTCGACTATGGTCCTCTTTTGTCCGTATGTATTTGCCTGTACCGGACCGACTTCCTTCGTTTCAACGGCCTGGAGTTTGATGAACAGGTTCGCTGGTCCGAGGACAATATTTTCAGTGCCGAAGTTGGTTACCTTGCTAACAGCTTCTTTTACCTGAAAGGGGAGGGGCTGTATCATTACTATCAAAATCCCGGCACCATTACAACGGCTTATCGCCCCGGCGCCTGGGATGTTTACACCACAATGAATCATCATCTGCACGCATTTTTCGATTCCGTTTCGGATTATGACTTTTCCCGTCAGCTGAAGCTGCATATGATCTACTATGCCTGCAACTGTATCGGTCAGGCCTGTAGTCAGCCAAAAGAAATTGCAATGCCGGAGATTAAGCGTATTCTAAACGCACAAGATCTGAAAAACGCCTTTGTAGATTTCCCCATGCCGGAAATTCCGGTCAAACTGAAGCTTCAGCTTATGCTGATGAAACATCGCTGTACAGGTCTACTGTATAAAATCATTTCCCAAAGATCGTAAGGAGTTACCAATGCCGAAAGTATCAGTCATTATTCCAGTTTACAACAAGGAAAAATATATTGCTGACACGCTCCATTCTGTTCTGAATCAGTCGTTTCAGGATCTGGAAGTAATTGCAGTCAATGACGGCTCTCAGGATCGCAGTTTTGAAATTCTGAGACAGATTGCATTGCAGGATGACCGTCTGCGAATCATCGACATTCCCAACGGAGGCGTTTCCCATGCCCGCAATGTCGGACTGGAGCAGGCCAAGGGGGAGTGGATTCAGTTTCTGGACGCCGATGACCGGATGGATGACAGATATCTTTCTCAGGCAATTGCGATAGCGGAAAAGCAGCAGGCGGATATACTGTTTTCCAATTTCATAAAGGAAAATGAAAAGCGGGAAGTGGTTGAGTCTGTTGCAGGCCCGGAAGCCGGTAACTGTGATCAGGCACAGCTTTGTGACTGCTTTGCCCGCTGGCAGTATGAAAACGGCTTCTTTGGCTTCATCTCTAACAAGCTGTTCCGCCGGGAGCTTTGGGAAACCTCCGGTGCCCGATTCCCAGAGGGGACTACGCTGGCAGAAGACTTGGACTTTTTCGTCCGGCTCTATCCCAGTGTGCAAAACGCGTATTTCTGGCATGGAAACAGCTTCTATTATCTCCAGACCGATGAAAACTACATGAGCCGTACTACGGTTGACTACTGCACGCAGATTCTGATCCATATGGATATCAGAATCTGGTTTATCAAGTCCGGAAAATACGAAGAATACGCGGAACTGCTGGATAAAAAGGTGTCGGAATATGCCTTTTTTGTTCTCTTTCATCATGAAGAATGTCAAAAAACACTGGTGGAAGCATATCGCTTTCTTTTGGGTCATGAGGAGATACTTGCGTGTCTCAATCCGGACCTTCTGACCGGATTTTCAAAACAGATTGTACTGAGCTTGAAAAAGAAAAATCTGTCTGCTGTGAAAATCCTGTTTGCCGGAAGGAACATGACAAGAAGTATTTACAGGGTGGTAAAACGAAATGTCTGATTATTTTATCTATAACCACGGTGGAAGCGCCAATCATGGATGCGAGGCGCTGGTGCGGACAGTTTCCAAGCTGTTCGGAGCGGGTATTCCGGTATATTCGGAATCGCCCCAGCAGGATCTGCGCTACGGGATTCAGGAGCTTGATCCCATTGAACCAGCCATGACCGCTGTTTCCCGCAGCAGTCTGTCCTTCTGGAAGGCTTACCTCCAGCTCAAGCTGCACAGGAATTACACCGAGATGGACTGTCTGCCTTACAGAAAGGCCATCCATAGCCTTCCCTCCGGGGCCATTGAACTGTCTGTCGGCGGTGATATCTATTGCTACGAGGACTATCATAAATTTATCCGCCTGCATCAGGCCATCGCAGACAGAGGACATAAGTCCGTTTTGCTGGGCTGCTCCCTGTCGGAATCTCTGTTTGAGGATCCCGAATTTGTAAAGGATATGCAGACTTATTCCTATATTTCGGCTCGAGAATCGCTTACCTATACCATGCTGCAGAAGGCAGGACTTCAGAACATCGGTCTGACACCGGACTCTGCTTTCACATTGGAAAAGGAAGAACTTCCCCTGCCGGAAGGTTTCATAGAAGGGAACACAGTCGGTATCAATGTCAGTCCGCTGGTGGTCCGGAAAGAGTCAAAGCCCGGCATTGTGGTAGAAAGCTTTGTCCGCTTGATCCGTCATATTCTGGACACTACAGACTGCTCTGTGGCATTGATTCCCCATGTGGTCTGGGAAAGCAATGACGACCGGACGACACTCAAAGAACTGTACGATGCTGTCAACTGCCCCGCGCGGGTCGTCCTGATCGACGACTGCGACTGCCGCAAGCTCAAGGGCTACATTTCCCGGTGCCGGTTCTTTATCGGGGCCCGCACCCACGCAACGATTGCAGCTTACTCCACCGGAGTGCCCACGCTGGTACTGGGCTATTCCGTCAAATCCCGAGGTATTGCAACAGATTTGTTCGGCACCGATGAGCACTATGTGCTTCCTGTTCAGAACATTCAGAATCCCGACAGCCTGACGGGGGCTTTTATCTGGCTGCAAAGCCACGAAAACGAAATTCGCAAGACCTTAGCAGAAAAGATGCCCGACTACATTGTAAGTGCAGGTCAGCTGAAAGAAAAGGTCGAGCAGGCATTGGAGCGGAAGTAATATGGAACTGGTCAGTATTATCATTCCCATTTATAATATTGAAGACTATCTGGATCGCAGCATTGGGGCAGCAGCAGGACAGACTTATGAAAATCTGGAGATCCTGCTGATCGATGACGGCTCTACGGATGCCTCCCCGGATATCTGTGATTACTGGGCTGCCAAAGACAGTCGAATCAAGGTGGTTCATCAAAAAAACAGCGGTGTCAGCGTATCTAGAAACACTGGCCTCCGGATGGCTTCTGGTGACTATATTCTGCAGCTGGACAGCGATGATTACATGGCTCCCTTTACGGTAGAGCATCTTGTTAATACCGCACATGAGCAGGATGCGGATCTTGTAATCTGCAGTTTTGTGCGGGGTGCGGAGGATCATTACTGTTTCACACAGGCACAGAATCCGCAGGTCAAGATGGTGGATTCCACCTATGCGCTGACCCAGATCTATAATGGTGCCAATGATGCACTTCGCTACACAGTTCCCTGGTGCAAGCTGTATCGGAAAGAAGTTTTAGATGGCGTAAGCTATCCCGCCGGAAAGATTTTTGAGGATATCTACATCACTCATACCATAATTGATCGCTGCAAGAAGATTGCACTTCTGGAGGAAGTTCTGTTTTACTACTACCGCCGGGAGAACAGCATCATGAATGCGGTGTTCAGCTTTCAGAAACTGGACTATCTGCAGGCATTGGTGAACAGGGTACAATTCTTTGCAGAGCGTGGCATGAAGGATTTGCATGAAAAAGCCTACGATGAATTGCTTCATTCTCTGGTATGGGAATATTCCAGAACACGGGACCTACTCAACAGCAAGCCAGGCATGGATTATGTCATGAATCTGTTTCATGAGAATTATCGAAAGGGTTATTCCAGCAAAAGATATCCTAAGGAAAACAAACGATTCCTGTCTGTGTTTAACCGCAACCCGGAGCTGATCGTACTTTACTGGAAAATCACTTCCAAGCTCAACGGAATTTTTAAGAAAAGGTGAGATTATTGGAAAATCCTCTTGTTAGTATCATTACGCCGTGCTATAACGGAGAGAGCTATCTGGATCGGTATTTTCATTCGATTCTGAATCAGACTTATCCGAATCTGGAACTGATCTTTATCAACGACGGTTCTTCTGATCGGACGGAAGATATTGTGAACGCCTACCGTCCCAGACTGGAAGATCGCGGGATTTCATTTACATATCTTTCTCAGGAAAATGCAGGACAGGCCGCCGCCCTCAACCGGGGACTCAAGCTGTTTACGGGAACATATCTGACCTGGCCGGATGCGGATGATGAGATGACCCCTGATTGCATCGAGAAAAAGGTCAGCTATCTGGAAGCGCATCCGGAATTTCAGATGATGCGTTCGAACGGTACCTTCTGCAACCTGGATACCAATGCACACAGCCCCATTGCAGCAGAAGCAGACAAGCATCCGCAGGATATCTTTGAACAGCTGCTTCTGGTTCATACTTACGGATGCTGCGGCTGCTATATGATCACAAGGGAACTGTTCCTGAAATGTTACCCGGACCGGGATATCTTTGAATCCCGCACCGGACAGAACTGGCAGGTTCTTGTTCCAGCCGCAAGTTATTCTCAATGCGGTTATCTGGACGAAAGCCTATATGCGGTGTACGAGCACGGGGACAGCCATTCCAGAAGCATCCGGACCCCGCAGCAAATGTATCAGCGGTGGGATCTGTTTACAGAAGTTCTGGAGCATGCACTGGAAGCCAGTCAATGTGACCGAAAGAAATATAGTGCATTGATTCAGGAGAATAAGGCACGGCAGAAGTTTTACCATGCGGTTTCTGTACGGGATCATAAGATGCTCAAGCAGACGATGGCAGTCATGCGTAAAACAGGAAAGGTTACGATGAAGGAGTACTTGTTATTCCTGAAAAGTATGGCTTTCCCTAAATAAAATTGGATTGGCAGGATGATGATCAGATGTATTCTCTGGTTTATTCTATTTATTTCTCTGTTTGCAGATACGCCAAAAAGCACGGAACCTCCCGAATGGTTCAGCGCATAATGGGATACTGCGAATCATATTTCAATCTTCTGCTTCCACGGAAGTACCAAAAGCAAAACTGTTCGGAAAGCGGAGTAACAAAAACGAAACGGGAACAGAAAGTGATCATTTCTCTAACCTCGTTCCCGAAACGTATCGACACTGTCTGGCTCACCATTGAAACACTGCTGCGGCAAAGCGTCAAGCCGGATAAGGTAATCCTGTGGCTTGCAGCATCTCAGTTTGATGGATTGGAAAGCCTTCCTGAAAGCCTTCTGCGGTTGCAGAAGCGGGGACTGACGATTCGTTTCTGTGATGACCTTAGAAGCCATAAGAAGTATTATTATGCGCTTCAGGAATATTCGGAGGATCTGGTGATTCTGGCGGATGATGATCTGTTCTACCCAAGAGATACAGTCAAGCGTCTTCTAAAGATGCATCAGCAGTGGCCGGAAGATATCTGCTGCATCAGTGCACAGGTCATTTCGCCGGACTTTACATCCATGCCTTCGCAATGGAGAAATCCAAAACCTGAGGAACATAACTGGCAACATTCGAATCAACTCCAAGTATTCACCGGTGGCGGAACGTTGATTCCACCGCATACTTTGGATTCCAATGTTTTTGATCAAACTGCCATTAAGGAACTATGCCCTTATGCAGATGATCTCTGGATTTCATTTATGGCACACCGACATAGAACGAGGATCACAACTTTAAAGAATTGGCGTGCTTTCCCTGTCACTATCTATGGCACCGCGGAAGGCAGCCTTTACTATATCAACGGTGAAGGTAAGCAAAACGATGTCCAGTGGCAGAATTTGCTGGATCACTATGGAGTGAAATCATGTTAAATAAAATCAAACAGCGACTGCGTTTATACAGCAAAGTCAGCTTCTTTCAGTATCTCTATCTGAATCATTTCTGCAAGCAGGTGATCCGGACGGATAACAGCCATATTCTTCCTTATAAGCATGTGGTACTGGATCTTGCGCCGAACAGTAAGATTTTCCTCGGCGGCGGAGATCTGGAACTTGGCTGCGATTCCATGAAAGGTTCCAAAACCGAGACGCTAATCCGGCTTCGGGAGAACAGCATATGGACGAATGAAGGTGGATGCCGGATTTCTTATGGAACCACACTGGAAATCCTAAAAGACGGATTGTTTGACACCGGATTCTTTACCATGAATTCCGGAAGTGTCATTATCACGGCTAAGAATATTCGGCTGGGCAGGGATGTGATGATTGGCCGGAATGTGGTTATCTATGACAGCGACCATCATGCAATCCGAGATGCACAAAACAGGGTTACGAACCCAGACAGATTGGTACAGATCGGTGATCATGTCTGGCTGGCAAGCAACGTATCCATCCTGAAGGGGACTGTTATGGGTGCAGGCTGTGTTGCCGGAGCCAATTCTGTGGTGCATGGAGAAATCCCCGCCAATACGCTGTACCACATGGCAGCAGAGCCGGTTCTCCGGAAAAACTATGGAAATTGGAGTAGGGAACATCCCGTAGTAATGAATTAGGTATGTAAGGGAAGGAAACAGTATGGATCTGAAAAATTTTAGTTTAAAAGTTTTATATATGACTGGGCTAAAAAAACACCCCTCCACGCCTTCGAAAGAAGAAATCTGGAGGGCTAGAGGAGTTACCATTGGTCAGAATTTTGATGGTCCTGACAGTGCTATTGATTATTGTTTTGGTCACTTGGTGACAATTGGGAACAATGTAACTATTTCGGGGACTACAATTCTTGCCCATGATGGGAGCACCAAGAAAATCCTCGGATACAGCAAAGTTGCTCCCGTAACCATTGGCAACGATGTATTTATTGGATACGGATGCATCGTGCTGCCGGGTGTAACAATTGGAAACAAGGTAATTGTGGGTGCCGGTACCGTCATTTCCAAAGATATCCCAGATAATGTTGTAGTTGTCCGAGGATCTGACACAACTTACCGGGTCTTGTGTTCTTATGATGAATATGTAGAAAAGCAAAAAGCACGTTTGAAATTGCTCCCTGTTTCAGATACTCTGTTTACCGAAAAAACAGAGGAAGACTGGGCATCTTGGAAGGCTGAACTCATTGCTCATCACGGAGGCTTTGACCTGTAATTCAGGCAGCGATCGTATATTATTAAAAGGATGCACGAAAATGTCAAATCAACGCAACAGTATGAGAAACCTATGGTGGGGAATCGTCGGTAATCTCGTTACCTCTCTGGTAGCCATTATCATTCCCCGCCTGTTCATCGTTAACTACGGTTCGGAAGTAAACGGTCTGCTGTCCTCTATCCGCCAGCTTTATGTGTATCTGGCTCTTTTGGAGGCCGGTGTCGGAGATGCAGCAGTTATTGCACTTTATGGTCCGGTCGGAAAAAAAGATCATCAGGCCACCAATGAAATTCTTGCAGCAGCACATTACTACTACCGAAAAATCGGCTTGATCTATGCCGGATGTATTGTGGCATTAGGACTTGTATACCCACTTCTGTTGGATACTGCAATTCCTTATCATGTCTGCGCACTGGTCATTATTTTACAAGGTTCCGGCAGCGTTATCAGTTACTTCTTCCAGGGTAAATACAATATGCTCCTGCGGGTTGATAACCGAAATTATGTGACAACGAATCTTGGTACCATCACCAGCGTTGCAACAGATGTATGCCGGATTGCACTGCTTCTCAACGGCAAGAGCATTGTTGAAGTTCAGACTACCTATCTTGTATTCAACCTTCTGAAGATGTTCTATATCAGTTGGTACATCAAACGAAACTATTCCTGGATCGATTTGACAGTCAAGCCAAACTTCAAAGCCTTGTCCCAAAAGTCCGCCGTCATTGTGCATCAGATCTCCGCTTTGGTATTCAGCCATACAGATGTGCTGATTCTGACCTTCGTATGCGGACTTAAAACCGTAAGTATCTACTCCATGTACGCCACAATTTATGGCATGGTCAGCAACATTATTGCAATCGTTGCAAACAGCGTCCAGTCCGTTCTCGGGCAGAAATTCCATCAAGACAAAGAAAAGTATGTTCAGCTGCAGGACACCTTTGAGACATACTATCTCGCTCTGGTGTTTGCACTATTCACAATTGCTTCGATTTTCATCCTTCCTTTTATGAGGATCTATACCAAAGGTGCTGACATCAACTACATTGACTGGAAGCTTCCGGTCCTGTTTACAACATATCAGCTGTTGTCTTACGGACGCAATTCCTCCAACAATATTATCGGCTTTGCCGGGAAATTCAAAGAAACCCAATGGCGGGCATGGCTCGAGACTATTATCAATCTTGTCGTGTCTTTTGTCTGCGTCTTCCGGTTTGGAATCTATGGCGTATTGATTGGAACAGTAGCAGCACTTTTGTATCGGGCCAATGACATTATCATTTTTGCAAACAAGAAGGTCTTGGGCCGCAGTCCCTGGCCTACTTATCGCCGGTGGCTAGTTAATGCAGTGATTTTCTTAGCACTGGTGGGCTTCTTCCTTTGGCTGCCGCTTCGGGTTGATTCTCTGATTGGGATTATTATAAACTCTGTCTGGGTTTCTGTCGTTGTACTGGCAGTATTTTTTGGAGTCAACAGTCTGGTGGAAGTACAATCCAGACGGATTGCTTTTGAATATGCAAAAAGTATGATTGTATCTGTACGAAATCGGTAAAAAGCAGAAATCCCAGCTTTTCAAAGTGGCTGCTAACTGCAGCATCACCACGATGGCATTCTTCTTCGGCGTGCTTTACAGCGGCAAATTTTACTTTCCTAAGGGCCCCGAACTGGCTCAGGTCAAGCTGGTCAATGATGTATCTCTTAATGAGCAAACTGCTATTATGCAACACAATATCTCAACCTATCCAGGTCGTTTCCGACCTAAAAATGTTGACGAGTTTACAGATTTGATTCAGTTTTGTACGGCAAACAATATGAGGGTAATCGTTGCAGTTGCTCCGGTACCTGATAGCATAATTTGGTGTACTGATAAATGGGATACATTTCTATGAAGAGATGAAAGCAGATTCTCCCTATATGGCATATCTTCAATAATTTGACTCCCGGGACGCAAGTGCTGCCCCGGGAGATTTTTTCTGCAAACATGTTTACTTGCCCATGCAAAGCAAAAGTAAACAGTTTATCTCCGCCGCAGATTTCTGCCGCGGGGATTTTTCGTGCAAGGGCAGGGAAGTAGCAGCCGAAATGCTATCACCGGCGCTGGATGCCTTCGCTACTTCAGAAGCTCCCGGGCGTGGCGCAGGTTATCCTGCGCCTTTTCACTGCGGATGTTGCGGTGATTGACCTGCAGCGGGACGCAGCGCTCCAGCACCCGGTCGTAGATCCGCCGTCTGGCCAGAGAATCCGTCTGCTTCAGCTGCGACGGCTTCAGATTCGTGGTAACAATCAGCGGTCTGCGGACGCGGTAACGGCTGTCAATCACGCTGAACACCTGCTCCAGCGCAAAATCAGTGTCCCGTTCCATGCCGAGATCGTCAATAATCAGCAGATCATACCGATTCAGATCGTCCACATAAGCGTTCCGGTCTACATTGTAAAGCCCCGTCATGGCATTGAGAATCCGGGAAAAATTCGTCATCAGCACGGTGACACCCGCATCCAGCAGAGCATTGGCAATGCATCCCGCCAGAAATGTCTTGCCGGTTCCCACATCGCCCCAGATCAGCAGGCCTACGGATTGGCGATACATCGTCTCCCATTGCGCCACATATTTCTTCGCCGTCTCCATCTCCGGATTATAGCCCAGATCATTGGCAAAGGTGCAACGCCGCAGTGCAGGCTCCGGAAGGCCCAGACTGCGATTCCGGCTGACCTGATCCCGGAATTCCCGTTGTCTGCGTTCTTCCTCCAGCCGGTCCTGCTTGGCCTTCTGGCAGGCGCACAGACACCGGGGGCGGTAGATCCTTCCATCCACCTTCAGAACCTTCTGACGAGGGCCATGGCAGCTGCTGCAGGTCACAAGGCCCGTCTGCAGATCCAGATACTCATCCTCCCGGAGTCCTCCCGCAGAAAATGCACCTTCCAAAAGGCTGTTCATAAACTCTCCTCCATATCATCATAAATTACTGAATCAGTCTTATTATTCTCAGGTTTATTTGCAGACACTTTTCTGTCCTCCTGACGGACAGCTTCCTGTCTTCCCGGAGGACAGTTTATGTAGATCCGGTTGGGACGGCCCAGCCCTTGATGGACACGGTCAATCAGCCCCGCCTGCTCCAAATCCCGCAACGCCGTTTTCACCGTCATGGGACACCGCCGCACATCCTGCGCCAGCGACTCAATGGTGTAGTTCACAAAAACATTTCCGTACGCATCCACCCATCCCGGATTCTTCTTGGACAGCTGAATCCGATCCAGCAGCAGTACATAGATCAGCTTCGCCGTGTCTGAAAGCTCCATCTCCAGCAGAAATTTGGGGTAAGCCATATACCGGGTAATTCGGGTGTTCTTTTTCATTCGAGTCATTCGAGTGCTCCTCCTTCCAGCAGACTTCTCATAAGCAGGGCAGAACACGGCAATGATTGCACCATTGCGTGCAAAATCCGAAAATTTATGATGATATCTGCCTCCTGCACGCACCGGAACGGCCCCCTGCATCGAAAGTACGCCAGCGCAGTGTCAGCGTAATTCACAGCGCAAAACAAGGGGAGAATACGAAAATACAGGCCAAAGGGGCAAGCACCGTCCATTTTGCTGTCACATTACATTTTTGTAAATTTTATCAATATATTGCCCATATATAGCAAAAGATAATTGACAGCAGTTGTGCATAGTGCTATAATGTCAGCATTAACCTAATGGATTATACAAGGAGGTTATTTTATGGAAAAGAAAATTATCACCATCAGTCGTCAATTTGGCAGCGGCGGTCGTACCGTGGGCAGAATGGTCGCTTCCAAGCTGGGAATTCCTTTCTACGATAAGGATCTGGTGAATCAAATTGCCTTGGAATCCGGTTTTGCTCCGAAGTTTGTAGAAGAAAACGGAGAGCAGGCTCCTGGCTTGAGCCGTCTGTCTTATGCATTCGCTCCGCAGGGCGTGCCCGGCGTTATGAATGGCTTGTCCACTGCCGATTTCCTGTGGAATATTCAGTGCGGTGTCATTCTGCAGCTGGCTGAGAAGGGCCCCTGTGTTATCGTTGGCCGAAACGCAGATTACATTCTGAAGGATCGTGAGGATACCCTGAATGTATTCATCTACGCAGACAAGGACTTCCGTGCAGAGCGTATCGTCCGTCTGTATGGCGAATCCGAAAAAAGTCCTGAGGCTCGCCTGAACGAGAAGGATAAGCGTCGCCGTGTAAATTATCAGCACTATACCGGCCGTACATGGGGCATGGCAGAGAACTACGATGCCAGCCTGAATACCAGTGTGCTGGGCGTTGAAAATTGCGCTGACCTCATTATTAAGATGGTCGAAGACTCCAAAGAGTAAATTCAAAGGTTTTTCGCATCTGCAATCTGAAAAGATATCATAATAGGGCGGTATCCGAATGTTGTTCCGGATGCCGCCCTGTTTTTACTGAAGCCATAACTTTGAATCACAATATGAAAGAGTCCCGACATGGCTTCTGCCACATCGGGACTCTTGTTTTATTTACATTCTTCGGATGTTTCCTGTTCAGCAACAGGTTCTGCCGTTTCCTCCGGAACCAGCTCTGCTTCGGGAATCGTCACACGCTGCGAAAGCGTTTCACTGGTGGATTCAGTAGCTTTCTCCACCGGCTGCTTTCTGCGGTGTGTCAGCTGCAGGGCAGGGGACAGAAGTCCAATTGCCAGAACCGCACACATATTTGACAGCAGCGGAATGTAGGCGATCATATGCCACTCAGACAGCGGGAAAATATATCCCACCAGATCCACGAAGGCTACCCGATATACCATAGAAAGAATTCCTGCGATCACCACAGGTTTCGTATCGTGCAGATAGCCAAAGACCGTTGCAAGGAATACTGCCACATTCACAGCCAGCAGCACCGCCGACACGATCTCTCCCTTTTCCATGGAAAGCAGATAATCCAGCGCATACAATGCTGAAAGGATTCCCAGCAGGATAGGGGAGTTCATATTCAATCCCTTGATCAGAATCAGATAAACTGCCGCTGCCACAACCGGCAAGATCAGCTGAACCATCAGCTGGAAAGCACTCAGATCCTGAAAGTTGGTCAGGCCGAGATAATAAACCGCTCTGAGGAAAACGGAAAGGCCCATAAAAACCACCGACATCTGGATCCAGCGACTGTCCATTTGCATCTGGCAGCGAACAGATTGTTTCAAATTCATCTTAACACCTCCATTTCGTAACATTAAACATTATAAATCATAGCCCAAAAAATAGCAATCTAAATGCTCAGAATCACCCCTTAAAAAATTTTTAGAAAAAAGTAAAAATAGTGCTTGACAAAATCGAATGTACGTTGTATCATATTGGAGTCGGCTGACGGAACACGGCACCGACCGAGACATGGAGCAGTATCGAAGTGGTCATAACGGGCACGACTGGAAATCGTGTGTACCCCACAAGGGTACCGAGGGTTCAAATCCCTCCTGCTCCGCCATTTAAAGACTCGGAAGTTCTTTGAACTTCCGAGTTTCTTTCTCGAATGTGCGGTGTATTGCATTAGAGTCATCTGACACAACACAACACGACACCGACTGAAATACGGAGCAGTATCGAAGTGGTCATAACGGGCACGACTGGAAATCGTGTGTACCCC
>JAHHRV010000050.1 GCA_020025595.1 Oscillospiraceae bacterium
TTTTCCTGCTCCAGTTCGTTGGTGTGCAGCTTTCCACGGACAGACTTATACTTTGCCAGCTCTGACGTCAGCTCTGCAATTTTCCGTTCCAGCTTGGAGATCATCTGATTGGCGGCATCCAGCAGCTTTTGCAGGTGCCGTTCTTTCTTCTCCTGGGTCACATATTTCTTTGCGGCCGTGGCAAGGCTTTCATATTCGGAGCGATCCAGCATCACCTTGGAGGAGAGAGGGACGGACTTTGGCTCGATCTTTTCCACGCTCTCAACAGCCAGCTGCTGCTTCTGGACACGCTCAATCTTCTGATCCAGGGCGGCGGCTTCCTGACTTTTCTGGGCTGTCTGCTCGGTCAGTTCAGTCAGCCGCTCCTGTTCTTTCATCACCTTGAACTGGGTCACAGACAGGTGTTCCTCACTGCTGCCACGCTCTCCACGCTCCACATCCTCATATCCGGCAGCTCTCATGGCCTGGAAGAACTGGTCCTGCAGAACACTGTAAGATTTCTTGAGAACCGGCTTTCCCGTGGGAGACAGTCTTGGATTTCCCTGCTCATCCAGGGCGGGCTGCGATTCCCATTTCTTGCTGTTGCTGACCTGCATGATGGTTTCCTTGACGGTGCCGATCAGCGATTTATCCTTGCAGCGTTTGCTCCACAAAATCTGCTTCTCCACCACCGGCACATACACCACATGGAGGTGGTAGTGGTACACATCCTGCCCCAGGGCATCCGACATTGCCCGGTTTCTCTCGTCTGCGTGCATGACTGCGGAGATCACATACTGCTCACCGCCCACGATCTGTACGGCTGCTTTGTAGGCATCTTCATAAAACTTCTTGGCGAACTCATAACCGCCGTGGTTGTGGAAGTAGGCCGAATTCACATCCAGGACCAGCTCATCGAACCGGACAGCATCGGCTTTCAGTCCACGGGTGGAGATTGTTCCCTGCTCAATCAGATTGCTGAACACCTGCTCATAAGAGCCGTCCGGGGTTTTGAAGTGGACGTTCATGGAAGTGCGCTCCGGCACAATATCCTGGTTGCTGTACGAATCCTTTTCTCGTTCGTTGTGCTGCTGGGCGTTGCTCACATCATCGCCCTTCAGCGGTTTGTTTCTTGCGCTGACACGGTCAATCCCGTCGTTTCT
>JAHHRV010000051.1 GCA_020025595.1 Oscillospiraceae bacterium
TTACAACCGAAAAGAAAATTTTAGGGATGGGTTGTCTTTTCCCCCTCTGAAATTCGGAATATGTGAAAGCATCATTCCGATCCTCTTGTACCTTGAAAATTGAATGACCGTCTGTCTGGGGATACCGCTTTGCCGGGATGGCTGTGATTGCAAACAGCAGGAGCGAAGCAACGCCGCTTGAATGGGGTTAGGAACGACAGCAGATAAAACGGCAAAGAGCACCGGAAGCTTGATGATCCTCACGCCGGTGCTCTTCTTACATAGCCATAAAGAAGGAGGATTGAAGCGCTATGAAAAAATCAGAGCTCAGAGAGCTGTACAAAATGATGTTCCCGGATTACCCGGACATCGTAACGGTCCGTCAGCTGATGGAAATGCTGGGGATCAGCCGGACACTGGCCTATTCCCTGATCAACGACGGAGAGATCCAGGCAGTCATGATCGGAGTCTCCTACAAGATCCCGAAGGCCAGTGTCATCAACTATGTAATGAATGAAAAGGAGGATGAGGAACTTGGAAAACAAGCTGATCCGGCTCACACCGGCGCAGCGGGCTAAATGCAACCGGCTGCTGAAAAAGCTGTGCGCCAACTACGATGACGGGAACTGCCTGCTGCTGGATGACGGAGAACCCTGTATTTGCCCGCAGAGCATCTGCTACTCGGTCCTTTGCAGGTATTTCCGCAATGCGGTGCTGCCTGCGGAGGATTCTCTGTATGCAGAGCTGTTCTGCTCGGAATCCAAACGGTGCGAACACTGCGGCAAACCGTTCCTGCCGAAATGCAACCGGCAGAAATACTGCGAAAGCTGCAGCAGACAGGTCCACCGGAAGCAGAAAACAGAGAGTGAAAAAAGAAGGAGGTCTGTGGACTATTAGAGAGCAAAAAAGCCCCGTACTGCAAGGCTTTTCGGAGCCGAAAGTGAAGTGCGTGGGTGTTTATACCTTTACCCCCGAAAATGAGGTTCTAACAGTCCACAAAGAAAGGATGAAGTAAATGCAAAACAAACTGAAAACCGTGGATGCAGAGACCCTGCAGGCCACGCCAATGAACAAGACGATGTTTATCGTACAGGATCTGATCCCCCAGGGCGTAAATGTGCTCAGCGGTGCATCCAAGAT
>JAHHRV010000052.1 GCA_020025595.1 Oscillospiraceae bacterium
TGGTTGAACACGTCCTACGCGAACTGTTTTCTGCTACAGACAAGCCTGCAGAGGTGTATTACCGCTCGGCACAGGGCATTTTAGCTCTTGCCCGTGAAACCGAACCGGAAATCTTTCTTCTCGCATGTAAGATATCCGTTCAATACGGTAAATGCAACTATCCGTTCATCAGCAACCTGGTAAAATCAAAATGCAGGGGTTATCTGACATTACAGGGGCAGAATGCTGAATGTCAAGAACCTGCCATATCGTTACATGCAAACATAAGAGGGGCACAAGCTTACAAATAACATATTATATCATCATTAAAACGGCACAACAATGGAAAAAATCTTATCAGACCTCAAGGCTATGCGACTGCCAGGTATGGCTCAGACATGGCAGAACCTGATGGAAGCTCACAAAATCGACTCAATCTCAATGGCTGACGGAATGCGTATGCTCATCCAGGGTGAAAATGACATGCGCATGTCCAATCGTACCCACCGACTCATCAAAAATGCTCACTTCCGCTATACAGTGGCACTCGGTGAAATAGCAGCAGACTCTGCACGAGGTATCGACCAGTCACTGCTTAACGAAGTCGCCACATGTGATTACATCACTCATGGATATCCTATCATCATTACAGGCCCTACAGGTACAGGCAAGAGCTGGTTGGCGTCGGCTCTTGGCCATCACGCCTGCTTATGCGGATATAAAGTCCGCTACTACAACGTGATGAAACTCTTTGAAGAGCTTACAATGGCACGCATAGAAAGCAGACTTCCCAAACTCTTCGAGCGTCTGTCCCAGTTTGATCTTCTCATACTCGATGACTTTGCGATCAAAAAACTCACGGCAGAACAGGTACTTGACCTGATGGAAATCATCGAAGACAGACATGGTAACAAATCAACTATTTTTGCAAGCCAGCTTCCTGTTGCAAACTGGTACGAAACACTCGACAGCAATGTCTCCGCTGCCGATGCTATACTGGATAGAATTATCAATACCGCTTCGAGGTTTACATTAAAAGGAGATAGTTTAAGAAAAAAACATTAACTTTGCCGCATCAGAACTGTAACAGCATGGCCGTTTTTGCTGTAACAGTCTGCTCCGTTTTT
>JAHHRV010000006.1 GCA_020025595.1 Oscillospiraceae bacterium
CCGGGACTTGGTATGTGATGACACGATATACCGATTGGACAGGAGCAAGAAAGCAAAAATGTAAGCGTGGATTCAAAACAAAGCGTGAAGCACAGGAATGGGAACGCACATTTGAACAGCAGACAACTGCTGACTTGGATATGACCTTTGAAGCCTTTATCGAACTGTACAAAAAGGATATGTTGGCAAGGCTGAAAGAAAACACCTGGCTCACTAAGGAAAATATCATCAACACAAAAATTCTTCCTTATTTCGGAAAGCGAAAAATCAAAGAGATTACCACAAAGGATATCATAGCGTGGCAAAATGAACTGCTCGCTTACCGGGATGAAAAGAAAAAGCCTTTTTCCCAGACTTATCTGAAAACTGTCCACAATCAGCTCAGCGCCATCTTTAATCACGCTGTCAGATTTTACGATCTTCGCAGTAACCCTGCAGCGAAGGTTGGCAATATGGGTTCGGAGGAGCATGCAGAGATGTTGTTCTGGACAAAGGAAGAATACCAAAAATTTTCCGAAGTGATGATGGACAAGCCCATATCATTCTATGCCTTTGAAATGCTTTATTGGTGCGGCATTCGAGAAGGCGAGCTGCTGGCTCTGACACCTGCTGATTTTGATTTTGAAAAGCAGACTGTCCGCATCAACAAGTCTTATCAGCGTCTGCACTGTGAGGATGTAATCACCACACCGAAAACTAAGAAAAGTAATCGTACCATCAAGATGCCCCAGTTTCTGTGTGAAGAAATGCAGGAATGTATTTCGATGATGTATGGAATTAAAAAGAAAGACCGTATTTTTACAATTACAAAAAGCTATCTCCATCACGAGATGGATAGAGGTTCTAAGGCAGCGGGGATCAAACGAATTCGCATCCACGATCTCAGACACAGCCACATCAGTCTGTTGATTGATATGGGCTTTTCGGCAGTAGCCATCGCAGACCGTGTTGGACACGAAAGCATTGAAATCACCTACCGCTATGCGCATCTGTTCCCGTCCAAACAGAACGAGATGGCAGATCAGCTAAACGATTTAGGAAAGGAGAATTATAATGTCAGCTAAAAATGTAGATAAGCACAACCGTTTCAGAAACATCACCGTAGGTTTTCGGGTGTCTCCAGAAGAAAATGAACTGATCAATAAGTCAGTAGCCCTCTCCGGCTTACCGAAACAGGAATACTGCTACCGCAAGTGTATGGACCGGGATGTGGTCGTCCAAGGCAATCCCAGAGTATACAAGGCCCTCAGAAATGAACTGAAAGAAACGCTTTCCCAGCTGCAGCGCATCGAAGCAGGTAAGCGTGTAGACGAAGATTTACTTTCAGTGATTGAACTGATTGCTATTACGGTGAACGGTCTGAAAGGAGAAGATGCAGATGATGAATAAAAAAGAAATGACTGCCCCCGGTGTATCTGTTGGCGCAGATACGGAGCAGTCATCCACTAAATGTAATACTGGTATTATACCCGCCGAAACAGAAAATATCAATGGGTATGAAGAAAAATATGCAGAATGGGAAAAAGAGATGCACAGAATGATGTCTCCCTCTTATCTCAAGACTGTGACAATGCCGGTACTTTATGACACGGTATTTGAAGCGCAAGCCCCTCTCATTGAGGGGCTGCTGAACCGTGGCACTTATCTCTTTGTGGGATCGCCAAAGGTGGGCAAAAGCTTTATGATGGCCCAGCTTGCCTATCACATCAGCACAGGAACACCGCTGTGGGGCTACAAAGTAAGAAAATCACCGGTTCTGTATTTTGCATTGGAAGATGATTATGCACGTCTGCAGCAAAGATTGTATCAGATGTTTGGTGAGAAGGAAGCCGAGGAACTCTACCTTGCTACCAACAGCAGGCAACTGGGAGCAGGCCTGGAGGAACAGATCAAGGGGTTTATGGAAGAACATCCGACTACTGGTCTGATCATCATTGATACCCTGAAGCGTGTTCGGGAAGCCGGCAGTGCTGATTACAGTTATGCCAGTGACTACGATGTAGTAGCACGGCTAAAAACTCTCGCAGACAGCTATAAGGTTTCAATGCTCATTGTCCACCATACCCGCAAGCAAACAGCAGACGATAAGTTCGATATGATCTCCGGCACCAATGGATTGTTGGGTGCCGCAGATGGTGCATTTGTTCTCAGCAAAAAGAAACGCACCGACAATGAAGCCGTCCTCGAAATTACCGGAAGAGATCAGCAGGATCAGAGACTGAATCTTATTCGGGACCCCGACCATCTGATCTGGAATCTCGAAAGCATAGAAGCCGATCTTTGGAAGAAGCCGCCGGAACCCATATTGGAAAAGTTAGCACAGGTCCTTTCTTCGGTAGGCTCTGAATGGTCTGGCAGTCCCACAGCGCTTGTGGAACTGCTGGATGTCGATATGAAGGCGAATGCGTTGACGCTGAAACTGAATGTCAACGCAGGGCGCTTGTATCATGAATACGGTATCCGCTATGAGAATAAGCGCTGTCATGATGGACGCAGGGTCACCTTGACTCGTGAGCAGCGTGACGATGCGTGACGGTCGTGTCGATGTTTTAGGGACTGGTGGCGGTGTCAAAAACACCGTCACCATCGACACGGACCGTCACGCAAGGGTCCCCGAAAAGTAAAACTTTTTGGGGAGAGGAGGAACAGTGAAGTGAATAAGCTCTGCCGTTTGCGGCTGAGCGAATGATATGGAACTTGTGACGACGATTCGGCGGGGTGCAGGGTGCCCTTTTCAAAGGGCGGCTCTGCTGGGTGCTTACCACAGTAAGCAGGGCAACGCCCTGTCTCGCCTGCCGGCTCGGTCGGTGCTTCTGCCGATTGACGCTGGCAGAGGTCGCCACCGGCGACCCGCACCCCCTCGGAGAGCGCAATAGCAGCTTTTGATGGCTCTGCTGTCAAAAGTGCTTTTGCGTTACTCTTGACAAGAGTAACAGAACCAAGGAAAGCCGTTTTCCAAGAAGGGAGATGAGAATATGCAAAGAACAATCAGTGCAATGGTCGGAAAAGGTTCCGTTAATCATAACAGCCGCAAATTCAAAGCTCAGAATGTAGACGGCAGCCGTACACACCTCAACATCGATTACTGTAACGAAAGTATCAGGAAAGTCTACCACAGCTTGTTCGATGATGCCCTCCGAAAGTATAACGAAAAGCAGACAAGAGCTGACAGAAAGATTGCAGACTACTATGAAAAAATCCAAAAATCCAAGCAGGAAAAACCATTCCACGAACTGATTCTACAGATCGGCGATAAGGAAAATATGAGTGCAGAAAGTGAGAACGGAGTGCTTGCACGGCAGATTTTGGATGAGTATTACCGTGGCTTTCAGGAACGAAACCCACAGCTGAAAGTGTTCTCAGCGCACCTGCATATGGATGAAGCTACACCCCATCTGCACATCGACTTTGTCCCTTTTACAACCGGAAGTAAGCGAGGATTGGAAACAAGAGTGTCATTAAAACAGGCTCTTGCTGCACAGGGATTCAAAGGTGGTTCCCGTGGTGATACGGAATGGAACCAGTGGGTAAGTGCAGAAAAATCTGCTCTCGCCTTTGTAATGGAACGCCATGGTGTGGAGTGGGAGCACAAGGGAATACACGAAAAACACCTCTCTGTTCTGGACTACAAAAAGCAAGAACGGGCCAAAGAGGTGGAAGAATTGGGTAGCAAAATCGAGGAAAAGCAGGCTGAATTCAAAGTAATATCTGAACGGGTAAAGAACTATGACGATGGTGTAAAAGAGCTGTCTGATTTGGAAACCAGGCTTGAAACAGCACCGGAATATACCTTGCCGGAGCCCCAGGGCCTGATGTCTGCCAAAACTTATAAGCACAAGATCGTAGATCCGTTTGTAAAGAAATTGAAAGCGCTGATCAAAACTGTTTTGGTTCGATGCTTTGAGGGATGGGACAACTATCACAGGCTGAACACCACAAACCGGCAGCTGTATCGGGACAACGATAGGCTGTCGAAAACCAATGAAAAATTAGCAGCGGACAATGAAATTTTACGAACCGAAAATAAAGATTATAAACTGCTGCGGAAAGTTTTTGGTAAACAGTTAGATAACCTGGTTACACAGGCTAAGGAAATAAAACAGTCTAAAAAGCGTGAATTACGCTTTGGCAATAACAAAGATGAAAGGTAGGCAATCAAATGGAAAAGCATATTTATGATGAGAAAAATGGTCTGTGGTATGAACTTCAGGGAGATTATTATCTACCCTGTCTTACTCTTCCAGAGCAGCAAGATGTTGAAATTGGTGTCTGGGGTGAGCGCCGGAGACGGTTTCTCAGGCAACATCACAGGGTATTATATTACAACCTGATGACTACAGGAACTCTGTTTTCTCACCTTGCTGAAATCAATCAGCAGGCAGAAGAAATGTTTTTTCGGATGGTAAATGAACTTTCCGAAAAAGAAGGCATTACGGAGAAACTCAAGGCAGAAAATCAAATACTATGGGTCCAGCGAATGAACAATATCCGTAACCGAGCTATGGAAACCGTAAACTCTGAACTTATTTACGCATAACTATTTTCAGGGGTGATCCTTTGGGATTGCCCCTGAATTTTTGTTTTATCCGATACTGGTACAAGGATAGCAAGCACCGCCTTTTGCCGTCAAAAGGCGGTGCTTGGGGAAGCCCAAGCCCTTTTAAAATCCGGGGAGCATGCACTTTTCAGAAAAATCATTAGCAGATTCAGCAAGGCATGATATAATATTAAAAAGTAAAAAGTCAAGTGTTAGACTTATCAAAATTTATTTAACACTTTTTCTGTAACAAAATCTCCGAAATCAGGACAGATAGAGTGAAGGGAGGGATGCATTGTGGCGATGAAAGCGGATGAGATTTTTGAACTGTACTATCAGGACGTTTATCGCTATCTCCTGAGTTGCTGCCGGGATGCATCTCTCGCTGAGGAGTTAGCTGCTGAGGTGTTTCTGGAGGCTGTCCGGTCGTTGGGACGCTTCAGAGGAGATTCCCATGTGAAAACTTGGCTGTTTTCCATTGCAAGGCATCGATGGCTCAAATATCTGGAACGGAAGAAAATAAATCCGCCGGCAGAATCTTTGACAGAGCTGTTGGTGGATCCCGGGAAGAATCCGGAACAGATTTTTGGGGATCGAGAGCTGGCGGATAGAATTCAACAACTGCTTTCGTCTGAGTCGGAGCGCAGCCAAACCATTGTGAATCTGCGTCTGGATGGATATTCCTTCTACGACATTGCTCAAAAACTCGGCATTTCTGAAAGTTCGGCTCGAGTCATTGACTGCCGGACCAGAGCAAAACTCCGAGAAATTCTGAAAAAGGAGGGTTTTTCCCATGACTAAAATTACTTGTGATATGTGTATGGACCTACTGCCCCTTGTCCGGGACGGTATCGCCAGTGCAGACAGCGAGGCGGCTGTCCGTCAACATATGGAACGCTGCCCCACCTGTAAAGCCGCTCTGGAAGGTGAACTGCCTCAGACTCCTGATTCCCGCAGAGTGTACCAGAAGTTGGTCAAACACATCCGGCTTATGGCTCTGCTGATTTTACTCTTCGGTCTGTGCTTTGGCCTGAGTCTATCTGGAGACGGAGATCTGTTCTACAATGTGTGGCTGATGCCACTTTTGGGCGCAATCGGCTACGGCATCTTCCGTTGGAAGGCACTTTGGACGGTACCTTTGCTGGTGACGCTGGTGCATTTTGCCATGAACGCCTTAGGCCTCATCTGGGAAGGTGAGTTTCTGCCCTGGAATGCCCAGTTACTCTGGAGCTTTTACTACAGCCTTTTTGCTGTGGTGGGCACAGCCATTGCCGGACTGATTCACTTTGCACTGAGAAAGGAACATTGAGATGAGAAAACGAATTTGGAAAATTACTGCTATGGCTGCAGCCATTGTTTTGATACTGGGACTTTTGTGGATGGGAGAGTCCTTGGTTGGAAATCCCATATCGAAGCATCTGGCTAAGAAGGCTGCCCAGGAGCATCTTGAGACAGTCTACCCTGATACGGACTTTGTGCTGGACGAAGTTGGATATTCGTTTAAGGACGGGGGCTACTATGCTCATGTAAAATCCCCCTCCAGTGAAGACTCGGCCTTTACTCTGACCTTTAATCACTGGGGAAAATTCCGCTGGGACAGTTATGAGGACCGAGTAGTACATCGGGAGAATACCGCTCGGCGGGTGGATATGGAATACCGTCAGTTGACAAAACAGGTCCTCAGCCAGATGGAAAGCTACGATCCTGATGGCATTCAGTATGGAACTCTGGATCTAAACCGAAAGGAATCACTGAAGAACAAAGATTTCCGTCCCTATTCAATGGCTTTTGAGGATTTAGAATTGGATCGTGTCTACGATGTGGGGGAACTGGGAGCCCGGTGTGGCACAGTGATCTATTATGTGGATACCGACGATATCACACCGGAGCACGCTGCACAGTTGATGCTGGAAATCCGTCGGGTGATGGATCAGGCCGGGGCTGGCTTCCAGGGATTGGATCTGGTCCTTCGGGAGCCGCCGAAGGAGAATGCGCCCTACGACAAGGAACTCCATGTGGAGGCGTTTCCCTACAAGGACATTTATGAGGAGGGCTTAGAGGAGAGAATTCTGGAGGCACATCTGCAGTTGGAAGAAAAATATGCTGCAATGGATCAGGAGAAAGCTGCGGAAATAAACGAAGCGAATAAATGAGCTGCCAACTGTGCTGTTCGACCTATTCCAATTTATCTAACACTCTCTGGTAAAATAGTGACACAGCGTATAATAAAAATACTGTGTCACTGTTTTTTTATTATTGTATCTTGGACAGATCTATGGTAAAATCAAGTTGGTTGCAGAGAGCAAATAAAACATTTGATTTGCAGCTGTTATCACCGATAATAACATATTGATAACATCGTACAGTATAGGTTATATACTACGAATAACTCAAATAATCAAAAGACGAGGATGCACAATCTCTAAACGAAAGTGTTTAAGTTGTGTTTCCTTGCGACGAGTGGGAATAAAGGTCAATTTCTACCAGTCATCTATTATCTCTCAATTATTCTGATTTGCTCTGATTATCTGTATTTTTCTCATTATCATGTATTTGCCTGGAATGAATCTGATACCGATTTGCAGAAAAAGGAATAGTAGGAAAAATCTTTAAAGCAACCTCTCAGTATTGCTGATGCTGAACTGCCGCAGTTTGTACGGCCAGCACAAAAAAACTTGGTAGGATAATATGAATCTTTAAGCAGAGTGGCGCAGCGTCAGCGGCGCCACTCCTGTTTTTAGTTTGATTCGTTCGTGATTATAGAAGTAGATGTATCTGTCAATCAATTCGTCTGCCTCAGCCAGAGTACGAGGCTTGTGTCGGTAGATACATTCTGGCTTTAATATTCCAAAGAAGTTTTCGGCTAAGGCGTTGTCATACGGGTTTCCTCGTCTTGACATTGACGGGGTTGTGCCGTACTCTTGTGTTAGTCAGAAATATGCGTGTGAGGTATATTGAAAGCCCTGGTCGCTGTGGAGCTGTAACTCCGCAGCGATCTTTTCTTACTCATTCTTCATTGCTAGCCGAATTGTGTCCAGCACCAAATTCACTGTCTGGTTGGCAGTCGTCTTACAGGCAACGATGCTGTTGTCGTAGAGATCTCGGATCATGGAGCGGTACAGAACACCTTCCTTGGTCTGTATGTAGGAAATATCTGTCACCCATTTGCTGTTGAGGCTGTCCGCATGGAACTGACGATTCAGCAGATTCTGGTATTTATGGGCTTTCTATCCCAGATTCACTCACTTGCGTTTTCTACAGATTTCAGCCAATAATCCGTGCTCTTTCGTTATTTTTAGTATGGTTTTGGGATCTCTGTGTGTGCCATTGGCTCACAGCCACTTCCACATTCGTCTGTATCCATAGGTGTTGTCGCAGTGCTCCTGGAGATTCCGAGTTTTCTCTACCAGTGCTGCATTCCGCTCTGGTTGCCCCAGGCGCTTTGCAAAGTCGTAGTATCCACTTCTGGAAACTGAAAAGAATTGGCACATCGTAGAAACGGAATACTGCTCTCTGTGACGGTAGACGACATGGTATTTAATCTGAAGCCTCACCTCCTTCCTGCGTACTGCAGAAAATCCCGCAGAAGTTTATTTTCCATTTTCAGTTTTCTAATCTCATATGCCCGCTCCAGAACGATATCTCTCGGAGCTGCGTCCTTTCTGGGACATTCTTGGAAACGCAAAGAATTCCCAGCCTCCGCTTTTCGCTCTTTTCTGCGTTCTTGTTTGAGCAATTCTCTGACAACTTCTCTATTTTGAAAGCCAAAATACTCTGCAATTTCCCGATGCGTTTTGCCTGCTGCACGCATTGATTGAATTTCAGGCAAAAGTTCTTGAACATGTGTAGTTTCGTTTTGACATAATGATACCCCCTGATGTAGCAATGCTATCCTACATCAGGGGGTATTTTGTCTATTGTCCGTTCTTACTGGACCTGTTCATGTGTCTCCCGGGAGTTTTTATCTTTATGCAAAAAACTTTCAGCCGGGCTGGAATTTTTTAGGTAAGTAAAATTACTTAATGATGTGCTCCTCAACGAGGAAGGGGGTCACTTCCTTGATGATGGTTCTGGTATGCCAGTTGGAACGAACACCGTTCTCAGAAGAGAAGGACTCGTTCAGCTTGTCCTGGCTTTCGAAGTACAGCTCGACAACACCATCGATGTAAACCTTGCTGCGGTTTGCATAACGGCCGCGGGGAGCGTAACGCTCGGTGACCAGATCCTGATGATAGCCTTCAATACCAGGCATCTGCTGGACAAATGCAGCGTGGTTCACATACCACTCATACTTGAACTTATCAAAATCGACATCGACCTTGCGGGTGATGATGGACATACGCTTAACCAGAGTCTTCTCGTAGTGAACGGGAGTAACCGTGTGGCGCTCCGTTACCAGGACCTGAACATCGGCAGCATAGTTCTCCTCGTCAGCGCAGACAGTCTTATAGGCATCGCTCGCCCAGCACTTATTCAGATCCTCGTCATTTTCGAAGAACATGAACTCGAAGCAGTCAACGACCTGATTGGTGCTTGCCATAACAAACTTCTGGGCCACCAGAATCTGGTTCTGATGATAGCCTGCCACCTCGGGCAGAGCGGTTACCTTTGCTGCATGAACATTGAGCATATAGTCGCGGAAAGCCTCCACGCTCATCTCGTCTTTTTTTCGAATAACATTAATCTGTAAAATCATTTTAAAATCCTCCTGGTTTTAGACATTAAAGCCGTCTCTTATGGGTGGTTTTATCTTATAAAGTAATGGAAAAAAATCTAAATGTATAGATCATACAACGCCGAGCAGCATACAGAGGCCCATATACAGCAGGCAGGAGAAAACTGTCAGCACAACCGTGATCACGAAAATAACAGGTATGTAAACATCCTTGAATTTTACGCCGGCAACGGTGCGGACGGTTTGCAGGAATCCGGCATTGGGCAGAGAGTCCAGTCCGAGAGATGCAAATACGGTCGTTCTGTGGAAGGCAGCGGCATTGGTAAGCTGGGCTGCCTGTTGGAGCACAGGTGCAGCAAGAACCAGGCCTGCAGAAGAAGAGCCTGCAATGCCTGCAAGAAGACTTGTGCCAACGAAGGAGATCATCAGCGGGCTGCCCTGGAACGACAGGATCTTTTCCACAGCAATCATGTAGCCGGGGCAGTTCTGAACCACAGCACCGAAACCAACAATTGCCGCAGCGTTGATAATACTGGTCAAACTCATGTTGATGGAGTCAGACATAACCTTGCGGTTTGCCTCCCAATTGCGGGGGATATACTTGAACTGTAAAACCACAATGGCTACAACACCGCAGAAAAGCGCCGCTTCCACTCTGACCTTGAAGATATTCAGCACCACCACAGGTACGAGCATGGGGATAAACGAAGTGATCCAGTGGGGACCACGGCCCTCCATGTCAAGACCGCCATCATCCTCTTCCTCGGTACAACCCTCAGCGGGAGCGTAACCCAGGCCCTTGGCTGCCAGTCGCTTTTCATACCACTTAATGTAGATAATGCCCAGAACGAGGTAGATGACATTTACAAATAGTGCCAGTATACCGCCGGCACCGACATCGGTGCCGAAATAGCTGGCGCAGAGAATGTTGCTGGTCGCTGGGACATACGGCATTGAAAGGCCAACATTAAGACCCAGGAAGTAACCAGCAATAACTGAGGCGCGGTTGATATTTGACTTGCGACAGATCTTAATGGCAATGGGGAACACGATAAACATGGTGATAAAGCTGGAAATTCCAGCAGCTGCCAGAATGGCAGTAAACACCATAACACCCATGGATATATTTTTATGTCCGAAGACCTTCAGAATGGTACGTGCCAGGGAATCCGCGCCGCCTGTTGCTTCCAGAAGCTTTCCGAAAAGTGCTCCTAACGTGAACAGAATCAGCCACTGCTGCGCAAATCCTGTAAGGCCGCCCATGTAAATGTTCAGCAAGCCGTCGTAAACATCCATCTTATAGATGATGATCAGGACCAATGAGCAGATAATGCCAGCAAAAAGGGTCGGCACATTTTTGAAACAAAATATGCTGATCAGCAACACTGCTGCGATAAGAATTATGATATCCATACGCTAATCCTTGTTTCTATTCTATTGAGTCACTCAGCTGATATCAGACAATGCCGAATGCAGCGCAAAGGCCCATGTACAGCAGAGCACGGCCCAGAGTCAGTGCGACGGTCAGGACGAAAATCACGGGGAAGTATACATCCTTGAACTTTACGCCGGCAACGGTGCACTCTGTCTGCAGGAAGCCTGCGGTGGGCAGAGAATCCAGTCCGAGAGAGGCGAAGACAGTGGTTCTGTGGAAGGCAGCAGCGTTGGTAAGGGCGGCTGCCTGCTGAAGAACGGGAGCTGCGAGAACCAGACCAGCGGTGGAAGAACCGGCAATACCGGAAATCAGGTTGGTTGCGATGAAGGTGATCATCAGCGGACTACCCTTATAGGAAAGGATGCTTTCAACTGCGGACATATAGCCGGGGCAGTTCTGGATCACAGCGCCCAGGCCGACGATTGCTGCGGCATTGATGATGGTGGTAAGGCTCATGGAGATGGAATCAGACATGATCTTACGGTTTTCCTCCCAGTGGCGGGGGAGATACTTGAACTGGAGCACAATGATACCTACAACACCGCACAGAAGAGCGGCTTCTACCTTGACCTCAAAGATGTTCAGCACAACGATGGGAATGAGCATGGGGATGAGGGAGGTGACCCAATGGGGGCCCTTGGCATCCATGTCCAGTTCGCCTTCTTCCTGTGTAGAACCGGTGCCGTAAGCAGGCGCATAGCCCAGGCCCTTGGCGCTCAGGCGCTTCTCATACCACTTCATATAGAAAATACCCACGGCCAGGAACACCACGTTGCAGAAGATTGCCAGCCAGCCGCCTGCACCGACAGTTGTACCGAAGTAGTCAGCGCAGAGAACGTTGTTGGTTACGGGCACAAAAGGAAGAGCCAGGCCCAGGTTAAGGCCGAGGGAGAAGCCGGCCACGACTGCTACGCGGCTGACATTTGCCTTGCGGCAAAGCTTCAGTGCGATGGGGAAGACAATGAACATGGTAATGAAGCTGGAGATACCAGCTGCAGCCAGAATTGCGGTAAAAATGCAAACGCCCAGAGACACATTCTTAGGTCCCGAAACCTTGAGAATGGTACGGGCCAGGCTGTCTGCACCGCCGGTGATCTCAAGCAGCTTGCCAAACAGAGCACCCAGGGTGAAGAGGATCAGCCACTGCTTTGCAAAGCCCACCAGGCCGCCCATATAAATATTGAACAAACCGTCTGCAACATCCATCTGATAGATGAAGATCAGAAGCAGAGAAACAATAATACCGCCAAAAAGGGTCGGCACGTTCTTATAGCAGAACACGCTGATGAGCAGTACTGCTCCAATAAGAATTGCTATATCCATAGAAAACTCTCCTTAAACATCTTTTGAATAAACATATGATACAAGACCCAGACAGGCAAAAAACAGGCCTTGAAACCAGACATTCCCCAAAATGTCCTATTGGTTTCCGTCTGCCGGAAAGTGTACTCAAAACCTGACTGAATACTGTGCCAACTAAGAAAATAATTATTTTTTTCGGATGCTATTGAGATAAGGCCGCATGACCTCTTCTATTCTGTCGCCCATATCGAAGGCGTCTTCGCTGAGGCACCAGTCAAAGGCAACACCTTTCATGATGGTTGCAAGGACCTCAGAAATATGCGAAACCGGAAGCTCATCCACAATAAGCCCGTCTTCTTTGCCTTCCTCCAAACATGTAATGGGGAAGTTCCACATCGTGATGGGAACACGCTTATCAAACCGTCTGACATCCAGACAACTGTTCTTCGTATGATAGAAACTGGAAAAAAATTCGATGCCGATTTCATTCATATACGCGGCCCACTGACGATAATACTGGATAATGCGACTGTCAAAAGGAAGATCTGCAACTTTGCTGTCGAAGTCAGTTCTAACTCTGTATTCAGCAAATTTATCAAAGATATAATAACTAAGCAGATCATCCTTGGTTTTGAAATGGTAGAAGAAGGTGCCGTTGGAAACCCCGGCCACTTTGCAGATATTTGTAATCGTTAGATAAGCAAATCCTTTTTTCTTCAAAATATTGTCAGCTGCTTTATAAATTTTTTCTTTTGTCTCGAGTGTTTTTACCTGTTTCGGTGCATCAAGTTTCATGATCTTGCTCCTAACTACATATTCCGGTTGTACTATCTGAGAAAAAGCGAAAATAGAGTACACTCTATACGCTCCGCACAAGGATAACATTCTACCAAGGGTTTGTAAAGAGGGTTTGCAGAATTTTCTCGAAAAATCTTATTTTTAGTAGAAATGCGCATTTTCATATCCTAAAAAGGATGCAGTCATGAAATTTTTCCACTTGACTTTTATTTGTCAATCATGTAGAGTGAATTATAGAGTGTACTCTATACAAGATATAATCAAGGATCAGCCCCAACTGGTTCTTGCATTCTCATCCAAGTATCATCCCAATATTTTTAATACATTAGACGAAAGGACGTTTCTATCTATGGCACATTCTGATAGATTTCTAGGCAAGGTTGCAGTCGTCACCGGTGGCTGCAGCGGCATTGGTAAGGCAATTGCTGCCCGCTACATTCAGGACGGCGGCAAAGTTGTCGTTGGTGACATCCAGGACGAGCTGTTTGCATCCGTCACCAAGGAGCTCGGCGAGGAAAATGTTTACTGCCAGCACTGCGATGTAAGCAAGAAAGAGGATGTCGACGCTCTGGTTCAAGCAGCTTACGATCAGTTTGGCGACTTCGATGTCATGTTCAATAATGCTGGCATCAATATCTTCAGAGATTTCCTGGAGTGCACCATTGAAGACAGCGATAAGATCTTCAATGTGAACTACCGCGGCTGCTTCCTGGGCAGTCAGGCAGCAGCAAAGGCATTCATTGCCCACAATAAGCAGGGTGCTATCGTGAACACCTCCTCCATCAACTTCCGCTGTGTGACTCCCAACACTACCTGTTATGCAGCAAGCAAGGGTGCTATCTCCATGTTCACCCGCGGCATTGCCGTTGAGCTTGCTCCTTACGGCATTCGCTGCAACGCATTCGGCCCCGGTTCCACAGATACTCCTATGGTCGGCGAATGTGCAAGAACCCGCTTCCCCAACTACACCGCTCCCAAGCTCGCAATCAAGCGCATGGCAAAGCCGGAAGAACAGGCCGCCGTTGCATGTTTCCTGGCCTCCGATGACGCTTCCTATATGACTGGTGAAACTGTGTTCAATGTGGGTGGTTGGGGTATTTCCTAATTGAAAATCCACTCTTTGCACGGACAAAAATAGTCAAATAGAATTGCAAATATTAAAAATTATATAAACTGCTTGCTCTCATCCGTTTTTGTATAACTCAGAAAGTATAACAAAAAGCTTTCCTCACGAAATCACGAGAAAGACCCGGCAGCTGCAAGCAGCTTGGAGGAAAGAAAGCAAATGAAATTAAATAAAATTTTTGAACCCGGAAAAATCGGTACCATGGAGCTTAAAAACCGTTTGATCGTCAGCGCCATGTCTTCTCACATGGGCAATGACGACGGTACCCCCAACGAGGCTGTTAACACCTACCTCGTCAGAAAGGTCCAGGGCGGCTGGGGCCTTATCTTCACCGAAGACCTGGGCGTCACACAGGATGCAGGCTCCGACCCTGTTGTCGGTTCTCTGTGGAACGATTCTCAGATCCCCGCATGGAGTGAAACTGTAAGACAGGTTCATGAAGCGGGCGGCCTGATTGGCGCTCAGCTCTATCATGCCGGTCGTCAGAGATCTCTGACGGCATACCCCACACACCCTGTTGCCCCCTCTGCCGTTAAGGAGCCCGCCGTTCCTTATGTTCCCCGCGCTCTGGAAGTTGAGGAAATCCACGAGCTGGTAAAGGCCTTCGGTGCATGTGCCGGCAGAGCCAAGAGATGCGGCTTCGACTGCATTGAAATTCACGGTGCCCACGGTTATCTGCTCAACCAGTTCATGTCCAGCTTCTCCAACAAGCGCACTGATGAGTACGGCGGCTGCCTGATCAACAGAATGCGCTTCCCCCTGGAGGTCATCGCTGAGTGCCGCAAGGTTGTCGGCCCCAACTACCCCATCATTTTCAGATTTAACGCCTGTGACTATGTGGATGGCGGCATTGAGCTCCCCGAGGCAATCGTCATGGCTAAGATGCTGGAAGAGGCTGGCGTCGATGCGCTGCACTGCTCGCAGGGTATGTTTGCATCCAAACAGATGATCATTGGCCCCAGCTTTGTTCCGGTCATGAACTTCGCCAACAATTCTGCTGCCATCAAGGCTTCCGTCAGCATTCCTGTGATTGCTGTCGGCCGTTACAACGATATCTACTACTCCGAGGCAATGCTGCGTGACGACAAAGCCGACTACATCGCTATGGCCCGCGCTTCTCTGGCTGACCCTGATCTGCCCAACAAGGCAAAGGCTGGCCGCGAGGATGAAATCATCCACTGCATCGGCTGCAACCAGGGCTGTACCGGTGAGACTGCCCTGGGCAACAGAGTGAACTGTCTGGCCAACCCCCACACCTGCCGCGAAACCGAGTACGACACCTCCAAGGTCGAGAACCCCAAAAAGGTCTTTATTGCAGGCGGCGGCATTGCAGGTCTGTCTGCTATGCAGGGTGCAGGTGAGCGCGGTCACAAGATCGTTCTTTTCGAAGAGACCAACGAGCTGGGCGGCCAGTGGCTGGCAGCTATGACCCCTCCGGGAAAGACGGATTATGCTTCCCTGATCATGAACTACAGACGCCTTCTGAAACTCTACAATGTTGAGGTTCGCCTGAATACGCCTCTCACCAGAGAAATTGTCGATGCTGAGAAGCCTGATGCAGTCATCGTTGCTACCGGTTCCAAGCCCATGTTCCTGCCGATTCCCGGCCTTGACAACAGAGAGTATGTGAAGACCGCTCTTGAAGTTCTTCGGGGACAGTGCGCCTATGGCAAGAATGTTCTTGTTGCAGGCGGCGGTCTGACCGGCGCTGACACTGCAGTATTCCTGGCCGTACAGGGCTGCAATGTAAAGATTGTGGAGCTGGCTCCCCAGATCATCAACGATGCTGTTGCACAGGTCAAGGCCTGCGTCTTCGAGCATATCAAGAAGTACAACATCGAGGTTCACACCAACACCAAGCTTACCAAGGTCGGCGAGGGTACAGTCTATGCCGAGGAATTTGGCAAGCCTGTGGAATTTGAAAATATCGACATGGTTGTTAATGCCATGGGTGTCAGAACCTACAATCCTCTGATGGAAGAGCTGAAGGATTGCGGCTGTAAGGTCGTTGCAGCCGGCGATGCATGCAAGGCAAAGAACGGTTACAAGAACATCCGTGAAGGCTATGATGTTGGTAACGCCATCTAACTAATTTACCAGGAAACTTTGTACATCCTGTTCCCGCTCATAGAGTTTCGACTCTGTGGGCGGGAATTCTTTTTATCAAGCCTGCAGTTCCTGCGCCTTTCAAAGCATTAATGGCCTTCACGGAAGTGTTATCCGTAGATGTCCCGGCTTCTTGTAATGATAATATTTTGATTTGCTCTTAATTCCTGCTATTTTACAGCATTTATGAGCATAGGGAATCGACAGTACCAGCCCGATCTCCAATTGAGTCTTTGCATTAAGCCAGCGATAACCATGGGATAGAAATCTAAGGTGATACTGTTGAAACAGCGGTATATTACGGATAAGATTTTTGGTTCTGTCAGCGGGATCAGCCAGCCTCCGCTTCCAATTATAGAAGCTGCTACGCTGAACTCCCATTACATCGCACAGAAGTTTTACAGGGAATTCACCTGATAGTTCCATGATTACCGAGGAAAGATCACACTACAACTTAACCATGTATCACCTCGCATCTTTGAAATTCCGGCCTCTGCTTCTTTGGGGTTTCATCAGCTTTTAGAGCTACAGGCGGGTTAGGGCAAAACATATGGATAATCCACTCCCAAATTCAGAATTGCATTAGGAGCTGACACCACTTTTAGGATAGGTTTCTGAGAGCAGGGAGAAATAAGCCCTCTCGCTCCCCTAAAACCACCCTTCAGAGGCCCTAAATCATGGGTGAGCCATGTTGAACTTAGGAGTGGGAATAAATTTCTGAGCTAACAAAAACCAGAAAACCGTTGCAGCGCAATGGTTTTCGGGTTTTCTTTTTTATTCATGAGTACATTTTCAGTACATTTGCTCTTTATAGCAACAGCCTGCAAATAAAAAGTCAAGCCCCAAGCAGGACTTGACAAAAGAAAATTTTGCAGGCAGTAGGTAGACCCAAAGGGCAATACAAGAAAGCCAACGCAGAGCGCTGGCTTGAAAATTGTGTAGTGGAAAGATTTGGGTTCTCTCTTGCAGCCCGGTAGAATCCATGTCCACTGGCGGCAGATCCTCCAATGTGGCGAGATAGTCCCTTACCTTTGCGTAATAGCGCCGCAGGAACTTGTTGGATGCAGCAGTCATGTAGACGTAGAAGGGTTTGCCCTCGCAGCGTTTGCGGTCAAGAAACTGGAATACCGGTTCATCCTGGGGAGCGCATTTCAAGTATATCCCCATGACATTGAACAGGGTTTTGCGGAGATATGGAGATCCTCGTTTGGAGGATTTGTTGCTCCTAACGTTCTTGTCGCCGGACTGGTTGGGCATGGGATCAATACCGGCAAAAGCAACCAGGGATTGCTTTCGTTCAAAGCGGCGCACATCGCCAATCTCTGCCACAAGCTGCGGCCCAAAGGACTTTCCAACGCCATACATCTCCATCACCACAGGGTATTCCGGCAGCATGGATGCAAGCCGTTCCATTTCGGCACGGTAGGTTTCTACAGAGCGTGAGATGCTGGTGAGCAGGTTTGCCGCTTCCTGTACGAGCACCTTAGTTACCTCGGATTTAGGAACCAGTACAACAGCGTTCTTTGCAAGAGCATACACTTCATCTGCATTGCTCTGCTTAAAGAGATGACCGTGGCGCTAGCACCACTTCCGGTGGCGTTCAGAGAAGGCGTTGAGGCTCTGCTTGCGCACACAGTCCACATATGCCCGAAGTCCACCCATTTCTGTGTCCCATCGCTTCGTACAGGGCTGTCAAAGCACTTACGGATGCCATGGAAGGATTGCTTCAAAAGAGCAATCAGATTGTTGGAACAGGCCGTCCGCTGCTTGGAAGCAATCAGCGACCTATCAGACTTTGTCTGCTGTTATGAGCCCGTGTTTCTCTATATGATGGCAAAGAAGAACAATACACTGAAAACTGACCCCAACCCTTATGAATTCCCTGATCCAGCGCATTGAGGTTCACAACAACGATAAATCCAGACAACGATGAAGGCAGTCCGAGAGAATCCGCAGGACTGCTGCTTCTTCGCATAACGCAAAAAAAAGATACGGTACAGCCCCAAGTGGGATTGTACCGTATCTTTCAAAAAACTTCCTTCGCAGATTATGTGTTACGCTGTATCAAGCTGTCTTCAGAATCTCTAAGCGGAACATCTAACCTAAACCAGATCAGTTGAAGCGCACCACTTTGTGGGCAATGCCATAGATCAACTTGACAAATTTCATGCCGGCTTTTCCCGGCACATTGATCAGTGCTAGTGGAGAACGGCGAAGCATCCGCGTATATCGAGCATCAAATAATTTGCAGTTATTCCACATCTGAACCAGATCCCGTTCAGCGTCTTCGTTCTGATTCAGCCGCGTATATAGGGTCGCAATGGCGAACATCATGAAAAGCTCGTGCTTCATGTACTTTTTAAGCCGCTTGTCCGCAACGGTATCCAAGTGGATCGATTCGAAGCATAGCTGCGTCACTCTGATCTGATGGTTGTATCTGCTCATCATAATATCTTTCTGAACTGACTGTCCCTCACGGCCGATGGAATACCGATATAGATCAATGTTCAGATAGCTGAGTCGTTTGACATACGGCAGAACCGCGAAAACCATGAGGTTGTCCTCATAGAAGGTGTGCTTAGGCAGGTTCACTCCACTCTGGCGCATCACCTCAGTCCGGAAGGTACAGGAGTGGATGGTCAGAAGCTGATGAACCCGGAATGACTTGGTCTCAGACCACTTCATCACACGATTTTTCGGCAGTGCATTACTGTAATTGATGGACCGATCACCCACGCCATCACTGTGAACATAGTAATAGTTGGTGACCACCAGATCAGTTTCTCCCTGTCGATCAAGCTGCTCCAGATAGTCCAAAAAGGCGGGCAGATCATTACTCAGGCAATCATCGCTGTCCACGACTTTGAAATACCGCCCGGACGCATGGATCAGGCCTTGGTTGATTCCCTCACCGTGTCCGCCATTTTCCTGATGGATCACCCGGATGATAGAAGGATACTTCTCGGCATATTCGTCCGCGATTCGTCCGGTGTTGTCCTTGGATCCATCATCAATAATGATAATCTCCACACGCTCACCACCGGGCAAAATGCTGCGGATACATTTTTCCATATAATCCTGTGAATTATAGCAAGGGATGACAACTGTCAATAATTTCATTTTCATGTTTCCTCTGCAGTAATTTCTTTCTTTGCCAGCTCCAAGGCAGAATGTAACACTTTATCCATGTCGTAATAGCGATACTCTCCTAGTCTGCCGCCAAAAAGCGTTTTAGGCTCTTTCAAAGCCAGTTCCCGATACTTCTGGTATAGGGTGTTATTGGTCTCATCATTGACCGGATAATAGGGCTCCGCACCGGGGCAGGCCTCCAGGCTATATTCCCTGGAAATCACCGTTTGGGGCTGTGTTCCAAACTCGAACCACTTGTGCTCAATAATTCTGGTATAAGGAGTCTCACGGTCCGTGTAATTAAAGACCGCATTCCCTTGGAAATTGGGCGTATCCAACACCTCAGTCTCAAACCGAATGGAACGATAGGAAAGCGGTCCAAAGCAGTTGTGGAAATAGGCATCCACCGGTCCGGTATAAACTACCTTCTGAGCGGATGCATCCCACATCTGCTTATTCTGAAGATAGTCCTCCTCCAGACGTACTTCAATACCCTCGAGCATATTGGCAACCATTTTTGTATAGCCACCCATAGGAATACCCTGATAACGGTCATTGAAGTAATTATTATCGAATGTAAAGCGAACAGGAAGCCGCCTGATAATAAAAGCAGGTAGCTCTGTACAGGGTCTGCCCCATTGTTTTTCTGTGTAGCCCTTGATCAATATCTCATAGATATCGGTTCCCACCAAGGAAATCGCCTGTTCCTCCAAATTGCGGGGTTCTGTGATACCGGCCTCTTTCCGCTGGTGACTTATGATAGTTTTCGCCTCTTCCGGCGAAGTCACGCCCCACATCCGATTAAAGGTATACATATTGAAAGGGAGCGAATACAGATTTCCGTGATAGTTAGCTACTGGGGAATTGGTATAGCGATTGAATTCCGCAAACCGGTTAACATAATTCCAGATTTCCGTATCGCTGGTATGAAAAATATGAGCTCCATAGCGGTGTACCTGAATACCCTCTATCTCCTCTGTATACACATTGCCAGCAATGTGATTTCGTTTCTCAATTACCAGCACCTTTTTCCCGGCATCCGTCATCTGACGGGCAAACGCTGCACCGAACAGTCCAGCGCCCACAACCAGATAATCATAACCCATAGAAATTTTCTCTCCTTTCCCTGTCTGCGCATGCAGCCAGAACTTCAATATGTTCCCTCATGCAGGGGGATACTAAACAACTTTTCTTTTCTCTCTACGTAAACAAAAGAGCCCGGCTACTCCATGTAGCCGGTTTTATTGGCCTTCTTGAAAATAGTTCTCAAATCGATGGCCCACTCTTTTCTGTCGAATGTTAACCTACCGTATTGCATCCCGGTAGCATGATCCCGCACCGGTGATACACGGGGTTGCAGATGTCCTGAGCCAGAGTCTGAGCAAACTTCTCAAACTGCTTCCGCCCAGAAGTACCTCTGCTGATGTGCATTTCGTCTACACCGCTGGAGCGTATGAAGCGCCACTTAATAGTGGTCGCTTCACAGCTACAGTCTGGTAATATCTTTTATTTCAGATCTTCAGGTGATCAGGCACCTGGTCCAGAGTCTGATACTTCTCCATAGCTTCCTCAACAGTCATGCCATCCTCAATGGCAACCTTACGAGCAGCGTTGACAGACTGAATTTCCTTCATCTTGCTGCCGGTGAGGCTGTAACCCTTCATAGCCAGCAGCGTTGCAATCCATGCCAGCATGGGAATGACGCAGAACATAACAATGACTGCCACCTTGATTCCGAAGGAATAGGGGGTGCTGTCGGTTGGCAGATCAGACAGGCCAGCGCAGAGCAGGAAGATAACTGCCACCAGAGTCTGAGCCAGAGAGGACACCAGCTTATCGACCAGAGAGAACATGGTACCCATAATGCCGGGAATATACTTACCGGAACGGTAAGTCTCATAGTCAGAGCAGTCAGCAACCATGGGAATGGGCATATCAGCAGTTGCATAGTAGGCGCCATAGCCAATGCCGAAGAATACCATGAACAGGATGGTGTACAGGTTGATTGCATTGCCGCCGCTAAACGGGAAAGCAAGCATCAGGTTGGGGTTGCTGTGATCGCTGATCAGCAGCAGCACCAGCACGCCCACATAGCTGACCAGAGCCACGAAGACATAGCGGATCAGAGATGCACGCTGGCCCTGCTTCTGGCTGGTACGCATAGACAGCAGGAAGAAAGGAACGGCACACACATAACCCAGAACCATCGTGGGCAGGTACAGGGAGTTGTAGTTGCCCATCATGATGCCGTACAGAGCCAGCAAAACAGTGGTGTTGGTTGCAATAGCCAGAGCCAGCTTACAGCCGGCACCTGCAACCATCAGACGCTGCATGGGCTTGTTGGCCTTGATAATCTCCATGTATTCGGAGAGCTTGACCTTCTCCTGATGACCGCCCAGACCATAGAACTCAGGACGATCCTTGGCAGCAATACCGATGATTGCCAGAATGGTCAGGAATACGGAAATAGCGATGCCGATAGGAACAATGATACGGTAGACAACAGGATTTGCATAACCGGAAACAACGATGTTACCAGTTGCGTCCTTCACGTCATAACCAGCCTTGACCAGAGGGATCAGGAACTGCATGATGCCCATGCCAGCCAAAGAACCGACGGTATTGAAAATAGTGAACATAGGACGCTGATTGGGGTCGTTGGTCAGAACAGTCTGACCGGCACGGGTAACGGAGGTCTGGAAGGTATAGCCCAGAACCCAGATAAAGTAAATGACGGTGAATCCGATATAGCGAAGCGGCATCATGGTTTCGGGAACCAGCGGCAGCAGAACATAAAGTGCAATAACACTCAGTGCCATCACAACGCTGCCCAAAATCATGAAGGGACGGAATTTACCGATTTTCGTGTCGGTCCGGTCCATCATTGCGCCGATAATCGGGTCGGTGATCGCATCGAACACACGCATGACGGTAACCATAATGGATGCGAAAATACCCAGATGCAGGATGCTGGATCCGAACTGGGCGATATAGGACAAAATCAGTACAAAGTACACATTGGTAGCGCCGTTGTTGAGCGGGAAAAGAACCAGCTGATATGTTTTTGCTCGATTAAGCGCAGTCCTCTTTTCAGAGTCTTGTTTCATTGCGGATTGAACTCCTTACAATTAATTTCTTTACAATATATGGATACTTCTATCCATGCGGGGACACACCCGCTTTTACACCCAGTTTGCACTGGTGCTCTTTTGCTTTTTAAGTTTATAATCCAAATTGGGTTTTTCTACCCGACGGAGGGTCATTGCGTCATGGCACTCGCCGGACTTTGCTTCCAGCTTCACCTGACCGTTCAGGGGCACCTTGAAGGTGAATACCTTCTCACCCTGCTTGGTCTCCAGAAGCTTTCCGTCACAGTAGAGGGAAACCTCATTCTGATTGGAGTAAACCTTGACTGTAGTAACTGCTTCCGTGCGGTCTGCATACCGTCTGCCGCACAGATGGACAAAGGGTTCATTGCTCCAGTAAGCCTTATAAACATAGAAGCTGTCCTTCTTGAGCTTACGGTCAAAGGTTACCAGACCCTTGTGGTTCATGCCGGGCTCACCACCCTGATCACGGGCGTCAGCAGCAAAGTCAAACATATTCCAAACGTGGGTGCTCCACATATAGGGATGACGCTTGAAACACTTGAGCATGAACTCATGGTAGATTGCCTGATACTCCTCAGTGTGATCACCACGACGGGGTCTGGAGGAGTGCAGGTTGGGCATACCCTCGCAGCCGTATTCGGAATATCCCAGGCAGCGCTTGGGATAAACCTTATGGAAGAAGCTGATCCACAGGTCGTTGAGGAATCGGCCAGGTACATACCAGCCCAGGTACAGGTTCCATGACACAAGGTCAGAAATATGAGCCACAGGATTGAAGGGGCCACACACAGCATAGCAGGCCAGGCTGGTGGGACGGGTGGTATCCATGCCGTGGCACAGATCATTGAGTACCCGATGGTTGTCCATCATATCCGCCTTGTCCTTGGTGGAGATGGTGATTTCGTTGGACAGGCCCCAGGTAATAATAGATGGATGGTTATAGTTCTGGACGATGAGTTCCTTCATCTGACTGATGGTATTCTCACGTCCGTTTGGCATGTGCTCGGAAATATAAGGAATCTCCGCCCAGACGATCATACCGTACTGGTCGCACAGGTCATAAAAATACTGATCATGCTGGTAATGGGCCAGACGGATCGTATTTGCGCCAATTTCACGGATGAGGGCCATGTCCTCATCGTGATGCTCCCGTGTCAGGGCATTACCCAGGCCCTTGCGGTCCTGATGGCGGGATACACCGTGGAGCGGATAGGGCCGTCCGTTGAGGAAGAAGCCCTTCTTGGGGTCCACCTGAAATGTGCGGACACCAAACCGACTGGAGATCTCATCCAGCACTTCCCCGTCTTTCATCAGCCGCAGTGTAGCGGTGTAAAGATACGGATCCTTGACGCCGTCCCAAAGATGCACTTCAGGGATCTCCAGAGTCACGTCCGTTCCTTTACCTTCGGCCACCGTTGCGCCGGAGGCGTCGGTCAGAACGACCTCCACTTCCGGATCTTCCGTATTGGTCCAGGACTGTACCCGTACCACACCGGAGTTATCCTTCACTGTGGGGGTGATTTGCAGACCGGGGCCCGCAAAATAATCCAGATCAAAATGGCATTTATTCACCACCAGAAGCATCACATCACGGTAAATGCCGCCATAGAAAGTGAAATCCGCCTTCTGTGGGTATACCCGATCGTTGATACCGTTGTCTACACGAACGGTCATATGGTTTTCTTTGCAGAGCATATCAGCTATCTCCACCCGGAATGTAGAGTAGCCACCATCGTGCTGAACGACAGTTTTACCATTGAGTTCCACATCAGCCGAGGCGTTTACGCCCTGGAATTCCAGATACACGGTCTGGGTATTCGGGTCGAATTCCGGCATGGAAAATGTTTTCTTATAGATACAGGTACCGCGCCAATAGTCGTTACCGCCATCCTGTCCGTCTGATGCATTCCAGGTGTGGGGCAGATTGATTTGTTCAGGTGTGCCCTGAGGGCCATAAAAGGTCCAATCCTGGTTTAATGAAATGCTGTTTCGCATCAAGCTTCTCCTTATCTACTGTTGCAGAACTTTGTATCCATCAGCTCGAAGTATGAGTTCGAGTATCATTGATCGTTGCTGCCAGATTCAATTTGATTGTTTTTGTCGGCTTTAATACAAGTCCACCGCAGGATCATAGATCCTGTGGCGGACTTGTTTGTTGCCTCAAAGCCGGTCTATTAATTTGACTTACTCGTTGGTCTTCTTTTTCTTACTGGGAACCATGTCCATTACCAACAGAGCCAGAGACAGGACGCTCAGCACAGCCAGAGTAATCTGGGTTACATTCAGAGCTGTCTGCCACCAGGGAGTGACGGCCACAATTCTAGTGTTCATTCCGATGCCGTCCATACCACGGGAGTGGAGTACGGTATACAGAATCCGGTGGGCGGACTCACGCATGGCTCGTGCCAGAGGCGCATTGGGAGTTGCACCATTGGGGCCGTAGGCCGCAAACTCAAATCCCAGATCGCCAGAAGTGGAGGAAATAGCGCCGGTACCGGTAGTGCCGGGGAAGTTATCAGGAATATCACAGCCACCCAATACCTCGTGGGGCTTGCTCATGTAGTCCTTCTCATACATATCGGTAACTGCGAAACCAGTCATACCTGCTTCGCCGCGAAGCCAGTCAGTCAGCAATTCGTGAGAAGCACCAGCCCATACAGCACCGATACGGTTGAATGCGGCCATAACACACTTAGCATCGGCATTGACGATAGGCAGCTCGAAAGCACGCAGATAAATCTCACGCATAGCCTGCTCGTTGCACCAGGTGCCAAGGCCCTGACGCTGAAGTTCCTGATCGTTCAGGGCGAAGTGCTTGTTGTAAACATACACGCCCTTGGACTGGATACCCAGAGTCTCATAGGTATCGATCAGGCCAGTCAGAATACCGTCCTCGGAGTAGTACTCAAAGACACGACCAGCGTAGGGAGTACGATGGATATTCAGGCCGGTGCCGTAGAAACCTGCATAGCCTGCCCACATAGCGTCCTCACCAATGAGCTCGCCGACTTCCTGCACCAGCTTGTCGTTCATGGTAGAAGCAATGATGCCGTTGCAGGGGTAGCAAGTACCGGTCAAGTTTTTATCGGGATCGTTGGTCTGGTTAGCATAGCCGTTTATGCCGGCGGAATACTTCTGTGTAACACCGGAGGGACCATTGTGATCCAAGGTCTCGGGCTTGCCAATGGACTCCAGAGAAACGGTCATACGCAGACCTACTGCGCACAGACGAGACAGGTCCTCGAAGCTCAGCTGGTTCAGCAGCTCATCCCACTTAGGATCATTGTAAGGCAGAGGATTGCCGTTCTCATCCTCCAGCAGCTGGATGAGGGAGTAGGCGGTGTCCTTAGAACCCATCACAGGCCAATTGTCATCATTAGCGGGCAGGTCTGCATCATCCAGGATGGTATCCTGATACATCTTATCAGTCATAGCCAGCTTGACGAAGTTGTCGTTCTTACCGTCGCCGTCCTTATCGGTCCACAGCATCAGGGTATCCTGCCAGTTGTTACGGGAGAGATAAGTGACACTATTGTCACCCTTGCCCTCATAGCGGTTAATGTCAGCTCCAGCAAAGAGGCTGGTGACATCAGCACCGGTGCCATAGGACTTAGAATAAGTTTCTGCATCAAACTCATACTCGGTCTGATACACCAGATTGGTGTTGCCATCTGCGGTCATGCCATTTCCCACGGTCATACCCTTGGCAGCCAAGATGTTGTTGATTGCCTCGTGGCTGTTGGCAGCGGCAGTCAGATAATAGTTACCGGCATCCAGAATAAAGGAACCGGTACCCAGAGCATCATAGCTGGTCAGGAAATACTCAGGGAACTTGATGGTCACAGTCTCAGTGGCACCGGGCTCCAGGATATCGGTCTTGCCATAGCCGACCAGTTCCACAGAAGCCTTCTCGATCTGGTTTGCGCGGTCATAGTCGGTGTAAGGCTTCTGAGCATACAACTGAACAGCCTTCTTACCAGCTACTGCGCCGGTGTTGGTAACATCAACAGTGACGACATACTCGGCGTCGGCACCCTGGCCCTGCTTCTCCACCTTCATGTTGCTCATGTCAAAGGTGGTGTAGCTCAGACCATAACCGAAGGGATAAGCTACGACATTGTTGTACTGGAAGTCACCCACATTCGGGGTACCCAGAACGACGTCCTCATATCGAGTCTCAGTGTAGCGATAGCCTACATAGATGCCCTCCTGATATGCGACATAGCTTGTATACTTAGAAGGGCTGGAAGCGAAGGAATAATTGCCGGCGTTGGTATAGGTATAGTTGCCAAAGTTTGCCATGCCGGGATTCAGCAGGTTGTTGGTCCACCAGGTATCAGGCAAAGAACCGGAGGGGTTGACCTTACCGCTCAAAATATCAGCAACAGCGTAAATACCGGTCTGGCCTACGGAGCCGATCCACAGAGCAGCATCAATGCCAAGTTCCTCGTCATTCAGGAATGCGGCGGAGACAGGGTTAGCGCTGTTGACCAGAACAACGATACCGCTGAGCTTGCCCTCATCCTTCATCGCTTTCAGACCTTCCAGAATACCGCGCTCATTCTTGTTGAGCATCAGGTAGTCGGAGTTCTCAGGAATGTCGGCACCCAAGGGGTTAGCGCCGCCATCGATGTGGTTGCTATGCTTCAGGTCGTTGGCCTCACCGCCGACACGACCCACAACGAACACAGCGACTTCGCCCTTGCCGAAGCTGCTTGCTGCGTCGCTCTTCATAATAGACTTCCAGCGAGCTTCGTTGATTGCGTCGCCGCTGCTGGAGAAGTCACGGCCATACTGCTCAGCCCGGTACCAATCCAGAAGGGGCTCGTTGATGACCGTCAGTCCACTCTTGGCAAAAGCATCCGCAAAGGAGGGAGCGTCTGCCGTGTTGACTGCACCGGAACCGGTGCCGCCGAAAACAGGGGAAGTTGCAGTTGCGCCAAAGAGGGAGACCTCATTGCCCTTGATGGGCAGAACGCCGTTGTTCTTCAGCAGAACTGCGCCCTCAGCTTCGACCTCTTTCGCTTTGTCTAAACCGGCAGCCTTCAAATCAGCCACCGAATTGAATTTGGATTTATAGTAGCGTACATATTCGCCGTCATCGCCACCCACGATTTGAGACGTGGTTATGCCTAGAAAGCCATTGATCTGACCAGAAAACTGACCTGCAAGAGAATTAAGGAAAGTGACCAGAACCAGAAGACCAACCATAACATTGGCGAAAATTTTCTTAAGTACTCTTTTTTTTGAAGGTTTCATTCGAGTTTCTCCTATCTGCGGGGGTAATCAGGCGTTCCGATACTTTTTGGTATACAGTCCAACTTCAGCGGTTACCAGAGTGACAAGCATCAGGACTGCACACATAACGAGTTTATTGAACTCAGCGAACGGCTCAATTCCATAAATGGTATCTGCGATAGGCCAAATGACCATTTTAACGAACATCATAATAGAGATGCCACTGCCAAGGCAAAGCAGAGCGGGGGCAAAACCAGCGGTATGCTCGTTGATCAGCAGCAGAACAACGGCGACAACGCCAATCACTGCCAGAATGATGCAGATCTGAATATTAAATACGGGTTCCTTGTACTCGATTCCCTTAAAAATCACGCCATAGCAGATCGCAGAGACAATGGCGAGAACAGAGGATATGAGTGTGGCAAAAAAGCCAAATGCTGCCTTCTTATTTGTCTTCATAGAAAAAGCTCCTCTCGGTGGCCGCACAGAAGCGCACTCCTGTGCGGCCGGGAAAAATCAGATAACGAAGAGGGATAATATCTCCGATTAGGCCTTGTCGAAAATCAGGCAGTAAACCCACTCGCCCTCGGTACCGGGACGATCAATATGCTCCTCGCTGTAGCCCAGCAGCAGCTGGCCCTGATGGTTCATACCGATGATGAGGGTCTGCTCAGTAGTGTCGATGTCAGCGGAAACGCCAGCAACCTGATCCAGGAACAGGCCGTATGCATCAACATCCTTGAAACGCATGGTTGCAGCACCGGGCTGGCTGTAGAACTGGCCCTCCTGGCCCTTCTCGCCCTGGGAGAAGTCAGACCAGCTGGTAGCACCGCGGTAGCCCTTCAGATCGTCAGCAGCCAGTTCCTCCAGAACGCTCTCCTGACCAAAGGACAGATCGCCGATCAGGTTGTAAACCTGGTTGTGGATATATGCGGGCTCGTCAACCAGCTCAGAGGGATCCAGAGACAGAGTAACAGCCATGGTAACAGCATCAGCAGCAGCGTCGTTGATCTTGCCATCAGCAAAGACCTTGGACAGCTTCCACTGGCCTTCCATATCAGTTACTGCGCTGCCGTGGAACAGATCGGTGGGAGCAGCGTTGGGATCGATCTCGAAAGAAGATTCCTGAGGCTTGGATGCTTCGGGAGCCTCGGTCTCGATAACAGCGGAGTTGGTATCAGCGGGGTTGGTAGCAGCATCAGTGGTCTTGCCAGCATCATCAGCAGCACCGCAAGCGGACAGCATAGAGATGCTCAGTGCCAAACAAAGGCAAAAGATTTTTTTCTTCATAGAACTAGTTCTCCTTCTTGGTTGGGAAAAAATGTAAATACGGTTTGTAAGGCCACATGGGACAGATTCCTGGAACCAGGAACCTGTCCCTCTTAGGCCAGCCGGAGAAACCCCAGCTTAAATACGATTAGTAGCTCAGACCGAAGCCAGAGACGTAGAGGTTACCAGCGGCATCCTTATAAGCATAGGAGCCGGAGGGGGAATTAGCCAGGACCTCAGCGCTCATGTGCTGATCCTTGACATAGCCGGGGACATCGTTGGGGGATACGCAGACATCCCAAATCTCGCCATCCAGATCAGTCTCAACCAGAGCGATGACGGACTTGTCAGCAACCATGGTCAGAGGCAGCTTGCCGGTGGGATTGTGCTCACCGGTCACGACCTTGGCAATGGACTCGTCAGTGTTGACGAATGTACCAATCAGAGCATCACAGAAAGGCTCCATCTCGGTCAGGATCCAGGGGTTGGAAGCATTGATCTCACCAACAACCTTACCGCCGTTTGCGTGAACAGCATCAGCGATCTTCTGGAACTCGCCCATACCTGCAACAGTGGTGACAATTGCAGTCTCAGCGGTGCGCTTGGCATTGTTATCATAGATAGGAGTCTCTACATCTGCAACCAGATCCAGAACAGCCAGATTGCTGGAGCCGGGGCCCTCAATGGTGGGAGTCACGCGCAGGTAAGCGATGTCAGCCTTGGCGTAATCTTCAACCACGGTAAAGCCGGCAGTCTCCAGGGCAGTGACCATACCTTCCATCTTAGCGTCGTCCTTCTTGTTGAAGCCATGGACATAAACCTTCTTGGAGGTATCCTTCATGGGCAGAGTGTTCTCGCTGTTCTTCATCAGAACAACAGAACCCAGGTTGATGTCCTCAGCCAGGGCCTGAGCCTTAGGAGTAACATCGTTGACAGCAGCAATGCTATCTTCCATGTTGCGGTAGGGGTTGTCCAGGTTGCCGCTCTGCATCTGAACCTTCAGACGGTTAACAGCGGAACTCTCCAGGTCTTCACGGGTCAGCTCGTTCTTATCCAGAGCAGCTTCCAGATACTCAACAGGGTTGCCTTCCTCGAAGCTGATAACGCCGCAGTCGTTACCGGACTTGACGAAGGAAACGATACGCTCGTAGTTGGTCAGGTCCTCAACACCCTGCTGGCAGCCGGGGTTCAGGGAGTCAGAGTTGATCAGGCCATCAAAGCCCAGCACGCCACGCAGCAGGCCCTGCAGGATACCATCGTTGAAGGCATTGCCGCGGCCGCCGTAGAGGATGTCATAGGTCTTGCCGTTGTACTCCAGCTTCTGAGGAGCAACACGAGCGTCAACGATGGGCTGAGAGTAGCCGGGCATAACGCCAGCAACACCAGCCTCGAAGGCTGCGATAAAGGGCTTCAGCTGGTAGTCAGCCAGAGAGTTTTCGACAGAGTAGACACGATAGCGGCCAGTCTCAGCGTGGCTCTCAAAGCCGTTGTAGCTGGAGCCGTCACCAGGGAAGTGCTTGATGGTCAGCAGAACGCTGCCGGGGACCATGCCCTTGTCGCCGTTCTGATAACCCAGAACCAGGTTACGAGCGATCTCAGCGCTCATATCCTCACGCTCGCCGTAAGTACTTGCGTTACGAGACCAACGAGGATCGCTTGCGATATCGACCTGAGGACCATAGATGCCATCGACACCCTTTGCCAGCATGACAACCCGGTCATACTGAGCATCTTCCAGCACCTTGTCGGCATTGCCGGCACCGAGAGCAGCAGCAGTCACACCCTCAGAGTTGGGCAGGCCATGCTTGATGGGGTTGGTGTAGCAGAAGAAAGGAAGTGCCACTTCGTTGCCGTTAATGGCGGCATACTCGCTGTACTGCTCCAGACCGTTGTTGAACCACACAGCGACCTCAGTCTCGGGGTTGCTACGCAGAACGAAGGTGCGGAAGCCTTCCTGGTTCAGCATCTCGATGTTGGTAACATCAGGGGTCTCTTCTACGCCCCAGCCCAGAGAGGAAGGATACATCTTGGTCCAAACGGGCTTGCCATTCTCATCAACCACATCATCCTTGCTCGTGTGGAGAGGGCTGTAAGCCATAACGTTGAACAGAGTATGGGTCAGCTGATTGACACTCATAGCCTTGGCCAAAGCCTCAGCACGGGTCTGAGCATCCAGACGCCAGTCCTCGAAATCGTCCAGCTCATGGTCGTTATCCAGGTCACGGAAGTACTTTCCGTCCTCCTCGATAACACCCAGCAGGGTGACACCAATGGTAGGGCCGTTCTCGTTCTCGTAAAATACGGGAGTCAAGAACTCAGAAGTCAGCTCGCTCTCATCGCCCACAGTATAGGGGGCAGCGATGTAGTTGGCTGTCTGCTTATTTTCTGTAGTACCACAACCGGTAGCCAAAGAAAGCAGCATTGTTGCCAATAGCAACAGGGAAACATTTCTTTTCATAAACAGCGCTCCTTCTATATAAATATAACATTAGTCAGTCGACTTCAAAATCAGCTAATTCGACTAACTTTTCATCATTGTATACTATATCAAAAGCTTTCACAACTATTTATGCATAAGATGCAGATATTTTGCACAAACTACAATAGGATATCCAATCATTTCTTGCTACAGGAGTGCGCCCCTCTTCCCTTTTGTACAACTGTACTAAATCGTAATTATATTTTTTGTGCACTATTACTTATTCATTTTTTCACGGCATCGGCTTGAAAACTCCGCTCCTGAATTCTGGGACATTCGGTCAGGTAGACTGCCGACTGCTGTCAATCAGCCAGATTGTCAGCTTGAACATCCCATGTTCTGCTTTTACTTTCAGCCTTCCGCCGTACTTTTGGGCGATGGCTCTCATGCTCTTCATTCCATAACCGTGATAGCCCTCCATATCCGGCCGGCTCGTGACAGGCAGCTCCTCTTCGAAGTACAGTTGTCCTTTATAATAGTTGGTCACGCTGACGGAGACCAAATCGCCGCTGCTGCGGATGATCATGCTGATCTGACGTTTTTCCTCCTCCTCCCCCCGGGACGCCTCGATGGCATTGCCCAGGGCGTTTCCTAGCAGAGAATAGAGGTCCGACTCCGTGAGGAACTTCAGACAGCTGCCGTCTCCCATGAAGCTCAACTGAATGTGATCTTTCTCACACAGCAGCGCCTGGTCAGCCAGCAGCACATCCAGTGTCTGGCTGCCGGTATGATAGGTCTGGTCATAGATTCGAATCAGAGACTTAATCTCCTTTTGCTCATCATCGGTAATAGGCAGGTGGAAATCCTCCAGCTTATGGCGGATATCGTGGCACTTCATATTTATAAGCTCAATTGTATCCTTCCGCTCTGCCATCTGCTTGCTTTCCTTTTTCCACAGCATGCGAACCATTTCCATCTCCTTGGCCAGCTTAGCCCGGCGGTTGAGCTCAAACTGCATGAACAGGCACAGCAAACAGCACGCGATGGCGTACAGGCTTCCAGCAATGGTCATATAAACATCATGCTCGGTACTGATTTTGGAAAAACGTGTAATTCCCACACAGACCAGCACCATGATTGCGTTGAGCAGTCCCATTCTCCGCCGGAGCTCTCCCTTCTCATAGGCAAAGTCGGAAACGCTAATTCTCCGGCCCACCACCAAATACATTAGGACACTGAATGGAACATAGCTGAGCAATGCGCCCAAGAAATATAATGCAGAGTCTGGGGTGAGATACGCAGATGGATTCAGCCCCAAGCCGATCAGCTGCAGGACCTGGTAAATCAAATGCTGAGTGGCCCGTCCTGCACTGGCACAGCACAGTGACTGTTCCACGCTGGTCTGGAAACAGAAGTGAAATATTCCCCAGAGCATGCAGAACTCGATCACATAATAAATAAAAACCAGCAGATCAGAGGCATAAAACGAGTAGCTGACGAGGCGCACGACTCCCATACCCAGGACCAGGGCACCGATAATCCGCACGGCAAAGTGTTTTTTCCTGGGGAAATTGATAAAGAATGGCAAAAAGCACATTACATTCTGCAAATATACCAATAAAAATTCGTCCATCATTTATGTCCCACCTACCATATATTCTGCATAGGCCTGCAAAAACTTCTGCTTATATGACCGACCGATGTGGAGCTTTTCTCCTTCCACCACCACGTCGTCTCCGACCACACTACGCACATATTGCATATTCACCACATGCCAGCGGCTGATGGGACAGTAGCTGTCCGGGAGCTCCTGCGCAATGGATTTCAGCGTTCCAAGGGAACGATAGACCAAATCCCTGGTATGCCAGTTCAAATAGTGCCCGTCCGCTTCTACATAGTAAATCATCCGGGTCTGGAGGCCAATCGTCTCGCCCTCCGTACGGATCACAATCCGCTTGCCCACTGCGCTGCCAACATGGGCCATGATTCTCTTGAGCTTCAGATCAAATGCATAATCGTTGATGGGCTTGAGGATATAATCAAACGCCTCTACGGCATAACCCTCTACAGCATACTGCGCCATGTTGGTCACAAACACAATGGTCACACCGTGATCCATCCGCCTGAGCACTTTGGCTGCTTCCATACCTGATATATGAGGCATTTCTATATCCATAAATATCAAATCGTAATTCGATTTGTATACATTGATTAGTTTGAACGCATCGGGATGCCGCGTAATAGAAAATTCCAGCCGATTTTTCGATGCATATCGCATCAGCGCATCCGTAAGATTCTTCGCATCCTGATCGTTATCCTCAACCACTGCAATGTTGAACATCTCCCTCTCACCTACCTAATATCCGTTTTCTATAAGATGATTTTCAGTTCCTCTGGTTTTAAAGCAGCCGACCCGTCCGTTTTCACAGTACAACTTCGTTTTTATACTGAATGATGTTATCATATTTTCGCATATGAGGCAACTGCTTTTCTACCAGATCCTCCGGTTTTTGATCCATTGTTTCCTTGAGGACATCGAGGAACGCTCGAAAATATTACCCTCCGCATCCTCATGGACAGGCTGACGGAAGCCACGGTCATCATTGCCGCCGGACTGCCCTTGACCTGGACAAGTGGACAGAAGAAAGACTTTGCATCTTATCTCTCTAAGAATGAAGAGGTCAGCTTCACTTACCAGAAGATCGACTACCACATCCAAATTGCGGGGTTCGAATCTATCCACAGGGCTATGAATTAGAAAAGAAGTTGGAACTGGGTTATCAGGTGGATGACAGCCAGACCTACGCTGACTACGCTCAGTATGTGATGGAACTAAAACAGCGTTCTGGTCTTGCTCCTACAACGCCGGAACGGTATCAACGCCTACTAAGGCGAATTAATAATGCCATTGGGCATATGAAGCTGAAGGATATCTGCCCCCAACATCTCAATGAATTATACAAGGATCTTGCAGAGTATGGAGTCCGTGAAGATACCCATCGGGCAGGCAGACAAAGAACTTCTGATTCCATATAACCCCGCAGCTAAGGCAGCACCGCCCAAGGTAAAGAAACACAAGGTAGAAAGCTTTCAGCCTGAGGATATGAAAAAAATTCTGGACACACTATAGAATGCCCCATCAGCGAAAAACAATTTTAAGAAGATTTCCTGAGGACAATGAATACAAATCCCGTTTACAGTACAGTCGGCTTACAAAACAAATCGATGTAGTTTTGGAAAATGCGGGTGCTTACAGAATTAGAGTCAATTACATATCATCGGCTGGAAATAATTTAGGTGCAAGAGTAATAGCTGTAAATCCATATGGTATAAACAGATTTAAGGAAGACCATCTCTACTTATGGGTAAAGGAGAATATAGCAAACACCTGAAAGAACAGCAAAAAGAAGCTTTAAGCCAGAAGCATCACGAGTACTATGAGCGTGTAAACAATATCATAGATTATGCAAATGCGAACAGAGACTCTCTGGTTATTAAGGGTAGTCAGGAACGATTGGATAGTTTGATTGCTCAGTATAAAAAATACTGTATCCCTGTTTTTTGTATCTCGGACCAATCTGTGGTAAAAGCAAATCGCTGAAATGAGCAAATAGAACGCTCAGTTTGTGGCTGTTATCACCGATGATAACATACTGATAACATCGTGCAGTATTCGGAGGGAACGGCAAAAAAAGCAATTATCTTCAAACGAGAAAAGTTACTTTGCTTATGATCAGCGCCTTTCTCTATAACACTATCTTTGTCCCCAGCGCAAAAGCACCTCACTGCTTAGGCAGTGAGGTGCTTTTTAGTGATTTACTTTTTCATGATATTTGCGATAGAGAAAAGGCGTGATGCCCTCATATTTTTTGAACACTTTAATAAAATAGGCAGCTGATGAAAATCCAAGGTTTTCGCTGATTTTTTCTATAGAATCGTCCGAATTTTCCAACAGCTCTTTTGCCCATGCTATTTTTTGAGTAGCAATATATTGCGAAAAGTTACAGCCCATTTCCTGTGTAAACAGTCGGCTGAAATAGCTCGGGCTTAGATGACAAAGCTCAGCCATTTGCGTTTGTGTGATTAGCTGGCCTCTGTTTTCCGCTATGTACTGTAAGGCAGGTAAAAGTGCAGAGTCACCGATATTCACACGACCAGATCGATTCACTTTCAGGTAATGACCAGTTTCATTCGGAATCAGTTTTTGAGGAGTAATTGTATCCGTCGCCTGATGGGTACTGGCATAAAAGGTTTCGTAGGCGTTGATGAGCTGCGCCTTGCTGACAGCAGTCTCAACGATGTAATTGCTCAGTTCGAATAATGTCTGCGTTCCCTGTAATAGCTTTTCATACGGGATGGTCGGAATTGCATCATACTCTGCCTTATGCATATTTAAGTGCTGCTGTGCTATAGCGTTTTTTTGAGAGGACAGTAAATGCTCAAATGAATCGAGCGCAGCAGATCCATCAAGACGAATCTGACCAGCCATGATTGCACCAAGATATTTATCATCTACAGTGATCGGGATTGCAATATCAATAATATTGAAGTGACACATATAAATAAACGGTTTCTGCGATCTGACAGCCTCAAGGCCGCCTCGTGAATCGCAGATCTGACAATATTTGGAAAGCTGTGGATTGGCTCTGACAGACTGGCAGAAGGGACAACACATACTATGCTCCGTAATTGGATTACCTTTATAATCAACCGTAATGATTGCCATATTGGTTAAACGGGCCAATTCATCTTGCAGCTTTTTCCATCTGGCTAAATCGAGCAACTGATCCAACTCAAAAGCATTACTTTTCATGGTGTCTCCTTGTAGTAATTTGATGCAATCAGCATCGTTATACCCGTCCCGAGGATATGTCAAAATATCCAAAACAAGTCAACTGCATTTATGTAAAAATATGCAACAATTATAAAAATATGATGTATCTCAAGACAGTAGTACTTTTGTGCGGTATTAAATAGCAATTTCATGATATGTAAAAATGATGCTATTTTTAGTCCTTCTTGCTACAATATAAACCACAAAGCAAAATAAATCAAGGAGGAATATCAAATGAGAAAAGCTTTTATCAGTCCCACCAAATATGTACAGGGAGAAGACGAAATCAGGAATCTCGGCTACTTCGTGAAGACATTTGGAGACACTGCGCTCCTGATTGCACACCCTGATGACAGAAAGCGCGTGGAAGACAAGCTGAAGGAGACCGAAGAGAAGTTTGGTGTATCCTTCATTCCGGGTGACTTCTCCGGAGAATGCTCCAGGCAGGAAATCCAGCGTTTGAAGGAAGTCGCAAAGGAGCATCATTGCAGCTGTACCGTGGGTCTCGGCGGTGGCAAAGCTGTAGATACTGCAAAATGTGTTGCAGAGGGTGTGGGTATGATTGCAGTTCCCACAATTGCCGCAACGGACGCCTCCACCAGCCATTCCGCAGTGATGTATACCCAGAGCGGAGAGTTTGACGACTACGCTTACTTTAAGGCAAGTCCCAGTGTGGTTCTGGTTGATACGACCTGCATTGCAAATGCACCCACCCGTTTCCTTGTTTCCGGCATGGGTGACGCCATGTCTACCTGGTTTGAGGCCCGCGCCTCCGCAAGAGCCTACGCCAATGTGAATGCAGGACTTCCCTGCGGCGCAAGAGAGGGCCTGTGTCCAACCGCAAAGGGCACCAAAGCAGCGCTGGCCCTGGCAAAACTCTGTTATGAGACCTTGCTGGAAGACGGTGTCAAGGCAAAAATCGCATGCGATCACAATGTCGTGACCCCCGCTCTGGAGAGTATCATCGAAGCAAACATTCTGCTGTCCGGTCTGGGCTTTGAAAGCGGCGGTCTGGCTGCAGCACACGCCATTCACGACGGTCTGTCTCTTCTTCCCGGTACCCACCATTCTTTCCACGGTGAAAAAGTTTCCTTTGGAACCATCGCTCAGCTGGTTCTGGAGAACGCACCTACGGAAGAATTGGAAACGGTCATCCGGTTTAATCTCGATGTTGGCCTGCCTGTCTGTCTGGAAGATATCGGTGTCCCCAAAATCACCGATGAAGAACTGATCCAGGTAGCGCAGAAGACCTGCATTCCTGAAGAATCTATTTACTCTATGCCCTTCCCCGTCAGCGTGGAAACCGTAGCTTCCGCAATCCGTGCAGCTGACGAAATCGGCAAGTCGTATAAGCAAAGGTGGATGTAATGAAAAAAATTATCAACGCACCTGAAACGGTTGTATCAGAAATGTGCCACGGTTTTGCCATGGCACATCCGGATGTCCTTTTGGATGAAAGATACAATATCATTCACAAAAGAGTGATAAACCAGGAAAAAGTTACCCTGATCTGCGGCGGTGGCAGCGGCCATGAGCCTGCCCATGCAGGTTTTGTCGGCGAAGGGCTGCTGGATGCAGCTGTATGCGGAGATGTATTTGCATCTCCCTCTCAGATTCAGGTGTATCAGGCAATTCGGGAAACCCGGAGCCCCAAAGGTACCCTTCTGATCATCAAGAACTACAGCGGTGATATGATGAACTTCACCAATGCCATGGCATTGGCACAGGAGGACGGTATCAACGTAGATTATGTTCGTGTGGACGATGATATTGCTGTCCGTGACAGCCTGTACACGGTCGGCAGGCGAGGCGTAGCCGGAACTGTCCTGATCCATAAGATCGCAGGCGCAGCAGCACAGCGGGGTATGAGTCTGCAGGATGTAAAAACCATTGCTGAGGATGCAGTTGCACATGTGAAAAGTCTGGGCTTTGCACTGACTTCCTGCACCGTTCCTGCGAAAGGAACCCCCACCTTCACGCTGGGTGAGGACGAAATGGAATTTGGTGTAGGCATCCATGGTGAGCCCGGTGTCCGGCGGGAGAAAGTCATTTCCGCAGATGAAATGGCCGTCAGATTGGTGGAGCCTTTGCTGCGGGAACTGCCTGAGGAGGGCTGCGAGCATGGTCTGGCTGTTCTGATCAACGGTTTTGGCGGCACCCCGCTTCAGGAACTGTATCTGCTGGCGAATAGTGTTGCAAAAGTTCTGAACGCTCAGAACCAGACTGTGGAGCGTGTCCTTGTCGGAAATTATCTTACCAGCATTGATATGGCCGGAGCATCTGTATCCATCATGGGCCTCAATGCGCAGCGAAAGGATCTGCTGAACGATGCCTGCAGCTCGCCCGCTCTTACGATTACAGGCTCACAGATTCCGAATATGGAGATGGCTTCCTGCAAGAGCGTGGATGAGGAAGCAAAGGTCTCCTATAAGAAGGAATCTCCGGATGCATGGAGACAGATTCGAAACAATCTGATTTCGAAGGAAAACATCATCTATATGATTGATGATATGAGTGAAACCATCATCCAAAATGAAGTTCCTTTCTGTGAACTGGATTCTTTTGCCGGCGATGGAGATTTTGGAATGAGTGTTGCCAAAGGATTCCGGCAGCTGAAATCCCAGTGGCAGGATGTTATGGAGAATCACTCCGGCAGTATCGGAGCGTTTCTTGACCGTGTATCCATGATTATCATGGAACATTGCGGCGGTGCATCCGGTCCTATCTGGGGAAGTGCATTCCGTGCAGCCTCTAAGTATGCCGGTCAGCGGGATGTCCTTGATCTAAACGACTTTGCCGGTATGGTGCAAGCCTCTGCGGACGGCGTTTACCGCACTGGAGAGCGTTCCTTTGGGCGTGGCGCCGTAGTCGGAGACAAGACTCTGATGGATGCGCTGATTCCCTGTGCTGAATGCCTTGTACACTGTGCGAATGAAAATATGGAAGCCGTGACTGCACTGCATTGTGCAGCGCACGCTGCAGTAGAGGGTGCAGACAAAACGAAGGATATCGTTGCACGCATGGGACGGGCCGGAACCGTTGGCGAGCGGAGCCTTGGTTATCCGGATGCCGGTGCATATGCTCTCGGCGTAATTTTTACGCATCTTGCCGAAAGTATGTCGAAAGCTGCCAATAACTAAAACAAAATCATTTTTGAGATAAGGATTTTACCTTTCAATTCTGGCAAATGGCCTGCATGGAAACATGCAGGCCATTTCTTCAATTTAAGCACAAATCTGCAAGATCCAGTAAGTGTTAAGGATAAACTAACGCTTCAGGACATCCGTAACATCCGCCGTTTGTCTTGCATTTTCAGGCCGGGTTTCCTATAATATCTTTGAATTTTCATCGGGAGGACCCTAGTATGCAGTGTGATTTTACCCGTGGCCCCATTCGGCGCAGCCTGATTCTGTTCAGCCTGCCTCTGATTGCAGGCAACCTGCTGGGACAGCTTTACAACATTGTGGATACCTGGATCGTGGGCCGGTTTCTGGGCAATATCGCTCTTGCCGCAGTAGGAAGTGCCTTTTCTTTGATGATCCTGCTGAACAGCCTGCTGTTAGGTCTGTGCATGGGCAGCAGTGTGGTATTCAGCCAGCTTTGGGGCGAGGATAAAAAAGACCAGATGAAGACGGCTCAGGTCAATGCCTTTTTCCTGATTGCCGCCGTTTCTGCTGTACTGCTGACCCTTTCCTATCTGGCGCTGCCCGGAATCACAAAGCTCATGCGGATTCCGGAAAAAGCGGTGGAGAATTTCACCGATTATCTTCAGATCATCTTTCTGGGGATTCCCTTTACCTTTCTGACGCACTTCTATTCGGCAGAGCTTCGCAGTGTGGGAAATTCCCTGACACCGCTTGTCTACCTTTTGTTTTCCACTGCTGCAAATATTATTTTGGATCTGCTTTTCGTACTTCGGTTTCACTGGGGCGTGGCAGGAGCTGCCTGGGCTACTGTGATTTCTCAGGGGTTTTCCGGCCTGGGTCTGGCACTGGATACCTTCTTCCGGGCACCCCAGCTCAGACCGCAACGGATTCATCTTCATGTGGACGGAAAGCTGCTGTCCCGAATCACTTCGGTCAGTGTCCTTACCAGCGTCCAGCAGTCGATTATGAATTTTGGAATTCTCATGGTCCAGAGTCTGGTGAACAGCTTCGGAATCGCAACCATGGCCGCCTTTGCAGCCGGTGTAAAAATCGATGCATTTGCCTACTCCCCTGCCCAGGACTTTGCCAATGGCTTTGCCACCTTTGTCGCCCAGAATGCAGGAGCCGGTCAGGAAGACCGGGTGCGCAAAGGCTTCCGGCAGGCATCTGAACTGTCCCTGAGCTTCTGCCTACTGGTATCCATTCTGGTATTTTTCTTTGCACGACCCTTGCTGACCCTGTTTATCGACCCGTCCGAAGTGGATGTTCTGGAAATCGGCGTTGGGTATCTCAGAATGGAGGGCTTGTTTTATGCCGGTATCGGAATGCTGTTCCTGCTCTATGCGACCTATCGGGGGCTGGAACGAGCGGGAATGTCCATTGTGCTCACGGTGATTTCTCTGGGACTTCGGGTGCTCATCTCCTATGCTATGGCACCTAGGCTGGGCGTGTGGGTGATCTGGCTTTCCATTCCCGTCGGCTGGATCATTGCAGACGCTGTGGGATTGATTGGCCTTAAAGTCCGCTTTCAAAAGCAAAAAATCTCATCCTGAGCCGGAGGAACTCATCACCTGGCAGGCAGAATGGCTGCAGTTTTTCCCACCAATCAAACAAGCGCAGAGGCGATTCCCTCGAGGTTCGCCCCTGCGCTTGTTTTGTTTTATCAGATGTCGCTATTTCCGAAAATTCCGTCCATACTTCGGATAAAAACTTTGAGACTCAGACCATTTTTTCTCGCCACTCATCTTCCAGCAGACCGTAATAATACAAATCTGCCCAGTTGCCACTGCGATCTCTTGTGTGGCTTCGCTGGATTCCCTCAAGCTTCATCCCCAGCTTTTTCATCAGAGAGACCGATTTCACCGCATCAATTGTTTCGGCAAAAATCTTATGCGCCTGCAAATGTTCAAAAGCATACCCGATCACAGCGTTGCAGGCTTCATAGGCATAGCCTTGCTGCCAATAGTTCCGATTCATGAACCATCCCATTTCATAAACACCCTTTTCAGATTCGTTGAAAAGAATGTATCCGATCGTTTTTCCGCTTTCCTTTTGAACCGCTGCCACCGCACCGTTTCGCCCAATGCAAAATTCCGCTAAAAACTTTTTCGTCTTTTCAAAGTCATATGCCGGTTCGCAGTTTTTCATGGTTTCTTCATCACCGATAATCTCGTAAAGATCGGATGCATCATCCATCAAAAACTCACGCACAAGTAACCGATTCGTTTCTATTTTCATATTTTCCTCATTTCCTAACTGATTACCTCTGTTCTCAAAAGGTCTCCACATTTGTTTTCCAGAAAGGCATCCATCTGTAAAATTATCTTATCACTTCGTTCGCTGCAGCCTCTTTGATTGTCAAGTCTTGCATCATCCCACAGCCTTGTCCGAATCATTTCGCTATAACGAAATGATATCACAGGGATTCTTTCAAAGCAATTCCCCAAATGTTCAAAAAAGCCACGGTATAGGCCGTGGCTTTTTTATAGCTATTTCGTGTTGGTTTTACCCAGTCAGTCTTCTGTGTGAATCCGAATCGATACATTATCAATAGACATCACCGTTCGTTCTGCAGCGAAAGCCATATCCCTGTGCAAAACAGCGCATCTGATTGCAAATGCCATCAGGATTGCTCGGTATAATCCAGAATTTCCTTTGCAATATATATGGGTCTATTCTTACTCTGCTCAAATGTTCTGCCTACATATTCTCCGATAATACCGATGCAGAACAGCTGCACAGCTCCAAGAAACAGAATCAGAATCACGACGGTGGCATAGCCGGGAACATCTATGCCGATTGCAAGCTTCTGAATCAATACAACCAGCAGATAAATGACAGCAGCAACGCCTGTGAATGTTCCCATCACGGTGGCGATCCGCAGAGGCTTGGTGGAAAATCCGATGATGCCCTCAATTGCATAATTGAACAGCTTCATAAAGCTCCACTTGGTAACACCGGCAGCCCGCTCGCAGGCTACATACGGGATAAAGCAGGTATTGTAGCCCACCCAGGAGAAAATACCCTTTGAAAAGCGATGATACTCTCCCAGATGCAGGATGCTTTCTGCAACACTGCGCCGGAAGGTCCGAAAATCGCTGGCATCCGCCTTCAGCTTTACATTGGAAAGGTGGTTGATCAGTGCGTAAAACGATTTCTTGAAGAAGGACAGGGCCTTTCCCTCGCCCCGCCGGTCCTGATATGCTGCAACCACATCATATTCAGGCTGTTCGTCCAGGATCTTTACCATGTCCCGCACGATCTCAGGTCTTTGCTGCAGGTCGGCATCAATCAGGGAAATATAGTCGCCTGATGCCTGCTGAAGCCCTGCGTAGATTGCAGACTCTTTGCCGAAATTCCGGGAAAAACTCACAACCTTGACCGGGCACTTCTGCGCATCAAAAATCTTTTTCAGATTGTGGTATGTTGCATCGATGCTGCCGTCATCCACAAACACGATCTCGTAATCATAGCCGGAATCCTTAAATGCCTGCATGACCGCTTTTTGAAATTCTTCCACATTCTCCGCTTCATTGTAGCAGGGAACAATCAGTGACAGCTTCATATATCAGTCTCCTTATTCATCACATCATCCTGGACTTCATGCTGCGGACTATTGTAGTGCCAACCAGAAGCATTGTCAACACAGCTCCATTTATTTTTCCATATTTTGTTGACTTTCCCGCACTAATCCATATTTTTTATACATTCTCCCTACAGTCAATGAATACGAATCAATTTTTTGAAGAGCCCTGTTAAATTTCAAAATTTTATACGATAAAGCAGCGCACCCCCACATGGTAAAGCCATGTGGGGGTGTGTTATATAAAAAGTTTCAGAAAATCCTGTATTTAAGCAAAGCGTTCTCAGGCCTGTTTCTTTACTGCTTCGGAATCTCCTGCAGTTTTTCGTTGATATAAGCCAACGCCTTTCTGGTATCCTCCGGATCTGCAGGCAGATCGGATGCGGTGTCGCACAGTCTGTTTCCGCCCATAACCGCCAGCATGGACTTCTTCAGATTGTATCCAAGCAGGCTGCTGAGTGCATTGACCAGAATGTCAGAAGCCTCTTTATGTTCCAGCAGCTCCTTTGCAGTATCCTCAATGGAATAGTAGCCGGGCTTGAAGGTCAGCTCACGCTCTTTGTTCAGATCCACATTGTCAAACCAGTTGGTTACGCCGGTCTCGGATGCATCTTCTGCAAACTGATAAGGCATGAAGGGCTCGGACACCTTTTCAAAAGCGGTGGTATCTGTGCAGCAGTCTGTCTTTGCGGTAACGGTGGTGTAGCCATTGCCCAGAGGAACATTTTCAAACACAAATACCCGGTGACCCTCTTTTTTTCCGAAGAATTCGCCGTTTACGAACAGAGAAACTTCGTCTGCATTGCTGTAAACCTTCACGCTGATGGTGTCGTTGTGGCGCTTTGCATAGCGCTTGCTGCAGATGTGCACCATGGGCTCTGCATTCCAATAGGCCTTGTACAGGTAGAAGGAATCCTTCTTCACCTGACGGTCCAGCGTCATCAGGCCCTTGTTGTTTCTGCCTGCGACACCGCCCTCTTTGCGTGCGTCACAGCCGAAGTCAAACATATTCCAGATGTGGGTTCCCCAGATCCAGGGACGCTCCTCGATGACCTTTGCCATATGCTCGTGGTAAAGTGCCTGATATTCTTCGCTGTAATCGCCGGCCTTTGCATCGTCCTTGTGGTAGGTGATGATGCCTTCGCAGCCATATTCAGAGATACCAATCGCTCTGCCCGGGTTGGATGCATGGAATTCATCCAGCCACTTTTCGTTATCCTCGATAGTACCCACATACCAGCCAAAATAGTGGTTGTAGCTGACCACATCGGTGATTTCGTTCTGCTCATCGTCCATGGGCAGAGAGGACAGCTGTGCCATAACTGTCAGACGGCTGGGGTCCAGGGTCTGTGCCAGGCTGTTCAGTTCCTTCAGGTTTGCCACCAGTTCAGGTGTGTTTGCGCCAATGGTAATTTCGTTGGAAATTCCCCAGAAGCAGATGGAGCTGTGGTTGAAATTCTGGTAAATCAGTTCCTTCATCTGCTGGATGCAGTTCTGGTGGCCATTGGGGTCTTCGCTCATACGGCTGATGAAGGGGATCTCTGCCCACAGGATAAATCCCATTTCGTCGCAGAGGTTATAGAAATCCTGGCTGTGCTGATAGTGAGCAAGCCGGATGGTATTGGCACCGACTTCCTTGATGAGCTGTGCATCCTGCTTGTGCTGCTCCAGTGTCAGCGCATTGCCCATGCCCAGATAATCCTGGTGGCGGGAAACGCCCCGCAGAGGCATCAGCTCTCCGTTGAGGAAGAAGCCCTTTTCGGGGTCAACATGGAATTCTCTAAAACCATGTCGCACTTCAACCTGATCCAGCAGTTCATTGTGACGCACCAGAGCGGCCTTCACGGTGTACAGGTAGGGATCCTTCACACCGTTCCACAGGTGCAGATCAGCCAGCTGCAGTTCGGCGGATGCATCCTCGCAGGCAGGGCGGCAAACCTCTGCAACGATGGTGCCTTCGGCGTTGAAAACGCTGAAAATCACCTGATCCATCTCCTGCGCATCGGAAACATAGCCATACAGCTTCAGCAGGGCCTTGTTTTCGCCGGTGATCTCAGATTCGGCGGTCAGACCTTCTGCACCGAAATAGTCCAGAGAAAAGTGGGTCTTGGGCACAAAAATCAGATTCACATCCCGGTACAGTCCGCCATAGAAGGTGAAATCTGCCACCTGGGGATAAATGTCATCGTGATGGCTGTTGTCCACTGCAACTGCAAGAATATTGGTATTCTCCGTCAGCAGGTCGGTGATTTCGGCGCGGAAGCGGCTGTATCCGCCCTTGTGCTCGGTGACTTTATTACCATTTACATACACCTCGCAGAAGGATGCTGCTGCCTGAAACTCCAGATAAATGCAGGTGTCTGCGGGAATTTCGGGAATGGAAAGCTCCTTTACATACCAGCATTTTCCACGGTAATAATCGCTGCCGCCATCCTGTCCGTCCAGTGCGTTCCAGGTGTGAGGCAGGGAAACGATTTCCCAGTCTCCGGGCACAGCGGTAGGTACGGTGTTCTGTTCCTGTTTGGTAAAACACCAGTTGTCTTTTAGAGTAAGATACTGTCGCATAAGACCTCCGTTACTACAGTAAAAAATAAATTAAATATCTGGAAACTACGGCAAGAGTTTATCACGGTATTCTTTTGGAGTTTGTCCAGTTATTTTTTTGAAGATTTTCGTGAAGTAGTTCACATCCGATATTCCACACATTTCTGCAATCGCCTGAATTTGCAGATTCGTGGTAGACAGCAGAAAAACTGCATGGTTGATTCGTTTTTGCTTTACATACTCTGTCAGGGTGCTGCCGGTCTCTTTTTTGAACAGTGCCGACAGATAGCTGGGGTTGATATTCAGCAGATTGGCCTGGGCATTCAGCGTCAGATCGCCGGAAAGATTGGAAGTAATGTGTGTAAGCACTTTTTGAATGATGGGAGAATAGCCCTTCAGGGAATGAAGCTGAACCAGATGGCAGTACTTGCGGACAATTTCCCGCTGGAGGCTGTGCACCTCCTTCAAAGAGCAGCACTGACTGATTCGGAAAGCAAACTCAGAGTAGAGGGTTTCGATATGAATGGGGTGAACATCAGCAGATTCTGCTGCTTTTCGCAAAAGTGTATTCATATCAAAAGACTGAATTTTCTTCGTTTTCAGCGCATTTTCTCCAGGACAGACCCGATAAAAGTTCTTGGCATTCAAATAAAGGGGCAGAAATTTTTCCGCCTTGTGCCAGTGCCCCTGGCTGACAAGCTTCATCAGCTCGTTTTCTTTGTCGTAATACTCCTCCACCATGTGGATGGTCGAAACAGGATCGTCCTGAGACGGAAGATGGAAATTCTCACGGACAGAAGCAATCTCGGCCACTTCCGGGAATTTTATATTTTTGATGGGAATGCTGTCTTCGTCCCTGTAGGTATGTCGGAGAAAGGTTTTGACAATACTGAGAAAGTGAAAATCATCGTCAAACATTGGGATATCCTTGACCGCATTTTCCGGCGTGGAGAACTGCGGCAGGGACGGAATCTCCCGGATCGTATAAGGTCCGACGGACAGATAAGTGACCGGTTCAATATCCGGAATCCGGAACAACAGAAAGCGAAATCGATAATTCTGGATCCGGTAAATGATCTGCGGGTGGTATTGGTCTGTAAATTCCTGAAAATTGTTCGCAATTTTCAGTGGCTTTTCTTTATCCAGCGGCTGCAGGAACCCGGAAAAAAATAATTTCAGATCCTCACAAGACCGCAATTGCATGAAAGGAAGCTGGAAATCGGCTAAAATTTCCAGAAAAAAGTGAAATTCTGGTGAATACTGCATCGCGTTCTCCTCCAAAACGAAACTCCGCAAAATGATTATCGTATAATTTTGAGCATATTTCAATACGAAACAAAAAATATACTATAATCCCACAAAAATTTACTCACAAAAAAGCATAAAATGCGTTAATATCAAGATAATCTTAGTTACAGACATGGCCATCGTCGTAACTACTTAGAACAGGAGAAAATGCAATGAAAAAAGAAACAGCAATTCGTCCTTTTGGATTAAGGGACAAAGTTGGTTATATGTTTGGCGACTTTGGTAATGATTTTACCTTCCTGTTCGCCAGCACATTCCTGATGATTTTCTATACCAAGGTCCTGGGCATTGGTATGGGCATTGTCGGAACGCTATTCATTGTGGCACGGTGTGTTGACGCATTTACCGATGTTGCAATGGGACAGATTGTCGACCGCGCCAAAAGCACAAAGGATGGACGCTTCCGCCCCTGGATTCGCCGTATGTGCGGCCCCGTAGCAATCGCAAGCTTTTTGATGTATCAGTCTTCTCTTGCGAATGCATCTATGACTGTAAAAGTGATTTATATGTTTGTCACTTACATTCTGTGGGGTAGTGTGTTCTATACCTCCATTAATATTCCCTACGGTTCCATGGCTTCTGTTCTGAGCAGCGAAAGTGATGACCGTTCTTCCCTCTCCACCTTCAGAAGCGTGGGTGCCGCTCTGGCAAGTCTGATTGTCTGCGTTGGCGGCCCGATGCTCATTTACACCACCGATGCAGCAGGTAACCAGATCGTTGATGGCCCTCGTTTTACTTTGATTGCCGGTGTATTCTCTGTTGGCGCAATTATTTGCTATCTGCTCTGCTACTACATGACCACCGAGCGTGTACAGCAGATCGACGTACGACTGGACGAAAAGCCCAGTGTTGTCAAATCCATGAAAGCCGCAATTACCAGCAGATCCCTGATGGGCATTATTGCTGCATCTATTTTCCTGATGCTGGGTTCTCTGATGTCCCAGTCTGTAAACCAGTATGTGTTCATTGACTACTTTAAGGACAAGGCCGGTATCTCTCTGCTGAGCCTGTGCGCAATCATCCCCTCTTTTGTATTGGCTCCCTTCATTGTGCCCCTGACCAGAAAGTTCGGTAAGAGAGAAATGGGCGCAATCGGCTGCTTCATTGGTGGCGGTGCCTGCGTAGCACTGTACTTCATGCACACTGCATCCATGATGGCATACATTGGTGTTTCCATCATTTCCTACCTGGGCTTTGGCTTCTTCAACATGATTATCTGGGCACTGATTACCGATGTCATTGATGATCAGGAAGTCAAGACCGGCAAGCGTGAAGATGGTACTGTTTATGCCGTGTATTCCTTTGCAAGAAAGATCGGTCAGGCTCTGTCCGGCGGCATGGGTGCATGGGCACTGGCACTTGCAGGATATAATTCCTCCGTTCAGGTTCAGACTCCGGAGGTAGCAAACAAGATCTATGATGTTGCAACCATGATTCCCGGTATCCTGTATATCTGTGTCGGTCTGTGCCTGTTTACCATTTACCCCCTGAGCAAGAAGAAAGTGGAAAGCAACATTGCTGTTCTGAAAGAAAGAAAAAAAGCACATAACGAGGAAAACTAATCAAATGGAGAATTATGAATCAAAAATCCTGAGCAAGCAGAATCCGGACGGCCCTCTTCTCAAATGGTCGGAGAATTCCGGTGTCAAGCTGCTGGAAAAAGACGGTCTGTATTTTAAGGATTTGGCAAAAGACGGTGTGTTTCACCCGTATGAAGACTGGAGACTGCCCGCTAACGAGCGGGCAGCCGATCTGGCCTCCAGATTGACCATCGATCAGATTGCAGGTCTGATGCTCTACAGCAGACACCAGTTCGTACCGGGATTCTCCGCGGACTATTTCGGCGAAGTATCCTATAACGGAACCTCTCTGCAGGAAGCAGGTCTGCCTGTGTACGCCCTGTCCGACCAGCAGAAAGCATTCATTAAAAACGACTATCTGCGCCATGTTCTGGTGGTCGCTGTGCAGTCTGCCGCTGATTCTGCAAAATGGAACAACAATTTGCAGGAACTGTCCGAAAGCCTGGAATGGGGCATCCCCATTTCCATCAGCTCCGACCCCAGACACGGAACCACCGTTACCTTTGAATTTGACGCCGGCGCAGGCGGAGATATCTCCCACTGGCCCGAACCTCTGGGACTGACCGCAACCTTTGATCCCGCCCTGGTCAGACGCTTCGGCGAGATCGCATCCAAGGAATACCGGGCACTGGGCATTACCACTGCCCTGTCCCCTCAGATTGACCTGACCACCGAGCCCCGCTGGAGCCGCTTCCTGGGCAGCTTCGGTGAGCACTCCTGTTTGAGTGCAGAGCTTGCAGAAGCTTACTGCGATTCCTTCCAGACTTCTGAAGGCGACAAGGAAATCGAAGAAGGCTGGGGCTACGACAGTGTCAACGCCATGGTCAAGCACTGGCCCGGCGGCGGCGCTGTAGAAGGCGGCCGTGATGCCCATTTCCCCTGCGGCAAGTATTCCGTTTACCCCGGAAACAACTTTGACGAGCATCTCATTCCCTTTACCGAAGGTGCATTCAAGCTGACCGGCAAGACCAAAAAGGCCAGTGCCGTCATGCCCTACTACACCATCGTCTACGGTCAGCCCGGCGGCGAAAATGTCGGCTGCAGCTACAGCAAGTACCTGATCACCGATCTTCTGCGCAACAAGTATGCATATGACGGCGTTGTCTGCACCGACTGGAGCATCACCGCTGACGAAGGCCCCATCGAGAGTATGTACAGCGGCAAATGCTGGGGTGTGGAGCATCTGACCGAGCCGGAAAGATGCTACAAGGTAATCATGGCAGGCGTAGACCAGTTCGGCGGTCTGAATGAGAAGAAGAACATCATCGCCGCCTATGAAATCGGCGTAAAGGAGCACGGCGAAGCATTCATGCGCAAGCGTTTTGAAGACTCCGCCCGCAGATTGCTCAGAAATATTTTCCGCACCGGTCTGTTTGAAAATCCCTATCTGGTGCCGGAAGAGGCCAGCGAAATCGTCGGCTGCCCCGAGTACATGAAGGTTGGCTTTGACGCTCAGGTAAAATCTGTTGTCATGCTGAAAAACAGAAATCAGGTTCTGCCTCTTGCCGAAAAGACAAAGCTGTACATTCCCAAGCTGTATGTTCCCGAGAACACGGACTGGATGGACATCCATACCGAAGAGCACTGGGAAGATCCCATCAGCCCCGCTCTGCTGAGCAAGTACTTCACCCTGGTTGAGACTCCGGAAGAAGCTGATGCAGCACTGTGCGTTCTCAGACAGCCCAACGGCGCAGGTTTCAGCCTGCAGGGCGGTTACGATGTTGCAGACAGAGAAAAGGGCGGCAACGGCTACATCCCTGTCACACTGCAGTATCGTCCCTATACCGCTGAAAAGGCCCGGGAGCACAGCATCGCCGGTGGCGATCCTCAGGAAGACTTCACCAACCGCGGCTACAAGGGTAAAACCGTCACCGTGAACAACGAGCAGGATCTGGATGCCATGCTGGAAACCCGCAGAAGAATGGGCAACAAGCCCGTCATCGTCTGTGCCAGCATGACGGCCCCCATGGTCATGGCTGAGTTTGAACAGGAAGCCGATGCCATTCTGGCAACCTTCGGCAATCTGCCTCAGGCACTGCTGGAGATCATCAGCGGCAGACAGGAGCCTTCCGGTTTGCTGCCTCTGCAGGTTCCCGCAAATATGGATACTGTGGAAGAGCAGTTTGAAGATGTTCCCTTTGACATGGTTTGCCATGTGGACAGCGAGAACCACACCTATGATTTTGGCTTTGGTATGAACTGGAATGGCGTAATCAATGACGAACGCGTAAAAAAGTACGCACACCGTCCCGAGAAAACAAACTGATTCTTATCTTCAAGCATCATATACAACAAGAGCCCACGCGCCAAATTGGCGTGTGGGCTCTTGTTCATTTATGCGTTTTTAACTTCAGTACCATTCTTTTCTGCCATGATCTTTTGGCTCTGTCCTGCTGTTTTCGGTTTCAATCTTGACAAACATTGTTTGGAGAGTTATTCTAGGCTAACTGAGGTATCAGAGGCACTTTTGCCCCTTTTTACCCAGCTTCTGACAATCTGAAAATTCGGAGGAATTTTATGCTGAAAAAGCTTCTTTTGCCCATTTGCCTTGCCCTGACCTTCAGTGCCTGCGCTAAGGCTCCCGCTCCCGTCGAACCCAAAACATCAAAGCTGTTCGCCATGGATACGGTCATGGACCTGTCGGTCTATACCGATGATGACAGCCTGCTGACCGAGGCAGCCGATCTGGTTTCCCAGCTGGAGCACAGCCTCTCCACCACCGATTCCAACAGTGAGATCTATACCGCCAATTCTACCGGCTCTGCTGTTCTTTCTGACAGTACCGCTGAGCTTCTGGAGCGTGCTCTGGGTTTCTGTGAGAAAACCGACGGTGCTCTGGATCTTTCCATCTATCCCGTAGTCCGGGCCTGGGGCTTCACCACCGGAACCTATCAGGTTCCTGCTCAGCAGGAGCTGGACTCCTTGCTAAAGTATGTAGACTATCAAAAGATTGCCTATTCTTCCGCCGATCAGACCGTTTCCCTGCCCGAAGGCATGGAAATCGACTTGGGCAGCGTAGCCAAGGGCTACACCAGTGACCGTCTGATTCAGCTGTTCCGAGAAAACGGCGTCACCTCTGCCCTGCTGAATCTGGGCGGAAATGTCCAGACTCTGGGCACCAAGCCTGACGGCAGCCTCTGGCGCATCGGCATCAAGGACCCCAGCGGCAACAGCTATCTGGGCGTGCTCTCCACCGCCGATCAGGCAGTGATCACTTCCGGCGGCTATGAGCGTTTCTTTGAAGGTGAAGACGGCACCATCTACTGGCACATCATCGACCCGAAAACCGGATACCCGGCAAAAAACGGTCTGATCTCCGCTACAGCCGTCGGTGCAGAAGGCGTCTACTGCGATGCGCTTTCCACCGCTCTGTTTATCATGGGCCCGGAAAAAGCCGCCGACTTCTGGCGGGAGCACCGGGACTTTGAGACCATCCTGGTGACCGAGCAGAACGAGGTTCTGATTACTCCGGGTCTTGCAGATTCCTTCCAGCTGATGGAGGACAGCCCCTACAAACTGACAGTAATTTCCGATACTGAAAGCAAAAACTGACACTTTACAGCCTGGAAAATCGAGCGTATACTGGTTTTAATTTCCCATGCTATCGCACCGAAAGTGAGCGGTTTCCTAGTAAGGAATGACATCTGAGAGGAAGAGAGGCTGCAATCATGAAATATGCTTACACAAATGCGTATCTTCTCGACGGAACAGAGAAGATGGAACCAAAGGCCGGATACACGGTATTGACTCACGGAGATCTCATTGAGGCCATTGTTCCCCAGGGACACGATCTGACCGGCTACACGGTCGTTGATCTCAAGGGGCAGTATCTGCTCCCGGGTCTGATTAACCTGCACGCACATCTGCCTGCCAGCGGCAAGCCCAAGAAAAAGCCCAGCGATCCTGTAAAACTGGTCAAAATTATGACCAGCAACGCATTCTTCCGCCGTATCGCCCTTGCCCTCTGCCAGAGCTATGCCAAAACGGAGCTTCTTTCCGGTGTCACCACGCTGCGCACCATGGGCGGCATTCTGGATCTGGACACCAAAATCCGTGATGCCATCAACGCAGGAACCGCCGTCGGCCCCCGGATCATCGCCGCCAACATGGCTGTTTCGGTTCCCGGTGGACACATGGCGAATTCTCTTGCCTACGCCGCAACGAGCGCCCAGGAGGCAACTGATTATGTGCGCAAGGTCACAGAGGAAAAGCCCGACATTATCAAGCTGATGATCACGGGCGGTGTGCTGGATGCCAAGGTCAAGGGTGAACCCGGTGTTCTGAAAATGCAGCCCAATCTGGTGCGGGCCGCCTGCGATGAAGCCCATCGGCTGGGTCTGAAGGTCGCTGCCCATGTGGAAAGCCCCGAGGGCGTCCGGGTCGCACTGGAAAACGGTGTTGACACCATCGAGCACGGCGCGACTCCCGACGAAACAATTCTGAATCTGTTCAAGGAAAAGCACGCCTGCCATGTGGCTACCATTTCCCCCGCCCTGCCCTATGCCCTGTTCGACCGCTCCGTCAGCCACGCAAGCGAAATGGAACAGTACAACGGCGACATCGTCTTCCGGGGTATTCTGGACTGCGCAAAAGCCTGTCTTGCGAACGGTATCCCCGTTGGTCTGGGCACCGACACAGGATGCCCCTATATCACCCACTACGATATGTGGCGAGAAGTGAACTATTTCCACAAATACTGCGGCGTTTCCACCACTTTTGCACTGTACACCGCAACTCTTGGCAATGCACGCATTGCAGGCCTGGACAAGGTGACCGGCAGCATCGAGCCGGGCAAGTGCGCAGATTTCATTGTGTGCCGGGAAAATCCCCTGGAAAATCTGGCTGCGCTGCGGAATCTGTCCATGGTTGTGGCTCAGGGCCGGGCCATCGAAAATCCCAGGATCAAGAAAATGCCCCAGGTAGAAGAGCAGCTGGATCATTATCTGTAATACATACCGAAAATCAAAGAGGCATCTGGATTTTTCCAGATGCCTCTATTTTTTATCGCTGATTTATACCTGATGATATCCGTCCAGGAATTTGCCCATGCGCTGCATGGCATCGCGCAGACGGTCTGCCTCCGGCAGCATGACCAGACGGAAATGGTCCGGTTCTGCCCAGTCAAAGCCGCTTCCGGGAACCACCAGAATGTGAGTCTCCATAAGCAGGTCCCGGGCAAACTTCTTGTCGTTGGTGATGCCGAACTTCCGGACATCCAGCCGGGGGAACACATAAAACGCCGCATTGTTCTTCACGCAGGATACGCCGTCAATCTGAGAAAGGACTTCCAGACAGGCCTTGCGCTGTTCGTAAAGCCGTCCACCGGGACGAACCATAGCAGCAGGGGTTTCCGGGTCATTCAGTGCTGAGGGAATCACCAGCTGTGCCAGTGCATTAGAACACAAGCGCATGGAGTTCAGCTGCACAATTCCATCCCGGTACATCTTCGTATTCTCTCTGGGGCCGCTGATCACCATCCAGCCGCAGCGGTAACCGCACAGGCTGTGGGATTTGGACAGACCATTCATGGTAATCACCGTCAAATCCGGAGCCAGAGATGCTGTGGACACATGCTCCAGACCGTCCATCACCAGTCGGTCATAGATTTCGTCCGAGAACACGATCAGATTATTTTCCCTTGCAACCTGCAAAATCTGCTGCAGAACCTGGGTATCATAAAGAACGCCGGTGGGGTTATTGGGATTGATAATCACAATGGCACGGGTCTTGCAAGTAACTTTTTTCCGCATATCATCTACATCCGGGTTCCAGCCGGATGCTTCGTCGCAGCGGTAAAACACAGGCTTTGCGCCTGCCAGTAAAATTGTGTTGCTCCACAGAGAATAGTTTGGCGTGGGGACCAGAACCTCATCACCGGGATTCAGCAGGGGCAACAGCGCAAAGCTCACCACTTCGCTGACGCCGTTTCCGATGAAAATATCTCCTGCCTCAACATCCTGGATTCCCTTGCTGCGGGAATATGCCGCAATTGCCTCTCTTGCCTCAGGCATACCCTGAAAATTACAGTACGGAACAGCTTCTGCCTCTCTGCCCTCGATGGCTTTGCGGATACTTTCAGGGAGTGGGAAACCAAAGGCTGCCGGGTTTCCGGTATTCAGTTTCAACACATCAATTCCCTGCTCCTGCATCTTCATGGCCTGGCGATACAGTTCGCCGCGAATATCTGAATGAATAGACTCCATTCGATCAGCTAGATGAATCAAGTATATACATCTCCTATCGTTCTTTTAGGCTGCATTAAGCATCCGTAGTATGTATATTCTACCAGATATTTTTCAAAAAGAAAGAACATCCTGCATAATTTTGCAAATAAAGTTCCTGCACGGGTGTCTCAGAAGAGGCGATTTTGCCATTTTTCAGTGTATAGCACCGTTTTGGGCGTTTTTTGAAAAATCCCGGCTTTCACAATTTTTTGCAAAAGAGCGGAAACGAGATCGTTCGTTTCCGCTCTTTTTATGATTGCAGCTGCCTGATCAGATGGTAATGCTGCCCGTTTCTCTGGTGCTCATGACATAGTACATCAGTTCCGGCATATACACCGCAGCAAAATAAGAATGTGCTTCAAATTCAGCCGTGTAATCCTTGCAGATTTTCTCCAGAAGTTTCTGCAGCTGCAGCATTACGGCAACTTCATGCTTGCACGGATAGCTGCAATAGCAGTCGCAGGTCAGGCCGCTGATTTTGCCATCGCAGCAGGTGAATTCCACCGCATAGGGATGAGTTCCTTCCACAATTGCATATCCTTTTGTGCCGTCCAGGCAGAGATATCTGACTCTGTGCTCCAGAAAATAGTCCTGCCCCCGTTCCATAATTACAGGAGAAACACGCATCCCAGTCAAATCATCCAGATAGAACGAGGATTCATCACTGCCGCTGACAAATTCATCGGTATCCTTCTGAGGCGGAAAGTACCAGGTTGCAGCCCGATCGACGGGAAGAACCTGGCGGTCAAAGGTGACACAGTGGGCGCCTGCCATGTAAAACTGCCCATGCACATCCGTATCCGCCACCGCAATCACACGCTTGTACTGGGACAGCTTGATTCTGAAATTATAATTCACACCCACGACGCGTCCCAGCGTGCCTTCAAATGCGCCCTCTACAAACACCAGATCTCCCTTTTTCAGGTCAAACTGGTCGTTGTAATAGCTGAGGGACCGTTCGTCCCCAGAAAAATTCACCTGCACCACGGATCTGCGAGGAACGACCGTTTCTTTTCCCGGATCGATCTGCGGATTCTGATTTTCCTGCTTGAGATCGTCATAAACAAAGCCAACTTTATTTTTCATTGTCCTTTCCTCCTTATGTGCATCTGTCTTTCTTACTGATGCTTGAATTATACCGCAGGATATGTCCAATAATTTGCCCTGATACAGCATCCGGGGCCGGTTTTCTGCATATAAAAAAGTACGGCACTCCCTCTTCAGGGACGGTGCCGTACTTTTGATAATCGCATTTTCCGTTATGTATTTTCCTTGATCCGCTTTTCCTTATTTGCCTGATAGCTGGCGCACCAGCCTTCGATGCGCTCTTTTGACATCACATAATTGATGGCAAGAGCAATCACGACACCCACGCCCGTGTCAAGGATTCGGTTCAGGGAATAGGAAACATAGGTTTCCACAGGGGTGTTGAACAATAGGATGCACAGCACCACGCTGCCGGGCTGAACCGCACCGGGCCAAACATTCTGGCTGATCAGGATCAGAATCACCACGCCGATAAACAGCAGTCCCAAAATCAGCGGATGCGTGCCGCCATCGGGATAAAAAATAATATAAAAGCGGAACAGCGCCATGCCCAAAAATCCGCCGATAGCCGTTCCGAACAGACGGTTTCCGCCGTGAAGTTGGCTGTTTTCCATGTCGGAGCCCATTCCGAAAACTGCACCAATGCAGGCAAAGGTCGGATTTCGACTAAACGGCAGATACAGCAGCGCACACAAAGTCGCAGCAAATGCGGTCTTGATGTTGCGCATACCCACATGCAGATTGACATTCTGAATACAAGATTTCCGATTTTTTCTACTCATAGCTCTCCTTATCATCTCGGGGCAAGATATATTGCGTCTCTACGCCTTCCCTTGCAGCAGGCGGTTGGCCTGTTGTGATCGCTGCCGGGAACATAATGAAACGCATTCAACCCCATTTTATACTTTCATTATACTCCAGCCACTATCTGAAAGCAACGGCTTTCCCCCATAAAACGCAAAATATCCCGATTTTTCAAAAAATGAGTGCTTTTTATCTAACTGATTCCGCCGGCTTTCGGCATAACCACGCAAAAAAGGCCACCTGAACAGGTGACCTTTTGCTGATATCGGATTGGGTTTTCAGTTTCCCTTTGCCTGCTCCAAAAATCCATTCAGGATTTTTGCATTCTGGGGAAATTCGGGATTTCGGGCCAGATCTTCCAATGTTTTGTAGCAGTTCTGGGCCTCCTGCTCTGCCCCGTCTATGCCCAGCTGCGCAGCCTCGTGCCACTGGTTATACTGTATGAGGGCTTCATATCCGTCTACTGCCTCCCAGTAAACATCATAGCAGTCGGCATAGAGTCCAGAAAGAGTCAGCGTATCGTAGAGCTTGGCATAAGCTCTTTCGTGGTAATATTCTTCGCACCAATTGATCCCGTCCGCATCGGATATTTTGTTTTCACCCTCGGCAGCAATCTGAAATGTACCCCAATACATCTCAAAAACGATAAAACCAATCAGAATGACGGCAGCTGCCTTGAGCGCTATTTTCGCCCAGCTGATTGTCTTGCTCTGCTTATGCTTCATTGCCGCCACCCCTTTGCATTACCAGTTCCTTCAGCGCATCCATATCCTTGCTGGGCACATATTCCTGTTTCAGAATCTCGATCTGTGCATCGTCAAAGCCCAGTACCACTCTTGCGAAAACCTCTGCATCACGGCTGCATCTGTTCCAAATGACCTCGTTCCGTTCGGTCAGCTCCGGATATGCCAGGCAGTCAAAGTACAAAAGCTCCTGAATATTGTCCAGCAGCGAGCTGACCGTGTACTCATCCAGCTCCTGCTTTGTGTCCAGATATGTCATACGAGCACACTTAAATTGCCGGTAGTCCAAACCAATGAGGGCCGCCTGCATATATTCGTAATAATCTTCGCCTCGAAGATCGTTCTCATGCAGATAGGTCCACAGCTCATCCAGTCGGTTCTCGGTATACAGCTGCTCCATATGTGCATTCATCTGATCGGAATTGAGGAATCGTTTCGTACTGCGCGTGATGTCGTAGCCAAAGCCATACACGATCACGCCTGCCACAAGCAGCACAATGGCTGCAATTTCCAGCACCAGAGAAACATTAAGCACCCGGTTTACCATCCGAAGCTGGATTTTCTCCAATCCTTCGGTTTCTGCTTTTTCCAGATCCTCATCAGCCCGCTCCAGCTGACACTGCTGCCGCAGGCCTCTTGCATTTACGGTGCCGCAGTAGGGGCACCGCATTTCCCGCATGGGATAGTTTGCTCCACAGTTTTTACATTTCATGGCTGTTCTCCCTGTACTCGCTGCACAATCTGTTCGCACAGACTCATGTAATCCGGGTCTTCTTCCTTCTGCATTTCCATGCCGGAACAGATTTCCTCATCCGTAAGCAGAAGCGTGTCCTTCAGCACCGCCCGGGCCTGCTCCGTCAGCATCAAAACTACCGATTCTTCATCATACACGAATCCGTTTTCCTCCAGCTCCCGACACCGGTTCAGTGACCAGAACAGATTCTTCAGCGGATACTGGAGCAGATCCGGGAATTTACTTCCCTGCTTTATACGCTCCGTGTACGCAGCGGCATCCCGCTCAGCATCGGAAATGCGTTTATAAAGCGCACCGATGGTCGTATATTTATCGTAGACCGCCCGATAGCTGTCGTCCATACCGCCCAGTATCCGATTCATTTCATCATATTCTCCCGCCTGGTAGCATTCTTCCAGACTGGAAAGCGCCATCTGCTGATCCTCATAAGCGTGGTCCGGACCGATTGTCGTGTAGATTGAGGTGCCCACTGTCACTACCGCAAACACGCACAATGCAGCTGCAACCGCAATGAACAGTCTCAAAATAATGGTACGGGCCCGTTCCACCGGAGTGTGCAGGATTTTGGCGATTTTTTCGTAAATGCCGTCAATTTCTTTTTGATGTCTGGCCTGTGCTGATTTTTCGTCTTCATATCCGCAGTAGGGACAGACATTGTTTTCATCCAGGTCAGCGCCGCAGTTCGGACAATGCATATCAGGGCTCCTCTCTTTGCTGATAAGCACATTATACACAACTTTTGCCATTTGGGAAGACCTGTATTTTCCATCAGCAGTGCTGCTGTTTCATCCCCAACATACTGTATTTCTGAGAAAAGATGGGAAATAGGTGCACTACCCCTGTGAAGCTGTTTTCAGAGTGCCCTGATACAATCGTTTCTATTTTTTCTGAACACAAATCAGGCTTTCACAGCAGTGACGAAGATTCCGGTGCTCAAAAATAAAAAATCAGGCATTTCAAATCCAGCCGGATTTTTCCAAACGGACTGTTAAATTTTCTGGTTTTTATCCGGATTCTCTGGATTCTTTGTCTTTTTTAATACAAATCCCAATATCATCAAAAGGCTATTGACATATCAGATGCATTGTGCTAGGATACTTGTAAATTGAATCGCTTGATAGAGGCGCGATCGTTCATCAGTAACCATTTGCAAGGCCAGGCAGCCGCAGATGTGTGAAAGGGTACATCGCCGAAGTGTTTAAGCCCGCCTGAAGCTTGGATGCTGGTTCGTCAGAGAATATCTGCCGGACTGTCACAAATTTATTTGTGAAGCGCTATCACGGGTGAGTTCCCATTTCTCAGTTTTTTATCTGAGATTTGACCACACTTATTCTTGGACCGCTTTACAGAGCGGTCCAATTTTTTATTACCCCTTCCGGCTGGGAGTGAATAGCCGGATATTAGAAAGGAGCTCTTATGAAGAGAGTATTTACCCTGATCCTGGCTCTGGCCATGGTACTGACCCTTGCTGCCTGCGGCGGCAGTCAGGAATTTGACGGCACCCTCACGGTAGGCATGGAATGTGCCTACGCCCCCTATAACTGGGCTCAGCCCGACGACGCCAACGGCGCTGTTCCCATTGTCAATGTCTCCGGCTCCTACGCCAACGGCTACGATGTCATGATGGCAAAGAAGCTGTGTGAAGCAAACGGCTGGGAACTGGAAATCAAGATGATGGACTGGGATTCTCTGGTTTCCGCTGTCCAGTCCGGTGAGATCGACTGTGCTATCGCCGGTCAGTCCATGACCCCCGAGCGTGCAGCTCAGGTCGATTTCGCAGGCCCCTACCTCCACGCTTCCATCGTCTGCCTGACCAAGGCAAACTCCCCCCTGGCATCCGCTACCGGCATCAGCCAGCTGTCCGGCAGCTGCACTTCTCAGCGCGGCACCATCTGGTATGATTCCTGCCTGCCCCAAATCGCAGGTGCTGATATCCGCAGCGCACAGGACACCGCTCCTTCCATGCTGATGGCTCTGGAATCCGGCGCTGTTGACTTCGTCTGCACCGACATTCCCACCGCTCAGGGCGCAATCATCGCCTACCCCGACCTGACCATTCTGGACTTCAGCGGCAGCGAAGACAACTTCGTTGTGGATGAATCCCAAATCAATATCGGTATTTCCGTCCGCAAGGGCAACACCGAGCTGCTGGATGCAATGAATTCCGTTCTGTCCAACATGACCGATGCCGACTTCAATGCTCTGCTGACCGAGGCTGTTGCAATCCAGCCCATCGGCTGATATCGTCTGTTTCTAACCTGCGGAAGAGCCATTCCCTTCCGCAGGTTTCTTCACTCAAACAATAGAAAGGAATCCCGGTATGAATATCTTTGCTACTTTAGGTCAGGATATCGTAAGACTTTGGAATGACTACGCCAGTATGTACTTAAACGGTATCTGGAATACCCTGTCTCTGGCTGTCGTCTGTACCATCGTCGGCTGTCTGATCGGTTTGCTGTGCGGTATCCTCAATACCATCCCCTACAGCAAAAACGATAACATCTTCAAGCGCTTCTTCCTGCGTCTGGTCAGAATTCTGATTCAGATCTATGTGGAAATCTTCCGCGGCACCCCCATGATCCTTCAGGCTGTCGTCATCTACTACGGCCTTCCCTACTTCACCAATCAGGCTGTCCGCTTCCACAGCATCTGGCTGTGCGCTTTCCTGGTTGTGTCCATCAACACCGGCGCATATATGGCTGAATCCGTCCGCGGCGGCATCATTTCCATTGATCCCGGTCAGACCGAGGGTGCCAAGGCCATCGGCATGACCCACTGGCAGACCATGATCCATGTGATCCTGCCTCAGGCTCTGCGCAATATTCTGCCCCAGATTGGCAACAATCTGATCATCAACATCAAGGATACCTCCGTCATGAGCATCATCGGCTTCACCGAATTCTTTGCAATCCACAAGAATGTTGCCGGTACCACCTATCTGTACTTCCCCTCCGCCGCTATTGAAATGATCGGCTATCTGACTCTGACGCTGATTTCTTCCTTCATCCTGCGCCGGATTGAAAAGAAGATGGAAGGCTCTGACACATACGAACTGACCCAGGACGATATGCTGACTCTGGCAGCTGGCACCTACCGTCTTGATAAGAAGCCAGAAGATCTGGTTGAACGCAATCTGGAAGGAGGCAACGCAAAATGAGTGATTCCATTCTGCAAATCAATCACCTGTCCAAGGCCTTTGGTGCCCATGTGGTTCTGAAGGACATCGACTTCACCGTGAATCCCGGCGATGTAATCAGTATCATCGGTGCTTCCGGCTCCGGCAAGTCCACTCTGCTTCGCTGTATCAACCTGCTGGAAACTCCCACCCACGGTCAGATTCTCTACCACGGCAATGATGTTGCCGGCAGCCATGTGAATGCACCCGAATACCGCAGCCATGTGGGCATGGTGTTCCAGTCCTTCAATCTGTTCAACAACATGACCGTTCTGGAAAACTGTATGATCGGTCAGATCAAGGTTCTGAAAAAGAGCAAGGCAGAAGCCCGGGAAAGCGCCATGAAATACCTGGAAAAGGTAGGCATGGCTCCCTATATCAATGCAAAGCCCCGCCAGATTTCCGGCGGTCAGAAGCAGCGTGTCGCCATCGCAAGAGCACTGGCCATGGAGCCGGAGGTTCTGTTGTTTGACGAGCCCACCTCTGCGCTCGATCCGGAAATGGTCGGTGAAGTTCTCTCCGTCATGAAGCAGCTGGCCAAAGAGGGCATGACCATGCTGGTTGTAACCCACGAAATGGCCTTTGCCCGGGATGTCAGCAACCGGGTCGTGTATATGGCGGACGGTGTTATCTGCGAGGAAGGCCCCAGCAAGCAGATCTTTGAAAATCCGCAAAAACAGCAGACTCGGGATTTCCTGACCCGATTCCGTAATAACTGATTTCAACCACCTCAGAAATGAATTAATCTGAGGTGGTTTTTTATAATTATGCTGTGAATATCTCCAATATCTTGACATTTACAGGTCATCATTGTAAAATTGAATAGAAAGTTCGTTTATCCCACATTCGTGATAAATTTAGGGAGGAAAAAAATGACATCCATTGAATTGAAACAGCTGCAGAAAACAGCCTGTCATGTACGCATGGGCATTATCGAAAGTACCCATAGTGCTAAGTGCGGCCATCCGGGCGGCAGTCTTTCTGCAACCGAGCTTTTCACCTATTTGTATTTTAAGGAATTGAATGTTGACCCTGCTAATCCCAAGATGGAGCAGCGTGATCGTTTTGTTCTGTCCAAGGGTCATACCGCCCCTGGTTTGTATTCTGCCTTGGCAGAGAGAGGTTTCTTCCCTGTTGAAGACCTGAAGACTCTGCGTAAGATTGACAGCTATCTGCAGGGTCATCCCAATATGAACACCGTTCCCGGTGTAGATATGTCTACCGGTTCTCTGGGTCAGGGTGTCAGCGTTGCTGCAGGCATGGCTCTGACTGCAAAGCTGCAGAAGAACCCCTGCCGTGTGTACACTCTGCTGGGTGACGGCGAAATTCAGGAAGGCCAGGTATGGGAAGCCTGCATGTTTGCCAGCCACTACAAGCTGGATAACCTGTGCGTCATCATTGATAACAACGGCCTGCAGATCGACGGCCGAATCGCCGATGTCATGAGTCCCTATCCCATCGTAGATAAGCTGGAGGCTTTTGGATTTGCTGTAGCTGCAGTTGACGGTCAGAACTTTAATGAACTGGAAGCAGCTTTCGCTCAGGCCAGAGCTACCAAGGGCAAGCCTTTCGCTATCGTTATGAAAACCACCAAGGGCAAGGGTGTCTCCTTCATGGAGGATCAGGCCGGCTGGCACGGCAAGGCTCCCAATGATGCTGAATACGAAATCGCCATGGCTGAGCTGAAGGCCGCTCTGGCAGAACTGGAGGCTTAAATTATGGCAGAAGTTAAGAAAATTGCTACCCGTGAGGGTTATGGTCAGGCTCTTGTTGAATTGGGCAAAGAGCATGATAATCTGGTTGTATTTGATGCCGACCTGGCCGGCTCTACTAAGACCGGTATGTTTAAGAAGGCATTCCCTGAGCGTCACTTTAACGCCGGTATTGCAGAAGCAGACATGATCTGCGCTGCTGCCGGTGCTGCAGCAATGGGTATGGTTGCATTTGCATCTTCCTTTGCCATGTTTGCTGCCGGCCGCGCTTTCGAGCAGGTCCGCAACTCTGTTGGCTACCCCCACCTCAATGTTAAGGTTGCTGCCACTCACGGCGGTATCTCTGTCGGCGAAGACGGTGCAAGCCACCAGTGCTGCGAGGATTTCGCTCTGATGCGTTCCATCCCCGGCATGGTTGTCATGTCTCCTTCCGACAATGTGGAAGCCATCGCTGCTGTTAAGGCCGCTTATGAGCATGATGGCCCCGTGTACCTGCGTTTTGGTCGTCTGGCTGTGCCTGTGTTCCATGACGAGAAAACCTTCAAGTTCCAGATCGGCAAGGGTGAGATCCTGCGTGATGGCACCGATGTTGCAATCATCGCAAACGGCCTGATGGTAAACGAAGCTGTCATGGCTGCTGAAACTCTGGCTGCCAAGGGTATCAACGCCATGGTCGTCAACATCTGCACCATTAAGCCTCTGGACGAAGAAATTGTTTTGGAAGCTGCCAAGAAGTGCGGCAAGGTCATCACCTGCGAAGAGCACTCCATCATTGGTGGTCTGGGCGAAGCTGTTTGCTCTTTGCTGAGCGAAAAGCTTCCGACTCCTGTTCGCAGAATCGGCGTAAACGATGTGTTTGGCTGTTCCGGCCCTGCTCAGGAGCTGTTGAAGTACTATGGTCTGAGCGCTGAGCATATCGTAGAAGTCGCAGAAGACTTCTGCAAGTAAGATAAATATCAAATAAAGCACTGCCAATGGCAGTGCTTTATTTTTATTCTCCGTGTTTTTCTTTCAGTGCAGCCACATTGGCATCCACCTGCTTTTTGTGCAGCGGATACCAGAACCACAGGATCAGCGCCAGCAGAGCAAACCCCGCCGCCGGAATCAGCGTAGAGATATTGTATATGCCGTTGACGATCCTTTCGTCGAAGGCTGTTTCCTGGGAGTAGCCAATGGCGCTGAGCAAGGCTCCTGACAGGCCTGCAGAGGCCGCCTGCCCTAGCTTCCGGGCAAAGGAATACAGCGCATATACGGATCCATCCTCCCGGACGCCGTTTTTCAGCTCTGAATAGTCAATTACATCTGTAATCAGCGCCCAGGACACCATGTTGAAAAAGCCCAGTCCAAGCCAGCTCAGAGAAATCAGCGCCACATACACCCACACATTCGCAGGTCTCAAAAAGTACAGCACAACGCATACAGCCGCCGCCAGTATATTGGAAACAACGCTGAGCTCCGCCTTGCCATAGCGCAGGGATATGGGCTTTGTAAATGCAGCAGCAATCAGCATGGTAATCAGCATGATGAATGTGGATGCAGACTGAGCCGCCGTGTTTCCGTAAAAATTCGGATACACATAATTCGCCATTGACTGCATGGTGAGCTGCGCCAGCAGCAGCACAATGGATGCAGCAATGATAGAAATCAGCGCTCTGTTCTTCAGCGCATTGGAAAGCATGGTCTTCAGCGAGTCATTGGCCCGCACGGAATCGGTGCGCTTCGGCCTGACCCGCTCCGTGGTCATATAATAGCACAGCAGATAGGACAGCACCGCAAACGCTGAAAAAATCCCTGCGATCATGGTAAACCGGGGGCCGTTCAGCACGGCTTTGCCCTCTATCGTGTCATAGGCAACCATAGGGATTCCCGCACCGACTGCCACGCCTGCAAGCGCTCCACCCAGACTGCGGTAGGTGGACAGAGACTGCCGGTCTCCTGGTTCCGGGGAAATCGCAGAAGCCATAGAACCGTAGGGAATATTGATGGAAGTATAGAAAATAGAGCCCCAAAGAATATAGGTCACAAACAGCCAGATGATCTTAAAAGCCATGGACTGCCCTGCCAGGGAGCTCTGATAAATCAGAAACGAGGAAATCGCCACTGGGCCGCACATTCTGCGAATCCAGGGCTTGAACTTCCCCGCCGGTGTGACCTTGCTGCGGTCACAGATTCTGCCCATGGCCACATCGGTAAATGCATCCACGAACCGTGCAACCATCATCACAATGCCCACAACAAAGCCGTCCACGCCCATCACATCGGTATAGAACTTCAACAGAAAACTGGACGACAGGATAAATGTAAAATCGTTGCCAAAATCGCCGAGCAGATAGCCCAGTTTGTCACGGAACCCAAAAGGCCGTACCTCACCGCCATCATAATTCTTATTCGCCAAAGTGCAAACCTCCCTGTGTTCACAGCATCCCTATCGGATGATTGTTCATTGCACACATTGTTTGCATTTTGTTCCAGAATATACAAGAAAAAATAAAAGCCCCGGAATGAATCATCATTCCGGGGTCTGTGTTTCATGGTCTGAAGCCTTCAAAAATGGGGAGCCAGCCTTCTTCCACAGCCGTATCATAATCAGCCTTGGATTTCAGCGTCCAGGATACGCCGGGAATTTTCCACAGCTTCCTGCAAAGTCTGTTGCTAAGTGTCTTGCGGTCGCCATATTCATAGGCGATAAAATCCGGTGTTGCCAGGAAATTTTCCAGATTGAATCTCAGAAAAAACTTGAGGATTCCGGGCAGCGGAGATTTGGGATCTTTCATGTAGTTATAGGATAACTGTCCGCGGATCAGATCCGGGCGGTGCTTTTTCAGCCATATGACACATCTGGGGTCAAAGGACTCCAGGCAGTACACGCCGTTATAGTGATCCAGCACATCGCAGACCGTCTGGCACAGCTTCGCCGCATTGTTATCGGTCTTCAGCTCAATAATCAGCGGAGCCTTTCCATCAAAGACCTCCAGCACCTGCTGGAATGTGGGAATGACCTGCTGGGTGCCGTGAAGGTGGTACTGGGTCAGCTGCTCCACCGTCAGATCTTCGATCTTGCCCTTCACACCGGTCATGCGCTCCAGATTGGAATCGTGCATAATGCCCAGTCCGCCGTCAGACAGCAGGTGCACATCAAATTCTGCACCATAGCCGTTGTCCACGGCTGCCTGAAACGCTGCCAGAGAATTTTCGGGGATTTCCTCTCCATGCAGGCCCCGATGTGCATATTTCCAGCCCATCAGCTTTGCAAGTCCGGGATGTCCCACACGACCTCTCAGCGAAAGCACATACAGCACCGCCAGAACGATCAGTGCCACAATCAACCATTTCATAACGAGAAATACACCTTCTTAATCATCGATATCGAATGCTTCCAGTCCCTTTTTGGCCTCCACCTTGTTGTCACCGTGCTTCACGAAGCCCATGGTAACGAACGAAGCCGCTGCAAAAAATGCGGCATAAGGGAACAGAGTCTTGTATCCCACATTGTTCAGCAGGAATCCGGCAACTACCGGAGTCATGATCTGAGCAGACATAGAGAATGTATAGTACAGTCCCGTGAATTTACCCACTTCGCTGCCCTTACACATTTCAACGACCATGGGCAGGCTGTTGACATTGATGGCGGCCCAAGCGATGCCAACCATCAGGAACAGAACCAGCAGCACGGGAGAGAAATGATCCGTGAGCAGAGTGAAGACAAATCCAAGGGCAAAACTGGAAGCCAGAAGAATGGTGCCGAAACGAATGGTGCGGCGGCGGCCGAATTTACTTGCCACATTGCCAACGGGGATATAGCTGACAATTGCACCGGCGGTAGCCACCGTCAGGCACATATTGGAATTACCCAGAGACATATGCCACATCCGCTGGGCGTAGACGCTGAACCAGGTGGTCACGCCGTTGTATGCGATATACCACAGTGCAATGGACATCAGCAAAAATGCCAGACTCTTCTTGACGCTGCGGGGCATCTGCTCGCCTTCCTCGGTAACCTGCATCAGGTTGTCCTCGGGATGAGCCTGTTCATATGCCAGCTGCTCAGCAGTCAGCTTCGGCTCGTTCACGCAGGTCATCACAATGATGACTGCAAGAATCATAATTCCGCCCACAATGGCAAACAGCGGGAAATAGCTGACATATGTATCGGAATGGGTGGTGTACAGGAAAGTCGTAATCAGCAGATACAGGACACCGCCCAGAGCGCCCATCAGATTGATGATGGCATTGGCCTTGGAGCGCAGAGGCTTGGGTGTCACATCGGGCATCAGCGCAACTGCCGGAGAGCGGTAGGTTCCCATTGCAATCAGCAGCAGCGCCAGAACAACAATAAATGTGGTCAGCTTTGCTGTGGAGGGCACTGCATGGTAACTGTCAGCAATCAAAGGAAGTCCCAGCATAAGTACCACTGCAGTCAGTGTTCCGAACAGGATAAATGGTCTGCGTTTTCCCATTTTGCTGGTACAGCGGTCAGACAGGCCGCCAAACAGCGGCAGCAGGAACAGCGCCAGCAGATTATCCGCAGCCATGATCAGTCCGGAAATTGCCTCATTTACATGGAATGTATTGGTCAGGATCAATGGGATCAGGTTGTCGTACATCTGCCAGAAAGCACAGATCGACAAAAATGCAAATCCCACCAGGTATGTGCGTTTGGTATCGAGTTTCATAGAAAGCCTCCTATCAGCCCTTGCCGAATCGTAGTATACAAGATTTATTATACTTGAATTCACCAGAAAGTCCAGTATTTGATTATTTCCGGACAGCTGTCCTGGTGTATTGGCTACAGATATTCCTATCGGGAATATTCGGTATTATGCTGTTTCAATATCCATTTTTCGGATAACTTCGACTCAAATATGATATTTCATACAAATCATACGGAAAATACACGGTCTTTTGTCTTCTTTGCCAATTGCGATGGTCTTGGAAACCGAGTAGAATAAGACTGTATGTTATATTGGCGTAATATTTTTTAGAGATTTATTTTTATCTTTCTTCAGGGGGCATGATTCATGGGCGGTTTCTTTGGCGCGATTGCCAAGCAGGATGTAGCAATGGATGTATTCTTCGGTGTAGACTATCACTCTCACCTTGGAACACGCAGAGCAGGTATGGTTCTGTATGACGAGGAACTTGGTTTTCAGCGCCAGATCCACAGCATTGAAAATACACCTTTCCGAACCAAATTCGAAAAGGATATGGAAGAGTTTAAGGGCCATGTCGGCATGGGCTGTATCAGTGATACGGATCCTCAGCCTCTTCTGGTGCGTTCTCACCTGGGCCTGTATGCAATTTCCTGCGTTGGCATCATCAACAATTCCGAAGAACTGATCAGCACCTATTTCTCTGACCATAATCACCAGTTTATGGCTATGAGCTCCGGTAAAATCAACGGAACCGAGCTGCTGGCTGCCCTGATCAACCAGAAAGATGATCTGGTTTCCGGTATCCAGTATGCACAGGAAAAAATCGAAGGCTCTGCAACCATTCTGATTATGACCAAGGATTATATCCTTGCTGCCAGAGACAGACTGGGCCGTCTGCCTGTGATCATCGGCAAGCGTGAGGATGCTCACTGCGTTTCCTTTGAATCCTTTGCCTACCACAAGCTGGGCTATGAAGACTGCTATGAGCTGGGCCCCAAGGAAATTGTAAAAATCACCGCCGACGATTACGAAATCATGGCTCCCGCCGGTAAAGACATGAAAATCTGCGGCTTCCTGTGGACTTACTACGGTTACCCCAACTCCAATTACGAAGGCGTAAATGTGGAGATCATGCGCTATCGCAACGGCGAAATCATGGCTCGTGACGATAAGAAGCGCGGCCTTGCTCAGGATGTGGACTATGTCTGCGGCGTTCCCGATTCCGGTATTCCTCATGCAATCGGCTATGCCAACGAAAGCCACGCAAAATTTGCCCGTCCTTTCGTAAAATACACCCCCACCTGGCCCCGTTCCTTTATGCCTTCCAATCAGGCAATGCGCAATCAGGTTGCAAAAATGAAGCAGATTCCCGTTCCCGAACTGATTCAGGACAAAAAGCTGCTGTTCGTAGATGATTCCATCGTCCGTGGTACTCAGCTGCGGGAGACCGTCGAATTCCTGTACGAAAGCGGTGCCAAGGAAGTACATATGCGTTCTGCATGTCCCCCCATCATGTATGGCTGTAAGTACCTGAATTTCTCCAGCTCCAAGTCTGAAATGGAACTGCTGACCCGCAGCACCGTTCAGGAGCTTGAAGGTGACGAAGGCCAGAAGCATCTGGAGGAATATGCCGACGCAAACACCGAGCGTGGTCAGTGTATGCTGGCATCCATCTGCAAGAAGTTTGGCTTTGCATCTCTGGGCTATCAGAGTCTGGAGGGTGCGCTGGAGGCCATCGGTATCGATCCTGAAAAGATCTGCACCTACTGCTGGACCGGCAAGGAATAAATAAAACACAACCCCCGAAGAAGCACTGCACTTCTTCGGGGGTTTTCTTATTGATAATCCACCAGATCTTCGAGATCTCTGCGTTTTTTCTTTCGCAGCGGGTCGCCTTCTTTGGCATACCCCAGTGCAATCACCAGACGCACCGGCGTATTCAGGCTGCATATTTTTCGGATTTTTCCATCATCCAGCCAGCCCAGAATGCAGCTGCACAGGCCTTGTGCCGTTGCTTCTGCGGTCAGATACGCAACCGCAATACCGATGTCGATGGAGCGGTAATCATTTGCCTTGACCCGGGCGCCCAGGGCTGCCGTCTTATTGTAGGATGCCTCCGACACCACAATCATCACCGGAGCCTGGGATGTAAACTTGTTCATCCCCATCCCCTGAGTGGCGGCTGCGACCTGCTGTGCGGTCTGTCCCCGGCACACCGTGAAGTGATAGGGCTGGGAATTACAGGCCGAGGGTGCCAGTCTGGCAGCCTCCAGAACACGGTTCAGCTTTTCCTCTTCCACCATTCTGGATTCATCATAGGCCCGGCAGCTCTGTCTTGCGTTTGCAATTTCCATAAAGTCCATATAGATTCCTCCTGTATTTGCGCAAAGGGACACATCCGCAGATGTGTCCCTTCATCATTTTTACTTAACCAGCTGCACCTGGCCCAGAGCCATGGCGCCGTAGTTCACATCCAGAGGATATTCTGCAACAACGCTCTCCAGGAACTCGTTGCCCTTTTCCACTGTCAGATCCTTCTTTGCAACGCTGTGCCACATGGGACGGCTGTCCACATAGTACATCACATGGTAGCCAAAGTCGGACTGAACCAGACCGTAGTCACCGGCCACACGGCTGTCATCAAAGCACCAGTCTTCAAAGGGCTTGACCATCTGGCCCTTACGAACATCGGTGTACAGGCCGCCTTTTGCAGCAGAGCCGGGGTCCTTAGAATACTTGCCTGCCAGTTCTGCAAAACGCTCCTGGGTCTGCTCGCCGCCCAGGTACTCGTCCAGAACTGCCTGAGCTGCATCCTTACAAGCTGCCCACTCTTCCTCGGAGTAGGTCACCTTGCCGTCCTCGCCGGTGGTGCCGCCCTCGGGGGTGATCAGGATGTGACGGACATCGACAAACTTGCTGTCGTCCTTCTTCAGGCCATTCTTTGCGTACTCTTCTGCATGCTCATCAAAGTACTTTCCGATTTCTTCGTCGGTCAGCTGGATTGCATCGACATTGCTGCCGTAGTACAGATAGCCGTTGTAGTAGTCATTCATATACCGGGTATAAGCTTCCATGGTTGCGCCGACACCCATATCGGAGTGGATCATGTCCTCGACACTCTCAAAGCCGCCGTTCTTTGCAGCAGCTTCCAGATTCTCAGGCAGTTTTTCCAGGTGCTGCACATATTCTTCGTCCATCTTAAAGCCTTCAGCCTGAGCCTTCATGCTCAGAGCAGTGTAGTTCTTCCAGCTGTTCACAGCTTCTCTGACAAAGAACTGCTGCCAGGTCAGGGACGGATCCATGCTCTTCTGCATATCCAGAGGCACATTGACATCCAGACCGAACATTGCTGCGGACTGGCCATAGCGCTCCAGGAAGTCATAAACGCGCATCCAGTAGTAAACCTGCAGGTCGTTGTTGGTCATCTGTGCATCGCCCAGAGTTGCGACAACATCGCCGCCCTTTGCGGTGATCTCGTCATCGGTCACAGTGTAAGTGCCCTTGCAGGTAGCATCGTCAGGGTTGCCGTCAGCGGGGATGGTGGGTTCGGTTGTTTCGACAGGAACGGTACTTGCGCCTGTTGCAGCGGGATCTTCGGTGTTCTTGCCCTTGAATCCGCCGACTACCAGAGCCACGACAACGGCAACTGCCACCACTGCCAGCACGACCAGCAGTGCAATCTTGCCGGCACCCAGCTTACCCTCCACGATGGGAGTGGGCTCATTCTCAGCAGTCTGCTCTGCATCAGGCTGTGCAGACTCCTGTGTCATAGTGGTATCCTCTGCAGCTTCCTCGGTCTGTTCTGCAGCAGGCTCCACAATCGTTTCTTCTACAGTTTCATCCTGCAGCTGTTCGACGACTTCCTCCTGTTCGGGCTGGTTGTCAAAGCCACAGTTGGGACAAAGGGTTACCCCTTCTTCCAGTTCAGCATCACATGCTTTGCATTTCATCAGTCAATTCCTCATTTCTCCGGTTTCCGGGTCAAATACCTGTCTAGTGTATCATGTTTTCCACGTAATTACAAGAACCCAGTCAGGACTTCAAATAAAGTTTACACTTGCATAAAATGTCGAATAAGCACCCAATTTTCCGTAAATCGGCTTAAAGTCAGACAATTTCGCCAGTGGGTGAGTCTTATTCTGTATAGCCGCAGATCTCATCCCAATAAGCTTTGACCAGTTCATAAGAATAGACTTTGGGCTTCGACGATCCCCTCACCTGCTTCCACAAAATGGATGCAGCCTTCATTTTATTCTGAAAGTTTTGGTTTCTTTCATCTGCACAAAAATCCTTCAGGAACTGATTCCATTGACAGCAGGAGTGGTCATATTTTGCATAGTCTGAATTTCCTGCATACAGATCCAGCATATCCTGAACGGTAAAAGTGTGGTCTTGCTCCTGCTTTACTTTTCTCCAGGCTGTCGCCATGTCTGCGGTAAATTTGAAGGGTTCAACTCCTGTTTGTTCCTGAAAATATGCTCGGAACCTTGCATTAAACGAAAATCCGCAATCAAGCAAAGGGCAATCCCGGGAGATTTCCTTTGTTGCTTTCCCTGGTTTTGCTCTTTTGGGGCCGGAAATCAGATTCCCGTTAAAGTATTCTTGTATGTACGCAATGAGCTCTTGCTTGGTTCCTGAGTGGTTGATGCCAAGGTCCCTGCAGATCTGCTCCAGTTCCTTGCGATACCAATAATACTTCATAAATTCATCAAAGGATTTGATATCGCCGAAATCCGGTCGATTTTCCATTTGAACGCCTCCATATTTTTCTGTCTTTGTTCCGAGACAATTCGTGATAAACAAAATGAGCGATGTGCAGGCCTTTTGTCGGTCCGGCATCGCTCATAATGATTCATCACTGTTATTCCAATTCATCCAGATTTCGGCTGAAGGCATCCAGGCACTCCGCAATAAACCAGTTCAGCTCCGGCAGATTCATCTGCACCATGGCTTCCATGGTCTGCTTTGCCGCAGAGTCAAATTCGCAGTTTCCCGCCTTCTGCTCTTCCACGCATTTGATGTAGGCAGACAGCTTGTCCGCAGCCTTGACGATGGGGTTGACGGTTTCGTCATCCTCCAGCACCAGATGCTCATAAGAGCTGCGCAGCTGGGGCGGAAGCATGGACAGGAGCTTTTCTCCCGAAATACGCTCCACCTGCTTGTACGCAGATTTGATTTCTGGATTGTAATATTTGATGGGTGTAGGCAAATCCCCGGTCAGAATTTCAGAAGCATCGTGGTACAGCGCTGCAACCGCACACTGATTGGGGTCTGGGCCTTCCAGCCCCAGAATGTCCCGGCGAATCAGCGCCAGCGCATGAGCAAGCACCGCCACCTGATGGCTGTGCTCCTGAATATTTTCAGAGAAGGTGTTGCGCATCAGTCCCCAGCGGGTAATATAGCGCATTCTGCCCATCAGGGCATAAAACTCATTGGCCACAGGGATCACTCCATTTCTTTCAGAACACCTGCAAAGTCACCGGGCTTGCTGCAAAGATGGGTCGCTCCGTTCTCTTTCAGAAATTCCTCATCCCGGAAGCCCCACAGCACGCTGATGCAGCGCATATTTGCATTGGCAGCCGTCTGGACATCCACCTCGCTGTCGCCCACATAGATGCACTGCTGAGGTTTCAGGCCCAGCGCATCCACCGCCCGGTACACAAGATCCGGCGCAGGCTTTCTGGGGCAGCCGCTGACCTCTCCGGTGACCGCTGCGAACAGTTCGCCCGCATCGCCGAAGTAATCCTTGCACAGAATCTTCACCGCCGAGTCCGGCTTGTTGGACACTACGGCCATGGGATATCCCTCTGCTTTCAGCTGTCTGAGCAAATCCATGATGCCCGGATACGGGGCGCTTTTCACCCGGCAGTGGTCATCATAGTATGCCCGGAAGCAATCGAGCACCTCTTCCCAGTCAGGGTCCTGCGCAGTACCCGGCAGCGCCCGCTGAATCAGCAGTCCTGCGCCGTTTCCCACAAAGCTGCGAATCTCATCCAGATTGCGCTCCGGGCAGCCAAAGGTTCTCAGAGCGTAATTGGTTGCATCCATCAAATCCTGCAAGGTATCCAGCAGGGTTCCGTCCAAATCCCAAATAATACCTGTCTGTTTCATATTATCCCCGCTTCTTAATCAATCGAATATCGTCGCCCACAAAAGCCACCCGGCGGTAGCTGCCACGCAGGCGGGACGCAATCTGAGGGCTGTAGCGATTGCTCAGATCGTCCACAGTCAGATTGGTGGAAATGATGGTGGGCTTGCTCTCCAGCAGCCGGTCATTCACAAGACTGTAAAGAGCAGTGGTCACAAACTGGCCTGCCAGCTCCGTACCCAGATCATCGATGATCAGCAGATCACAGGCATTGTACTTGACCGCAGCACTGCGGCTTTCCTCATCGCCTTCAAAACGGGCACGCTCCAGGCAGTTAAACAGGTGGCCTGCACTTTCGTATACAACGCTGTAACCGGAATCCGACACAGTCCGTGCAATGCACGCAGAAAGATAGGTCTTTCCCAGGCCTGTATTGCCGGAAAACAGCAGATTTTCCGATTTCATGCTAAAGCTGTATGCATATCTGCGGCAGGTCTGGAATGTTTTTTCCATAACCATTCTGGGCGCCACGCCCAGTCTCGGGTCTACCTGGCTGGGATAGTAGTCCAGACGGAACTGGTCAAAGCTCTCCCGTCCGGCAGACAGGAAGGTCAGCTCCTTGCGCTGCTCCTGACGGCACAGCTCCTGCAGACATTCGCACATGCTGCTGCCCACATAGCCGGTTCCGCCGCAGACTTCGCAGATGGGCGTTTCATCCAGATAGCCCTCTTCAAATGTGGCATCCAGAATCCACTGGCGCTCCTGCTGCAGATCCTGATTCTGCTTTTTGGCCTGAGCCATCAATTCCTCTGCATCTCCGCCGGCAAAAACGGCCTGAGCAGCTTTTACCATGGTCAAACGAAGCTGACGGTCGATTTCCTTCAGTCTGGGCGCTACCTGATAGGCGTGTTCCAGATGTTCCCGATTTTCCCGTTCCCGGTCATCTCTGGCCTGTTCCAGACGCGCTCTTGCTCTGCGAACCACTTCAGAACTATATGCCATTGCTTAGTCCTCCTGCATCATTCTGGCGATTGCTGCCAGCTCATCTTCATCCAGCTCCCGGCGCTCCGGCTTGACCGTGGTGGTCTTGCGGTCGTTGGCAACAATCTGATCTGCCGTGTGCAGACCTGCCTCATGCCAGCGCTTGAGGATGCTGTTCATATACGGCCACTTCAGTCCACCTGTGTTGATGCAGGTGCGCTCGTAAGCCATGGAAATAGCCGCATCATCAAATCCCATCTGGGCCCAGGCCTGGGCGTAGCGCTCCTCTGCCGCGGTCAGTCTGCGGCCCCGGATCTGCACCAGATGCTTGATATGCGCCATTGCACTGTTATATACATTTTGCTTCTGGATAAAGGCCGCAGCCTCTTCCATGGTGTCAATTCCCTGCTCTGCCCATGCATAAGCCTCTTTTTCGATGGTGCGAAGCGAAGGCGCACGGTTGCTTCCCCGCTGGCGGATCCGGTCCTTGCAGTAGTTCACCAGAACGGAAATCACATCAGGGGTCAGTCCCAGATAGCGGGTAAAGCCAAGAAGGATCTTCAGCTCCTCGGTGTTCAGGGTCTTCCCCAGAACCCGCTGAACCTCTCCATACAGCAGGCGGAAGGAGTCATCAGAATCCATTGCCTCAAACACATCTTTTTCCGTGTAGTTTGGCCGTTCCCCGGAGGGGATCATGGTCTTCTTGTCACTGGGCCACAGTCCCAGCTGCCGCAGTGTTGCACTGGCGCAGCTGAAGCGGCCTGCACTCATGCCAAGCGCAGCTTCTGCCTCACTGGGGTCATTGCCGCATTGTATGTACAAGTAAAGAATGGCTGCATCACCGCTGGCGGTGGCCAATATCTTTCTGGTATCCTCTCTGGAAATATTCAAATCGGTCACAGTCATCTTGTCACCTTCTTATATCTTTTTCGTCATGTTTTTATATTATAACACAGCTTTCTCCCCCAGACAACCCAAACAGATGAGGAAGAAATTGAAAATATCTTCCTGTATTTTTGTATCACAACTGTATCTTGTGGATAGAATTGGGTCATACCCCTAAAAAAGAAAACCGAATCCTCAAAAGAGGACTCGGTTTCTTGGGATTGTGCAGATCATTTTTCCTATGATGTACTGGCGGGTGATATCCCCCGCCTTTCGCATCTTTCCCATCAGCTGCTGTAAGATACACTTGACAGAAAATTCAGTGATGTAGGTATATCGTCATATTCCGTTTCATCAAGCTTTTTTCCTGTCCATCGCTATCTTGCCCCGCAGCTCCAGATTATATACGGAGGTCATCATGGAAAATTTTTTCAGTATTTTGATTCCTGCAGCACTGGCCTTTGGCTTTTTGCGCCTGTGTGCTGCCCAGGTAAAATGGATGTGGAAAATCGCCATTAATTCCCTGGCAGGCTTTGCAAGTTTATGGCTGCTGAATCTGATTTCCGGATTCACCGGAATCTTCTTCCCCATCAACTTTGTCACCGCCTGCATTGCAGGATTCTTAGGCGTGCCCGGAATCATCCTGCTGATCGTACTTCAGTTTATCCTTTGAAGTAGCGCACAGCGGATTCGAACAGCTTCATGTCAAACTCGCCGGGAACATTCTTGTACAGGCCGTTGCCCTTACGCTCGGAGTGACCCATCTTACCCAGGACTCTGCCGTCAGGAGAAGTGATGCCCTCGATAGCGAAGATGGAGCCATTGGGGTTGAAGTGGACATCTGCAGTGGCGTTGCCGCTGAGATCCACATACTGGGTAGCGATCTGGCCCTTTGCTGCCAGTTCTCTGACCAGAGCCTCGTCTGCCAGGAAGCGGCCCTCGCCGTGAGAAATGGGCACGGTGTAGACCTGACCGACCTCAGTGCCTGCCAGCCAGGGGCTCATGTTGGAAGCAACACGGGTACGGACCAGACGGGACTGGTGGCGGCCGATGACATTGTGGGTCAGTGTGGGGAATTCCACATCTGCATCCAGGATCTTGCCGTAGGGTACCAGGCCCAGCTTGATGAGTGCCTGGAAGCCGTTGCAGATACCCAGCATCAGACCGTCGCGGTCATTCAGCAGAGATTCCACCTGCTCCTTGATGGCAGCATTGCGGAAGAATGCAGTGATGAACTTGCCGGAGCCGTCAGGCTCGTCGCCGCCGGAGAAGCCGCCGGGAATGAAGACCATCTGAGACTGGCTCAGCTTCTTGGAGAATTCCTCAACGCTTCTGGAAATGGCATCGGCAGTCAGGTTGCGGATGACGAAAATCTCAGCTTCGGCACCGGCATCCTCCATAGCCTTGGCGGAATCGTATTCGCAGTTGGTGCCGGGGAATACGGGGATCAGAACCTTGGGACGGGCTACCTTCACAGCAGGAGCCACACGGGTAGCTGCCTGGAAGGAAACATTCTCAATGGGAGTGTCCACATCGGGGATATTGCAGGTGTAGACGCTTTCCAGCTTGTCTTCGTAGGCATTCAGCAGAGCGCCTGCGCCGACGGTCTCAAAGCCGTAGGTGAATGCGCCGTTGTCTGTGACTTCACCCAGGAGCTTGCCCTCAGCCTCGCCGGACATTTCCAGAACGAAGCCGCCATAGCACAGACCGAACAGGTCTTCCATGGTGCAGGCAGTATCAAATGCAAAGCCGAAGCCGTTGCCGAAGGCCATTTTCATGACAGCTTCTGCTGCGCCGCCCATGCCGGGAGTGTAGGCGCTGACAGCCTTGCCGCTGCGCAGCAGCTCGGTAACATAGTCAAACAGAGCCAGCTGAGATTCTGCAACAGGCAGACCGTTTTCGTCATACTCAGGCTTCAGCAGGCAGACCTTGTTGCCGGCCTTCTTAAACTCGTTGGATACGATATTCTGAACCTTCTCGGTGGTAACAGCGAAGGAAACCAGCGTGGGAGGTACATCCAGATCTTCAAAGGTACCGGACATGGAGTCCTTGCCGCCGATGGCAGCGATCTTCAGATCCATCTGGGCATTGAATGCGCCCAGCAGAGCAGCCATGGGCTGGCTCCAGCGCTTGGGATCGTGACCGACTCTCTTGAAGTACTCCTGGAAGGTCAGGTAGACATCTTCATAGCTTGCGCCGGTAGCAACCAGCTTAGCAGCAGATTCGACAACAGCCAGATATGCGCCGTGGTAGGGGCTGTGCTCGGTAATGAAGGGGTTGTAGCCCCAGCTCATGACGGAGCAGTCATCGGTGTGGCCCTTTTCCAGGCTGACCTTGTGAACCATAGCCTGAATGGGAGTCTGCTGATTCTTGCCGCCGAAGGGCATCAGGACAGTGCCTGCGCCGATGGTTGCGTCAAAGCGCTCGGACAGGCCCCGCTTGGAGCAGGTGTTCAGGTCGGTTGCCAGGCGGTTCATATTCTCGGTAAAGGTACCGCTGATCTCCTGCACATACTCGCTGGCAGGCTCCAGATCAATGGTAATATGCTTTTCAGCACCGTTGGAGTTCAGGAACTCACGGCTGACATCGCAGATGGTTGCATCGTTCCAGTGCATGACCAGTCTGGGATTCTCGGTAACGGTAGCAACAACGGTTGCTTCCAGATTTTCTTCGCTTGCCAGCTCCAGGAAGCGCTCAACATTCTTTGCTTCGACAACAACAGCCATACGCTCCTGAGATTCGGAGATTGCCAGCTCGGTGCCGTCCAGGCCCTCGTACTTCTTGGGAACCTTGTTCAGGTCGATATCCAGGCCGTCAGCCAGCTCGCCGATGGCAACGGAAACACCGCCTGCGCCAAAGTCGTTGCAGCGCTTGATCATCAGGGTTGCTTCGCCGTTGCGGAACAGACGCTGCAGCTTGCGCTCTTCGGGAGCATTGCCCTTCTGAACCTCAGCGCCGCAGCTTTCCAGAGACTCTACAGTGTGGCTCTTGGAAGAACCGGTAGCACCGCCGCAGCCATCACGGCCGGTACGGCCGCCCAGCAGGATGACCTTGTCACCGGCTGCGGGAACCTCACGGCGGACATGGGACTCGGGAACAGCTGCCACAACAGCGCCGATTTCCATACGCTTTGCAGCGTAGCCGGAGTGATAGATCTCATCAACCATGCCGGTAGCCAGACCGATCTGGTTGCCGTAGGAAGAGTAACCTGCAGCAGCAGTGGTGACGATCTTTCTCTGGGGCAGCTTGCCGGGCATGGTCTCTGCCACGCTCTTCAGGGGATCAGCTGCGCCGGTAACACGCATAGCGCCGTATACATAAGCACGGCTTGCCAGGGGGTCACGGATTGCACCGCCGATACAGGTTGCAGCGCCGCCGAAGGGCTCGATCTCTGTGGGGTGGTTGTGGGTTTCGTTCTTGAACAGCAGCAGCCAGGGCTGCTCCTCGCCGTCAACGGTCACGGTCATGTGAACGGTGCAGGCGTTGATTTCCTCGGACTCGTCCAGCTTATCCAGGTAGCCGTTCTTGCGCAGGTACTTGCCTGCCAGAGTGCCGATGTCCATCAGATTGATGGGCTTAGTGCGGCCCAGCTCCTGACGGGTCTGGATGTATTCGTCGTATGCGCTCTGCAGCAGAGGATCTGCAAACTTCACATCGTCGATGGTGGTATTAAAGGTAGTATGACGGCAGTGATCGGACCAGTAGGTGTCGATCATGCGGATTTCGGTGATGGTGGGGCAACGCTTCTCGCTGCGGAAGTATTCCTGGCAGAATGCGATGTCATCTGCGTCCATTGCAAGGCCCAGAGTCTTCACCATGTTCTCAAGACCGGCACGGTCCAGATCCAGGAAGCCCTCAACGGTAGCGACCTTTTCAGGGATTGCGTACTCCACAGCCAGAGTCTCGGGCTTTTCCATGGATGCCTCGCGGGCTTCCACAGGGTTGATGACATACTTCTTGATGGCAGCAATGTCAGCTTCGCTCAAGCTGCCTTCCAGAACATAGACCTTTGCGGTGCGGACCACAGGGCGCTCGCCCTGGGAGATGATCTGGATACACTGGGCAGCGGAGTCTGCTCTCTGGTCGAACTGACCGGGCAGGTACTCTACAGCAAATACGGTTCCCTCAGCATTCAGCTCGGTGGAAACCAGATCCACCTGAGGCTCGGAGAACACATTCTTCACTGCGTTCTGGAACAGTGCTTCATCGATGTTTTCCACATCATAACGGTTGATGACGCGAACGCCGGTCAGGCTCTTGATCTGCAGCAGCTCATTGGCTTCATGCAGCAGGTCATGGGCTTCCTTTGCAAGGGCGGGCTTTTTCTCAACAAAAATACGATAAACCATTCTTTCCTCCTAGTCGTTAGGCCTGCAGCGCACGCTGGCCGATGTCGCTTCTGCGGTAAGAATCTGTGAACTGAACACCATCTGCCAGACGGTATGCTTCCGTGATGGCATCTTTCAGGGTATCTGCAACGGCAGTTGTGCCGGTGACACGGCCGCCGGAGGTAACCAGGGTGTCGCCTTCCAGCTTTGCACCTGCCACATAGGTGTGGGCAGCTGCCTCCGCAGTCATGGTGATGGGATAGCCCTTCTGATAAGCTTCCGGGTAGCCTGCAGATGCAGTGATGACGCAGCAGGCGTGCTTGTCAGAGAACTTTACTTCGGTCTGCTCCAGAGTACCGTTGGTGCAGGCCTGCATAACGGTCAGCAGGTCGCTTTCAAGCAACGGCAGCACGACCTGAGTCTCAGGATCGCCGAAACGGCAGTTGTACTCAATAACCTTGGGGCCGTCCTTGGTCAGCATCAGGCCGAAGTACAGGCAGCCCTTAAAGGTTCTGCCCTCTGCTTCCATGGCCCGGATGGTGGGCAGGAAGATTTCTTCCATGCACTGCTGAGCCACTTCTTCTGTGTAGTAGGGGTTGGGTGCAACGGTGCCCATGCCGCCGGTGTTCAGACCTTCGTCATGGTCCTTGGCACGCTTATGGTCCATGGAAGACACCATGGGCTTTACGCACTTGCCGTCGGTGAAGGACAGCACGGAAACCTCAGGACCTTCCAGAAATTCTTCAATAACAACAGTTGTGCCGCTCTTGCCGAACTTGCCGCCGGCCATCATCTCGGTAACAGCCTGCACAGCTTCTTCTCTGGTCTGAGCGATGATAACGCCCTTGCCCAGAGCCAGTCCGTCCGCCTTGACAACGGTGGGAATGGGAGCGGTCTTCAGATATTCCAGAGCCTTGTCCAGCTCTGTGAAAATCTCGTACTGAGCGGTGGGAATGTGGTACTTCTTCATCAGATCTTTGGAGAAAGCCTTGCTGCCTTCGATAATTGCAGCGTTGGCGCGGGGGCCAAAGCAGGCAATTCCCATTTCGTTCAGACGGTCTACGCAGCCCAGGACCAGAGGATCGTCCGGTGCCACCACTGCGTAGTCAATGGTATGCTCAGCAGCAAACTTTGCAATACCGTCCAGATCGGTTGCAGCGATGCCGGTGCAGACAGACTCGTCTGCCATGCCGCCGTTTCCGGGGAGAGTATAGACTGTTTCAACTGCGGGGTTCTTTTTCAAGCTGCGGAGGATGGCGTGTTCCCGTCCACCGCCGCCAATCAGCATAATATTCATAAGATACCTCATCATCTTGTAAGATTCTAAAAAACCGGGTAATTCCCAATGGCATTGCGACAGCTTCACAATGCCATTGGGAAAAATTTTACACAAGATACAGTTTCTTAGTGGTGGAACAGGCGCATACCGGTAAAGCTCATCACAATACCATCGCGGTTGCACTCTTCGATCACCAGGTCGTCACGGATGGAGCCGCCGGGCTGGGCAATGTAACGAACGCCGGACTTCTTGGCACGCTGGATGTTATCAGCGAAGGGGAAGAATGCGTCGGAGCCCAGAGCCACATTCTGGCGGCTTGCCAGGAACTCACGCTTGTCCTGCTCGGTCAGAGGCTCGGGCTGGCTGGTGAAGTACTTCTGCCAGTTGCCGTCTGCGCAGACATCCTCTTCATTGCCATTGATGTAGCCATCGATGACATTGTCCCGGTTGGGACGGCCCAGATCCTCACGGAAGGGCAGATTCAGGGTCTTGGGATGCTGACGCAGGAACCAGGTATCAGCCTTGGTGCCTGCCAGTCTGGTGCAGTGAATTCTGGACTGCTGACCGGCGCCGACACCGATTGCCTGACCGTCGTAGGCAAAGCAGACGGAGTTGGACTGGGTGTACTTCAGGGTGATCAGAGCAACGATCAGGTCGATCTTTGCCTCCTGAGGCAGATCCTTGTTCTCGGTCACGATATTTGTAAGCAGCTCTTCATTGATCTTGAAGTTGTTTCTGCCCTGCTGGAAGGTGATGCCGTAAACCATCTTGGTTTCCTGCTCAGCGGGAACATAGTCAGGATCAATTGCGACCACATTGTAATTACCCTTGCGCTTGGTCTTCAGGATCTCCAGAGCCTCCTCGGTGTAGCCGGGAGCAATGACGCCGTCGGAAACCTCACGGGCAATCAGCTTTGCAGTCAGTGCATCGCACTCGTCGGACAGGGCAACCCAGTCGCCGAAGGAGCACATACGGTCGGTGCCGCGAGCACGGGCATAAGCACAGGCCAGAGGGCTCTCGTCCAGGCCCTCGATGTCATCAACAAAGCAGGCCTTCTTCAGGTCAGCACTCAGAACCTTGCCGACTGCTGCAGAGGTGGGAGATACATGCTTAAAGGAAGTAACTGCACACATACCGGTGGCTTCCTTCAGTTCCTTGACCAGCTGCCAGGAATTCAGTGCGTCCAGGAAGTTGATATAGCCGGGACGGCCGTTGAGAATCTGCAGGGGCAGGTCGCTGCCGTCTGCCATATAAATTCTTGCAGGCTTCTGGTTGGGGTTACAACCGTACTTCAGTGCAAACTCATTCATTGGTATGATCTCCTTTGCTGTTCTTGTTGACGATCCGTGTCTCCATGGAGCCATCTGTCAGATCAATAAAACGGGTAAACAGGCTGACCTTGTTGTCTTCGTTCAGGCTCTGCCAGACCATGTTGGTGAAAGCATCGATGTCGCCGTCGATAGCCACCAGTCTGGGCTCGCCCTCGAAAGAAGGCAGAGGATCGCCGTCCTGCTGATAGGTGTGGATAAAATGACCGGTGCCAGCCTTGGGCGCATCAAAGGTAAACACATTGCGCACGCAGCAGCTGGGGTCACCGTGGAAGCTCTTCAGAATGGAGAGCATATAATCGCCCTTGGGGAACACCACGCCGGAAATTCTGGGGGTGTAGTTGGGGCCGTCCGGCTCAAACTCGCGCTGCATCAGTGCAGGCAGATAGCCCTGACCTGCCACCATGGTGTCACGGATGGTATCGGTCTGATCGCCATTGGTGACGATGGTACCTTCGGGCAGAACTCTGACCGGATGGTAGATGATCAGAGAAGGATCCACCATCTTGCTGGGGTCGTGTGCCTCGGTACGGATGCCGTCTTCTGTCTCAACAAAAATTCTGTTGCGGCTGTTTACGCTGCGGCCCATGATGAAATAGGCAATCACAGCCTTTTTGTTATCTGCACTTCTGCCCAGAACAATGCCTCGTCCGGGATAGGTGTTTTCCTTCAGCAGGTTGGAAAGATCGAACATTTCATTTACCCTTTCTTTCGTTGTAAAGCTTTTGGCTTACCATTTCAGCCGCCTGGGGCAGCAGAATCCATTCTGCCTGCTCCATGACACGGCGCTGCAGGGTCTCGGGAGTGTCGCCCTCCTCAACTGCAACCGCCCGCTGGGCGATAATGGGGCCTCCGTCGGGAATCTCGTTGACAAAGTGAACCGTAGCACCGGTAACTTTCACGCCCCGGGCCAAAGCCGCCTCGTGAACCTTCAGTCCATAGAAGCCCTCGCCGCAGAATGCAGGGATCAGGCTGGGATGGATGTTCAGGATCCGGTTGGGCCACTTTCTGGTAAAATTCTCGGACAGGATGCACATAAAGCCTGCCAGAATAATCATATCGATGCCGCCCAGTTCCAGAACGGACTGGAGCTGACGCTCGAATGCAGCCTGAGAGCCGCATTCCTTTTTGGTGATAACTGCACCGGGTACTCCGGCGAGCCGTGCCCGCTCCAGGGCATAGGCGTTGGGGTTGTTGGACACAACCATGGCAATTTCGCCATGGGGAATGTGTCCTGCTTCCTCTGCGTCTAACAGCGCCTGGAGGTTGGTTCCGCCGCCGGAAACGAATACTGCAATTCTGGTTTTCACTCCAAAATCACCTTTTCTTCGGAAGCAACGATCTCACCGATGACATAGGCGTCCTCGCCGTGAGCCTTCAGCACTTCCAGTGTCTTTTCAACATCTTCCTTGGCAACAACCACGCTCATGCCAACACCCATGTTAAAGGTGTTGAACATATCACGCTCGGGAATGTTGCCGGTCTTGGCAATCAGATCGAAAATAGGCAGGATTCTGATTGCAGACTTATCGATCTTTGCACCCAGACCATCGGGGATGGCACGGGGAATATTTTCATAGAAACCGCCGCCGGTAATGTGGCTGACGCCCTTTACCTGAACCTGCTCGAACAGAGCGAGCATGGGCTTAACATAGATTCTGGTGGGGGTGAGCAGCGTCTCAGCAATGGATGCTCCGCCCAGCTCCTGGCAGGGCTCGGTCAGATGCTCGTTGTTCTCAACATCAAAGACCTTGCGGACCAGGCTGAAGCCGTTGGAATGCACGCCGGTAGAGGGCAGTGCAATGACCACATCGCCGGGAGCCATCTTGCTGTTGTCGATCATCTTTTTCTTGTCCACGATGCCCACGCTGAAACCAGCCAGGTCGTAGTCATCCTCAGCCATCATGCCGGGATGCTCAGCGGTCTCGCCGCCGATCAAAGCAGAGCCGGACTGGACACAGCCTTCTGCCACACCGGCAACCAGCTCAGCGATCCGCTCGGGAACATTCTTGCCGCAGGCAATGTAGTCCAGGAAGAACAGGGGCTTTGCGCCGCAGCAGATAACATCATTTACACACATGGCAACGCAGTCGATGCCGATGGTATCATGCTTATCCAAAATCATTGCGATCTTCAGTTTGGTGCCGACGCCGTCGGTGCCGGAAACCAGGACAGGCTCTTCCATGCCCTGAAGATTCAGGCCGAAGCAGCCGCCGAAACCGCCTACCTCGTCCAGGCAGCCGGAGTTCTTGGTGCGGGCGATGTGCTTCTTCATCAGCTCTACAGATCTGTAACCGGCAACAATATCAACACCGGCAGCAGCATAGCTTTCGGAATGAGAATTCTTATGTTCCATTTTCTGGCTCCTTTGAGAGTTTTTTGAGATTAGGCGAAGAACAGCTTGTTCAGAGTCATGGGATCGACATACTTGCCGTCCTTGTAAACACGCATGTTGCCGGAAGCGATCTCGTCGATCAGCATAACATTGCCCTTTGCATCATAGCCGAACTCGAACTTGATGTCGTACAGGTCCAGGCCCTTCTCCTTCAGATCGTCAGCAACGATCTTGGTGATTTTCTGAGTCATATCCTTCAGGGAGTCGTACTGCTCAGCGGTCATGACACCCAGATCGACCAGGCCGTCCTTGGTAACCAGGGGATCGCCCTTCTCGTCGTTCTTGAAGGTGGTCTCTACATATGCGGGCAGGTCTGCACCCTCTTCGCAGTAGTCAGAGTAACGGCGGAAGAAGGAACCGACAGCCTTGTAACGGCAGATGACTTCCAGGCCCTTGCCGAATACCTTTGCGGGCAGGACTTCCATGGTGGTGTTTTCCAGGTTTGCGTTGACATAGTGAGTCAGGATGCCGGCAGCATTGATCTTCTCAAAGAAGTAGATGGACATACGCAGGTTGACATCGCCAACGCCTTCGATGGTCAGGCCAACGCTGTTTTCACCGGGATCAAAAACGCCGTCCTTGCCGGTGCAGTCGTCCTTGAACTTCAGCAGATAGTTGCCGTTCTCCAGTGCGAAGACATCCTTGGTTTTTCCGGTATAAACAAGCTTCAGGTTTTCCATAATAATTGACCTCTTTCTGTAATTTGTATTAATGTATGTTGAATAATAAAATGCAGGAATTACTTATTGAACTCTGCTTCCACGGCAGCATTCTTTTCCAGAACTGCAGCAGTATCGGCAGCGCGCTTGTCGGTGAGCTTCTTTGCAAGATCCTCATCGCTGATGGCCAGCATCTGCATTGCAAGCAGAGCTGCGTTCACAGCACCGCCAATGGCAACAGTTGCAACGGGGATACCGCTGGGCATCTGCACGGTGGACAGCAGTGCTTCCATGCCGCCCAGATTAGAAGAACTCATGGGAATACCGATAACAGGCAGTGTAGTGTTGGCAGCTACAGCACCGGCCAGATGAGCAGCCATGCCTGCAGCACAGATCAGAACACCAAATCCGTTGTCACGGGCAGCTGCAGTGAAGCTCTGAGCCTGAGCAGGCGTCCGGTGAGCAGAATAGACATGCACCTCATAGGGTACAGCAAAGCTTGCAAGGGTATCGATTGCCTTGCGAACGACTGGCAGATCGGAATCGCTGCCCATAATAATACCTACTTTTTTCATGTTGACCTCCTAGAATGCGCAAAGGGCGCACCCGTCCCTAAAGACAAGTGCGCCCAGACGGTCGGCATTTACCTCAGCTCAGGATTTCCCAGTGGTAATCCACCAATTTCCGTCAGTCGTCCTGAGCCTTATTTACAAGGGTATCTTATCATAAATCCCCTGTTTCGTCAAATTGTAGATTAAAATCATAATGCCCAAATTGTAGAAAATGATGTCGTAAAAACTGTTATTTTGACGAAAACCTTCTCATTGTTCAGAATTTGGCCTGTATCGTTCGCACACCCCGGATGATCGTTTCCTCACAGGATTCTCCCAATGTTTTCCGGAGATGTTCGTACTCGTCCAGTCCGCCCTGCACATGGGGAACCGCCCATGCACCTGCGTCCGAACCCGGAGCCACAATGCCATTCATCTGTACAAATCTGCGGACATTTTCCTGAGCACTGCGATAAATCGCAGCAACCTGAGCTTCGTCAAAGCGGCCTGTTCCCATCAGGTTGCCGATTGCAGACAGGGTCGGGCACCAGACCGTTCCGGCCTCCACCATAGCTGCCATGGCATCCTCATCAAGGTACGCGCCGTGCTCAATGGATTCGGCACCTGCTGCGGCAGCTGCCTCCACCGTCCGGGCTCCGTTGCCGTGAACCATTACAGAAAATCCTTCCTCGTGGGCAATGTGGACCATCTCCGTGATGACATCAGCGGGCAGGCCTTCCTCAGTAAGTACGCCGCACTGATCGAAATCCATCAGACCGGACACCATGATTTTGATAAAATCACCGCCATGCTGACGGTTTCCTCCTACCAGTTTGGCATAGCCCTTCAGATTTTCAAACTTTTTCCCGATAAATGCTCCATAGTGCCCGGCCCGGCACAGGGGTGCCAGAGGGGTACGGTAGGTAATTCCGAATTCACCAGCCATCTCCCGAGCCGCTGCGCCAACGCCCCATCGGTCTCCGCCATCACGAAGGTAGGTAAATCCCGCATCCGCATAACGCTGCAGGCGGCTGCGGATCAGTTCTCTGTCGGGGGCATCGCGGTGCGCTGCAATGGCACTGCGCCAGTCCTGACCATCCAGGAGCATATGAATATGACAATCAGCTTTCATATCGTTCCTCTCAGCTTCAAAAGACCGCAGAGTTGCTCTGCGGTCTTTCAGATTTATTGTATAGCACTTATACCAGACGGCTGCCGGCCTGGATGGAATCATCCAGCATGACCAGATTCAGCTTGTCGCCGCGCTCTGCGCTCAGCAGCATACCGCAGCTCTCCTGGCCCATCATCTTGCGGGGTGCCAGGTTGGTAACGGCAACCAGAGTCTTGCCCACCAGTTCCTCGGGGGTGTAGTACTGGGCAATGCCGGACAGGATCTGGCGAGGCTCCTTGGTGCCGTCGTTCAGAGTGAACTTCAGCAGCTTCTTGCTCTTTTTCACATTCTCACAGGCCAGAACCTTCACAACGGTCATCTCGACCTTCTCGAATTCGTCGAAGTTGATCTGAGGCAGGGGCTCGGGCAGAGGATCTTCCTCAGGCTCTGCTTCCTTGGCGGTCAGCTCTTCCAGAGCAGCCAGCTCCTTCTCCATGTCGATTCTGGGGAACAGTGCAGGGCCAACCACGGGAGCAGCATCCTGAGGCAGAACGCCAAAGACATTCAGATGATCCCAGTCAGCAGCAGGCTTGCCCAGACGGTTGTTGATCTCTTCTGCGGTTGCAGGCATGAAGGGAGTCAGCAGACCTGCGCAGATACGAATGGTCTCCAGCAGGTTGTACAGGACTCTTGCCAGACGGGGCTTGTTCTCCTCGCTCTTAGCCAGAACCCAGGGTGCATTCTCATCAATATACTTATTGGCACGGGAGATGACCTTGAACACTTCGTTCAGTGCATTCTGGAATGCAAAGTGCTCCATCTGCTCCTCGTAACGGTCACGCAGTGTGGAAACCATGTTGACCAGCTCGTTGTCCAGCTCGGGATTCTCCAGCTGCTCAGCGGGCAGATGCTCGCCGAAATACTTCTGAGCCATTGCCACCGTACGGCTGACCAGGTTGCCCAGGTCGTTTGCGAGGTCGGTGTTGATGGTGGAGATCAGCATCTCGTTGGTGAAGTTGCCGTCAGAACCGAAGGGGAAGGTGCGCAGCAGGAAGAAACGCAGTGCATCCACGCCGAAGTGCTCAGCCAGCACATAGGGATCGACCACATTGCCACGGGACTTGGACATCTTCTCGCCGTTGAAGTTCAGCCAGCCATGACCAAAGACCTTCTTGGGCAGGGGCAGATCCAGGCTCATCAGCATAGCGGGCCAGATGATGGAATGGAAACGAACGATTTCCTTGCCCACGAAGTGAACATCTGCAGGCCAGAAGTCCTTCAGATCGTCATACTTATCATTTTCAAAGCCCAGAGCGGTCATGTAGTTAAACAGTGCATCGATCCACACATAGACCACATGGCCCGGGTCAAAGTCCACGGGAACGCCCCAGGTGAAGCTGGTACGGGAAACGCACAGATCCTCCAGACCGGGCTTGATGAAGTTGTTGACCATCTCGTTCACGCGGCTTCTGGGCTCCAGATAGTCGGTGTTCTCCAGCAGATCCTGGATGCGGTCGGCATACTTGGAGAGGCGGAAGAAATATGCCTCTTCCTCTGCGTCCTGAACTTCACGGCCGCAGTCGGGGCACTTGCCGTCCTTCAGCTGGCTCTCGGTCCAGAAGGACTCGCAGGGCTTGCAGTACTTGCCCTTGTAAGTACCCTTGTAGATGTCGCCGTTTTCATACATCTTCTTGAAGATCTTCTGAATGGCAGCCACATGGTAATCGTCGGTGGTACGGATGAAACGGTCGTAGGAGATGTTCATCAGCTTCCACAGATCCAGAACACCCCGGTCACCGGTGACGATGTTGTCAACGAACTGCTTGGGGGTGATGCCCGCTTCCTTAGCCTTGTCCTCGATCTTCTGGCCATGCTCGTCAGTGCCGGTCAGGAACATGACATTGTAGCCCTGCATACGCTTGTAGCGGGCCATTGCATCGGTTGCCACGGTGCAGTAGCTGTGACCGATATGCAGCTTCGCAGAGGGGTAGTAGATGGGCGTTGTAATATAGAAATTGCCCTTGCATTTTTCACACATAAAAATCTTCCTCCTAAAAAAAGAAAATCGCCCTTGAATCACTCAAGGGCGACAAAATTGACGCGGTACCACCTTGTTTCGTATCCGTGCGGATACCTCTTGGCGCGATGACGGGCGCACCCGTACCGGCCTACCTATCGACCGGTCAGCTCCGAGACCATGTTCACCAGGTTCGCGCGTCCCCCTTCACAGCTGCCGGGGTTCTCTGTCCGCTCTTGCAAGGTTACTCTTCTCTTCATAGCCAATTTGTGGAATTGTAGGGTTATTATAGACTGTTTTCTACAGCTTTGTCAACCTCTATTTCCATTTTCTGATACAATGCCAATGATTGCCGCATCCACGGGACACGCCGGTGTCAGCATTTTTGCTGCATCCGATGCACACAGCAGCACAAGATCCTGCTGCTTCGCGCCAACCAGATCCAGCGCAGCGATCGTCCGGTCCTCCACCTTGACCTGAGCCCAGTGAAGGTCCTGCGCATTTTCCACTGTCCGTTCCAGCAAAACCGGTCCGATTACCTGTCCGATTGTCATATTTTATTCCTCCCTTCTTCCATATATTGTCCAAACGCCGGATTGCTATGATGGCAAAAGATGGATTTTCTTGACTCGATATCGGAATAAAGATATAATGATGAAACAATCATCCGGATCAGATCCGATGAAATCCGTTATCACAGGCAGGGAGTGCCACCTATGAGAAATATCGTTTGCGGAATCCTTGCCCATGTGGATGCAGGCAAGACCACACTGTCAGAAGCCATGCTCTATGCCACCGGTATGCGCCGCCAGCTGGGGCGGGTGGATCACAAGGATGCCTTTTTAGACACCCACGACTTAGAGCGCCAGCGGGGCATCACCATATTTTCCAAACTGGCTCTGCTGAACACCGAGCATCTTCAGATCACCCTGGTAGACACTCCGGGCCATGTGGACTTTTCTGCCGAGGCAGAGCGCACCATGCCCATTCTGGACTGTGCCATTCTGGTCATCAACGGCACCGACGGTGTCCAGGCCCACACCCTGACCCTGTGGGAGCTGCTGCAGCGCTACCATATTCCAACTTTTCTGTATGTAAATAAGATGGACCTGCCGGGAAAGGGCAAAGAAGCCCTGCTGAGTCAGCTGCAGGAGCGGCTTTCCGGCAACATCGTGGATTTCGGTGCCGATTTTGACACCATTGCAGAAGCCGCCGCTGTCTGCGACGAGGCAGTTCTGGAGCAGTACCTGAATGACGGTTCTGTCACAGCGGGCAACATTCAGGGACTGATTGCCGGACGGAAGCTGTTCCCCTGCTGCTTTGGCTCTGCGCTGAAGCTGGAGGGTGTTGACGAATTTCTCAGCATACTGGACACCTACGCCCCGGAAAACACCTATCCGGAGGAATTTTCCGCCAAGGTCTACAAGATTTCCCGGGACCCTCAGGGCAACCGGCTGACCTGGCTGAAGGTGACCGGCGGCTCGCTGAAGGTTCGCTCTGCCCTGTCCTACCGCAACCGGGACGGCAAGGATTTCACAGAAAAATGCATCCAGCTTCGGGTGTATTCAGGCCCCCAGTTCACCCAGGCCGAGGAAATTCCCGCCGGAAACTGCTGCGCAGTTCAGGGTCTGAGCGCTACCTATGCAGGCCAGTCCCTTGGGGCAGACTCCGACGATACGCAGCCCATTCTGGAGCCGGTCATGAGCTATCAGATCAACCTGCCCGCCGGCAAGGACCCCCTCACCGTCCTTCCCCAGCTGCGCCAGCTGGAAGAGGAAGACCCTCAGCTGCACATTCTCTGGGATGACCGACTGAAACAGATTCATGCCCAGCTGATGGGCAAGGTGCAGCTGGAAATTCTACAGAGTCTGATCCTGCAGCGGTTCGATCTGCCCGTCACCTTTGACACGGGACACATCTCTTATAAGGAAACCATCCGCACAACGGTAGAAGGTGTGGGCCATTTTGAGCCGCTGCGCCACTATGCAGAAGTGCATCTTCTGATGGAGCCGGGCGAACCAGGCAGTGGAATCCATATCAACTCCAAATGTCCCCTGGAAATTCTCGATATCAATTTCCAGAGGCTGATTCTGACCCATATCGCCGAAAAACACCACCTGGGCGTTTTAACCGGCTCCCCTGTCACTGACCTGAACATTACCCTTGTATCCGGCCGTGCCCACCTAAAGCACACCGAGGGCGGCGACTTCCGTCAGGCCACCTACCGGGCCATCCGTCAGGGTCTGATGCAGGCGGAAAGCGTGCTGCTGGAGCCCTGGTACGAATTTGTTCTCACAGTGCCCACCCCACAGATTGGACGGGCCATCACTGATATCCGCTCCATGTCCGGCGAGTTTGATTCCCCCGAATCCAGCGGCGATGACTCCATCCTGCGGGGTATCGTCCCTGTATCAGAGGTTCGGGATTATGCATCCGATGTGGCATCCTACACCCACGGCACGGGCATTTTCCAGACCCGGCTTCTGGGCTACCGTACCTGCCACAACGCCGACGAAATCATCGAAGCCCGGGGCTATGACCCGGAGGCAGATCTGGAAAACACCCCGGATTCTGTCTTCTGTGCCCATGGCGCAGGCTTCACCGTAAAGTGGAATCAGGTTCCCGAGTATATGCACCTGTCCAGCATCCTGGAAAAGCCCGCCCAGCCCCAGATTGTCACCCGGAATCTACGGATGGACGACAAAGAGCTGGAGCGCATCATGGAACGGGAGTTCGGCCCGGTGCGCAGGCGGCAGTACACCGCTCCCGTAAACCGCCCTGCCGCAGACAAGCTCCCCATCGCACCGCCGAAAGAGAATCTGCTGATCGTGGACGGATACAATGTTCTGTTTGCCTGTGACGAACTGGAGCAGGTTGCCAAAATAGACCTGGGCTCTGCTCGTCAGCGGCTGATCGAGCTGCTGGACAACTACTCCAGCTTTAAGCACTGCCAGATCATTCTGGTATTCGACGGCTATCGGGCCAAAGGCAATCCCGGCGAAAAGCAGCTGCACAACCAAATGCAGATTGTCTACACCAAGGAGGGCCAGACGGCAGATGCCTACATTGAATCCATGGCAACCCAGATTGGAAGCAACTACAATGTCCGGGTGGTCACATCCGACTCTCTGGTTCAGCTGTCCAGCTTCCGCTCCGGCCTGCTGCGTATGTCCGCTCGGGAGCTGTGGATGGATATCGAACGCTCTGAAGGGCAGCTGCGGACGCTGCTGGAAGATTTTCACCAACGGGAATACCGAAAATTTCATAAAAAAGAGGTGCACCAATGATCAATTTCAAAAAGAAGCTCGATAAGGTTATCGAAAAATGTCTCCTTGCGCTGGAATCCATCATCGCCCTGATCTCCACTGTGGTTCTGTTTGTGCTGCTGGTCGTGACTCTGGTCAGTATTTTCAGCAACCCCGATTACTTTCTCCAGAACGATGCAGTCAATTGCTTTCTGCAGCAGATCCTGGGCATTGTGATCGGTCTGGAATTTGTAAAGCTGCTGATGCACATGACCCCCGCCAACATTCTGGAGGTTCTGATCATGGCTATTGCCCGTCACATCGTCGTGGGTCACGGAGGCGCTCTTGCCAATCTGGTGAGCATCCTGTGCATCGTTGCCCTGTTTGCTACCAAGCGCTATCTCATTCCCCGGGCTGAGCTTCATGTGGAACTGGAAGAGGAAGTTCCCACCGAACAGCATCGCCACCACAGATCCCGAAACGGAAAAAATCAGCAGCAGTCCAAAAAGCAGGAAGCTGACGGAAAATAAAAAAATCCTCCGGCTGTTTTCACAGTCGGAGGTCTTTTTATGTCTTCTTAATAAACTTTTCCTTGCATTTCGGACAGGTGATGGAGATTTTACCCTTTCCTCTGGGAACGCGAACTGTCTGGTGACACTTGGGGCAGGTAAAATAGCGATTGTTGCGATCCTTGATGCGATCGATCATCAGCAGGAATCTGCGGTTCTCCTGATACCGCTTGTAGGTATTGCGGGAGAAGCAGCGAACCATTGCCCACACAAGCAGGCCATAGGAAGCCAGCGTCAGCAACAGATCCACCATTGGTCTGTGTACAAACATACAGATGAGGCACAGCACCATGCCTGTCATCAAAAGCGTCATATTCAATCGGTCATGACCGTATCTTCCATACATAAAACGCTGCATTCCAGCAGTGAAATTTGCACCGATCCGCCGAAGCCAGCCAGAAAAATTTTTCATCGGAATCACCTTGTAATTGAATTGATATGCCTATTATATTGCAATTATCCGGGATTTCAACACCTGAAAGCCAATGTTTACGGATTGTTTGCATTCTGAAGCAGCTCTACTCCGTAAAAAAGCGCCCCTTCAGGCGCTTTTACATAGTTTGCATATATTCGATCAGTATTCTCGGACAACCGCCTTCACAATACCGATCAGCTCTGCTTCCGAGCCATCAATCGGTTCGTAAGCAGGATTCTCCGGCATCAGCCAAATCTCTCCGTTTTTCCTGCGCAGGCGCTTTACCGTGGCCTCGTCTGCAATTCTTGCCACCACGATCTGTCCGTCATCTGCGGTAGACTGGGGGCGGACAACCACCTTGTCCCCGGACAGGATTCCGGCGTTGATCATGCTGTCGCCCCGGACTCGCAGAGCAAAGCAGCTGGGATCACCGTCCCATGCCATGGTTCCTTCCTGGTTTTCCACAGCAAGAATTGGAATACCTGCTGTCACCACACCCACAATCGGGATCTGTCCGACTCGGCTGCAGGTGGCTATGGCGCGCTTTCTGCCCTTGGTGTCACCACCCTGGAGCAGCCCCTTTTCCTGCAGCGCCCTCAGGTGATAGCTGACAGAGGCCGTGGAACGCAGGCCTACGCCGGCGCCGATTTCCCGAACGGATGGCGCATAGCCATTTTCCTGGATAAAATGAGTGATAAATTCCAAAATAAGATCAGATTTATCCGATGTTCGCGGCATTGCCATCCCTCCTTGTTATATATCAGAAGCATAACACAAAAAATGTAAAAAAGCAAACATTTGTTTTTTGTTATCCTGTTGTTATTGCCCACTTGACCCTGATACAGCCTTGTGCTATGATGATTTTGTATGAGATTAAGCCCCGGGATTATGGGGTAAATTGGAGCCTTGATATTATGATGAGAGAAAAGATGAGAGAAGAACACGATTTCCCCACAAAGAAAATTTTCACCTATCTGGTAATTGTCGGTCTGGCCCTGCTCAGCGCCATGAACTATCAGCTGTTCGTCTTTCCAAACAAATTCGCACCTGCCGGTCTGAACGGTCTATGTACCATGATTCAGTATGTCCTGCATATCAATGTGGGCTACATGAATCTGATCATCAACATTCCTTTGGCATTCGTTGTGTACAGACATGTCAGCAAGGTCATCGCCGTTCGTTCCATGATCTATGTTGTATGTTTCTCACTTTCCCTGATTTTACTGGAGCATGTGGACATATCCGCCTTTGCCTATTCCACCGATAACGGTACCAGCACCATCCTCGGTCCGCTGGTCGCCGGTATTATCAACGGTGCTTGTTACTCCATGCTGATCAAAGCCTGCTCCTCCACCGGCGGCACCGACTTTGTGGCAACTCTGGTGCGCAAAAGACACGCTGAGATGAACTTCATGTGGATCGTATTCACCCTGAATTCCCTGGTTGCAATCATCAGCTACTTTGTTTACGGCTACCAAATCGAGCCCGTTCTGCTGTGCATCCTGTACAGCTTTATGTCCAGCACCGTTTCTGATAAGGTTCTCAAAAGCGGCAGAAGCGCCATTCGCTTTGAAATCATCACCGACTACGCAGATGCTCTTTCCGAGGAAATCATCACCAAACTGCACCACAGTGCCACGCTGGTTCCCGGCAAGGGTATGTACTCCGGTCATAAAACCAACATTCTTGTATGTATCATCAATAAAACTCAGATTCCTGTCCTGGGCAGTATTATTGCCCACTATCCCCACACCTTCGCAGTTATGAGTTCCGTCACCGAAGTCATGGGCAATTTTAAGCATATGAACACCAACGGTACCGAAAGCAATATTTTCCTTGACACAGGCGATGGTTCTGCGGTATAATCGACAAAATATCATATCTAATTTTATTAACCCTATACAAATAAAAGGAGGAAATTCACACATGGCACACTTCTACAATGAGCCCAGCCACACTTTCAGTGAGTATCTGCTGATTCCCGGATACACTTCCGAGGATTGCATTCCCAGCAATGTTTCTCTGCGTACTCCCCTGACCAAGTATCGCAAAGGCATTGAAGAACCCGCAATTACCCTGAACATTCCCATGGTCTCTGCAATCATGCAGTCCGTTTCCAACGACTCTCTGGCAATTGCACTGGCAAAGGAAGGCGGCCTGAGCTTCATCTTCGGTTCTCAGTCCATCGAATCCGAGGCCGCTATGGTCGCCAAGGTTAAGAATCACAAGGCAGGTTTCGTTGTCTCCGCTTCCAACCTGACCCCCGAAAACACCCTGGCTGATGTTCTGGCACTGAAGGGAAAGAACGGTTTCTCCACCGTTGCTATCACTGCTGACGGCACTGCTACCGGCAAGCTGCTGGGTATCGTCACCAGCCGTGACTACCGTGTGTCCCGTATGGAGGCCGATGAGCAGGTCAAGAATTTCATGACTCCTTTGGAAAAGCTGATCACCGCTCCCGCTGACACCTCCCTGAAAGAGGCAAACGACATCATCTGGGAGCACAAGCTCAACAGCCTGCCCATCATCGATGAGAACGGCAACCTGATGTACTTCGTTTTCCGCAAGGACTACGCTTCCCACAAGAACAATCCTCAGGAACTGCTGGACAGCGAAAAGCGTTACCTGGTAGGCGCCGGTATCAACACCCGCGACTACGCTGAGCGTGTTCCCGCTCTGCTGGAGGCAGGCGCTGATGTGCTGTGCATCGACTCCTCCGAGGGCTACACCTGCTGGCAGGCAAAGACCATCGCATGGATCCGTGAAAAGTACGGCGACAGCGTCAAGGTCGGTGCCGGTAACGTTGTTGACCGTGACGGCTTCCTGTTCCTGGCAAGAGCCGGCGCTGACTTCATCAAGGTCGGTATCGGCGGCGGTTCCATCTGCATCACCCGTGAGACCAAGGGCATCGGCCGTGGTCAGGCAACTGCTCTGATCGAAGTTGCTCAGGCTCGTGACGAGTACTTCCGTGAGACCGGCATCTATGTGCCCATCTGCTCCGACGGCGGTATCGTTCATGACTACCACATGACTCTGGCTCTGGCTATGGGTGCTGACTTCATGATGCTGGGCCGTTACTTCGCTCGTTTCGACGAGTCCCCCACTCCCAAGGTCATGGTCAACGGCGCTTACATGAAGGAGTACTGGGGCGAAGGCTCCAACCGTGCCCGTAACTGGCAGCGTTATGACCTGGGCGGCAGCGCAAAGCTGACCTTCGAGGAAGGCGTTGACTCCTATGTCACCTATGCAGGCCCCCTGCATGACAATGTGGAAGCTTCCCTGTACAAGGTCAAGAGCACCATGTGCAACTGCGGTGTCACCAACATCCCCGACCTGCAGAGAGATGCAAAGCTGACTCTGGTTTCCTCCACCTCCATTGTTGAAGGCGGCTACCACGATGTCACCCTGCGTTCCTCCTCCACTTCTAAGTAAGATCGTTTCAAGCGAGCGGTAATCCTTTGGGTACGCTCCGTGAAGAAATTTACGAAAACCCCGACACAGTCTTTCAATCGGACTGTGTCGGGTTCTTTTTCTGACATTTTTCAGAGAAATTGTCCCTTTCATCTCCGCAGGAGCAGAAAGGAACTGCCCGTAAGGGAAATGCAGAGAAACGGCATTGCTTTCGGTTCTCGGCTGTATTATAATGCAAAACAGAGCAATAACTCGGAATGTGAAAGGTTAAGAATATGATTAAACTGGTAACCCAATCGGATATGATGCAGGCTGCAATCATCCATTCTGAAAGCTGGATAGAATCTCACAGGGATGTATGTTCCGCAGAGTTTATTGCAATCCATACCCCTGAACGTCAAAAGCGCTATCTTGAATCAGAGATTGCAAAAGGTGCACAACTCTATATGCTGATTGACGAGAAACCTGTCGGAATTGTCTCGATTCATGGCAGCCTGATTGAAAATCTTTATGTTTTGCCCTGTGAGCAGAATAAAGGATACGGAACGCAACTGCTTGCTTTTGCTGTTGGGAAATGCAAGGAATCACCCTTTCTGTGGATTCTCAGCACGAATGACGGAGCCAGGCGGCTCTATGAACGCAATGGTTTTCAGCCAACAGGTAATATCGTGAAGCATGCCGGTGGTATGTGCGAACTTGAATTATGTCTGCGTCAGGAATAAATTCCGATTTATCGGGCCATAATATACCAAGAAACGGAGTGTGTCGAATTTCGATACACTCCGTTTCTTGGTTTCAGTGTTTTCTTGCCGGTATTGTCTATCGTGGGGATTGCCGGGTGGGACTGCCCGTTTGCGAACCTGTGGGCGCAGGGCGTATCTGCTGCTCGTCCAAAGTGTCACCGCTTCCCTGTTCCGGATGCCGCATTTCCCCGCTTCCCGGAAAAATGAATATAAAAATGGAGCGTATCGAAAATTCGATACGCTCCACTACCGTTTTATGTACGCTGCAGATTGAAGCAGCAGTATTCAAAAAGGTAAGATTGATTAGGCCTTGCCAGCGCAGCCCAGAACGTCAACCAGCTTGTGGCGAACCAGTTCCTTGATGTTTGCACGAGCGGGCTTCAGGTACTGACGAGGATCGAAGTGATCGGGATGCTCGTCGAAGTACTCACGGATGGTGCCGGTCATAGCCAGACGCAGGTCGGAGTCGATGTTGATCTTGCAGACAGCCAGGCGAGCAGCCTCACGCAGCTGATCCTCGGGAACACCGATAGCACCGGGCATCTTGCCGCCGTGTGCGTTGATCATCTCAACATAGTTCTGGGGAACGGAAGAAGAACCGTGCAGAACGATGGGGAAGCCGGGCAGCTTCTTGCTGACTTCTTCCAGGATGTCGAAGCGCAGCTGGGGCTTGGTGCCAGGCTTGAACTTGTAAGCGCCGTGGGAAGTGCCGATAGCAATTGCCAGAGAGTCACAACCGGTCTTGGAAACGAACTCCTCGACCTCTTCAGGACGGGTGTAGTGAGAGTTCTCAGCGGAAACATTGACTTCGTCTTCAACGCCAGCCAGTGCGCCCAGCTCAGCCTCAACGACAACGCCGTGATCGTGAGCGTACTCAACGACCTTTCTGGTCAGCTCGATGTTCTCAGCGAAAGGCTTGGAGGAAGCGTCGATCATAACGGAGGTAAAGCCGTCGTCGATGCAGGACTTGCAGGTCTCAAAGCTGTCGCCGTGATCCAGGTGCAGAGCGATGGGAATTTCGGGGCACTCGATGACGGCAGCCTCGACCATCTTCACCAGGTAGGTGCGGTTTGCGTAAGCACGAGCACCCTTGGAAACCTGCAGGATAACAGGAGCCTTTTCCTCGCGGCAGGCTTCAGTGATACCCTGAACAATTTCCATATTGTTGACATTGAAAGCACCGATAGCGTAGCCGCCGTCGTAAGCCTTCTTGAACATTTCGGTAGTAGTTACAAGAGCCATTGGAATCAATCCTTTCTTATATAGCGGATGAATCACCCGCATTAATCGATATCATTATATCATAAATTATCTGCTTTTCAATAATAATATTTGCTATTTTCTATGACCCATGCTATAATTTTACTGGTTGGACGAAGAACATATTTTTTTGTCCAAATTTCCATGCTTTTGAATTATCATTTTTATGGAGGTACAATAAATGTCCGAAAAAACTCTTGTTGGCTCTTTGATTATTGGCCAGTCCGGCGGTCCTTCTTCTGTCATTAACTGCTCTGCTTATGGCGTTATCAAGGCAGGTCTGGAAAACGAGAACATCACCACTGTTTACGGTGCTCACCATGGTATCAAAGGCGTTCTGAACGACGAACTGATGATCATGAACGAGGAAGACGCTGCTGAGCTGGAAAACATGCTCTACACTCCCTCTTCCGCACTGGGCTCCTGCCGCTACAAGATCGCTGATCCCGATGTCGATGACACCGACTACAAGCGAATTCTGGAAATCTTCAAGAAGTACGATGTCCGTTACTTCTTCTACAACGGCGGTAACGACTCCATGGATACCTGCAACAAGATCTCCAAGTACATGAACCGCGTTGGCTACGAGTGCCGCGTTATGGGCGTGCCCAAGACCATCGACAACGATCTGGCTGGCACCGACCACTGCCCCGGCTTTGCTTCCGCAGCTAAGTACATTGCTACCTCTGTTATGGAAGTCTCCCGTGACAGCCATGTCTACGACACCGGCATGGTCACCATCATCGAGTGCATGGGCCGTCATGCAGGCTGGCTGACCGCCGCTGCTGCTCTGGCTGGCGTTAAGGGCGATGGCCCCGATCTGATCTACCTCCCCGAGGTTGACTTCGACATGGATCAGTTCGTTGCTGATGTCAAGCGCATCTACGAAGAGAAGAAGAACTGCATCGTTGCTGTTTCCGAGGGCGTCCACTATGCTGACGGCACCTTCGTTTCCGAGGCTAAGACCTCCGGCACTGACGGATTCGGTCATGCTCAGCTGGGTGGTCTGGCTGCTCGTCTGGCTGATGTTGTCAAGGCTGCTACCGGCGCAAAGGTTCGCCCCATCGAGCTGAGCCTGCTGCAGCGCTGCGCTGCTCACTGCGCTTCCGGCACCGATATTGCTGAGTCCTTTATGTCCGGCAAGACCGCTGTTGAAGCAGCTGTCGCTGGCGAGACCGACAAGATGGTCGGCTTTGCTTGCACCCGTGACGAGAACGGCTACAAGTGCGAGCCCAAGCTGTTCGACCTGAGCCTGGTTGCTAACACCGAGAAGAAGGTTCCTCTGGAGTGGATCAACGAGACCCACAACGGCGTGACCCAGGGCTTCATCGACTACTGCCTGCCCCTGATCCAGGGCGAGACCGGCATGACCAAGGAAGATGGCCTGCCCCGCTTCGTTCGCCTGAAGAAGGTCTTCGCAAAGTAATTTTTCCAAAATATACAGAACATCCCGAACCGTTTGGTTCGGGATGTTTTTTATTCAATTACCCGAGCTCCCTGGAATTCCACATGCAGGGGGATCAGTTCCCAATCGGCCTGGGTGATGGTAGGCAGCTTGGCTTCCAGCTGCTCCCGCACATTTTTATTGCGGGTGATGCACAGCAGCGTGGGCCCCGCTCCGGACAGGCAGAACGCAGCCCCCATGGTCCGCACCAGGGCTTCGATTTTTTCAAAATCCGTAATCAGATGCTTTCGGTACCCCTGATGGAGTCGGTCCTGCATTGCGCTGCGCAGGAGCTTTTCATCTCCCAGCTCCAGTGCTTTCAGAACCATGGCACCGTGAGCAATATTATAAATTGCATCCGCCCGGGACAGCTCGTTGGGCAGCACGCTTCTTGCCAGCGTGGTGGACAGGTTGAAATCCGGAATCATCGCCAGAATCTCCCAGTCCGGGTGCAGCGGAAAGTTCACCGTAACCGGCAGGCCGTTATCCACCATGGATGCGGTAAGTCCGCCGTAAAATGCAGGAGCCAGATTGTCGGGGTGTCCTTCCATGGCGTTTGTGATATTCAGCAGGCCCTGAATGGACAGCTTGTTCCCGTGCAGCACATTAGCACCCATGGCTCCCGCCACCAGAAGTGCAGCAGAAGAACCCAGACCTCTGCAAACGGGAATGCTGGCATCGATGTGAATCTTCACGCCCTTCACCTGCTCGCTCATGGAATCCATGACGGCGCAGAAAGATGCATACGCCAGATTGTCAGGCCCCGTAAATTCTTCATCGCAGCCGGTGATTTCCAGGCCCGAATCCGTTTCTTCAAATGTTACATCGGTATAAAGGCTCAGGGCGCAGCCGAAGGCATCGAACCCCGGACCAAGATTTGCCGTGGTTGCCGGAACGCGAATGGTAACTCGTTTCATCTGTCATTCCTCCAGCACAAAGTTCAGCATCTGCTGCTTTTCGATCACATCTGTGTGCAGCTCCTGCAGATTTTGCAAACCGGACAGATTGCCGGGAATCTGGATTCGGGTCATCCGGGCCAGACGCTCCATCTGGGCAAATTCGTCACCGTCGGTATCGCCGCCAATGGCAGTCAGAACTGCTCTGGGGAATTTATACGCAGAGGCTGTAGACAGAACCACCATGGGCCGACGGTCTCCCGTCTGGTTAACATAATTTTCAGCAACCTTCCATGCCACTGCCGTATGGGTGTCGCACAAATAATGATTTTCCTCCCACACACGGCGGATGGTTTCTGCCGTCTGGGCATCGTCTGCAAAATCTGCCCAGAACTGCCGGGAAATGGCTTCTTTCAGGGATTCCGGCACCTGATAGTGACCGTCCCGGTTCAGCTGCTCCATTAGCTCCGCTACCAGGCTATGCTTCTGCCCGGACAGCAGATACAGCAGACGCTCCAGATTGGAGGAAACCAGAATATCCATGGAAGGAGAATCCGTCTTGTGCAAATTCCGCCGGCGATCATAAATGCCGGTACGAATGAAGTCCGTCAGCACATTGTTGGCATTGGATGCGCAGATCAGCCGTCCCACCGGCAGGCCCAGGCATTTGGCAAGATAGCCTGCCAGAATATCGCCGAAGTTTCCCGTGGGAACGCAGAAATTCACCGGGTCCCCCATCTGAATTTCGCCCCGGTCCAGCAGATCTTTGTACGCCTTAAAATAGTATGTAATCTGAGGTGCCAGACGGCCGATATTGATGGAGTTGGCAGAAGACAGCCGGAATGGCTTTCCTTCCAGCAGTTTCCCGTCGGCGCAGGCGGCAAAGATATTTTTGACACCCGTCTGTGCATCGTCAAAATTGCCCTTCACGGCACAGACCCGAACATTGTTTCCTTTCTGGGTGACCATCTGTGCCCGCTGCACTGCCGACACACCGCCCTCGGGATAGAATACGCAGATGCGCACGCCGGGAACATCTGCAAATCCGGAAAGTGCAGCCTTTCCGGTATCACCGGAGGTTGCGGTGAGGATCAGGATATCTTCCTGCAGCCCTTCCTGCTTTTTGGCAGCAGTCAGCAGCTGAGGCAGCATACACAGCGCCACATCCTTAAATGCAGAAGTGGGCCCCCGGAACAGCTCCAGCACCGTGAACTTTCCCACGCTGACCGTGGGTGTCAGCTCTTCCGAACAGAACTTGCCGGTGTATGCCCGGTCCACGAGCGCTTCCATATTTTGAATGTCAGGAAGCAGCGCTGAAAGGATCTGAACCGCCATGGCCTTGGTATCTTTTGCAAGGCATCCGGTCACATCAAACTCCGGAATCTGATCCATCATATACAGGCCGCCGTCAGGTGCCAGCCCCTTCAATACAGCCTGAGCCGAATTCACCGGGGCAGCGTGGCCTCGGGTCGAAAAATACTGCATAGCCTTTCCCTCCACTTTCCAATTTATACAAAATTCGTGAAAAAACACAGAGAATATTCAGAATAATAGCAAAAAGTTGTATTCTTTCCATCTATTGCAATTTATGTAGCTATATGATATACTGTTTCCATATAAAAAGCAAGTGTTTTCCACAGAAAAACATTTGTATATTTTCAGGTCCGAAATAAACAAAAAGTTTGGAGGATTCCCTCATGAAGATCGCCCTGCTGGGCTTTGGCGTCGTTGGCCGAGGCGTTTATGAACTGGTCGCACCCCGATCAGATATACAGGTTACTCATGTTTTATGCCGCAGAGATCTGACCCTGCCGGATGCCATTGTAACCCACGATTTCCAGGATATTCTCCTGGATTCTTCTATTGATACCATCGTTGAAGTGATGGGCGGTCTGCATCCTGCGTGGGACTATGTCCGCGAGGCGATCCTGGCAGGCAAAAATATCATCACCGCCAACAAAGCCATGGTGGCAGAATTTTACGACGAGCTGCTGCCTCTGGTTCAGGAAAAGAATATCCTGTTCCGCTGCACCGCTGCCGTGGGCGGCGGAATCGGCTGGCTCAGCGAACTGGAGCGGGTTCGCCGCTGCGAAACCATTCGTAAGGTCGGCGGCATTATGAACGGCACCTGCAACTATATTCTCGATTCCATGACCCGTCATGGTGTGACCTATGCAGAGGCACTGTCCCAGGCCCAGCACCTTGGCTATGCCGAGGCAAATCCCACCACCGATGTGGACGGAATCGACACCTGGCACAAGCTGATCATCTCTTCTAATGTAGCTTTCGGTGTCAGCATGAACAAGCACCAGATCCCGGTCCACGGAATTCGCAACATTCTTGCAGAGGATGTGGCTCAGTTCCGCTCCCACGGTCTGTGCTGCAAGCTGGTATCCACCGGTCAGATGCAGGGCGGTCACTTCTGTGCCTATGTACAGCCCACCCTGTTTTATCAGGACGAAATCGAATCCACCGTTCCCACCAATTACAATTTAATCACACTGGAAGGAAACACTTCCGGACGGCAAAGCTTTTACGGTCAGGGAGCAGGCCGCTACCCCACTGCGTATAATGTGGTGCAGGACTGCATCGACTTTACCCATAATCACGGGTTCTACAGCGTTTGCCAGCGAAAGGTCGACATCTGCAACGACAACCGTATGCAGTATTATGTCCGTGGCTCCAGCGACAGCTGGCTGGAAGAGCGCACCGTCGAAACCTGGGGAAAAGCCGCGATCACAGCGCCTGTTTCTGTGGAAGAAATGCACGCATGGTGTGCAAAGTATCCAAATGTGTTTATGGCAGCCTTGCCTGAAAGGAAGGATATCCAGTGCTAAAAGTAACAAAATTCGGCGGTTCCTCCATGGCTGATGCCGGGCAGTACCGTAAAGTTCGTGACATTATCATGTCCGACCCTGCCCGCAGAATCGTGGTTGTCTCCGCCGCCGGTAAACGAGATAAAAACGATCACAAAATCACTGACCTGCTGTATCTGTGCTACGCCCATACCCAGTATGGCGTGGACTGCTCCGGCATTTTCGAGATGATTACATCCCGCTATCTGGAAATCAGAGATGAGCTGGGTCTGAAAGTTCCTCTGGAAGAGGAATTTGAAGAGCTGAAGGCTCGCCTGGACACGAAGAAGGTGTCCCAGGACGAACTGGTCAGCCGGGGCGAATACTTTTCTGCCAAGCTGCTGGCAGCTTACCTGGGCTTTACCTTCGTTGACAGTGCCGACTGGGTCACATTCAATCTGGACGGAACCGTGAATCAGGAAACCAGCTACAATGTTTTCCGGGCCGTTGCCGCAGGCCACGGTGTGGTCACTCCCGGCTTCTACGGCAGTATGCCCAACGGTCACATCAAGACCTTCACCCGTGGCGGCAGTGATATCACCGGCGCTCTGGCCGCTGCTGCCCTGGATGCAGATGTATACGAAAACTGGACTGATGTTTCCGGTATTCTGATGGCAGACCCCAGAATCGTTGCCAATCCCCAGACCATTCCGGAAGTTACTTACGACGAGCTGCGGGAGCTGAGCTACACCGGTGCTCAGGTTCTTCACGAGGGTACCATCTTCCCCGTCCGGGAAAAGAACATCCCTCTGAACATCCGCAACACCAACGATCCCCAGCATCCGGGCACCATGATTCAGGAGCATTTTGAAAACGACAGTGCTCCGGAACGGTTCATCACCGGCATCACCGGCAAAAAGGACTTCTCCATCGTCCATCTGAGCAAGCGGGGTCTGTCCAACGAGGTCGGTCTGCTGCGTAAGATCCTCAGCATTTACGAGCGGCACCACATTTCTGTTGACTATGTGCCCAACGGCATTGATAATGTATCCGTGCTGATTCAGAGCGATGCCATCGAGCCCTATCTTTACACCATTCTGGGCGAGATGCAGCAGGAAATCGAGCCGGATAAACTGACCGTCTATGATGAAATTGCAGTCGTTGCCGCTGTTGGCCGAAAGATGGCATCCCGTCCCGGCATCTCCGGCAAGATCTTCGGCGCAATGGGTCAGGCCGGTGTCAACATCCGCATGATTACCCAGGGACCTGATGAATTGAATATTATCTTTGGCGTGGAAAACAAAGACTTTGCCAAGGCAATTCAGGTGCTCTATGACAGCTTTGTAAAATAAAAATGATGATACAGCGCAGAGATGTATGCTGCGCTGTACCTTTTTAGGAGGTCGCGAACATGAAAACCTATACTGTAGCAGTCCTGGGCGCCACCGGTGCCGTAGGTCAGGAAATGATTCACATTCTGCAGGAGCGCAATTTCCCCGTTGGCAAGCTGATTCCTCTGGCAAGTGCCAGAAGCGCAGGCAAAACCATCGTCTTCCGTGGCGAGGAAGTCACCATTCAGGAAGCAAATGCCGACGCTTTCCACGGTGTGGATATCGTGCTGGGCGCTGCCGAAAACGACATTGCCAAGGCTATGGCCCCTGCCATTGTTGCCTCCGGCGCCGTATTTGTGGATAACTCCTCCGCATTCCGCATGGATCCCAATGTTCCTCTGGTGGTTCCCGAAATCAACCCCGAGGATGTCAAGGCTCACAAGGGCATCATCTCCAACCCCAACTGCTCCACCATCATCACCGCAACCGCAGTCAATGCGCTGAACGCTCTCTCCCCCATCCGCACCATGACCGCCTCTACTTATCAGGCTGTTTCCGGTGCCGGTGCAGGCGGCCCCGTGGAGCTGATGGCTGAGGTAGATGCACTCTCCAAGGGCGAAACCTACCAGCCCAAGGTCTTCTCCCACCAGATTGCCTTCAACCTGATTCCCCAGATCGGTGGCGAAGAGGTGGACGGCTACACCAGCGAAGAAATGAAGCTGCAGAACGAGGGCCGCAAGATCATGCACCTGCCGGAGCTGAAGGTCAGCTGCACCTGTGTCCGTGTTCCCGTGGTGCGCAGCCATTCCATTTCCGTTTCCATGCACTTTGACAAGCCCATTTCCGTTGAAGAGGCTCGCAAGGTCATTGCCGCCGCTCCCGGCTGCAAACTGGTGGACAATCTGGCCGCCAAGGAATACCCCATGCCTCTGGATACCAGCGATCAGGATCTGGTTTATGTTGGCCGTATCCGTCCGGATCTCACCGATCCCAACGGTCTGTGCCTGTGGTGCTGCGGCGATCAGGTCCGCAAGGGCGCCGCTACCAACGCCATTCAGATTGCAGAACTGCTCATCAAGTAATCCCATCCCCCTCCCGAAAAATCGGGCGGGGGATTTTTCGTTCTCTGCGTCTGTCCGGTTATTCCCGGAAATGGTGCGATATAGCGCCTTATGGTCTGGCAAATTGTTCTATAAGGGGCCTTTGCGGGGATTGCAGTTTCTTTGGGAATATGATAGTATGTAGCATAGATATAAGATGTATAAAATCGTCTGTTCTATGAACTCCGGCGAAACTAGGAAACCTGCATCACACAGAGGAGCACACAGGAACAGCGATCCAAGCAACCAGTCTTTTGGGGTTGTCTGTCGGCTGACTCGATTTTCGGATAATTCTTCGGAAATTTTTGTGCAGCGGCTTATTTTTCATGTACAGGCTCCCAATCGGGGGCTTTTTCTTTTGAGGATCTGAGGAGAGATTATGTGTAGAGATGCTTTTTCCCGGTACCACCCGTTGGTCAATCTTCTGTTTTTTCTGGGAGCGATTGGCTTCGGTGTGGTCATTCAACACCCCATGTATATGCTCGCAGGATGCATTGCCGGTGGCGTTTACTATGTGCTGCTGCACCGGAAAAACGGCCTGAAAGTCATCGCCGGTATGCTGCCCATGGCGATCATCATTGCAGGAGTCAACCCGCTGTTTAACACCTACGGCGCACGGGTGCTTTTTTATGTTTTCGGCAGGCCCTACACTCTGGAAGCACTGTTCTACGGCATGGTTATTGCCGGAATGTTTATCTCCATGATGCTCTGGTTTGGCTGCTACAACGCAGTGCTCACCAGTGACAAATTTACCAGTCTGTTCGGCAACCTGATTCCCGCAATCTCATTGCTGCTTGTGATGATTCTTCGCATGATTCCGAATTTCATCCGGAAAACCCAGCAGATTTCCGGATGCAGAAGATCCATTGGAAAAGGCGTCAGCGAGCAGAACACCAACAAAGAAAAACTTCTGGACGGCATGACGATCCTGTCCGCGCTGACCGACTGGGCTCTGGAAGGCAGCGTCGTCACCGGCGATTCCATGCGGGCAAGAGGCTATGGCTGCGCCAAACGCACCAGCTTCCAGATTTACCACATGAGCTTGCGTGACTGGGTTCTCACCATCATGATAATCGTGCTGTTTCTGTCGGTGATCCTTGCCGGCGGAACCGCAGCCACCTTCACCCCGGAGATGTCCATTGCATCCCTAACCTGGGGCTTCGGTGCCTATTGCATCTTCGTGTCTATTCCCGTTGTATTGCATTTAGCTGAAGAACTCCAGTGGCGTTATTTGATCTCTAGAATCTGATTCCGCTTAACCGCAAAATTTTGTATTTTGGGAGAATCTCTATGAAACGAGAAAAACTTTACATATCCACTGTTGACGAAAATGCCGCCCAGCTCACCCGTCAGTACGGTCTGGGAATGGAAATCGCAGAATTCTGCACCGCATGGAATCTGGATGACCACTTTCAGGAAGTCGATCCTGTAGTCCGGGAAAAGATGCTCTCTTCCGACCGTTTCACCCTGCACGGGCCTTATAACGAGCTGTTTCCCTGTGCCATCGACCCCAAAATCAGAGATCTGGCAGCCCAGCGCTACCGCCAGACCATTGCCACTGCCCAGGGCTACGGTATCAATAAAATCATTCTGCACGCAGGATTCAACCCTTGGCTGTATTTTCCCTGCTGGTTCACAGAGCATTCCACCGAGTTTTGGCTGGAATTTGTAAAGGAGATCCCTCAGGGAATGACCATTTGCCTTGAAAATGTTCTGGAAGAGGAACCGCAGATGCTGGCACAGATCATCCGGGATGTAAATGACCCCCGGATTCGGATGTGTCTGGATGTAGGTCACGCCCATGCCTATTCCAAGGCCTCTGTCATGGACTGGGTCAGTCAGTGTGCCGATATCATCGACCATTTTCATATTCATAACAACGACGGTTCCTGGGATACCCACAGCGCGCTGAACGACGGCACTATTCCCATGGAAGACCTGCTTCATTACATTGACGACCATTGCTCCGATGCTACCGTTACCCTGGAGCTGATGGATGCTGCACCCTCTATTACCTGGATGCAGAATAACGGATTTTGGGAGGAATAAACATGGATTTGCAAGAGCTGATCAATTCAATCACGCCGCTGGATAAGCCCGCCATGGATGCAGCCGCCAAGCGACAGGCTGAACTTGCCAAGCCTCCCGGAAGTCTGGGTCGGCTGGAGGATCTGTCCATCCAGATGGCAGGCATCACCGGAAAGCTGCACAACCACATTGAGAAAGCCCATCTTCTGGTCTTTGCCGCGGACAACGGCGTGGTCGTCGAGGGTGTTTCCAGCGCTCCCCAGTCCGTGACCCTGCAGCAGACGGTGAACCTGACCCGGGCAAAAACCGGCGCTTCCGCCCTTTGCAAGCACTTCGGCGATGAAATCACCGTGTGTGATGTGGGCGTGAATGCAGATATCAAGGAGCCCGCTGTGTTGAACAAAAAAATCGCCTACGGCACCCAGAATATCGCAAAAGGCCCTGCCATGACTCGGGAACAGGCCCTGACCGCCATCCAGATTGGCGCAGAGCTGGCCCAGTCCACCGATGCCGATGTTTTTGGTATCGGCGAAATGGGTATCGGCAACACCACCACCTCCTCTGCTGTGCTGGCAGTTCTGCTGAATCTGGATGTGGAAACCGTTACCGGTCGCGGCGGTGGCATCACTGACGATAGCTTCACAAAGAAAAAGCAGGTAATTTCTCAGGCCATTGCCATCAACCAACCGAATCCTTCGGATGTAGTGGATGTTCTTTCCAAGGTTGGCGGTTTTGACATTGCTGCTATGTGCGGCGCATTTTTGGGCGCTGCAGCCTCCCACCGCCCGGTAGTCATCGACGGCTTCATCTCCGTTGTAGCTGCGCTGTGTGCTTCCAGGCTGTGTCCCAATGCAACTGCTTATTTTATTCCCAGCCACGCTTCCTACGAAATTGGCTATGAGAAGGCCATGCAAGCCATGGATCTGCAGCCCATTTTCCTGCTGGGTATGCGTCTGGGCGAGGGCAGCGGTTGTCCTCTGGCCTTCCGGGTGCTGGATGCTGCCTGTGCCGTACTGAACGGCATGGCCACCTTTGATCAGGCAGGTATCAACGACGATTATCTGGAGGAGATCCGCCAGGGCGATCAGTTTACCGTGGAGGGCGCCAAATGATTGTGTTTATCACAGGCGGTGCCAAAAACGGGAAATCCTCACTGGCGCAGGATCTTGCAGTTGCCCTGTCCAATGGTGGCACTCACTATTATGTGGCAACCATGATCCCCAGTGATGATGAGGATTTGGAGAGAATTCGCCGCCACCGGGATGACCGTGCCGGCATGGGCTTTGAAACAATTGAATGCGGCAAAAACATTCTGACCTGTCTGGACCGTGCGGACAGGAACGGCTCTTTTCTTCTGGACAGCGCCACTGCGCTGCTGCTCAACGAGCTGTTTCCCGACCCCACCAGCTGCGAGATGGATGTGGATGCTGCCTACCGCTGCGGCGACGAGTTGGTCGCCTTTGCAAAATCTGTAGCCAATATTGTCATCGTCAGCGACTATATCTATTCCGACGCCGAGCGCTATGACGAGGTTACAGAAACCTACCGTAGGTGCCTTGCTACCATCGACCGCAAGCTGGCTGCCGTCAGCGACACCGTTCTGGAGGTTGCCTCCGGAAACATCATTGTACACAAGGGGGCCTTTCCGGCATGAAAAAATATCTCCACGCTTTTGTGATGTGCCAGTCCATGTTCTGCGCAATCCCCTGCCCGTTTCACATCTGGGATGAGGAAGCCCGAGACAAAATGCTGCTGTTTCTGCCTGTGGTGGGACTGGTCATCGGTCTGCTCTGGTATGTGATTGCACTGCTTTTGCAGATGTTTTCCGTGCCTGTGCTGGTGTGCGCCTTTGTTCTTTGCGCATATCCCTATCTTGCCACGGGATTTATCCACCTGGATGGATTTATGGATGTGACGGACGCCGTCAAATCCTGCCGGGATCTGCCCCGACGCAGAGAGATTCTGAAGGATTCCCATGTGGGTTCTTTTGCAGTTATCGGCTGTATTCTTCTGATGCTGGCCCAGTTTTCCTTCTTCGCCAGCTTTGTTTCCTATGCAGATCTGCGGATCCTGATTTTCATTCCCATCGTCAGCCGCTGCGGCTCTGCTCTGGCAGTTACCGCACTGCCCCCCATGTCCACCAGCCAGTATGCCAAGCAGGAACTGCCAAAATCCCGCATCATCACCCTGCTGATCATGCTGTGCATTACCGTCGGCGCAGGATTCCTGCTGTGCGGCAAATACGGATTCTGCCTGCTGGGCGGTGTAGTTGGATACGCGCTGACGCTTCGTCATGCATATAAATCTTTGCAGGGCATGAACGGCGACATTGCCGGCTATGCGCTGACCTATTCCGAACTGGCCGCTGCGGCTGTACTGGCTATCTTATAAGGAGGACTCCCCATGAATTTGATTATCGGCGGTGCCTATCAGGGTAAACTGGACTTTGCAAAAGCTGCTTACCACTATCAGAGCGAAGATGTTTTCATCTGCTCCGGCAGTGAAATCGATTTTTCCGCAGGTTGTATCGATCATGTGGAAGAATTTGTCCTTGCCTGCGTCAAGGAAGGCAAAAACCCTATCACCTATTTTGAAGATCACCGGGACGACTGGCGCAACAGCACCCTGATCTGTCAGGATATCTTTTGCGGAGTGGTGCCTCTGGGCGCAGATATGCGGGCCTGGCGGCAGAATACGGGGCGGCTCTGCCAGTACCTGAGCAAAGAGGCTGCCCATGTGAGCAGAATTTTCTGCGGACTGGAGCAGAAGCTGAAATGAGTACCATTTATCTGATTCGCCACGGCAAAACCCCGGCAAATGAGCAGCATTTATACTGCGGCAGCACGGATCTGCCCTTATCCGAAGCCGGTCTTTCTGAATTAAAGGATCTGCACTATTGCGTAGGCGATGCCCGGTTTATCACCAGCGGCATGAAACGCACAGAGCAGACCCTGAAAGCCCTTTTCGGCGATGTTCCCTTTTCGGTGGAGCGTGGTTTCCGGGAAGTGGATTTTGGTGTCTTTGAGATGCACAGCTACGAGCAGCTGAAGCTGCGCCAGGACTATCAGGCGTGGCTCACCGGAGACAACGAATCCAACATTCCGCCCCAGGGCGAAAGCGGCGCCCAGATGACCCGGCGTGTCATTGCCGCATTTGAAAAGTACGCCGATCCTGCCCAAAACACCGTAATCGTCAGCCACGGCGGCGTCATTGCTGCGCTCATGGCTCATCTGTTTCCTCAGGAGCAGAAAAGCAGGTATCAGTGGCAGCCCAAGCCCGGCCGCGGTTATGCAATCGAAAACGGACAATACCGGATTCTGGAATGAAATTGTATCTGAAATAATGAATGAGGCCATCGGCGTAATGCCGATGGCCTCATTCATTTTATGCTTACTTACAGAGGGAGCATTAATCAAAGACATACATTCCGAAGAATGCCAGCTGTCCTGCACCGCAGTCATAGTCCATTTTGCAATGGTCTGCCAGCTTCTTCACAAACACGCAGTATGCCGACATACACGAATAGCGCAGATCTGGGAAATGACAGGGTTTTCCTTCGGTAATGGCGCAGGGCTTGCACAGGCTGCATCCGCTGGCACCTACCAGAAAACCGTCACAGCCTTCCGCTCTTGCACGCTTCATCAGGCGAATTGCCGCTGCATTGTGGGCACCCTTGGCCTGCTTGATGGCTGCGGTATTGGAATAATCGTCGATGTCCCAGATGGTTTGCAGAACCAGTGCTTTTTTATGGTCAAGCACCTTTTGCTTCATGGCTTCGGGGGAACCGCAATCCGGCGGACAGGAATAATTGACACCGTACTGACCGCAGAGATTCTCTTCACAGAAGGGGCGGAAGGACGGGTCAAAAACAATATCAGCTGTATCAGTCACCACCGCAGAAGCAAATCCTTCGTCAATGGCGTACTGAACCAATGCTGTATCAGTCATTAAAAACACCTCTTTTAGAAACAGAGAACGAATGCTTTCCGTTTCAGAAACCTTCGCAGCAGGCACACGGCAGCAGCGCAGGAATGTTGGCGTACTGTACCTGGAAGGGCTACCCGAAAAGAAGGGGGGAAACTTCTCGGCATCCAGATACAGCAAAAGCTGCGACAACCCTTAAAAAGAGCCCGTCGCAGCCGTTTTTCGCGCCAAACAAGACCATCCTCTGTACTTTGCAGAGTCTGGTAAAAAGCACCGTTTAAGCAGTTCTCCTGACTTACGCATCAACAGCTCCACAAGGCCTTCTCGGAGCACGCTCCAATGACCGGTTTTCACCAAATGTGGGAGCCTCCACGCTTACAGTGGCGGTACCGTCCGTGATTCGCACACGATTCTCGATTATCCCCCAAACCTGTTACCGGATAAGGGGGCACTTAAACTGTTATTCTCTTTTCGTTTTTAAGCATAACACTCCTATGTGCATTTGTCAATCCAATTTGAAATTAATTATCATAAATCCGGTAATGGAACCCGCTCTTTTCATGCACATTTCACAACCGAAGCTTCTGCCATTTTTCCTGAAATAATCATCCATATTTTTCGCTTGAATACATATTGATTTTCCTAATTTGTACGCTTTTTACTGGATTATTTGGCGCACACTATACAGAATCGACAACCTTACATATGGTTATTTGTAAACAAATCACCCAGAATGCGAGTTGATAATATCGCTGTATTACCATTGCCGCTAAAAGCGGCGTTGGTAAAATATCCATATCCGCAGCCACTGTCCATCAGCTTGTAAAGGCATACCCGGAAACCGGAATCCCGGACATCTACGCCGAGCCTTAGCTGATGGGCACTTTCGGTCCTGCGGGATGTGCCTGCCAACCGGGCAGCCTATCGTCTGGCTCAGCGTATTTGATAGACTTTCATAAATTTATGCAGCAAGTCTTTTTTCATATCGCCGCATTTATCTCTTGTACGACAAATCCCTTTTTGTTTTTCTTTCCACAGGATTATTCATCGCTCTGTTGAAAAATCTGCACGCAAAAATGTTCTTTTCAATCTCCCTGGAAAATTTGAAAAAAACTATTGACAAATCCAGTTCCGTGCGCTAATATGTACGAGGTTAGTAGGTACTAACCATTTTGCAAGGCTATGCGTTAGCTAATGCTAACATGTATTCAGTCTTCAGTTTCACTGATATCAAAAATGTGGAAGCAGGTGATCATACATGAACTTAACAGACGCACAAGAGGGCAAAGAGTATGTCGTTCGCCAGATCGATACTGACGACGAAGAGTTAAATGCATTCCTGTTTTCCCTGGGCTGCTACCCCGGCGAACCCATCACGGTGGTTTCCCATCTGAAGGGTGGCTGTGTGGTTTCCATCAAGGACGGCAGATACAACATTGACAACCAGCTGGCTCAGGCCATCCTGATTTAACAGTCGTTGTTTTTTTATGCAGTAGTTAGGCAAGATTAACCACATAATCGGTACATTACAGAAGAAAATCGTCCTTAAAGTGTACTATGGTTAGTTTTGGGTAACCAAGAAAAGAGAAGCGAGTAAATGTGTAAACGGATCCATTAGGATTTGCATAAGTGAGGAGGAATCAAACTATGAGAATTGCTTTGACAGGCAATCCCAACAGCGGTAAAACCACCATGTATAATGCGCTGACCGGTCGTAACGAGCGCGTCGGCAACTGGGCCGGTGTTACCGTTGAGAAGAAAGAACATCCCATTAAGAAGAGCTTCTATTCCGGAAGTGAAGAACTGATCGCAGTTGACCTGCCCGGTGCTTACTCCATGTCTCCCTTCACCTCTGAAGAGAGCATCACAAGCTCCTATGTCAGAAACGAAAACCCCGATGTTATCATCAACATTGTGGACGCAACAAACCTGAGCCGAAGCCTGTTCTTCACCACTCAGCTGCTGGAGCTGGGCATCCCCGTGGTTGTCGCTCTGAACAAGACCGATATCAACGAGAAGAAGGAAACCAAGATCAATGTCGAGGCTCTGTCCAAGAAGCTGGGCTGCCCCGTCGTTGAGACCATCTCCACCTCTTCCACCGGTCTGAAGGAAGTTGTGCAGAAGGCCGTTGAAAGCAATGGCAAGATTCAGATTGCTCCCTACACGCAGGGTGATGTGGATCTGACTCACAAGCAGGCCGTTGTTGAGGCTGATAAGAAGCGTTTCGACTTCGTTAACAATATCGTTCCCCAGGTTGAGACCCGTAAGATCCTGACCAAGGAAAAGAACTTCCAGGATAAGATCGATGCTGTCCTGACCAACCGCTGGCTGGGTATTCCCATCTTCGCAGTTGTCATGTTCCTGGTGTTTGATATCTCCCAGTCCACTCTGGGTCCGTGGCTTGCTGATACTCTGGTCGGCTGGATTGAAATTTTCCAGGGCTGGGTCGGCGGTCTGGTTGAAGGCACTTCTCCCCTGCTGCAGGCCATCCTGGTCGACGGCATCATCGGCGGTGTCGGCGCTGTTGTCGGCTTCCTGCCCCTGGTCATGGTCATGTACTTCCTGATCGCACTGCTGGAAGACTGTGGCTACATGGCTCGTGTATCCGTTGTTCTGGACCCCATCTTCAAGAAGGTCGGCCTGTCCGGTAAGTCCGTTATTCCCTTCGTCATCGGTACCGGTTGTGCAATCCCCGGCATCATGGCTTGCCGTACCATCCGTAATGAGCGTGAGCGCAGAGCTACTGCTATGCTGACTCCCTTCATGCCCTGCGGCGCTAAGCTGCCTGTTATCGCCCTGTTTGCCAGTGTCTTCTTCTCCGAAGCATCCTGGGTCGGCACTCTGATGTACTTCGCCGGCATCCTTCTGATTTTCCTGGGCGCTCTGCTGGTTAACAAGATTTCCGGTTACAAGAACCGTAAGTCCTTCTTCATCATGGAGCTGCCTGAATACAAGGTTCCCTCTCTGAAGCGTGCTTTCATCTCCATGTGTGGTCGTGGCTGGGCCTACATCGTCAAGGCCGGTACCATCATCCTGCTGTGTAACACCGCTGTTCAGCTCATGCAGAGCTTCACCTGGGGCTTCCAGCTGGTTGAAGAGGGTATGGAAAACACCTCTATCCTGGCTTCTATCGCATCTCCCTTCGCTGTTCTGCTGGTGCCTCTGGGCTTCGGCGTTTGGCAGATGGCTGCTGCTTCCATCACTGGCTTCATCGCAAAGGAAAATGTTGTCGGTACTCTGGCTGTTTGCTACGGTGTTACCAACTTCATCGATGTTGACGAGCTGGCTCTGACCAGCGGTGCAACCGAAGTTGCTGCAATCTTCCACCTGACCAAGGCTGCTGCTCTGGCTTGCCTGATGTTCAACCTGTTTACTCCTCCCTGCTTCGCAGCAATCGGTGCTATGCACTCCGAGATCAAGGATCGCAAGTGGATGTTTGGCGGTATCATGCTTCAGTTGTGCACCGGCTACACCATTGCATTCCTGGTCTACCAGATCGGTACTTTGATCACCGAAGGCACTCTGGGTGCTGGATTCCTGCCCGGTCTGATTGCTGTTGCTGTCATGGTTGGTATCGTTGTATATCTGTGCATCAATGCTGATAAGAAGCTGAAATCTGAATACGCACTTAGTGCTAGGAAGTGATTTTTGTGACAGATATTATCGTAATACTTATCCTTGTCGTTATTCTCGGAGCTGCTGCTCACTACATCTACAAGTCCAAAAAGAGTGGTAAGAAGTGCATCGGTTGCCCCGATGGCTGCTCTACCAGATCCAGTTCCGGCGGATGCGGTTGCGGTTGCTCCTGCGGAAGCGACGAAGGCAGCTGTTCCTGCCATTCGGATAAATAATCATCTTGGGAGGCGCAAGGATCCTTGCGCCTCCCATTTTTTGTAGGAGGATTTATGGAGCTTACAAATCAGGAAAATGAACTTTTCGGATATGATGCATCCCTATGTCCCGGCGACGGCGGTTCCACCTGTTATGCCTTCCCCGGCGCAGACGGCGAGGTAATGATGCAGCTGTATTCCGTATTTCCGGGAATCGCGCTGGTATATGAAAACATACACTCCCATCACTGCACTTTTCGCCGCAGCGTATCCGATCAAATTTTTGAAGTTCACCACTGCCGGGAAGGCCGAATTGAAGGAACCAGCCAGGATGACCTGTTTTATGTAGGCCCCGGAGACTTGTCGATCAGCAAGCCCCGCACGGGAGAATACACCATGCACTATCCCTTGCACCACTACCATGGCATCACGGTGATCATTGATGTCGCAAAGGCCCCCCGCTGTCTTTCCTGCTTTCTGGAGGATGTGAATGTGCAGCCGGAGTCGCTGATGCACAAATTCTGCGATGAGTCGGGCGTTTATATTGCACGGTCCACGCCCTCCATTGCCCATGTATTTGAAGAGCTGTACTCTGTCCCTGAGTCCATCCGCACAGGCTATCTCAAGGTTAAGGTACTGGAGCTGATGCTGTTTCTGAGCAGTATCGATGTTCAGACCGACGAATTTTCTCACAGATGCTTTTCCAACAATCAAAAGCTGCTGGCAAAAAATGTTTCTGATTTTCTGGTAGAACACATGGAACAAAGAGTCACTCTGGAGCAGCTGTCGGATGTGTTTCACATCTCCGGAACCCAGATCAAGGCCAGCATCAAAGGCGTGTTCGGAATATCGCTGTACAGCTTCATCCGGATTCAGAAAATGCAATCCGCTGCAAAAATGCTGCAGAATACCAATTTAACCATTTTGGAAATTGCAGGTCTGCACGGCTATGACAATGCCAGCAAATTTGCCTCAGCCTTCAAAGCCGTGATGGGGCTGACCCCAAAGGAGTACCGCAACTCCCCCATCCTTGTGGAAAATGTATTCCGATAATCTCAATAAAAACTGCATTTGTCTAAATGGAGCCTGATTCCGTCCGATTGGAGCGGAACAGGCTCCTGAATTCCAGTATCATATTGTCATTCTCGATGAAGCGGGAATTTAATTTTTGAATATTGGTTAGTTAAAACTAACCGAAAGGAGTATTCCATATGAGCGTTGTAATTGTTGGTGGAAACGAGCGGATGGCCCGTCGCTATAAAGAACTATGTGAAGAATACAACTGTAGCGCCAAGGTAATTATCCAGATGAACGGTGCCCTGCGCAATCTCGGAAATCCCGATTTGCTGGTTTTGTTTACCAATACGGTATCCCACAAAATGGTGAACTGCGCACTCAGTGGAATCAAGGGACAGAATGTAGATGTCGCCCGCTGTCATTCCAGCTCCATGTCTGCCCTGCGCAGCATCCTGAACGAGCACATTCGTGCGGAGGCAGTCTGATGTCTGAGGAACTGTTCATTCGGCACTGCTCGCCTACGCTGGCCGGAATCAAGGCCGGCAGTATGTTTCCGTGTACATACGGTTCCAGTCAGGAGCTGGCTGACTATATCCGTCATGCAAACCATGTGCTGGTGCCCAAGGGATTGAGAGTCGTTCCCCTTCGTCACAAAGACGGGCACGCACTGATCTATATTTTCCGTCCGAAAGCTCTGGCGAAGGTTCTGAAAGATCAGACAGCGCTGAGCGTACTTGAAAAGTACGGCTATGATGACATTCGGGTGGACACCTGTGTGTGCCAGCTGGTGAACCGCTTCCGCTGCAGCGAAGAGTTTCCTCACGAAGTCGGTCTGTTCCTGGGCTATCCTCCCGAGGATGTATACGGTTTCATCGAGAACAAAGCATGCGGTCAGAAATGCGTCGGCTGCTGGAAAGTCTACGGAGACGAAGACGCCGCCAAGAAGACCTTTGCTCTGTATAAAAAATGCACTGCTGTTTACAACAAGCAGTGGAAAAAAGGAAAAAGTATCGAACAGCTCACAGTAGCCAGTTGATATGAAATAAAGAAAGGTGATTAAGATTATGTCTAAAATTGCAGTTGTATATTGGAGTGGTACCGGTAACACCGAGTCTATGGCTGAGGCCGTTGCTGAGGGCGCAAGAGCCAAGGGTGCCGAGGTTGATGTAACCAATTGCACCGACTTCTCCGCTGACATGTTGAATTCCTATGATGCCATTGCCTTTGGCTGTCCTGCAATGGGCGCCGAGGTTCTGGAAGAAGATGAGTTCGAGCCCATGTTCACCTCCTGCCAGGGTCAGCTGAGCGGCAAGAAGATTGCTCTGTTCGGTTCCTACGGCTGGGGCGACGGCGAATGGATGCGCAACTGGGAAGACACCTGTCGGGATGCCGGAGCCAATCTGGTCTGCGACAGCGTAATCTGCCAGGAAGCTCCCGATGACGAGGCAAACGAAGCCTGCCACACGCTGGGCGCATCACTGGTCAACTAAGATTTTATACAAGCGAGAGTCCGGTTTCGGGCTCTCGTTTTTTTTGATTTCTCTGCGACCAATACAGTTATTTTTCATCATTTTCCAAATCACAAATGTTCATGAATTGTTCATTCACACATGATCAAAATACATTGACAGCTGTCGGATAGTATGTTAATATAATGCAGTTAGTAATCGCTAACTATAGCGATTACATTTTCTGTGTGCAACGGTTAGTTGATTCTAATCAAATAATCAATCCGACAAGGGAGGCAAAGAATGAAACAGCGCAAGTCCACAGAAGATTACTTGAAAATAATTTATATTCTATCCAAATCGCAAGAAGTTCACGCCTGCTTGATTGCGCAGGAACTGAAGCTTTCCCGTCCAACCGTCAGCGTCACGCTGAAGCGGCTGGCCAAAGAGGGGTATTTGCAGATCGATCAGGCAAATGTCATTCGATTGACTGAAAAAGGGCTTGAAACCGCAAAATATACCTATGACCGGCATAAAGCTTTGCAGGATTTTCTGATCAGCTTAGGCGTGAAAGAAGAAACAGCCTCCCATGATGCCTGCGAAATGGAACACGGTTTGGGCAGCGAAAGTTACGCTGCGCTCAAGCGTCTCGTAGCACGGCAAAGGCTGTCAGGAGATGAACAGTCCATGGATTGATGGTCTTTTTCCAATCAATCAAAACCGACAACGATGAAAAATAAGATCCGGGAGATTTACCTATTATGATGATTGATAAACGACTGATCGGAGCAGTCAAAGAAAGTAAAAAATATGTCATTGCCAATGTGCTGCTGCAGTGGGTGTCGCTGCTGGCCAACATAACCATGATGGCTACGATTGCGGTTCTGCTGCAGAAGCTCTATTATCAAACTGCTGACAGCAAGGCATTTGCGCTCACTGCCGCGGTTACCATTGGCATGATTGTAATCCGCTATTGCTGCAGCATCGCTGCCAGCCACATGAGCTACCTGTCTTCCAAGACGGTTAAGAGGACCCTGCGCGAGAAGATCTATCGCAAGCTGCTACGCCTGGGTTCTTCCTACAAGGAAAAGGTGCAGACCAGTGAAATCGTTCAGCTGGCCACCGAAGGAATTGATCAGCTGGAAACCTATTTCGGTGCTTTCCTGCCCCAGTTCTTCTATGCCATGCTGGCTCCCCTGACACTGTTTGTGGTGCTGAGCTTCATCAATCTGCCGTCCGCCATTGTGCTGCTGGTCTGCGTACCGCTGATCCCCATCTCCATTGCGGCTGTTCAGACCTGGGCAAAAAAATTGCTGAGCAAATACTGGGGACAGTATACCGCTTTGGGTGATACTTTCCTTGAAAACCTGCAGGGCCTGACCACCCTGAAAATCTATCAGGCAGACGACTATAAGCACGAGCAGATGAACGAGCAGGCCGAGAACTTCCGCAAGATCACCATGAAGGTTCTGACCATGCAGCTCAATTCCATCACCATTATGGACCTGATCGCCTACGGCGGCGCTGCTCTGGGCGTGATTCTCTCCGCAACCCAGTTCCGTGCAAATCATGTGGACCTGACCGGATGTCTGCTGATCATCCTGTTGGCAGCAGACTTCTTCCTGCCCATGCGTCTGCTGGGCTCCTATTTCCACATTGCCATGAACGGCATGGCTGCATCTGAAAAAATCTTCAGACTGCTGGACCTGCAGGAGCCTGAACAAACGGCTATGGATGTACCCAGCGACTGCACCATTCGCTGTCAGGATCTGTCTTTCTCCTATGATTCCGAGCGCCAGATCCTCAACCATCTGGATATGACCTTTCCCAAGGGCAGCTTCACCGCCATTGTGGGCGAAAGCGGCTGCGGCAAGTCCACCATTGCCTCCATTTTGATGGGCAGAAACCGGGGCTACACAGGAACCATCACCGTGGGCGAAACCCCGCTGCGTGAAATTTCCGAAGAGAGCCTGATGAAATCCTTCACCTATGTCAGCCACCAGAGCTACCTGTTCAAGGGCACCGTCCGTGAGAATCTGCAGATGGGCTGCCCCAACGGAACCGATGAGCAGTTCTGGGACGCACTGGAAAAGGTCAATCTGGCCGCATTCCTCAGAAGTGAGCATGGACTTGATACCCCTCTTGCAGAAAAGGCTTCCAATCTCTCCGGCGGTCAGTGCCAGCGTCTTGCTCTGGCAAGAGCTCTGCTGCACGACAGCCCCGTCTATATCTTTGATGAAACCACCTCCAATATCGATGTGGAGAGTGAAAACGACATGATGGAGCAGATCTACCGTCTGGCAAAGACCAAGACCGTAATTCTGATTTCTCACCGTCTTGCCAATGTTGTGGGCGCTGACAATATCTATGTATTGTCCCACAAGGGCATCATCGAAGAATCCGGTACCCACGCAAACCTGCTGACGCACAACGGTGCCTACGCCAAGCTTTGGGAAACTCAGCAGGAACTGGAGAACTACACGAAAGGAAGCACACTATGAAACGAAGCGGATTTGGGGTCATGACCCGGCTGATTGGCCTGGTAAAGCCCCTGACTGGATATATGACACTGGCTGTCATTATGGGCCTGATCGGTCACCTATGCGCCACCTTTATCACCATTTTCGGCGCTTTTGCAGTGCTGAATCTGCTGGGCGTCCATGTAAGCTACTCTCTGACGAGTATTTTCGCCTGTCTGATCGTATTTGCCATTGTTCGAGGCTTTCTGCGTTATGCAGAGCAGGCCTGCAACCACTTTATCGCCTTTAAGCTGCTGGCACTGATCCGTGACAAGATTTTCGGTGCCCTGCGCCGTCTGTGTCCTGCCAAGCTGGAGGGCAAGGACAAGGGCAACCTGATCAGCATCATCACCTCTGACATTGAACTGCTGGAAGTATTCTATGCCCACACCATCTCCCCCCTGTGCATTGCCACCCTGTTTACCATCATCATGGTCTGCTTCATTGGCTCTTACCACTGGGCACTGGGTCTGCTGGCACTGGCTGCCTATGCCTGTGTTGGCATTGTGATCCCCCTGATCACCTCCAGACAGAGCGGTGACAACGGCATCAACTTCCGCAGCAAGTCCGGCAATCTGGCCAGCTTCGTTCTGGACAGTCTGAGAGGCCTGCCCGAGATCATTCAGTACGGTCAGGGCGAAGATCGTGTAAAGCAGATCAACGACATGACCGACAGTCTGTCCGGCGACGAGCAGAGCATGAAGCGCATTGCCGGCCGGAACACCGCTGTTACCAACACCGTGATCCTGATTTTCGATATTGCAATGCTTTTCGCATCCGCAAAGCTCTGTGGCTTTGAAGGCACTTTGGTCTGCACCTTCGCTCTGATGAGCTCCTTCGGCCCTGCCGTAGCTGTTGCAGCACTGGGCGCTACCCTGCAGAACACCTTCGCCGCCGGCAACCGTGTTCTGGATATTCTGGAAGAAACTCCTATGGTTGAAGAAGTCAGCGGAAAGGCCGAGGTCGAGTTTTCCGGTGCCAGCGCACAGGATATCAACTTCTCCTACGGCGAAGAAACCATTCTGTCCGATTTCTCCGTTGAGATTCCCAAGAACAAGATCATCGGCATTGTCGGCAAGAGCGGCAGCGGCAAGTCCACTCTGCTGAAGCTGTTCATGCGCTTCTGGCAGGTCCAGAACGGCGAAATCAGCATCTCCGGCAAAAATGTAGATGACATCAACACCACCAATCTGCGGGATATGGAGAGCTTCGTCACCCAGGAAACCCACCTGTTCCACGACTCCATCCGCAACAACCTGCGTATCGCAAAGCTGGATGCCACCGACGAGGAAATCGCAAACGCCTGCAAGAAAGCATCCGTTCACGACTTTATCATGCAGCTTCCTCAGGGCTATGACACCCCTGTTGGTGAATTGGGTGATACCCTCTCCGGCGGTGAGCGGCAGCGTCTGGGCCTGGCAAGAGCGTTCCTGCACGATGCCCCCTTCATGCTGCTGGACGAGCCCACCAGTAACCTGGACAGCCTGAACGAAGCCGTGATCCTCAAGTCTCTGGATGAAGAGCGCGAGGGCAAAACCGTTGTACTGGTATCCCACCGCAAGTCCACCATGGGCATTGCCGATGTGGTTCACTCCGTAGAACACGGGAGAATGAGCTGATGGACATCGAAACCAAGCGGCAGCGAGAAAAGGAAACCGTATCCCTGATGATTTCCCTGTACTGCCGCAAAAAGCATGGATGCAAAGAGCTGTGTCCTGACTGCGCCGCACTGGATGCCTACGCCAGAAGCCGCAGCGACCATTGCCCCTTTATGGAGACAAAAACCTTCTGCTCCAACTGCAGGGTCCATTGCTACAAACCTGAAATGCGGGAAAAAATTCGGGAAGTCATGCGTTTTTCCGGCCCCCGAATGATATTCCACCACCCGGTTATGGCCATCCGCCATGTGATTGAATCAAAGAAAGAAAAACACCGAATGGAGAAACACAATGAACCCTAAAAAGATTATTTTTATCGTATTGGGCTGTATTGGCCTGGGGCTGGGCGCCGTTGGTGCTGTGGTCCCGCTGCTGCCCTCCTTCCCCTTCCTGATGCTGGCAGCATACTGCTTCGCAAGAAGCTCCAAGCGGCTGCATGACTGGTTCATCAGCACCAAGCTCTACAAGAACAACCTGGAGAGCTATGTGGCAGGAAAAGGCATGACGAAGAAAACCAAGATCCGTATCCTGACCACCGTTACATTGCTGATGGGCTTTGGTTTCATCATGATGCACGAGGTTCCCGTGGGCCGCATTGTCCTTGCCTGCGTGTGGGTGCTGCATCTTGTCTACTTTGTCTTTGGCATTAAGACGATTCCCGCTGATGACAAGGCAGAGCTGGCCGAATGTGAATAAAATCTGAGTCGGTTATCTTTCCGACAATATCCGATCCAAAAAAGGACTCGCACCATTTCTGCGGGTCCTTTTTTTCAGATATGTTCATTTTTCTTCTATTGCAATGCACAACTGCGTATTGTACAATACAAACAGATTCATCCAAGAAAGAGGTGTAATAACACCGCATGAAAAAATCACAACACAAAATTTATCTATATGCAATGCTTTCAGGCTTCGGCGCCATCAGCCTGAGTGTCCTGCTGTTCTTCTTCCTCTATCGGTTCCAGGGCATCGGAGAGGTCGTGGAGCAAATTGTAGGGATTCTGAAGCCTTTCATCTATGGCGGTATCGTTGCATATCTGCTGCGGCCTGTATGTAACCACTACAGCAGTTGGTTCAGCAAATTGCTGCCAAGCAAGGCAAAAAAATTTGCCGATACCCTGGCTATCACACTGAGTATGATTACGGGCCTTCTCGTGATCTATGCTTTGATTATTATGATTGCTCCCCAATTGTATCAGAGCATCATCAGTCTGTGGAATACTCTCCCCGGCAAAATTGAACAGACCATCGTATGGTTTACAGAGCGTTTTGGCGAAAATAAAATGCTGCTGCAATACTTTGATAGCGGCTATCGCGCCATTTATGACAAGCTGAATATTTGGGGTCACGAGACGCTGGTGCCCTATATTACCGGGATTGTCAGTGGACTCGGCATGAGTGTATGGAGAGTTCTTGTGTTCCTCAAGGACTTTTTGATCGGCCTGATCGTAGCCGTCTATTTGCTGTCCAGCCGCAAGAAATTCCGCCGTCAAAGCATCATGGTTGTCCGAAGCGTTCTGCCTCCCAAGTGGGCGGACATCGCTCTGCAGGAGCTCACCTTTGTGGACAGAGTGTTTGGCGGATTTATCGACGGAAAGCTGGTGGACTCCGCTATCATCGGTGTGCTGTGCTACATTGGCTGCATGATCTTCGGTTTTCCCAATCCCCTGCTGGTATCTGCCATCGTTGGCGTGACAAATGTGATCCCCTTCTTCGGCCCGTTCCTGGGTGCTATCCCCGCAACACTGCTGATCTTCATCGAAAGTCCCATGGATGCGCTGTGGTTTATTCTGTTCGTATTGTTCCTGCAGCAACTGGACGGCAACATCATCGGCCCCAAGATTCTGGGCAGCCACACCGGCATCTCCAGCTTCTGGGTGCTGTTCTCCATCCTGCTCTTTGGCGGACTGTGGGGAATTGTGGGTATGGTCATTGCGGTTCCTCTGTTCGCAGTTATCTATGATATTATCCGAAAGCTGGTCATGCGCGGTCTGAGAAAGCACGGCTATTCTGAGTTCTTCCCAGCCAGCCAGCAACCTGCTCCCGCAGCCGAGGACACTCCGGAACCGGAACAGAGCTGACACGCTTCTGATGAAACAATAAAGAAATAGGCCACCGCTGTTGTAAGCGGTGGCCTTCCTTTATGCCATAATATATCCCCGGCGCTTGGATGCCAGGCAAGTCAAAAACAGTCGGATTCAATCATTTCCCAGACCATAATCCTGCTTGAACTGCTCATATTGCTGCTGTTTCATTTCCTCGACCTGTCTCTGGGCCTCCTTGTTTGCAAAGTGCATGGGAATCTGGAAAAGCGTTATAATCAGAATACCGCCGATGACCATGGCTGCGATTCCCCGCATCCCCGTTTTTACAAGGGGCTTGTGGGTTTTTTCCTGAATTTCATCCAGGTTCAGAACCTGGGCATAGTGTCGTTTTCCGCAGGTAGGGCAGTTAAACTTTTTTGCATAATACAAAATAGAGTGCTTTGTAACAATAGCCGGCCCCTTCATTTGCGTCCGGGAAATCCGCTTCGATTTAACCATCAGGCCCTGCGCAAATTCAGCCGAGCTTACATCATACACCGTACCGCAGCATTCGCATTTTACATGGGCCGTAAAACCGGACTGTGCCACATTTCTTCTATCCCGGAGCATGAATCCGATTCCACAGAAAAGTACCCACACCAGCAGACAGGCTCCCATGCTCAGTGTAATGATCATTCTTGCATCCATATGCCATACCTCCATTTTACGCTGCGGCAATCGCTGCCTGTATCACAAAAGGCGGGTATCCGGTTTTCGTTAACGGATACCCGCCTATTATATTTGACCGTCTCAGGCCCTGTCAAGGCTCTGTATCGGCGCGTTCAGTTACAGCTCTTCCTGTTCGAAGTTCTGCACTGCGCCGCCCAGGCAGTAGACTCTGCCCTGAAGCTTGCGGTTGTGCAGTGTGTTGATAATCGTGGGAACTGCGCCGGCCAGAGTAAACAGGTACAGCATTGCCAGATTGGCAATATAGTTACCCATTTCAATGGCGCCAATGCCCAGCAGCTCCGGGAATACCTGGAATGCAGTAAAGAAGTCCACCTCCAACTCCCGGGCAATGAGGATGGCCCAGTCCAGACGGTCGCCCAGAAGCGTCATCAGGATCATCAGGATCGCACTGATGAAAATGCCCTTTTTCGACAGCTTGCCGCCCAGCATCTCGTATCCCTTAAAGGTACAGATTGCCATGATCACACCGCTGAGGGCTGCCACATAGCCCAGCTGGCTGAATATAAGCATCGAAATCACGCCCACAATGGATCCAAGGAAAGCGCCCACAATGCCGCCTATGACATTTTCGCCCTTATTCTGCTTTTGTGTGTAGTCCATGGACTTGTCATGCTGGATTTTGGAGAAGCATTCCGGGCACAGCTGCATATAACCGCCGGAAACAAAGCAGGGCACCGGATTATCCTTGCCGCAGGTCTGGCAGCAGTTGCGGAAGCCCTCTGCCTGCAGGAAACTCACCAGTGCGTTGATAGATTCATCAAGATTCTGCTGCAGGATATGTAATTTCGGATAATTCTTCAGCGACATGGAAATTGCTGTTCCGTTGTGGACCAGAGCCGATACTGGCTTGTGTTCCCGCTTAAACTGCTTGCAGGCATCCTTTTCCAGAGGTCCGGCAGACCGCTGTGCAGAGACCGTCACCGTCAGCATATACGGGTAATTTGCGTTGTTTGGATAGATGAGCAAATCATATGCCCCGCGCTTGCCGTACAGAGCGCCGCCCGCTTCATCCATCCGAAGCCCCAGGCTCTGAGCCAGTTCTTCGTAGTTTTTTCTGATTTTGTTATTCATTTGATACCTCCTGCTCATCTTCTTTCAATTAAGCAGTTTGATTGTAGCATATTATCCAGTCACTGACAATATACCATCTTCCGCTTTTGTGTCCTTTGTACAAGAATCCCGCAAAAACTACACAATCTAAAGGCATAAACGGCATCTATTTAGTCTTTTTTTACGGAATATTGAAATATATTATTTTTTCTAAAGTTTTTCCGACAAAAAAAACGGAGGCAGCTTTACATCAAGCTGCCTCCGGCAATCAACAGGGTTGTTAAATTACATCGTGAACTGGACAACGCAGAAAGCTGCATAGATGCACAGCAGCAGGATGCCCTGCCAACGGGACAGCTTCTTTTTGACCAGAGCAGGCACAGTCAGCAGTGCCATAACGCTCAGCATCACAGGGATATCCAGTACGAAGGAAGCGTTGTATCCAAACAGCGTGCTGCTGACAGGTACCTTAAAGGGAGCCAGTGTCACGGAAACACCGGAAACCAGAACCAGGTTAAAGATATTTGCGCCGATGACATTACCCAGAGAGAGGGCACCGTGGCCCTTTGCAAGGGAAGTAATGGCAGTGACCAGCTCAGGAAGGCTTGTACCCAGAGCAACAAAGGTCAGTGCGATAACGGACTCAGGAACGCCCAGAGCCTGTGCAATCAGAGTACCATTGTCTACCAGCAGGTCAGCGCCAACTGCGATCAGAGCGGCACCCAGGACCAGCAGGAGGATTTCCTTACCCAGAGAATCATTCTCTTCCTTGGTTTCTTCGTGCTCCAAAGAATCTTCATCCGGATTCTTCAGACCCTGACGAATGGTGAGGAAAATATAAACAACGAAAATTGCCAGCATCACCAGTCCGATGGAACGGCTGAAATAGCCGGTCAGATAAGCATTGAGCACATAGATGGCAGCAGAAACGAAGAAAAACAGCACAGGCGTCTTCAAAGCCTTGGAATCCACAGGGCCGGGTCTGACCGCAACAGTAATTGCAGCAATCAGAGCAGTGTTGCAGATGATGGAACCGATGGCATTGCCGTAGGCGATTTCACCGTGACCGCTGAGGGCAGAAGTGGCAGAAACCATAACCTCAGGCAGGGTCGTGCCGATAGAAACAACCGTAGCACCCACAATCAGTTCCGGCACATGGAAACGGTGTGCGATTCCGGTTGCTCCGTCAACGAACCAGTCGCCGCCCTTGATCAGAAGCACCAGACCCACAATAAACAATAAAACAGGTACAAGCATTTTTTTACTCCTTTATATTCATCAGCGTTAAAGCTGAAAGTTTATGATAAAAAGAACCTGGCATAGTCATACCATGCACAGGTTTTCTTAAAACACAGAGTCATCATACACGAAGCGGATTTTGATTGCAGAAAAGCTGCCACATTCCTGAGCATTCTAATTCTCCGAAAATGTCCTGAAAGATTGGAAATATTATACCACATCGTTCTTTTATTGTCAATCTGACTACAGTTTTTACCAAAAATGGTTTTATTTCCATTTTCTTCCCTGTCTGATGTCAAGCTCATCCATCTGTCGACGCATTTCATTCAGGACCCGTTTCTTATCCCCTGTCCACTTAGGAGCAATCAGGATCTTTTTGGGGCCATCGCCGGTCAGACGGTGGATCACCATGTCCTCCGGCAAAGCCTCGATACATTCAAACAGAATCTGGAAGTATTCATCCATATCCATGGCCCGAAACTTGCCTGCAGCATAATCATCTGCCAGGTCTGTCCCCTCCAGCACATGCAGAAGCTGTAGCTTGATTCCGTCCGGTCGGTGGTCATGAGCCAGGTATCGCACAGTTTCCAGCATATCCTCTCTGGTCTCTCCGGGCAGACCCAGGATCACATGCACAATCACCTGAATGTTTTCACGGTGAAGCCGCCGCAGCGCACCTTCAAACACGGACAAATCATACCCCCGGCGAATATACTCAGAAGTTTTCGGATGAATGGTCTGCAACCCCAGTTCGACCCATACGGGCTTCTGACGGTTCAGTTTTGACAGCAAGTCAATCACATCATCGCTCAGGCAGTCAGGCCGTGTTCCAATGGACAGTGCGACAACATCTGGCTCTGCAATTGCATCTTCAAATAGATCTTCCAAATAGGAAACCGGTGCATATGTGTTCGTATAGGATTGAAAATAGGCAATAAACTTTCTTGCATCTGTCTTCTGAGAGATTCGCGCCTTCGCCCGAGCAACTTGGTCATGAATATTTCCGCAGACTCTTTCTGCAAAATCTCCGGAACCGCCTTCGCTGCAGAAGATGCACCCCCTGGTTCCCAGCGTGCCATCCCTGTTTGGGCAGGTCATTCCGCCGTCCAACGCCAGTTTGTAGACCTTTTCCCCGAACTGTTCCTTCAGATATCGGTTTAATGTATAGTATCGCTCCATCGGCTGACCTCTTAGATTTTCTGACTTCATCCAGTTTTCATTTCTTGATATAAATAAAAGAAAAGAGCCTACTCAATTGAGTAGACTCTTGTGTTGGCATTACCTATTTT
>JAHHRV010000007.1 GCA_020025595.1 Oscillospiraceae bacterium
ATCGCATCGAAGATACATCGGATAAACGCAAATCCCGATTTGTCGAGATGTTTGGAAATCCAGCGACAAATACTCAAGGTTTACCGAAAGTGCAGCTAAAAGAGTGCTTAACTGGAATCGATAATGGAAAAAGCTTTGTATGCGCTGCTGTTCCACGACAAGGTAATAAACCTGCGATCTTAAAATTAAGTGCCGTTACCTATGGGGAGTATAATCCAAGAGAAAACAAAGCAATTTGGGATGATAAAATGTTTATTGAAGAGGCTGAAGTACGTGCTGGAGATTTGCTGTTTACACGAAAAAACACACCAGAATTAGTTGGCATCTGTGCTTATGTTTCAGAAACGCCTCCTAACTTGATGATGCCTGACCTAATTTTCCGCCTAAATACCAATGCAAACTGCAATAAGATTTTCCTTTGGAAACTTATCAATCATGACATGTTTAGGGATAAAATAAGCCAAATAGCCACGGGCTCAGCCAAATCTATGTCTAATATTTCAAAGAAAAGACTGAGTAATCTAGAGATTATTCTTCCCAGTATAGAAAAGCAAAATGAGTTTGCACTTTGTGTATCTCAGATCGACAAATCAAAATTTGAAATTCGGCAGAGCCTTGAAAAGCTGGAAATGCTAAAAAATCCCTGAAGTAACAACATTTTGGATGAGGTGGAAATTATGGATCAGAATTACACACAAGTATTAACAGAAGTGGGAGCTTCCTTGACAACAATGGCAGTCAAAGGAACCGTAACCGCTATAAACACGCGAGTTAAGGCACTAAAAGTTGAAAAGGACGCTGAAAAGGTTCGAAATGCATATGATGAAATTGTGAACGAACTTATTTCTGAACGAGAAGAAGCAATTCGGATTGCTCAAACATACAAAGCAGAACTGGATCGAATAGAGATCAGCGATGAGGATATTGAACACTTACATAATACAGTCGCACGTATCCTAGAAATTATAAAGACTATTCAGATTGCTTCGGCTATGCTGAAAGGCCCAGAAGAAGTCGAAAAGGTTAAAACTCAAGTAGGGAGTTATGAGCAAATGAAAGAACTTATAAGTGTTGATACTTTGAAAACTATGCAGCTGCTGGGTTTTAATTACAAAGCAGCCATTGGAGAACCGTTAACTGAAATATGCGCTAACACAATCACTAATTGGGGAAACAAGAATAAGAATAGTCAGACTGGAAACAAAAATAGAAAGTAAAAAAACTATTGGAGGAAACTAGGTGATACACCATGACCAACTTTGATTTTCTTCTCTCCGATCCCGGTTTTGCATCCTTTGCGGATGTGGCGATTTCCGCAGAGAAAATCTTACATATAGACCCGGCGGCTTCCGTGCTCAACTGCCGTAGGGCCATGGAGTTTGCCGTCAAATGGATGTACTCTGTGGACAAGGAACTGGAACTGCCCTATCAGGATAATCTCCAAAGCCTGATGACTGCCGAGGACTTCCGGGAAATCGTTGGTCTTGATATCTGGCGGCGCATGGATTTCATCCGTAGAAAAGGAAACAGCGCCGCCCACGCAGGAGACAAGATTTCCAAAGCCGCCGCCATGCTGTGTCTGGAAAATCTCCACATTTTTTTGGATTTTGTAGCCTGCTGTTACGCAGATGAATACACAGAAACTACCTTTGACCCCACCCTTGCAGATCAGCAGACCGAGACTCTGATTGACAACAGCGTGCAGATCACGCTGGATCAGCTGATGGCGGAAAATGCCGCCCTGAAAGAAGAACTCACCGCTCGTCGCTCTGAGCAGCAGCAAACATATGTTCCCAAGCCTCTGGATATTTCCGAATACAAAACCCGGAAGCTCTATATCGATGCCATGCTGGAGGATGCCGGCTGGACGGAAGGCGCGGACTGGATCAACGAGGTGGAACTGCCCGGTATGCCCAACAAAAGCGAGGTTGGCTACGCTGACTACGTGCTTTATGGAAACGATGGCAGACCTCTTGCGGTCATCGAAGCCAAGCGAACCTGCGTGGATGTAGCAAAAGGCCGCCAGCAGGCAAAGCTGTACGCCGACCTTCTGGAAAAAATGTACGGTCGTCGCCCGGTGATTTTCCTCACCAACGGCTTTGACACCCGCATCACGGACACCTGCTATCCAGAGCGCAAGTGCGCCTCCATCTACTCCAAGCGGGATTTGGAAAAGTTTTATAATCTCCAGGCCATGCGGACAAGCCTTGCCAATGTGATAGTGGATCGAAACATTGCAGGCAGATACTATCAGGAAGGCGCAATCAAAGCTGTATGCGACACCTTCGACCGCAAGAACCGCCGCAAGGCACTTCTAGTCATGGCCACTGGCTCCGGTAAAACCAGAACCGTCATTGCCCTGTGCGATGTTCTGTTACAACATGGCTGGGTAAAAAATATCCTGTTTTTGGCAGACCGTACTTCCCTAGTCACGCAAGCAAAGCGCAGCTTCGTGAATCTCCTGCCCGATCTGTCTGTGACCAATCTGTGCGAGGACAAAGAAAACTACACCGCACACTGCGTATTCTCCACCTATCAGACCATGATGAACTGCATCGACTCAGTCAAGGACGAGCAGGGCAAGCTGTTTACCTGCGGTCATTTCAATCTGTTGGTCTGTGATGAGGCTCACCGCTCCATCTACAACAAGTATAGAGATATCTTTAACTACTTTGATGCCCCTCTGGTGGGTCTGACCGCCACCCCCAAGGATGAGATTGACAAAAACACATACGAGGTCTTTGAACTGCACAACGGCGTTCCTACTTACGGCTACGATCTGGCTCAGGCGGTGCAGGATGGATTTCTTGTGGATTTCCTGTCGGTAGAAACCCAGCTGAAGTTTATTACACAGGGAATCGCCTACGACGAGCTTTCAGACGATGAGCGTATGGAATACGAAAGCACTTTTGAAGATGAAAACGGTCATTTACCGGAAAGAATTGAATCCTCTGCTCTGAATGAATGGGTTTTTAACGAGGACACCATCCGACAAGTGCTGAATATCCTGATGACTCAGGGACTCAGAATCGACTACGGCGAAAAAATCGGAAAGACCATTATTTTCGCCAAGAACCACCGCCACGCCGAGAAAATCTTTGAAATATTCAATCAGGAATATCCCAATCTTCCCGGCTATGCCAAGGTGATCGATAACACAATGACCTATGCGCAAAGCGCCATCGATGAATTCTCCGATCCCAAGAAACTGCCCCAGGTTGCCATTTCAGTAGATATGCTGGACACCGGCATCGATGTGCCGGAAGTGCTGAATCTGGTCTTTTTCAAGAAGATCATGAGCAAGGCGAAATTCTGGCAGATGATTGGTCGAGGCACAAGACTTTGCCCGGGACTCATCGACGGTGCCGACAAGGACAAGTTCTATATTTTCGACTTCTGCGGCAATTTTGAGTTTTTCCGCATGAATAAGGGCAAAGCTTCCCCGAATCAAATGACTCTGCAGGGTGCGATTTTCAACCTGAAGGCACAAATCGTCTACAAGCTGCAGGAGCTTGCGTATCAGACAGAAGAATTGATTGCCTTCCGAAAGACTCTGGTGGATGATATGGTGCGCAAGGTAGGAGAACTGAATAAGCAGAACTTTGCTGTAAAACAGCACCTGAAATATGTGGAATTGTTCGCAAATCCCGACCATTACCTGTCGCTCAGCTACGAAGACACCCAGTTGATCGAACAGGAACTCGCTGCGCTGATCACGCCGGATGTGGATGACCCGAAAGCCGTGCGTTTTGACGCCCTGATGTACGGGATAGAACTTGCCTATCTTACAGGAAACACCTACGCCAAAGGTCGCAGCGATCTGCTAAAAAGAGTTTCCGGGATCTCAAAAGTCGCAAATATCCCGGAAATTATGGCCCAGTCTGAGCTGATTGACCGAATTCTCCATACAGATTATCTGGAAAACGCTGGTGTCAATGAATTTGAACATATCCGCAAGAGTTTGCGGGATCTCATAAAGTATATTCCTGTTGGAAAAAATACATACATTACCCATTTTGATGACGAAATCCTATCCATGGACTGGAAGGAAGCGGAATTGGAAAACGAAGATCTGAAGAACTACAAGGCGAAGGCTGAATTTTATATCCGTCAGCATCAGGATAACTCCGTGATTGCAAAGCTAAAGGGCAATCAGCCTCTGACCCAGACGGATATTGCCGCATTGGAGGAAATTCTCTGGAGCGAGGTTGGTACCAAGCAGGACTACGAAGCAGAATACGGGCAAAAGCCTCTGGGCGAATTTGTTCGCGGAATCGTCGGTCTGGATATGAACGCCGCTAAGGAAGCTTTTGCCGAATTTCTGTCTGATACCTCTTTAGACAGCCGACAGATTTATTTTGTCAACCAGATTATCGAATACATTGTGCACAACGGTATGATGAAAGACCTGTCCGTTTTGCAGGACGCTCCGTTTACTGATAACGGCAGCATCGTAGAAGTATTTACCGATCTGACTATCTGGATGGGTATCCGAAAGGCCATAGAAATGATAAATAAAAATGCTGCAGCATAAAAATCTCCCCCTACATCAGCGTGTAGGGGGAGATTTCGTACGTTCTACAGGTCAGATCACCTTGATATTTCTACTTGTGATTGTGGATATATGCAGATAGGAGTTTGTAATAATCGTATATTTTCTTCTTGGTTCTGTTATATTCTCCCCATATGCGGCAGGTGAAAATCGCCCTAATTAAATATATATCGTGTAGCATTTTATCTACGAAGGGATAAACCGCACTTCCTTTTTCAATTAATGCATAATATCGTCCCAAATGCCTACATATTTCTTCCTGCTCTTCCCATGGCGGGGTTTGGATTCCCAACTCCTCTGTCGCCGTTTTGCAAATTTGTGCTATATTTGACGAAAGCATCTGAATATCACCACTTTGAGCAGATTTCTCCATAATATCAAACTCACCTAAAACATCCACATCCCAGATGCTTTTTATTCCTGCAAGGAAGTTCTCCACTGTTTCATTGAAACAATTAACTATGTTAACATCCAATTCCGGATTTTCTACATGAGGAATTAGTCCTGATGCTAACAGGTTCATAACTGTATAATACGCATCATACTTCACTCCCTTGAAATACATGCAAGATATCGCCCACTGATATTTTAACACAAAATCATTACACAATCGTGTTATCACATCATTGATAAAGCGATAGCGTTCTCCTGCATTACGAGTTGCAACATGATTTACATATCCCGGTGTACCCACCAAAATGGCACGGAAATGTTCGATGCAGATTTGTTGAATATCATCCCGTAATGTCAAATCATCTGGTGGCTCTTTGAAATTGCCAATGTACTGCTGTAATATTTCACATTGAATTTGAAGCGGTTCCTTGTATTTCTGTTCTCGAATATACTGCATATAGCAGTCGCGTGCTTTAGTCAAGGTTTTGGAAAAACCATTAGGTGAAGACATTATTTCCTCAAACGCATTCTTTAGTTGCAAATCTTCCTGCGAATCATCGTCATGAATCGTAAGGTTTGGAATACTATACTTTGCAACCTCATCAGAGCCGACCTTCGCTGGATACTTTCGCTTGCGCAGGATATTGACAAGTTCCAATGGAAAGCTCTTCATGAAAAAGCTATCGTTGGAAATCCCCTGTTTTTTCGGTATCTCATTGCTTTCATTGCATGATTTCGAAACCTGATCCTTCCACAGCAAATCAGCTATAAGTATATCCAGGAATCCAAGCACTTGCTTTAAGACATCCATCTGTTCCTCAGGCGATTGCTGTAAGGTGATTTCTTCTAATGCGTCACATCGACTATGAAACTCAGCCCAGAATTGTTTTGTAACATAATTTCCGAATACTTTATTACCGTAAAGCCGGCGGAACATGTATAGGTCTTTTGACTGTGCTGAATTTTTTGACGACTCTGCAATCAAAGCCTTTTGGTAAAGATCCGAACACAGTTTTTCATCAAAATCTTTTGTAATACTTCCACCAGCAATTGAAGATGCTTGTTTATCAATTAATACCTTATCCAGATAAAGTTTAAAGAGCGGTTCCAATTCTACTGGAATACCATTGTATTCAGAATGCTTTTTCGATGGAGTTGATGAATCTCCATCATAACGCATGTGTTGAAACAAATCTGAAAACAAATTGTTTTGGGTGATGTATTTTGCGATTGTCCGTCTGTCCGCACTCCATCTATTTTCCAAACTGGTTAGTGCGTAATCCGTAGGGAATGCATAACGCGTAGTGGAGGCACTCCAATCAAAGAAATCATCACCACTTTGCTGCGTCTTTTCATCTGTTTTTTCATACAGCATCTGACACCCTCCCATCTTCTGTTAAAGACATCCTATCATTTCATTTTTGTAATTACAACACTAAAATGAAATGTAATATTTTATAACACAACAAACACTTTTATAAAGAATCGCAATGTATTACAATTCCGATTCTTGTCATCATTTTATAGCGAAAGGATGTAGCAGTATGAAATCCAAATCTATAACAATAAGATTATCTAATGAAGAATATAATATCCTTAATAATATTAATAGTTTATATCATATATCTCATAGTGAATATATTAGAAAGTTAATTAATAATTCCCTGCCAACGAATATGTATAACCAGGAAATCCCAACAATCTTAGGAAAAATTTATATCCGGCTGACAGAGCTCGGATTGCAAGATGAAGAAATTACGCAGGAGGTACATAAGCTATGCCAAATGTTATTGTCATAAGAAACGAATACCCTGACCAGGGATCTCTTGGGCGTGTTCTAAACTATGTACAGCGTGAACCGATTGGTGGTGGATACGCCATTGATCCAAACTATGCTTTTGAACAAATGATGCTAGTCAAAAACGCATTTTACAAGACTGACGGTGTCCAGTTAAAACATTTTATTGTCTCTTTTACCAATAGCGAAATGGGAACATTGGAGTTTACCGATTTAATGAATCTCGGATTTAAAATTGGAAAATGCCTGCAAGATTATCAAATGGTCTATAATATCCATCTGGATTCCAACCATACCCATCTGCATTTTGTGATGAATACTGTCAGTTTCCTAGATGGGCACAAATACGGTGACGGTCTGGCTGGATTCAAACGAATCTGCACACACTTAAAAGAGGTTTTCCCAAAATCAAGGGTAGGCTTATTCCAGACAGATTCCTACAATCTATTCAACCCCTATACGAAGGATAAAAAGGGCGTTTTTCAAGACCTCAACTAATCTCCCAACTAAACACTGTGTTCTACAGCAGCCTGTTTGGCTTTATGTGGGATTGCCAGTCTTTCAAATTCGTTGTCAGTGATGCCACCCACATACACTATAGTGCAATTGGACTAAAAATGTAACTTTTGATTTTGGACATAACCTTTCTATAATAGGAAAACAGTGAAAACACAAACACATATTATCTCTATGAAACATTCCTGTTTTCAGAAAACAAAGAAAGGTGATTATTATGTCAAAAACAAGATCAAATCATGAAGGAAGCATCCGCCAGCGATCAGACGGACGCTACGAAGTTCGTATTACCGTAAGTCATGATATCATGACTGGAAAACCAAAACGTATTTCGAAATACGCCGACACCAAAGAAGAGGCAATCAAGCTGCTAAACCAGATGAATTTTACACTGAACACCAGACCAAAAAACTTTGAAAAAGTCACATTGGCCCAGTGGCTAAAGCTTTGTCTGGAAGTATACATGAAACCAAGCGTTAAACAATCTACCTACTTATCGTATGAGTCGTATATCCGCGTTCATTTGGAACCCGCTCTTGGAGATATTTTCTTGCAGGATTTGGTTCCACGGACACTACAAAACTTCTACAATTACAAATCCCAGGAAGAAGGCTTATCTCCAAAAACGATTGTCAATATCAATTTATTCTTACATAGGGCCCTGGACTTTGCCGTATCGGAAGGGCTAATTAACAGTAACCCAACCTCTTCCGTCAATCTTCCCAGAGGGCCAAAACCAACCATATCAGTTTTGTCACGAGACGAACAGAACAAACTGATTTACGCCAGCTACCAACATCGATTCGGTGTCTTTGTTCGGCTCACGCTATTTACCGGCGTTCGGATTGGAGAGCTTCTGGGATTGCGCTGGGAGGATGTAGACGTGACCGGGCGACTGCTTTATATTCGAAGAACCCTCAATCGCTTGAACAAAGTAGAACGACCTACGACCCCAGGTGAGGCTACTACAGAGATTGTGATTCAAACACCAAAGTCTGACAATTCCGCCCGCAGCATTCCCCTTCTGCCGCAGGTTCTACAGGATTTACAGGCATGGCGTTCCATGCAGCTAGCAGAAAAAGCTCAGGCCGGTGATGCCTATGTTGACTCCGGAATGATCGTTACAAACCCGCTAGGTGGATATGTAGAGCCAAGGACATTCAAGGATTCCTATAACAACATTCTGACGATGGCTGGACTGCCGCATTTCACATTCCACGCCCTGCGGCACACATTTGCAACCAGAGCTATGGAACAAGGCATGGATGCTAAGACATTATCTATAATACTTGGACATGCGTCAGTTGCTTTCACCTCTGATACATATACTCATGTTTTGAATGAGCATAAGCATGAAGGAATGGCATTGATGGAAGATTTGTTCACTGCACCCCAAGTTACCGGAAGCAATCAGCCTTATCCGATTGTGATTACATTTACGCCCAACGGCCCGATCGACATCGCATGTCCCAACTTTCCAAGTATCTCATACTATGGAACCGATTTCAATCAAGGGCTTATGATGATCCGCGAGGATATACAGGAAGAATTGCTAACCTGTATAATTCCACCGCAGCCGATCCCCGTAAATCAAATTCCTATTGAGCCAAACCAGCAGGTGCTAATGATTACCCCCAGTACGTAACACCAATACCAGCTAAAGAAGCAACGGCGTGTGTCACTTGCATGACACACGCCTCAAATCCTCATGACACTTTATTAAATCTTATTTTTTTACCGTCCTGGTACATAAAACAGCCTCTCTTCAACGAAGCTAATCGATGTTCATAGTGCGAAATCTTAGCTTTGTCCTGAAGGCCCAGGGAAAGTGCAGTTTTATGCAAATTGGAGGCATCAGGATGAAAATGGATATGGAGTGCCGCTTGCCCCAGTGCTTGCTGCTCTTCCGGGCGAGAAACCCACTGAGTGCTATACCATCCAGATAAACCAAATTTACGTCCTTCCCGAAGAATTCTGTTTGCAAAAGACCCTTCTTTCAAGCGTAGTCGCTGGCACTCATCGAATACTAGGACAACCGGATGATCCTCATTGGGAACACCGGACATACGCAAACCACAAATCGTTCCAAGCAGTAACTCAATCAAAATAGCTTGAGCAGCAATGTCGTAAACATGGTGTAGGTCTATAACGGTAATACCAGGCTCATTAAGCCTCCATTCATACGGCTCATTCCCTTTTGGAAGTAGACTCCCCAATTTCTTCAACTTAGGGAGCAGTCGTTTAGCTGTATCATTTCCTTTAGTATCATCTTCTACAGCATCGATGAGAGCTTGAATAGAGTACCCCTCGCCTTTCGCAATGCCTTCCTCAATCATATTTGAGACATAGGCCCATTGACTATCCCCAAGGCGAAGTCCTGTACGCAGGGTATCAGAAAACCGATTGGCTATCTCCCCCGCTGTTTCTCCCGGATACCTCGGCAAAAACGGTTCCAGGCTTATCCGTGAATCGTGAAGATCCAAGACCTCTGTGTCCGCAACCGGCCACTGAGGCGGATTCCCATTTTCCGATATAAAATCTGCTGAGCAATCAAAGATGAACACTCGAACCCCTTGTGGTGGGAGCTGTGGAATGAGGCTCTTAAGCAGGTAGCTCTTTCCAACGCCAGATTTCCCACTAATGAACATATGCCCATTATTAGGGTTACTCCAAATCAATGGCTGACCAGCAGCAGACGTGCCTAACTGTAGTTCTAATCTCATGATGATACTCTCCTAACTAAAAACTGGAATATTCTTCGAGCACAGCCTGCTCAATCTTGTATAATGCCTTAACACTTTTCTGCCCATCCTGCTCCACAACTGTTTTCCTAGTCAGAAAAGTTGAGCCATTCACAGGTGTACCAGAAAGGATGCCCTGTGCATTCAGTGCATTTAAGACCATAGGCGAACTCATCTGACACCTACGGCATATAGAGGTAAACGCCTGGCGAGTAAAATAGTAGAAATCTTCATCCTGATAGACCACTCCTAACTTACTTTGACCAAAGCTGTTCAACTGCATACCAGTAAGGGCACCACGCATATCAAGGTTACCCGACTTGATGTTCTCCAGAACAATCGCACTAAACTTAGACGCTACAGCCAAATCACTGTCAGCATATGCTGAGCTCTGCTGCAGCAATCTCATCAGCGCCTTAGGCAAATCTGACGGAAGCAAAGATCGCAAATCCTCAGCTAAATCATTCGAAGGCGAAAGATCTCTGTGATATGCTCGTACCACATTCTGAACGCCCATCAGAATTCCGAGCATAGTCAAAGCATCCTCAGTCAGTGCAACATCCTCAGGACACGATGTCAGAATATCGTTCGTCGCTGTCTGTATCTCATGTTCTAGTTCATGAACGTGCTCTGACACATAGTGTGCAAAAGCGTTCATATAGTCCGGTAGATACCTCATTAAGTTTGAAATGGAGGCAAATGCATTCTCTTTCAGATCTGTTGCCAGCGCTTCTAGCAGAACAAACTTGGAAGAAACGCTTAATGTACTTAAGCTACTGCTAAGTACAATGGGCAATGCTTGAAATGCCTGTTCACCGCAATCTCGTTCTACAGAAGGGATACTGTTCGTTTCCATAGCATTCAACAGCACCTTCTCATTTTTTTCATTTTGAGAAGAATCCCGTATAACCAAGGGCTGGTCCTTGCGCTCAATGAGTCGACGCAGAAATTCCTTGCCAGGGATGCTCAGCTCAATCCTGGAATCTCCATACCAACTGAACATTTTTTCCAAACAGGCCAAAACCTGTGGCTCTGGAGAGTAGAGGCAAAGCCCTAGACGTGGTGAAAATCCAATTCCCCCCAATAAACTGTAGATCGATGAAACATGAATGAAAAGGAAAATCGTACTTTGGAGCTCACTAGATTCAATACTTTTCATGAGCGCCGATATCCGATTCACCGCATGGAGTGTCTCTGATGCAGCCAAAGGTGGTACCTCTCTCTCAAGAATATCGGGAAGCTGTTGTGTTACCGGCAGTTTTAATGGAATTTGTCCATGTGTGCTAGAGCCTAACAAGCAAAAGTGCCATCGATCGTCTACCTGCTTCCAGCCAGAATAGAACGGAATATATAGCTCCTTTGCTGCAGCAGAGAAAAAGTTTTGAAGAAGCTGCCCAATCTTTCGCGTACTGCGCAAACGAGCAACCGGCTTTCCCACTGCACTAGACAGCTTGTTCACGAGTAACTCAGGCTTTTGAAACTCCTTTTCTGCAATAACCAGAGGCCTCGCATTCACAAACTGAATAACATAGACATCCGGTTGGCAATATCGACCATCAGCACGAATTCGGAAGGCATATTCAAGCCTTGCTTCAACTACAATGTGGGGATAGCCTAACTTATCAAAGACAGTTAGTCCATTGGGATTCTGAATTATCTGAGAGTACGCTTCTTCTGCACCATAATTTTCTTTTTCTTTCAGTAACTGAGATGATTCGACCAAAGAGCATACATTTCTAAGATCGTTCGCCATCATCGATAATTGCTGGTTCGTCATATTCTGTCCTGCTACAATTGTATCCATATACATTGTAGATTGAGCGTAAGGATACTGTAAGGCACCCCCATTTGCTGCACACGAAGAATCAACCATTTGATAACCATAGCCTGTATAACCATTTACTGCCATAGTTTTTACTACTCCTTTGCTAGTTTTTTTGTAGCGATCCCAAAATATGAGTCGCATAGCCGCATAAAAGAGAAAACGGACTTTGAAAAATAGCAAAACATACTGAAAGTCTCTCTTCAGCCGCATCACACAATATTTTGTGATCTGGATTTACCATATCACAGATTTTCTGGTTTGGAATCCATTTGCACATAGTTTGCAAAAATCATGTACAAGCCGAAACTGAAGATATCACATATCATACTAACTGTACAAGTATAGTAAAACCGAACGAAACCAGGCCATATTTCAGCTACGAAGCTGACTTCAGGATCAGTCTTACAGTCAGTTTTACAGAATCCCCATCATCCAAGCCAAGCGCATATAAATTCACCGCCATTAAACTTCTTTCAAAGAGATGGATGACAGTGGATTAATGTCATTATTCTACTTAAGCCACATATCGCCATGGACAAACGTCAAAGCAGATGTATCACTTTACCAGCACTCATTTTTCATCTCAAGTAGAGACCTATATTTTTACTATATAGGGGTTGTGCTATTTTTGACTCCATCGCCTACGGTTATATGTAAAGGTGTAAAGTCCAGTTAATAACACATATGATACAATACAATGAAGCTGATCACAGCCTTGATTGCAAAGGTGATCATCATATTTTTGTGTGCAGAACTTAATTTCACCTGATGTTCACCTTTGCAATATTTATGTGCTATAATGTAATTGGCCAAATACTGCAGGAAGCAAGATTATATAGGAAGCAACAACTGCGTTAAAATTACAATAAAGGAGGGGGATATGGAGTGCTTAAATCTAAAAATTCTAATAAAGGCGACCGCCAGCGTCTGCTAGAACACGTTAGCCTTGTTGGCGCGCAAGCTGAGGTCGTGCAGCGCTATGGTTCTGCAACCAAAGAATTTGTGGTTGCATACAGTGGCAAAGATAATGAGATAAACAAGACTATGAAGAAGGGATTAAAATCAATCTCCGAAAGTATCATTAATGACAATAATGTTAAAACATGCATCAATTCGCAGGCAGGTTTTTCTGCAGAAGCCAAGACAGTTGCTCAAGAAAACGCCGAAAGAATCATTGCTGGTAATAGAATCCGCTCAACACGCACAGACGATCTTCCTAAATGCCAAACTGCAAATGGACAAGTGATAGGTGGTACCAACGATCAGTTGTTTGATATTGTTTCCATAGATAAAGCTGGCTCATACATTGAAGGAACAGGAAGACAGCTTAAATATGTGGGAGATAATCCCAAAAGATGTTGTCAAATGCTGTTGTCCAAAAAATACGATAAATATCGAGAGGCTGAAGCATCAATAGAAATCCCAAAGGATTTCTATGAGGATGTCCAGAAAGAGTTATCTTCACGGATTGACAAAACCAAAAGGCAGATTCAGGCAGCTGAATTAGAGGGAAAAACCGAGCTCGTTCAAAGCAAGGAGACTGCGTTGGACAGGCTGGAGAAAACGCGCTCAAGTCTGAGAAAAGGTAGATTGAGCAAAGAAGAAGCTATAGTAGCCCGACTTCATCCACGGATTTCGACGGCAATGGATATTTCCCAATTCTCCCATCGGGCCGGTGTTGATGCCGCTAAATCAGGAGCAATTATCGGTGGAGGAATGTCTTTTATACGAAATGCCGTTGCTGTTATCAAAGGCGATGAAGATCCACCGGAGGCAGTAGCATCTATGGCCGGTGACACTGTCACTGCAGCAGGACTTAGTTATGCGACGGGTTTTATAGGATCAGCCCTTAAAGGCGGCATGCAAAATGCCAACAATAATTGTATCCGTGTCCTTTCTAAGACGAATCTTCCTGGAACGGTTGTTACAGCAGCACTTGAAACAGGAAAAACGTTAATGAAATATTCAAGCGGTCAAATCACCGGTATAGAGTGTCTTAGCGAATTGGGTGAAAAAGGAGCCGCTATGACTGCTTCAGCGTTGGGAGCGACAGTTGGACAAACCGTGATTCCCTTTCCTATCATAGGCGGCTTAGTTGGTGGCATGTTTGGCTATACGCTTTCTACCATGTACTATGAAAATCTATTATCCGCGTTAAAAGAAGAGCAAATGGCTCATGAGCAGCGTTTGTTGATCGAAGCTGAATGTGAAGAGGCTATACAATCCATTCGCGAGTACAGACTCGAGATAGAGTTAGCAATTCGAAATTATCTTTCGGATTATACCGCTGTATTTGACAGTGCATTTAATCAAATTCATGCATCAATTAATACTCAAAACGTAAATCTGCTAATCGATGGTGCCAACAGTATTACAAAATCACTTGGAGGTGAGGCGTTATTCTCTTGTACGGATGAATTGGATTCCTTGATGGCAGACAATAAAACAATTATGCTGTAAAAATATGAAAGAGAGGCGTAAAATGTTCTTTGGGACCTCAAATAAACTCAGGCAATTAAAAATCTATTACCTATTCCTACATGCTGATGGAAGTATTTCTGCTGATGAAATGCATTATCTCAACGAAATCATTTCACAAATGAATCTTTCAGCGCCATGTCGTCAGGAATATATGGCATTTTGCGATTGTCTACAAAAGCAATATGCCCAGATAGACACCAAAACAGCAATTAAAGAAATTGAGAAACTTGTGAATCAAAATTCATCTCTCATTCCATTTTGCGATTTCAGATCTGACAAAAAAATACATGCTCAGACTATCTGGACACTGATTAATTTAGGATATGTCGATACGGTGTTGTCTAATGCTGAAATAGATATAATCACATATTTGGTTAAACATTGGAAAGTAGATGCCACTCTTGTTCACGAACTTTACGACATTGCGGAAACGATTTTGACTTTAGAAAATCAAAAAGAGTGGTTGCAGACAACATCAAAAACATGTGAAGAGATTCGTTCTGCCATCGAAGAAATTGATCGAAATATAGATTCCCTGACCGCTGCTGTGAAGATGTCGATTTCGGAAGCAGATATTATGTAAGGAGGAAAGATCATAATGCTCATACCTTTATTATTGATTGGAATAGGTGCGGGTACAACAGCTATTGGAATTGGCAAAGGAATAAAAGCTGGAATTGATCAAAATGACGCCAACGATACCAATCAATGTGCGCAAAGTATAATCAATAGTGCAACGGAACGTGCAAATGGCTGTCGCCAAAATAGCGTAAAAGCAATTGAGAATTTGGGACTTAAGAAAATCTGGATTCTACACAATAGCATGAACTCCTTTATTCGCCTATTTGAGCAAATCCATAACATTGAGCTAACCGATTCTGCCGGATTAAGCGAAACAAATAAGCTTACTATTGATAAGCAAGCTTTTATTGAACTAAAGAAAATGAGTGCAGTGGCCTCTTCTATTGTCAGCGGAATGGCTGGCGGTGCTGCCTTAGGTGCTGTTACAGCATTTGGCGCCTATAGCGGAGCTATGGCGTTGGGCGCGTGTGCTACCACAGGAACAGCGATTGCATCGTTAAGCGGTGTTGCCGCCACCAATGCAACACTTGCATTCCTTGGTGGTGGAGCATTATCTGTTGGTGGTCTTGGTATAGCTGGTGGCACAGTAGTTTTAGGGGGATTGGTCGCAGGTCCTGCCCTTGCTGTTATGGGCTTTGTTGTAGGTGCCAAAGCTAGCGCAAATAAAGAAGCCGCATACGCCAATTTGGCACAGGCCAGGGAATATGCAGAGGAAGCTAAAACTGTTCAAATCCTCTGTAAAGCAATTCGTATGCGTGCGAGTATGTTTGAACGTCTTCTTATCAAACTTGACGCTATTTTTGAACCATTAATTGACTCTTTGGAAGAAATTATCCAAACCACTGGAGCGGAATATTCGCACTATAGTGACAACGAAAAGGCTGTTGTCGCAGCAAATCTATCCATTGCAAAAGCTATTAAAACGGTACTAGATACGCCGATACTTACTGAAGATGGAAACCTGACCAAAGAATCTGAATCTGTTATTGCGCCGGTTCAGAAGGTGATTGATTCCTATGGAGTTGTTTAAGCCTTGCACCTATTTCCGATGTGTGGAGTGCTGTTGAAATGTTTATTTAATTTCACAACCTAGAGAATTTGACGATTGAAATGTTGTCTGCATTCAACTTGTGCACGATTTGCGTGACTTATATGACAGTAGAACAGAAGTATGCCGCATAGATGCCACGTATGAAAGATTTCATAGTAAAACATTTTCTCAAGACGATTTTTTGCCGTTTGAGCACGGAAGAGTGTATTAACTTCAGCGAAAAATTATTAGCTGTCCTCACAACACAAGTAGCCGTTTCCACCCAGTTTTCGAAAATGCATATCTGCTCATCTAAAGCTGGAAATTATTCCGAAACATACTAAGGGAGATATTAAGTGTGCAATAGCACAACAACATACATCGAGCATATCGTTGAATCAATTGGAAATCGCTAATTACCTGTATTTCAACCACATATTATCTCTATAGAAAGCCCGGAGTGAAAAACTCCGGGCTTATTTTATTTTATGGAGGTAAAAACAAAATGGAAGAAATGGTAGCCTGTAGTGTGTGTCATAATATGCACCCGGTGGAGGAACTGTTTGAGTTTGATGATCAGTTGCTGTGCGATGACTGCTTGTCCAACGAAACCACATTTTGCGACCGGTGCGGCGACCGAATCTGGACCGATGACAATGCCGGGGGTGAGCATATTCACCTGTGCCAGAGCTGCTATGACCGCTATTACACACGCTGTACTCGCTGTGGTCAGATTATCAGCGAGGTAGATGCATTTTACCAGGATGACGACTGTGATGAAGCACTGTGCCAGGACTGCAATAGCCGATATCAGGACAGCCGCCCAATTCACGATTACTACTACAAGCCGGACCCTATTTTCTACGGTGACGGCAGCCGCTATTTCGGTGTAGAGCTGGAAATTGACGGAGCTGGTGAAAGTAACGCAGCTGCCAGAAAGATTTTGGAAATCGCCAATTCCAATGACGAGCATCTCTACTGCAAGCACGATGGCTCCCTGGAGGATGGCTTTGAACTGGTGACCCATCCGATGACCCTGGACTACCACTTGAATCATTTTCCCTGGGACAAGATCCTAAGTAAAGCAAAGTCCATGGGTTACACATCCCACCAGGCCAGAACCTGTGGCCTACATATCCACGTGAACCGCACCGCTTTTGGTGAAACAGAAGAGCAACAGGATGAATGCATCGCTAGGGTGCTGTACTTCTTTGAGAAGAATTGGGAAGAACTGCTGCGTTTCAGCCGGCGGACACGTGCTCAGCTGGAGCGCTGGGCTATGCGGTATGGCTACAAGGATCATCCGAAAGAGCTTCTGAAGGAAGTCAAAAAGGGGTATCGCGGGGAACGCTATACCAGTGTCAACCTGTGCAACACCTACACCATTGAGTTCCGCATTTTTCGTGGAACGCTGAAACTGAATACCTTAATTGCCATGTTGCAAATGATCCATCGGATCTGCGATGTGGCTCTTTATTTGTCCGACGAGGAAATCAAGGCCATGACATGGTCTACATTTGTCTCCGGATGCTCAGAGTATCCGGAGCTTGTTCAGTATTTGAAAGAGCGCAGGCTCTATGTGAATGAGCCGGTTGAAATGGAGGAGGAAATCTGATGTGCTGCTTATTCGGTTTACATAATTATAAGGACACCCTATCCCAGAAGCAGAAGAGCAAGATTTTGTCCGTGCTGTCCACCGCTTGTGAAGCCCGTGGAACGGATGCTACCGGCATTGCCTACAACGATGGAAACGGTGTGAAAATCTACAAACGGCCGCTGCCCGCCCACAAGATGTTTTTCCGAGTGCCTGACACTGCCAATGTTATCATGGGTCACACACGTATGACCACACAAGGATCGGAGAAATGGAATCCGAACAACCATCCATTCCCCGGCAAGGTTGAAAATCAGAGATTTGCGTTGGCTCACAACGGGGTCCTGTACAACGACAAGGTGCTTCGGAAAAAGCACAGTCTGCCGGAATCCAAAATCGAGACAGACAGCTATGTGGCGGTGCAGCTTCTGGAGCAGTACGGAGAGTTGAACTTCTCTAGCCTTCGACACATGGCAGAAGAACTGGAAGGCACCTTTACCATCACGGTATTGAGTGAACGGAACGAGCTGTACTTTGTAAAGGGCGACAATCCCATGTGCATCTACCATTATCCGGAGTTGGGGTTGTACCTGTACGCAAGCACCGAGGAGATTCTCAAGAAAGCGTTGAAGAAACTGCCTTTCGCCTTGGGTAAGCCGGAGCGAGTCGATCTTTACTGCGGTCAGATCCTGTGTATTGACGCTGAAGGTCACCAGAGCCGCAGCAGCTTTGATGATAGCAAGCTCTTTGACAGCTTTTACAACCCTTCCTGGTATCGGTGGCCCAGCTACGAGCCGAAGAAATCCAGAACTGCTGCCAAAGACAATTATGTAGAGGATCTGAAGGCTGTGGCTCCGTACTATGGCTATGATCCGGAGCAGATCGACGAACTTCTGGAAGAAGGATTCTCTGCAGAGGAAATTGAGGAAGTCCTGCATTGCGGGTGCGAATATTATTAAGGAGGGGATAACCATGAACGTGTTGCTGATCGATCAGGGAGAGGCTCCAAAGGCAGTGACCATTGACGGCAGTCTGAAATCCATGCAGGAGCTTGTGGGTGGGATGATTCAGGCTGTTTATCCATTTGCAGATCCGGTGGCACTGGTGTGCAACGATGAGGGAAAACTGCTGGGCATGGAGTTGAACAGAGCCTTACGGCATCCGGACACTGGTGAGGTCTATGATATCATCTGTGGTGCGTTCTTCATCTGCGGTCTGGGTGATGGGGATTTTGACTCTCTCAGCAAGGAGCTGATGAAGAAATACGAGGAGGTGTTTCATTATCCGGAGCTGTTCATTCCCATGTAGAACCGTCCCAATAGGGTATAGCCTAATGGGACTTCAAAATGGGGCTCAAAAGCGTGCCAATAGAGTCGGTTTCGGAATTTTGGCACGTGCCACGAAAAAAGGAACCCTATTGGGACTGTGGAGGGAGGAGCCATGAAAATTGGTTACATCCGAACCAGCACCGCCGGCCAGAATACCGCCAGACAGGAAGTGCTGATGCAGGAGCTGGGCGTTGACCAGGTGTTTATCGACAAGATGAGCGGCAAGTCTGTGGAAAGACCAGAGCTGAAAAAGATGATGAGTTTTGTCAGACAGGGTGACACAGTCATTGTGGAATCCATCAGCCGGTTTGCCCGTAATACCCGGGATCTTCTGGAATTGGTACAGCAGCTTACCGACAAAGGGGTGGAGTTTGTCTCAAAGAAAGAGTCGCTGGATACATCCACGCCCAGCGGCCGTTTTGTGCTGACAATCTTTGGCGCTGTGGCTGAGTTGGAACGAGAGTACATTTTACAACGACAGAAAGAAGGAATTGCAATTGCCAAACAACAGGGTAAATACAAGGGGCGCAAAGCTGTTGTGCCGCCTGATTTTAATACGGTGGTCTCATCATGGAAAAGGGGTGATATCACCGCAGTAAGCGCTATGAAGCAATTACAGTTATCCAAGTCATCATTTTACAGGAAAGTGAGGGAGATGCGTTATGAGTGAGATCGGATTCTTTGTTCTGGGCTTTACCGTGACACTGGCAATCGTTTGCATAGCAGATGCTGTTGCTGAAAACGGCCTACTGCTAAAATGATTTCCTTTGTGGTCTTGGCTGAGTGCTTCGCCAAAGGTGCAAGCCTCGCCTTGACCACATATATGATCTGGAGGCAAAGCAAGTCTTAGGAAGAGAATAATCCCCTTCATTGCGAAGGGGATTATTCCTGATTCTGCGGTGTTTTCTTTTTAATTTTAAGAACATAGAAATAAAATCATATCAAGGAGGATCATGTAAAATCATGAACAATCAAACCATCAAAAACATGAGAAATCGTACCGTACGCCTGGAGCGTGAAGGAGATTACTGGAAGGATGACGAAAAAGATCAGCTGGTCAGCCTGTTCTATGATGGAATTGGACTTTCTGAAATTGCGGTCATACTGCAACGGACAGAACCGGCAATTATTCAGCAAGCTGAAAAACTGGATCTGTATCAACGCAAGGCAGCGCCTATGCGCAGAAAAAATCAAGCAAAAGAACCCCGATGCTTATGCAGCGCCTGCTCTCTTGATTCAGCGTTGTGCCCCATGAATTGCCGTGATACTTCAATTCCGGAGGACATGTGATGTTTGATGAATACCCGGATATTTTGACGGTAGAAGAGGCTTGCGAGGCTCTGAGGGTGGGATATAATGCCATGTACGAGCTTCTAAATACTGGTAAGCTGAAAGCATACAAAAACGGAAGAGTGTGGAGGATTCCGAAAACATCTTTGAAAGAATACCTAATCAAAAGCACAAAAAATGTAGCAGGGTCTTTCTGACCCTGCTACATTCAATTCGTTAATCATAATCGTCATATCGCCACTTACCCTTATAGATAACCTCGCCACTCTCTGAATAGCTGGTTCCGGTACCGTGGCGTTCATCATTCTTAAAATCCCCTTCATACTCAAGCTGCGTTGATCCATAATAATAGCGCTTACCATACCCATGACAAGTGCCATCTTTTATTCCGCCTTCATACCATAGATATCCGGAAATGTACATTTTGCCTTCCCCATTTAACTCATTTGACTGAAATTCACCTACGTCTATACCCGAGTATGTAGGGTGATTAATATCAATTTCGTTTAAGGCTTTTTCTGGCAATCCAAATAGCATGTCACTTAAATAGAAAGTATTACCTAAACCGGATCTTGCTCCTTTAGAGAATTCTCCATAGTACTCTACATAGTTTACCCACACAAGATAGTAAGCAGCATATTCAGGCGTTTCTGGCGCATATGTACAGAGCGAGTGTAATATGTACTCCCCTTCACCTGTTGTTTTGGTAAACTGGTAGCCAAAGCCGTCAAATTGGCCATCCTTAAATTCTCCGATGTAAGCCAAATCGTAAGCATAATTGTTGATTGTGGTTAAGCCATAGGTTGAATCGCTTTGCTTAAACAGTATGCCATATCCATTAGGGCGATTGTCTTTTAATTGACCACAGTAAATATACCCATCGGGTATTTCCGTCCGTTTAAATCGATCTTGGCCAAAAACGTTATCTGTTTCTACATAATAGTTCTCATTTGGATTTGTATTAAGCCATTTGGCCAGTTCTTTTTCTTTATTGGGAAAGCGATTCAACTGAATTCCCTTTTCATTACAATACCGTTCCTGTGCTACAAGGTAGGGAAACACTTCATCAGACGGATCCTCTGTTTGTTCTGGTGCTTCCGTTGGAGGAACTGAATCAATAACAGCCTCTGTCTCAACCAGCGCTTCCGTTGATGGATTTGTCACAGCAACTGTTTCTACTGGAGGTTCTGTATTCGGTTGGATTTCTGTTGAAGGTGTGGTCTGAGCTTCTGTTTCTACTATTGTTTCTGTCGTCACTACAGCAGCTGTTTGATTCTGATTGACAGAACTGCTACTGGAATCATCCATGCATTGGCTAAGTGGAATACATGCAATGCATATAATCAAGTACCATTTAATGGCCTTCCATATACAGCCCCTTTTTCGGGGTTTTGCGCCTTCTTCCCTATCAGCTTTTGCATCACTGATCGTATCCGAAATCCCGTCTCGAATGTTGCGCAGTGTTTGCTTGGCAGGCTTATTGAATTTGTCCAGATTCTCTCCAATTTCATCCTTTAATGATTTCATCCTCTGTCTCCTTATCTCTTAAAAATAATTCGTTTTATGATCGCCAATGGAATAATCACAAGTCCTAATATAAATCCCAGACTTAGTTTCTTTAAAAAGAGGCTGCCGAAGGTGTGAATTACAATTTTGCCATCAAAAAACACCACACCTACGGCCCAATACCCCAACGCCAAATAAACTCCAAATAGAAGCGCTTCCATCTCTCTGTGTTCCTCTTACCTGTTAAAATATAGATTGTAAACTTTTGTTCCATGTGCCTTTGCATATATCAGTAGATTTCTGGAATTGCTGGCTGTATGCCAAACATAAGATATCACGCGATCCACATGGTCCACCATATACTGATTAGCATGTATGATGGCATATTTCCGTGGAATAATCTCCATGCCCGGTGGATAGAAGGTGTTATCAAATCCTTCCGGTATTTGAATCGGTTGCACTTTGGGATGATATGGCAGAAGCATTGACAGCGTAATTTCCGGATGCCGTTCTTTTGCTTTGATTACTGTCTGTGCAGCCATACGATCAAACCCACCATAATGCCCAACAAAGAATTCTGTTACACCATATTGCGTAATATGGTGCTCTACCGCATTGGCTAACGCAGTGAGCACTTCCTCAGAAGTTTCTCTATGTCCAATAAAGAAACAGCTACTCATTTCCTCCCCTCCTTTTATTTGGTATTACCAACTTTATTTCATTATATTTGGTATTACCAAATAAATCAAGTGTATTCTTCCATATAATGAGCTTATATAGGAGGTGGGCAGCTTGAAACCAAGGAAGCTAGAACTGGGAAATCGCAATCTAATTGGCGCCCGCGTTACCGAAGCAAGAAAAGCCCAGGGAATGAAACAAGTAGAGCTGCTTGCTAAACTGCAACTGGCGGGTGTAGATTTGAGCGTTCCTGCACTGTCGCTATTGGAAGGGCAAAAACGGCCGGTATCCGATATTGAATTAAATGCCCTGGCAGACATCTTGAATGTGTCTGTGGATTGGTTGTTGGGCAGAGAATAAGCCCCCCCTTTCTTATATAAGCTACTTCGGTATTATCGAATCAATTTCACAAACAGAAAATGAGTACCGAGATAACAGCATAAAGTAAAGGCATAGAAAACAAGCTGCCCAGAGCACTTCAAAATTATATGACAGAAAGTGTTATGGGTACGAGCATGATAAGAACAGCAATCTCATCATCAAACAAGATGGTCGTAAAAGCAGTTCGTAAAGTCTTTCAGAATTGACCTCAATGGAGATGAAACGTGGGCAGAGCAGACCATTGATAAAAATCAGGCAATTATTAATAAAAAACCCCTTGAAGTCGTTTCAGCAGAAAGATGGCAAAGAAGTAATGTATATCAGACATAAGATCGTCCGAAAAGGAACAACAAGAAATATCGTTCAAAGAAAGGACAATGATATGCGATTAGAGAATTTAAAGCAATTAAAAAACGATATGCAGAGCAAGGGGTGGACAATATGTAGTTTTCTATTTCACTATAAAAGGATTGAATATATTGTCCTCGTAAAAAGATTTGTTGGAACTGAGAAACGAGTCAGTCAGTATGCACTTGTGAAATTGCATTTTATGAAGAAAGATAATTTATTAGACGACTTTCCAGTTGAGGCAAATATTAACGGACTGATTGCCGATCCGCGCACATTGAGAGAATATTTTGGAATTGAATATACAGAAAACCTTGGGGATATTCTTCAACAATTCACTGAAATCTTGGGGAGAGTAATCCCTACAAATATGCCCAATAATATTTCTGAAATAGAAAAGAATGCAATGGTGCATTCGCTTAGTCGGAGTGATTCTGAAGATCCTAATAAGATCTATTGCAATAAAGTTCGAAGAAATCCAGATGGGAGGCAAAGAAGCGAATTTAATTCAGATAAAACAAAACTTTTGAGGCCATCACTGTTTAGAAATTTTTGCAATGATAAAAGCATTAGTTTTTGCTATTATGCAGACAAATCAATGGAAAATGATGATGCAACTATTATGCACAATTTTTCAAAATGAATTGTTGGTGTCAGGTGGGACAACAAAATTGCCTATGCGAAATGATGCTATTGCGGAGTCAATATTTCTGTTGATAAAACCAGCTGAAGCATTAAAAAGTAATAGTAGAGCATTGTGAATGCCTAATCTTTTTTCACGAATGGCTTTTTATCGCAATATATGCTCCTCACTTACATTGGCTATGTTACTACTCAGCAATAAGTGTCTGCCAAGATACTCAAATCCATAATTGCTATTAGCACGATGCACTTACCCAAATCTATTATGTGCACAAATCGATTCTAGATAATTGCCAAAAAAGCTGCAACGCTTAGAACCCTTAATTTTTTGACCCCAATTTGACCCCTACAGGATTCTCGCCAATTTGGACGTTCTAGGAATTTCAAACTTTTACACTCATAAAACAGTCGTAATCTCACGCAAAGCAAGCAAATTACGAACCCGTTATATCCTGAAAAGTTCTCATAACCCGGAGGTCGTAGGTTCGAGTCCTGCCTCCGCAACCATAAAAAGACCGGAATTCATACGAATTCCGGTCTTTTTCTATACTTTTTGCGGGATTTTCGAAGAGCTGAAAATCCCGCAGGGGTTTATTTGGGGGTTTATGGTGAAAATGAGGTTTTCAGGAAAAGGTGAAAAACAAATTTCTAGTGTATTTTGCTTTTATTGACATGGAAAATATATAATGATAGTATTTGTATTAAAGCTGGATATACATTAACGGTACTGTCAAGATTTATGCGCAAAATGGTTTGCAGACCCCTGTGTGAATGAGGTCAGCCTGCAATAGAGCCGTCTTCAAAGGCCGACTCCAAGTGCTTCATGTTCATGTACTTTTTGTTACCCCACTGTGTGCCGGCAACATGGCGAAGTCTGGCACAAACGAGCATCAGGGCCGAATTACCATCCGGGAAAGTACCCACCACACGAGTGCGGCGTCGGATTTCCCGGTTTAAACGCTCAATCACATTGTTGGTGCGGATTCTGGTCCAGTGCTCAAAGGGAAAGTCGCAGTAGGTTAACGTCTCTTCTACACCGTCCTCAACCTTCTTGGCAGCTTCCTTCAGCTTCATAGCACGCAGTTCTTCTACCACGGCTTTAGCCTTTTCTCTGGATGCTTTCTTGCTCTCTTGGGAATGGATTGCTTTGAGCATTTTAGATACCAGTTTCACCTTGGATCTGGGTACAACAGAGAATACATTGCGGTAAAAGTGAACCGTGCAACGCTGGTACTTCGCCTCAGGGAACACTTCTCCAACAGCTTCCAGCATACCCATGCACTTGTCGCCAACAATGAGTTTTACGCCATCCAGGCCTCGGCCACGGAGCCACTGAAAGAAGCTGACCCAACTGGCCTTGTCCTCTTTCATCCCTTCGGCAGCACCCAATACTTCACGGTATCCGTCCTCATTGACGGCGATTGCAACCAAAATTGCAACATTTTCGTATTCTCCGCCCCAGTTGCGGCGCAGATAGATCCCGTCCACATAGACATAGGGATACTTCCCGCCCTGAAGCGGGCGGTTCCGCCAATCTTCAATGTGAACATAGGCTTTCTTGTTCAGTTCGCTGATGGTGGCAGGAGAAACCTTGCTGCCCCACAGAGCTTCTGTGATGTCCTCCACACGGCGCACGGAAACGCCAGCCAGGTACATTTCAATGAGAGCTTCCTCCACACTGCTCTCACGCCGGCGATATCTCTCAATAATGGCTGTTTCAAAAGGCAGCCCTTTCAAACGAGGCATATGCAGGGTAACATCTCCAGATGTGGTGGTGAGATTTCGGTCGTAATGGCCGCTGCGGTAGCCCTGACGAGCTTCATTCCTTTCATATCGGGCAGCCTGGGTTAGCTTTTCAGCTTCTGCTTCCAGCATCTCATTCAGGGTTTCCTCTACACTGCCACGAACAAGCTCTTTCAGCTGCCCCTTGATTACTTCCTCATTTAGCTGTACAATTTTTTCAGACATGGTTTGCTGTCTCCTTTCAGAATGGTGTATCGCAACTTCATTCTACCAGAGATCTGCAAACCATGTCTTTTTGTATTTGCGCAACTTATTGTACCTTATCTCTACAGCTCTTGAAACTGCCGTACCAACTGCATAAATGAGGAATTCGGCATAACTTGCTTGGAGGGAATAAACAAATATTTCCATTCCTTATAGCCATTGGCTTTGCCCCAGCGTGAGGCTACTTCACAGTATTGGATACCACGCTTTTTCTTAGCAATTACACTTGCTTCTTTAAGCCTGTCCTCACCCTTCACTTCAACAAGATATATTGTGTGTTCTGTTTCTACTACGAAGTCAGGCTCGTAAATATGTCCATGGTTGTAGGTGATATTGAATTCCTTCGGGTGTGGCCGCAACCAATTCAGCACATCACTGTCGGTATCCAACACTCTGGCAAGTGTCAGTTCGCCTTCCTTGCTGTCAAATTGTGCACAGTCGAATACACTTCGTTTTAATCCGGTAAACAAGACAGAATGGATCTCAGAAGTAAAATTATCGAACAGGCTAACAGATTCTGTGTAATGATATGATTGCGCCAGATTATACTTTCTAGTGCCAATAACTTCCTCCTGTAAAAAGCCATTTTCACAGTAAAAATGCTGCATCATCTGCTTATAAATCTGATTTCCAATATCACGCTTGTGCATCATCACGATGTTTTGCATACCATTCGTTCCAAACTGTTTTTCATAATGGTCGCAAAGCTGTGAAATCAGTTTAAACAGCAACACAGAACATTTCTCATAGTCAATCTCAGGCTTGGATCTCAGTTGTTCCAGAATGACCTTCTTGGGATTATACCCCTCAAAATCAATGGCATCTCCCTTGATACGTTGCCGATCCTGCATGTTTTCCAGGTTCTGCAATAGGAGTTCATTTTGAATTGGTGCGTGTTTGAAGTCGCTTAAATCCAGATCAAAATCTATAAAGACATATTCTTCCACCCCGGCATCCGTAATCTTAATGCGAGGAATGGGAATAAATTTGGCCTGTGCTGCCCGGTGCGTTTCCTCTGCTTGATGGAGCATCCAAGTAGCGATAGGCATTTCGTTTTCTCTAAAGACCTCACCCAGATCTCGATCCTCTACAATCTTCTCCTTAACATGCTCGACAATCTGCTGGGCTTGTACGGGAGTTACTGTATGCTCTGGTGTGGTTTGGATATGTTCTGTAACTGCCTGCTGAATGAGTTCCGCAGTTTTCTGCAGAAGTGCATCGGTATCTTTGCTTTGCTGAATCCCTGTCTGCTGATAGGCATTTTCCAGCGTTTTGTCTGCCTCTAATTCTAAAGACAACTGGGTACACGTTACTTCTTCCGGTTCAATTTCCTCGGCTTTAATAACATTGCCCGCTTTAAAGATGGAGTCACCTTTTTGAGCCTCATCCAGAATATCTTTGAATTTATCGTGAGCCGTCAGCATAACGGCATCTACATCTTTGTCACCAGTACGTTCTCCGTAAGGCAGACGAAGACCACGGCCTACCATCTGTTCTCGCAAAATTTTCGAAGCAGCGGTGCGCAGAGGGACAATCGTGTAGAGGTTATTGACGTCCCAGCCTTCTTTCAGCATATTGACATGGATAACAATTTCCACAGGGTTATCTGCATTCTCTACATCCAAAAGCAGTTTCGTATTGGCTTCGCTTTCAGCGCCTTTCTGCTTGGAGTGAACCACGATTGTTTTGTTCCGATATGCACCATCCCGGAATTCATCGGATTTCACGAATTGTTCGACCCATTGTGCATGGCTGGTATCTTTGCAAACGACCAACATAAACGGCTTTACGATTCGAATGGGATTTTCAGGCGTGCTATTGTTAACAGCATAAGCTTCCAACTTCCGCTTTGCATTTTCATGGCACTTAATACCATCCAGCAACATCAGCTTATCCAGTTGTTCGTCGCCAAAATTATAGAAATCAATGTCCGTTCTGGTCACGGCAAAAGGTGTGCGGGTATAGCCGTCCTCAATCGCTTTGGACAGCGGGTACTCATATACCACGTTTTTAAACGGGATTTGCTTATTTCCTTTCGTTACCAAAGGTGTTGCGGTCAGCTCTAAACCCAGCAACGGGTGCAGTTCATTAAGGGCTTGGGCACCTTTTTCCGCACGGTAGTGATGGGACTCATCCATAATAAGAACCAGATCAGGCAAATTGGAGAGGTATTGGTAGAAGGAGTCACCGATTACCTCGTTGACTTTCTTCATGTTGGCGCCCTCTTTGTTGAATTTGTCGATGTTATAGACAAAGATTCGTACATCCGATTCAAACATAGAAATCTGCTTTTCCCGATAGTCATCATCCGTAACAATCTGGGGAGGAGTGCTGAAGCAGCCAAGTCCACGAAATACATACTTTGGACTGTTGTTGTCACTGAGATCTCTCTTGAGCTTCTCATAAATTGTGGTATTAGGTGCCACAACAAAGAAGTTTCGGATACTGTGCTGTGTGTAAAGATAGGCTATGAAAGCACCCATGAGACGAGTCTTGCCCACACCGGTAGCCAGTGCAAAAGTCAGCGACATGAAATCACGCTCAAAGTCAGAGCAAATGGGATACATAGCGTGGACGCTTCCAAGGGCTGCCTTCAAGTTCATACCCTTGTGGAGATTGACAGAGTTTACGATTTCTTTAAGGATTTTCAGAGATACCGTCTGCGGCTTGCGCAGGGACATAACACCGCTGATATAATCAGTGGTGTACTGGGGAAAATAGTTGTCATTCATCGCAATCCTCCTCGTCTTCATATACCGGCGGATGAACAATATTCAGGCTGTAATCTGTCTTGCCAAACTCACAGCGGCTGAGTAGCATCTGCGGAATTTTTTTGATCGTGATATTGGGATAGGCTTTTTCCAAACCGCCCTCATAGGAACGGCAGGCGATAACCAGATACTCGCCCTCCTCCATAGAGTCTTTAATAGAGTCTAGATAGGCACCATTCAAATGGCGGGTCGTGACAAACAGGTAGCTGTTTTCGTTTCCGACAGACTGTTTCCAAAACAGTTTGCTATCCGGTTGATAGGAAAAGCCTTCATGCAGTGCCACAGCTGCCGCCAGCATAGCAGCATCATAATCACTATTGATGATGTACTCTCCGAAAGGATCTTGGTTGATGAGGGTGGGGGCTAATTCATAGAATTTATATCCACCACCGCCCTGCCAGTTGACAGTTTTAGAAATGCCACCCTGATCTTCACCGGAGATTACTTTGTCCAGGCGCACCTTGCAGTGGGTATAGGCGTGGTCACCCATTTCGATACCAATGTAGCGGCGGCCCATTTTATGGGCAACAGCGGCCGTAGTACCAGAGCCAAGGAAGGAGTCGAGAACAAGGTCACCAGGATTGGTGGCAATATGAATGATGCGTTCAATCAGACGTTCGGGTTTCGGTGTGTCGAAAACATTCTTTGTTCCAAATAATGCAAGAATTTCTTTCTTTGCTTCTTGGTTGTGACCAACTTCTTTGTTTGTCCACCACGTCCATGGAATTACGCCTTCATGCTCTGAAAGAAATGTTTTTCTTCGTGGCATAGAGCAGCCGTCTACTCCAAACCAGATACGATTATCTTCAACTTGTTCTAGAAACACTTCTTCGATATTTTTCCAGCACTTTCCTTCTGGTGGAGTAAACTTCGTTCCTCCCGGAGTAATAATTTCATACATTTGATTTGGCCGGAATCCTTGGGCGGTATAATCTGCTGAGGTCCAGGCTCCTCGTGGATCGTTGTCTGGATTTTTATAATTTTTAGCTTGTTCTTCACTCAATGGCAGTTTGTTACGTGTTTGCTTGAATCTGTCAGGTGTTTTAGCATATACCAAAATATACTCATGACCATCGCTAATACTTGCACGCATATCTGGAGAGGTACGCTTTTGCCACACGATTGATGCAACAAAACAACCACGACTAAATAATTCATCGCACAGAACTTTCATATATGCCTGTTCATCGTCATCAATGCTGATCCATAAACTTCCCTCATCAGATAATAAGTTCCACAAGAGTTCCAGTCGTGGACGCATCAAATTTAACCACTGACTGTGCTCCAAATTATCATCATAATGCTCGAAGGCAGAACCGGTGTTATACGGCGGATCAATATAGATGCACTTCACCTGTCCTGCATACTTGTTTTCCAGAGCTTTCAGTGCCAGCAGGTTATCACCATGAATCAGGATATTTTCTGTATCCGGGTCCACAGCGGTGTTGGAAAGCTCTGCATTCTCAATCAGAAGACGAGGCTCCACACGGATTTCATTTTCTTTCCCATACCAGGTCAATTCCAATTTATTTGCCATTACAAAGACCCTCCAATAAATTTTTGCCTCCATAATACATGATTTGCTGATTAAGATTTCCAACAATCACATCATCCGAAGCCATTGAAACATCAATACCATCGTGGCGTACCGCTGTTTGTGCCTGAACTGCGGCTATATACCCCGGATTCTTTGCAGAAAACTCTCGATAGACTTGGATTGCGTGTTCTCGGTCTAATTGTCCAGTCCTTCTATAATGCAAAATGATTGCCTCGTGCTCCGCTAAGGTTTTCACCCCATCAATCAGCTTATATGCTTCATATTCGTTCACTTCGTTTCCTCCTTCTCGTCCGGTAAAAACTCCAGAATGTCATTGGGAGTACAGTTGAGAGCAGTGCAAATACTCTCTATTTTATCAAGTGCCATATACTGTCCCGTTTTAATTTTCTTGATTATATTTGCAGAGATGTTAGCATCTCGCATGAGTTGTGCGTTTGAAACATCCTGCTCTATCATTAAATGCATAAGCCGTTTATAACTAACCGCCATAGTGCGCCTCCCGATAATGTATTTGTTTTATCTTATCACAAAAATGTGATATATTCAACGGTTCTGTGCAGCGCCAGTAATAACATTAATTTTCAAAACAAGAAAAACAAGCCACGCTATATCGGCAATAACTATATAATTAGCGTGAAATGAATGATTGATATTTTGCCGATAAGATGGTATAATATGTCTAAGATATTTTTACAGGAGGCAATTATGGAGTATCAATCTGTGGCTGAAATTGCAAAAAAATGGGGAATTTCAGAACGAAGCGTGCGAAATTACTGTGCCCAGGGCCGTATTGCCGATGTAAAGCTTATCGGCAAAACTTGGCATATACCGGCAACTGCCCAGAAACCGGAGCGGCGGAACAAAAAGCAGGAGGCCAGTACACTTCTTGACATCTTGCGGCAGGAGAAAGCAGCAAAATTAAGCGGAGGAATCTACCACAAGATTCAGATCGACCTTACCTATAATTCGAACCATATTGAGGGCAGTCGTCTGACCCATGATCAGACACGGTATATTTTTGAGACAAATACCATCGGAGTCGAAAAAGATGTAGTCAATGTGGACGATGTGATTGAAACATCGAACCACTTTCGGTGCATTGATATGATTATAGATGATGCCGGAGCCGCCCTCTCTGAGAAATTTATTAAACAGCTGCATTATATTTTAAAAACTGGCACCAGCGATAGCAGGAAAGAATGGTTTGCAGTCGGAGAGTATAAAAAAATCCCCAACGAAGTAGGGGGGATGGAAACAACGCAACCCGAGGATGTGCCTACAAAGATTCGGGCGCTCATTGATCAATATAACGCTTTACCTATAAAAACACTTCAGGATCTGGTAGCGTTCCACGTGGCCTTTGAGCGGATTCACCCGTTTCAGGATGGAAATGGCCGTGTGGGTAGGTTGATCCTGTTTAAGGAATGTTTGAAATATAATATTGTTCCTTTTATCATTGAGGACAATCTAAAACTATTCTACTATCGGGGCCTGAAAGAATGGGACAATGAGAAGGGATACCTGATGGATACCTGTCTCACAGCTCAGGATCGATTCAAAGCATATATGGACTATTTCAGAATTCCTTATTAAATAATAATTTCGAATACAAAGAGAGAATGGAGGACGAAAATGAAGAAAATAGAAGGTTCCCCTAAGAATCTAAAACAACTGCTGCAGAACACAAAATATTCTATCCACTACTACCAGCGGGAATATATGTGGCAGCGGAAACATATTGAAGAGCTATTGGATGACCTGACGTCAGAGTTTCTGGAGTCGTACAAGCCTGGTGACAGCAGACAGACAGTTGCGGATTATGGCGCCTATTTTATGGGCTCTATTGTCTTGGCAGGCCGAGAAAATGCAATTATTGACGGCCAACAGAGATTATCTTCTCTTACGCTTCTGCTGATGTATTTGAACAATCGGCTGAAAGCCATTGGCGAAAGCTACAGCATGATTGAGGCAATGATTTTCTCTGAATCTTTCGGTACAAAGTCCTTTAATCTCAATGTAGATGACCGATATGACTGCATGGAAGCTATATTCAGCAACCGGGAATTCGATATTACGGATAAAGGCGAATCTGTTCAGAATTTGTACAGCAGATACAATGATATAGCGGAGTTGTTCCCGGCTGATATTACAGACGATATGCTGCTGTATTTCTGTGATTGGCTGGCCGAAAAAGTATTTTTCATCGAAATTGTTGCCACGACGGAGCAGGATGCCCACAAGGTTTTTGTTACGATGAATGATAGAGGCCTGAGCCTCACCTCTACCGAAATGCTGAAGGGATATCTGCTGTCAGAGATCAAAAGCGACACAGTTCGGGAGAAGATGAACGGAATCTGGAAAGATAATGTGTTAAGCCTGAAAAAAGATGATGAGAAGGGCGACGAATCCTTTATTAAGGCTTGGCTTAGAGCACACTATGCTGAAACGATTCGTGAAACAAAAGCTGGTGCTGTCAATAAAGACTTTGACCTGATTGGCGGCGAATTCCATAAATGGGTGAGAGACGAGCGTGAAAAGCTTGGCCTGAATACATCGGAAGACTTCGAGCTGTTCATTCGGAAGTTTGCAAAATTTGCAGCAGTATATCAAAAGATACACGAAGCTGAGCAGACATTTGCAGAAGAAACAAAATATGTCTATTACAATGCTCAGGTCAGCTTTACATTACAGCCTCAGCTCCTGCTCGCTCCGGTATGCTTTGAGGATTCTTGGCCGGTTATTATCGAAAAGATCAACCTTGTGGCCAGATTTATTGACATTCTGATTGTTTCTCGTGTAATCAACTACCGCTCTGTAGATTATAGCACGATTAAAAATTTTGTTTTCAATGTGACCAAAGATATTCGTATGACCAATATTTCAATATTGAAGCAGAAGCTGCTCAATCAGTATGCTGCACTTTCCTTCGACCCAGTTACTACATTGCCTGAGTTGCGGCTAAATAGCTTTACCAAGAGATATATCAAAAATATTCTGGCACGTGTGACCAGTTTCATTGAGGAGCAAACCGGTGTAGCACCTAATTACTGTAATTACATGAATCAGAAAACAAAGAACCCGTTCGAAATTGAGCATATTATTACAGACCATTATGAGTGGTTCACCAGCGAATATGCCGATCAGGAAGATTTCAGACGCTGGAGAAACAGCATCGGCGCATTGCTTTTACTGCATAAGAGTATTAACGCCAGTTTGAATGATTCGCTGTATGACCATAAACTTCAAAAGTATTGCTCCAATGAAGGAAATATTTATACGGAATCCTTGGGTGAACAGGCATACATAAACAATCCGAGATTCAAGAGATTTATTGATGAGAATCACCTGGAATTTCAGCCTTACGCTCATTTTGGCAAAAAGGAAATCACAGATCGGGCCAATGTCCTTGCACACGTTTTTCAATTGATTTGGAATGATGCACTATTTTATTAATTGAAAAGGATCACGCAAAACGACTAATAGTAATTTTACTCATCTATCTTCACAAGGATACAGAGGCTGGCTATCCAATGTATGTGCTTGCTTAAAATCAATAAAAGCGTAAACAGTTCCGCAAAGTGGAGCTTATTTAAGTTAATCGACTAAGAAATGAAGGTCAGAAGTAGCTGTATCAGTTAGAACAGCAAGAGGGAGGCGCAGTACTGGTGAATAACACAGAAATAAGGAATATATCAGAATATGTCGAAAGAATTTGTGAGATAAAATCACATTGTATTAACAATGGTGCAGACAAAAATGAAATATTATTATTTCGGGGACAAGCAAAGGAGGGCCTGCCACTATTACCTTCTTTAGGGCGAGGCAGACGGTGTACTTGCGATATCACTGTTTTTAATCAAGAACGTAACCTAATCGAAATGGCAAAATATAAAATGCCAGAGGTATTCAGAGGTGATTTCGAACCGATTGAATTGCTTGCCCTGCTGCAGCATCATGGAATACCTACTCGTCTCCTGGATATCACCGAAAACGCTTTGGTTGCATTGTACTTTGCTTGTATATCTGCGCCAGACTCTGATGGAGAAATCTTTGCTTTTAAAAATAATGAGTTGGATATTACAAATTATCCTATCGTAAATGGAATTGCAGATACTTATCGGTTTGCGAGATCCACTTTTTGTGATTTAGACTTGTTCTATGGGGCAATTAAGGATCAACCTTATTTCTTGGAGCAAAAGCAGACTCATGAAATTTGCCATCGAGATAATAAAGCAGGTGGTCGGTGGGTAGAAGAATGTTGTAAAACCCCCTTTTTTGTGTATGCTCCTATAAAAACACCTCGTCAACAAGCACAGCAGGGAAGATATATTTTGTTTCCCAACAAAATTGAATATTACGAAAATTCGAATGGACCGGCATTTATATGGCAAATCGAGGCAATTCCCCGAGACGCAGAATATATATCGGGCATCATACGAATTCCCAAGGAATTTAAAAAAAGTATCATTGCTGATTTGCATCTTTTTGGAATCGGTCAGGAAACACTTTTCTGTGACAGTGTAGATCAAGTTTGCGAAAGTATTGTACATAAATTGACAGATGTGCCAAGCAATGCTCCCATACTGATATGATTGTGCTTTTTGTTTTTGATAAAATATATGCAGTTTAGAGCGGAGGTTTAAGATGTTTGATAAAAATTCTTATGCTGATTTATTGCAGTGCTGCTCAGCAAAAGCAGTTGCAGAAGCTACTAGAAATGCTCAGGAAGCTGAAAAAAGAAAGCGAGACGAACAAATTGATGCTTATACAGCCTCGCTGTCTCCTCTTGCACAGCAACTTGGAAAACTTAGAATAGAGATGCAGCAGCAGAACGAGATCTTTAAGCAGCAGTTAGAACTTCAAAAACAGCAAATAGAAGAAGCAGAAAATGATGCTAAAAAAGCAAAAATATTTTCATGGGTGTCTTTTGGAAGTGCTACAGTAATTTCGGTTGGTTCTCTTATCGTAGCTGTTATTGCCTTATTTCAGTAAGCATTGTGAGCTATGACTACTCGGAATATATCAGAACAGCAGGATATCTGCTGCAAACTAAGATAAGCTAAAAGGTCATGGCCGCATATCATATGGAAGTTTGAAATTTCACCACTCTCAATATTGAAATATAAAAGATGTAATGTTCTGAATTGACATATGTTAGAGTAATTAAGAATCTGGAATGAATGCCGGTTCTGCAAGAAAAATGTGACCACTTGATTTCATATCTAATGCGTGGTGAATTGGAGGGATAATTTTGAACGATATTTCAGGAATAGAGAAATATTGTACGATTCGCCTTATACAGGAAGATGCTGAAGCAATTTATTCTCTTCTTCAGAGTGAAAGAGATCCTATTTTCTCCGAATGTGTTATGCCATATTATGCATTATTCGTACAGTCCTGCGAAGAATACATGAAAACAAATGCTATTGAAGGTTCTGTTGCAAAAAGGATCAAGGATATTCGCAATAACATAAAAGCATACGCCGATAGAGCGGGAAGGACTACACGCAGAATCGCAGATGTAGATCAGAAACAAGATTTCCAATTTCGAGAACAACTGCGATTTAACTTTATGAAAAAATGGAATATCCACTATAACCTTGGAACTTTCTGGGTGCAAGATAAAAAGATTGTTGGCAATACACAAATGCTGAATGATGTTTTGCGAATTGAGGATATCTTTGCCCCTAATCGTGGAGAAATGGAACTGGAATTAGGAAGGCAAATCGGTTCCTATGTGGCAAGTGTTCGAAACGGATTGGCTGTGAATATTTCTCCACCAGAAATCTGTAGAAAGAATCATGCTGTCAAAATTCCGTTTTATTGTGATTTTAATACAAACAGAAAAAGCAAGATGATAAAGCATGATATCCCAAAAGAAATCAATATTTTATTATTGCATTTGTTATGCAGCTTGAATTTTGTGCGGTATGTTTTATCTGGCTTGTTCTATCCTGGGAACACATGGGTGTTCCGAATTCAGTATATCACAACGTATTATGCATTTTATGCCCTCAGCAAACTAAACAACCATGTTCAAAATAACCATGACAGCGATATTGATATCTTTTCGGTTGAAAGCCTGTTGGATGAGGGAAAAGTATTGTTTGTTACAGATTTCAGAAACTGCATGATGCATTATGATTTACACGGATACGGTGTACTTACAGCTGAACATCTAAATAAGTCGCTATTTGGGTTAATTGAAAATTGTTTTCCCGATTATAGCTATGAGAGCTATTCGATTCAGTTGGAAACCTATAGAGATAAACTGTGTGCATATCTTGAGCAATATTTTGATTTTTCCGGAGTCGCTCTCAAAGAAAATACGTGAAAACTAAGGGCTATAAATATACAAAATATAAAATAGTGTATTTCCTAATCATCAAATGCTTGAAAAATGGAGAGCTGGAACCTTTCAATCTGGGTCAAAATCTTCGGGAATCCCATAAATACATGAAAAAACTGGAAAATTCCAAACTTTTAACTTTTGAGACCTAAAAGGGAGGGGTTTATTTAGGGGTTTATTTATGCAAAGTTAGTTTTAGGCATTTGAAATTACACAATAAATAAGCCTTAAAAAGCGTAGATAACCCTATAAAACAGGAATAATCTTAATCTGGCTGAATAAAAATACACTCTCATAACCCGGAGGTCGTAGGTTCGAGTCCTGCCTCTGCAACCAAATTCACCCCTAATTCTTCGGAATTAGGGGTCTTCTTATGCAAAAAGTTCGATTTTCTCCTCTCCCCTTTTTGTCTTCTAACTCTTTTCTAACACACGGCTATTTGACACTTAAAAATGTTATCTAACAACCGTATTTCACCAGATTTCACTTCAACTTTCAATTCTAAAAGTTTGTTTTTTCATTTCACTTTTCTCTAAATCAATTAATATTTAACTCTGATCAACTGAAGTACAATGCCCTGGTATCTAAATTGCGCTCGTTGTCTCCTCTTAGTCTGCATATAAATTTTCTTATTCATGTTAATAATAAAAAACTGAGTGTATAATATATGTCACAAAAATTAGTCCCTTCTGTTAGTGAATCAAGCAATCATGCTCATTCTAACCAGAAGGGACTGATTACTATAGGCAAGCAATAATTTATCTAAATTCCAAACAGATACATACATGAAGGATTCTACATTCCATCCATGTTTGATTACGAACGGGATGCAACGCACTGCTACACTAAGATAATTACAACCTTACGCCATCAGCTGAGAATGGTTGCAGCTACTTCTACCTTTACACAAGTAGCTTCTGTCCATCATTAAAGGTTCTTGGCTCGCTCTATTGGAATCAGGGCATTATTTGTAACATCTCAGCAAACCACCTGCATTCTCCATTATCGTACAGTGTAATAACCGCAGATTTTTCTTGGGATATCCCCTCTCTCTGCATAAACACTGCAATGAAATGTGTGGATTAATCTTATACAAAACGACCAGAGCTTATTGCTGCTCTGGTCGTTTTGGGAAATCCAAATCAATCGTTATGAAGTGCCTTCCTCTGGCGGAACAGTCACCACAGACCACCGTCCATTTACCTTAGGAGATTTTTCCTGCTATTCGCGATTATTCACCAGCAGCATATTCATTTTCTGCCAGCGGCGCAGTTCCGGGCCGGTAAAGAGCAAATGTTTTTTCAAATCCTCTGTGGTTTCCTGTGGATTCAGCGTTACAAGACATTTGAAAGCGCAGGGCATAAGATCCACGCTGGAAATTCCACAGAGCAGACCTTCTGTGTAATCACGCAGTTCCAGAGGGTTAAAAATGTAGAGCAGGTCTTCTTCCAGGGCATTATAGCGGTTTACAAAGGAGAAACGAATCAGCATGTCGCTGTAAACCACTTTGCCTGTATAGTGAATTCCGCTGCTTCGGCCGCTGGGAGAAATGGAACTGATGGACATAGAGGCCTCGCAGCTACCTGTGGGATCTTCGGTTTTGTGGATATGGATAATGCCGTCTTTCAGACGGTGATACCGACCGTCATAGAAGTAGAAATACAACTGGCTGGCCTGAAAGAAGGGGCTGTGCTGAGTACGGCCGGAGGAACAGGTTGGTAGTGTTTCCTCCTGAGGCTGATAGTCTGTCAGCTGATAGAGGGACACATCCAGGGCTCTGCTGATCTCATAAAGGGTTTCTATATCCAGTGTAATTTCGCCAGTTTCATACTTACTGACACTGGCGCGACTTTTATGAATGATATCTGCAAGCTGCTGCAGAGTCAGCTTCCGTTGCTTCCGGTAGCTCCGGATGCGGGAGCCGATATGGGTATTAAGTTCGCTCATAAGCAGACCTCTGTTTCGTTAAACTATCCATTTTGATGATTTGCAAGGATACACCGCCCCAAAATGGAATAAAGATTAAGAATATTCTATCATAGCGAAACAATCACTGTCAATATTCTATTATAAAGAAACTTTTGTGAAATTGCATTTGAATGATAAGGAGGCTATAATTAGGCCCATATTTAATGAAGAGAGGTTGCAAAATGGAAAAGAAAAAAGGCGGTTTTACCGGTTCTCTCGGCTTCGTGCTTTCGGCAGCAGGAAGCGCTGTAGGTGTTGGAAACATCTGGAGATTCCCCTATCTGGCAGCTCAGGACGGAGGCGGACTCTTCATCCTTGTATATTTGGTGCTGGTGCTGACATTCGGCTTTACGCTGCTGACCACAGATATTGCCCTCGGACGCCGCACCCAAAAAAACGCACTGGAAGCCTTCGGCAGCATTCGGCCGAAATGGGGATTCCTCGGTAAACTGACCTTTCTGGTGCCTGCGCTCATTATGACCTACTACACCGTCATTGGCGGCTGGATCACCAAGTATATTACTGTGTACATGACCGGACAGGGCGCAGCTGCTACACAGGACGGATTCTTCACAAGTTTCATCTCTTCCCCGGTGTCCTCCGTTGTATTTATGCTGGTGTTCCTGGCAGTCACTGCACTGGTCGTATTTTTCGGTGTTGAGAAAGGAATCGAGCGCTTTTCCAAAGTCGTTATGCCCGGATTACTTGTCCTGATCATTGGTGTGGGTGCATACACCATCATGCAGAGCCACACAGCAGCAGACGGCACTGTTCGCACTGGATTGGATGGTCTGGCAGTGTATCTGATTCCCAATTTTGAGGGGCTTACCTTTGGTCGGTTCATGAAAATTCTGCTCGATGCCATGAGCCAGCTGTTCTTCTCTCTCAGCGTGTCCATGGGCATTATGATCACTTACGGCTCCTATGTGGATAAAGATGTGAATCTGAGCCGTTCTATCGGACACATTGAACTGTTCGACACTCTTGTTGCACTGCTCGCCGGTGCTATGATCGTCCCTGCCGTGTATATCTTCTCCGGCACCGAAGGCATGAGCTCCGGTCCCAGCCTGATGTTCGTCTCCCTGCCGAAGGTGTTTCAGGGCATGGGCCCTGTAGGCGGAATCATTGCTCTGGCATTCTTCATCATGCTTGGATTCGCTGCCATCACATCCAGCGTTTCTATTCTGGAAACTCTGGTTGCCAACTGCATGAATATCTTTAAGACTTCCCGGAAGAAGATGTGCCTCATCATTGGCGGTATTTCCGCGGTTGCCGCTACTGTGATCTGCATGGGCTATAATGTGTTCTACTTTGAGCTGACTCTGCCCAACGGTAGTTCTGCACAGCTTCTGGATGTGGTGGACTATGTCAGTAACAGCTTCTTAATGCCTCTGATTTCTTTCCTCACCTGTATCTTTGTGGGTTGGGTCATTAAGCCCAAATGGATTGAGGAAGAGATGGTTGCAAGCGGTCATAAGTTCTCCCGGAAGGGACTGTATTCCTTTATGATCCGGTTTGTGGCACCTGTCATTATGGCAATTCTGTTCTTCCAGTCCCTGGGGCTGGTAAAGTGATGGACGCTTCCACAAATTAAACGCATATAAACGAGTCCCAACTTCAGGCTCCATTATAAAGGAGATTCTAAAGTTGGGACCTGTTATTGGACTATTCCCATAAACAAGGAAGACTCCGTTTCCATGCGAAACGGAGTCTTCCTCTTAAGCACATTCAACCAATGACGCAGAACTTCTTCAAAATTGCGCTTCACATAGTAAGGTGTCTGAGAAGCACACAGCAGCGTCTGTCTGCCGCCTGCCCAGCGAGCCATATCAAAGATAGAACCGTCAGGAGCATGGCAACTTGAAAATTTATCCCAGTTGTTGTTTGAACATGAAAAAATCCCATCAAAATATAAACAACGCTCAATTCGTTTTATCTGCAAAAATCCCGATATGGTCACAAAAGGCTGTTTCCATATCGGGATTTTCTATTTCATTTGATTAGATGGCAGCGCACTTAACACGAAGCCATTCGATTTCCTTTTCGTTCAGCAGAGGAGTAAGATTCTCCAATACCTGAGCATGGTAATCGTTCAGCCAATCCTTTTCTTCACGGGTCAGCTCTTCAGGCAGTACGCAGCTGACATCGATGGGCACAAAGGTCAGCGGTTCAAAGCGCAGGAATCTTCCGTATTCACTCTTACCGGCTTCCATACACACCAGCTCGTTTTCAATGCGGATACCGACACGGCCTTCCTCGTAAATACCCGGCTCATCTGTGATGACCATTCCAGGTACAAAGACAATTTCGTTGTGCGGACGCAGACTCTGGGGGCCTTCATGGACTGCTCCCACATGGGCAACACCGTGGCCAGTGCCGCAGCGGTAGTCCAGCATATGACGCCACAGGGGCTGACGGGCAATCATATCCAGCTCACCGCCGGTCGCGCCTTCACGCCACACTGCCATAGCCACATCAATGTGGCAACGCAGAACACGGGTATAGTCCAGCTTCTCTTCTTCTGTCAGAGGGCCAACTGCATAGGTACGGGTAATGTCAGTGGTTCCGTCATAGTAGGTTGCGCCACTGTCTACCAGCAGATATCCCTTGCGCTGAATTTCAGCATCAGAGCCCACCTTGGGAGCATAGTGCATCATTGCAGCATTGGAACCCCATGCAGCAATGGTGGGGAAGCTTTCGGTGATGAATTTAGAAGCGCTGCTGCGGTACTTATGCAGAATTGTATCAACATCTGTTTCCCGGAGGACTTCGCCGGATGCCAGACGCTGCTCCAGCTCCATCTGGAAACGAACCATAGCAGCACCGTCAATCAGGTGCGCACGGCGGGTGCAGGTCAGTTCTGTCTCATTTTTGATGGCCTTCATCATAGAAATGGGGTCTGCATCTTCTACAATAGAATAGTAGTCATTGTCGCACAGGGCATTGTACAAAGCTGCGTTCAGGCTGGAAGGATCGATCAGAACCGTCTGCTCATTGGTAGCTTCTGCAAGATATGCAGGCATCTCATTGTATCCAGCAGTCTTCACACCGGATTGTGCCAGCTGCTCTGCAGCATCAGCAGAAAGGCGGCTTGTATCCATAAAGAGCACAGCAGTGTCAAAATCCACATAGCAGAAGGCCAGTGCATAGGGGGTATCCTCCACATCAGCAGCTCGCAGATTCAGCAGCCATGCCAGACTGTCCAGCTTGGTCACTAAAATGGCAGTGCACTCCTTTTTGAGCAGCTTGCCACGCAGGAGGGCCAGCTTTTCAGCGGGAGTCTTACCGGCGTAGGATGCATCCAAAATCCATGCATCGGTAGCGGGCAGTGCCGGACGGTCTTCCACCCAGACCTGGTCAACCAGGGGCAGGTCTGCAAGTTTTGCTTCCTGCTTTTCGCAGACATCAGCCAACTGGCGCATCTGCTTCAGAGGCATGGTTTCCGCACAGTAACCCAGCACCTTACCGGAAGTCAATCTCTCACCCAGCCATTCGCTGACAGTAGGTACCCCTTCTACGCCCATGTGCATAGAGGCAATACCGGTACCTGCCAATGCGGTATCGGCAGCGCCGAAGAAACGGCCGTCTACCCACATGGCTGCTTCATCAGCGGTCACGATCAGATTGGAATTCTCGCAGGAAAAACCAGAAAAGTATTCCCATGCAGTGTAATGAGCAGGGGCATATTCACTGGAATGGGGGTCAGAACTTGGCATGATATAAGCATCGCAGCCTGCCTGAGCCATCGCTTCACGCAGGGCGCTTAAACGCTCCGGAACAGTTTTCATTGTGTAATTCTCCTATCTAAAAGAATTTTGTTTAATAAAGTGTTTGTCATATCGAACCCGATATAATCCTGCGATCTATTTTAGCACTCTTTATAACAAATTGCAAAATATAAAGATTCTCATTTCTTTGCGCACAACAAAAAACCGCCGATACTGAGCAAATCTCAGAGTCGGCGGCTTTCAGGTAAGTTGATTTTCCGGAAGCGTTGGAGCCGGTGATCAGGATGGATTTGTCGGTGTTCAGATCATTTGGCACAGCACGCTTCAGCAGCGGATAGGTCATCTCGTCAGCTATAACATAGGGATTGTCTGAAAAAAATCGCTCCCACAACCTGCCCCTGCACCTCCGCTGCTCATCAAAATCGGCAGAGGTGTTGTTCCGTATAAGACTTATCCAGGGTTCATTTTGTGTCCCTATAGATATTCGCCCTACTGTCGATGCCTTTTCTCTTTCGGTTATTTCAGGGCAGCATCAGGAGAAATCCCTTTCATCTTAAACTTCTTCATATTATCTTCACCTCGTAATCTTTCTAATTTCCCATATATGTATTAGCCAATACTGCACCAATATAATTGGATTTGACACCGGCTTTTCCTGCTGATATAATAATTCCCGTTTGGGACGAAATCATAATAAGGAGCGATTCCATATGAAAAAAACTATTACGCTTCTGCTGGTGCTTTCAATGGCATTCGGCATGGCAGCATGTAACGCAAAATCTGAGGCTGATACTGAAACCACCGGCGTTGTGGAGACTGAGATTGCCACAGAAACAACTGGTGCAGCAGAAAACGAAACCGTCGCTGAGACAACCGGTTCTGTAGAAGCTTTCACCGAGACTGTCGTCAGCGTTGATGGCGGCGATCATCAGATTCCCGCAACCGTATGCATGCCCAACACTGAGGGTAAGCATCCCGCAGTTGTGATGCTGCACGGCACCGGTTCCCAGCGGAACGAGGCCGGTGACGGCTATGTACACGCTGCAGCGATCCTCGCTGAAAAGTACGGTATTGCAACAATTCGTATTGACTTCATGGGCAGCGGTGATTCCGAGGCTGACTACACTGGCTACACCTTCAAGAGCGCTGCTGCAGATGCAGTAGCCGCAGCAAACTACATGGCAGGTCTTGAAAACATCGATGCAGAAAATATCGGCGTTATGGGCTGGAGCCAGGGTGGTAAGGATGCTATGCTGAGTGCTGCATGGAATCCTGATGTTTTCAAGGCAGTTGTAACCTGGGCTGGCTCTCCCAATACCGGCCGTATGGTCACTGATGAGCTCTATGCTGAGGCTAAGGAAAATGGTTACTTTGTCATGAATTTCGACTGGCGTGAGCCTCTGCATGTTTCCCTGCAGTGGTGCGAGGATGCATTGAACACCGATGTTCTGGGTGAATTCTCTGCATTTACAGGCCCCGTTTTGGCTGTCCAGGGTACAGAAGATACCGTTGTTGATCCCGAATGGGCCGACAAGATTGTCGAAGCAAGCTCCAACGAGAATTCCAAGACCTTCTTGATTGAAGGTATGGATCATACATTCAATGTATTTTCTGAGCCTGATCTGAACTCTTTGAAGACCGCAGCGGATGCAACCGGCGAATTCTTTGCAGAAATGTTGAAGTAATTCCCGAAAGATTCCACGCAAACTGTCCCAGATATCTTCAAAAAACTGCAAGTCAAAAGTAGTATTTCTATCTTTTCAACAGATTTTTTACAAAATCGCTGTGCAACAAGCCGCTGATTCCGTAGATTTATTAGATGTCTTCCTTTATTTGAGAGTAGATTATAAAGGATTTCAATCGTCAGGTCTATGAAATAGCCGCACAGTTGAAATCTGTTTACCCAGACCCCCGCCCGGTTGCATCTGAACCAGGCGGGGGTTTTTGTATCTAAGTACGGTAATCACTGTCTTCATTCCACAACGGGTGCTCCCAATGTGGGAAGTTTCTCCGACAGTGTCTGTGCCATTCGGATCTGAGATTCATTTGATGTATGGACATAGGTATTGGCGGTAAAATTGTAATTGCTATGTTCTAGCCACGTTTGGTTATCTTTCGCAGATAAAGCAGAGAGAAATATTGGCAGCATATACCAAAAAAGCAAAAGAAAAGCAGAAATATGATTGACTTAATTGGTGAAACATATTATACTACAAACCGTATGGACATATGGCAGTTTCCGGACAGGGAACGGCCATATACTATGAAACCAACTGAATAGAACAAAGGGTTCGTCGCTATGGCGGCGTTAAATTGGAAACCGGTTAGAATCCGGTACAGACACCCCTGCTGTGAAGCTGACGATCAAACAATAGATACCATTGGGAAATTCCTGAGAAGGCGTTTGAGAGGTTGAAGCGAGTCAGAAAACAAGCCCTTTGTTGAGATAGAAGGTGAATCTGGGATGAAGAGATACCTGTTTTATGCCCTGTAGGGGTATTTTTTGCGTTTTTTTCCAAACCTTCTGTCTTGACAGAAGGTTTTTTTAGTTGTCCAGAGACATCCAAAAAAGAAAAGGAGATTGGTCATGAGGAAAAACAACGCAAAACGATGGGGACATCGAGCACTGGCTTTAATGCTTGCATTACTGCTGGTTCAGACAGCCCCCCTTGCTCCCCTGGCTGTCAGTGCAGCATCTACTGCAGCGCAAGCCAGTGTAGCACCTGAGGAGACTCAGGTTAACCAAGCAACTGAGGAAACTCAGGTCACCGAAGCAACTGAGGAAACTCAGGTCACCGAAGCAACCGAGGAAACTCAGGTCACCGAAGCAACTGAGGAAACTCAGGTTACCGAAGCAACTGAGGAAACTCAGGTCACCGAAGCAACTGAGGAAACTCAGGTCACCGAAGCAACTGAGGAAACTCAGATTGCCGAAGCAACTGAGGAAACTCAGGTCACCGAAGCAACCGAGGAAACTCAGGGCACCGAAGCAACTGAGGAAACTCAGGGCACCGAAGCAACTGAGGAGACTCAGGGCAGCACAGCAGCTGATAAGGTTCAGGTCTTCGCAGCATCTGGTACGGTGCAGGTCACCACTGCAGATGATCTGCCGAGTGTTATTCCTGCAGGCATGACTTACGAGCTGGCTAACGACATTACTTATGAGTACGACTCCATCGATGTGCAAGGTGTTTTGGACGGAAAGGGTCACACCATTACCTTGATCGGTCAGCCTCTGGCCGAAAATGTAACCGGAAAGATCCAGAACCTGATCGTTAAATCCTCACGGCCTATGCGCAGAAATAACTCAGGCAGCATCGCCGTATATCTGACTGGCGGTAAGCTCTACAACTGCCTGTCTACCGTGACAATGTATGGAGATGTGGCAAGCCAGATGGGCGGCCTTGTTTATCGTGCAGAAGCCGGCTCAGAGATCAGAAACTGTATTTTTGCCGGAGAGTTCACGAAGGTTGCGGGATATAGTATTGTCAGAGATGCTATAGATCTCAGTAACCCTGTGAAGCCTTCCACTTTTTCTAACTGCTTTTTTGACAGCAGTAACAAAAAAGGTGCAATTGGTAACGGTAAAGAAGGCACTCATTATTACATTAAACTTCCCGTAGAAGGCAAGACTGTAGAAGAGATGAAGACTGCCGAGTTTGTGGATCAGCTCAATCAGCAGAAGCTGGGCACAGGCTTCATCTGGAAGGCTGCAGCAGGCCAGTTCCCCATACTGGTTTCCGGAGGAGAGATCTTTGAGCAGGCCAATCTGGATAATCTGAAAGCGGCTATCAAGGATGCCGAAAGCAGACACGAGACGAACTACACAAAAGATACCTGGGCAGCTATGCAGGAAGTGCTGACTAGAGCCAGAGCGACAGTTGCTGAATTCGGCGTTTCTCAGGAAAAGGTGAATGCAGCGGCTGCAGAGCTGAATGCAGCACTGAAAGCCCTGAAGGAAAAGGTTCGTGACCATTTCCCGGTGGAGCTTCCCAAGGATGGTATTGTTTACATTTCCAGTGCGCAAGAGTTCAAAAAAATGCATTTCGATGATCCCAATAAAGTCTATCAGCTGACGCAGGACATCGAGATCAACAGCGGCTTCATCAACCACCCGGTGAAAGGTGTTTTCGACGGCGGCGGACATACGATCACCCTGAATTACGGGTATTCGGGCGGCGTCCCCCTCTTTAGTGAGATCTTGTCTACCGGTGTGGTGCAGAACCTGAATGTGAGAGTAGAGGGAAGTTCCACCAATCATGAGGATTTTGCCCCTTATGCCGGAGAGCTGAAAGGCGGTATGATCGTCAACTGCGTGAGCCAGGTATCCGGTCAGTGTTCCACCGGCTTTGTCATGAAGATGACCGAAGGCGGCGTCATGGCCAACTGCCTTACCATGGGTCATAACCGCCGTGGCGCATTCGTCCACTTCCAGAAATCTACCGACCACAGAAACACCAACGGTTTCAGTGACGGTAAGTTCTATAACTGCTACTGGGCATCCTCCAACTCTGTGGAAAACATTTTGGAGATCTCTCAGGACAGCATGTTCTCCTGCAGACCCATAGGGGATGAGGAACTGCGTTCCGACGGCTTTATGGGGCTGCTCAACCAAAACAAGGGCACAAACGGCCGTAGCTGGGGCCGAGATTCTGAGGGTTACCCCTATCTGGGCGAAGACAAGGGCGATCATGTGATCGATGGCTCCCAGAACCTTTACCCGGTAGAATTCGTATGGCACGACGGCAGGGTCGAAACCGTGGAGAACGGCAGACTGGAACTCTCCCCTCAGATGACCACTGACAATAACCGTGTTGCCGGTAAGTTCCAGCTGAAGAATGTTCCTGAGGGAAGCACCATCAGCTGGTCCAGCGAGGACAGATCGAATCGGGATGTTATCGCTGTGTACGAAAATGCCGAGCTGTGCGTGTTCCAGGACGGCGGTGCTGTTGTAAGAGCTACCGAGCGCAAGGCTGACGGCTCCGAGCAGCTGGCTGCCGAAATTCGAGTTGTTTCCAATTCTCAGAAGATTGAACAGCTTCGCCTCGTGCTGGACGGCAAAGTTGTGGAGGACGAAATCACCGTTAAGGGCTCTGAAGATAAGACTCTGGAAATTCAGGCCAGATATGCTGGCGAGAGCGATTTCAAGCCCTTGCCTTCTTATCTTGTCAAGATGCAGCCGAAAGACCGCGACTATCTGTTCACTTCCTATAATTCTTCCACGTTCCACTGTAAAAAACCCGGCAGCAGTGTCCTTGAGGTTGTCACCCCCAAGGGTGATGTGTCTGTATCTGTAACGGTCACATCCAAGTATGTTCCCGTTAAGAGCGTAAAGCCCGGACTTGCCGGCCAAACGACGATCCACGGCAGAAACTCCATGGGCAGCGGCCAGTTTAACGACATTCCCGTAACCGTCAATGTAGAACCCGCAAACGCAAGCTACAAGGACAATTACACCGTAGAAAGCAGCAACCTTGAAATCGCTGAGTTCGGCAGCCGTAAGTCCTATGTACCCTTCAAGAACGGCACCGTCACTTTCACCGCAAAGATCAATGACGACGGCAAAATCGTACAGGGCACCAGTGAAGTTACATTTGTCTATCAAAATCCTCTGGTAAGTGTTACCACCCCCTCCGAGAAGATCAATGCTGAGGTTGGCAAGAAGCAGAAGCTGGATCTGACCTTTACAGGCAAGAACGCCAACTATGCTGCTGTTTCCGAGCCCGAACTGGTGTGGACTTACAGCAAGACCGGTATCGTAAGTATCAACCGTCCCAGCCCTCTGACGCAGCTGAGAGATACCAATAGCCCGGATGCCGGCGACTGGGTGGCATCCACAGAGTATGAACTGAAACCCATGAGACCCGGCACTGTTAAAGTAACTGGAACTCCTGTGGATAAAACGGCAGGTGCAAAACCCGTGACCTTCACCGTGACTGTCACCGGTGACGAAGCCAACATCCCCGTATTTGACATTCCCAAGTTCATTGCCGCAGGCAAGGCAGCAGCAACCAAGCATTTGATGGGAAAGATCGACTATTCCTTCGGTCAGGAGTGGAACATCTACGCTCTGATGCGTGACGGACAGAAGCTGCCTCAGGACAAGCTGGACAGCTACTACAGAAGTGCAGCTGCCACCGTCAAGAGCTGGAAGTCCGACATTCTGGCTACGGAGATCGAGCGTACCGCTCTGGCTCTGAGCATTATTGGCAAGGACATCACCAATGTGGATGGTATCAATCTGGCCAATATGATCTGCAACCATCCGAATCTGGCCCGTCAGGGCAGCAACGCTCTGACCTGGGGCCTCATTGCTCTGGATCTCAAGAACACCCCGATTCCCGCCGGTGCCAAGTGGACCAGAGAGAGAATGGTAAAAGAACTGCTCACCTATCAGAACCCGGATGGCGGTTTCGGCCTTAGCAAGAATGGCGGATCCGGCCTGGATATTACTGCAATGACCTTGCAGGCACTGTCCTTCTATCAGAATATGGACGGTGTTCAGGAGGCTGTGGAGCGTGGCGTAGCCTACATGGCCAAGTGTTTAGAGAAGAATCTGGATTATGGCAACGCTGAATCCATTTCTCAGGTAGTCATCGCCCTGTCCGTTCTGGGCAGAGATCTGGTGACAGAGCCGGGCTTCGGCGATCAGGTGGACAACCTGATGTCCGCACTGGAAGCATATCTGGTGGAAGATCAGGGCTTTGAGCATGCAAAGGGTCAGGGTGTCAACACCATGGCTACCGTGCAGGTCATGCAGGCTCTGTGTGCCTATGAGCGCTTGAGCAAGAACGAGAGCGGCTACTGGGATCTGCTGGGCAACAGACCCGTATTTGACCCGGTTGCCAATGTGATTGAAATGATCGACAAGCTGCCCGGTGAAATCACCCTCAAAGATATCGCAGCTGTCCGTGCCGCACGGAAGGCATTCGATTCCCTGCGCCCCCAGCAGCAGGAGAATGTGACCAACATCGATAAGCTCCTCAAGGCAGAGGAAGCCGTAAAGAACCTGTCTCAGAATGACAAGAAGGCACTGGAAGTGATGGATCTCATCTCCGAACTGCCCGAGACCCCCACCCTGAAAAACGCTCAGCAGGTTCGTGCTGCCCGTCAGGCCTATAATGCCCTGACTGCAGAGCAAAGAAAGAAGGTCACAAATACCGATAAGCTCCTGAAGGCCGAAAAGACCATCGCAGATTTGGAGACCGCTCAGGAAGTTATCGATGCAATCCACGCATTCCCCAAGCCCATCACCGCAGAAGCCAAGGCTGCTATCGAAGCTGCCCGTCAGGCTTATAACGCACTGTCCAACGAGCAGAAGGAACTGGTTGTAAACCGCTATATGCTCGAGAAGGCAGAAAAGGAACTGGAAGATGCTCTGGCAGTGAAGAAGGTGGTCGATGCCATCAACGCTCTGCCCGAGACCGTGAAAAAAGAAGACGGTGTGGCAATCAAGACCGCCCGTGCCGCCTATGAGCAGCTGAGCGATGCGCTGAAGGCTCAGGTTACCAATCTGGACAAGCTCCAGAAGGCTGAAAAGGCTCTGAAGGCCCTGCGTGTTCCCTCCGGCAAGCCCGGCGGAGCAGCTCAGGAAGAGATCGTCAGCAATCTGGTGGAAGCCAAGGTAGAAAACGGCAAGGTGTCTGCAGAGCAGCTGGAGAATATCCAGGGTAAGGATATGCTGCTGCAGATTAACGGCACTATGGAAACCGGCGAAAAGTATGTGCTTACCATCTACGGCAAGGACATCAGCAAGGCTGCAGACCTCAACACCCTCATGACCCGCAAGGGCATGCACGAAGATGACATCCGCAAGCTGGCAGATAATCCGGAAATCTTCCGCTTTGCAGAAGACGGAGCATTCCCTGCTTCCATGCTGGTGCAGCTGGAAAGCAAGCTGGAGAACGGTCAGTACCTGCTGATGCACTTCGATCCTGTGCAGCGCAATGCAACCCTTGTGACACGCGCAGATGTTAAGGACGGACAGGTGCAGTTCGTGCTGCAGGAAGGCGGCGAGTACTTCCTGGCTAAAAAAGCAAGCGCAAAGTCCTTGCTCAACGACGAAGAAACTGCAAAACCGACAGAAGAAACGATGGCACCTGAGAGCACGGAAGAGACCGTTCCTCAGATTGTGGAACAGAACAACACTTCCGGTGGTCTTTGGATTTGGCTCGTGCTGGCAGCGGCAGTCGTAATCGGTGCTGCGATTCTGTGTGTGGTGTATATGCAGAAGAAAAAGGAGCAAAATAAGTGAAAAGAATCATAGCGATACTGCTGTGTCTGATCATGCTTGTCGGTTTGGTAGGCTGCGGCGCACAGAAGACAGAGCAGACCGTTCAGACCGAAAGCAAACCGGAAAACGTCACAACCGAAGCAACCACTGAACCCGCGGATACCAAGCCTTCTGAATCGAAAGATGAGTTTGATGTGGAGAACATAACCGCCGAAACTCAGGATTTTTCAAAGTACGAGGAAAAGAAGGATAAGTACCTGACCGATCCCGTCCCCGAGGGACAGCAGAAGCCTGTGGAACCGGAAGATGTGCAGATCGATAAAACCAACAGCAAAACCTGCTATCTGTCCATTACCTGCCATACGATCCTGGATAATATGGGAGATCTGGAAGACGGCAAGGAAGTTCTGGTTCCCTCTGACGGCGTGATTCTTCCGGAAACCGAAGTGGAGTTCTTTGAAGGAGAATCCGTGTTCAATGTGCTGCAGAGAGAGACCCGAAACCGCCGGATCCACATGGAATCCCGCTTCGTGTCAATGTATAACAGTGCTTATATTGAGGGCATTGGCAATCTCTATGAGTTTGACTGTGGCAGCGGCAGCGGCTGGATGTACCGTGTAAACGGCTGGTTCCCCAACTATGGTGTGAGCCGCTATGCAGTTCAGCAGGGAGATGTTATCGAGCTGATCTACACCTGTGATCTGGGTAAAGACCTGTAACTGCAAAATTTAACAAAAGCGAAACCGCAGATGTACTTGTTACATCTGCGGTTTTTCTTACCGTTTGTTTTGAGATAAGTATCGACCTGTTTGGCTTTTCTGAGCGGAATGGTTCACACAAGCAGATGCCGGGTAAATATTAAACCTTCCAACAGAGTTTTATAATATCATCATACAAAACCAATACAGAAATTCCCCTAGCTTCTCAACCATTTTTTTGGAATCGTTCACTTTTAGATGCTCACAGCTGTGCAGAACAAGTCAATGGTTTCGTTCTAAAAATGTCATATAATCACGGGAAATCCAGTATATTTTCTGCGTATGGCAGAAACAAGGGGTGGTAGCACAGCTACCACCCCTTAATATAATTTTGCTCTGATTGACCGGCTCCAGTATTCGTGAGCGCAGTGGTTCAATTATTCATTGGCATTTACAATCTATGCTTCTTCCCATAGACAACAGCCAAACAAATAACAGAGGCAGTAAACATTGTCACGAGCATAAACACGCTGTTATCACCTGTATGCGGTGAACCTTGATCAGGCGCTTTTTCGGTATTATCTGTACTGCCGGTATTCTGGGTGCTTTCCGTATTTTGAGCAGTCTCTGTACTCAGAGTCCCCTCTGTGCTTTCCGTACTCTCCGTACTCTGAGTTGCCTCGGTACTTTCTGTACTCTCTGTGCTCTGAGTTGCCTCGGTACTTTCCGTACTCTCTGTGCCCTGAGTTGCCTCGGTGCTTTCAGTACTCTCTGTGCCCTGAGTTGCCTCAGTACTTTCCGTACTCTCCGTGCTCTGAGTTGCCTCAGTACTTTCCGTGCTCTCCGTGCTCTGAGTACCCTCTGTGCTTTCCGTGCTCTCCGTGCTCTGAGTACCCTCTGTGCTTTCCGTAGACTCAGTTGCTTCGGTGGTTTCTGTTGTTTCGGTATTTCCGCCGCCACCAGAACCATCGTCAATGTCTGTTACATTGACATAGACACTATCCGCATAGACATCGTCAATTTCATAGCCATTGGCAACAACCCTCTTAATACTTCTATCCGCTTCCACCTTAACCGACACAGTATATCCTTCCAGATTATCCTTCAGCAAGTCCAGTGTAGCAGATTTTGCCGTTGCAAGAACCTTGGTTTCCTGAACAACCTTGTCACCATCGTAGATTCTGACCAGAATATCCCGGCTGCCCTCTTGCTTATATGTATCCCAAGTGACATGAAGCTTTCCGTTCTCCACGCGGTATTTCGGATTCTGAACCGCCGGCAGCTGGATTCTGGAATCATCATAATCATTCAAGTTCAAAGCAGAAACAGGCTCAATCTCGACTGCCTTATCCTGCAGTACATAGACCGAAGCAGACATATCCTTGGAATTCACAACAACTTGTCCATTTCTTACCGTCACGGTATTACCGGACATAACATCTTTCAAAACATCGCCGTCCTTGAAGCCGTAACGCTCCAATCTGTCCAGTGTGATGGTTTTGGAAGCATTTTTATCGCTGTTATTCAGGATCGTGATGGCTTTGTTCTGATTGCCGTAACGCGCATATGCGATGTACTGGTCGTCTCTGTGAGACTTGATTTCCTCAAATGCACCATATACAAATGCATCCTGATTCTTTTTGCGCGTTGCAATCAAAGTTCTGTAATCATCGAGCATCTCTGTATTCCAGTTATCCAGATTCCAGTCAAATGTTGCTCTGTTATAAGGATCTTTGCCCTCACCTTTGCCGACCATGCCGATTTCATCGCCATAATAAATCATGGGAATGCCGGGATATGTCATTTGCAGTGCAATTGCAAGCTCCATCATGGCATTATTATCAGGTCCAACATAATCCCAGTTCAGGAAACGCTGCTTATCATGGGTGGAAATGGAGTTTGTCGAATTCAGGATTGTCTGATACGGGAAGCCCTTAAAGTAATTTCTTGTGAAGATGCCGATATCGGCAACACTCATCAGCTTTCCATCTTCGTTGGTCTTATTATCGAGGCTCTGATTGCCCAGCCAGGAATTAGCACTTCTGTTCTCGATGAAAGGCATCATGAATCCGCCGTAATTCATTTTAGAATCCCAAGCTTTTCCATAGTACCATTGATTATCGTTGCCCCAGAATTCGCCCAGGACAAAGGCGTCTTCCTTCACATCTCTAACCGCTGAACGGAATTCCTGCCAGATCTTCAGGTTTGCCTCTCTCTGCTGTTCATCCGTCTGCTTGGCATTGATGTCCAGTTGAGGATCATACTTGTAGTCTCTGGGGGCGACGTTAACATCTTCTGCTGCATCCAATCTCCAGCCATCAATATTGTAAGGCGGACGCATATAACGCTTTGCAATGGAGTTTTCAGCACCGTAGATGTACATCTTCAAGTCTTCATTGCTATAGTTAAGCTTTGCCAGATTGGTGTAGCCGTGCCACGGATAGAAGTCAATGGCAATTCCAGACTTGTCCACATACTTTCCTTCGTCGTAGAAGTAATAGCGATCCTTGAATTTCTGGAACAAATCGCCCTCGACACTTGTATGGTTAAATACACCGTCAAGAATCAAGTTCATGTTATTTTGATCCAGTGCAGAACTCAATTCCACCAGCGCCTGGTTACCACCGAAGTTTTTATCGACGAACTCATAGGTATCTGCATCGTATTTGTGGTCACTTCCCGACTGGAAAATTGGCATCAGATACAGTGCATCTACACCCAAAACATCTTTTAGATATGGAATTGCTTCGTTGACACCGATCAGGTCACCGCCGAAGAACTGGTTATTCCAAATCATGTCACTTTCGGTACCGTTGAATATTTCACCATTCCATGCTCCGATTTCCGAAGGATTGCCAAACTGGGAAACATCCTTGGCAACTCTGTTGTTGCTGGAGTCACCGTCTCTGAAACGGTCTACCATAATCTGATAAAATACAGATTCTTTCGACCATTTAGGAGTCGAATAATCCGGAACAATGGAGAAACCATAGTCAATACCAGATTTAGGATTGGACGGGTCAAATTTGGGAGCTGTTTCGGTTACACCTCGATTGTTACCGCCAGCGCCACCGCTGATCCACGCTGTCTTTACAGGGCTTGCCGCCGTATTCTTCACTTCAAAGTTATAATACTTTGTGCTTGCACCCGCAGGGATGACGCCCTCCCAGAACTCGATCTTGGATTTGTCGTAGCCCTTTCCATCATAGAACGCATCATCTGTAATTTTAGACATTTCGACCTGACGGGTCTCCCGTGTTGCCTCGTCATAATAATGTACATAGGCTTCTGTGATCTCGCCTGCCTTGGCTCTGAAACGAACCTTTACATCATCCGTGGATTTGGGCTCCATGGGTTCCATGTAGTCAACACTCTGGTCAGCAAACAAATAATCCCACTGGATATCCTCCTTTGCCCCCTCCTGATCGTACAGAACCATCATACTGTTAGGACTAATCTTAAAGTCAACAGTATCTCCATTCTGTGTGATCACCTTGATCGGAGTCTTCAGATTCACTCCGGTATAATCTGCAACCACATTCCATTTGCCACTTGTGGACTGGGGCAACCAGGTAATGGCCTTCTCATTCATAGAGCCGTTGTAAATCACCAGGATGTTTTTCCATGTATCCCCGTTCGCATGATCCATCAAATACTGCAGGATAATTTCATCATCATAGTTCAAACGATATACCTTCTGGTGACTCTGAATCTGATCCTTCGAAGTCATGCGGAACGCAGGGTGTTCCTTTCGCAGCTGAATCAGGCCCTTGTAATAGTTAAAGACCTCCTCATATTCTGCCTTGTCCGCCCAGTCAATATCATTGATTTCATCATTGCTCTTATAACTATTATGGTCACCCTGTTTGGTTCTTAGGATCTCGGATCCACCCTGGAAGAACGGGATTCCCTGAGAAGTCAGAACCAAGCCACTGCCAAGAATGGTCTTTTTGACTCTCCAATCTGACAGAGCATCCTCGGAAATGCCTTCTCTGAACTTTCCGTTTTCAACTCCGGTCTCACTTTTTTCAACCTGATCCCAAATGGAGTAGTTGTCATGGGCTTCTACATAGTTAATGATATACTCGGGATCATTAACCAAACTGCCGGTAGAACCTCTGATGCCCTCCTGGACCTCTCCGGAGGATTGCTCACTGATCCCACCATTGATAAATCCTTTACCGGGGTTATTGTCGCCTCTCAATGCATTGCGATATACATCGTTAAAAGCAGCAATTCCCTTATTCTTGGTGGTTTGCTGGTCTCCGGGCAGCGGAGAAGCCGCTGCTGCCCAAGGTTCACCGTAAACGATGATAGACGGATCGAGTTTCTGCGCCTCTGTCTTGACTTCGTTCATTGTCTCCTGATCCAACAACGCCATCAGATCAAAGCGCAAGCCATCGACCTTATAGTCCTTGATCCAATGCAAGTTAGAGTCCACAATGAACTTTCTAACCATGGGTCTTTCAGATGCAACTTCGTTTCCGCAACCGGAACCGTTGGACTTGCTTCCATTGGGCCAGCTTCTGAAATAGTATCCCGGAACAATGTTGTTCATGTTGTCGACAGAATACATATGGTTATACACCTGATCCAAGACAACTCTGATATTGTTTTTATGCATTCCCTGAACCATCTGTCTGAATTCCAGAATTCTGGTTTTGGGATTTGTGGGGTCTGTGGAATAGCTTCCCTCCGGAACATTATAGTGTTTCGGATCGTAACCCCAATTTCGGTTCGGCTCTCCATTTTCTTTCAAACCACCAAAGCCGAGGTCGCCTGTTTCTTCAACGGATGCGATATCGTATGTAGGCAGCAGATGAACGTGTGTAACACCCAGTTCTTTCAAATGGTCAAGTCCTGTTGTTACTGTTTTGCCGTTTGCATCTTTATAGGTTGTTCCTTCTTCTACAACACCTAAATACTTACCTGCGTGTTCTGATTTACCACCCCAATCGCTGTCAATGGTAAAATCTCTGACGTGCATCTCATAAATGATAGAGTCTTCGGGATGAACCAGCTCCGGTCGATCGGTTTTTTCCCAGCCTGCAGGTATTGTCTCAGGATCATTGATATCCAGCAAAACACCCTTTGCACCGTCTGTTCCAACTGCATTGGCATATGGATCAACTGCGTAGGTGATTCTGTCAACAATCTTTCCTTCTGTATCTCGCATTTTGAAATGCAGCCTGTACATATAATACTGATTGTAGTTTGCACCACGGTCAATTGTGATGTAGTGCGTGCCGTCACCATTTGCAAAACTCATCGGATATGTCGCAGTAGGATCCTCTACTGCCTGCTCTACACTGTTATAAGTAAGAACTTCGACTTTATGTGCAGTCGGTGCCCACAGTCTCAGGTTGATCTGGCTGTCTGTGTAGGTGGCGCCCATATCATTTCCATCGTAATAGAAACTGTCTAACACATTCCGCATTACCACTGTCGTGGGCATTGTGAACATATTATCAGCTTTGACCTCAAGGAGTGCTGCTGTATCCAGTGTATCTGCAATAGAAGATGTATCAAATACCACCTTTTTGTCATCTTCATAAACGGTAGCCTGTACATTCTCTTGCTTTACATCATCGATATAAAGCGCAAAGTTGATACCTGCCCGTGGCTTTTCAGAAAGGTAGGCTGTGATGCTTTCCTTGCTGTCCATAATGGCAGTAGTGATTTTGGGTCTTGCCGCCAGTACCGCACTTTCCAGCGAAGTGTATAGATTGGGGTCATCTTTGATGATATATGCATTTTTCTGGTCCAAAGGAACTTCATATGTAGGTGTTTCCTCTTGCCAGTCTCCTTTTCTGACAATCACACGATCTTTTGTCAGAAAAGCTGCTTTACCCAAATCGGTGTCTTCGTCGAAATTGACCGGTGTTCCATTTCCCCCCTGACCGAAACTCCAGTAGTTCCACTGGTCGTAATTCCCATCTTGTTTCAGGAAATGAACCAATGTACCATTTGTTTCATTTTGGGATACTGTAACGGTTTTTGTTGTAAATTCTGTTCCTGCTGTAGCTTTGATTTCAATAGTTGTTCCGTCTGCTACATCTTCAGAAACCCACAACTGATGATTCTCTATACGCGCACCAGGAACATCTTGACTAAGTTCCAGATTCGCGTCATTTTCAATTTTTATATTGGCGTATTCATCCGTTGTCAGAGCAATAACATCCACCGGGCAGTTTGCTGACACGGTATCTCTGGAGGTCTTTATTTTCAAAGACGAGCTTGGCGCAACCGGCTCTTCTTTCTCCCAGTGGAAGCTTGAATCGTCTCCGTCATATCCACTCTGATTGATCCATTCTTCTGAGCCATCTTCTTTAATCAGAATGAACTTATACTTATAATCTCCGGTTGCCAGATCGCCGACATAGACATCAGCCATCATCTTCCAAATGTTATTGTCATTGGGATCCTCTTTCCATTCGAGCTTACAGTTGTCGCTTTTTTCCCAATTATTAAATTCGCCAACCGCATAAGCGTATTTGTAACCATCCGCCTTAACGATAAATTTAATTGTCTTGTTCGCAGGATTCTGATACAATGCCGTGTATCTTTGCGGTGCTTCAGCAGAAATCACCATCCATGGCTGGATCAGCGATACAGAAAATGCAAGTACCAGAATCAGCGATATCACTTTTTTATATACTGCGGATTTCATGCTTGTTTTACTATTTCTGTCATTACTAAAAATCACTCAGCTTCTCCTCATCTCAATTAAATCGTAGTAGTTTTTACTACCCCTCTCCAAGGGTATGTGCTTTGTTGAGATATTCCGGGATGATTCCAAACTTTCCCGATATATCCCTGTATAACAGCTTTTGCTCCACCTCCTGTTCTCATTGTAAAACATCATCATTATCCATTTTAACATCTATATTGTCCATCGTCAACTTTTTATACAGTATGCACACTAAAATATACATAGCACAGAATCCGGTTGCATGACCCATTGCAGCAGCAATTCTGTGAGATTTGCGGTATGCCGTTTATGAGTCATTAGGATTTCTCCCTTGTATGGTATTGACACCTCCATGTTGAGTGAGCACTGAAATTGCTGTATTCCTTTCCATTAAAAAACCTCCTTCGATCTTGGTTATGCGGTCGCCAAACCACTACCATTGCATCGTTGGAGGTTGTTTTTCATATACTACAGTATTTCCCCCGGTAGAACCGGAGGTTTTATTGGGCTAAAGCGCAAAAAACAGGAGTGGCGCAGCTAACGCTGCACCACTCCGCATAAATTTCATATTTCCCTGCCAGAGGGCTTTTTGTACTGTCCGTAGAAACTCGGGCAGTTCAGTTTTGCTGAGAGGATCACTTTTACTTTCTGTTTGCCTGATCCTGCTGAATCAGCGTCTTCACAGCCTCGATGCCGACCTTGATTGCGCCGGAAGTATCCTCGGTCATGGGCATTGCCAGACCGGCCTTCTCCCGCTCCTGATTCCAGATGACATGGAAGCAGGAACCGCAGCGCACACCCAGTGCAGCTGCTACCACGAACAGTGCAGCGGACTCCATCTCGCTGGCCTTTACACCCAGACGCTTCCAGGACTCCCACTTTTGCAGCAGGTCATAGTATACGGGGCTCTTCTCCGGGCTGTGCTGGCCGTAGAATGCATCCTTACACTGCACGACACCCATGTGGGTTCTGTAGCCCAGCTTGCGGCTGGCGCTTGCCAGTGCGCTGGCAATGTCAAAATCTGCAACTGCCGGGAATTCAATGGGGGCATACTCCAAAGAAGTATGCTCATACCGGATTGCGCCGGTTGCAACCACCACATCACCGGGGCAGACTTCCATATCGATACCGCCGCAGGTACCCACACGGATAAAGGTATCTGCGCCGATGGCGGTCAGCTCTTCCATGGCAATGGCCGCAGAGGGGCCGCCGATGCCGGTGGAGCATACGCTGACCTTTTCTCCCAGCAGCGTGCCGGTATAGATATTATACTCCCGGTTCATGCCCACATGGACGGGATTATCAAAATGTGACGCAATTGCCTCGCACCGGCCGGGATCGCCGGGTAAAAATACATAACGGCCTACATCGCCTTCAACGCAGCGAATGTGAAACTGTTTTCCAATATCTTGCATCAATATAACCTCATTTCTAACGGAAATTCGAGCAATGTGGATAACCACAGCTTTTGCACAGAGGTTCTTTTCAGGCACTCTGTACAATACAGCAAGTATAACAAAATAACTTCTCTTTGTAAAGAATCAGAATAGGCTGACCTGACTGGTGTCCGGCATATCGCCGAATGCACCGACATCCTTCAGCATCTGGATATGGGTCTTGGACACCTTGGGGCAGGCTGCCGAGACCTCTTCGATGGAGATGAAGGTCTTGCCCTCCCGGCCGTGCATCAGATCCCAGGCAGCATTTTCGCCCAGGCCGGAAATCGACACAAAGGGAGGCAGAATCTTGCCATCCTTGATGAGGAATTTTGTCGCATGGCTTTCGTACAGCGAAATAGGCAGAAACTCAAAGCCACGCAGGTTAAACTCATACACAACTTCCAGTGTGGTCAGCAGATCTTCGTCTTTGTCCGTTGCATCCTCGTTGCCGTCGATGGCGTTGATGTTTGCAACGACACTGTCAATACCGCCGGTCATCATGGCTGCATCAAAGCCGCCCTTCTGACTTCTGCGGTAGAAATACGCCGCATAGAACGCCAGGGGATGATGCACCTTGAACCACGCAATACGGAATGCCATCATAACATAGGCAACTGCGTGCGCCTTGGGGAACAGGTACTTGATCTTTTTACACGAGCCAATGTACCAGTCGGGAACACCTGCGGCGATCATCTCTTCTTCCGCACCCTCGGGAAGGCCTCTGCCCTTTCGGACGGCCTCCATGATCTTAAAGGAGCGCTTCTCCGGCATTCCGCAGGAAATCAGATAAATCATGATATCGTCACGACAGCCGATTGCCTCGTCAACGGAAGCGGTTTTAGAGGTGATCAGATCCTTTGCGTTGCCCAACCACACATCGGTACCATGAGAGAAACCGGAAAGTCGCAGCAGGGTATCAAATCTTGTGGGCATGGTGTCCATCAGCATGCCTCGTGTAAACCGGGTGTTGAATTCAGGGATTGCAACTGCGCCGGTGGGACCGAGAATTTTGTCGTTTTCGTAGCCCAGCACCTTGGAGGATGTGAAAATGGACATGGTGTCCTTATCATCCAGAGGAATCGTCTTGGCATCCACTCCGGTCATGTCTTCCATCATACGAATCATGGTGGGGTCATCGTGACCCAGCATATCCAGCTTCAGCAGATTCTCTTCCATAGAGTGGTATTCAAAGTGCGTGGTGATCTGGTCTGCCTTGGGGTCATCTGCCGGGTGCTGAACCGGGCAGAAATCCCAGATTTCATTTTCCTGGGGAATAACAACCAGACCGCCGGGGTGCTGTCCGGTGGTTCTGCGGACGCCGACGCATCCGGATGCCAGACGGTTTTCCTCTGCTCTGGATTCCTTCCGGTCACGCTCGGACAGGTACTTCTTTACATAGCCGAAAGCAGTCTTTTCTGCAACCGTACCGATGGTTCCTGCCCGGAACACATGGGATTTACCAAACAATTCGACACAATATGCGTGAGCTCTGGACTGATATTCGCCGGAGAAGTTCAGGTCGATATCAGGAACCTTGTCACCGCCGAAACCCAGGAAGGTTTCAAACGGGATATTAAAGCCGTCTTTTTCAAATTTGGTTCCGCACTTGGGACAGATCGCATCCGGAAGGTCTGCGCCGCAGCCGTAGCCCTTCGGCACATCGAATGTGGTGTACTTACACTCCGGGTTGGGACAACGGTAATGGGGCGGGAAGGAATTAACCTCCGTGATGCCGGACATATATGCAACGATAGACGAACCGACGGAACCACGGGAGCCAACCAGATAGCCATGCTCCAGAGAGTTCTGAACCAGCTTCTGGGCAGACATATAAATAACATCGTAGTGGCAGCTGATGATATCGTGCAGCTCTGTTTCTACACGCTTCACCATCAGCTCCGGAGGATTGTCTCCGTAAAGGCGGTGGAATTTTTCATAAACCAGAGCCTTCAGATCTTCCACAGAGTTTTCAATTTTCGGTGCAAACAGATTGTGAGGCACGGGACGCAGGGTCTCGCACTGGTCTGCAATGAAATTCGTATTCTTGACGACGACCTCATATGCCTTTTCTGCACCCAGATAGGAAAACTCCCGGAGCATATCGTCAGTTGTTCTGAAATACAGCGGGTTCGAGCGGTCGCAGTCGTCAAAGCCCTTGGTTGCCAGCAGAATGTGTCGGAAAATCTCATCTTCCGGATTCAGGAAGTGCACGTCGCCGGTTGCCACAACGGGCTTGCCCAGCTTGTCGCCCAGGCGAATGACAGTGCGGTTGAATTCGCGGATTTCCTCTACATCCTTAACCAGGCCCTTGGCCAACATAAACATATTGTTCGCCAGAGGCTGAATCTCCAGGAAATCATAGAACGATGCAATCCGGAGCAGTTCGTCCTCGCTCTTGTGGTCCATGATCGCCTGATACAGTTCGCCCGCTTCACAGGCAGAACCGATGATGATACCCTCGCGAAGCTCCATCAGCTCCGACTTGGGGATTCTGGGAACACGCTTAAAGTATTTCAGGTTGGAATCAGAAATCAGATGGTACAGATTTCTCAGACCCACCTGATTCTTGGCAAACAGAATGATGTGGCGTGCGTGCCGGTTGTCGATCCGGTTCTTGGAGCGGAGCTTCGGCATTGCCGGGTTGATTCCTGCAAGATCCTTGATCTCCATCTCTTCCAGCCTGTCCACCAGCCGGGCAAAAATCAGGCCGCAGGTTACTGCATCATCCGCTGCCCGGTGGTGATTGAACTCCGGCAGACTCAGTGCATCCGCCACGATATTCAGCTTGAACTTATTCAGCTGAGGCAGAAGGTTCTGAGACAGAATCAGTGTATCCACAGAGGTGGGCGCAAAGGGCAGATTCTGTTTCTTTGCCGCCTCACGAATAAAGCCCACATCGAAATCTGCATTATGGGCAATCAGCGGACGGTCTCCCACAAATTCCAGGAATTTGGGAAGAATCTCCTCAATTTTAGGAGCGCCCACCAGCATTTCATCCGTGATGCCCGTCAGATCGATGATCTTGCGTTCCAGCTTTCTGCCGGGATCGACAAAAGTCTGGAAGCGGTCGATTTCCTTGCCCTCTTTCATCAGGACCGCACCGATTTCGATGATGGTATCATCTCTAGAGGAAAGGCCTGTTGTTTCCAGGTCAAACGCTACAAATTCATCGGTAAATGCTGCATTTCTGTCTCCGTGGACCACAATACGATCATCCACATCGTTCACATAATATCCCTCTACGCCGTAGAGAATCTTGATATTCTGATCGGTGCCGGCAACCTTCGCCTTTGCCGCCGCCTTCATGGCATCGGGGAAAGACTGTGCGACACCGTGGTCGGTAATGGCAATGGCACGGTGGCCCCATGCTGCTGCCTGTTTTACCGCAGCGGCAGTGGAGGTCAGCGCATCCATGTTACTCATGGTGGTATGCAGATGCAGCTCCACACGCTTCATGCCCTCCGCCGTATCCTGGCGCTTGGGCATGGAGCCGGGCATCATGGAATTGGGCTTCAAAACCATTTCGTTGTCAAACTGATTGATCATCAGCTTACCCTGGATTTTCAGGACACTGCCCACGCTGACATTTTCCAGCACAGGCTTTGCCTCGTTGGCCTCCATGAATTTGTTGATTCGGATGGAGTTGGTGTTGTCCGTCATGTCAAAGTTAATGACCCAGGCGTTACGCTTTTTCAGTTCCTTATGTTCTACATTAAAGACTCTGCCTTCCACAATGACAATACCCATATCCAGCTTGATGTCCTTCATGGGCACAGCAGTTCCCTTGAAGGGTCTGCCGTAGAAGGTATCGCCCTGCTGGGCAGATGTAGCGGAAGCAGAAGCCTTTTTCTCTGCAAACACTGGCTGAGGCTGACTTGCCACCACTTCCGAACGCATCTTCTCCATGGCGTCAAACAGCTCCTGCCCCTGCAGATCCTTACCTGCGACGATTTCAATTTCGACTGTCTCGTCGCACATGGCCTGCAGTCTGCTGCGGATTGCAGGAATACATTCTTCCAAAAGTTTTTTGCCGTTTGCCTTTAATTTCACGCTCAGCTTATTGCCGGACCATTCCCACGCAGCCCCCGCCAAAGAGCCGCGGCACATGGGGTTCTGCTCCACGAACAGATTGGTCAGTTCCTCAGGCTCAATTTTGGGCAGCTCCGATCCCGGGAAGAATCGATACACCACCAGTTCGTTCAGGCCGTAGCACAGCTTGATCTCCTGGCAGATATTGCGCATCACCCGTTCCGGAATATAGTTTGGGGACTCCAGTTCCAGCGCTATCGTACGCTTATGCGCATCGATCTGCGCATCACGAACGGCCGCCTGAGCCAGAAGCTGGGCTTCTGACTCCGGCGGCTGATACAGGGCAAACATATTCAAAAAGAGTACATGATCCTTCATAAGTAATCCTTAGAATTTTTCGATTCGCTTTAACAATGCATCCAACAGTTCATCGTAGGGAAGCTTCTCTACCTGCTCACCCTTCTCAAAAATCATACCCCAGCCATCGCCGCCGGCAATGCCGATATCGGCTTCTCTTGCTTCACCGGGACCATTGACCACGCAGCCCATCACAGCGACCGTAATGGGTTTTTCGCAGTCTCTCAGGGCCTGCTCCACACGGTTGACCAGGCCGATCAGATCGATTCTGGTTCTGCCGCAGGTAGGACAGGAAATGATATTCACGCCTTCCTTGCGAAGTCCGGCAGCCTTCAGAATGTCCTTTGCTGCGTAAACTTCATTCACAGGATCGGCAGTCAGGCTGACACGGATGGTGTCACCGATACCGTCCATCAGAAGCGCACCGATGCCCATAGCGGACTTCATCAGTCCGACACGCTCGGGGCCGGTTTCCGTCACGCCGATATGCAGCGGGTAATCGCACTTACTGCGGAACAGTCGGCAAGCCTCCACCATGGTCGGAACGGTAGAGGATTTCATGGACACGCAGGTGTCGTAGAAGCCGAATTTCTCCAGCAGCTCCAAGTGAGAAAATGCGCTTTCCACCAGAGCTTCTGCCGTAGGATGGCCATATTTTTCCAGCAGTCCCTTTTCCAGAGAACCGCCGTTGACGCCAATACGAATGGGAATTTTCCGATCCTTACATACATCCACAACGGCCTTTACACGGTCTTCACCGCCGATGTTGCCGGGGTTGATGCGGATCTTGCTGGCACCGCCTTCAGCAGCAGCAATTGCCAGCTTATAGTCAAAGTGGATATCTGCCACCAGAGGCACCGGGCTTTCGCTGCAGATTTCTGCAAAGCTTCTGGCGCTTTCCATATTGGGAACCGCCAGACGCACAATCTGACAGCCAGCTGCATGAAGCTTGTTGATCTGCTCCAGGCATCCCTGAACATCCGTTGTCTTGGTATTCAGCATGGACTGAATCGCCACAGGTGCGCCGCCGCCAATGGGGACATTGCCCACCATAATCTGTCTCGTCATTTTGTTCATCCCCTAAAAATATTGAAAATATCCTTAAATGTGATCAAAGCCATGAATCCAAGCAGAACGATCATGCCCACGCCATGCAGGTAAGCTTCGTACTTGGGATTCAGTTTCTTGTGGGTGATTGCTTCCACAACGGTGGTCAGAATCACGCAAACCGCTCTGCCGCCGTCAAGTGCCGGAATGGGAAGCAGGTTCATGACTGCCAGGTTTACCGCAATGAATCCGGTGAAATACAGGATATTGCGCAGCGCAGCCGAAGTGCTTGCAGAGCTTTCCGCAGTCTCGGAGATGGTCTGCACGATCATCACCGGGCCGCCCACATCCTTCAGACCCGCCTGACCGGAAATCAGCATCTGCAGGCTGATTCTGACCATACGCACGGTATCGATCGTGTTGTCCCAGGCATATTTCATGCTGGAAACAAAGGTTCTGGGCTGGGTGGAGAGCTTCATGCCGAAGAGCTTCTGGACACCGTTTTCCGTCTGAACATCCACCTGCTCCATGGCAAAATCATCCAGAAGGACCTTCTGTCCGTCACGGATCACCACAACATCATGGACGCCGGGCTTCTCTGACAGGTTCATGCCCAGCAGGAAAGAAATGTTGGACGAAGTATAGACCCGCTCGCCGTCGATGGAGTAAAATTCATCCCCCACCTGCAGGCCGTCGGCTCCCTCAATGGTGTTTCCCTGATAGAATCCGGAAATCACCGGCTCGGGCAGGACATCCACCCCGGAAGACACACCGAACAGGAAGTAGAAAATCAGAAAACCGCACAGGAAATTCATGGCTGCTCCGGCAACCAAAATAATCAGCTTTTTCCACCATGCCGCCTTTCCAAAAGAACGGGGATTATCCGAATCATCGTCTTCACCCTCCATGGCGCAGTATCCGCCGAAGGGGATGCACCGGATGGAATACAAAGTCTCACCCTTTTGCTTCTGGAAAATTGCCGGACCCATGAATACAGAGAATTCATTTACCTGAACACCGGACAGCTTCGCCGTCACAAAATGTCCCAGTTCATGGATCACGATCAGCAGACTGAACATTAAAATTGCCAGAAAAATATACATGAGCTTTCCTCGCTTTAATAGAATTTACTTTACATTGCTCCGTACATAGGCACGGGCTGCAGCGTCAGCATCCAGGATCTGCTCCAGAGTGGGATTCTGGACGAAGGGCACTGCCTCCATCGCACCGGAAACCAGATCATAAATATCATAGAATCCGATTCGGTCGTTCAGGAACATTGCAACTGCCTCTTCATTGGCACCGTTCATAACGGGACACGCTGTTCCGCCCTGCTTTGCTGCGTTCATTGCAAGCTGCAGGCACGGGAAAGCCTGAAGATCCGGATGACAGAAGGTCAGAGGCACTGCAGTCAGATCCAGCGGATCCACCGGGCATACTGTACGCTGAGGATATGTCAGCGCCAGCTGAATCGGCAGACGCATATCCGGGGAGCCCATCTGTGCCATTACAGCGCCGTCCACAAATTCCACCATGGAATGAACGATGCTCTGGCGATGGATCAGCACCTGAATCTGCTCCAGAGGAACATCGTACAGGCGCATGGCCTCGATGACTTCCAGGCCTTTGTTCATCAGCGTTGCGCAATCGATGGTGATTTTGGCACCCATTTTCCAATTGGGGTGCTTGAGGGCATCCGCTTTGGTAACAGACTTCAGTTCTTCCTTTGTCTTTCCGAAGAACGGGCCGCCGGAGCAGGTCAGAATGATTTTCTTGACCTCACGCTTGTCGTTGCTGCCCATCAGGCACTGGAAAATTGCCGAATGTTCTGAATCCACAGGGACGATTTCTGTATTGTACTTTTTGGCCTCTGCCATTACCAGTTCACCGGCACATACCAGTGTTTCCTTATTTGCAAGGCCAATACGCTTTCCTGCCCGGATTGCTGCCAGTGTGGGCTTCAATCCCAGCATTCCAACCACCGCCGTAATCACGCAGTCAGCGCTCGGCAGAGTAGCTGCTTCAACCAGGCCCGCCTCGCCGTAGCTGATGCGGATGGGCAGATCGTAAACCTGCGCCGCCACTTGGTCTGCAGCCTCTTTTGTTGCCATAACCGCAAGTTCCGGGATAAACTGTCGGCACTGCTCTACCATGCGGTCCACACTGGTACCTGCAGTCAGAGCCACGACCTGAACCCCTTCCATCCGGGAAATGACATCCAGACTCTGACGGCCGATAGAACCGGTAGAGCCCAGAATACTAATTCTTTTCATCATATTATTTCACCGCCAAAGGAATCAGCAGGACCAGCACTTCTGCCAGGGGTCCCACCACCATCATAGAATCAAATCTGTCCAAAATTCCGCCGTGTCCGGGAATCAGATTGCCGTAGTCCTTGATGCCGGTCTGACGCTTGATCACAGAGAAGCTCAGATCGCCAAACACGGAACCCACCGCAGATGCCAGGCCGTAAATCACGGCATACAGATAGTTTACCCTCATATCAAAGCACATGCTCAGAATGAAGGCATACAGCAGCATACCCATAATGGCGCTGACTGCACCGCCGACAACACCCTCGACGGTTTTCTTGGGGCTGATCACAGGTGCCAGCTTGTGTTTGCCAAACTTCACGCCTGCAAAATATGCGCCCGTATCCGGAAGAAATGCCATCAGGAACGGAATCAGAATGTAAAAACGGCCCAAAGCCAGAACATGGATTCTCACCAGACTGGTCAGCAGATAAGGAACCAGCAGCGCTGCAACCAGACACATGGAAACCTTATCAAAGCTCAGCTTGATGTGTGATGCCATCATCTCACCGAAAAATGCTGCAAAGGTGCCAACCACCAGCAGCGTACCAAATGCCTGATTCTGTCCGGTAAAGCTCCAGATGGACATCAGAAATGCCGATACTGCGCTATACACAATCAATCTGCGCTCTTTCACAAGACCGGTAGCAAACAGCAGCTCATAAGCGGCCAGCGCACCGGCTGCGCCGAATAAAATAGCCGTAAACACCTTGGGCAAGGCCAGTACAACAAGCAGGAGCAGCGGAAGCAAGACCACTGCCGCAATCACACGGGTTTTCATTTATTACGCTCCTCCAAACCGACGATTCCGCCGATGATATTCTGCAATAGCCGCATCCAGATCTTTTTCCTTGAAATCAGGCCACAGTACATTCATGAACACGAACTCGGAATACGCGCTCTGCCACAGCAGGAAATTGCTGGTGCGCATTTCGCCGGAGGGACGGATGATCAGCTCCGGATCCGGTACTCCCGCAGAATAGAGGTAGTCGCCGAACCGTTCCTCATCCAGATCATCTGCAGAGCATTCCCCTGCCGCAACTTTGGCTGCAAAGGCTTTGGCTGCCCGGACGATCTCGTCACGGCCGCCGTAATTCAGGCAGAAGTTCACCTGCACTTCGTGATACTGAGAAGAAACAGTCTCCGCCTTGGCGCAAAGCTCCTGCAGTTCCGGGCTCAGCCGGGACAGGTCGCCAAAGAACTTAAACCGGACATGGTTTTTCTCCATATCCCGCAGTGCTTCCACCAGATAATTCTTGAGCAGCTTCATAATGCCGGAAATTTCTTCTTCCGAACGCTTCCAGTTCTCGGTAGAGAAGGCGTAGACTGTCAGATATTCTACCCCCAGCGTACGGCAGTAGTTCGCAATTCTGCGGAAGGTCTCTGCACCTGCAGCGTGTCCGGCTGTTCTGGGCAAACCACGGTTTTTCGCCCACCGGCCATTTCCATCCATGATGATAGCGATATGCTTGGGTGCAGGCAAACTCTCGTTTTCAGTTTCTGTTTTCTTTTTGTTAAATAACGCCATATTTTCACCTATAATCATACAAGGGGCGCAAAAGCTGCGCCCCTTGTGGCATGCAATCAGATTGCCATCAGTTCCTTTTCCTTAGCTGCCAGGGCTTCGTCCACCTTCTTGATGTACTTATCCAGCATATCCTGAAGATCCTTTTCAGCCTTCTTCTGCTCGTCCTCGGTGATTTCGGACTTCTTCTTCAGGCCCTTTACAAAGTCCATACCTTCACGACGGACATTGCGCATTGCAACCTTGCCGTCTTCAGCGTACTTCTTAACCTGCTTAGCCAGCTCCTTACGGCGCTCCTCGGTCAGCTGAGGGAACACCAGACGAATCACACGACCATCGTTCTGGGGGTTGATACCCAGGTCGGACATCTGAATGGCCTTCTGGATGTCCTTGAGCACCTTTGCATCCCAGGGAGTGATAACCAGGGTGCGTGCATCAGGGGAAGAAATAGAAGCAACGCCGTTCAGAGGAGTCTCTGAACCATAGTATTCAACCGTGATGCGATCCAGAACCTTTGCATTTGCACGGCCTGCACGAACTGCGCCAAAGTTCTCCTGGAGAACTTCCAGGGTCTTTTCCATTTTTCTCTGATATTCCTTAAAATCTACGCTCATAAATTAGTCCTCCTTAACAATGGTGCCAATCTGCTCGCCGCAGATCACACGGATAATATTTCTGGGGTCCTTTAGGGCAAAACAGGCCAGGGTCATATGATTGTCCATAGCCAGGGTCATTGCGGTTGTATCTGTAGCCTTGAGATGACGGGCAAGAACCTCGTCGTAGGTCAGGGTATCAAACTTCACTGCCGTGGGATCCACATTGGGATCAGCAGAGTAGATACCATCCACATTCTTCGCCATCAAAACGCAGTCGGCCTCAATTTCTACACCGCGCAGAACTGCGCCGGTATCCGTGGAGAAATAGGGGTTGCCGGTACCGCAGGAGAAGAACACGACCTTACCCTCGTTCAGGTAACGGTCTGCCACATCTCTTGTAAAATATTCACAGAATTTGGGCATTTCCACAGCAGACAAAACTCTTGTCTCAACGCCCTTCTTTTCCAGTGCATCTGCAACTGCCAGGCAGTTCATGACGGTTGCCAGCATACCCATAGAGTCTGCATGGCTGCGCTGCATCTTGTCTGCGCCGTCCTTGACACCGCGCCAGAAATTGCCGCCGCCGATCACGACACCAACCTGAACACCCAGATCCACACACTCTTTTATTGCGTCGCACACCTGTCCGATAACCTCAAAATCCAGGCCACGGTGTGCATCGCCAGCCAGCGCCTCACCGCTGACCTTCAAAAGCACTCGCTTGAATTGTACCTCAGGCAAGTTTACCACTCCTTTCATATCATCCCCTATTTTAATATAAGTCAGCCCAATTGACAACATATATTTCTTTTTTTTGCAAATTCTTTTTTATATGTTCACAATTCTATGGTCCTGAAAGGGAAAAAATCCCGCAGTATCGCTTTTTCTGTTGCAAAGCAGACTGGAATGGTTTATAATGTGTCCATTATGGAAAATCTCGCAATAAGAGAGGAAGGTAACAAAATGGCTGAAATTAACGAAAGCAAAAATTTCATCCACGCTTTTATTGAAGAAGACATCGCTGAGGGCGGTCGCTACGCAGGTATGACCGTTCACACCCGTTTTCCGCCCGAGCCCAACGGCTATCTGCACATCGGACACTGCAAGGCACTGACCATCGACTTCGGCACTGCCGAAAAGTTTGGCGGTGTGTGCAATCTGCGTATGGACGACACCAATCCCACCAAAGAAGATGTGGAATTCGTGGAAGCCATTCAGGAAGATATTCACTGGCTGGGTTTTGACTGGGATGACCGTTTCTTCTACGGCTCTGATTATTTTGAAAAAGACTATGAATTTGCCGTTGAGCTGATTCAGAAGGGTCTTGCATATGTCTGCCAGCTGACTCCCGAGGAGTTCAAGGCAAACCGCGGTGATGTGGATCATCCCGCAGTTTCTCCCTACCGTGACCGTCCCATCGAAGAGAGCCTGGATCTGTTCCGCAGAATGAGAGAGGGCGAATTCGAGGACAACACCATGACCCTGAGAGCCAAGATTGATCTGGCTTCCGGCAACTTCAATATGCGCGACCCGGTTATCTACCGAATCCGTCATATGCATCACCATCGTCAGGGCGACAAGTGGTGCATCTACCCCATGTACGACTTTGCTCACCCCATTCAGGACGCTCTGGAAGGTATTACCCACTCCCTGTGTTCTCTGGAATTTGAGAACCACCGTCCCCTGTACAACTGGGTCGTGGAGCACGTCAGCGTTCCCCATCATCCCCGTCAGATCGAGTTTGCCCGTCTGGGCATCGATCACACCGTCCTGTCCAAGCGCAAGCTGAGACAGCTGGTGGAAGAGGGTCATGTTTCCGGCTGGGACGATCCCAGAATGCCCACTCTGTGCGGCCTGCGCCGCCGTGGCTACACTCCCAAGTCCATCCGTAACTTCTGCGACCGTGTTGGTGTCGCCAAGTCCCCCAACACCATCGAGTACGGTTTCCTGGAGCACTGCCTGCGTGAGGATCTGAACGAAACTGCTACCCGTGTGATGGCAGTTATTAAGCCCATCAAGCTCACCATTACCAACTATCCCGAGGGCCAGAGCGAGACCTTCCAGGTTGAAAACAACCCCGTGGATGAGACCGCCGGCACCAGAGAAGTTACCTTCTCCCGGAACCTGTGGATTGAAGCAGACGACTTCATGGAGACTCCCATTCCCAAGTACAAGCGTCTGACTCCCAATGGCCTTGAGTGCCGCCTGAAGGGTGCATACCTGATCACCTGCACCGGCTGCGTCAAGGACGAAAACGGCAATGTTGTGGAAGTTCTGGCTACCTACGATCCCGAGTCTCAGGGCGGCAATCCCGCCGACGGCCGCAAGGTCAAGGGCGCTACCATCCATTGGGTGGATGCTGACAACTGCTGCGAGGCAGAGGTTCGTCAGTACTCCAACCTCTTTGATGATCCCGATCCCGATGCCGCAGGCAAGGATTTCATTGCCTGCCTGAATCCCAACTCTCTGGAAGTTCTGACCGGCTGTAAGGTGGAAAAGAGCCTGGAAAATGCAAAGGCTCCCGCTTCCTATCAGTTCATGCGTCTGGGCTACTTCTGCCCCGACAGCAAGGATTCTTCCGCTGAGCACCTGGTGTTCAACCGTTCCGTCAGCCTGAAGGACAGCTACAAGCCCAACAAGTAATCCCGGCGGTTCTGCGTTCATAAAATCATATGGAGCGTATCGGTATTCGATACGCTCCATTTTTCTGCATTTGTCTGATTTTTCCTTTCGTGGACTTTGTGGAATTTCTGTGTTATAGTCCATATATAACAAGAAAATGAGCGTGACATTCTGTGAAGAACGGTTTTCGGTCATTTGGAAAAGCAATCCTGTATGCCCTTGCGTATCTGCTGATCCAAAATCTTGTCGGTTTGGTATATACCATAACTGTCGATTTTTCCTATTTTCTGAAGCACCCGGATATTCTCCATCTGGGGCCTTCGCAGATTGCGTCCCTGATTGAATATATGCACGCAGGAAACTCCGGACTGCATATCATTCTGCCGCTTTTTCTTTCCAATCTGGCAGCAGTACTGCTGATGTGGCTTTTCTTTGCCGTCAGAAAGAAAAAATTCTCCCAGGAAATCGGATTGCATAAAATCAGCGGAAAGAATCTGGCGGCGGCAATTGTATTCGGCAGCACCTTCTCCATCGTGTTGACGGCTGCCATCGCCCAGCTGACACAGAATGTCACCGGGATTCCCTTCTGGAGCGTTGGCGTATGCCTTGCAGGGCTGGTTCTGGTCATCATCTATCTCATCCGGAATAACAGAAGAAAGCCCGTATCAGCGGTTTTCCCTGCAGAAACCTAAAATAGAATCAATAAAAGCCACAGACGCACTGTCTGTGGCTTTTATATTATGTTTTCTAATGCGGATCAATAATCCATTGCACGGCACAGAACAGCGGCAATTTCTGCACGGGTGGCATTGCTGCGAGGCTCGATATTCTTTCCGTCGCCTTCCAGCAGACCTGCAGCTACCAGTGCTTCCACATTGGACAGAGCCCACTTTTCAATTCTGCCGTAGTCAGCGAACTTGCCTGCGCAGGAAGCACCTCTGGGAAGAGAATTGCCCTGGTAAGTAAACATACGGTCAATCATTGCACTCATCTCCTGACGGGTGATGTTGCCGTTGGGGCTAAATCGGTTGTTTCCATATCCGTTTACGATTTTGTTGCGGTATGCCCACTCGATGGCGGCTGCGTACCACTCATCCTGATCCACATCGGTAAAGGGATTGGTTCTGGTCCAGCCGCTGCCCAGAGATTCTCCGGAATATTCATACAGCAGCTTTGCCATCATTGCGCGCGTAACATTCGTGCCGGGCTCGTAGATGTTGTTGCCCATACCGTTCATCAGACCTTCTGCTGCCAGACGGTCGATGTAATTAAAATACCAGGCTCCGGGTCTGACATCTGCAAGCAGCACGCCCCGGGGAGAATAATACACAACCGTTTCAGGGCTGGTGCTGTAATATCCGCCGGCAGAAACTGCGTGGATGTAGATTCCCTTGGGCAGTGCAACAGGGCCGGAATAAGCGGTGCTCTTCGGTGTGGCAGTTTTGCCATCCGTGGTGTAGTAAATCTTTGTACCGGTGTTGGCGGTTTCCATCTGGACCTTTCCGCCGGATGTTTTGATCTTGGGTGCAGAGCCTCTGTTGCCCTGGCCATAGACCAGAGAAGCAAGCTCCGAACGAACGCCATTCATATTAAACGCTGCATATGCCTTAACGGCACTGGAGTACGGCACCTTAAACGGTCCTTTGTACACCGCACTGCTGTGGGTGGGAACACTGCCGTCCGTGGTGTAGTAAATCGGTGCGCCGGATGCAGATTTGATGGTAACCGTCATGGTTTTGCCGTCTGTGGTGTAGGTGATTTCCGGTTTTGCAATGGAACCCACATCCACACCTCTGGGTTTGACGCTGTAGAGCCACTCGCCCTTATCCATGGTTGCGCCTCTTCTGCGGTGCAGTTCGCTGACAGTCACGAATTCGTATCCCTTTTTCTGAAGGTCATCGATGGCCCTCAGCGCGCCGTCCACACTGGTACCGTGAATATCATGCACCAGAATAATGGCACCGTCAAAGGTATTGTTGACGATATTGCGGCGAACGGTCTCCGGATCCCGGTACTTCCAGTCCTCGGGGTCGACTGTCCAGTAGGCCATAGGCGCATTGATCAGCGACTCCACTCGGGAAGTGGTGCTGCCATAAGGAGGTCTGACCAGATAACTGGCATTCTTGCCGCAGACCTGATCCAGAACATCTTCTGTCGCCCTCAGCTGCCAGAGGACTTCAGAATCAGACAGGGTTGTCAGATCCGGATGATTCCAGGAATGGCTTGCCAGCTCATGTCCTTCGTTATAAGCCCGCTGAATGATGCCCAGGTTGCTCTTGGCATTCTGGCCCAGTACAAAGAAAGTAACCTTTACATTTCTCTTCTTTAATCCGTCCAGCAGTTTGGGCGTGTAGGTTGCAGATGGACCGTCATCAAAGGTCAATGCAACCAGCTTTCCACCCTTGACGGCATTAGCCTGTAAGGGCAGCACACTGACAAATAATACCAGTGCCATAGCCAAAGCTAAAAGTCGTTTTTTCATTGAATCCACCCTCTCTTTGTATTATGTACTGTCTTGATTCTACCACCCCCATATAAAAATTTCCACATTCTATTTCTTATTATTTCTGAAGAAATCATTTTTCGTCGTTTTTTTCAGATTCACCTATTAAAAAAGGGCGATATGAACAAATTCATACCGTCCTTTTTGCGTTTTTTCACAGTTTTCTTTGTTAGATTTTTACCAGTTCCTCGACAGTTCCCTCTTCTGCCTGACAAGTCCCGGTGTATTCTGCCCGCCGCACCCGGCAGCCCGGTCCGATATACAGATCCCTGCCCCGGATAACATCAGCCTTGGTGTATTCAAGATCCGCCAGATCTGCTTCGATGCTGTTTGCTTCCAGAGCGTAGTCGATGCCAAAGACTTTTTTCAGAAAACCGCCCTTGGATTTTCGAACTTTCAAACTGGAACAGCCGATATCTTTGATCTTCGATGCCGGACTGCTGGCGGAAATTTCGATTTTCTCCGCGTTGAGTAAACCCTCGATCTTAGCAGTGCCATTCAGATAAAATTCCTCACCTTCCACATCTTCCTCCGCGGACAGGCCGCCAGACACCTTCAACAGGCTGCCTCGAATGGAACGCTCGACCTTGAGGGCGCCAGAGACACGGATCTCGTCACTGGTGAGGGTTCCTTCCACCTTGATGGCACCTGAGGTGTGGACTTTCTTGGCTTGTGCATCTCCCTTCAAAGAGCAGTTGCCGGAACAACTGAAGTCGTCTGTGACTACATTTCCCAGTATTTTTGCGGAACCGGAGCATTTGATAGAGTCTGCCCGCAGATTTCCCTGCACTTTGCCACTTCCGCTGATCGATACTCTGCCGTAATCTCCACCTGGCATAGTAGATGAACCGCTGATTCGCATATCCATTTTATCACTCATAATGAAACCTCCCGCAAATAGTCCAGAATGCTGATTTCCCGTTCTCCGTCGGTCAGCACCGCATTTCGAAGTTCTTCCACACTGTATTCCCGTCGCTCAAAGCCATTTTCGATAATGAGCCGTCTCCGGGACTGCTGTTCTTTTCGTCTTCCGGCCAGTACCTCTGCCAGCTCTTCCAGAGAAATGTTCTCTTTCCGGTCCAGAATCAGCTCCACCCGCTGGCAAATCTGTTCCCTGTTAAAAAAGGTCTCCTGACCTGTCACCGTCGATTTTTTGATGAACCACTCCTCTGGGATCAGTCCGAGCCGTTTCCACCGATACAGCGCTCCATAGGAAATTCCATACCGTTCCAAAACTTCTCGTTTGGAGATCAGATCCTCCATGCCGCACCTCCTTAACAATGTTACGCTCCGATATTATCATAACATTGTTACGCTGTCAATCCCCCTGCGTAAAAGATTTCTTCTCTTGTTTCTTCGCCCATGCTTCGACGCAGATTGGCAAACAGAGCAAAGAAAAACCACCGTGTATGATGAAAACCCATACACGGTGGCTGATTATGTTCATTCTTCCATTAGCTGCTCCCAGCGGGGATCTCCGATCATATAAGCAAAGCTCTCATCGGATCGGAAGCCCTCCAGAATGCTTTTCCTTATTTTTTCCACAAATTCAGGATCAATTTTCTGAAATGTCATATGAGAATACAAAGGTGCATCCGGAAATGCATACAGGGAATCCAGATGATTTATCATCCCCTGAACACATTCTATGGTCTTATCCCGGTCCTGTTCTGCCTGAACCAATTCCAGATCCGCTGCGTAAGTACTGTATTCCCCCATTTCAAACACCCGGGCAAGATCCTTCTTTTTTTCTGCGTAATACCGTGCTTTTTCCAGATTATTCCCCTTCAACTGCATAATAAACAGGCTGTTCAAAACAGCAGAAAGGATCTGATAGTCCGAAAAAAGAATTTCTTCGTATGTTTGACAGGCCTTTTCCAGATTGCCAGCCTTTTCGTACAACACCGCCTGTTTGCGCTTGCGTTCCGGGCTTTGCATAGAAAAATACGAAAGATATTCTTCGGCTTTCTCATATTGCTCTTTGCGAAGATAGTATCCATATAAGGAATCCGCCGCAGCGGTTCGCATGACTTCATCATTGCTTTTTAGCAGGCGTTCGTAGCATCTTAGAATAAAGGTATCGTATTCTTCGTTTTCGGGGATTCCCTGCATCAGACGCTGCCCATCCAATTCCAGCGCAAAACTATGGATCAGAGCTTCACAATTGGGGTACATCTGAATTTGCTCTTTTACCCAGCAAAAAACCGCATCATAGGGTTCCTCTGAAAATTTCCGATCCGCTTTTTGAACCAGCTCCCGGATTTCCTGCACAGTCAGTTTCTCCCGGAAAGACAGCAGCTCATTCAGAGAAACCTCCAAAAGCCGGGCAATGGGTGCAAGAAGCGTAATGTCAGGCATCGCATTTCCGTTTTCCCATTTATTCACAGCAGGCGCCGTGACACCAAGGCGTCTTGCCATCTCCTCCTGGGTCATTTCTTTTGCTTTTCTGTGTTTGCGGATTACTTCACCAAGTTTCATAAACGATCTCCCTTCGGTTTGATAGCACCGGCCTTTGCATCGTTATTCTATCACAGCCATAGCAGATTGGGTATTGAGCAGATGTTAAATACAGAAAAATAAAATTAACCGTCAGGAAACAGAAACCTGCAATCCGGTTTATCCGCAGGCTCTTTTTCCCTGTATTTGCAAATAAAAACGGGCAGAATCAGAACTTCTCTGATCCTGCCCAGACTGCCGGCAATGACAACCGACAGAGCCGAAAATCGCAATTTTACAGTTTTTCCGTTTGCCGGAATTCCTGTTTCATTGACGAAATTATTCCGTTTCATGCAGTCCAAAGCTGACTGCAATGGCATTGTCCACCATGGACATATGCGCATCATCCAGCCTGCCCATATGCTCGCGCAGGCGTTTTTTATCTATGGTGCGGATCTGTTCCAGCAGAATCACCGAATCCTTGGAAAGGCCCACACTGCCGCCGGCAATGTTGATATGCGTCGGGAGTCTGGCCTTGCCCGTCTGGCTGGTGATCGCAGCTGCAATCACCGTAGGCGAGTGGCGATTACCGGTATCATTCTGGACAATCAGCACCGGCCGGGTTCCGCCCTGCTCACTGCCCACGACTGGGCTTAAATCTGCATAGAAGATGTCGCCCCGTTTCACACTGCTATCCATACTGTTCACGCTCCGTGAGAAATCTTACCGGCGCTACCGGATTTTCCTATGTAACGCGGTTGATTCTATTGTCCCACATCAGATAAGAAAATATACGGTAAGCATCCGTTTTATCCTATGCAGCTTTCCCTGAAATTCTACTCGCATCCATATTCTTCGATCTGCATCGACAGAAAGCGTCTGCCCTGCCAGCTGATTTCCGCTGCCTTTATCTGATCGTCCTGCGCCCAGATCTCCACCGTCAGCGGATCATCGCTGTAGCTGTCGTTGATCGTCACATGAAGCTGTTCGTCTTCCCGAACGCAGGCAGTGATCACCCCGGAGCGCAGCGCCTTCATCATCACAAACGGGCCGCTGATGGGGCTGAGCCGTTCATCTGCCATCAAGGGAAACGCAATCATTTTCTCATCAAAGGTCAGCGCACCCTCCTGCCCGGATACGGTTCCGGTAATGCCCGAAATTTCCTCCGGCTCCTCCACACAGAAGGTGATCACGCCATCGGAATCTGCTTCACAGCTCAGTGTGAATTGCTCCATCGTGTCTATGTAATCCGCCGTCATTTCTGCCCGAAAGGACACGGTCTGCGCCCCCAGGCATTGACTGCGCAGCTGCAGTGCAGCGTCCATTTCATCCCCTGCACCGCCGCAGCCTGTCAGCAAAATCATTGTCAGAAACAACACGACAATTCGCTTCATGATATCCCCGCCTATTTCAGTAGTCGGGGCAATTCCTCCACCATATCACTGGGCAGCATTCCATACTCCCCCAGCCTCTGGGCGCACACATCCCCTGCCCGGCCATGGAGCCACACACCTGCTGCTGCAGCCGTAAGAGGTTCCAGCTTCTGCCCCAGCAGACTCACGATGATTCCCGCCAGAACATCACCGCTGCCTCCGGTGGCCATGCCGGGATTTCCCGTGTGATTCTCATAACACAGCTGCCCGTCAGTGATCAGGCTGCGATGACCTTTGCGCACAATGATGCACCCCAGATCCTTTGCCAGTGCCATCGTCTGTTCCTGCCGTGGCAGATCTTTCGGGCTCAGTCGGGCAAATTCCCCATCATGGGGCGTCAATATGGTGGGACTTGTCCTGCCCCGCAGTTCATCTTTATGCCGGGAAACCATCGTTATGCCATCTGCATCCAGAACCAGCGGACATTTTGCTTCACGCAGCAGCAGCTTCAAAACCGCTTCCGTCCCATCTCCGATTCCGCTGCCGCAGCCAAACAGAACTGCATCCATTCTGGGAAGCAGCTCCATAATTTTTTCTGATGCACTTTCCGACAGCATTCCGTCTTCATCCGGCAGTGCAAAGATAACCGGCTCATCCAGCTTCACCGCTTCAATGGCATAGATGCTCTCCGGGACACCAAGATACACAAGTCCCGCTCCCGTTCTGAGAGCTCCGCGTGAAGCAAAGGCAGCAGCGCCCGTAAATCCCCTGCTGCCGCACAGCAGCAGAATCTTTCCGTAGTCGCCCTTATGAGTGTCTCTATTTCGCTCAGGAAGTAATATTTTTACATCTTCTTCGTTCAAATATTGCATGTTTACTCCTCCTGTATTTCATTTTATCCTACAAAAATCATTTCGGCAAGTGTGTTTTCCGTAGCAAATCTGTGTTTTTACTATTTTTTACAGAATTAGTGAAAATTTTTCCTTCAGCTCTTGCAAAATAAATTCAGCTGTGCTATACTGCATTCATCACTAAACTAGAAATCTCGGAGGCACACCGTCATGAGCCATTGCCTGTTTGCAGCAGCATACTTCTTTGGCTACTATTACTTTTACCCCAAAAAGTAATAGCGATTTGTGCTGCTTTCAAATTCTAGCCAGAGCTTATATTTAAGTTTTAGCACCGCACGAATCGCATCGTGCGGTGCTTTTTTTGTTAAGGAGATGTTGTTATGATCGCTATCTTAAAGCAGGGTACTACCCCCGAACAAACCGAACATCTGGTGGATTGGCTCAAGCGTATGAATCTGGATGTCCATATTTCTCAGGGACAGGAAGTAACCATTCTTGGTTTAATCGGTGACACCAGCAAGGTCGATATGGAGCTGCTGGGCAGTCTGGAAATCGTGGAAAGCGTTAAGCGTGTTTCCGAGCCCTTCAAGCAGGTAAACCGTAAATTTCACCCCCGCGACAGCATTGTGGAAGTCGGCAATGCAAAGATCGGCGGTGGCTACTTCTCCATGATCGCAGGCCCCTGCTCTGTCGAGAGCGAAGACCAGATCATTGAAGTTGCCGAGGCTGTGAAGGAAGCCGGTGCCACCATTCTGCGCGGCGGCGCATTCAAGCCCCGCACCTCTCCTTATGCATTCCAGGGCATGGGCGAAGAAGGCCTGCACCTGCTGCTTCAGGCAAAGAAAGCCACCGGCCTTCCCATTTGTACCGAGCTGATGAACATTGTCCACCTGGATCTTTTTGCAGATGTGGATGTCATCCAGATCGGTGCCCGTAATATGCAGAATTTTGACCTTCTGAAAGAAGTCGGTAAGACGAAAAAGCCCATTCTTCTCAAGCGCGGTCTTGCAAACACCCTGCAGGAGCTGCTGATGAGCGCAGAATACATCATGAGCGAAGGCAACCCCAATGTCATTCTCTGCGAGCGTGGCATTCGTACCTACGAAACCTTCACCCGCAACACCCTGGATCTGTCCGCAGTGCCTGTGCTGCACAACCTGACCCACCTGCCCGTAGTGGTAGACCCCAGCCACGCTACCGGCAAAGCCTACCTGGTGCCCCCCATGGCTGCCGCTGCTGCAGCAGCCGGTGCCGACGGCATCATGGTCGAGGTCCACAACAACCCCAGCTGTGCCCTGTGCGACGGTGCTCAGTCCCTGACACCTGACCAGTTTGCCGATCTGAGCCGCCGTGTTCAGATTATCCGGGAGGCCATCCGATGAATGTTGGCATCCTGGGTCTGGGACTCATCGGAGGAAGCATGGCAAGAGCCTACGCTAAGGCCGGGCACACCGTATATGCCTGTGAAAAGGACGAAGATATGCTGGCCTTTGCCCAGCTGGCAGGCGTGGTCACAGACCGACTGGACGAAACCTCCATCGGTCAGTGCCAGCTGATTCTGCTTTCCATTTATCCTGCCGGATGCATTGAATGGCTGGAAAAGAATGCCCACCTGATCAGCAAGGATACTCTCGTAATGGACTGCTGCGGCATCAAGCAGCTGATTGCAGAACACTGCTTCCCCATTGCAGAAAGCTGCGGCTTCACATTTGTTGGCGGTCACCCCATGGCTGGCAATCATCATTCTGGCTTTAAGTACAGCCGCTCCAATCTGTTCCAGGGCGCTCCCATGGTGCTGGTTCCCCCTCAGTTTGACGATATGGAACTGCTGGAACGAGTGAAAACAGCCCTTGCCCCCTGCAGCTTTGGTTCGTTCTCTGTAACCACCGCAGCTGAGCACGACCGGATGATTGCATTCACTTCCCAGATGCCCCACATTCTGAGCAACGCTTTCATCAAATCTCCAACTGCATTGGACCACAAGGGTTTTTCCGCCGGCAGCTACAGGGATCTGACCCGGGTCGCCTGGCTGAATCCCCAGATGTGGGCAGAACTGTTTCTGGAAAACCGGGAATTTATTCTACAGGAATTGAACACTTATCTGGATTCTCTGGAGCAATACCGGGATGCGGTTGCTCATAACGATATGGATACCCTTGTCAGCCTTTTGGATGAGGGTAAACAAGCCAAGGAGGAAGTAGACGGATGACTACAATTGAAGTAAATGCCTCCAAATCTTATCAGGTGCAAATCGGATATGATATTCTGAGCACGCTGGGTCAGCAGATTGCCGCTCTTGGCAAGGCTTCCAAGGTTTGTCTGGTCAGCGAGAGCACCGTATGGCCCCTGTATGGCAGCGCTGCTGAGTGCAGTCTGCAAGCAGCAGGTTTTGATACCTGTCACTTCGTATTTCCCGCCGGCGAGCAAAGCAAAAACGGTCAGATTTTTCTTGAAATCCTCAATTTTCTGGCTGAGAACAAATTGACCAGAACGGATGTGGTCGTCGCTCTGGGCGGCGGTGTTGTCGGAGATCTGGCTGGATTCTGCGCAGCAAGCTATCTGCGCGGTGTCCGGTTTGTGCAGGTACCCACCACCCTGCTGGCTGCCGTTGATTCCAGTGTAGGTGGAAAAACCGCCATTGACCTTCCTTCCGGAAAGAATCTGGCAGGCGCATTCTGCCAGCCCAGCCTGGTGCTGTGCGACCTGAAGTGTCTGGAAACACTTCCTCAGGATATCTTTCTGGACGGCTGCGCAGAAATTATTAAAACAGCCATTTTGTTTGACCCGGAGATGTTTGAAGAGCTCGCCAAATACGGACCCGAATTTGATCGCGAGCACATCATCGCCCGGTGTGTCGCCCACAAGCGTGACATTGTAAACGCTGACGAATTTGAGCACGGAGAACGCCAGAAGCTGAATCTGGGACACACCATCGGTCACGGAGTGGAAGCCATGAGTGGTTTTACCCTCTCCCACGGAAAATCCGTTGCCATCGGCACTGCCATTGTGGCACGCTCTTCTGCCAAGCTGGGACTGTGCTCAGCTGAAACCAGCGAAAAATGCCAGCATCTGCTGACAAGGTTCCACCTTCCCATTCACACGGACTTTTCCGCATCCGACCTTTGCCAAATGGCGCTTTCTGATAAGAAGCGTTCCGGTGAAACCGTAAATCTGATTATCCCCCGAAAAATCGGCGAATGTTTCATTCGCCCCACCCCCGTAGACGAAATCGAATCCTTTATTCAGGCAGGTCTTTGATATGGATATTACCATTCATCCCCGAAAATTAAAAGGAACCATCAAAGCGATCCCCTCAAAATCCCAGGCCCACCGGCTGCTGCTGTGTGCCGCCTTTGCAGATGGCCCCACCACCCTCCTGTGTCCCCAGACCAATCGGGATATTCAGGCAACGGCAGAGTGTCTGCAGGCGCTGGGCGCCGGGATCATTCGCACGGATGATTCCTACCGCATCACCCCCATTCAGGCGCTGCCTGAGCAAGCAACCCTCAACTGCTGCGAAAGCGGCTCTACACTGCGTTTTCTGCTGCCAATCGTGGGCGCACTGGGTGTAGATGCCACCTTTACTATGGAAGGCCGGTTGCCTCAGCGCCCCCTTTCTCCCCTCTGGGAGGAAATGGAGCGGATGGGCTGCCGCCTCACGAGACCCACAGGTGATACCATTCGCTGCCAGGGAAAATTACAGCCGGGAAGCTACTGCATCGACGGCAGCGTTTCCAGCCAGTTTGTCACGGGGCTTCTGTTTGCGCTGTCTCTGATAGACGGAAACAGCCGACTGCAGCTCACCGGCAAGGTCGAATCCCTGCCCTACATTGAAATGACCCTCAGGGCTCTTTCCATGTTTGGTGTGGATGCCCGGCAGCAGGATGGGTGCTATCATCTGGCCCAGGCCCGCTTCTCCACCCCCGGCACCATTGAGGTGGAGGGTGACTGGAGCAATGGCGCTTTCTGGTTGGCTGCCAGCGCACTGGGGTCTGAACTGGTCGTGTCGGGGCTGAATGAAAATTCCCCTCAGGGCGACCGGGCTGTCACCCACTGGCTGTCCGAGCTGACCGCTCCCTGCACCATCGATGCATCCGACATTCCGGATCTTGTTCCCATTCTTGCAGTAGTCGCAGGTGCCAAGCAAGGTGCTACCTTCATCAACGCCCAGCGGCTGCGAATCAAGGAATCCGACCGACTGCAGACCGTGGCAGACCTGATCAACGGTATCGGCGGAAAGGCCGCCGTCACAGCGGATGGTCTTGCGGTGCAGGGCGGCGAATATATTGGTGGCACCGTCAATGCCGCAGGCGATCACCGCATTGCCATGGCTGCTGCCATTGCAGCAACCGTATGCACCCAGCCGCTCACCATTGTGGGCGCTGAAGCTGTGTGCAAATCCTATCCTGCATTCTGGGCAGATTATGTAACTTTAGGAGGGGTTGTATGAGCTCTACCTACGGACAAATGATCAAATTATCCATCTTCGGTCAGTCCCATGGCGCTGCCATCGGCATGACTTTAGACGGTGTTCCCGCCGGACTGAAGGTCGATTTTGAAGAGCTTCAGGCTTTTCTGAATCGCCGTGCTCCCGGTCAGAACGATTTTTCCACCCCGCGGAAAGAGGCTGACGCTCCCGAGTTTCTGTCCGGTCTCCTGGATGGATACACCTGCGGCTCACCTATTGCCGCAATCATCAAAAACACCAACACCCGCTCCGCGGACTATCGGAATCTGATGGACTGCCCCAGACCCGGTCACGCTGACTACACCGCTCAGGTAAAATACGGCGGCTATCAGGATGTCTCCGGCGGCGGTCACTTCTCCGGACGGCTGACAGCGCCCCTTTGCATTGCCGGTGGCCTGTGCAAGCAGTGGCTTGCAGCCCAGGGCATTCAAATCGGTGCCCACATCGCAAAGATTGCAGGCATCTCCGACACCCCCTTTTCCCCTGTTTCCCCTCAATTAGAGCAGATTGGTACAGATTTTCCCGTTCTTTCAAAGGAATCAGGAGAAATCATGCGCCAGATGATTCAAAATGCCAAGGCAGACTGCGACAGCGTCGGCGGCATTGTAGAATGTGCGGTCACAGGGCTTCCTGCCGGGCTGGGGGAACCCATGTTCGGCGGCATGGAGGGCAGAATTGCCCAGATCATCTATGGAATTCCCGCCGTGAAGGGCGTGGAATTCGGCGCAGGCTTCGGTGTTGCCGAGCTTCGCGGCAGTGAAAATAATGACCCCTACATTATAGAAGACGGCGCTGTCAAAACGCTGACCAATCATGCCGGCGGTATTCTGGGCGGCATCACCAGCGGTATGCCCCTGATTCTGCGGGCTGCATTCAAGCCCACGCCGTCCATCAGCAAACCCCAGCAAAGCGTTTCCCTGGAACACATGTCACGGGAAGAACTTATTGTAAAAGGACGCCATGACCCCTGCATCGTCCCAAGAGCTGTCCCCGTGGTGGAGGCTGCTGTAGCGATTGCAGTTTACGACGCATATCTGGAATGGAAAGCAAGAAAATCATAGGGAGGAAAGCAAAATGGATTTGAACGAATTGCGCAATCAGATTGACAATATTGATGATGAACTGGTAAAGCTGTTCTGCCGGCGCATGGAAGTAGCCGGAGAGATTGCGGACTATAAAAAGGAACACAATATGCCCGTGTTTGTCCCCGGCCGTGAACGGGAAAAGCTGCTGGATGTGGCAGAAAAAGCCGGCCCCGATATGGCAAACTACACCCGTGTCCTTTATTCCATGCTTTTTGAGCTCAGCCGCAGCCACCAAAGCAAAATGAATCACAAGGACACCGACCTGTATCGTCAGATCGTCCGGGCAATTGACACTACCCCCAAGCTGTTCCCTCAGGCTCCCACCGTGGCCTGTCAGGGCGTTGAGGGCGCTTATGCACAGATTGCCTGTGAAAAGATGTTCAAAGCTCCCTTTATTATGTATTTCAAAAACTTCGAGAGCATTTTCTCCGCCATTGAAAACGGTCTTTGCCAGTATGGCATTCTGCCGCTGGAGAACTCTACCGCCGGCTCTGTCAAAAAAGTCTATGACCTGATGATTCGCCATAATTTCTCCATTGTCCGCACCTTCCGTCTGAAAATCGACCACAATTTGCTGGCCAATCATGGCACCAAGCTTTCGGATATCAGAGAAATCTACTCCCACGAGCAGGCTATCAGCCAGTGCGCAGAATTTCTGGGAACGCTGCCCAATGTGAAGGTCATTGCTGTGGAAAACACTGCCGTTGCCGCAAAAATGGTGGCAGCTTCCGGTCGATCCGATGTGGCCGCTCTGTCCAGCAGAAACTGCGCAGAGCTGTATAATCTGGAAATTCTGGCATCCTCCATTCAGGATAAGGGTAACAACCGTACCCGGTTCATCTGCATTTCCAAGAATCTGGAAATCTATCCCGGTGCTGACAGGACCAGCATCATGATGGTTCTGCCCCACCGCCCCGGCTCTTTGTACCGGGTGCTGGCCCGGCTTTACGCACTGGGCATCAATGTGACCAAGCTGGAGTCCCGCCCCATCCCCGACCGGGATTTTGAGTTCATGTTCTATTTCGATCTGGAAACCTCCATTTATTCCGACGAATTTGTACAGCTCATGTGTGAACTGGACGATCTTTCCGAAGAATTCAAGTATCTGGGCAGCTACAGCGAGGTGGTTTGATGAAATTCGGCCTTCTGGGCAGAAAGCTGGGACACAGCTATTCTCCCCAAATTCACGAACTCATCGGCAAGTATTCCTACGGCCTGTACGAGCGGGAACCGGATCAGGTGGAAGCGCTGCTGCGTCAGCCGGATATCGCTGGTCTGAATGTGACCATGCCCTATAAAAAGGATGTGCTTGCATACCTGGACAGCGTAGATGAATTGGCAGCTCGTCTGGGCAGTGTCAACACCATTGTCCGCAGACCGGACGGAACGCTGGAGGGTCACAACACCGACTACTACGGTTTTCAGTCCATGGTAACACGCAGCGGACTGTCCGTTGCAGGGAAAAAGGTTCTGGTGCTTGGAACCGGCGGAGCCTCTGTCACCGCAGTTGCCGTGATGGAGGATCTGGGCGCAGATGTCGTTACTATTTCCAGAACCGGCGAAAACAACTATCAGAATCTTGACCGCCACGCAGATGCCCGCGTTATCGTTAATACTACTCCTGTGGGTATGTATCCCAATACCGGAATTGCACCCCTGGATATCGGGCTGTTCCCGAATCTGGAGGGAGTCCTGGATGTGGTCTACAATCCTGCCAGAACCCAACTGCTTCTGGACTGCGAGAAGCGGAACATTCTGGCCTGCAACGGTCTGTGGATGCTGGTGGCTCAGGCCAAACGGGCCGCAGAATTTTTCACAGGTACTCCCCTGCCCGATCAGATCATCCACGACATCTACCAAAAACTGCACAGCCAGATGGAAAACATTGTGCTGATCGGCATGGCAGGCTGTGGAAAAACTACCATCGGCAAAATTCTTGCTGAAAAGTGCGGAAAAACATTTGTGGATGCGGACGAGGAACTTGAAAAACGGGCAGGAAAATCAATTCCTGAAATCTTTGCACAAGACGGTGAAGAAATTTTTCGTAATCTGGAAACCCAGGTGCTGTCCGATTTGGGCAAGCAGTCCGGGCTGGTGATTGCCACCGGCGGCGGATGTGTCACGAAAGAACGGAATTACCCTCTGCTCCATCAAAACGGCACCATTGTCTGGATCCAGCGGGATGTGAATGCACTTCCCACCGACGGACGCCCTCTGTCGCAGCGCACCGATCCTGCAATTCTGTACGAACACAGAATGCCCATGTACGACGCATTTTCCGACAAAGTGGTCATCAATGACGGGACGGGTGAAGAAGCTGCCAAAAAAATTCTTTCCCTTCTGGAGGAAGCAAAATGAAAATTCTGGTTATTAACGGCCCCAATATCAATATGCTGGGCATTCGGGAGCCGGGTGTCTACGGAAGTCAGAGCTTTGCCCAGCTGCAGCGGCTTTTGAACGAGTGGGCTCAGGAGCTGGGAATCGAAATCGAGCAGTTCCAGTCCAATCACGAAGGCTCTATCGTGGATAAGATCCAGGCCGCCTACGGAAATTTTGACGGAATCGTCATCAATCCTGCGGCCTACACCCACACTTCCATCGCCATTCTGGATGCGCTGAAGGCAGTTGCGCTCCCCGCTGTGGAGGTGCACATCTCCGATGTTTCCGCCCGGGAGGACTTCCGCCAGATCTCCTATGCAGGCATGGCCTGCATTCACACCTTTATGGGATTGGGTTTGGAAGGCTATCACCAGGCCATGATTTATCTAAAAAATCACCTTGAAAGCCGATAATCCCCCTTGCAGTTTTTATTTTCCTGTGATAAAATGTCCTATATATTGAAAAAGCAAAGAATGGGCTGTCCATTTATCACAGAGCGTTTTCAGAGAGAGCGGGATGGTGCGATCCGCTCAGCGTAGGTATTTGGGCTTTCTCCCAGGAGCTGCCGCCTGAACAAAAAGTAGGGTGCGCCGGTGTGGCCTCCGTTATGGGTCGGAGATGTGTCTGCATCTTGCTAAGTGCGCATTTATGCGAATTGCGGGTGGTACCGCGGAAGATTTTCCGGTCTTTCGTCCCCTTTATCAGGGACGAAAGACCGTTTTTTCTTTGTATTTACTACTTTCTTAAAGGAGAGAATTCCATGAAACAGCAATTGGAAGAAATCAAGCTCAGAGCGCTGACCGCTCTGGACCAGGCTGCAAATCCTGCAGCTCTGGAGGAGCTGCGTGTCAAGCTGCTGGGTAAAAAGGGCGAACTGACCGCCGTCCTGAAGCAGATGGGCAAGCTCAGCGCCGAAGAGCGTCCCGTTATGGGTCAGCTGGCAAATGCCGTCCGTGCTGAAATCGAAAAGAAACTGGAAGAGCGCAAGACCGAGCTGCACGCAGCTGCTCTGGAAGCGAAGCTCGCCAGTGAGAGCCTGGATGTGACCATCCCCGGCGACGAGGTGGTTATGGGCCATCAGCATCCCATGAACATGGTCCTGCAGGAGATCAAGGATATCTTCGTTGGCATGGGCTATCAGGTAGTTGACGGTCCCGAAGTGGAGCTGGCCAGCTACAACTTCACCCGTCTGAACATCGAAGAGGGTCACCCCTCCCGCGACCGTTCCGACACCTTCTATTTTAATGACGATGACTCTGTCCTGCTGCGTACCCAGACCAGCCCCATGCAGATCCGTGCAATGGAAATTTCCGAGCCTCCCATCTGCATTCTGGCTCCCGGCCGCGTGTTCCGTAAGGACGAGGCTGACGCAACCCACTCCCCCATGTTCCACCAGATCGAAGGTCTGGTCGTTGCTGAGGACATCACCATGGGCGATCTGAAGGGCGCACTGGTCACTCTGATGAAGCGCATCTATGGTCAGGATCTGCAGATGCGGTTCCGTCCCCACCACTTCCCCTTCACCGAGCCCAGCTGCGAAATGGATATGCAGTGCCACAAGTGCCACGGCACCGGCGAGGTTGACGGTCAGGTGTGCTCCACCTGCCACGGCGAAGGCTGGATCGAGCTGCTGGGTGCCGGTATGGTTCACCCCAATGTGCTTGCCAACTGCGGTATCGACCCTGAAAAGTACTCCGGCTTTGCATTCGGCATGGGTCTGGAGCGTATGGCTATGGGCCGTCTTCGCATCAACGACCTGCGTCTGATTTTCGATAACGACGTACGGTTCCTGAATCAGTTCTAAGGAGGGATTACCATGAAACTCAACAGAAAATGGATCAATGAGGAGTTCGTGGATCTGTCCCACGTCTCCGACAAGGATTATGTCGAAACCATGACCGTCTTCGGTCAGAAGGTTGAAACCTACGAGCGTATGGATGCCGAAATCAAGAATGTTGTAGTCGGCAAGGTTGTTTCCATCGTTCGTCACGAGAATTCCGACCATATGTGGGTCTGCCAGGTCGATGTGGGCCAGGATGAGCCTGTCCAGATCGTCACCGGTGCCCAGAATGTTCACGAGGGCGACCTGGTCCCCGCAGCACTGCACAACTCCTGGCTCCCCGGCGGCGTGCACATCACCAAGGGCAAGCTCCGCGGTGAAAAGTCCAACGGTATGCTCTGCTCTTTCCAGGAGCTGGGCCTGACTGAAAACGATCTGCCCGGCGTATTTGCAGACGGCATCTGGATTCTGAATGACGAAGACTGCAAGCCCGGCGACGATATCAATCTGGTCATCGGCAACGACGACACCGTGGTTGACTTTGAAATCACCAACAACCGTCCCGACTGCTACTCCATCATTGGCCTTGCAAGAGAGTCCGCTGCCGCCTTCGGTATGCAGATGAAGCATCACGAGCCTGTGGTCAAGGGCAGCAATGCCGGTTCCATCTTTGAAAAGCTGGATGTAGAGGTTCCCGCCGAGCAGCTGTGCAACCGCTACTCTGCAAGAATGGTCGCCAATGTCAAGGTTGGCCCCTCCCCCAAGTGGCTGCGTCAGCGTCTGCGTGCCAACGGCATCCGCCCCATTAACAACATTGTTGACATCACCAACTATGTGATGCTGGAGTATGGTCAGCCCATGCACGCATTTGACTATCGCTATGTCAGCTCCGGCACCATCGTTGTCCGTGAAGCTGTAGAAGGTGAGAGCCTGACCACTCTGGACGGCAATGTCCGGAACCTGAAGCCCGGTATGCTGGTCATCGCCGACGGTGAAAAGCCCATCGGTCTTGCCGGTATCATGGGCGGCGAAAATTCCGAAATCCGCGATGACACCACCTGTGTAGTCTTTGAATCTGCCAACTTCAACGGCACCTCCATCCGTCAGACTGCTCTGGCTCTGGGTATGCGTACCGAGGCTTCCGGTAAGTTTGAAAAGCACCTGGATCCCATGATGACCGTTCCCGCTGTGGAGCGTGCCTGTGAACTGGTGGAACTGCTGGAGTGCGGCGATATCATGGATGGCATCATCGATATTCTCAACTATGTTCCCCAGTCCAAGACTCTGCCTCTGGAGCCTGAGAAGATCAACCACCTGCTGGGCACCAACATCTCCCGCGAGGATATGGTCAAGTACCTGAATCAGCTGGAGATTCCCGTGGAGGGCGACAAGATTCTGGTTCCCTCCTGGCGTCCCGACCTGAACCTGATGGCTGATATTGCTGAGGAAGTGGGCAGAAGCTTCGGCTACAACGAAATCCCCACCACCGCATTCAAGACCTCCACTCAGGGCGGCTACTCCCCCATCATGCTGACCGAGAACAAGCTGGGCACCCTGTGCCGCGCACTGGGATACAGTGAGATCATCACCTATTCCTTCGTTTCTCCCACCATTTTCGATCAGATCCGTCTGCCCGGCGATTCCCCTCTGCGCAACGCCATGCGGATCCAGAACCCTCTGGGCGAAGATACCTCCATCATGCGTACCATCGCTCTGCCCTCCATGCTGGACATTCTGTCTCGGAACAATGCATACCACAACAAGTGTGCAAAGCTCTATGAGCTGGCAAAGGTCTACCTGCCTGTAGAGGGTCAGCCCCTTCCCGAAGAGCCCAAGATGCTCCTGCTGGGTACCTACGGTTCCGGCGAAACCTTCTTCTCTCTGAAGGGCGAGCTGGAAGCCATTCTCACCGGTCTGCGTCTGCCCAAGGCAACCTACACCGCTGTTAAGGACAATCCTTCCTATCATCCCGGCCGCTGCGCAATGGTTTCCATCAACGGCGTTGAGCTGGGCTATATGGGTCAGGTGCATCCTCTGGTTGCAAAGAACTACGGCTTCGACGGCGAGGTTTACTGCGCTGAGATCAACTTCAGCAAGGCTTACGAGCTGCAGCTGCCGGAACCCACCTTCGTTGCACTGCCCAAGTATCCTGCCGTTACCCGCGACCTGGCTCTGATCTGTGATGAGGATGTCACCGTCGCTCAGGTAGAGGATGTCATCACCGCATCCGCCGGCAAGCTGCTGCGCAAGGTCCGTCTGTTCGACATTTACCGCGGTATCGGCGTTCCTGAAGACAAGAAGAGTCTTGCTTTCTCTCTGGAACTGCGTGCCGATGACCGGACTCTGACCGATGCCGATTCCGAGGCTGTTGTGAGCAAGGTTCTTGCCGCTCTTGCTGAGAAGCTGAACGCTGTTCTGCGCTGAAATTTATAATGGGAGCGCTCCCCGCTCCCATTTTCATAAAATGTTTACCGATGCTGCCTTTACATATTCGAATATTTGGGCTATAATAGCAACAATATACCACATCCGAAGGAGGTCGGTCATATGACAGATAACACCATTAAATTCACAGTTCCCTGTGACGATAAGGAGAATATGCGTCGCATTCTGCGCTGCGTATTTGACGCTCTGAATGAAAAGGGTTACAACCCCATCAATCAGATCGTGGGCTATCTGCTTACCGAGGATCCCACATATATTACGAATTACAACGGTGCCCGCAGCATGATCTGCAAGCTGGACCGTGATGAACTGCTCCAGGAGCTGGTGCAGTGCTACTTGTTTGACAGGTAATTTTTCGTGATACTTGGGGCTTTTGCGGTGCAAAAGCCCCATTTCCATGAGATCACTCGTTCGTTATCCACCCTTGATCGGCTTTGCCGATCCCCAAAGACAGGAGGTTCCAATGGCAGAAAATAAAGTATTGATGTATAAGGGCCGTCCCTTGATGCGCAAGGACAACCTTATCTACTATGGCTCCATGGCTGATTCCCATATTGTAATGCTCCAGATTCTGGAGACCAAGAAGGTCAATGATGCCGACATTGCAACCAAAGTATCCATTCAGCTGCAGCTGACCGATCCCAACGCAAAGGGTCGTGACCGCATTGTAAAGAAGGGCGAAAAGGACGGTCTTTATACCGCTCTGGATTTTGGCTCTGTGTGGCTTGAGCGTGCTCTGGCTGGCAAATAAAATAAGCTGAAATAAAATAAACCGGAAGTTTTCAGGAACTTCCGGTTATTTTTTATGGATTTGCTCATACTAGCCTCAGGAAGTGAGGGATTTACATGGCGCAAAATAAAATTGGCAAACGAAGTTTTCACCCCGCCCAGCCCGTCTGCATTTCAAACTGGGCAAGTATCGCCGGTAAGAAGGAAGCAGAAGGCCCCCTGGGGCATCTGTTCGATGTGACCAATACGGACACCAAATTCGGAGAGAAGACCTGGGAACAGGCGGAAAAGAGAATGCAGCAGCTGGCACTGCAGACGCTCCTGCAAAAAGCATCACTGAAGGAATCTGATCTGGATGTGGTCTTTTCCGGAGACCTGCTGAATCAGTGCATCGGTTCTTCCTTCACGCTGCGCAATACAGGCATTCCCCACATCGGACTCTACGGTGCCTGCTCCACCATGGCTGAAAGCCTGATGCTGGCCGCCATGACCGCAGGAGGCGGCTATGCTGACAAAGTGGTAGCGATGACATCCTCCCACTTTGCATCCTCAGAGCGGCAGTACCGCTTTCCTCTGGGCTACGGCGGACAGCGAACCCCCACTGCCCAGTGGACGGTTACCGGCAGCGGTGCGGCACTGGTGGAGCGCAAGCAGGGATTGATCGAACTGACCTCTGCCACCATCGGCACGGTCACAGATCTGGGCCTCACTGATGCTACAAATATGGGCTGCGCTATGGCTCCGGCAGCCTTTGACACTATCCGCGCCCACTTTGACGATACCCATACTGCCCCGGAGGATTTTGACCTGATCGTCACCGGCGATCTGGGCTCCCTTGGAAAAGAAGTTCTGATGTACCTGTTCCGCAAGGAAGGCATCAGCATCGGCGGTAAAATCACCGACTGCGGTAATCTGGTCTTTGATGCCCCGAAACAGGATGTTCATGCCGGAGGCTCCGGCTGCGGATGCAGTGCCATCGTTCTGTGCTCGGAACTGCTGAGCAAGCTCCAGTCCGGCAAGCTGAAGAAAATCCTCTTCTGCGGAACGGGTGCCCTTCTGTCTCCGACTTCCACACAGCAAAAACTGCCGATCCCCGGTGTATGTCACGGGGTCTGCATTGAATCCAGGAGGTAATCATGGACTATATCAAAGCATTTGCAATTGGCGGCTGCCTCTGCCTGATTGGACAGCTGCTGATCGATAAGACCGGCCTGACCCCTGCCAAAATTCTTGTGAGCTATGTGGTCGCCGGTGTCATTCTCGGGGCACTGGGTGTATACCAGCCGTTGATTGACTTTGCAGGCGCTGGTGCCTCTGTTCCCCTGACAGGCTTCGGAAACACCCTGGCAAAGGGCGTGCGGGATACCGTGGAGGAAAGCGGCTTTATCGGGATTTTTACCGGCGGATTAAAATCAACAGCTGGCGGCATCACCGCAGCAATCGTCGCGGGTCTGGTCGCCAGCTGTGTCTTCAAGGGCAAGGATAAAGCTTAGTCACAGAGTTTATTCGTCTGCATCGATAATACGGCTGCTGTTTTTTCCGGGATCCATATAGCTTTTTGCTTTGTAGTGGGTATACAGATTACCGCCGCCGCATACAATCATAGCAAGACCCACAAGGGTCATCACGATCCGGGATGTGGTCATGGGGGAGAAAATCAGGATCAAACCCATGACCAGGGTGAATCCGGCCCATACCATGCCCAATACCCAAAACTCGCCGTTTCTGCGCAGGCGCAGCGCATCGCCCAGAGCGCCAAGTCCCTGCACCGTCAGCAGCGCTCCCAGCAGGATTCCAAGGAGGGAAGCCAGCGACAAGGGATTGCGCAGAATATAAAAGCCAACGATCAAGGAGATTCCGCTTCCTGCCAGAGTGCCGAATCCGAACATCGGCCAGCTGAGCACGCCAATCAGAAGTCCTGCCGTTCCGACAATCATCAGCAGCCATGCAGCAACGGTCGCAACGGTACGGGAACCGAAGTCCGGGAAAAAGACCAGCACGAGTCCGAATGCAATCAGTGCGATAGAGCCCCAGCGGGCCTGGGATAGTGTTTTAGAAATACGATCTTTCATAGAATGTCTCCCCTTTCCTGCTGTCATCATACAACCCGGTTGGAATTTCGTCAACAGAACTGTTGCCGAATTTACACAATTGAAACAGTTCTATTTTCGATTGGACCACATATCCTTTTCCGAAGGAGGATGTACCATGGAAAATGCAGCTACGAAATTGCCCCATAAACTCATTCTGGACGAACGAAACCGATTGAACCTGACGGGTGCCACCGAAGTCATCCACTTTGACGATGAGTCGGTAGAACTCAATACCAGCCTCGGAACCCTCATGATTCAGGGGGAACAGCTGAAACTCAAATGCCTGTCACTGGACGATGGCGCGCTGGTGATCCAGGGTCATATCACCGCAATCAGCTACGAAGAGCCGAAGCAGCGCCGAGGATTCTTCCGATGACTCCCCCGGAACTTGCGTGGCAGCGACTGATTCAATGCTTTCTGCTGGGGGTGGTGATCGGACCTGTGCTGGACTTTCCAAGGCCTCTGCGCCGCCAACTCCCGGTTGTCTATCAGCTGTTGATCTGTGCAATATTATTGCCTGCATGGCTGGTTTTATGCTTCTACATCTGTCAGGGAGACATCCGCATAGGGTATCTGTGCGGCGGTTTGCTGGGATACTGCGTGTGGCTGATAACCTTACACGCCACCATTGTTAGCCTATTCGACCGTTTTTGGGCGCTGATTGCGAAATATTCCCGAATAATCACCGCTCCGGCGCTTGTTTTTTTGAAAAAAATTAACAAAAGTCAAAAAAAGCTCTATGCAACTGCGAGAAAATGGGTTACAATAGGTAGGACTAAGCGCCAGAAACTCAGGCGCATACCCGGAGGCCCGTTTTATGAACAATCTTCACAGATTGACACGGAGGATTACACTGAAGCATCGCCGCTCACTGCCGCTGACCAAGGCAGTGGTTACAACCGCCATCGTGTTATCTACGGTGACGCTGATTGCGCTGCGCCTGTGCCAGTGGGATTCCCAGGCAAAACTCGCCGATCTGCAGGAGCAGGCCGCACAGTTGGTAAGCGAAAACACCAACCTCTCCAACCGCATCGAAAACATCGACAGCCTGGAGTCCATTCGTCAGATCGCTGACGAGGAACTGAACCTCGTAGACCCGGGTACCATTATCATTGAAGAATCAGAATAAGCATGGAGGAAACAAACATCAGTATGGAGTTAACCGTCGGAGCCGTCCTTGAGGGCAAGGTAAAATCAATTACAAATTTCGGCGCATTTATTGCGCTGCCAGACAACAAAACCGGCATGGTACATATTTCCGAAGTTGCCAATGCCTATGTCAGTGATATCCGCCAGCATTTGACCGAGGGTCAGGATGTCAAGGTTATGGTTATCGCAATCGATCCTGCAGGAAAGATCAACCTTTCTATGAAGCGTCTGGAGCCCAAGCCTCAGACCCAGGGCAATTCCCGCCCCAACTATCGCAGAGATCAGAATTCCGGTTCTAATTCTTTCCGCAGTCAGGCACCACGGCCCCATACGCCACGCAGCAATACTCCCGTGCCTCCCGCCGCTCCCAAAACTGCAGATCAGCTCTTTGAAGAAAAGCTGAAGGCATTCATGAGTGAATCCGACAGCAAGATTTCTTCCATTCGGGCATACTCTGATCATCGCACAAAGAGCCGCAGACGCTAAAATCAATGGGCTGTTGCACTCACGGCAACAGCCCTCTGCTTTTGCCGGAGGAAGGAGAAATATAATGTCAACGGTATTGGTTACCGGTGGTTCCCGTGGTATTGGCGCAGCAGCCGTGCGCCGATTCTGTAAATCCGGACACCGGGTATTCTTTCTTTACGAAAAGGAAACAGAACTCGCAGACAGTCTTGCCCGAGAAACCGGAGCCACTGCTATCTGTGCGGATGTTTCCAGCAAAGCCGCTGTGGAAGCTGCATTTGCTCAGGTCGGCAGTGTGGATATTCTGGTCTGCAATGCCGGAATCAGCATGACCGGACTCATGAGCATGATGCCGGAAAGCGACTGGGATCGCATTTTTGATGTGAATGTAAAGGGCATCTACAACTGCGTAAATGCCGCCATGTCCGGTTTTCTTGCCAAGCAGGCAGGTTCCGTCGTTACCGTAAGCTCCATGTGGGGCCAGGTCGGTGCCAGCTGCGAAACCGCCTACTCTGCCACCAAAGGCGCCGTCATTGCAATGACAAAGGCCCTTGCCAAGGAACTGGGACCCTCCGGCGTTCGGGTGAACTGTGTTGCCCCCGGAGTGATTATGACGGATATGTGCGCCAATATTGATCCCGAGGTTCTGGAAGATCTTCGCAATGAAACCCCTGTGGGAAGAAACGGCACCCCGGACGATGTTGCCGAAGCCATTGAATTTTTAGCTAACGCCAGGTTTATCACCGGACAGGTTCTGGGTGTAAACGGCGGATATGTAATTTAGGAGGAAAAATATATGAAAATTTCTGTTGCATGTGATCATGGCGCACTGGCGCTGAAGAACGACATCAAAGAGCATCTGGAAAAGCTGGGCCACGAAGTCAAGGATTTCGGTACCTATACTCTGGACAGCTGTGACTATCCTGACATGATCGCTCCCGCTGCAAAGGCTGTTGCCAACGGCGAATGCGAAAGAGGCATCGTTCTGTGCACCACCGGCATCGGCGCATCCATCGTCGCAAACAAGGTCAAGGGTGTCCGCTGCGCTCTGCTGAGCGATGTACTGTCTGCCCGCATGACCCGCCTGCACAACGATACCAATGTGATGGCACTGGGTGCCGGCATCGTCGGCAAGAACCTGGCTCTGGAAATCGTTGATGTGTGGCTGGGAACCGAGTTCTCCGGTGACGAGCGTCATCAGCGCCGGATCGATAAGGTTACCGCTCTGGAAGGCTGATCCTACATAAAATCCGTACAAAAAACCGCCTCATAAGAGGCGGTTTTCTTTTATTATATTGCTTTTCGGGACTCCATACAGAACACAGACAGGCTTTACTCTTCTGCCTGTTCCAGTGTTTTTACATTCTCAATGGTCTTGCCCAGAGAGTAATAGAACACATTGTCCCGGGCCGGATGCATTTCATCCACCAAACCGCGCTTGCCGTAAACAGCATTGCTTCTGAACAGGATGGGAACCAACTGACCATTGTCCATGATTGCCTGATGGAGATTATAGTAGTTACCACTGTTTTCCAGAGCATTCTGGCAAAGCGTATAACAAGCTGAATCAGACATACCGCCGTAGCTCAGTGCGCCGTAAGGTGCAAAGAACTCACTTAAATCCATGGTAGAAGTCAGCTTCGTCTGTCCCAGATACAAATCATAGTTGCCAGCCAGCAGGCCTTCCCGGTAATATCCGGTGGTATCGCTCTCCACCTTTACCACCAGGCCGCAGTCCGTCAGCATTCTTGCAATTTCACGGGCCGCCTGCAATCGGACAGAGTCACTCTTATTTACATACAGGATGATCTCCTTACCACGGAAACCGGCATCTGTCACAGCCTGTTCAAACCGCGCCGAATCGAACCGGACTTTATTAGCAAGTCCCCGATGATAAAACGGAGAAGCCGGAGAAGCCGGCAAAGTGGCGATCATGCCAAAGCCGTTATAGTATTTTTCCAGAATCTGAGCACGATCAATTGCGAAGGTCAGCGCCTTGCGTACTTCCGGGTTGGAAAATACGCCGCTGGCAGAATTGCAGGCCAGATACAGGAACACGCCCGTATCCTCCTCCCACAGCTCATAGTCGCAACGGTATTCGGCATAGCTGCCTGCACCGGGATCTGCCGTCGAGATTCCCACATTTTCAAATTCAAATGCATCGCGGATATCTGTAGGGTTCTCAAAAGAACGCAGGGTGATGGACTCTGCTGTCAGCGGAACCGCTGCCTTGCACCACCAGGTCTGGTTGCGCTGCAGCATCAGGCCGGATGCAGTGCTCTGCAGGCGGTACGGGCCGGAGCCAATGGGCTGCTCCGCTTCCAGCGTGTCTTTTTTCACGATGGGGATCGTCAGCAGCATGGGCAGGTTCTCATAGGGAACATAGCTGGTCACTCTGACGGTACTGGCATCCAGCGCAGAAATCTCACCGATATAGTCGAATCTGCCTCTGTAGTAATCGCTTTCTCTTGCATACTGCAGGCTTGCCGCCACATCTTCGGCAGTCAGTGCGCTGCCATCAGCAAAGGTCGCAGTTTCCAGATGGAAGGTGTATACCGTCAAATCCTCTGAAACCGTGAAATCTTTGCACAAAATGGGCTCTGCCTCGTAATCGTGATTCATAACAAACAGGCTCTGGTACAGCAAAGAAAACAGCATCCGATTATTGAAATTGGTGCACAGGTACGGATTAAATCCCTCTTTCGGATAGTAGGCAAGGGTGTATACATCTTTCTCTGATTCCAGTTCGCCGGGTGCCTTCATCTCTGTGGGCTTGGTATATTCAGCCGGCTGGGTGTAATCCGCCAGGCCGTCGCCCGTCGGAACATACGCACCACCTGATTCACAGCCTGCAAACATTCCAAGCATCACCGCAAAACAAAGCAGTATCGCTATTTTTCTCATGAATTATTATCTCCTTTGCAGACGATGATCGCCGCCATAGATCCCCGGTTCTTGCCGACAACACGGTGCGACCAGAATCGCTGGGGCTGGCACGCAGTACATTCTGTGCTTACATCCACAGCGATGACACCAGCCCTGTGCAAAAGTATCCGGTTAACACCCTTCAAATCCACATGGTACTTGTCCCCTGTCCGGGTGATGAACTGTTCTCCCTCAGCGCCCAGCACCTGCAGTACCGCCTCCGGCACATCCGCATCTGTTTCAAAACAGCACTGGCCGATGTTGGGGCCAATGGCAGCGCTGATATTTTCCGGTCTGCAGCCATAGCTTTCGCACATTGCTCTGACCGCATTTCCGGCAATATCTGCCACCGTTCCCCGCCAGCCGGCGTGGACGGCTCCTACGGCACCGGTTTCCCGATCCCACAGCAAAATGGGGGTACAGTCTGCGGTGAACGCAGCCAGTGCAAGACCCGGGGTGTTGGTAATCAGTGCATCGCACTCCGGTTCCACCGGTCGAAACAGGCCTTCGCCCGCATTTTCCGCACTGACTTTACGGACAATATTGGTATGGGTCTGACGGGTGAAAACCACATCTTCCGGGGTGAAGCCTACCGCATTGCCGAGAATGCGGTAGTTTTCCAATACATTTTCCATACTGTCTCCCCGGCTGGTGCCCAGGTTCAGGCTGTCCAGATATCCCGTGCTCACGCCGCCCAGACGGGTGGAAAAGCAATGGGGGACTGCAATCAAATCAGAGGTCAGATATTCCAATTTTCCGTGTATTTCATTGATAAAGGCCATATCCTTCCTCCATTTACTTATTCTCTACCGGCAGCGATATCCTTTTCTCTGCAGCACTTTTTATACTTCTTGCCGCTGCCGCAGGGACAGGGATCGTTGGGGCCGACCTTTTTCACGGCATTGCGCACAGGCTGCTTCTTCACAACGCTGTCGCCGTTGCCCACTGCGTGGATCTCCTTGGCGACCTTTTCACGCTTCACATCCTGGGCAGGCTTTACGCGGACCAGGAACAGACGGCGCACCATTTCTTCCTGAATGGCGTTGATGGTAGCCTCGAACATTTCATAGCCCTGCTCACGGTACTCGACGACAGGGTCATGCTGACCATAAGCTCTCAGGCCTACGCCCTGCTTCAGTTCGTCCATAGCATCGATGTGATCCATCCAGTACTCATCAACCACACGCAGCATGATAACACGCTCCAGCTCACGCATGAGCTTGTCGCCGTAGGCGGCTTCCTTTGCCTGATAGGTCTTTTCTGCGTAGTCATACAGCTTCTGTCCCAGCTCACCGGGCTGCATCGCTGCAAGCTCTTCATCGCTGAACCGAACCAGTCCCTTGGGGAAATAGATGTTATCCATATGGGCCAACAGTGCAGCCAGCTCTTCCTGATTTGCAATCGCGCCCTGCTCTGCGGTCACGGTTGCAATCAGACCGTCGATAACTCTGTGCAGGTTGGTCATCACCGTATCTCTCAGGTTTTCGCCGTCGAGAACCTTGCGGCGCTGACCGTAAATCACCTCACGCTGGGTGTTCATAACATCGTCGTATTCCAGAACGCTCTTTCTGGAGCGGAAGTTCCGGCTTTCAACATTCTTCTGTGCGTTTTCTACCGCATTGGACAGAATCTTCTGGTCGATGGGCGTATCCTCATCCAGGCCCAGCGTATCCATCATGGACATGATCCGCTCAGAAGAGAACAGACGCATCAGATCGTCTTCCATGCTCAGATAGAAGCGGCTCTCGCCGGGGTCGCCCTGACGGCCTGCACGGCCACGGAGCTGATTGTCGATACGGCGGGATTCATGGCGCTCGGTGCCGATGATGAACAAGCCGCCGGCCTCTTTGACTTTGCGGGCATAGTCGGCAATCTGTGCCTTGTGGGCGCTGTACAGCTCTTCATACTGCTTGCGCACTGCCAGGATTTCCTGATCTTCTGTTTCTGCATAGGAGTTTGCCTCCTGCAGCAGTTCCTCGCTGACACCCTGCTTGCGCAGATCATTCAGCGCCATATACTCAGCATTACCGCCCAGCATGATATCGGTACCACGGCCTGCCATGTTGGTTGCGATGGTAACCGCACCATAGTAACCAGCCTGAGCAACGATCTGTGCTTCCATCTCGTGGTACTTGGCGTTCAGGACATTGTGAGGGATGCCTTCCTTCTTCAGCAGCTTGCTGAGGATCTCACTCTTTTCAATGGAAATGGTACCGACCAGAACAGGCTGGCCCTTTTCGTGGCACTCTTTAACCTGACGGACGATGGCACGGAACTTGCCTGCCTCTGTCTTGTAAACCACATCGGGATGATCAATACGCGCAACGGGACGGTTGGTGGGAATTTCCACCACATCCAGCTTGTAGATGGTGCCGAATTCCTCTTCCTCGGTCAGTGCGGTACCGGTCATACCGGACAGCTTGTTGTACAGGCGGAAGAAGTTCTGGAAGGTAATGGTTGCCAGAGTCTTGGACTCCCCTGCCACCTTGACGCCTTCCTTGGCTTCGATTGCCTGGTGCAGGCCTTCGTTGTAGCGGCGGCCGTACATCAGACGACCGGTAAACTCGTCAACGATGATGATCTGGCCTTCCTTAACCACATAATCGATGTCCCTCTTCATCAGGCCGCGGGCCTTCATTGCCTGGTTGATGTGGTGAGAAAGGGTTGCATTGTCGGGATCGGCAAGGTTCTCCACGCCGAAGAACTTTTCTGCCTTCTCGATACCGGATGCCGTCAGAGAAACGGTCTTGGACTTTTCGTCCACAAAGTAGTCACAGTCGTAATCGTCCTGAACTTCTTTTTCATCGGTCTTGGCGAAAACCTGCTTGCGCAGCTTGGAAACAAAGGCATCTGCCATTTCATACAGCTTGGAAGAATCGTCGCCCTTGCCGGAAATGATCAGAGGGGTACGGGCTTCATCGATCAGGATGGAGTCCACTTCGTCGACGATGGCGAAGTTATGACCGCGCTGAACCATTTCTTCCTTATAAATAGCCATGTTATCACGAAGATAGTCAAAGCCCAGTTCGTTATTGGTACAGTAGGTGATATCTGCTGCATAGGCGACTTTTCGCTCTGCAGGGCTCATGCCGGGAACAACCAGACCGACGCTCATGCCCATGTAGCGGTAGACCTTACCCATCCACTCGGAGTCACGGCGGGAAAGGTAATCGTTAACGGTAACAACATGAACGCCCTTCCCGGTCAGTGCATTCAGATAGCAGGGCAAAATGGCCACCAGTGTCTTACCTTCACCGGTCTTCATTTCTGCAATTCTGCCTTGATGCAGAATAATGCCGCCAATCAGCTGCACAGGATAGGGGCGCATACCCAGAACACGGTCAGCGGCCTCACGAATGGCTGCGAATGCTTCGGGCAGAAGATCATCCAAAGTTTCGCCCTTGGCAAGACGATCCTTGAATTCATCGGTCTTTGCCTTCAGCGCTTCTTCGGACAATGCTTTATATTCATCCTCCAATCCCAGAATCTTGTCTACCAGGGGTTGGATCTTCTTGACCTCCCGATCAGATCGGGTGCCAAAGATTTTTGAGAACAATCCCATATCAATTCTCCTTTCGGTATTTTCCTGTACCAGGGCATAGGAAACCATTTTCAGACATTATAGCACACCCGTCTGAAAAAGAATAGACATTTTTATGAACAATGATGCAAAACGCATATAAAAAACCACCCCGGTTCGGGGTGGTTTTCAGAATATCAGAATTCACCGGCAGCATACATCACTGCAGACAGTGCGCACAGCGGTGCTGTTTCGCAGCGCAGAATCCGTTTTCCCAGTGTGCAGACCTGAAAGCCTGCGTCCATTGCCTTCTGCACTTCGCTTTCTTCCAGACCGCCTTCGGGGCCGGTCAGCAGCGCAACGGTCTTGAATGTGTGCTCCGTCAGCGCCATATGCAGCGTGGTGGCACGCTCATTTTCATAGAACATCATGGGAAGATCGGTCTGAGCGCCCCGCTTGAGTGCCTCCGCATAGCTGGGCAGAACCACGACCTGGGGAATTCTGCCCCGGCCGGACTGTTCTGCCGCAGATGCTGCGATCTTCTGCCAGCGCTCCAACTTTTTCTTCAGACTCTTTTCGTCAGGCTTTGATACACACCGAGCAGAGGGAAATGCCACGATTTCATACGCGCCCAGCTCCGTTGCCTTTTGAATCACATGCTCCAGCTTGTCCGCCTTGGGAAAGGCCATGTATACGCTGACCTGAACCGCCGGCTCAGAGTCAGAATCTCTGCGCTGAATCACATCCAGGGTAATCTCCTTCGGACATACTTCTGCCACCGCACAGAGGCACTCTCTGCCCTGTCCGTCGCAGACCAGCACCTGCTCGTTCTCCTTCAGCCGCAGCACCTTTGCATGGGCTGCGTTCTCTCCGGTCAGCACTACCTGCTCCTGCGCAAGCTGCTCCGGCTCTACAAAAAATCTTGTCATAGACTACTCCTACTCATTATATTAGGGATTCCCCAGATTGACTGCCCGATACTGAATGGCCTCTGCCAGATGCTCCGGTCGGATCTGCTCCGAGCCTGCAAGATCGGCTACCGTTCTTGCTACCTTCAGAATTCTGTCATAGCTGCGGGCGGTCAGTCCCATTGCATCAAACGCCTGCTTCATCAGACTTGCGCAGGTGTCATCCAGCTGGCAATACTGGCGCAGATGCGCAGAATTCATCCGTGCATTGCATAGCCCGCTGTTTTCTCCGAATCTGCGGTGCTGAATATCCCGGGCTGCATCCACCCGCTGTTTGATTTTCTCAGAGGACTCTGCCACCTTCCGCTCCCGCAGCTCTTCAAAATGCACCGCAGGCACTTCCACCACAATATCGATTCTGTCCAGCATGGGCCCGGAAATCCGGCTGCGATAGTTCTGCACGCTGCGCTCTGAGCAGGTGCATCTTCCGCTGGCATCGCCATACCAGCCGCATTTGCAGGGGTTCATTGCGCACACCAGCATAAATTCCGATGGATAGCTCACCGCTCCGGATGCACGGGAGATGGTAACCTTTCCATCTTCCAGCGGCTGGCGCATCAGATCCAGCGTATCCTTGTGAAACTCCGGAAGCTCGTCCAGAAACAGCACACCCATATGTGCCAGGGAAATCTCTCCGGGCTTTGGGTTGCTTCCGCCGCCGGCAAGACCTGCATTGGATATGGTATGATGCGGTGAACGGAAAGGCCTCTGGGTAACCAGCGGTTCTTTTGCAGACAGCATTCCCATCACCGAATAAATTTGACTGACTTCCAGCGATTCTTCTCGGGTCATTGCGGGCATAATAGAAGGCAGGCGCTTTGCAAGCATGCTCTTTCCCGATCCCGGAGGTCCGATCAGCAGCACATTGTGACTGCCTGCCGCTGCTACTTCCAACGCACGCTTCACATTCTCCTGTCCCAGCACATCCGCAAAATCCAGCATTTTCTGATTCTGCTGGGTGGGGACCCATTCTTCCTCCGGCTGAGCAGTGACAGCACCGTTGAGCAAATCCGCAACCTGACGCAGATTCGATACCCCGTAGATCTTCGGTCCCCGGGCAAGGGTTGCTTCTGCCGCGTTTTCTGCCGGTACAAACAGGTTTTCAATTCCCTCCCGCTTCGCTGCCAGAGCCATGGGCAGCACGCCGTGGATGGGGCGAAGGCCTCCGTCCAGACCCAGCTCACCCAGAAACGCAGTCTTTGCAGACGGCCGTCTGATGGCACCGGCTGCACACAGGATGCTCAGCGCAATGGGCAGGTCATACTGCGATCCTGCCTTTTTCACATTCGCAGGTGCCAGATTGACCGTGATGCGGCTGACCGGAAAGGTAAATCCGCTCATCTTTGCTGCCGCACGGACACGCTCCCGCGCCTCTTTCACCGCAGCATCCGGCAGACCCACGATATCAAATCCCGGTAAACCGTTTGAGATATAGCATTCGGCAGTCACTGCACAGCCTTGAATACCCGTAATCGCCAGGGTAGATACGCTGCAAATCACCTGAATCCCTCCAAATTTCAACACTTGTAACATCATACCCTACCGTGTTCAAAAAGGCAATCCCCTCAAATCTCTTTCTTCCGATACATTTGACATATTTATGCCAAAACGCACAGTTTCGATGGAATAATTTAGTTGTAAGTATCGAAATCTCAGCTTTACAAACGGAAGGAAAGATGGTATTATATATGGGACAAAATTTGTAATACTTTAGGAGGTATTTCGTTTTGGCTAGAAAATTTAAAACCATGGACGGCAATACTGCTGCCGCCCACGTCAGTTATGCCTTTACTGAGGTCGCTGGCATTTACCCCATTACCCCCTCCAGCCCCATGGCCGACTATGTCGATCAGTGGTCCGCTGCTGGCCGTAAGAACATCTTCGGCGACACTGTAAAGGTTGTCGAGATGCAGTCCGAGGCTGGTGCATCCGGTACTGTTCACGGTTCTCTGGCTGCTGGTGCCCTGACCACCACCTACACCGCATCTCAGGGCCTGCTGCTGATGATCCCCAACATGTACAAGATCGCCGGCGAACTGCTGCCCTGCGTGTTCCATGTATCCGCTCGTACTGTCGCTGCTCAGGCTCTGAACATCTTCGGTGATCACTCCGACGTTTACGCCTGCCGTCAGACCGGTTTCGCTATGCTGTGTGAGACCAACGTGCAGGAAGTTATGGACCTGGGCGCTGTTGCTCACCTGGCTTCCATCGAAGGTCGCGTTCCCTTCATCAACTTCTTCGACGGTTTCCGTACTTCCCACGAGATCCAGAAGGTCGCTATCTGGGATTACGACGATCTGAAGGAAATGGTCAACATGGACGCTGTGGATGCATTCCGCAAGCACTCCCTGAACCCCGAGCGCCCCGCAATGCGTGGTTCTCACGAGAACGACGACATCTTCTTCCAGCATCGTGAAGCCTGCAACAAGTACTACGACGCACTGCCCGCAGTTGTTGAGAAGTACATGGCTAAGGTCAACGAGAAGCTGGGTACCAACTATCAGCTGTTCAACTACTATGGCGCTCCTGATGCAGACCGCATCATCATCGCTATGGGTTCCATCAACGACGTGGCTGAGGAAGTCATCGACTACCTGAACGCTCACGGCGAAAAGGTCGGCCTGGTTAAGGTCCGTCTGTTCCGTCCCTTCTGCCCCGAGAAGCTGCTGGCAGCTATTCCCGAGACTGTTAAGAAGATCGCTGTTCTGGACCGTACCAAGGAGCCCGGTTCTCAGGGCGAGCCTCTTTACATGGATGTCGTCATGGCTCTGGCCAATGCCGGCAAGAACGATGTAAAGGTTATCGGCGGCCGTTACGGTCTGGGTTCTAAGGATACCCACCCCGCTTCCGTCTTCGCAGTTTACGAAGAGCTGGCTAAGGACGCTCCCAAGCACGAGTTCACTCTGGGTATCGTCGACGACGTTACTCACCTGTCTCTGGAGGAGAAGCCCTCTCCCAACACCGCAGCTGAAGGCACCATCGAGTGCAAGTTCTGGGGTCTGGGCGGCGACGGTACCGTTGGTGCTAACAAGAACTCCATCAAGATCATCGGCGACCACACCGGCAAGTTCGTACAGGCTTACTTCCAGTACGACTCCAAGAAGACCGGCGGTGTTACCGTTTCTCACCTGCGTTTCGGTGACAAGGAAATCAAGTCTCCCTACTACATCAACAAGGCTGACTTCGTTGCATGTCACAACCCCTCTTATATTACCAAGGGCTTTAAGATCGTTCAGGACGTTAAGCCCGGCGGTGTATTCCTGATCAACTGCCAGTGGAACCTGGAAGAGCTGAGCCATCACCTGGATGCAGCTTCCAAGCGTTACATTGCTAACAACAACATTCAGCTGTACACCATCAACGCTATCGACCTGGCTATCAAGGTTGGCATGGGCAAGCGCACCAACACCATCCTGCAGTCCGCTTTCTTCTCCCTGGCTAAGGTTATGCCCAGCGAAGAGGCTATCGGCTACATGAAGGCCGCTGCTGAGGCTTCCTACCTGAAGAAGGGCCGCGACGTTGTTGACGCTAACTGGAATGCTATCGACGCCGGCGCTACCGCTTACGTCAAGGTTGATGTTCCCGCTGACTGGGCTACCGCAGAAGACAACGCTTCTGATGCAGCTCTGGAAGGCAATGCAGCTACCGTTGCAATGGTCAAGAACATCCTGAACCCCATCGGCAAGATGGATGGCTACAGCCTGCCTGTTTCCGCTTTCGAAGACTATGCTGACGGCCAGTTCACTCTGGGTGCAGCTGCTTACGAGAAGCGCGGCGTTGCTGTTACCGTTCCCGAGTGGGATCAGACCAAGTGTATCCAGTGTAACAACTGTTCTTACGTCTGTCCTCACGCTACCATTCGTCCCTACGCTCTGACCGAGGCCGAGGCTGCTGCAGCTCCCGCTGGCACCAAGATGGTTCCCGTCAAGGCTGGCAAGGGCAAGGGTGTTTACACCTACGCTCTGGCTATCTCTCCTCTGGACTGCATGGGCTGTGGCGTCTGTGTCAATGTCTGCCCTGTCGGCGCTATCAAGATGGTTCCTCAGGAATCTCAGCTGCCTGAGCAGGAAGTCTTCAACTACATGGTTTCCAAGGTTGCTGACAAGCCCGACATGATGGACAACACCGTCAAGGGTTCTCAGTTCCGCAAGCCTCTGCTGGAGTTCTCTGGCTCCTGCGCCGGCTGTGCAGAAACCAGCTACGCTCGTCTGGTCACTCAGCTGTTCGGCGATCGTATGTATATCTCTAATGCTACCGGCTGTTCCTCCATCTGGGGCGGTCCTGCTGCAACTTCTCCCTACACCGTAAATGCTGACGGCCACGGTCCCGCATGGGCTAACTCCCTGTTCGAGGACAACGCTGAGCACGGTCTGGGTATGTACACTGCACAGGCAGTCCTCCGTGAGTCCCTGGCTAACAAGGTCAAGGCTGTCATGGAGAACACCTCTTCCGAGGAGCGCAAGGCTGCTTGCCAGAACTGGCTGGATACCTTCAACGACGGCGAAGCTAACAAGGCTGCTACCAAGGCTCTGATTGCTGACCTGGAAGCAAATGTCTGCTGCGACACCGTTAAGGACATCCTGTCCAAGAAGGAATACCTGTCCAAGAAGTCCGTCTGGATCTTCGGTGGTGACGGCTGGGCATACGACATCGGCTTCGGCGGTGTTGACCATGTTCTGGCTTCCAACATGGACGTTAACATCTTCGTCTTCGATACCGAAGTTTACTCCAACACCGGTGGACAGGCTTCCAAGGCTTCCAACATCGGCCAGGTTGCTCAGTTTGCAGCTTCCGGTAAGGAAACCAAGAAGAAGTCTCTGTCCGAGATCGCAATGAGCTATGGCTACGTTTATGTTGCTCAGATCGCTATGGGCGCTAACCCCGCTCAGACCATCAAGGCAATCACCGAGGCTGAAGCTTACCACGGTCCTTCCCTGATCATTGGCTACGCTCCCTGTGAGATGCACTCCATCAAGGGCGGCATGACCAACTGCCAGGCTGAGATGAAGAAGGCTGTTGATTGCGGCTACTGGAACCTGTTCCGCTTTGATCCTTCCAAGGAGACCGGCAAGTTCACTCTGGACTCCAAGGCTCCTAAGGATGGCTACCAGGCATTCCTGATGAACGAAGCTCGTTACAGCCGTCTGACCCGCGAGTTCCCCGAGCGTGCTACCGACCTGTTCGCTAAGAACGAGGCTGCCGCTAAGGAGCGTTACGAGCATCTGCTCAAGCTGGTTGAGATGTACAAGGACTAATTCCTGACGCGTTTCAAATAATACCATTCGCCCCTGGGTAACCAGGGGCGAATTTTTACAATCAAGGATAGGAGAACAACGGTTATGTTTTGTACTGTCATCGATATTCGCGGAGACTACGCTACCGTAAAATACGACTCCACAGGGATTGAATCCGAAGTAGCCATCGCCCTGCTCCCCTTTGGTGTGGATGTGGGCGATCGGCTGAAATACGAAAACTACGAGTTTGAATTGATCTGACGATTCTTCACCTTTCCCCGCTATCGGACCATTGTGCTAAAATTAGTGACTTTCTTTCAGAAATATGCTAAAATGTCATAGGAATGACGAAAGGAGATCACATGAAAACAAAAAACAGAACCATCCATCCAAAATGGTATCTCTTTGCTGCGCTCCTGCTTGCAGGCAGCTTCGTGCGGTTTTTCTGCATCGGATACGCATTTTCCGGCTTTCTGATGATTGCGATTGCTTTCTGGATTCCTGTTCACCATCTCATCATGCTCATTCCCAATGCACATTGGAAAAAAGGACTACGCACTATGGAAGCAATCTTTATCTGCGTTGTGTTGATTGCAATGGCGGTCACCGGCGGCTTGATTATCCGGTCCAGCCGGGGTACGAAGAATCCCGAATCCAAATACCTGATCGTTTTGGGCGCCGGAGTAAATGGCACGACGCCCTCTCTTTCCCTGCAGGAGCGGCTCAACGCCACCATTTCGTATCTGGACACACATCCGGATGCCGTTGCAATCGTCTCCGGCGGTCAGGGCAATGGCGAAGATATCACAGAAGCCCTGTGTATGTATCGCTATCTTACCGATGCCGGCATTTCAGCTGAGCGCGTCTGGATGGAGCCTATGGCTACAAACACACTGGAAAATCTGCAATTTTCCATGGATATTATCCAGGCGAAAACCGGATCACGACCTGAGAAAGTGGCGATCGTTTCCAGTGAATATCATCTTCACCGTGCTGCCATGTTTGCACGATGGATGGATTTGGAACCGGAGTTGGTTCCTGCGACTACATCAAAAATTCTTTTGCGCACAAACTACTTTATAAGAGAAATATTTGCCGTATGGTACTACGGAATTTTTGGAGGCTATCAATATGCTCGATAAATTATACGCTGACTTTGCCTGGGAGCAGACCGCTGCTCTGCTGGCTGTTGACTCCCCTTCCGGCTTTACCCACAATGCTGCTACATGGGTGAAGGATGCATTTGAAAAACTGGGATTCTCCGCAAATATCACCACAAAGGGTGGCGTTCTGGTGGATCTGGGCGGCCGGGACGACCAGGATGGCCTGCTGCTGGAGGCCCATACCGATACACTCGGTGCAATGGTCTGTCAGATTAAGGGCAACGGAAGACTCTGTGTGACACCTCTGGGCGGCATGAACGCCAACAATGCAGAGGCTGAAAATGTCCGTGTCTACACTCGTGACGGAAAGATCATCGAAGGCACTCTGCAGCTGTGCAACGCATCCGTCCATGTGAACGGCGATTACAGCAGCACCAAGCGGACCTTTGATTCGGTTGAAATCGTCCTGGACGAGGTTGTTTCCTCTGCCGACGAAGCAAAGGCTCTGGGCATTCAGGTCGGCGACATTGTCTGCTTTGATCCCAGAACCAGAAGAACCGCATCCGGCTATCTGAAGAGCCGTTTCCTGGATGACAAGCTGTCTGTCGGCATCCTGCTGGGCTTTGCAAAATATCTTTCTGACAACCACATCACCCCCAAGCGCCATGTTTGGGTCCATGTCACCGTATACGAAGAAGTCGGTCACGGCGGTTCTGCATCTGTCCCCGCCGGTATTACTGAGGCCATTTCTGTGGATATGGGCTGCGTGGGTGACGGTCTGACCTGTACAGAGCGGGAGTGCTCCATCTGTGCAAAAGACTCCGGCGGTCCCTACTCTTACGATGTGGTCGGCAAGCTGATTGCCGCCGCCAAGGCAGAGAATGCTTCCTATGCAATCGATGTCTATCCCCACTACGGCTCTGATGTAGAAGCGACCCTGCGTGCTGGTAACGATATTCGCCACGGTCTGATTGGCGCTGGCGTTTACGCAAGCCACGGCTACGAGCGCAGCCATATTGACGGCGTTTACAACACCCTGCTCGTCCTGAAGGGCTATCTGGAGGTCTGATGAGACACGATTTTGCCCCTTTGGAAGGGATTACCGATGCAACTTTTCGCCGGGTGCATCATAAGTATTTTCCGGGAGTCGACCGGTACTATATGCCGTTCATCTCCCCTACCATCCATCGAAATCTGTCCAGCCGGGAGGCTCGGGAGCTGCCGCTAGCCGACAGCGTGGATTTCACCGCAATTCCACAGCTGCTGGGTAAGAATGTGGAAGATATGCTCTGGGCCATCCAGGTCTGCAAGGATCGCGGCTATCAGGTGGTCAATATCAACATGGGCTGCCCGTCGGGTACTGTGGTCAGCAAAGGAAAAGGCAGCGGAATGCTGGCAGATCTCGATGTGCTGGATCGGTTTTTAGATCAGCTGTACGCGTCTGCCGTGCTTCCCGTTTCTATTAAGACCAGAATCGGTATGTTCAATCCCGATGAATTCCCTGATATTCTGGAAATCTACAATCAGTATCCTCTGGCAGAGCTGATCATTCACCCCCGGGTCCGCAAGGCATTTTATGACGGTGATTGCAATCTGGATGCCTTTCAGCTGGCGGTGGATTCCTGTAAATTCCCCCTGTGCTACAACGGAAACCTCAACACCCTCAAGGATGTGGAAGCCATTTCCAGACGCTTTCCCTCGGTCACAACCGTCATGATCGGTCGGGGGCTTGTAGCCAATCCCGGAATGCTGACTCCCGGCGGCACCACTCGCCAGAACCTGGAAGCATTCCTGACGGAGCTGACTGATGCCTATTGCGTGGCCTTCGGCAGCAAACGCAACGCCATATTCCGGATGAAGGAAAACTGGCATTACCTGGTTTCCATGTTTGAAGGCAGCGAAAAGTATTGGAAGCAGCTGCGCAAAACCACCGACTACGATACCTTCCAGCACATTGCCAATGAAATGGTTCATAATCTGCCTATACGGTCAGACTGCGAACCTACATGGTGAAAGGAGAACAATATGAGCAAAATCAAACTGAACCCCGATGCCGAGGTTGTGAAAGCAGTCAAGGCCGGTCTGAAAGAGAAGGATGGCTACTGTCCCTGCCGTCTGGAACGCACACCGGACACCAAATGTATGTGCAAAGAATTCCGCGATCAGATCAACGATCCCGATTTTGAGGGCTTCTGCCACTGCTATCTTTATTATAAAGAGAAATAATTCTTTTTCATTCTGCGCATAATTTCGCAGCTTTGGGGAAAATTATCCATCGGAGGGATGGATATGACCGAGAAGGAATATGACGCACTTGTCAAGGAGATTGCCCCAAAATCCCCGGTAGTCAAAGATTGTTTCAACGCCTTTTGGATCGGAGGCCTGATTTGCGCGCTGGGACAGCTCCTGCAGAACTGGTATCTTTCCATGGACGTCCAGAAAGTAAATGCCGCAGCCGGTGCGTCCATGACTCTGGTCGCGCTGTCGGCGCTGCTTACAGGACTGAGCATCTATGATGATATCGCAAAGGTAGCCGGAGCCGGTACGCTGGTGCCCATCACAGGCTTTGCCAATGCAGTTTCTGCTCCTGCCGTTGAGTTCAAAACCGAAGGTTTTGTCCTTGGTGTTGCCGCAAAAATGTTCAACATTGCAGGCCCGGTGATTGTATATGGTGTCGGAGCAAGTGTCATTTATGGCTTTATCTACTGGATCGGAACTTTGCTGCGTGCGTAAAAGGGAGGAAGAACATCGTTCTTCCTCCTTTTTTTACAATATAGCGAGCCAAAATTAGTTTAATATATCCAATAAGAGCCGTAATAGCAGAACTTTCTTCTCCTTGACAATTACCTGTATTCATCGTATGATACAGCTAAGTCTCTAAAGGAGGTAATACCTATGTCTAAAATATATCATACCGCAGAAGGTCTCATCGGCAACACCCCGCTTGTCCGGCTGTGCAGATGGGAAAAATGCAACGATCTCAACGCCACAATTCTGGCAAAAGTGGAGCGTTTCAATCCCGGCGGTTCCGTGAAAGATCGTGTTGCTAAGGCCATGCTGGATGATGCAGAAGCAAGAGGCCTCCTGAAAGAAGGCTCAACCATTATTGAACCCACCTCCGGCAATACCGGCATTGGTCTGGCTCTTGTTGGTGCGATCAGGGGCTACAGAAGCATCATTGTCATGCCCGAAACGATGAGCATCGAGCGTCAGAAGCTGATGACAGCATATGGCGCTGAGCTGGTTCTGACACCGGGTTCTGCCGGAATGCGCGGAGCCGTGGAAAAGGCAAACGAGCTGTCCAAGGAGATTCCCAACAGCTTTGTCCCCGGACAGTTTGAAAATCCTGCAAATGCGCTGGCACATTACAAGACCACTGGACCGGAAATTTGGAATGATACCGATGGCCATGTGGATATCTTTGTGGCAGGAATCGGAACCGGCGGAACCGTTACCGGCGTCGGCAGATTTCTGAAGGAGCATAACCCCGATGTTAAAATTGTGGCTGTGGAGCCGGAACGCTCTCCCCTGCTGACTCAGGGTGTAGCTGGCCCCCACGGCATTCAGGGAATCGGCGCAAACTTTGTCCCGGATGTCCTGGATACCGGCATCTATGACGAAGTGATCTGTGTGTCCGACAACGATGCATATGCATCCGCAAGAAGCCTCGGCAAGACCGAAGGCCTGCTGGTTGGTATCTCCTCCGGTGCTGCTGTATATGCCGCCACCGAGCTTGCCAAGCGGCCGGAAAATGCAGGAAAAACCATCGTCGCTCTGCTCCCCGACACCGGCGAGCGCTACCTTTCCACCGCAATGTTTGCAGAATAAGAAAATGCCCGGAGCATGATTGCTCCGGGCATTAAAAACAGCCCACACTCCCGGAATGGAAGTGTGGGCTATTGTTATAAGTTAGGACTCAACGATATTCTCGGTCTGCTCTTCAGCGATTCGGGCCTCGGGAGTCACACCGGGCTTAAAGTCGCGGTATGCCATCAGGCCGGAACCTGCGGGAATCAGCTTACCAATAATAACATTCTCCTTCAGACCAACCAGATGGTCAACCTTGCCGCGGATAGCAGCGTCGGTCAGAACCTTAGTGGTCTCCTGGAAGGATGCAGCAGACAGGAAGGAATCGGTAGCCAGAGAAGCCTTGGTGATACCCAACAGCATTGCAGAGCAGGTAGGCAGAACCAGATCGGTCTCACCTGCGTCAATGCGAGCCTGAACAGCTGCCTCAGCATCTTCAAACTCGAAGGTATCCACAACAGTACCTGCAAGCAGATCACTGTCGCCGGACTCTTCCACACGAACCTTACGCATCATCTGACGGATAATAACTTCGATATGCTTATCGTTGATTTCAACGCCCTGCTGACGGTACACGGCCTGAACAGACTGAACCAGGTAATCCTGAACAGCTTCAGTACCGGAAATACGCAGAACATCCTGGGGATACAGTGCACCATCAGTGATGGGTTCGCCCTTGTGGACGATCTTACCGTGGGTGACCTTCAGGCCAACGGAGTAAGGCACATTGTAAACCTTAACCTCGCCGTCATCAGCAGTAACTGTGATTGCACGCAGAGGTGTACGGTGTGTATTATCGATGTTGACAATACCGGTGATCTCAGAGATCTGAGCCATCTTCTTGGGACGACGAGCTTCGAACAGTTCTTCGACTCGAGGAAGACCCTGAGTGATATCGTCACCAGCAACGCCGCCGGAGTGGAAGGTACGCATGGTCAGCTGAGTACCAGGCTCACCGATGGACTGTGCAGCAATAATACCAACAGCTTCGCCCAGGTTAACTTCCTTGGAAGTAGCCAGGTTCATGCCGTAGCACTTTGCACAAACACCGCTTCTTGCACGGCAGCCCAGAATGGTACGAATATAAACCTTATCGATGCCATGAGCTTCGAACTTCTCAGCATCCTCGGGCATCATCAGCTCATCCTTGGAGTGCAGCAGCTCACCGGTAACGGGATCCACCACATCATGAACGGGATAACGGCCACGAATACGGTTGCCGAAGGAGTCGATCACATCGCCGTTCTGGACGATAGCACCGACCCAGATGCCCTTGGTGCTGCCGCAGTCATGCTCACGGATAATAACATCCTGAGAAACATCGACCATTCGACGAGTCAGGTAACCGGAGTCAGCGGTACGCAGAGCGGTATCGGCCATGCCCTTTCGAGCGCCTCTGGAAGAAATGAAGTATTCCAGAACAGACAGACCTTCACGGAAGTTAGCCTTAACAGGGATTTCAATGGTACGGCCAGCGGTATCGGCCATCAGACCACGCATACCAGCCAGCTGACGAATCTGAGCCATAGAACCACGAGCACCAGAGTCAGCCATCATGTAGATGGGGTTGAACTGGTCCAGGTTGCCCTGCAGGGCATCGGTAACATCAGCGGTGGTCTTTTCCCACTGCTGAACGGTCAGGCGGTAACGCTCGTCATTGGTGATGAAGCCCTGGCGGTAGAACTGGTCAATTTCCAGAACCTTCTGCTCAGCTTCATGAACCAGCTCGTACTTCTTCTGAGGAACGACCATATCCGCAATGGAAACGGAAATAGCGCCCTTGGTGGAGTACTTATAGCCCAGGGACTTGATACGGTCAAGCATCTCGGTAGCGATGGTGAAGCCATGCTTACGAATACACTTGTCGATGATCTTACCCAGCTGCTTCTTGCCAACCAGGAAACCGATTTCCAGATCGAATTCCTTTGCAGGATCGCTGCGGTCGACAAAGCCCAGATCCTGAGGAATGGGCTCGTTGTAAATCAGACGGCCGATAGTAGCATTGATGATACGATACTCCATCTTGCCGTTGATTTCCTTGCCATAGCGGACCAGGATAGGTGCGTGCAGAGCAACATCGCCGTTTGCATAAGCAGCGATTGCTTCGTCCACGCTGGAGTATGCCAGCTTGGGACGGAAGGTAGCCTCTTCCTTACCCTCTTCCTTAGCCTTTGCATTGGCTGCCAGGAATTCGTCAGCGTCGACCAGCTCGCCCACGGGCAGGCCAGTGTCACCGGCGTTGGTAATATAGACTTCCTCGGCACCCTTCTCAACCTTGCCCAGACGGACATAGGTCAGATAGTAGGCACCCAGAATCATATCCTGAGTAGGAATGGTAACAGGCTTACCATCCTGAGGACGCAGCAGGTTATTTGCAGACAGCATCAGGATTCTTGCTTCAGCCTGAGCCTCTGCAGACAGAGGCACGTGGATAGCCATCTGGTCACCGTCAAAGTCAGCGTTAAATGCGGTACAGCACAGGGGGTGCAGCTTCAGTGCACGGCCCTCGACCAGTACGGGCTCAAACGCCTGAATACCCAGACGGTGCAGGGTAGGCGCACGGTTCAGCATAACAGGACGGTCCTTGATGATATCGTCCAGAGCATCCCAAACCTCGGTCTTGCCCTTGTCGATCATCTTCTTAGCGGACTTGATGTTGTTTGCCAGGCCGTCAGCAACCAGCTTCTTCATAACGAAGGGGCGGAACAGCTCGATAGCCATTTCCTTAGGCACGCCGCACTGATACAGCTTCAGTTCGGGGCCGACAACGATAACAGAACGACCAGAGTAGTCAACACGCTTACCCAGCAGGTTCTGACGGAAACGGCCCTGCTTGCCCTTCAGCATATCAGACAGGGACTTCAGTGCACGGTTGTTTGCACCGGTAACAGCACGACCGCGGCGGCCGTTGTCGATCAGAGCATCGACAGCTTCCTGCAGCATACGCTTTTCGTTGCGGATGATGATGTCAGGAGCATTCAGCTGAATCAGACGCTTCAAACGGTTGTTACGGTTGATGACACGACGATACAGGTCATTCAGGTCGGAGGTGGCGAAACGGCCACCATCCAACTGAACCATAGGACGGATATCGGGGGGAATTACGGGCAGTGCATCCATGATCATCCAGCTGGGCTTGTTGCCGGAAGCACGGAATGCTTCGACAACTTCCAGACGCTTGACGATGCGCAGCTTCTTCTGAGCAGATGCAGTCTCCAGTTCGTTGCGCAGCTGAACGGCCAGTTCGTCCAGATCCAGCTGCTCCAGCAGTTCCTTGACTGCCTCGGCGCCCATGCCGGCCTTGAAGTCATTTTCGTACTTCTCGCGCATTTCCCGGTACTCTTTTTCAGTCAGAACCTGATTCAGAGCCAGGGGCGTATCGCCGGGATCGGTAACAATATAGGATGCAAAGTACAGAACCTTCTCCAGAATCTTAGGAGAAATATCCAGGATCAGACCCATACGGGAGGGAATACCCTTGAAATACCAGATATGGCTGCAGGGAGCTGCCAGTTCAATGTGACCCATGCGCTCACGGCGGACCTTGGCCTTAGTGACCTCGACGCCGCAGCGATCACAGATTTTACCCTTGTACTTGATCTTCTTATACTTGCCGCAGTGACACTCCCAGTCCTTGGTCGGTCCGAAGATCCGCTCACAGTACAGGCCGTCACGCTCGGGCTTCAGGGTGCGGTAGTTAATGGTCTCAGGCTTCTTAACTTCACCATAAGACCACTGCCGGATCATCTCCGGCGAAGCGATGCCAATCTTAATTGCATCAAAGGTGGCATTAGCCATTGTCACGCCTCCTTATTCTTCCGTGGTGTCAGCGTCAGCATCCGCCAGTCCGCCGAACACATCCATAATATCTTCAGGGCTATCTTCGTCAATGCCAAAGCCGGAATCCAGGACCTCTTCAGTGTTGGTCACGATTTCCTCATGGCTTTCGCTGGTGACGATTACATCCTCATCCTCGTCCTCATCCTTCAGCTCGATCTCGTTGCCGTTTTCATCCAGCACACGAATATCCAGACACAGGGACTGCAGTTCCTTAACCAGAACCTTGAAGGATTCGGGAACGCCGGGAGCGGGAATGTTGTTGCCCTTAACAATTGCTTCGTAAGTCTTCACACGACCGGTAACATCGTCGGACTTGACGGTCAGGATCTCCTGCAGGGTGTAGGCAGCGCCGTAAGCCTCCAGGGCCCAAACTTCCATTTCGCCGAAACGCTGGCCGCCGAACTGAGCCTTACCACCCAGAGGCTGCTGGGTAACCAGGGAGTACGGACCGGTGGAACGGGCATGGATCTTATCATCAACCAGATGGTGAAGCTTCAGGTAGTAGGGGTAGCCAACGGTAACCAGGTTATCGAAAGGCTCGCCGGTACGGCCATCATACAGAACGGTCTTGCCATCCTCACGCAGGCCAGCCAGCTTCAGGGTTTCGCGGATATCCTTCTCGTTTGCGCCGTCGAAGACAGGAGTTGCGACCTTCCAGCCCAGAGTCTTGGCAGCGTAGCCAAGGTGGACTTCCAAGACCTGTCCGATGTTCATACGGGAAGGAACGCCCAGGGGGTTCAGAACGATATCCAGAGGAGTACCGTCAGGCAGGAAGGGCATATCTTCCTCAGGCAGAACGCGGGAAACGACACCCTTGTTACCGTGACGACCTGCCATCTTATCGCCGACAGAAATCTTACGCTTCTGAGCGATGTAGACGCGGACGGACTTGTTAACGCCGGGAGCCAGCTCATCGCCGTTCTCCTTGGTGAAGATCTTGACATCCACAACGATGCCGCTTTCACCATGAGGCACCTTCAGAGAGGTGTCACGGACTTCTCTTGCCTTCTCGCCGAAGATGGCGCGCAGCAGGCGCTCTTCAGGAGTCAGCTCGGTTTCACCCTTAGGAGTGACCTTACCAACCAGGTAGTCACCGGAGTGGACCTCGGCACCGATACGGATGATACCGTTCTCGTCCAGATCCTTCAGGGTATCTTCGCCGACATTGGGGATATCACGGGTGATTTCCTCAGGTCCGAGCTTGGTGTCACGGGACTCGGTCTCGTGCTCTTCAATATGAATAGAGGTGAACACATCCTCACGAACCAGGCGTTCGTTCAGCAGGATGGCGTCCTCGTAGTTGTAGCCTTCCCAGGTAACGAATCCGATCAGGACGTTCTTACCCAGTGCAACTTCGCCCTGAGAGGTGGAAGGACCATCGGCAATGATCTGCTCGGTGGTAACACGCTCGCCGGCTTCCACAATGGGACGCTGGTTGACACAGGTGCCTGCGTTGCTGCGGGCAAACTTGGTCAGCTTGTAGGTCTCCACGCGGCCATCGTCGTAACGGACGGTGATGCTGTCAGCGGAAACAGCAGAGATCACGCCGTCGCCCTGAGCCTTGACACAGACTTCGGAGTCAACAGCGGAGCGATGCTCCATACCGGTAGCAACGATAGGTGCTTCGGTGGTCAGCAGAGGAACTGCCTGACGCTGCATGTTAGCACCCATCAGTGCACGGTTAGCGTCATCGTTCTGCAGGAAGGGAATGAACGCAGTTGCAACAGAGATCATCATTCTGGGAGACACATCGATATAGTCGATCACATTGCGGTCAACCTCGATGATTTCGTTGCGGTGGCGGCAGGTGATACGGGCGTTAGCCAGGCAGCCGTTCTCATCCAGAGGCTCGTTTGCCTGAGCGACATAGTAATCATCTTCCACATCAGCGGTCATATATTCCACTTCGCGGGTGACAAAGCCAGTCTGCTTGTCCACTTTGCGGTAGGGTGCTTCAATAAAGCCGTAATCGTTGATCTTAGCAAAGGTAGCCAGATAGTTGATCAGGCCGATGTTAGGACCTTCAGGAGTCTCGATGGGGCACATACGACCGTAGTGGGTGTAGTGAACATCTCGAACATCGAAGGATGCGCGCTCTCTGCTCAAGCCGCCAGGGCCCAGAGCGGACAGACGACGCTTGTGGGTCAGCTCAGCCAGAGGGTTGTTCTGGTCCATGAACTGAGACAGGGGGCTGGAACCAAAGAATTCCTTGATCACAGCGGTCACAGGACGGATGTTGATCAGGCTCTGAGGAGTAACAGCATCCAGATCCTGAACGGTCATACGCTCGCGGATGACGCGGTCCAGACGGCTGAAGCCGATACGGAACTGGTTCTGCAGCAGCTCACCAACGCAGCGCAGACGACGGTTGCCCAGATGGTCGATATCATCAGGAGTACCAACGCCCATAGCCACGCAGTTCAGGTAGTTGATGGAAGCCAGGATGTCGTCCACAATGATGTGCTTGGGCATCAGGTCATCCATACGCTCAGCGATGGCATCCTTCCAGCCGTCAGCGGGAACAGTCTCCAGCATTTCCTTCAGGACAGAGAAGCGAACCTTCTCCTTAATGTCATATTCAGCAGGATCGAAGTCAACAAACTTGGACATATCGACCATGTCGTTGGAGAAAACCTTGACCAGCTGATCACCGACCTGCAGCACTGCGCTGTTAACACCGCGGTCGCTGATTTCGTGAGCACGGTTGCGGTCAATGACTTCACCGGGCATAGCCAGGATCTCGCCAGTCAGAGGATCAACGATGGGCTCAGCCACAACCTGACCGGACAGACGGCTCCAGATATCCATCTTCTTGTTGAACTTGTAACGGCCGACCTTGCTTACATCGTAGCGGCGAGCATCGAACAGCAGGCCTTCCAGATGAGCAATAGCAGTTTCAACCGTGGGAGGCTCACCGGGACGCAGACGGCGATAGATTTCCAGCAGGGACTCTTCGCGGGTCTTGCAGGGATCCTTCTCGATGGTAGCCAGAATACGGGGGTCGTCGCCAAACAGCTCTCTGATCTCCTCGTCGGTGTTCACACCCAGAGCACGGATCAGGCAGGTAATGGGCAGCTTACGGTTCTTATCAATACGAACCCAGAATACATCGGAAGTATCGGTTTCGTATTCCAGCCATGCACCACGGTAAGGGATGACGGTAGCAGTATAGGTGTGCTGATCCGCCTTGTCCACCTCATGTCCATAGTACATACCGGGAGAACGAACGATCTGGGAAACAATGACACGCTCAGCGCCATTGATCACAAAGGTACCGCCGTTGGTCATAATGGGGAAATCGCCCATGAAGATTTCCTGCTCTTTGATTTCGTCGGTTTCGGTGTTACGCAGGCGAACCCGAACCTTGATGGGCTTTGCATAAGTGGCGTCGCGCTCTCTGCACTCTTCAATGGTGTACTTGGGCTTCTCGTCCATGGAGTAATCCAGGAAACTCAGCTCGAGCTTACCAGAGAAGTCAGTGATGGAGCCAACATCCTTGAAAACTTCCCGCAGGCCTTCATCCAGGAACCACTTATAGGAGTCCTTCTGGATCTTCAGCATATTGGGCATTTCCAGGATCTCTTCGTACTTTGCGTAGCTCTTACGCACGGTCTTGCCAAACAACTGGTCCTTGACCATTGCCATATGGATCATCACAGCCTTTCTTTCGGCTAATGCCGGAATAATGTGTTGTTAAACATGATACGCTTGGAACGGTTGCAAGTTTTTAAATACTCACACTTGACAACCATTCTTCCCTGTGCTAATATGTCGATACATGATGGGATAGTGCTGAGGACATACTATCACAGTATGGAGTACTATATTATCATGTCTTCTTTTATTTGTCAAGTGAATTTCGGTGAATTTCGGCTTTTTCTCACATTTTTCCGTGTAATAAATTGTCTCCGGGATTTTATCATAAGCAGTTGACAAATATTCGATGTGGCTGTATAATACTATCGATTTGCGAGAGTGTTGGAATGGTAGACAAGCACGTTTGAGGTGCGTGTGGCTATGCCGTGTGGGTTCGAGTCCCATCTCTCGCACCACAGCAAGAGATTTCCGGGTATTGAGATTGCTCAGTACCCGGATTTTCTTATCCCTGTTTTTTCACTATGATCGTTTCTCCCCTGCCCCGTACGCGTAAATCTGAAACGCTGAATCCCGGAAATTTTGCACAGTATTATGGCAAATTGTGCACAAAAGATCCCATAACCAATTGCATCCGCTGCATTGCGTGTGTTACAATATAGGCAATGTAAGATGTAATGGAGTAGAAGTATGAATCAATTGCATATAATCCATCTTGACGAAAGTTTTCTGGTTTGTATAAAGCCTCCCCGGGTCCTCTCCACTGACGAGCCAGGCGGCGTTCCCGAGCTGGCCCGTGAAGCGTTGGGCGATCCTAATGCCTGTGTGCGCACCGTACACAGACTGGATCGAGTCGTTTCCGGTCTCATGGTTCTTGCACGAACCCCTCAGGCAGCTTCCGAGCTTTCCCGGCAGATCCGCGATGGAGAGTTCGATAAAGACTATCTGGCTGTTGTCCATGGAACCCTCTCTGCATCGGAAGGACGTATGACAGACCTTCTTGCTAGGGACAAGCGTGAACGAAAAACCTATGTTGTTTCCAAAATGGACAAAGGAGTCCAGGAGGCCATCCTTGACTACCGGGTTCTCGCAGGCAACAAGGATTTCAGCAATGTGCTCATTCACCTGATTACCGGTCGAACCCACCAAATCCGCTGCCAGTTTTCGTCCCGGAATCTCCCTTTGGTTGGAGACCGTAAGTACAGTCTGAACGATGACCCCTGCGAGATTGCTCTCTGGTCTCACAGACTTTCATTCCGCCATCCTGTCACCGGTCAGCAGCTGGAATTCACTGCAAATCCCCCCGACACATATCCCTGGAATCTATTTTAATGAGGTGATAATATGTCCCACTATGATTTCTACCAGCACAAAGAGTGCGAGTATTTTCCCTGCCATGCAAATGCAGATCCTGAAACATTCAGCTGTATGTTCTGCTATTGTCCCCTGTATGCACTGGGAGAAAACTGCGGAGGCAACTTTAAGTACACCCAGAATGGTATCAAAGACTGCTCCGGATGTCTGATCCCCCACCGCAGAGAGAACTACCAGTTTATTACAAAACAGATTTCCAAAGTAATCGAAATGGTAAAGAAATAAGGCACAGTCCCGGAACCAGCTCCCTGATTTCGGGACTTTTATCTCATCAGATGTTCTCTATGATTACTTAATAAGCCGCTGTCATATATAAAGTACAGCACAAAGCGCCCCGGAGGAATTCCGGGGCGCTTGTTTAATATCGTAACACTAATGCAATCCGGCAGCATCCAGCGTCTCTTCTGTGGCGGTTTGTCCGGTGTCCAGTGGATTGGAGCTATCTCAGCTCCTCAATCCACGACGGATCAGCAGAAACAAATCTGCTGGCTCTCACGCGTCAGACAAACCTAGAGCTTAAATAGAATAAAAAGAAAAGAGCCTACTCAATTGAGTAGACTCTTGTGTTGGCATTACCTATTTT
>JAHHRV010000008.1 GCA_020025595.1 Oscillospiraceae bacterium
CTCGAGCGCTCAGATATATTATCATGCCCAGTTCCAAATGTCAAGCACTTTTTCATAATTTTTTAAAATAAATTTCACGCTTCTACAAAGTCCTTGTTTTACCGCGTTTATGCCCATTTTTCACTTATAGTAATACATTGTTGTACGGCACTTCCTGATACCCGCAAAAAGCAACAAGGGCAACTACTTGCATAGCTGCCCTTGTTGCTTATAAACTTTGCCTGACTCACAGGCTGATTAAATTTTTGCTTCATCCGATGCCTAGATCCCGGCATCGGCTTTCTTGTTTTACTGATCGTCCTCGATCAAGCCATAACCACCGTCGTTACGCTTATATACAACAGCGAATGCGCCATCGCGATCCTCATCCCGGAAAGCGAAGAATGTATGGCCCAGCAGATTCATCTGCATCAGAGCCTCTTCTCTGCGCATGGGCTTCATGGCAAACTGTTTAATTCTGACGAGATTCAGATCGTCTTCCTCTTCCTCGGGTGCAAACGATGTCTCATCTACCTGACGGACAAATGCGTCCTGACGAAGCCGACGCGCCAGACGCGTCTTATTCTTGCGAATCTGCCCCTCGATGGTACCAACAGCTGCATCAATGGATGCGAACATATCAGATGTAGATTCGCTGGCCCGGAACAATGTACCTGCACCGCGAACGGTCAGCTCGACATTGTTGCGATTCTTTTCTACAGAGAAGACGATAAGTGCCTCCGCATCATCATCAAAAAAGCGAGCAAGCTTCATTACCTTTTTCTCGGCATAAGCATGAACCTTCTCTGGGAGTCTAACTTTCTTTTCACTAAACTGGAACTTCATACGCGGCACTCCTTTCATATCACCGATCGTTCGGTGTACTTGCACTATACCACGATTTCCAAAAAGCGACAAGGGGTATCAGATTAATCTTCCAAAGTTTCTTCGGCGGTCAGCAGCTCGTTCATAGCCAGGTTATACAGATCTTCTGCCTTCTTTTCAAACATACGGCCCAGACGCACTGCCTGACGCTGATCCGGTGCAACCAGTTCCAGTGTCATCAGATTGCCGACCTCATCGTCCAGACTCATCACAACGGAAAAATCACCGTTTTCTCTGGGAAGGACCTGAGATCTGACAAAGCTGCTGCGTTTCAGCTGGCGGTTGAACTTCTCAACTGCGCTTTCTGCCTTCTGTCTGACAGTGAATGCAATGGAATCCTCAGTCAGTTCTCCGTCGACTTTTCCTTTTTCTGTAATTTCGTACCGGGCGCCCTCTGTTTCTCTCAGGTGACCCGTCTTAACCATCTCCGGGATTGCAGTACAAATATCAAAATAACTCAAACACTCATCTTGATAACACAGTTCATAAAGCTCCTGCGTTGTCATAGGATAGTTGGAGCGAGATGCGACAAACAAGATCAACACCTTGACATCCAGCATATCGTGAATAAAACCTAATCTCTGCATAGTTTCACCTCTTACATATTATTATACTGAAAGATGCCTAAAAATCAAGTCTGCACCTGTCAGGGGCTTATTACATATTTTGTATGATAGAAGGAGGTATCGTTTTGAACGACCATGAAATTTACATTCCATACCCTACTCCTGCGCTGTCCTTTGCGGCAGGGAAACTGATCCAACTAGGATTCACCCTTGTCCCCTCTGCAAGTGAGGCTGACACAGTTTTGCTTCCCGTCCCCACCCCGGCAGACTGTGATCTGTCGCTGTTTAAGGGCCACCGTATTTTCGGAGGAAATCTTTCAGAAAATACAAAACTTTCAACCGATTTACTGAAAGATGCAAATTATCTGGCGCAAAATGCTGCAATCACTGCCGAGGGTGCTCTGGGAATGATTCTGCCTCAGCTTAAAAATGCGCTTGCTGCTTCGCCCGTGCTCATTCTGGGCTGGGGACGCATTGGAAAATGCCTCGCAAAAAAGCTGCAGCAGCTGGGCGCTCCTGTCAGCGTATATGCCCGGAAAGTATCCGATCAGGCCATGCTTCAGGCACTGGGATACCGTTTATTCTGCCCGGAAGACCTGCGGCAATACAGCTGCATTGTAAACACCGCCACTGCCCCCATTCTGACCGATGACGATATGTCCCAGGTCAATCCAAACTGCTACTTACTGGAATTAGCTTCCAAAAAATATATCCCCGGAGACCGTGTGGTGCATGGACGAGGTCTGCCCGGAAAATGCAAACCGGAAGCATCCGGAGAACTGATTGCAAACACAGTCGCACAATATCTGCTAGGAGGACACTGATATGACCATAGGATTTGCACTGACCGGCTCATTCTGCACCTTTTCCAAAGTCCTGCCCGTTTTGGAGCAGCTGGCACAGCAATACGATGTCATCCCCATCGTTTCCGAAATCATTCCCGTTACGGATACCCGTTTTGGCACTGCCCAGTCCCATATTCAGCGAATTACGGACATCTGCGGCAGAGCCCCCCTGACCTCTGTCCCCCAGGTCGAGCCCTTCGGCCCAAAGAAGATTCTGGATGCTCTGGTCATCGCTCCCTGCACGGGCAACACCCTTGCAAAGCTCTCCCATGGAATCGCCGATACATCCGTATCCATGGCAGCAAAAAGCCACCTGCGCAACGGACGCCCCGTACTGGTTGCCGTCTCTACCAATGACGGTCTGGCAGCAGCCGCAGAAAACATCGGCCGCCTGTTAAACCGGAAACACTACTATTTTGTTCCGTTTGGTCAGGATGCTCCGGAGGGAAAGCCCACCAGTCTGGTTGCAGACTTCAGCAAAATCCCTGCTGCACTGGAATGTGCGCTGCAGGAACAGCAGATTCAGCCGTTACTATTATAAAAAAGCGGGGTCATTTGACCCCGCTTCCAATTTAATGAATTATAATGCTTCGATCTGTTCCATCCAGGTACGATAGCTTGCCTCGCTGGGCATTTTCCAGTCGCCTCTGGGGCTGACACAGATGGAGCCGACCTTCACGCCATCCGGCTGACAGCTGCGCTTGAACTGCTGTGTAAAGAAACGGCGATAGAAAGTAGCCAGCCATTTTTTAATAGTTGCACTGTCGAACTCATCGGCAAAGGCACGGCACGCCAGCACATAGATCTTCTTCGGCTCAAATCCGAACCGCAGCATATAGTACAGGAAGAAATCGTGCAGCGCATACGGGCCCACAATATCCTCAGTCTGCTGAGAGATCTGGCCCTTGGTATCCGGGGGCAGCAGCTCCGGGCTGATGGGTGTGTCCAGAATATCTTCCAGAACATCCTTCACCGCAGCAAAACCAGGCATCTCAGCGATTGCAGAGATCATCCAGCGCATCAGTGTCTTGGGGATGGATCCGTTAACGCCATACATACTCATATGGTCACCATTGTAAGTGCACCAGCCCAGCGCCAATTCGCTCAGATCACCGGTGCCGATTACAATGCCGTTGACGCAGGATGCATAATCCATCAGCACCTGAGTCCGCTCACGGGCCTGGGCGTTTTCATAGGTTGCATTCAGCACGCTGGGATCGTGACCGATATCGTGGAAATGGGCCAGAACCGCATTCTGAATGTTAACTTCCTTCTGGCTGACTCCCAGGCGCTGCATCAGCTCCAGAGAGTTGCGATGCGTACGGTCAGAGGTACCGAAGCAAGGCATGGTCACGCCATATACATCTGTAGCAGGTCTGCCCAGCTGACGCATAGCCTCTACCGTAACCAGCAGCGCAAGCGTAGAATCCAGTCCGCCGGAGATTCCCACAACCGCATTGGCACCAATGGCCTGCAGGCGGCGCTTCAGGCCGGCAACCTGAATCTGGAAGATGTCCATGCAGCGCTCCTGGCACTCTTCCTGAGCAGCAGGAACAAAGGGCAGCTTGTCCAGTTCATAGATAGTTCCGTCGGAACGCAGACTGTCACATTCACAGTCGATATAGCGCATGGGCTCCATGACACCATAGACGCTGGTGCATTCACGGACGCTCTTGTTGCGCTTGCGCTCGGCACGAATTGCGCCCAGATCTGCGTCATGAACGATCATATAATCGGTATCGATCAGATTTTCATTTTCCTTCAGCAGATATCCATCCTGAGTGATGACGCTGTGACCGGAAAATACCACATCCGTGGTAGACTCCGTGGAACCGGACGAGCAGTATGCATAGACGCAGTTGCATCTGGAGCTCTGGTGCTTGACCAGGTTTCGGCGGTAGGCGCGCTTTCCGACCGTTTCGTTGGAAGCAGACAGATTGACGATGACCTCTGCGCCATTCAGGCAGGCCATTGTGCTGGGAGGCAGGGGTGTCCACAAATCCTCACAGATTTCGGCACCCAGTCTGGTTCCGTCGCCGATGGTAAAGATCAGATCCTTGCCCACGGGAACCATATAATCTCCCTTCAGTCCCAGTTCCTTCATGGAAACCATGTCCACGGTCAGATCGGAAGAAGAAGAGAACCAGCGGTACTCATAAAACTCATTATAATTGGGAATAAATGTCTTCGGCACAATGCCTCTGAGCACACCGCCGGAAATCACAGCGCAGCAGTTATACATCTGACCGCAGATGGTCAGGCCGATGCCCACCGCTACCGTGAGCTTGGGATGATCTGCGCAGCAGTCAATGATCTGCTGCAGACCCTGCATTGCAGCGCGCTCCATATTCCACTGGAAAAACAGATCCGCGCAGGTATAGCCGGTGACTGCCAGCTCCGGCAGAACCAGGACATCAGCCTTGGCCTCATCAGCCTTGGCAATATAGGTACAGATATCTGCAGTATTCTTTGTCACATCGCCCACTTGGACCGGAGGAACCGCACAGGCAATTCGAATGAAGTCGAGCATAAACAACCTCCATAAAAATCATTTATGTTATCATACCAATTTCTCAGGAAAATTTCAATCAATCCAAAAGAAAAAGAGGACAGCTTTCGCTGTCCTCTTGGGGAATCAGATGTTTTTTGCAAGAGACTTCAGTTCTTCTGCCAGATCTGTCCGCTCCCAGGGATGATCTGCCGCACCGAAGTGACCGTACATTGCGGTATCGCAGTAAATAGGATTGCGCAGCTCCAGCTTGCGGATGATGCCGCCGGGAGTCAGATCACAGGTCTTGCGCAGCAGCTCGGTCATCTTCTCTTCGCTGATGGTTCCGGTGCCGTAGGTGTCCACACGCACGCTGACAGGCTCTGCAACACCGATTGCGTATGCCAACTGTACCTGTACCTTTTCTGCAAGGCCGGCAGCCACCAGATTCTTTGCCATGTAGCGGGCCATGTATGCACCGCTGCGGTCCACCTTGGTGGGATCCTTGCCGGAGAATGCACCGCCGCCATGGGAGAAGTATCCGCCGTAGGTATCCACAATGATCTTACGACCGGTCAGACCGGTGTCACCGTTGGGGCCGCCGATCACGAAATTGCCGGTGGGGTTGATATAGATGTGGGCAACATCTTCGATTTTGAAGCCATAATCTGCCAGAACCGGAGCGATGACCTGCTCACGGATATAGCCGCGCAGCTCCTCAACCGGGAACTCTACACTGTGCTGCACGGACACGACCACAGTGTCAATGCCCACAACCTTGTTGTTTTCATCATATTCAACAGAGGTCTGGGTCTTTCCGTCAGGACGCAGTCTGGGATTGTGTGCAATGCACTCAGTCAGGCGATTGACCAGTGCACGGGAAATTGCCGCCGGCAGAGGCATCAGCTCGGGAGTCTCGTTGCAGGCACCGCCGAACATCATGCCCTGATCGCCTGCGCCGCCCACTTCATCGTTGGTGCCCAGTGCAATATCAGCAGACTGGGTGTGGATCTTGCAGATGACCTCGCAGGTGTCTGCGTTGAATCCGTCGCCTTCGTGGGTGTAGCCGATCTTGCGAATGGCCTCTCTTGCAACAGCCTCATAGTCAACTGCTGCCTTGGTGGTGATCTCACCACAAATCACGCACAGATCCGTGGTGACCATAGTCTCACAGGCCACACGGGAGCCGGGATCCTGAGCCAGGCAGGCATCCAGAATCGCATCGGATACGGTGTCTGCAACCTTGTCAGGATGTCCGTTTGTCACACATTCAGAAGTAAAGAGTCTTTTTTCCATGATTTTTCCTTTCTGTGCGCATAAAAAAGAAGCGCACCGACGATTCGGAGCGCTAAGCAGTTCTCGAATCCTCATCTTTCGTAATTTGCCGCCGGATTTAGCACCTTGATATACAGGTTGCTGGGTTTCATCGGGCCGTTCCCTCCACCACTCTTGATAAGGCTTTTATTAAGTTCGCTGTTATTCTACTTTCTTGTTTTTGATTTGTCAAGTGTTTTTTCCCACCGAATCCAAACATTGACGAAATGTTCATATTTGCGCTATGGACATTTCCCTGACAAACTGATAAAATGAAATTAACTTTCCCATAGAGGTGAATGATTTGAAGGATTTACGACGACGATTTAACCGTTTTTGTCTTACAAACAGAAACAAAGGCATTCCAAACCTGATGCTCTATATCAGTATTGGTTCTGCAATCATGGCAATCATGAACCAGATCGATCCCAGCAATATTCTGTACTATGTGTTCATGTTTGACCGTCAGGCCATTCTGCATGGACAGATCTGGCGACTGTTTACCTATCCCCTGTGCTACTCCGGCGGCAACCTGCTGCTGACTGCCATCACTTTGCTGTGTTACTACTCCCTTGGCAGGGCCATGGAAAATATCTGGGGCACCTTACGGTTCAATCTGTTCTATCTGACGGGCATCGTGATGATGGACATCTACTGTATGATCTTCGGTGGACGGGCCGATGTTTATTATCTGAATATGAGCCTGTTCCTGTCCTATGCAACCATGTATCCCAATTCCGAGTTCCTGCTGTTCTTCATCATCCCGGTTAAGGCATGGATTTTTGCAGTGTTCGATTTGGTCGTTGTGCTGCTTGGTCTGTTTGACCCGTTCCCCTACAATCTGTTCCCGCTGATTGCTCTGGGCAACTACTTCCTGTTCTTCGGCCCGGATGTTGTGAATGTGTTCCCCATGAGCTGGAGAATCAACGCACGGCGCACCGTTAAGAAGGCAGCCCACCCCGGTTCCAAGACCATCCCCTTCAATAACGCCGGTTCCTATCAGGCAACCCACGCCACCCAGAAGGCTCCCTACACCCACAAGTGTACCGTCTGTGGCAGAACCGATGTATCCAATCCGGAGCTGGAGTTCCGCTACTGTTCCCAGTGCAAGGGCTACTACTGCTACTGCCAGGATCACATCTCCAATCACACCCACATCAAATAACGAGCAAAAGCTTCGGTTCGTCTGTGTACGCTCCGTAAAAAGTCTTTGTGTAATATACGGCACAGTCCTATCCGGGATCTGTGCCGTATTTTTTCATTTCCAAATCCTTTTAGATTGCTTTCAATCAGCTGTCTATGCTTTCAAAAACATAAAAATAAATTCCGAGGAAGGCTCAATTAATGGCCTTCCTCGGAATTTTTTGAACCATTTCTATTATCTCATTGCCACAAGTCGACAATTCAATTCATACAAGGCTGTACGATTCGAATCCCATTCCAACTTTTTCATTGCTTCTTCATAAGGCAGCCAAATACATTGCGTATGCTCGTGAGATAGTTTTATATCTTCTGTACACGCAAAAGCAAACGCGTATTCAGGAATTACATAGGTGTTTTTATCCCAATTTTGACGGTGTTTTTCGTGAATAACCGCAGCAGGAATAAAAGAGAGACTTGTCAGCTCTACCCAGTTTTCTGATTTTACGCCGCATTCTTCAGCAGTTTCTCTCATTGCACTTTCCAGAGGTGTTTCGTTGTCTTCTCCTCCACCTGCAACAAACTGCCATTGGTCAGAATCAGCACGACGGAAAACACAGAATACCGGCGATTGATCAATAATCTTATATGGAATGGCAAGTATTTGGAATGGAGCTCTCATTTCATCACCTCAAAGGAATCCAATTTTTTGACATCAACTGACTAAATTCAGTCTCCGGATCACGCATCCAATTCAATCGTATTTTCAATTTACAGCCCCAGTTCTTCTCCCACCAGAATGAACTTGATTCTGCCTTCAATGCGGCTGTTCCGGGTAATCAGGATCTGGTTGCAGATACATTTTTCTGCCAGACAATCCCCGCACACGCCATTGACGGTACATGGAGTCGTTCCCGGAAATCGCTGATGATTTCTGGGAGCCGCAACCGTTCTTGCCCGCTTTACGGCATCCTCAATGGTATCTTCCACCTTGTTCATGCCCGCAATCACCAGAACATTTCTGGGGCCGTAGACAATCGCCGCTACCCGGTTTCCGGTGCCGTCGATGTTGACCATCTGGCCGTCCATGCTCAGACCGTTGGCGCCGGTCAGGAAAAAGTCTGCGCTGAAACAATCTCGCATATTGCGTTCCTGCTCCTCAGCCGTCTTGCATTTGTCACGATCCAGAGCCTGATAGTTTCCCTCTCTGATTGCCTGAATCAGACCGATCTGGTTGGCACTCAGCGCACCGCCCCAGCCCACGCTGGAACCTTTTGGAATCAGCTCCAGCGCTTTTTCCAGAGCCTCCTCCTTCGTTGCGCAGTAGTACGCCTCAAAGTGGCGTTTTTGCATATTCTTAATCAGAACCTGTGCTCGTTTTTCATAACACTGCTTGATAATATCTTCCATATCACTGCCTCCTTTTTCCCATATTTTATCACGCAGGCGCGTATATGTAAACAAAAGCCTCCCAAATGGGAGGCTTTTGTTCAGGAGGTTTTTCGTTAAAGGATGCTTTTAGTTAATCAGATCTTCATGCAGTCCCAGGTATTTTTCCAGAGCTGCCAGCTTCAGGCAGGTGCAGAACACCATCATTGCCTTTTCCAGCTCTTCAATGGGAGGATAGCTGGGTGCAATTCGGATCATCGAGTCGTGGGGGTCTACGCCATAGGGATAGGTTGCGCCTGCTTCGGTCATGACAACGCCTGCACGCTTGCAAAGCTCCAGTGTGCGCTTTGCAGTGCCGGGCATTGCTGCCACGCAGACAAAGTATCCGCCCTTGGGATGATGCCAGTGGGCGATGCCCTTAGCGGTAACTTCGCTTCTGAGCATTTTCAGAACCATTTCAAACTTGGGGGCAAGGATCTCTGCATGGCGCTTCATCAGCTCCAGCGTATGCTCCCGGTCCTTCAGATACAGGACATGGCGCAGCTGATTCATCTTGTCATAGGAGATGGTCTGCACCGCAATGAGCTTTTTCAAGTATGCGATGTTCTCCTCGCTGGATGCCATAACGGACATACCGGCACCGGGGAATGTAATCTTGGAAGTGGAGGCAAATTCGTATGCCATATTGGGACGGCCTGCTTCAGCGCACAAAGAAATGATATCTTCAAAGGGTTCAAACTCGCCATAAAACTCGTGAACACAGTAGGCATTGTCCCACATGATTGCGAAATCGGGAGCAGCAGGCTTCAGATTTGCAAACCGATGCACTGTTTCATCAGAGTAGCAATATCCCTGCGGATTGGAATATTTCGGCACGCACCAGATACCCTTTACCTGAGGATCCTGTACCAGATCTTCCACTGCGTCCATGTCCGGGCCTTCCGGAGTCATGGGAACGGTGATCAGCTCAAAGCCGAAGCTCTCGGTAATGCGGAAATGCCGGTCGTATCCGGGAGACGGACACAGGAACTTGATTCGCTCCTCTTTGCACCAGGGCTTGGGGCTGTCCTTCAGGCCGTGGGTATAGCCCCGGGCAATCAGGTCATGCATCAGCGCCAGGCTGGAATTACCGCCCACAAAGGTCTCAGCAGGCTTACATCCAAGAACATCTGCCCAGTATTCTCTTGCGCACTTGAGGCCGGCCAGGTCGCCGTAGTTTCTTGCGTCATCTCCGTCAACAACGCACGCCTCCGGCTCGGTCAGAACCGTCAGCATATCGCTGATCATATCCAGCTGAAGCGTGCTGGGCTTGCCTCTGGACATATTCAGCTTCAGATTTTCGTGTCTGAGCTCGTCGTAACGCGCCCTCAATTTCTTAAATTCCGCCCGGAGGTCCTCTCTGCTTCTGCAAGCATAGGTAGCCATTTCCATCATCCTTTCCCGTTTATCTGGGCATATTATACGGTATCCTGTCTAAAAATGCAAGATGGTAGTATGTAAAAATTCATTTTTATTTTTCTTTAGTTCCATTGTACAATTCATGCGTAAGGAAACTTCCAATTTTATGCAACTTCACACCTTGCTTTTTCCTATGTTTACGCATATGATTTTATCATAAATAATATGGGAAAACTGTCTTTTCGCATAAACTAATAATATTCTCACACCAAATTCTTATGTTTCCCGATATTTGTTTCAATGTCTGAAAGGATGTGTCCTATGAGCCAGATCACAAACCTGCCTGCCATTTTCGGCAGCGATGTTTTCAACGAAACAACCATGAAAGAGCGTCTGTCTCCCGAGGTCTATGATGCGTGGAAGCACTGCATTCAGACCGGTACACCTCTTGAGCTCTCTGTTGCAAACAGCATTGCCGAGGCAATGAAAAACTGGGCTACGGAGAAAGGCGCTACCCACTACACCCACTGGTTCCAGCCCATGACCGGAATCACCGCAGAAAAGCACGATTCCTTCCTCACCCCCGTGGGCGAAGGCAAGGTCATTATGGAGTTCTCCGGTAAAGAACTGGTTCGCGGCGAACCCGATGCTAGTTCCTTCCCCTCCGGCGGTCTGCGTGCTACCTTTGAAGCCCGCGGCTATACCGCATGGGACCCCACTTCCTTCGCTTTTGTAAAAGACGACAGTCTGTTTATCCCCACCTGCTTCTTCTCCTATACCGGAGAAGCTCTGGACAAGAAGACACCTCTGCTCAGATCCATTGATGAAGTTTCCCGGGAAGCCATCCGTATTCTCCGGCTTTTCGGCGACAATACCGCCAACCGTGTAATCACCTGCGTAGGCCCGGAACAGGAATACTTCCTGATTCCCAAAGACCTGTATGCCAAGCGTGAAGACCTGCGGCTCACCGGCAGAACCCTGTTTGGCGCTCCCTCCCCCAAGGGTCAGGAGCTGGATGACCACTATTTCGGCACCATCCGTACCAGAGTTTCCTCCTTTATGAAGGATCTGGACGAACAGCTGTGGCGGCTGGGTGTGCTGTCCAAGACCAAGCACAACGAGGCGGCTCCCGCTCAGCACGAACTGGCTCCCATCTATACAGATGTCAACTCCGCCTGTGACTCCAACCAGCTTGTCATGGAGATCATGAAAAAGTGTGCCGCCAAGCACAACCTGGTTTGCCTGCTCCACGAAAAGCCTTTCGAGGGTGTCAACGGCTCCGGTAAGCACAACAACTATTCCCTGGCCACCGACACCGGCAAGAATCTGTTCAGCCCCGGCAAAACCCCTCGGCAGAACGCTCAGTTCCTGGTGTTCCTGGCAGCTTTTATCAAGGGTGTTGACGAATATCAGGAGTGGCTGCGCTGCACCACCGCATCCGCCGGCAACGATCACCGTCTGGGCGCTGCAGAAGCTCCCCCTGCAATCATCTCTATCTTCCTGGGTGATGAGCTGAATGCAGTCGTGGACTCCATTATCAGCGGCACCAATTACAAGGACCCTGAAAAGGGTGTCATGCGTATCGGTGTCGATGTACTGCCTGCAATTCCGAAGGACACCACCGACCGCAACCGTACCTCTCCCCTGGCGTTTACCGGCAACAAGTTTGAATTCCGTATGCTGGGCTCTTCCCAGTCTGTTTCCGGCCCCAATATCGCCCTGAATACCATCATGGCAGAGGAACTGGCTCAGTTTGCAGACGAGCTGGAGCAGGCCGAAGATTTCGATGCCGCTCTGCAGCAGCTGGTCTGCCGCGCCCTCACCGAGCACAAGAGAATTCTCTTTGACGGCAACGGTTATTCCGATGAGTGGAAGGAAGAAGCAGCTCGCCGCGGACTGAGCAATCTGGCCAACACCGCAGACTGTATGCCCCATTACATCAGCCAGAAGAATATTGATCTTGTCACCAAGCATCACATCTTCACCGAAAACGAATTCCGCGCCAGATACGAAATTCATATTGAAGCTTACAACAAGATCCTCAACATCGAGGCTCTGACATCCATTGACATGATCCGTCACCAGATCCTCCCCGCTGCACTGAAATACACCGAGCACCTGGCACAGGGCATCCTGGCCAAGCAGCAGATTGGTGTCAGCTGCCATGCAGAAAAGAGTCTGATCCAGAATCTGTCCGCTGCGTCCGATGCATTGTATGATCTGTGCGTAAAACTGGACACTGATTTGCAGAAGGTTCCTGCCGAAAGCAACGAAGCTGCTCAGTATTATCATGATGTCATTGTCCCCGATATGGAGCGTGCTCGTCACGAAGCAGACACACTGGAAGCCCTTACCGATAAGTCCTACTGGCCTTATCCCACCTATTCCGACCTGCTGTTCTACTGATTCAGGCAAGTTTCACCAATTCAAATAAAAATCGCCCCGGAGTATTATCTCACACCAAATGAGATTCACTCCGGGGCGTTTATTTTGTTATCTTACTTGTTGGGCTTCTTGATCTTATTCAGCTGTGCATTCAGCTCCAGCAGTTCCTCCTTGGAGGGTTTGAAGCCGGAAACTCCAGCCATGCTCAGCAGACGCAGAACCGTAAAGCTGCCCATCATCTTCATCATATCAGCATTGAGTTCAAAGCCTGCGCCCTTCTTCTCGCCGCCGAAACTGGTCAGTGCCTTGGCAGCAAGCTTCATAAAGAGCATCTTGCCCTTGACGGTTGCCATGATGTCGCCGATCTTGTCGTTCAGAGAGAAGTAGCCTTCCGGCGTGGTGATATCGAACCAGTTCAGGACTGCACCCTTCTCCTTCAGACGATATGCATCGTTGAAGACCTCGACCTTGTTCAGATCGCCCTCATCCTTCAGCTCGCCGGATACGGCAACCAGATGGGTCTTGCCCACATTGGGAACATCAAACTTGAAGAAGTGGTCAGCTGCTTCCTTCACGCCCAGAGATACACCGTTGGCAAAGAGCTCGACGGTAGGCTGATTGGAGTAAACAGTAACCTTGGTCACATCCTCGACCCGGTCCACATAGCGCTTGCCGCACAGATGGACAAAGGGCTCGTCAGACAGCCATGCCTTGTAGGCATAGAAGGAATCCTTCTTGTACTTGCGGTCGAAGGTCACCAGGCCCTTGTGATTCTGGCCGTTTTCGCCGCCCTCAGCACGGGCATCGGCACCGAAGTCAAACATATTCCAGACATGAGTTGCCCAGATAAATTTCCGGGAGAACAGCTGCTTGATCAGTTCCTCGTGGTAATAAGCCTGATATTCCTCGGTGTAGTCACCCTGAGTGGGATCGGAGGTATGCCAGTTCAGCGCCTCGCAGCCATACTCAGAGCAGCCGATGGGAATGTTGGGATGCAGTGCATGGAACTTGTCAAACCAGGGGCCGTTCATGGAGGTGTCGCCGCCGTACCAGCCGAAGTAATGGTTGTAGGAAACCACATCGGGAATCTGGACATAGGGAGAATCCATGGGGCACATGGACAGGACTGCAATGGTGGTCAATCTGGTCTTATCCCACTCATGGCACAGGTTGTTCAGGATCTTGTGGTTTTCGATCAGATCCGGGTCCTTGTCGTCCTTCATGGTGATTTCGTTGCTCAGGCCCCAGACAACGATGGAGGGGTGATTATAGTTCTGGGTGATCAGTTCCTTCATCTGGGTGATGGTGTTCTCACGGCCGGTTGCCATGTGCTGAGAAATATAGGGAATCTCTGCCCAGACGACCATACCGCGCTCGTCGCACAGGTCGTAGAAGTACTGGTCATGCTGATAGTGTGCAAGGCGAATGGTGGTTGCACCAACCTCGCAGATCAGATCCATATCCTCTCTGTGATGCTCCGGCAGGATGGCATTGCCCAAGCCCCAGCGGTCCTGATGGCGGGAAACACCGCGCAGGGGGTATTCTTCTCCGTTGAGGATGAAGCCCCGCTCCGGGTCGATTCGGTAGCTCCGGCAGCCGAATCGGGCAGAAACTGCATCGATTGCATTTTCGCCTGCTACCAGCTCTGCATGAGCGGTGTAGAGGTAGGGATCCTTGCGGCCATGCCACTTGTGGGCATTTTCAATGACGAAGTTTACCTTGGTATCAGCAGTAGTGGTGGAGGCAACCTCGTTGCCCTGGGCATCGGTCAGGGTGTAGCGGATCTGCTGTCCTTCCTGATAGTTGGTGACATAAACTTCCACTTCCACATTGGCGTTCTCGCCATCCATAACAGGAGTGACCTTGATGCCGGGGCCACCGTAGTAGTCAAGATCAAAATGAGATTCGCTCACTGCAATGATGTTTACATCACGGTACAGGCCGCCATAGAAAGTGAAGTCAGCAACCTGAGGATACACCCGGTCATTGGCAGCGTTGTCCACTGCGATCACGAACAGGTTGTCCCGCTCCAGAGAATCGGTAATGTCCACACGCCAGGTAGAATAGCCACCGTCATGGTGAGCCAGGTGCTTTCCGTTGACGTAAACATCTGCAGAAGAATTTGCGCCGCGGATTTCCAGATAATAGCGATCAGCGGTGGGCAGATCCATTTTGTCAACCATCTTGGCATAATAGGCTGTTCCGCGATAGTAATCGCTGCCGCCGTCCTGACCGTCAATGGCATTCCAGCTGTGCGGCAGATTCACGAAATTCCACTTGCTGGAAATCTCGGTAGGAACTTCCGAAGCTTCCTTGGAAAACGCCCATTTATAGTTAAGGTTGAAAATTTCTCTCACAATACATTGCCTCCTGAGTATTGGTATCTAAATTTCATTTTACCACTTGTCCGGGGAATAATCCTGAACGAGATGTAAAAATTGATTTTTGAGTAACATTGGCTTACTTTCTGGCATGCAGCTCATCCGTCATCTTTGCAAGAGTCTTCTTGTCCAGATTATAAATGAGTCCCAGACCTACAAACTGCATACTTGCAGCAAACAGATTCAGAGAAGGAACCAAATAACGCATTCTCTGGGCCACTTCAAACACCTGATTGCCCTTGTCGGCTTCAACATAGCCCAGTGCAACCATGATGACCAGCACGATGGACGGGCCAAAGCCCTGAGCCAGCTTGCGGAAGAAAGAGTGCAGGGAGTAGACGGTGCCCTCTTCACGGGTTCCGTTCTTCCATTCGTTATAGTCGATTGCATCGCCCATCATAGACCAGGAAACCGTGGTGTAGATGCCCATGCCCAGTGCATTGACCAGCTGGCAGCCAACATACATCATAATGCCTCTGAAGTTGGGGGTAATGGGCAGGATAAACATCAGGATGCAGGAAGCCATAGAACAGATTGTGCCCACAACTGCCAGTTCCTTTTTGCCGAATCGAATGACCATTTTGCGGGCGAAGGGAGTAAACAGGAAAATCGGGAGCATTGCAAACAACTGCACCACACCGGAAATTCTGACATTATTGAAGTAGGACTGGAACAGCACCGTAACAGCGGTTGCACCGCCCTGAACGCCCAGGAACATACCCATGGCGGCCAGTGTTGCACCCACAGCGGGACGATTTTTCATGAAGTTTTTGACAGCCGTCAGCACATTGAACTTGGGCTGTTCTTCTTTGCATACCACATGAGTATCCACGCGGATGGTGGTGTTCTTGATCATGAACTGGAAGGCAATAAAGCCGATTACGCCCATCAGCAGTGCAGCAAAGAACACGCGCTGACCGACGATATTGTTGTTGGAATCATAAATGATCAGAGGCAGAAGAACCATAGTTGCCATCTGACCTGCCATGGAGCCCACAGAACGCCATGCAGAAAGAGAAGCACGGTCGCCGGGAACATCGGAAATCAAAGACAGCAGACTGCCATAGGGGACATTTGCGATGGTGTAGAATGCATCCCACAGCACATAGCCGAAGATGAAAATCAGGATTTTTGCAACCTTAGGTGCATTGGGCAGCGGCACGAAGCAGCAGGATCCTGCAACCAGAAGGCCCAGGGAACCGACCCAAATATACTGCAAAAACTTATTGCGCTTGTATTGATGACGGTCAGCGTCAATGATCGAGCCAATCAGCGGATCGTTGATTGCATCCCATATCTGACAGATCAGCAATAGGCCTGCATAAAGAATGGAGTCCATTTGCATAAACTGTGTCCAGAAAATTGTCATCGTGCCCTTCAGGGCGAAGCTCATGTTGCAGCCGAAGTCACCGGCGGCGTATGCCAGGCTGTCCCGCATACAGAATTTTTTTTGCTGATTCTGAGTTTTCACGAAAATTCCTCCTCCACAAAATGTCTAAAGAAATCGTTGATCATTTGATTTCTTTGCAATCATTTTACCAGATTAAGCATCTTGAAAAAACAACAAAACATTGATATTATAATACTAATCTTATATCGTAGATGTGGAGGTGCTCAGATGGATGTAGGATTTGATATCATCAGGAAAATAGTCAAGTGCCTGTCAGGCCTGGAACTGCATGTAGTATCAGATTCTGACGATGGCTTGCTGGAAACTCTCGGAGAGCGATTTCAGTGCCCTACCGGTTTTACCCGGACAGATGCGGAGCTTTTGCAAATTTTCAAGTCAATTGATCCTGATTGCATCTACGAAATCACTACATACCTGAATATTCATTATCAGATTCTTTATGTGTCTGAGCATCATAGTTATCTGGTGCTCGGCCCGTGTCTGACCAGCCCTTTTTCTGAACAGGAAATGCTCTGCTATCTGCAGCGGTATAAAGCAAAGGAATCCATCAGCCGGAAGGTCATCACATACTGTCAGCACCTGCCTGTGGTTGAGCACATTCAATTACATCAGCTGGGTAATTTACTGGCCCAACACTTTCTCAATACCCAGGGGCCAATTCCGTACAAACGGATGGACTATAACTGGAACGATATGGTTCAAAAGGAACTCACGCTTGTGGATCATTACGAGGAGTTTTCAAAAATTCGGCGTGTCGAATTGCGCTACGAATTCAACACTGCCCTGACCGAAGCCGTTAAAGAAGGAAATCTGTTTCTGGCCTATTATTTTCTCCAACAGATCGAATTTCAGAATGATGATCTGGTTCGGACAAAAAATCTGCTGCGAAACACCCAGAACCTCTGCATCACGATCAACACTCAGATGCGTCACGCCTTGGAAGAATGCGGAATTCACCCATATCGGCTGGATGCAGTATCCGGAGAGATTGCCAGGAATATTGAAAAACTTCCATCGATCCAGGCAGCTGAAAGCTATGCCACCGACATCATCCGCCAGTATTGCGAGCTGTCCCAGGAGAACTTCTATCTGAACCTGAAGCCCTTTTCCAGGCAGGTGGTTACCTATATAAAGGCGCACCTTTCCGATAGTTTAACCGTAAAGTCCATTGCAAAGGTGCTGATGGTAAACCCGGACTATCTTTCAACCCGGTTCCATCAGGAAGTTGGAACCACTGTGATTGACTTTATCAACCAGGAGCGCATCGATCAGGCTGCGGTTCTGTTAAAACGAACGAATCTCCAGATTCAGCAGATCGCTTCCTCCGTGGGATATAATAACACCAGTTATTTTGCCAAGCAGTTTGCAAAATACCAGAAGATGACTCCCGGCGCATTCCGCAAAAAAGGAATCCTATAGTTGATTCTTACGAATATTATGCAATTCCATCGGCAGAATAATCGGGAACTTGCATTTTGACTTTTCTGCCATTATAATGTGCGTAGATGCAAGGAATATATTCCTGCGCATAATGATCTTAGCTGAAAACCATATTTTCTGGTTCATGAAAAAAGTTCGCAGTACGATCAGATCATTGAAGAAACCAACCAGGATGTGATTTTTATGGATAACAAGCGTGCCTTAATCGCTATGAGCGGCGGTGTCGATTCCAGCGTGTCGGCAGCACTCATGAAACAACAGGGTTACGAATGCATCGGCGTCAATATGAAACTGTACGCCGGAAATATTGAAGATTCCGCAGGTGGAAAGACCTGCTGCTCACTGGAGGATGCAGAGGACGCCCGCAGCGTCTGCCACAGTCTGGGCATGAATTTTTATGTATTCAACTTTACAGAGGATTTTTCCAAAGAGGTCATCGACCGCTTTGTCTGCGCCTATGAATGCGGCGCAACCCCCAATCCCTGCATTGACTGCAACAAATACATGAAATTCTCCAAGCTCTATGACCGGGCAAAGGTTCTGGGCTGTGACACCATCGTCACCGGCCACTACGCCAGAATCACTTATGATTCCCAGCGCAACCGCTGGCTGCTGAGAAAGGCAAAAAACCTCGCAAAGGATCAGAGCTATGTATTGTATTTCCTGAGCCAGGAACAGCTGGCCCACACCAAGTTCCCTCTGGGTGAATTTGAATCCAAAGAGCAGGTCCGCAGCTTTGCCGATCAGTTTGATTTCATCAATGCCCGCAAGCACGACAGCCAGGACATCTGCTTTGTTCCCGACGGAAAATACGCAAAATTCCTCACGGAATATACCGGAAAAAACTATCCGGAAGGCCAGTTTGTCGATACCAAGGGCAATGTACTGGGCCAGCACAAGGGCATCGTTCGCTACACCATCGGACAGCGCCGCGGCCTCGGACTTGCGCTGCCTGAAAGTATGTATGTCAAATACAAGGATATGGAAAAGAACCAGGTCGTGCTTTCCACCAATGCAGAGCTGTATTCTGACCGGCTGATTGCAGACAACTTCGTCTGGAGTGCCATCGATGCCCCCACGGAGCCTCTGGCGACCAAAGCAAAGGTTCGCTATCAGGCAAAGGAAGCCGACGCAATCGCAACCGTCTTGCCGGACGGTCGCGTGGAAATTCGCTTTGCCGAGCCGCAGCGGGCGCTGACCATCGGTCAGGCTGTGGTTCTTTACGATGATGATATTGTTGTCGGCGGTGGCGTCATCCGAGAAGTATAACCTAGCCCCTTCAGGATAGGACCGCATATTTAGTTTCTATCATCTGCATCCATCCAGATTCGCTATAAAATGCAGATTCCTCAATTTGAAAACACATCAAAAAAGCACCGGATTTTACAAGAAATCCGGTGCTTTTTGATTTTTGCTCGCTCTCAGAACATTTTATATTCAACTGAAAGTATTTGAAGGACAGTAAAAGCAGAACTTTGGGCTATTCCTGTTCCTGATCGTGCTGATACTCCAAAATATCCCCGGGCTGGCAATCCAGCACTCTGCAGATCGCATCCAAGGTGGAAAAACGAATCGCACTTACTTTACCGGTTTTGATTTTGGAGAGGTTCACATTGGAAATTTCCACCTGTTCAGACAGATCCTTCAGACTGATTTTCCGATCCGCCATAACGCGATCCAAACGCAAAATGATTGCCACGCAAATCTCCTCCTCTTACAGCAATTCGTCTACTTCCTTTTGCAATTCACAGCCGTACTCAAATATAAATGAAATTGCAAAAACCGTCAAGGCATCCAGTGGAAAGCTGAATGAAAAATAGGTACCTTCCCAAATAAACAAATCGTTGCACAGAAGTACCAAACTGATCCATCGCAGTTTTTTGACAATCTGATGCTGAAAAGGCGTTTCTCCTTTCAAAATACATTTACAGATGGCGTGAGACCAATAGGCGGGCAGTGCCGACAGAATAGCATGAATGGAAATAACAAAAAGTTCAAAGCAAAGAGCATTCCAGGTTGTATCTCTGCCATGAAAATTGACTATGGTATCTGCGCTGGGCTGATTCGGATATGGCTGCATATGAGGCAATGTAGAAAAATATCCAGACGCTACCAGCATAATAATGCCTATAATTAAAAATAAAACAAAAACAATCATGCATACACGATTCATGACCTTCAGAACCTGCTGAGTTCTTTTCTGTTTCATGCGAACAAACCTCCTGTCCAAGCCTGTGAGACGGTTAATATTTCCTTTGAAGCTTCATCTACATGGTAACACCTGTCATCACCCTTGTCAATAATAAATTAACGATAAACATTAATTATTAATTATTTATCATTAACTTCGTTTCATCTACAACCAATGTCGCTCTTAATTTCTTCCACATAGGAATTAGGTTTCCCAGTCAGAACGGATGGCGTGAAGCCGACAAATCTTCCAGAATCATGGCTTGTTTTCTTGCAATCGTGTGATGTATGTTATATCATTACAAGCGTCGGCTGCAGTAGCTGCCAACAGGAAACTGTAGGAACATAGGCAGAATCTGTTTGAGCGCTGTGATACTTCGCACACGGAAAGGAAGAAAAAGGATGTCGGTTTATTGTATGTCAGATATCCATGGACAAATCGGAGCATTCCATGAGATGCTCAAAAAGATAGAGTTTTCCCCTGATGATACCCTGTATATCATTGGAGATGTGGTCGACCGAGGACCCTGCGGAATAGAGCTCCTTCAGGAAATCATGCGTACCCCTAACATAACCTTGCTGCTGGGAAATCACGAACTGATGATGCGGGAGTATTTAAGTCCCGATGCCACCGAAAAGCAAATCAATCGTTGGAACAGAAATCGAAATCTGCCGACACTGAGAGGATTTCAGGCTCTATCTCCGTCGGAGCAGGAGAAAATCCTTGAATTTGTAGGCAACCGCCCAAACTCCATGGAACTCACTGTGGGCAATACCCGGTTCTATCTGGTCCATGGCTGGCCGGGAGATAATACTCACGATGCAGTCTGGGGACGACCTGCCGGAATCGATTTTCCAAATCCTTTGCCCGATCGACAGCTAATTGTCGGACATACACCGGTTTCTTATCTTTTGTGCGGAGCAGACGAGAAAGAAGAAGCATATTTGAGAGAGCTTGAAGAAGCCGGAAATCATGTAAAAATTCTTCACGCTCCGGGCTTTATTGATATTGACTGTGGCTGCGGTTATCCATTTCATAGTTGTGCATTAAGCTGCCTTCGGCTGGATGATATGGAAGAATTCTATGTCCCGGTTTATACCAGCCATATGGACGAAAAGGAAAGCACATAAAACCAGATCAGCACAGTTTTCCTGTTTCAGGGCGTAAATGCTCGAATTTATATGATTGCGGCTCACGAAACTGCCAGTAAGTCATCATTCGCTTTCAGTAAAGTTTTTATTTACCCCGGTAAAGCCAGGGTGATATTCCAAATAAATTGCTTAATAAAAGATCCCCGCAGGATGATATCCTGCGGGGATCTGCGTTAGTTAGTTATGATATTTCTTTTTGCCATAGACAGCAATCACTGCAATGCAGAGACCACTGATGACAGCCAATACGCTCCAAAGAAGTACCTGGCTGTTATCACCTGTCTGTGGGCGATTTCCCTGCCCCGGTGTTGCGGGAACAGGCTTGCTAGGTTCAGTGGGCTCGCTGGGTTCAGTAGGCACACTGGGTTCAGTAGGAACACTGGGTTCAGTGGGCTCGCTGGGTTCAGTAGGCACGCTGGGTTCAGTAGGCTCGCCGGGCTCAGTAGGCTCGCTGGGTTCCGTAGGCTCGCTGGGTTCCGTAGGCTCGCTGGGTTCAGTAGGCTCGCTGGGTTCCGTAGGCACGCTGGGTTCCGTAGGCACGCTGGGTTCCGTAGGAACAACAGGAATCTCAGCCGTTTCCTCAAATCCACAAACCGTACATCTATGAACCTTCAGACCTGTTTCCGTTTCAGTAGGAGCCTTGACTTCAGTCCAATCACCGAAGGTATGCTCTGCCAGATCTTGCTTCTCGCCGCAATTGCACTCGTGCCAGTGACCAGATGCATCATGCTTCCACTCTTCCCCGGTGCTGTGTGCAACAGTGATATGATAAACATTTTTTCCGACCTGAACATCGGCAGTACCGGCGGTCTTAGCTGTGATGGAGAGCTTAGCTTCATAGTACGAAACAGAATCCGTAACCTTTTCGGCATTGGGATCGACCTTCAGGCTCTGTGCATACTTGTTCTCGTTGTCGGTAGTGGGATACAAGACATAGAGATCCTTGCCAACAGAAGCAGCAATGAGGTAGAAGCCGCCATCCTGAATATCAGCAAGCTTCGTCACCTGAACATAACCGGGAAGATCAGACTGCTCGTCCTTTGCTGCAGGACGGTAGAGCTTGAACTCGCAGGCCGGAGTATTCGCAGGATTGCCAACCCGGTCAAAGTTTGCAAGCTTTCCTTTTTTGTTGTCACGCCAGAAATACAGGTAACTGGCATCGGTGTGGATATAGAATGTGCCGTTGGGATTTTGCGTCAGAGTTGCAACGGTTTCCGTTTTTGCTGTAGGATAGCCAATTGTTGCGGTAGACAGCCACAGCTGAGTGCCGTCCGCAGTCTGAGCTGTGATCTGGATGCCAGTCTTGTTGGTTCCGACAAACCGGAACAGTGCGGAACTGAGCGGTGCCAGTTCTCCACCAAACTGTACATCTGTACCCTTATGGCCCTGTGCGCCGTTCACGACAGGAACTTTCTTTTCTTCCTTCATGATCTGTGCGTCCACAGCCTTAGGATTGCTGTTATTCACCACATCCGTTGTCTTTGCGGGGAAGGATTTGGTCTCGCCGCAGGAGAGCTGCACATCCACATCCTCTATCTGCAAAATATCCTTCATCGCAATGTTCACATAGGTGATAGCAGCAGGATATCTCTCATGGCTCTCGTAAAGCAAGCCAATGGAGCCATCCTTCAGCTCGGTAAGGCTGGAATAAGCATACATGACACCGCGCTTTGTGACCTCATAGGTGCCGATGTGGGTCATAGTATTATCGCTCTCCAGATTGAAAGCGTAGATCTTACCGTTTGTACGGCGGGGGTTGCTGGTACCGGTAGCAGTGGAAACCAGAATCACAGGTTTGCCATTGATTTCCTTAGAGTAGCGAATAGCAGAAAGTTGTGTCTGATGTGCCTTTACAACACCAGGCTGCGTGACAGGCTCCCCAGCAATCCATTCTTGCTTTTCGGAATCCCAAGTGAAATCAGTGTAGCGCAAAGTGTTAAGGTTGTCACGGTAGAACTGGCGAACAGTCTTACCGTCAATCTTCACCAATGCGCTCTCGCTGGAAACATTATTCGTGGAGTCTCCAGCAGGTGTCGCATTAGGAGAACGCTTCCAGGTCTTACCCTGATCCCGGGTGTAAACGAAGTTAGCACGCTCGGGGGCGTGATCGTAACAGGGCAGCAGCACCATGCCATCATCCATGCAAATACCTGCACCGGGGCCCGTACCGTAGAATACATAGCTAGAGTATTCATCTCTTACCTGAGGAGTCAGAATCGTAGGAGCGGACCAGGTTTCGCCGCCGTCCTTAGAAGTCACAAGCCACAGGTAATTTGCAGCAGCAACATGGAGAATTGCATTGGTGAAGAACACATTCTGTTTAACATACTTGTCGCTGCCCAGCTGCTGGCAGTAGAGAGGCTTTTTCTCTACATTATAGAGATAGAAATACTCATCAACATAGTAAACAGGTGTCTTGGTGTTATCGCCCTTGGTGATAACAGGTGCATAGCCATTCTGGAAGTCGCCCACATAGAATGCATAGTTATCATGGGTGTGATCATTCACACTTGTGTAGAGTACCATGCGGCGGACACCGTCCACGGTCTCATAGCCGGTCAGAGCCTTGAGGGTCATCGTCCAGTTGCCACCGGGCATCACATCAGTCATAAGATACAGCGTGCCATCCTTACCCTGTGCCAGGACAGGATCGATAAATGTGGTAGACTGTTTATTATGCTGGTTGACGCTGTCGTTAAAGAAGTTGGGGAAGCTATATTTCCAGGTCTTACCATTGTCCTTGGAGATACTCAGCATGGTATCAACATTGAAACCATCAAAGAAATAATTCCAGCGAGAATCAGCAGCAGCCACAAGAGTGCCATCTGTCAAGGTGATGATAGAGGGAATACGATAGTTGCCCACACCGCCGGAACCTGCCTTGAAGGGCTGATCCTGTGTAGTGCCGGGAGCGGGAGCGCCATCTGCAATCAGCTCTGCCTTGGGTACTTTTGTGAGGACTGCATTGTTGAGCTTTTCCTCAGCAGCCTTCACAGCCTCGGCGGTTGTCGTTTCATCGTCACGAACCTTGATGGCTTCACCAAGAGCGGCCTGAATCTCAGTGCCACTCTCGTCAGAGAGCTTTGTAAGATCCAGCGCCTGTGCCTGTGCAATGGCTGCCTTCAAACCTTCCTTGTTGACAATCACCACATCGTCCTTTGTGTACAGATAAATGGGATAGCGAGGAGCAGAAATGCTAGGTCCCCAGAAATTAGTCATAAAGGTCTTGCCGTTTGCAGTAAACTCATTGGCATCGCCCTTCAGGTTAAAGTCCAAAACCCGAGTACCGTCGCCGAACAGAATGAAGCTGCCATCCTGCTTCATGGTCACTGTAAAGTTCATAGACTTGTCCGTCAGCATTTTGCCGCTCATACCGGGCTCCATTGCCAGATACAGGCCGTTACTGCCACGGAATGTATACTTTTTTCCGCTGGGAGTTGCCGTAAAGTGGAGGCTCTCCATAGTCAGGGCCTTCTGATCACTTTCGTGAACTGCGGAAACTTTATCATCAGCAATGGTGAGGTTTGCAACAAAGCAACCCTTATCCTTCTCGATTCCGATAGCATTACCAGCAGGGGTATCGGCATGGTCTTTGTCCGGGTAAAATGCATGGAGCTTGCCATCGCTATCCTTGGCAACGATCAAATAGGGCTTGGTCGCATCCAATACATTATTCGTAACACGGGTATAGCCGGGGATGGTCAGAGGATCAGCCTGTTCATCCAGAGAGCCCTCGAAGTTTACAACAGTATTGGCATTTTTTTCATGAGCCTGAATCTCAAAGGTGAAATTCTTGTCTGCAGGAAGATTCTTGAGGGTTGCCTTCTGGCCACCCAGAACTGTCACGCTGTAACGCTGATTTGCAGCAGCATCCACAGCAGTCAGTGTGACCTCTGCGAAGGTGCCGTTCAGAGATACAGTATCCAGAACTGCTGTACCATCCTTAAAGGCAACATAGGGAGTCTGGGTGCCTGTTTTCTGTGCGGTATGGAGATCATAGCCATGGTTATAGATGCGGCTGCTTGCCTTGGCAAGACCGGTCTCCTCCAGCAGCATTTTGAGCATCCACTGATGACCAATAGCGTTGGGGTGGATATTGTCGTTATAGATCAAACCTGCCAGATAAGGGCGGGCAGACAGCACATCGTGCCAAACTGTGTTCTGATCCACAACCGTCAGATTTCTAGCTTCGGCCACCTTCTTGATGATCTTTGTCTGCGGAACATAGGGGTTATTGATACTCTTCTGGCACACAGGGGTGCGGAGCACAACCGTAGCGCCCTTTGCCTGAATGGCATCCACAATCTTTATCAGATTTCCCTCGTAATTTGCTTCTTTTGTGCAGTTTGTGCCCAGCATCACGAATACAACATCGGGCTTATACTTATTGAGACGCTCATTGATGTAGCTGAGCGTGTCAACAGTTGCGGCACTGGATACAGCCGTGTTGATAACTACATCATCATGGCGACCCAGGTCGTCCTTCAGGTATTTTTCAAAGGACTGACTGATAGAGTCGTAGCCGCAGGTATGGAGTGCACCATGGGTGATGGAGTCGCCCATGAACATCCAGGTCAGGGGCTCACCGCTGTTAACAATGTCAGTGAGTACACCGGTCTTATCTGCAACCACAGTACCCTTGACACCGCTGGACACAGTGCCAGTCATCTGAGGCAGTTTTGCGCCGCTGGCGGTATCGGTCATGGTAAGTGTGTAAGAAGCACCAGCAGGAAGCTTCTCCAGAGTAAAGATTCCGGTGCCTTCACCGGTCAGTGTGTAGCTACCGGTCAGTTCCAGAGCGTACTTGACGCTGGAAACATCACCGGGCAGTTCCACAGTGAGCTTGTCGGCTCCTGCGGTAACAACTGCGGGAGTTGCCAGATAGGAAGCGTACTGCTCGGTAAGATGAGGGAATCCGCTGGGAACGGTAGTAGCAGGATAATTTGCAGTACTTCCGTAGACAGCCTGGCTCAGCAGGCGTCCGGCTTCCAGATGTCCCTTTGCGGTCAGATAACCACGGCTGTTCGTGGGCAGTGCAGTTTTGGACAGATCCACGATCTGAACCCGTGCCTGCTCCTCAGTCTTGAGGGCAGTAACCACTTCCCGGACAGCAGCTGCATAGCTTTCTGCGTTTTCAATGCCCTGATAGGGGGTCATGATGACAGCAAAGCCTGTGCCCGCTCTCAGAGCCAGAGCCTTATTGATGTAGTTTGCAAGATCCTTCTTAAAGGTCTCGACACCGGCAGTACCGGCAGCGCAGTCCTCGGGACCTACAAAGTAAACCGCAGCTTTGGGAGCAAGATCAGCTGCACGGTTGTCAAAAGCGTTCAGGGAATCTGCCAGAGTCTGTCCCTTCTTTGCCACATTGAACACAAACCGCTGACGGGCGACCCACTTCTCTCTCGCATTGGTCCAGCGGATATATTCTTCAAACTGGTAGATATAGCTGCGAGCCTCTCCGATGTCGTCGAAGCTGCCCTGGGTCACAGCACCGCCGTCGAACATCCAAGTGTTGTCGGTGTTCTCAGCGCCGGTTCTGTCAAACATTTTCCTGATGTCTCTTCCAATGACAGGTGCGGCAGGCTCCTCAGGAGCAACTGTGCCATTCTGTGTAAACAGATAGATGGGGAACTTATCATTTCTTCCGGGTCCCCAGAAATTGGTATTGAGATTCTTCGTTTCAGCAGATTTGGGATCGCCGTGCTTGTTGAGATCCAGAATCCGGGCTCCGTCGCTGAAGAGTCTATAGCTTCCATCAGGCTTAGCCGTGACAGTGAAGTTCATTGGCATTTCCGTCAGCATTCTGTTTCCACCATTACCGGACTCCAACGCCAGATACAGGCCATTGCTGCCCCGGAAGGTATATTTTCCGCCATTTTTTCTGACGGTAAAATGCAGGTCATCGACATTCAGCGCCTGTTTGTCACTTTCGTGAACAGCGGTGATTTTCTCGCCCTGCATGGTAAGTGCTGCCACGAAGCAGCCCTTATCTTCCTCGGTGCCGATGGCATTGCCCGCAGGGGCATTGGCATGGGCCTTATCGGGATAAAATGCATAGAGATTACCCTCGCTGTCTCTGGAGACAATCAGATAAAACTTATTGGTCTCCAGCTGCGCATTCGTCACCTGGGTATAGCCAGGAATAACGACGGGGGCAGCTGCCTCTGTCTGAGATAAAGGCACTGCACTCTCCTGAGGTGCAGTGGTTTCTGTCTCAAGTTCCTGTGTTTCTTCCTGAGGCACTGTGGTTTCCGCCTCAGGTTCCTGTGTTTCTTCCTGAGGTACGGTGGTTTCCGTCTCAGGTTCCTGTGTTTCTTCCTGAGGTACTGTGGTTTCCGTCTCAGGTTCCTGTGTTTCTTCCTGAGGTACGGTAGTTTCCGTCTCAGGTTCCTGTGTTTCTTCCTGAGGTGCAGTAGTTTCTGCCTCAGGCTCCTGTGTTTCCTCTGCGATGGTCACCTGTTCCACCGGCTCATTTTTCATTTCCGCAAATACCGGTACGGTAAGTTGTACGGTCATGAGAATCGCCATAAACAGTGCCAATGCATGGCTCCACCAGGAGTTTCCAGGCTGCTTGTGTTTCATCTAGATTCCTCCTCGTATTTTAGTGCCCCTTATCAAGGGCATTTTCAACATAACGATTGAGGCTGTGAATTGTGGATTTTCCTATCATGCGGCCCTCACCAGGAGGCCCCAAACACAGCCATTTATAATCAGCCTGTCACCGGAAATGCTCTGGCGGTCAGGCTATTCGGATCCAATTAACAATCGCAGCATTTTCTTAATGCAGTTTAACGCAACACAGAATGATGACCAAAATGCTTATGCATATACCAAAATCAAATGATCTGTACATTCAGGCCGGAATAGAATAGGATATTTTTCACATAAATCATGTGCACTGAATAAGTAACATTGTGTATATTTTAACACGATAAAAAATATTTTCTATCCGCTTATTGTATAAAAATTATTTTCTTTTTTAGGTATTGTGTCAAGCCGGTTGACATATCTTCTTGTTTTATTACATATTCCCATAAGCACAAAGAACCTCCATTGTGTTTTCAATAACACAACGGAGGTCCTTCAGATAGAGAATCTTCAGATCATAATTTAAGATGCTCCCATCAGCGCCTTTGCGCAGAGTGCGAATCAGGAACGCTTTGTGAAGCGGTTCTTCAGCATACCAAAACCAAAGGTAATGCCAATCAGAACGATGAAAATCTCCAGACGACCCAGCATCATACCGATCATTTCTACGATCAGCGCAGGGGCGCAGGTGGTGGGATTGGTAATGCCGATGGACAGACCGACTGTGCTCAGCGAAGAAGCAAAATCAAACATTGCTTCCATCAGGCTGCAATCAGCAGTCACAGTCAGTGCCAGTGTGCCCACAATATACAGGACCAAATAGCAGACAAAGAATCCGGTGGTGTCGTCAATCAGTTCCTGGTCAATGGGGTTCTTACCGGAAGCCTTCACATACTGGGGAGCTTCGATATTCCGGGCAGGAGACAGTCTGCGCTTAATGTCGCAGCCTGCAACACGAAGCATCAGATACACACGGGACAGCTTGATGCCGCCGGCCGTAGAACCGATACCGCCGCCGATGATCATCATCAGAATCAGGACACCGATTGCAAAATGAGGCCATTCAGCATAGCTCATTGTGGAATAGCCGCTGGTGGACATTGCCGAAACGATGTCAAAGGTGGATTTGCGCAGGCCCTCCATGAAGGAGATATCCAATCCCCTGGCCAGAGACAACGCCGTGGGCGGAATAAAGATGACCAGCAGCAGGAACATGAATCTGACTTCGCTCACCTTGCAGAAAGAGCGAACCTTACCCTTGGCCAGCAGGATCAGCGCTGCAAAGTTGGTAGTACCGATCAGCATCAGCACAATGGTAATCATTTCAATCGCCAGACTGTCGTATTCACCGATACTGTTGAGTTTCGTGGAGAAACCGCCGGTGGACAGAGAGCACATGGAATGGCAGATTCCGTCAAACCAGGTCATACCGGCAATTCGGTATGCAATGGTACCGAAGACCAGGCAGATGTTGTAAATGATAAAGATGGCCTGCGCCGTTTTCTTAATGTTCGGCATGATCTTGTCCGGATGGCCTTCTGCGCTGTAGAGCTTCATGGACTGCTTGCTGGAAATGAACAGAATCATCACCATGATGAATCCCAGACCGCCGCAGTACTGCATGAAGCTTCGGTGAAACAGGTAGATTGTCGGTGTCTCACGAACATTCATAACAGAAAGGCCGGTGGTAGTCCAGCCACTGACTGCCTCAAACAATCCCTGAACAAAGGTCAGCTGACCGCTGAGCACAAAGGGCAGCGCACCGATCAGCACGCCCCATCCCCAGGCAAACAGCACCGTCAGGCTGCTGTGACCCATAGATGCCTGCCAGTTGGACGGATAAGGACGCTGCTTGCCCCGAATTTTAATCAGGCAAAGAATAAAACCAAGTACAACAGAAGCTCCGCCCGGAATCAGGAAATCCGGTATGTATTTTGCATCCTGTCCGTACCAGGGCAGGATCATGATCGGCGCAATAACCAGCAGTCCGATCAGAATCATCAATTTTCCGATGATCGAAGAATTAGACATTCTTTGTTTCACAGGACCTTACCTCTCAGTCAGTACTTCAATTGCCATTCTTTCCTGACTGTTACGAGCAATCAGGACCAGGGTATCGCCCTCATTGATTCTGGTATCGCCGCGGGGAATCAATGCGGTGTCATTTCTCAGGATACATCCAACAACAACTTCCTTGGGCAGGTCAATTTCCCACAACTTCTTTCCGGCAACTACTGCACCGCCGGGAATGTGGACTTCCAGAATCTGAACCATTCCCAAACCAACCGGGATGATGTTTACCAGATCGTCCACAAAGGCCTGCTGCTGGATAATGTTAGTCACTGCAGAAATTGCACACACCACACTGTCTACGCCCATCTGATGGAAAAACTCGGTCTTCTTCGGGTCGGATACCAGAGAAACGGTTTTCTTCACATCAAAATTCCGCTTGCAGATCTGGCACGCAACCAGATTATCTTCGTCCTTGGAGGTCAGTGCAATTGCAATCCGGCAGCTGCCTGCGCCGGCTTCATCCAGAACATAGGGCTTGGTGCCGTCTCCGTAATAGACGGTCAGGCCCTTCATCTCGGCCAGCTTCATGCAGTCTTCACGGGAATCGTTGACCACAATCACATGATACCCCTGCGACAGCAGGGATGATGCCAGTGCGCTGGCTTTATTGCGTCCGCCAATCAGCAGAATCTTCTCACTTCTCATCTTTTTCATGCCTGTACCTGCTTTCCACATTTTCCCAGGAGCTTATCTACTTCCTTAGCCGACAGGATTGCCGGACAGATGGTGTCAATTCCCAGCTCCTGATAGACAGATTCTCTTTCCGGATCGTACAGTCTTGCAATGACCTTCTTCACATGGAACATGTCGCGGGCCAGCTGTGCGATCATAATGTTTGTGTTGTCATGATTGGTAACCGCAATCACGGCAGAAGCGTTCTGAATCTGTGCGTTATTTAATGCATCCAGATCGGTTCCGTTGCCTACCACAGACAGGCCGCCGAAAGTGGAGGAAAGGCGGCGGAAGGAATCTTTATACGAGTCCATAATCAGGACATTGCCGTCATTGTCAGACAGTGTATTGGCAAGATTGGCACCCAGTCTGCCGCAGCCGATGATAATGACATAATTGTCCTTGTTTTTTGTTTCAAACAAATTCATATTCAAATCCTCCTCACAACTCTGCCAACTTTTTGGTCGTCATAGACGATGGTGTAATTATTCTGATGTTCCGGTACGCACTCCGATTCGTCAAATACGCATCTTCCGCTGGAGTGGAATGTGCCATATGTATCCAGGTTCTCGATTGCCGGACGGTATGTGGGATCCAGTACCAGCGCCACACGGAAATGCTTCATGGCCTCCGGATGCTGTCCGGTCTTTTCCAGCAGGATTCCCATAATGTTATGGGGCTGAGGTGCATCGGGATACTCACGCATGATCGCACAGGTCATTTCATAACAGGCTTCATAATTTCTCTCCATAACCAGCTTTTTGGCGTCTTCACAAAACTGGCTGAGTTTTTTGCTCTGTTTGTTAAGCACAGCTGTTTGCATTTTATATACCTTCTTTCAGATAACTCCCATAAAACATCATTAACGCAAATTAGAAATGTGAATATACAACCGAAAAATTCACAATCCGAACATCCGTCCGTAAGATCGCGGTACAGGATCGATTTGCCTGTCTTTCGGGTTATACTGCTCAATTGGGATTGGGCCGCATCACAGCAGACCCAAGCTTCTTGTTCTGTAGATAGTATACCAACGACACCGTGATTCCGGTGTGAGCGAACGCTGTCCGGTGTGAGAATCCTGTGAGAAATTTCGGTTTTCCACGGCATCTGCATACACCCCCTCCCCTCACCTGCCTTAGTGAAAAAAAGAGACAGCACAAACAACTGTGCTGTCTCTTTGCAAGTTCCATATGAATTGCCGGGGCTTATTCGTCGATCAGCCGGTAGCCTACGCCGATTTCTGTCATAATATAGTGGGGCTTCGCGGGGACTGTTTCGATCTTTCTTCTCAGTCCTGCCATCAGCGTCCGCAGCGCCTGAGTGTCCGTACCATAACCGACACCGTATATTTCCCGCAGGATATACTGTGTGGTGAGCACCTTACCCATGTTCTTAAACAGTAACGAAAGCAGGTTATATTCCATGGGAGTCAGATGAATTGGCTCATTGTTCTTAGTCACCAGATGCTTATCAAAGTCAATGGCCAGCTCGCCAACCTCAAGAACAGGCTGTGCCTGAACCCGGTTGAATTTGGACAGGTGACGAATAGCCACCCGGATTCTTGCCATCAGCTCCGTTGCAGAGAAAGGTTTTGTCAGATAGTCATCTGCGCCGGTATCCAATGCGTCTGCCTTTTCCTTGTCCTGATCTCGGGCAGATACCACAATGATGGGAAGGTCGGACCATTCGCGGACCTTGCGGATGACCTCCATTCCGTCGAAATCCGGCAATCCCAGATCCAGCAGCATCAGATCAATATGCTGAGAAACAACTGCTGTCAGCGCGCCCTGAGCCGTGCTGGATGTGAGCAGAGAAAAACCTTCTTCCTTCAGTACATAGGAGATGAAATTGCGAATCTGCACATTATCCTCTACTACTAAAACTGTTTCGCTGCGTGTACTCATTCCGCGTCCCCTCCCAATGGTAATGTAAAGGTAAACTTTGCGCCTCCGTCCGGGCGGTTCTCGGCCCAGATTTTTCCGCCGTGGGCTTCTACAATAGACTGACAGATGGGCAAACCGATTCCGATTCCCTTCTTGGACGAGGCTTCTTTTTGGCTGGTTGTATAGAACATCTGAAAAACCTGTGTCAGTGCATCCGCAGGGATTCCGCAGCCTCTGTCCATGACCGAGAATTTCACCTGCTGCAGTTCCTCCTGCACAGAAACACTCACCTTGATTTGCTGATCCGCCGGCGTGTGCTTGACAGCATTGTCCAGCAGATTCACCAGAACCTGAGAAATCAGCCGGGCATCCATGGGGACAAGCAGCAGCGTATCCGGAATCTCCACATCGATTTCCCGATTGGGCATTCTCTTTTCCATAACGACCAGCGCCGCACCGATGACTTCCTCCACGGCTTCCGGTTCTTTCTTCAGAGAAAATCGCTGATCCTGGAATCTGGTAAGACTCAGGATGTTTTCCACCAGGCCGTGCAGCCAATCTGCATCTTCATAGATGTCTTTGGACAGTGCATATCTCGGATCGTCCTGCTCAGTCATGCCCATAAGCATTTCGCTGTTTCCCATAATACCGGACAGCGGTGTCCGAAGGTCGTGAGAAATGGCTCTTAAAAGGTTGCTGCGGTAGCGTTCCTGCACCGCCTCTTCCCGGGTCCTCACCTGGTCCTGAACGCTTCGCAGGCGGTCCAGCGCCAGAGAGGTGCTCTCCATGGTTGCATGAATCATCCTTATCTGGGCATCGGTCAGGTTCTCTCCGCAGTCCACAGGAATTCTCAGCACTGCCAGCAGCGCCGATCTGCCATAGATGGGAAAGTTATAGAATTCTCGTCCTATGTCAAAGGAGCTGTGCAGCCCCTTCATCCGTTTCTGGAACTCCACAGGGTCATCCAGCTTTCGGTGGATCTGAGTTCCGTCTTCCTTCTGCTGGATGAAATTGGACACAGGGTTGCCCGCCTCATCAAAGCACACGAACGCTGCATTACAGCCCAGGCCTCTGCTGATGGTCTGCACGATCACGGAAGCGATTTTATCCTCCGTTTCCGCATCTGTCAGATGATTTGTCATCTGGTACAGCGCATTGGTCTCCGCCTCTTTCTCCTGAGCCTCTGTCGCAGTCTGCTTGACCTTACTGGTCAGCGCGCTGGTAATCATAGCCGTAACGGTCATGATAATCGCCGTCAGAATCAGTGTGGGATCTTTGATTTTCAAGCTGTAATATGGCTCTGTAAAAAACCAGTTAAACAGTAAAAATGATAACACCGTAGCGCCGATGCCATACAGGTATCCGTTTGTAAAGCGCGCAGTCAGCAAGACAAACAGAATATAGATGATGACAATATTGGTTTCATGCTGATTCCAGTGCCGAAACAGAAAGCCGATCATTGTCGCAAAACCGGTTAACACAATGGCTATGAATAAATTGGAGACGATATTCTTTGCTGTACGCTTCATAGCTGATTTCCCTCCACTATGATAATTGTAGAGATATTATAGCACAACCTCTGTGAGCATGGTGTGAGAAAACACATTTCGTCGTGATAAATGGAAGCATAAAAGCTCTGGGGAGAATTGGCTGCGTTCTCCCCTTTCCCCACCACACGCAGAAGCCTTATGAATTATACGAAAATATCCCGGAAAGTCTTCGCTTTCCGGGATATTTTTAATCGTCGTTTCTTCTGCCGAAAATCATGATCAGGCGCAGCAGCTGTGCCAGAGAAACCGCAGTAGCCGCAACATAGGTCAGTGCAGCAGCCGTCAGTGTTTTCTTTGCACCGCGATATTCTTCCGTGGTCAGCAGCTCGCCGTTCTGAATTGCTGCCAGAGCCCGTCTGCTGGCATCAAACTCCACAGGCAATGTGACCAGCTGGAACACCAGGGAAAGGCCGAAGCAAGCGATGCCCACATACACCAGGTTGTAGTAGAGGTGCCCCAGTCCGGACATCAGCATACCCAGCAGAATCAAAGGCATTGCAATTTTGGAACCGAAATTGGTGATTGGAATTACCGCCGCACGAAGCTTGATGGGCGCATAGCCCACAGCATACTGCACCGCATGGCCTGCTTCGTGGCAGGCAACGCCAATGGCAGCTGTAGAAGTATTGGAATATACATCATCCGACAGTCGGATTGCATTGCTTCTGGGGTCATAGTGATCCGTCAGACTGCCTGCGACCCGCTCGATTCTCACACCTCTGACACCGTTGGCAGCCATAACACGCTGAGCAGCTTCTGCTCCCGTCAGGCCCCTGCGGGAATACTGTTTGGAATAGCGGCGGAATGTTGAATTCACATTGCTGCTTGCCCACAGAGAAAGTATGATACACGGCAGCAGAATGGTCATATAAGTCCAGTCGATATACAATTGAAATCCTCCTCTTTTCGTATCTTTACCTACTATAATGGATTGGATCTGTACTTTTCCACATTATAACCCGATTCCGTCAAAAAGGCAATACAGGTCAATGTTTGTTTACATTCTATTGATCTTCTTTACAATTTGTTTGTTTCTGGTATAATATTGGGGTCTGAATAGTGTTTATCCGGATAGAATGGAGGTTCTAAATGAGTTTTCTATATCTGTTAGAAAAAATACGCTGTCCTGTGCTGGACACCCTCATGCAGCTCATCACCGAATTCGGCGGTGAACTGATTTTTTTACTGGTCGCACTGATTCTGTTCTGGTGTGTCAATAAACGCCAGGGCTATTACCTGATGGCAGTTGGATTCGTGGGTACGATTTTCAACCAGTTCCTGAAGATTGCCTGTCAAATCCCCCGCCCGTGGGTTCGCGATCCCAATTTCACCATTGTCGAGTCCGCCAGAGCAGGCGCTTCCGGCTACTCCTTCCCCAGCGGTCACAGCCAGAATTCCGTGGGAACCTTTGGTGCCATTGCCATGTGCAGTCGCCGGAAGTGGATTCGCATTGGGTGTATTGTGATTGCCGTGCTCGTCCCCTTCTCCCGGATGTATCTGGGCGTTCACACCCCTGCCGATGTTCTGGTAGGTTCCGGAATGGCGCTGGCGCTTCTGTTCCTTTTGAAGCCCGTCTGCTTCAAAAAGGATGGCGCATATATTCCCGCGCTGTTTGCTGTCATGGTGGCACTTGCCGTCGGGTTCCTTGCATACACCGAGCTCTATCCCTTCGCTTCCGATGTTGATCAGGCCAATCTGAATTCCGCCATTAAAAATGCATATACCTTAATGGGTGCGCTGCTGGGTATGCTGGTCGTATACTATGTGGATGAAAAGATCCTGCAGTTTCCGACCCAGGCCGTGTGGTATGCCCAGATTGCAAAAGTCGTATTCGGACTGATTTTTGTTCTGCTGGTAAAAAGCGGTCTGAAAGCCCCGCTGAATGCCCTCTTTAACGGCCACATGGTCGCCCGCACCGTTCGCTATTTCCTTGTTGTCATCAGCGCCGGTGTCATCTGGCCCATGAGCTTTTCCCGGTTCTCCATGCTCGGGCAGCAGCGGAAATAGAATATTTTGCTTTGATATGACCTCATGCTACTGTGATGAGTGGCATCTGTCTGACTATAAACAGGAGGAACAATATGTATTACGCAACCATCAAGCCGCGAGACATTGCAAACGGCCCCGGTGTCCGGGTCAGTCTGTTTGTTTCCGGCTGCAATCATCACTGTAAAAACTGCTTTAACGAAGAGGCCTGGGATTTTCACTTCGGTGAACCTTTCACCCAGCAGACCATCGATCACATCATTGATCTGATGCGTCCCAGCTTTGTAAAAGGCATTACCTTACTGGGCGGCGAGCCCTTTGACCCCAAAAATCAGGAGGCCGTGGTAGAGTTGCTGCGCCAGATCAAACGGGAGCTGCCTGATAAGTCCATCTGGGCATTCACGGGCTACCTGCTGGACCGGGATATTCTGCCCGGAAAACTGGGAGATCCCGCCATCACCGACGAATACATCCACTATCTGGATGTATTGGTGGACGGCCCGTTTATCGAAGAAAAGAAAAATCTGTCTCTGCGTTTCCGCGGCAGCGAAAACCAGCGGATCATTGACATGAAGAAGACCCTTGCTTCAGGAGAAATTGTTCTCTGGGAAGATTGGCAGGGCGAAGCAAAAGGATTGAAAGGATAACACAATATGAATGTAAAGTTTCTGCGCCCCGGCGCAATCATGCCTACCTATGGCACTGAATTTTCTGCCGGTGCAGATCTGTATGCATGCATCGACGAGCCCATTACCATCCAGCCCGGCGAAACAAAATCTATCCCCATCGGAATTGCTGTGGAGATTCCCGTGGGCTACGCCGGTCTTGTGTATGCCCGCAGCGGCATGGCCTGCAAGCGGGGCTTGGCTCCCGCAAACAAGGTCGGTGTCGTAGACAGTGATTACCGTGGCGAACTGCTGGTCATGCTCCACAACCACGGACAGCAGCCCCAGACTGTGAACTCCGGTGATCGGGTTGCGCAGATGGTCATCACTCCGGTGCTGACTCCCACTTTCACCCTTGTGGACGAACTGACAGATACCACACGAGGCACCGGCGGATTCGGTTCCACCGGCAAATAAACAGATGATAAAAAGACGCTGGATGCGGCAGTTAAGCAACTGATGCATCCAGCGTTTTCCTATATTCCATTCTCAGCCTTACTCCAGCAGATAACAGCAGATATAGGCTATGGTATTGGGGCCATCCGGGAGCCTGCACTCATCTGTTACAAATGCCTTGACCGATACAGGAAGGTCACAATCTGACCACGGTCGCACCTTTGATTGGGACTGAATATGCCATTTTCAGTTCCCGTTGTTACCCCAAAATCTGCTGCCCATAGCACTGCATCATAGTAATACGCTCTGGGCCTGACATCAGCAAACGCATTTCGTCCGCTGTGCCCGGGTTTTCCCTTCACCCTGTACAGGAAAGTAACTACCTGGGCACGGGTACACCTGTCTTTGGGACTGAAATGTGATGCATCCACTCCGTTTGTTACTCCGGCATGGTATGCCCATAGCACCGCTTTCGCGAAGAAATCTCTGCCCCGAACATCCACAAACGGATTGGCACTGGATGCTGGTTCCGGGCAGCCAACGGCACGCCAGAGGAAAGTCACCATCTCTCCCCGACTGCAGGTGTGATATGGCGCAAAATGCATCATATCAATTCCGTTGGTAATCTTATTGTTCGCCGCCCACAGAACACTGTCATAAAAATAATCCTTTGGCTTTACATCCACAAAGGGATTGGTCAGCCTCGGTGTGGTTTTCTGATAAGTGTCTCCACAATTCAGACAGGTGTAGGTAATCCGTCCCATTGCTGTAGTCGTCGGTTCTTTGGTTAACACGCCCTGATTATAGCGATGCCCGACCGGTGCAACGGAGCGCACTTCATAAAAACCACACCTGCTGCATTTTCTTTGCTCTGTTCCGCAGGTTGTGCAGCCGGGTTTTACGACCAGCCGCCAACCTGAAATATCGTGCCCCAGTGGAGCAGTACTATAAACATTCTTTAGCGCACCGCAGTAAATGCATCGCTCCTCATGCACTCCGGGAGATACACACCCTGCGGGAATTTCATAAACTTTGTACACATGATTGCATTCAGCTGAAACACGCACACACAGACAAATCACGCATAAAAACAGACAGAATGCAACTGCAAAATATTTCTCTTTCTTCTTCATTTTTGACTTGCTTTCTCGTTTTTTATTGTATTCTATTCCAGATTGCAGCTCAGCCCTGCATCATCTGGGCTATGACTGCCTCCGCAGCCATCATGCCATCCACAGCCGCCGACATGATTCCACCTGCATAACCAGCGCCTTCTCCTGCAGGATACAGGCCCTTCACTTCCGACATTCTGTCTTCGCCCCGCAGGATTCGCACAGGAGATGAGCTTCTGGTTTCCGGGCCGGTCAGCACCGCATCCGGATTTGCAAATCCGCACAGACGACCGTCCAGATTTTGAATACCCTGAGCCAGTGCATCGGTAATTTTCGGCGGCAGGACCTCGTGCAGGTCACACCAGTGCACACCGGGCTGATAGGTGGGCATCACGCTTTGAGCGCCGGAGCTTGCTGTGTGGGCCAGGAAATCCGCCACTGTCTGAGCAGGTGCCTGATAGCCGCCGGCAACCTGGAATGCCCGCTGTTCAATTTCTCTCTGCCACTGAACGCCGCCCAATGCGCCCGGATACGGGAAATCCGCAGGGTTTACCGTCACCAGCAGTGCCGCATTTGCGTTTTCGCCATCCCGGTCTGCATAGCTCATACCGTTTGTTACAACACCGCCCTCTTCTGAGGCCGCTGCAACCACATAGCCGCCGGGACACATACAGAATGTGTACACCGTGGCATCATCCAAATGACTGACCAGCTTGTAGTCAGCCGGAGGCAACGCCGGATTCTCGCAGCCATACTGGGCCATATTGATGGCTGACTGCTTATGCTCGATCCGGACGCCCATGGAAAAGGGCTTGGCTTCCATAGGAATGCCCATCTCCTGCAGCATATGGAAGGTGTCTCTTGCACTGTGACCGATTGCAAAGATGACCTGCTCTGCATCGATCTGAGTGCCGTCAGAAAGCGTCACACCGGATATTGCTCCGTCTTTCACATTCAGCCCCGTCACATGGGCACCGAAACGCACCTCACCGCCCAGAGAAATAATCTTATTGCGGATGCACTGCACCACATTCAGCAGCACATCGGTTCCCACATGAGGCTTTGCATCATAGAGAATGTTGTCCCGGGCACCGGCTTCCACAAATTGCTCCAGAATCCAGCCGATTCTGGGATTGTTGACTCCGGTATTGAGCTTTCCGTCGGAAAATGTTCCCGCTCCGCCTTCGCCGAACTGAACATTGCTGTTGGGATCAAGCTCCCCTGTTTTCCAGAAATGCTCTACCTTTGCGTGGCGCGTTGCGGCATCCTCGCCTCTTTCCAGAATCAGCGGACGGCAGCCTGCCATAGCAAGCACAAGACCTGCAAACATACCCGCCGGGCCAAATCCCACCACCACAGGGCGCTTTGCATTCGGATTGGTCATCTGCTGAACCTTATAGTGGAACCACGGTGCAATCGAAGCCTTTTTGCAGCCGGACTTCTTCAGGATCTTCTCCTCGTTACCGTCTACCTTTACATCGATGGTATAGCTTATGCGCACATTCGGCTTTTTCCGGGCATCGATGGATTTTTTTACAATCTTCACCTGACGCACAACGCTGTTGGAAACCCGCAGCATTTTTGCCGCCTCATAGGTCAGCTGGCTGACCGAATGGGCAGGCGCCATGTTAATATCTCGAATTCGTATCATATTTCTTCCTTTCCGGCACTGAGGCCCGCCAGCCTGCCGGAACTCCAAGCCCACTGCAGGTTGTATCCGCCGCAATCTCCGTCCACGTCCAGCACTTCACCGCAGGCGTAAAGTCCCGGAATCAGCTTGCTCTGCATGGTTGTGCAGTCAAATTCATCTGTCACAATGCCGCCGGCTGTTACCTGCGCAGAGTCCATACCCAGCGGCTCTTTCAGTTCTACACGGAAGTCCTTCACCGTTTCGCACACTTGGCGAATCTGGCTGTCCATCATTTCACTCAGAGGGAATCTGCCCCGCACATCTGCCGCCTGGGTCAATACCCGTCCCAGACGGTTGTGAAGGATTCCGGTGAGCAGATCATCTGTGGTGAGGGCCGTATCCTTCCGGCGAATCAGCTCCTCCTGCAGGGATTCCATGCTGATATCCGGCAGGAAATCCAGTCTGCACTCCCAAAGGCCGGCAGATGCACAGGCATCTCTGGAAATTTCAAACATCACAGGGCCGGACAGGCCGAAATCCGTAAACTGAATTTCGCCGGTCGATTCCATGTGGAGCCGGTCATCGCAGTAAATCGCCGCGTGACAGTTGGCACGAACGCCCTTGAGGGCGCTGACTCCGCTCCAGTTGGTCTTGATCTGAACCAGTGTTGGGCGAAGTTTGGTGCACTTGTGCCCGAAGCTGCGCAGCAGCTTATAGCCGGACATGGTTCCGCCCAGCTTGGTGCCTGCCAGACCGCCGCAGGCAATGATCACCCGATCCGCACTTAGCGTTTTATCTCTGGCGGACAAAATAAATGTATCCTGCTCCTTTCGGATCTTGGATACTTCAAAATCAGTAATCAGTTCAATATTCGGTCGGTCCAGTGCAAACCGCAACACATCTACCACAGAATTGGCCTGATCCGAATAGGGATAGACCCGTCCGGAGTCCTCTGTCACGGTAAAAAGTCCCAGCTGACGAAACCATGCAAGGGTCTTTTCCGGCGGAAACTGATCGATGGCATACTCCCAGAAGCCCTTCTGGTCGCCGTGATAGCCTCCGTGCAGCGCCTTCTGATTGGACAGGTTGCATCTTCCGTTTCCTGTGGCCTGTAATTTTCTGCCCACTCGAGCCTGACGCTCCAGAAGCTTTACCTCAACGCCGGGATTTTCTGCTGCTGCAATCGCCGCAGCCATTCCGGCAGCACCTGCACCGACAATCGCTAAAATCATTCAGTCACCTGCTTTCTTTTCCATTCCATCCATTATACGATAAAACTCTGCTTTTCACAAGAAAAACTTCTTTTCATATGGGGAAATATGTGGTACAATGCATAAAGTATCGAATCAGGATGGATATTATGAACCGAAATAATATTGAAAAAATTGCCCATAATTCAGAAGACCGGATGCTCCTGGCAAAAGTCTGGGACAAGATCAATACCGGCATGTCCAGAAACATTTCTGCAAACTCCTGTTTTCTTTCCCCTCGGGAGCTGGAAATGACCCGGCTACTTTTCGGAGAGCCGGAGGGATTGCATCGCTTCGGCGGCTATCCGGAGGCAGAGCGACAGATGCTGTGCTACCTGCCCGAATATCTGTCAGAGGATTCCCTGATGGACGAGGACTCCCCTGTTGTCTGCCTGCGGGCGACCTTCTTTAACGGAGATACCCTCAGCCACCGGGATTTTCTGGGTGCCCTGATGGGCGCCGGCGTTGCAAGAGAAACCGTAGGTGATATCTGTGTGGATAAAGGCTCCTGTGATTTCTTTGTTTCCAGAGAAGTTGCTCCCTACCTGTTATCCAATTTTGACTCCGCCGGCAGGACAAGGCTCCATCTGCAGCAAATTCCGCTGACGGATGCCAATATCCCGGCACCGGAAATCCGGGAAATCCGGGACACTCTGGCCTCCATTCGTCTGGATGCAGTGATTGGCTCCGGTTTCAAAATCGCAAGAGGCCCTGCATCGGCCTATATCAGCGCAGGAAAAGTTGCAATCAACGGCCTTCCCTGCACAAAATCAGACAAAACTGTCAGCCCTAACGACACGATCTCCGTCCGGGGACTTGGCAAAATCAAACTGGCCCAGGTAAATGGGCAAACCAAAAAAGGAAGAATCAGCGTGGTAATCCACCGCTATGTATGAGGTGAAATGTATGACTATGGATGAAACCATCGCCAGAATCAACGAACTGGCTAAGAAAGCAAAAACAGAGGAAGGCCTGACACCTGCTGAAACAGCAGAACGGGACAAGCTCCGCCGGGTGTATATCGATGCCATGAAGGCAAGCCTTGTGGGTCATCTGGAAAACACTTATCTTGTTGATGAAAACGGCAATAAGCGTAAGCTGGACAAGAAGCGCCGCTAACGGACACTTGACTTTTGCGAGGGAAAATGGTATATTATCCCTCACATGGAGAGATGTCCGAGTGGTTTAAGGAGCTAGTCTTGAAAACTAGTGATCCCGCAAGGGACCGTGGGTTCGAATCCCACTCTCTCCGCCAATTGACACCCTTCCCAGGTATTGATACTGGTTCAATACCTGGGAAGGGTGTCAAATATTTTTGCGAAGAATTAGTGCGTAGATGTTTGTTGAGTGGTATTTTAGAGCCTCATGATTGCAATGAATTGCAGTCACACATTGGTTGCTTTACCTCTCTCTAGCTGCCGCCGCAATGTATGCTATGGCGATACCAAGAGCTTCGCTGATTGGTTCGCAAGCTAGCTGCTCCCACCCTTTCAGATAGCATATCTGGTTATCCAGGGCCTGGATAATATCAGGGTGATCTTCGCAGTGAGTATCAGCTACTAAGTCCTTCCAATGTGCTATGGTCGCCTTGCCCTTCACAACTTGTAAAATTTCTTGGCAAAACCTCTACGAAGCCTCTTTGGTTTGTTAAGATGTTGTTGTGATAACGATGACATTTGTCACAGACTTTCTCCCGTCTTGCTATTTGCCGTAGCAAGGCGGGACTTTTTTATCGTCTTGATCGTTTACGCCCTCTGAATCCTCCAGCCAAAAAAGCAGCTCAAAGGCATGGGCAGCACTTTCTCCAATTAAGGCTTACAGTTCCTACTGCCAGAGGTTTTGTCAGAGGTCATTGGTCTTCATGCATTTGTATTGTTTTATATCTTCATCCGCAGAAAGTCAATATTTTTAACTATCACGGATAAGAATAGGATATTTCTTATAGAAAGCGGAGCGGAATGCTCCGCTTTTGTTTTAGAACAAAACTCGCAAATAATCGGTTCTTCCGTCTAAAATCCTGACAATCGTAATACATTCATCCTTTAACAGATAGGATTCCAGCCAATGCTCGCAGACCAGGCATCGGTAATCAGACACTGCTTCCGGTGTGTAGACAAGTCTCATTCATCGTCGCTCAAGAGCTGACTTACCTCTTCTTCAGATATAACACCACCTGCGGCCGAATCAATTCCTTTTTGCAGCTCAGCCATTAGCATGGATGCTGCTTTTGCTTTCAAATATGCCTCATTTTGGCCGGAGGCCAAGAAAGGAAGACCGCCAACATTAATGGACTGCTGAAGAAATACATTGACTGCATCAGTTAATGACAAGCCCGTTTGGGCATAAATGCTTTCCAGATACTCTTTAATTTCCGGGTTAATCTGCATCTGAAATGTTCCCGTTTTAGGAGCGGTCGTAACATTAAGTTCCATATCTATCACCTCATTGATAATATTTCACTGTCTCACAAGCTTGTCAATACAGTAACTACATGGTACAACGCACAGGCAAGCTGTTGAACCATGGGCTTGTTTTGAGGGGTTAGATTTTGAGTTCACCTGTTTTGAACACTGTATATCCCTCGTAGTAGTAGCTATGGTCGATACCCTTCATGTAAATCTCTCTACTGTTGATATCGTCCGTAAGTGCTGCCTTTAAGAGAACCTTGATTTCAACATCCTTAATCGGGCTGCGTTCCATTGCCAATAAATAATCATCTTTATCGACTTTGCTCCAATCGATCACCTGGTGCAGTTCGCTTTTGAGCATCAGATCCAGCCAAATTCTTGTGCTGCGTCCATTTCCTTCACGGAAAGGATGTGCCACATTCATCTCTACATATTTTTCAATAATCTCATCAAAGGTTCTCTGAGGCATTGCTTCAATGTTCTTCACAGACACTTCCAGGTACATCACAGGAGCAAAACGGAATCCACCTTTTGCAAGATTGACATCTCGCATTTTTCCTGTAAAATCATAGATTTCGGAGAAAAGATATTCATGTATCTTGGACAACGCTTCATAGGAACCTGCTTTCAAAGAATCCAGATAGCCAGAATCAAACATCTCGACAGCTTTTTGCTTGCTGATCCGTTCTTCCTCTCGGGCCAATTCCGTGGAATCAGTTATCCCAAGTCGATTGCTAAGTGCCATTCTTCATTCCTCCAATGGGTCTAGATTATCAATGAGTCCCAGAAGTCGAGCCACCCACAGGCGCTCGTAATCTGCCGGTGTCCGGTTGCCGCTGCACCAGTTTTCAACCGTCCGCAGAGGCATACACAGCCGCTTGGCAAGCTTTGCTTGTGATAGGCCAGACGCAAGATAAATATCTCTGAAACTCATATGAGCAACATTCCAGACGGTTTCAATTACATCTGAAATATGGTGCATATACTCTTCATCAGGGTAGCCCCAATTATTGGGTTCCAGCCAATTTGACTTATATGTATCATAGTTATTCTCATGCAGTGCTGTTTCCCACAGTGCATAAAATAATTCTGCATCCATCATCCTATGTCCTTTCCATAATGCTTGGTCACATTATACCACTCATTGGGCGTAATGTTAACAGCATTTAAGGACTTTCAAAAAATATTTATTCTGTCATTTCCAGATATCCACGGGTTTTCCGGTTTTGCTGTCAATCAGGTTCTCATCCCGATCAAAGGACATCCCCTTGAGTGATCTCCCCTGCGCTTTTACGCAACGAACTTGATCAACTGCATCATATTCCTGCAGCTTAGGTCTCTTCACTAGAGCAAAAGCTGTGCCAATAAACTCAAAGATAGTTTCAGCAATAATAAGTAGCCAAAACAGACCCCACAGTCCGATAGAACCGAGAAACAGAATACCAATAGTAACCTTTATCCAGTACGGTACCTCCGGACGAGGTACGACATTAATTACAATGAAAAAGAATATCGCCGGGATCGTCAAGTGTAGCTTTCTGATAACTGTAATCGCCACGCTAAAAAGCGTTACCGCTAAGGATATTATAAATGCCATTTTTGGATGCCTTCCTTTCGTTCATACCTTCAGATATACCATCCTGTCTCTCCGATATGGAAGACTTTTCTGGTATTTCAGATTGTAGTGACTTTTTATTTCCTTGTGTTTATGGCATACCACTCATTAAGTGGTATGCCAAGAGAGGAATGAAAAGTTTATTTTCCCAATTGGTAAAAAACGAAATCGGAGTCCCAGTGAGACACCCTATTTTTTAGCTTTGCAAGACCGACCATTGAAGATCCGGCGATACAGATCCTTATCCTGTTTTGGAATCTCCAAAGCGGACATTGAACTATCTAAGTCCATCTTTTGCGTCCTCATAAGCGTAGCAAGGATTCTAGTAGTCTGCTCAATACGGCAGATGTTCTGCAAATTCTCACGATCGGTCGCCTGGCCATACCGGATGCCCAGGGCAAATGCCTGTCGGAGCCGGTCATCAAATTCCTTTACGCCAATAAAAAGTGGTTCTAAAATGCGATCCGTTTTACTGATTTTGTTACTCATAGTCTTTTCCTCCTATTTTCCTGCATGGTATGCAGTTTTTTTATGTCTCCGGAGTATGCTCACAGGCTTGCAGCCCCGCAGGGATAGACTCCGCGATTCGTCAGATCCTGCTCCACCCTGCTATCCTGATTTCTATGTTTATTTTTCTTTTTTGTTTTCCCAGAGTATACAAATCACACTGCTCTTAGCGTTTCTTGCCAGTCCTTCGGCGCAGATCGGTTTGAGCAGATCCATCCCAAGGGGTAAACTTCATCCCTGATGTCCCTGATTTGCGGACACCGCCTATTCCCAGGGAATTTTCTCAAGACGGAATTTCCCCAAAAATTTGTAAGAAGTCACAAATTGGCAAACACCTTTTTCTCTTCTCCTCAAAATATAATCCCTGGTTATCTTGTCAATCCTAGGTAGCTTACTTAATTTGAGACCACCCGAAAGTTGGAAAAACATCGATTCTGGGGAATCCTTAATAGCAGAATCGTCCTCTTGAGATTCTACAGTGAGTGCCGTATCTTCCTTCCTGACAGCCTTCTTGGTGTTTTTTCCGGCAATCAGCAGCATCAAATCCACATTTTGTGCTGCTTCCATAATAGAATCCGACCCGATATCAACGATATAACAGTCATATGATTGGGCAGTATTTACCACAAACGTGATTCCCTCGATCCGATAGCCATCCTGGATCTTCTCAGACTTCATGGGCGCTGCCAACAAATGTCCCATTGACCAGTTTTTTCAGTACCCTGTAAAAATACAATATCGCTGATCACTGGATCCGACAGCACCAGCGATGTGATCGCCGGCGTATCATCCGGTGTCTGAATCCGGGCCTGGTACTGATTTTCTTTCAGACCCCTGGCAATTTTTTCTGCCTCTGAATGTAAACCTACAATCACAACCATTTGTCATCACTCCTTTACACTCCGGTTGTATCTTGGCCAATATACTGATACAACTGTATTGGCTCTGCTTTCCCCCTCCTGCTCCATATTGTCCAGGACACCGCAGGCAGTTGCCCTGCTCAGTCCCATTTGCATCGTGAGATACTCATAGATCTGGTAGATCTGGCGTTGGACGGCATCCTAGGATAGCGCCGCAGCAGAGCGTTGATCTGCTCGTCAGTTGCATCAGGGAAGGACTTTTTGATATCCTCTCGCTTCATGTTTTCTCCTTTCTCGCCTTTCAGTTTGGTAGCGCGGTTCCTTTCCGCTCCGGCTTGATAGTTTCTCGTCATTCCGGACAAATTTGGGTATGAAAAAGCAGCTGTTGCAAAAAAACGCAACAACTGCTGAATCAATGGATTGTGGAAAAATCTGTTGAAAGTGTTAATAACTAAACAACTGTTCGATAATATATAATAGATGAACAAATGGATATGAAAAAACCACCTTCCGAAATCGGTTGGTGGTTTATTTCAATATTTGCTTCAAGTATTCTTCGTACTCATAAGGAATGCCGATGTCATAGTTTTTGTAGTAGTGGAGAAATTCCATAGGAAATCCAAAGTCTCCATCAATATACTCACCTGCAATAAGTTTCTCCCCGGTAAATATATCAAAAGATTCAACACAAGCATACCCTGCTTCTAGGGTCTCAATATGTGCAATAACCTTTTCCTTTGGAATACTGTTGTGAAACTCCCGAAAGTATTCGAAGCATTCATTACAATGATTGTATGGTAAGCCTTTAAACCATCCAAATAGTATCACTTAACTCTCCTCCTTTAATTTGGAGTATACTCCACGAATTTACCTTCACGCCCTTATCCTACCCAAATTGTACCTTTTGGGGTAATGAACAGTGTATCGTCCGGTGCCCTTACTGCTACGCCCAACGCATTAGCAAATTCCTCCGCAAAACAATAGCTATCATTCACTATTTTACCCGTGCTACAAGAAAGTAATCGGATCTTCTGTCCATGATATCCTTCACTATGACGAATGACAGATGCCAACAGCCTTGCGGACATATTGATTTTTTCAGATCCAAATGCAACCGCCTTAGGAGATCCGTGCAATGCAACATCAAAATACATCTCAAGTGGTTTTACCGCCTTGACATTCTCATTCAAAGGATATCCATCTGGAAAACAAGAAAAATCACTTTTCAATTTTAGTGTACTTTGTTTTAATATGGATTTCAAGTCATCATAACTACTTACACCAAAGAATTTTTTAGCATCTGCATCCGCTCTTCGGATGTCAGTATCCCTATGCAATTTATACTGTACCGCTGCTTTCTCAGCTTCCTTAGCACGCTTTGGCCTGTACCCCTCTACCCTGGTCTTTTCAAACCGGGTTCTAAGGCCAGCGGCTTCTGCCACTTGTTTGTATTTTGCTGTCAGTCTGGTAACATTCACTTGACTGCTGCGCCGAAGGACATCGTCACCGGAGGCCTTAGCCAGCAGGACAGTGTCTTTTTCCCTCCGAATCTCTGTTTCCAACTTCCGCATCAGCTGGGTGGCTTCGTATCTGGTGTAGTGCCTGCCGTCGATCTAACATCACTTGTGGTTTTCTTTCTCCCACTGCTGAAGCTGCTCATCCGTGTACAGCCGCTTCGATACGCCCATCTTCTGTAGCTGAACCAGAATGTTGATTCGACTGCTGGTCAGATGCCCAATCTCATTGACTGTTGTGCCAATCTTTTCCAGATACATCTTGACAACCTTGTGATACCGCTTATCAATCAGATCCAGCGCCACCTCAAATCTGTTGACTTGTCAAAAGTCGGTATCCGTGGGTTGCAGCACAGTTTTGCCAGTCTTGCTTATCATATTGGAATGCCAGAAAAAGTCGCAATGCAGATTGGCGGCTGGGCAGACAATCAAACCATGCACAAAATATACACGCACATCGCTCAGGATGAAATATCAAAACAAGCAGCAGCGATGACACAATTTTATCAAAACTGTTGTGGCACAATGGTTTTAATGTTTTTTATTTGGGTTCGAATCCCACTCTCTCCGCCAAAAAGCAGCCTGCAATTATCGTTGCAGGCTGCTTTTTCATATATTTTGGTCTCATTCCGATTGTAATATCCCTGGAAGGGTCAATTACGGACTTCACTCCTAAAGGGGACTGAATTATTATCGCATTACATGCCCCGCCGCCCGCAAACAGGCAAATACGCGTATACCAAGATCATTGCGTTTTCTGAATTTCCTATTTAATCCCCTCTGACTTTGTTGTAATGCAGTCGCCAAACCTTTACCGCAAAGCTCTCCGGGGATTATTCTTATGCTAAATCGCCCAAACAAAAAAGAGGAAGAGCTGAGTGGCTCTTCCTCTTTTCATTTTTTTATTTACAGACAGAATCCGCAATTACAGATGCAGTACCCGATCCTTGATTTCCTGGGTACGGCCCTGATTCCAGAACTGGGTGCCGATGTAGCCGCAGGTACGGCGGGCAACATTCATCTTGCTCTGGTCGGTATTTCCACACTGAGGGCAAACCCAGATCAGCTTGCCATCTTCATCCTCACGGATTTCGATTTCACCATCATAACCACATTCCTGGCAGTAGTCAGACTTGGTATTCAGCTCTGCGTACATAATGTTGTCGTAGATGTACTGCATCAGCTCCAGAACAGCATCGATGTTCTGCTGCATATTGGGAACTTCCACATAGCTGATTGCGCCGCCGGGAGACAGCTCCTGGAACTCAGACTCAAAGGACAGCTTGGTAAATGCATCGATTTCCTCGCTGACATGCACATGGTAAGAGTTTGTGATGTAGGACTTATCGGTGATACCAGGAATAATGCCGAAACGCTTCTGCAGGCACTTGGAGAACTTGTAGGTAGTAGATTCCAGCGGAGTGCCATACAGGGAGAAGTCGATGTTGGTCTTTTCCTTCCATGCCTTGCAGGCATCATTCATATGCTGCATCACAGACAGTGCAAAGGGCTTTGCTGTATCATCGGTGTGAGAACGACCGGTCATGTACTTTACGCACTCATACAGGCCTGCATAGCCCAGAGAAATGGTGGAATATCCGCCATAGAGAAGCTTATCGATGGGCTCACCCTTCTTCAGTCTGGCCAGTGCGCCATACTGCCACAGGATGGGTGCAGCATCGGACAGAGTGCCCTTCAGTCTGTCGTGGCGGCACATCAAAGCACGGTAGCACAGCCCCAGACGCTCGTCAAAGATCTGCCAGAACTTATCCATGTCTTTTCCGGAAGACAGTGCCACATCAACCAGATTGATGGTTACAACACCCTGATTGAAACGGCCGTAATACTTAGGCTTTCCGTTTTCGTCCACATAAGGAGTCAGGAAGGAGCGGCAGCCCATGCAGGTATAGCAGTGGCCTTCACCGTTTTTATCCACCTTCAGCTCCAGCATCTTCTTTTCAGAGATGTAATCGGGAACCATGCGCTTTGCGGTGCACTGTGCAGCCAGCTTGGTCAGATACCAGTAAGGAGTGCCCTCACGAACATTATCCTCTTCCAGAACATAAATCAGTTTGGGGAATGCAGGAGTGATCCACACACCCTTTTCATTCTTGACGCCCTGGTAACGCTGACGGAGCATCTCCTCGATGATCATTGCCAGGTCCTTCTTCTCCTGCTCGTTCTTTGCCTCGTTCAGATACATGAACACGGTAATAAAGGGAGCCTGACCGTTGGTGGTCATCAGTGTGACAACCTGATACTGAATGGTCTGTACGCCGCGGCTGACCTCATCACGAAGGCGCTCTTCAACCACGCGGGTGATGGCCTGGTCATCGGACTTGATACCGAAAACTTCCAATTCACGCATCACATTGCGGCGAATCTTCTCACGGCTGATTTGAACAAAGGGAGCCAGGTGGGTCAGGCTGATGGACTGACCGCCGTACTGGTTGGATGCAACCTGAGCAATGATCTGGGTTGCAATGTTGCAGGCAGTGGAGAAAGAATGAGGCTTCTCGATGAAGGTACCGGAAATAACGGTGCCGTTCTGCAGCATATCCTCCAGATTGATCAGGTCACAGTTGTGCATATGCTGAGCATAGTAGTCTGCATCGTGGAAATGGATGATACCGGCCTCATGTGCCTGAACGATTTCCTGGGGCAGCAGGATACGGCGGGTAATATCCTTGGACACTTCACCGGCCATGTAGTCACGCTGAACGGAGTTGACAGTGGGGTTCTTGTTTGCGTTCTCCTGCTTGACTTCTTCGTTGTTGCACTCAATCAGGCTGAGGATCCGGTCGTCAGTGGTATTGGACTGACGGGCCAGATTGCGGATATAGCGGTATGTAATGTACTCCTTGGCCACTTCGAAAGCGCCGTGGGCCATAATTGCCTTTTCCACCAGATCCTGAATTTCCTCAACGGAAGGGCTGCGTCCCATTGCATCACAGCTGATGGAAACACTCTGGGTAATACGGTCAATCTGAAGCGGAGTCAGGCGGAACTGCTCCTCAACTGCCACATTGGCTTTTTCTACTGCACGGCAGATCTTTTTTTCGTCAAAAGTTTCTTCTGCACCATTTCTTTTAATAATTTTCATACTATCCCCCTGGATTCTAGGGCATACATCCCATATATTCTGCGTCATATCATCTGCACAAGATGATGTATTCATAATTCGCGACTTGGTATATGATACTATATATTGTGTTGTATTTCAAGTCTCAAACACAAAATATTGTTATATGAATATTATGCGCCCCAATCAAGTAATTACCCAGGCCAGTTTTTGTCCAGCTTAGAGGATTTATCTGATATTTGTTACAAATTTTCTATTTTCTTTGAAAAAAGAATTGAAATTCTTCAAAAATTGTTATATAATGCCACATGGCACTTCTAGGCCGATTCTTATTTTTTTGCAAAGGAGCAAAAAACTATGCAGAAATCTTTCGGTACACTTCCCTCCGGCGAAGCTGCAACTCTATATACAATATCTGGTGGTCGTCTCCGCGCAGCCATCACAGACTATGGCGCTACCCTGGTCAGCCTGTGGGTAGACGGTGTGGATGTGGTACTTGGCTACGACGATGTGAACGGCTATGCAGAAAATGACGGTTTTCTGGGAGCTGTGGTAGGCCGCAATGCCAACCGCATCAAAAATGCCCAGTTTGAGCTGGACGGCAGAACCGTTAAGCTGACTCCCAACGAAGGCAGCAACAACCTGCACTCCGGCCCCAACCCCTTCAACACCAGATTCTGGTCTCTGGACGAAGTTTCTGAAAACTCCGTCCGTTTCCTGCTGGCCTCCCCTGACGGAGATCAGGGCTTCCCCGGCAAGGCTGTGGTGTCTGTCTCCTACATTCTGGATTCCAACGATACCCTGCGCATCGTCTATGACGGAATCAGCAACAAGGATACCGTATTCAACTTCACAAACCACGCTTACTTCAATCTGGCCGGCGAAGGTCATCCGGAAAAGGCTATGGATCAGACTCTGATGCTGCCGGCACGGTTCTTCACCCCCGATGATGCAGAGAACATCCCCACCGGTGAGCTGCGCAGCGTCATTGGCACTCCCTTTGACTTCCGCACCGCAAAGCCACTGAGTCAGGACATCGGCGCTGATTACGAGCCTCTGCACCTGCAGGGCGGCTACGATCACAATTTTGAAGTATTCACCGCCCCCTGCGCAATTCTGACCGATCCCGAGTCCGGCCGCAGCATGGCACTGTCCACCGACTGCCCCGGCGTGCAGGTGTACACCGCCAATTTCCTGGATGTCATCGGTAAAAACGGCACCCACTACCACAAGCGCAGCGGTGTATGTCTGGAAACCCAGTTCTATCCCGATTCTGTGAATCACCCCGAATGGCAGCAGCCTTTCACAAAAGCCGGAGAACCTTACCACTCCGTTACCAAGTTCAAATTCTGATTTTTAGGCAAATGCCCGCAGCAAGAATGCTGCGGGCACTTTTTTGTAGCACGAGAAGGTACCTTATGCATAAACTGTCCTGTAAGCAGTTTGCTTATTTTTGATTCAGGAGGTATCAACATGTCTGAACATTGCCAGGAGGCATCGTGCTGCAGACCTGACGATCTGCGCAGTGCCTTATCCATCCATACACGAAAAATCACCGACAGCTGCCGCGACAAAGATTGCATTGAAGATCTCCGGGTATATCTGACCAGAGAATCTCAGGCAATCCTTGATACTTCGGCAAGTGCAAAAGTTCGCAGCGCCGAACTGCTGCACACCTCAATCGATGTAAGTCCGGTAGCCTTCAACCAGAATCACTACTGCATCGACCTGACTTTCTACTATCGAATCATCGCTGATGCCATGACCGGCTCCTGCCGTCCGTCTCCTCTGTGCGGTCTTGCCATTTTCTCCAAACGGGCAGTGCTCTGCGGTGAACATTCCGATTCACACATCTTTACCAGTGATGACAATCATTTCACGCCCTGCTCCGACAATGATAGTCTTCCAACCGCAGTGGTAGAAGTGCTGGATCCCATGGTACTTTCATCCAAAGTTGTAAGCGTCTGCTCTCAGGAGGCGTGTCCCCTGCAAATTCCCGGCAGCATTCAGGAAAGCTTCGGTGAAGAATTGGTACTCGGCGGTGACAAGCAGCGTCTGTTCGTCACTCTGGGCCAGTTCTCCATCATCCGACTGGAACGGGATGCTCAGATCGTTGTCCCGGTATTGGATTACTCCATGCCCACCAAGGAGTGCTGCGACAACCCCGGCTGTGCCGAGGATCCATGCCAGATTTTCTCAAAAATCCCCTTCCCCACTGATCAGTTCACACCCACAGGCTGCGATCCGATCCCATGCGATTGCTGCAATAACTATCAAACCACATAACAAAACTGCCGGAGCAATGCTCCGGCAGTTTTATTGCAGTCTTCAGTTTGAACGCAGCATCTGTCCTGCAATCTGACCATTTTCCTGTGCCAGATTCCGGACAAATTCCGCATTGGGACAGATTTTTCCCTGGGACATGGCCTGTTCGATTACCCGGCAAAGGTTCTCAGAGTTCAACTGGTCCAGAAGGACATAATTCTGATTTCCAAGATAGTCCATAAATCCGGACACCTTGGGATCGTACGAAATGCCAACCATCCGTGTATTCTGACTGCACGCAAAAACCAGTGCGTGCAGACGCATTCCAATAACCAGCTCTGCCTTTGCAATTACGCCGCACAGCTGTGCCCCGTCGGTACTTGCACTGAGAATCTTGTAAGGAATCTGGAGCTGAGCTGCCGCCTGGCGTGTAATCGCCTCATCCCGTACAGGTTCAAAGCAGAAAAACACCGGCATCATGCCATATTTCTTCCAGCCAAACTCTGCTGCTGCCCGAATTGCTTCCAGACGCTGGCAGGTATCTTCCCACGGTCTCAGCACAAACAGACAATACTTGCCGTCCGGGTCCACGCCGTTGCGCTGCAGGAATCTTCGTGCACCTTCTTCGTCTGCGTGCATCTGCAAAGCCGGATCTGCTGTCACCGTAATTTCAGGCTCTGTAACACCGAACTTGCGCAGCACTTTCTCCGACTCCTGATCCCGCAGGGTAATGCAATCCACATTCTGATTCAGCATCTTCGCTACACGACGCTGGTATCCTGCGCCATGGACAGGTCCGATTCCACAGCCATACATCATAACCTTACAGCCACATTTTTTCGCCTGCCTGATGCTGTACAGATAATACATCAGACTTCTGGTGCTCGTCGCATTCTGGATCAGGGTTCCGCCGCCGCTGATATACAGCTGGCTTTTTTTCATCCACTTTCCGGCACGCAGACAGTTAAAAATGTGCACCGAAGACACGCCTGTCATAACAGAGGTCTCCTTCGGTTTTCTTGTCATAACACAAATTGGCAGACAAGGGTCTTCATTCCGCAGCTGGCGCACAATGGCCAGCAGAATTGCCTCATCGCCCATATTACCCTTGCCGTAGGCGCCGCATACGATCGCTCCATAGCGTCCCTGTTTCTGCTTCTGATATCGGTGGATGACTCCGGCATAGAATTCCACCTGCTTTTGCGCCATCACTTCAGCGGAAAACTCCCGGCGAACCTTATCGTAGATCCTACGGCCCAAATTGCTGCGCAAATTCTGATCCTGCGCAAGCTGAACGATACGCTGAGACATTTTTTCCCAATTGCCGGGCTCCACCAGAAAACCGGTCCTTTCGTCCTCAACAATCTTCGGCACGCCGCCGACTGCCGTGGAGATGGTGGCACAGCACATCCGTGCGCCCTCTGTGATGGCGTAGGGGAACGCTTCGGATATGGAGCTTAGCATGTTCACATTCACACTGTGATAGAAGCTGTTCATATCTGTCTGCCAGCCGATAAATCGAACCGTATCGGCCGGGCACATTTCCTTGGCCATTTTTTCCAGTTCCGCATACTGTTCACCGTCACCAGCAATCAAAAGGCGAATATTGGGGCAGCTTTTCACCGCGGAAGCAAACGCACGGATCAGCGTTGGAACATCCTTTACCGGACTCAAACGGGCCGCGATGCCATAGATCACGCAATCCTCATTCCAGTCGATGCCCAGACCTCGCAGATATTCTGCCCGAGGAAGATAGCTCAGATTTTGTGGGAAAGCAATACCATTATAAATAATGTGGATCCGGTCTGCGTCATAGCCATAGCCGATCAGCAGTTCCTTCACCGAATCCGATACAGCCACCCATCCATCACGATAACGCAGCGAGACCCGGTTCGCCAAGCCATAGGTTGCATTTGCAAGTGGTCTTCCCATGTAGTCCAGTTTCGGATCGGAATGGACCGTGGAAACCACAGGGATATGCAGTTTTTTTCGCAGGAGCATACCGAAGAAGTTCGCTTTTGAACCGTGGCAGTGAAGGATATCATATCCTCCCTCTTGCACTTCCTTCAACAGTTCCCGCTTCACATGCAACGGATTGATATTGTTGAAAACAATAGTGTGTATCCCCAGCTCCCTTGCTTCCTGAGAGAAGGGGCCTTCCACAAAACACACCAGTGTGGCCTTATGATTTTTACTCAGTTCGCGGAGCATGGTAAGCACCTGCGTTTTGGCGCCTCCCACATCACCGCCGGAAATCAAATGCATGATTTTCATAATCCGTTACTCCCGCATGATGCGTCTTCTTGCCAGATTGATGGGGCCTTCCTGCATACGGTTGACCCAGCTCAGGCTCTTGCCGCAGCCGTAAACCACACAGGAGTCAGGGTCATCTGCCAGAGTACATGCAATGCCGGTTCTCTCGGACAGCATCTTGTCCATGCCCCAGATCTGGCTTCCGCCGCCGGTCAGAGTAATGCCATTCTGGGAAATATCACCCACCAGCTCCGGGCTTGTCTCTTCCAGAACCGACAGGACTTCTTCTGCAATCTGACGGGCAGGACGGCGAAGCACCTCGTAAATCTCAGACGAGAAGATTGTCAGATCTCTGGGCAGGCCCGTTTTTGCATCACGGCCCTTTACATTCATGCTGATATCTTCCATTCTGGGGTAAACGCTGCCGATCTGAATTTTCACATCTTCTGCAGTGACCTGACCGATGATCACGCCGTACTTGCGGCGAATGTAACGAGCAATTGCCTCGTCAAATGCATCACCTGCGATTTCCACAGAAGAGGACTTTGCAACGCCGTTCAGGCTGAGGACTGCCACATCTGTGGTACCGCCGCCGATATCAACGACCATGTGTCCGTTGGCTTCCTGAATGGGCAGGTTTGCACCCAGTGCCGCAGCCAGAGGCTCTTCGATCAGGTACACCCGGCGGGCACCGGCTTCAATGGCAGCATTGATGACCGTTCTCTCCTGAACTTCGGTAACGCCACTGGGAACGCAGATAACCACTCTGGGCTTGGGGTTGAAAACAGAGGCCTTTACCGCCTTACGGAACAGGATCTGCAGCATCTTGACCGTCATCTCATGGTCAGAAATAACACCGTTTTTCAGCGGATGCATTGCAACCACATTGCCGGGGGTTCTGCCCAGCATATTGCGGGCATCGGAACCAACCTGCAGAATTCTGCCGGTATTCTTGTCAACTGCAACCACACTGGGCTCGCGAATCAGCACGCCCTGTCCTTCTACATAAATCAGCACATTGGAGGTACCGAGGTCCACTGCCAAATCGCTGCTAAAAAATTTAAAATCCGGTTTCTTAAAATGAAATACCATAATTACACCTACTTAATGTTCTTTCCTTGCGGCTGCTACTGCAGCAAGATGTACTTCCCTTGCTCCGCCGCTGAGCAGCATCCGAGCACATTCCGATGTGGTAGCACCGGTGGTTACGATATCATCCAGCAGTAAAATCCGCTTTCCTTCCACGCAAACCCCGGGCATCAGATGATAGACGCCGCAGACATTTGCTCTGCGTTCCTCCGGGGTTGATAATCCCGAATTCGGTTTTGTATCTGTGTGCTTGACAAGGCACGCCGTCAGCGGGCGCCCCAGCTCTTTGCATACAGCCCGAGCAATCAGCTCTACCTGATCATATCCCCGCTGCCGTTTTCGGTTGCGGCTGACCGGGACCCAGGTGATTATATCAATATCCTCGCCAAAATCCTCTAAAATCCGCATTGCCAGCAGACGCCCATAGCTCTGCGCCAGGCTGCGGGCATTATGGAATTTATAGCGAAGCAGACTGCACCGCACATTTCCTTCATAGTGCCATAGCGCCGTCAGAGAAGAAATGTATCGGATTTTGCCGGATCTTTGGGTAAAATCCGGGGCATTGCACCGACATTCATGGCAAAGATCCAATTCGTCCCGATTCAGAATCTTCTGGCACAGCACACACTTTCTGGGGAATATCCAGTCGGCTGCCCACTGAAACAGTCTCATTCGTTCTTACCCTGCAGCCGCAGTTTCAGTCCCGAGTATCTGCGGTTGCGCTTTGCGTTTTCTGTCATCGCAGCAACGATCTCCTCCCTGCCGACGATGATCAGCAGTTCTCTTGCACGGGTAACGGCTGTGTACAGGACGCTGCGGCTGAGCAGATAAGGTGAACCGTTCCAGGCCGCCAAAATCACCGCACGGTACTCACTGCCCTGACTTTTGTGCACCGTCATGGCATAGGCAGGTTCCAACTCATTCATCTGAGAGAAATCATAATCCGCCTCCCGATCGTCAAAAACCACCGTCAGCGTTTCCGCATGGGGATCGATTTCCCGAATGGTGCCAATGTCACCGTTAAAGATGCCGCTGCCCACTGCACTGCCATCAGTCTTTCGCCACATTATATCATAGTTATTCCGAATTTGCATCACCCGATCGCCCTCTCGGAAAGAAAAATCTCCGAACTGGCGTTCTTTTTTCCCGGGAGCAGGGGGATTCAGGGTTGCCTGCAGCAGTTTATTCAGATTCTGCGTACCTACAGGACCTTTTCGGGTCGGGCTGAGCACCTGGATCTGATCCGCAGGAATTCCCATGTTTTTGGGAAGCCGCGTTGCGCACAGCTGTGCAATCAGCTGGCATACCGCTTCCGGAGACTGGCGGCGCATAAAGAAAAAGTCCTTGTCCACCCGCTTCAGATCCGGCAGCTGGCCTGCATTGATCCGGTGGGCGTTCATAACGATCAGGCTTTCCTGAGCCTGACGGAAAATGTCTGTCAGACGAACCGTGGGCAGCATCTGGCTGCGCAGCATATCGCCAAACGGGAATCCAGGGCCAACAGGCGGCAGCTGATCCGGGTCACCTACCAGAATAATGCGTTTTCCCTGTGGGATCGCTTTGAGCAGGCTGTTCATCAGCTGGATGTCCACCATACTCATTTCGTCCACGATCACCGCATCCGTCCTGAGCGGAAGATCTTCATCTCTGCCAAATACCATCATGCCAGTGGCCGGGTCAATTCCCGCCTCCAGCAGACGATGAATGGTAGAGGTTTCCTCTCCGGTCACCTCCGTCATCCGCTTGGCAGCCCGGCCCGTGGGGGCAGCCAGCATACACCGCAGCTGCATATGTCCCAGCAGATTGAGAATGCCCTGCACAATGGTGGTCTTACCGGTACCGGGGCCGCCCGTGATCAGCAGCACGCCGTTGGTCGCTGCTGCACGGATTGCCTGAGCCTGCTGCTCGGAGTAGGTCACCATACTCTCCTGCTCCACCGTCTTCATCAGCTTGTCCAGATTTTTAGGCTCCGGGAAGCTGCAGTTTGCCGCCAGCAGCAGCCTGTAGGTTGTGTACAGCTCCGCTTCATACATCTGGGGCAGATAGACGATTTTAATTCCTGCCAGCTGCTGGCGAACCACCCGTTCGCCCTGATTCAGTCTGTCCAGGCCCTCAGAAACCTTGTCCGCTTCCACACTCAGCAGCTGCGCTGTTGCCAGCACCAGCTTCTCTTCCGGCAGGAAGGTGTGGCCTGCATCCATATTATATCCCAGTTCAAATAGGATTCCTGCCTCCACACGGCGGGGATCATCCCCTGCTGTTCCCAGCTCGATGGCAAACCGGTCCACCGCAGCAAAGGGGGCATCCAGTCCATTGTCCATCAGCAGATACGGATCGTCATACAGCATCTCCACAGTCTGCTCTCCGTATAGCTTGTACGCCCGGACAGCCAGTTCCGTAGGAAGATGGTGCAGCGCAAAAAATTCCATCAGCTGGCGAAGTCCTGTCTGCTGACGGTACTCTCTGCCAAAGCTGCGGGCCTTTTCCAGAGAGATTCCCGGAATCTGAGCCAGTCTCTCCGGCTCCTGCTCCAGGACAAGCAGTGTCTGCTCGCCGAAATATTCTACAATCCGGGCCGCCATCACCGGGCCGATGCCCTTAATGGCACGGCTGGAAAGAAAGCCCTGAATTTCCAGTGCAGTCTGCGGCAGCATCCGTTCCAGGAATTCTGCCTCAAACTGTTTGCCGAAACTGGAATGATTGCTCCACTTTCCCGTAACCATCAGCCGCTCGCCAACTACAGGCAGCGGAATAATTCCTACCACGGTCACCGTCTTTCCGCCGCAATTCAGCTTCAGCACCGAATATCCATTGTCATAATTCTGATAAACCACAGCCGCCACAGCGCCCTGCAGTATTTCAAGTTCTTGTTCCGCCAAATCAATCTCGCTCCATTGTATTCTGATCCATAAATACCGGCAATCGTACATTACGATAAACAAAAGTCGGCCACAATTCGGATCTGGGTATATTTCTTTTATCTTACTATAAAATAAGTAAAATGAAAAGCCCCAGAGGCAAACTTTTACTTTCGTCCTTTTCATCAAAAAAATATTTTCTTGTCATTGCTTTTTGTACCATATTTAGAGCAGAAGTCCTTGCTTTCATTAGTGCATTATGTTAGAATGTATTCGTTAAAAATTGATCGAATTTGGAAGGAGAGAATTGCAAATTGAAAGACCTTTCTCTTCTGGTCTGGCTGACTCAGCTGGGTATGACCGTCGCATTCCCCATCGCGGGATTTGTGCTGATCGGTGTCTGGCTGAACAACCGATTTCATCTGGGTACCTGGGTAATTATTGCAGGTCTGGTCATCGGACTGTGTTCTGCAATCACCGGTCTGCGCTCTTCCCTGAAAACGCTGGAGCGCCTGTCCAAAGGTAAAAAAGATGATACGCCACCCCCCATTTCATTCAACGATCACCATTGATCGGAGGTTATCATGGACTCGCGCAAACTTGTATTTCAGGAAACAGGCATTGTCCTGTTGGGCGAGCTGATCGGTACTGCATTTATGTGCGGTATTTTTGCCTTGCTTGGCAAATTCAACTTGCCCGTACTGTACGGTGGTTTGATTGGCTTGCTGCTGGCCACCGGAAACTTTTTCTTCATGGCCATCAGTACCTGCATCGCCACTGAGAAAGCTCAGGCTCAGGATGTCAAAGGTGGTCAGCTCATGATCCGCAGCTCGTATATGCTGCGTATCGTCATTCTGTTTGTCATTTTATTTGCCTGCGGAAAGAGCGGCTTATTTAATGTATTCTCTCTTGTACTGCCGCTCCTGTTCGTGCGGCCGACTTTAACTCTCGCAGAATTCTTTAGAAAGCCAGGTGAAAATAAATCATGAGTGTTAATGTTACTGGTGCATTTATTTATTTCAACATCCCGATCTTCGGCGGAATCCCCGTCACTCAGACGACCATCTCTTCTCTGATCGTGGCCATTCTGCTGTGTACAGCCTTCGTCATTCTGGGCAAGGGTCTGAGTACCCGTCCGGGCAAAGCTCAGGTGCTGGTCGAAAAAGGTGTAGGTATGCTTCAGGGCATGGTTGTCGAAACCATGGGTGCCCAGAATGCACACTGGACTCCCTTCATCGGTGCCATCTTCCTCAGCTCTATCTTCGGCTCCCTGATCGGTATGACCGGTTTCCTGCGTTCTTCCACTGCTGACCTGAGTACAACGCTGACATGGTCCATCATGGTCAGTGTCATCATCTGGTACAACAACATCAAGAACAACGGCTTCGGCGGTTGGCTGAAGGGCTTTACCGAACCCATCGTGGTTATGACCCCCATGAACATCATTGGTGAGATCGCTCAGCCCGCTTCCATGGCATTCCGTCATTTCGGCAATGTCGCAGGCGGCGGCGTTATTACCACTGTTCTGTATACCGGCCTGTCTCTGGCATCCAGCACCATCCTGAATCTCATCGCTTCCAGCGGTATCGCTGTGGGTATTGTGCTGATGGTCCTGGGCGCAGGTCTGTTCGTCTGGAATCGCAAGACAAAGAAGGTTGCAGCACTGATTGCCGCCATCGTTTCCTTTGCACTGGGCCTGTTCGGCCTGCTGCAGGCAACCGGAATCCTGGCAGGCGTACCTCTGCTGACTCTGGGTATCCCCGCAGTGCTTTCTCTGTACTTCGATCTGTTCTCCGGATTTGTTCAGGCTCTGGTCTTCTCTCTGCTGACCATGGTCTACATCTCCGGCTCTCTGCCCGAGCCTCAGGCTGATGCAGAGTAATTATTTGTTAGCCCATAAATTTTTTATGATAGAAAACATTTTTTTAGGAGGAATTATTTATGGAATTAGGTTACGCTATTTTTAAGGCAGGTTGTGCAATCGGTGCTGGTCTGTGTATGGGTATCGGCGCTATCGGCCCTGGTGTTGGTGAAGGTAATGCTGTTGGTAAGGCTCTGGAGGGCATGGCCCGTCAGCCCGAAGCTGCAGGCACCCTGAGAAGCACCATGATCATGGGCTGTGCTATCGCTGAGACCACCGGTATCTACTCTCTGCTGATTTCTTTCCTGATCCTGTTCGCACTGGGTTAATTTCCTTTCCAAATTTATTTGAAAGGAGATTACCAAATTGGAAGGATTTGAAAGCTTTATTGGTGTAAACCCCTGGACTGCACTGTTTACACTGCTCAACTTCCTGCTGGTATTCTTTGTAGGTAAGAAATTTCTGTTTGGCCCTGTGATGAAGATCATCGCAGATCGCCAGAAGGAAATTGACGACATGTATGACTCCGCCAACAAGGCAAGCCAGCAGGCCAAGGCCCTGGAAGACGAGTATCAGTCCAAGCTCTCCCAGGCCAAGACCACCGGTGACGAGATCGTAAAGACCGCTGTCGCCCGTGCTCAGGCAAGAGAAGACGAAATCATTCGCCAGGCCAATGCAGACGCTGCCGCCATTCTTGAAAAGGCAAACGCTGACATTGCTCTGGAGAAGAAGAAGGCCCTGAACGACGCCAAGGACGAGATCTCTGGTGTTGCAATGGCTATCGCAGAAAAAGTTGTGGAGCGTCAGCTGAACGAGGCTGACCAGCAGACACTGATTGCCGAGTTCATCGACAATCTGGGAGAAAGCCTATGACAGATGCTGCAAGTCATTACGGCCAGGCGCTGTATGAACTGGCCAGGGACGAAGGTCTTTCCCAGCAGATTCTGTCCGAACTGAAAGTGCTTGATCAGTCATTTCAAGCAGAGCCCGGTTTTGTGACACTGCTGAGCACCACCTCGATTCCGAAACCCGAACGCTGCCAGATTCTGGACGACAGTTTTCGAGATAAAGTTCACCCCTATGTTCTGAATTTCTTGAAAATCCTCACAGAACGCGGCTATATGCGGCATTTTACCGGCTGTTGTCAGACTTTTCAGCGGTGCTACAATGCTGACAACGGGATCATGATTGTGACTGCGGTCACTGCGCTCCCCCTGTCCGATGCACTGCGCAAAAAGCTTACAGACAAGCTCTCCACCGTTACCGGCAAAACCATCGATCTCCAGTGCGAGGTCGATTCGGAGTGCCTTGGCGGTGTCCGGCTTGACTGGGACGGCAAGCAGGTAGACGGTACCGTCCGTCGCAGATTGGAAGATATCCGCGGCGTCCTGAAGAATACCGTACTCTGATCAGAAAGCAGGGACTCAAATGGAATTAAGACCCGAAGAAATAACTAAAATTATCCGTAGTCAGATTAAGAACTACGAAGCCAAGCTGGAAACCAGCGAAACCGGCACCGTCATTGTGGTCGGCGACGGTATTTCCACCGTTTCCGGTCTGGATCAGTGCATGGCCGGCGAGCTGATTGAATTTCCCAACGGCGAATACGGCATGGCACAGAACCTGAATGAAGATACCGTTTCTGTCGTTATCCTCGGTGACGACAGCGGCATCAAGGAAGGCGACACCGTTAAGCGTACCGGCCGCGTCGTATCCGTCCCCGTTGGCAATGGCCTGATTGGCCGTGTTGTCAACGCTCTGGGCGCACCCATCGACGGCAAGGGCGCCATCGAAAATGACGGCTTCCGCCCCATCGAATCTCCCGCACCCGGCATCATCGATCGTGAGCCTGTTAACGTGCCTCTGCAGACCGGTATCAAGGCAATCGACTCCATGATTCCTATCGGCCGTGGTCAGCGTGAGCTGATCATCGGTGACCGCCAGACCGGTAAGACCACCATCGCTACCGATACCATCCTGAACCAGAAGGGCAAGGATGTCATCTGTATCTATGTTGCCATCGGTCAGAAGCGTTCCACCGTTGCTCAGATCGTAAACAACCTGACTGTTGCCGGCGCTATGGATTACACCATCGTCGTCAGCGCAACCGCTTCCGAGCTGGCTCCCATGCAGTACATTGCCCCCTACTCCGGCTGTACCATGGGTGAATACTTCATGCAGCAGGGCAAAGATGTCCTGGTCATCTATGATGATCTGTCCAAGCACGCTGTTGCTTACCGTGCAATTTCTCTGCTGATTCGTCGTCCGCCCGGACGTGAAGCTTACCCCGGTGACGTTTTCTACCTGCACTCCAGACTTCTGGAGCGTGCTGCACACTTGAGCGAAGAAAAGGGCGGCGGATCTCTGACTGCTCTGCCTATCATCGAAACTCAGGCCGGTGACGTTTCCGCTTATATCCCCACCAACGTTATCTCCATCACCGATGGTCAGATCTTCCTGGAATCCGAGCTGTTCAACGCCGGCATCATGCCCGCAGTTAACCCCGGTATCTCCGTTTCCCGTGTTGGTGGTAACGCTCAGATCAAGGCTATGAAGAAGGTTTCCGGCTCCCTGAGAATGCTGTATTCTCAGTACCGCGAACTGCAGAGCTTTGCTCAGTTCGGCTCCGATCTGGACGCTGATACCAAGTCCCGTCTGGCTCTGGGCGAGCGCATCGTCGCTGTTCTGAAGCAGAGCAACAACGCTCCTGTCGATGTTGCACAGCAGGTTTGCATTATTTATGCTGTTACCAACGGCTATCTCAATGAGATCCCCGTTAACGAAGTGCCCGAATTCGAGCGTCGGCTGTCTGAGCTCATGGAGACTCGCTATTCCAAGGCTCTCAATGATATCCGTACTACCGGCAAGCTGGAGTCCGATACCGAGAAGGCTATCCAGGATGCTCTGAACGAACTGATTGCACAGTTCAAGCCGGCAGTCTAACACGGAAGGAGTGTGAGCCATGGCTGGCGTTTCCAGTAAGGAAATCAAAAACAGAATCCGAAGCATGGAAAGCACGAAACAGATCACCAAAGCCATGGAAATGGTTGCTGCTTCCAAGCTCCGCCAGGCCCAGGCTAAAGTCCTGTCCTCCCGCCCCTACTTCGAGATTCTCTATGAAACAATCAATGACATCGTGGACTGCAACCGGGATTTTTCTTCCCCGTTCCTGACCAGCCGTCAGGGAAACAAAGCCCTGTATGTCGCCATTGCCGGTGACCGCGGCCTTGCCGGAGGTTACAACAGCAATGTGCTGAAGCTTTGTGTCCAGGAAATCGAGGGTAAGGACGCTACCGTCCTGCCCATCGGTAAAAAGTGTGTGGATTATTTCCGCTCCCACGGTGTTTCAATTCTCACCGATACCTATGCAGAAGCTGCCGATATTTCCATCGGCGACTGCTTCTCCATTGCAAAAATGCTGTCCAGCGCGTATCTGGCCGGAGAGTACGACGAAATTCATGTGGTTTACACTAATTTCGTGTCTGTGCTTTCCCAGACTCCGGCTACCTTGCAGATGCTTCCCCTGCTGCGTCAGGAGACATCCAAAAAGGTTTCTCAGTCTGACATCCTGTACGAGCCCGATGCAGAATCTGTATTCGCCTCCATCGTCCCGGAATACCTGGGTGGTATTCTTTACGGTGCCCTTTGTGAGTCCCGCTGCGCCGAACAGGCCGCAAGACGGACCGCTATGGACTCCGCTACCCAGAATGCCGAGGATATGATCGGCGATCTGAATCTGAAGTTCAACCGGGCACGCCAGGCAGCAATTACCCAGGAAATCACCGAAATTGTTGCAGGCGCTTAATGCCTGATGACAAGTATGGAATTCAATTCAAAGGAGTTGACCCCAATGGCCAAACATATCGGCACCGTGACTCAGATCATCGGTCCCGTTTTGGATATCCGCTTTGCGGACAATCAGCTTCCCGCACTGCTGAATGCCATTGAAGTACCCCACAACGGTTCTACCGTTGTTGCAGAAGTTGCTCAGCACATTGGCGACAATGTGGTCCGCTGCATCGCTATGGGTTCTACTGACGGCCTTCAGCGCGGTGTTGAAGCTATTGATACCGGCGCCCCCATTACGGTTCCCGTTGGTGAGGAGTGCCTCGGCAGAGTTTTCAATCTGCTGGGACAGCCCATCGACAACGGCCCCGTCCCCTCTACCGAGGAGCATTGGCCCATCCACCGTCCCGCTCCCAGCTATGAGGATCAGGAGCCTGCTACTGAAATTCTGGAAACAGGCATCAAGGTCATCGACCTGATCTGCCCCTATGCAAAGGGTGGTAAGATCGGTCTGTTCGGCGGCGCAGGCGTTGGCAAAACCGTTCTGATTCAGGAACTGATTTACAACATCGCTACTCAGCACAACGGCTACTCTGTTTTCACCGGCGTTGGCGAGCGTACCCGTGAGGGTAACGACCTGTACCGTGAAATGACCGAGTCCGGCGTTATTAAGAAGACCGCCATGGTCTACGGTCAGATGAACGAGCCCCCCGGAGCTCGTATGCGTGTCGGCCTGTCCGGTCTGACAATGGCTGAATACTTCCGTGATGTCAAGCATCAGGACGTTCTGCTGTTCATCGACAACATCTTCCGTTTCACTCAGGCTGGTTCTGAGGTTTCCGCTCTGCTGGGCCGTATGCCTTCCGCTGTTGGCTACCAGCCCACTCTGGCAACCGAAATGGGTGCCCTGCAGGAGCGTATCACCTCCACCAAGGACGGTTCTATCACCTCTGTTCAGGCTGTCTACGTTCCCGCTGACGACCTGACTGACCCTGCACCTGCTACCACCTTCGCTCACCTGGACGCAAAGACCGTTCTGGACCGTGGTATTGCATCTCTGGGTATTTACCCCGCAGTTGATCCTCTGGACTCTTCCTCCAGAATCCTGTCTCCGGAAGTTGTCGGTCAGGCTCACTACGACACTGCCCGTGCTGTCCAGAACATTCTGCAGCGCTACAAGGAACTGCAGGATATCATCGCAATCATGGGTATGGACGAACTGTCCGAAGAGGATAAGGTCACCGTTAACCGTGCCCGTAAGATTCAGCGTTTCCTGTCTCAGCCCTTTGCTGTTGCTGAGCAGTTCACCGGCTACAAGGGTAAGTATGTCCCCCTGAAGGACACCATCCGCAGCTTCCAGGAAATCATCGACGGCAAGTACGACCACATTCCTGAGTCCTACTTCCTGTTCAAGGGCAGCATCGATGATGTGGTTGAGAGCTATGAGAAGGATAAGGTGAAGTAAGCATGGCTAGCTTCTCCCTGAAAATTGTCAGTCCTGATGGTCTGATTTTTGACGGCCAGGCAGAAAAGGTTATCGTTCGCACGACGTCCGGCGATCTGGGGATTATGGCCCGGCATATGAATTGCGTGTGCCCCCTAGGCATGGGCAAAGCTGTTGTCGAAGCCGACGGCACACGCCGTGAGGCTGCCTGCATTGGCGGCATGATCAGCGTTGTCGACGGAGAAGTAACCCTGGTTCCCACAACCTTTGAGTGGGCCGATAAAATCGACTCTGAACGAGCTGATGCATCCTACCAGCGTGCTCAGAAGGTCCTGCAGAGCAAGGAATCTTCCGACACGGATCTGCGTATGGCAGAAGCCCGCCTGAAGCGTGCTCTGGTCCGCAAAAGCGTTGCATCCAGCATCAAACACTAACGATTTACAAAAAGGTGGCATCCAATTGGATGTCACCTTTTCGTATTTTCAAGAAATTCAGCACTTTTTTTCCATAGCCCCTTGTAAATTGCCACAATTTAGCGTATAATTTGTTCTGTAATTTGCACAAGAAGTGAGGTAATCCACAATGGAATTGGTAAGCGTTCGTGAATTGTTCAAAAACACCGCTGCTTACGCCGGAAAGACCGTTTCCGTGGGCGGCTGGGTTCGCTCCATCCGCGCCAGCAAGCAGTTCGGTTTTATTGTCCTGAATGACGGCACCTATTTTAATCCCGTCCAGGCCGTATATCATGATACCATGGAGAATTTCATGGAAATCTCCAAAACCAATGTCGGTGCAGCGCTGATTGTCACCGGCGAAGTCGTTCTGACTCCCGAGGCTAAGCAGCCCTTTGAAATTCAGGCTGTAGAAGTCGTTGTTGAGGGCGCATCCACCTCTGACTATCCGCTGCAGAAGAAGCGCCATAGCCTGGAGTATCTGCGTACCATGACCCATCTGCGTCCCAGAACCAACACCTTCCAGGCAGTGTTCCGTGTCCGCAGCCTGGCAGCATATGCAATCCATAAGTTCTTCCAGGAAAGAGATTTCGTCTATGTTCACACTCCCCTGATCACCGGATCTGACTGCGAGGGTGCCGGCGAAATGTTCCAGGTCACCACTCTGGACATGAACAACCTGCCCATGACTGAGGACGGCAAGGTCGATTTCTCCAAGGACTTCTTCAATAAGCCCACCAATCTGACCGTTTCCGGTCAGCTCAACGGCGAGACCTTTGCTATGGCTTTCCGTAACATCTACACCTTTGGTCCTACCTTCCGCGCTGAAAACTCCAACACCACTCGCCACGCTGCTGAGTTCTGGATGATCGAGCCGGAAATTGCCTTTGCTGATCTGGATGACGATATGCGTCTGGCTGAAGACATGATCAAGTATGTCATCGCTTACGTACTGGAGAATGCTCCCGAAGAGATGAACTTCTTCAACTCCTTCATCGACAAGGGTCTGCTGGATCGTCTGAACCATGTCATGAACTCCGATTTCGGCCGCGTCACCTACACCGATGCCATCAAGATTCTGGAAGAGCACAATGCTGAGTTTGAGTTCCCTGTCCACTGGGGCAGCGACCTCCAGACCGAGCACGAGCGTTATCTGACCGAAGTGGTCTACAAGAAGCCCGTATTCGTTACCGATTACCCCAAGGAGATCAAGGCTTTCTACATGAAGCTGAATCCCGATGGAAAGACCGTTGCAGCTATGGACTGCCTGGTTCCCGGTATCGGCGAAATCATCGGCGGCAGCCAGCGTGAAGACGACTACGAGATCCTCAAGTCCCGTATCGAAGAGCTGGGTATGAACCCCGAGGATTACGGATTCTACATGGACCTGCGTAAGTACGGCTCTGCCCGCCATGCAGGCTTTGGCCTGGGCTTTGAGCGCTGCGTGATGTATCTGACCGGTATGGCAAACATCCGTGATGTACTGCCCTTCCCCAGAACCGTCAACAACTGCGACCTGTAATTGATTATCAAAAAGGGTGTGCTGCGATTGCAGCACACCCTTTTAAAATTCCGGTATAAATGCAGCATCCGCCGCATCGGGCTCCTGAATGAATCCTTCCAGATCATTCAGATACATCCAGCTCAGGACCGAGTCGTACTCCTCTTCGGTAATTCTCCGGTCAAAGGGCGGCAGATTCTTCGTTGCCTCCATGGGCGTGTACTGCCGCATCAGGCTGACCAGTACCTCCCCCGGTGCAAAATTCTCTCCGATCCAATCCATGACCTTCAGAGAATTCTCTACCTGTCCCGGCAGAATCAGATGGCGGATGATCGTTCCTTTTACGATCTTTTCTCCATTCCACCGGGGCGCTCCTGTCTGTCGGACCATCTCTTTGATTGCCCCGGCTGCTACCCGGAAGTAGTCTTTTGCTCCCGACAAGCCTCCAGCTAAGGCAGCATCGGCATACTTGAGATCTGGAAGGTAGATATCCACCAATCCGTCCAACTCCTGCAGCGTCTCCACGCGCTCATAGCCGCCACAGTTGTACACCACCGGAACTGGCAGCTTCGGTGTCAGTGCCGGAACAATTGTAGGCAGATACTGTGTCGGCGTCACAAGATCGATATTCTCAGCCCCCTGGGCAATCAGCTCTTCCATCGTTTTACGAAGAAGCTCGGAATCCATCTCCTGTCCGACCGGCTTCTGGCTGATGGCACGGTTCTGACAGTAAATACACCCCAGTGTGCAGCCACCGAAGAAAATCGCGCCGCTTCCACCGTTGCCTGCCAGAGCTGGTTCTTCCCATTTGTGAATCATGGTCTTGGCTACCAAAGCCCTATCCGGCGCGCCGCAGTAGCCCCTTTCCCCTGCTGTCCGGTCCACCTTGCACTGCCTTGGACACAGGCAGCAAGTTTCATATGTCAACATTATTTCACATCCTTTTGGGATATCTTATCATCTTTTCCCCCAATCTACAAGTATCGCTTTACCCCATGGTTAATTTATGGTATGATATATGCCATACTCTAAGAGATGAGGAACAATATGCTACAAAAAAATCAGATATATACCGCCCAGATCGTGGATTATACCGCAGAAGGTCAGGGCGTTGCAAAAATTGAAGGCTGTGCCGTTTTTGTTCCCAATGCGATTGCAGGAGAACAATGTGAAATCCGAATTGAAAAGGTCGGAAAAACCTGGGCAGCCGGTAAAATTGTCCAGATTCTGGAGAAATCTCCCCACCGCATCAACCGGGCCTGCCCCGTAGCCAAGCTCTGCGGCGGCTGCGATTTTCACCATATGGACTATGAAGAGGAATCCCGCCTGAAGGCCGAGCGTGTGCGAACCTGCCTGAATCGACTGGGTGGAGAATCTCTGGAATCCATCCCTATGCATCCCGCTCCCACAACGACCTGCTACCGGAACAAGGCTCAGTACCCTGTTTCCTCCAAAAAGAACAGAGCGTACGCAGGTTTCTTCAAAGCAGGAACCCATCAGGTGGTGGAAAATGATCGCTGTCTGATTCTGCCGCAGGAAGCAGATCTGGTCAAAAACGCGGTTATCGACTATATGAATCAGTACCGGGTCAACGCCTACGACGAAACCACCGGTAAGGGTCTGATTCGCCATATTTATGTCAGACAGGGCGCCGTATCCCATCAGCTGCTGGTGTGTATCGTGGCAAACGGCCGCAAGCTGCCCCAGCTGGAGGCTTTGCTGAATCGTCTGAAGAAGATTTCCGGCTTCACCACGCTGGTGCTCAGCGTGAACACCAAAAGCGGAAACGCAGTACTGGGCGATGAGTTCATCACCCTGTACGGCCCCGGATATATCGAGGATACCCTGTGCGGTCTGACCTTCCGTCTCTCCCCCAGATCCTTTTACCAGATCAACCATCACCAGGCTCAGGAGCTGTACAAGGCCGCTATCGAGGCTGCCCAGATCACCAAGCAGGATACCGTTCTGGACCTCTATTGCGGCGTAGGAACCATCACACTGGCCATGAGCCAGGCTGCCGGCAAAGTCATCGGCATTGAGGTCATTCCCCAGGCCGTTGAGGACGCAAAGGAAAATGCAATCCGGAACGACATCCATAACGCAGAGTTCCTCTGTGCCGATGCAGGTCAGGCTGCTCTGGAGCTGGAGCAGCAGGGCATCCACGCTGATGTAGTGGTTGTGGATCCCCCTCGGAAGGGCTTAAACGCCGACGCAATTCAGGCCATCGCCCGTTTTGCCCCCCGCCGTCTGGTGTATGTTTCCTGTGATCCTGCCACACTGGCAAGAGACACCGCACTGCTGAAGGAAAAGGGTTTCTGCCTGCAGTCTGCTCAGGCCTTCGACCTGTTCCCCAGATGCGCCCATGTAGAAAGCGTAGCTGTTTTCACCCACGAATGAGGATCTGCCTATGAACAAAAGAAGATTCGGTCTTAGCGCAGCTGCACTGCGCTGGATTGCCCTTGGCTGCATGCTGCTGGACCATTTATGGGGAACCACGGTCTCCGGAAATGACTGGATGACATATATGGGCAGGCTTGCCTTTCCCATTTTTGCATTCCAGATTGCCCAGGGTTATCTGCACACCCATGATTATTCCAGGTACTGGAAGCGCCTTGCCCTGTTCGCTATTTTGTCCGAAGTTCCCTTCGATCTGATGATGTTTGGAACGTCCTTCTACCCCTTCCATCAGAATGTGATGATCACCCTTCTGCTGGGACTCGTTTCCATCCATGTGATTGACCAGGTGCAGAAGAAAGAGACAAAGCTGTGGCTCGGCTGCATGGAAGTCGCTGGATTGTTCCTGCTTGGTTACATCACCTTCCCGGATTACGGACTTCTTGGTGTTCTGAATGTTGTTATCTTCTATTTGCTTCGGAATTTCCCGGGAGCAAAGCTGGCACAGCTGGCTGCCATGATTGCCATTCATGCATTTGGCTTTGAAGGAAAGTGCTTCGTCGTGACACTTCTTGGTCACGCAATAGACATTCCGACCCAGGCAATGGCAATTTTCTCCCTCATTCCCATCTGGCTGTACAACGGAGAAAAGGGCTGCAAAAACAGATATCTGCAATATCTTTCCTACACATTCTATCCGGTACATATGCTGGTGCTGTATTTCATAGCGTTGCTTCGATGATAAAGGCCCCCCGCAAGCAAGCCGGAGTCGGCTAAGGACATTTGGGGGATGTATGATACGGTGTAGCCCGGTCGGGCTGCACCGTATTTCTTTTTATTGCTGTTGCTAGTTTCTTCCTGTGCATCTCGTATCATTTTGGCAAGTCAGAAATTACCCACTGACTATGACCAATTAAGCGTATCTCAACAGAATGCAATCCTTGCGATAGAAGCGTTGCTATAGTATCCAAAAAGAAGTACCCGGACGAAACTTTTTACTGTTACGGGCGAATGAAAAAGTCAGCGTACCTGCTTTTACATACAGATACGCTGACTTTGCTATTTTATCAGTTCAGGATATACATTTCAACTTGGCAATGCAGTTAAATGAGCTGGTTCTCTACCATCATTTCATAAATTGTAGTTCCTTCCAGTTTCTTAATTGCCTGTTTAAGAGCAAATCTCTGAGGGAACGGCAGAGATAGATCGGTGATTTTCCTTCCATCCAACATATGATGCGTTACACGCAGCAAAATACGCAAATCATATTGAGATGCAAAGACTTCCGGAACTCCTCGATCCAGACCCAGCAGGGTGTACACGGCCTCCATACCGGTGCGAACTGCATACTCTGTAGTAAACACCGTATCATTCGGTGTTTCTACATGTTCGCCGATGAACGCAAAGTTTTCTGCACCGTCTACTACGATCTTAGGACGGTCTCCGGCGCGTCTTACCATAAAATACGAAGTCACATACGGCATCATGCACGGAATTGTAACCGAATGGTGCTTGGCCAGTTCAGGAATTTCTTCCACAGGTACACCAATATGATAAAGCCACTCCATGCAGATTTCTTCACCAGTGCACTCTGCCATTGTCTTTTTGACATAATCGCCCTCTTTATCAGAAAAGAGGCCATAGACCCAAGCTACGATTTCATTGGGCTTTTGTACGGCGAAATGAGGCTGTCTGCTGACTGTCCAGCTCATCAGCCAGGAAGAATCTCTGGCAGTGATAGGACCGCCTGTGACGATTTTCCCATTGTAGGGATCTCGACCGGTCAGTTTTGCAATATAGCTGGGGATTCTGTCATCAAAGCAGGTAATCGTTGCACTTTCCCAATTAGAACCGGCTACATCTCCGCAGAACTTTTCGGGATTACCGAAGTCATCACTCTGAGATGCAATATTCTCCCACAATTCCCAAGCTGCTCCAAGACCGTCCGGAACAACAGCAGGGTGTGTCTGGTCGCCAAAGCCGCTTTGCTCCGTGTTAGAACCCAGAGTGATAAATACCAGATCCTGGGCTCTGATGTCCAGGTTTTTCGGTTCGCCGCTTACATCACAAATCAGGCGTGTAACCTTCTTTTTACCGCCCTGCATATTAAATTCAACATTTCTTACGATCGTCTGATATTGGAATTTAACACCGTGTTCCTCGAGGTATTTCTGCAAGGGAAGAATCAGGGATTCATACTGATTATATGTTGTGAATTTCAGACACGAAATGTCGGTAATATTGTGAGCATGATGAATATATCTTGTCACATACCGACGCATTTCAATGGCGCTGTGCCAATCCTCGAAAGCAAACATCGTGCGCCAAAACAGCCAGAAATTGGATTCAAAAAACTCTTTCGTAAAGACATCCGTGATGCGTTTATCATCCAGATCTTTTTCCGGTGTCAGGAAAAGCTGTGCCAATTCCATGGCTGCTTTGTCGGTTAATCCAAACTTATGAAGCGTATGTGCATCCTGACCCTGCTTTTCTGTAACACGGAGCGGAGAACTGCTTGGATCATCCATATTGAGATAATTAAATTCATCCAAAACAGACTGTCCCGGGTTTTTAAGGGAGGGCACCGACCGATAAAGATCCCAAAGGCACTCAAAATGGTCTTCCATTTCACGGCCACCACGGATGATATATCCCAATTTGGGATCACGAATACCGTCACAGCCGCCACCGGCTAGTGGAAGTTCTTCCAGAATTGTGATATTTTCTCCGGGCATCTGTCCATCCCGAACAAGGAAAGCGGCAGCAGACAGTCCTGCAAGGCCACCGCCCACAATATATGCCTTGCGGTCTTCAATGTTATTGGGCTTACGGGGTTTTGAAAATGCGGCATAGTTTCCGTTGGTGTAAAACATAATGCTCCTCCTTATTGATTCCTATTTTGCAATTTGGAAGCAATTTGCTTCTTCTGTTATTATTGTACACATTTGAAGGATATTATGCCTTTACAAAACAGGCAGTATGTCAAAAGAATCTTGACATACTGCCTGCTGTGTAAAAACTATTTTCTATTCGTATTTTGAAATTTCAGAAGTGCCTTTCTAAAATCGCCTTCAATGAGGAAGTTTACATTTTGTGCGATTTCTTCGGGAGGTTCCTTCATCCCGTTGCGTATCCAGTCCAGCGATACAGCGTTAATTGCAAGTGTGTAGAAATTGGCAACAAAAGCACACTGCTCCTGAGAAACCTGTAGTCCCTCTGATTCCGCATTAACTACCTTGATGATGTACTGGTACAACACTCGGTACATAAAGAATTCAACATATTCCCGCTGTATGGAACGATATGTGTTCATCACAAGTGGCTTGTTTTTTTGAGCCCATCTCATAAGACGGATATATCCAGTCTGCCAACTGTCAATATCAGAGTATTCATTTAACGCTTTTTCTGTTTCCTGTATAAAATGCCATTCAAGCAAATCATAAATATCGTCGAAATAGTAATAAAACGATTGTCTGGATACACCACACTGATTGACAATGTCCGTAATTGTAATGCTGTTAAGAGATTTTTCGTTCAACATCTCAATTAAGGTGTCTGCGAAGATCTGCTTCATATTTGCCATTGCAGCTTCTCCTTTCTGGTGAAATACTTTTGGCATAATGCAACTATAATTATAGCAAAAGGCTTTACAAAAGCAACATGATCTTAGGATTTGATGTTCCAAAAAATCTCCGCTCTTATCCCCTATCCCCACGATGGGAGTGTTTTTTTACAAAAAATCTCCGCACCCAATTAACCGGGTGCGGAGATCATTTTTCTGTCTGCGATCACAAAATCAGTCTGTGCATCTCCCTACGGGGTGGTGTCCTGATCAGTCATTGCAGGTTTCCTTTTTCATGTACAGCACAACTGCTCCCAGACACAAACCGCTCACCAGGGTCAGGCTCATCCACAGCGTAAAGTGGCTGTTGTCGCCGGTATGAGGAGTTGCGGGCTTTTCAGGTGCAACCGTGGGATTCGTGGAAGGTACGGTTGTGGGAGCTTCAGGCTCAACAGGAACACTGGGCTGAGTCTCAGGCTCAGTGGGAACGGTGGGAATTTCCTCGGTCTCCGCATAACCGCAGACGGTACAGTAGTGCACTTTGCTGCCCTTTTCGGTATTGGTAGGAGCCTTGGTTTCCGTCCATTCGCCGTAAGTATGTCCTGCAAGGTCTGACTTTTCGCCGCAGGAGCATTCATGCCAGTGGTTGTTGTTATCGGACTTCCAATCGGTGCCAAATTCATGCTTATGGCCCAGTTCGTTGGTTACGGTCACATGGTAAACCACATTGCCCAGCTTCACATCTGCTGTACCGGCAGCAACAGCTGTCAGAACCAGCTCAGTCTTGGTGGTAACAACCTTCAGGACATGGGCGTAACGATTTTCCGTGTTGACGGAAGGACGCAGGACAAAGGTCTGATCCCCATAGGTGTAGGCAATCAGGTAGCGGCCGCCGTCTTCAATGGTCTTGACCTGAACATAGCCGGGGATCTCCTTGCTGGACTGCTGTCCCGCAGCAACAGGCGCATACAGCTTAAAGCTGCAAATATCGCCCATATCCTTCTGACCGCCGTCAAATGCACACATACTGTGGGTGCTGCTCAGGGTAAAGGCCAGATATCTTTCCTGACGGTTTGCATTGGGAGTATGGATTACAAAAACACCGTTATTGTCTCTGGCATCAAAGCTATTGTCGGTAGGAACATCAGCGAAGGGATAACCCACCTCGCCTGCTGCATTCAGCCAAACATCCTTGCCGTCAACAGTCTTGGCAGAAGCCTGCCACTTGTTTCCATCCTTCTTGAAGGTGTAAAGAGCAGTATTCAGAGATTCCAGAGCACCGTCATAGAATTTGTTTTCGCCGGTGCGACCCATGCCATCAGGGAGTTTGGTGGTCTGCAGCTCAGCCTTCACAACCCCAGGATTGCTGTTGGAAGGCTTCTTGGACTCATCCCGCACGCCAAAACTCTGGGTAGGCTTGGTGTCCACATCCAGCTTGACCTCTACTTCCTCAACATTCAGCAGATCCTTGAGGGTAATGTTCTTGTAGGTGATCTGAGAGCCTGCATGCTCATACAGCAGACCAATCGTACCGTCCTCCTGGACCGTGATGCTGGAGTAAGCATAGTAAGCGTTGGGGGCTGTGACCTCGTAAGTGCCAATCAGCTCCATAGTACGGCCTTCATCGTCGTTCAGTGCAAATGTGTAGACTCTGCCATGTCTTCTCGCATGACTGCCGGAAGCAGCAGTGGAGACCATGACAACATCCTTGCCATCCAGCTGCTTGGAATACTTGACACCGGAAACCTGACAGCCGGTGGTCTTAACTGCGCTGTCCACACGGACAGGAGTACCAGCCTTCCAGGTATTGCCGTCTCCACGGGTGTGATCAGTGTAACGCAGGACATTGTGGCCATCGCGGTAGAAGTGACGGACAGTGTTTACATCCAGCTCTACCAGGAAGCTCTCGCTGGACCAATCAGCCTGTGTAGCGGTCTCAGAACGGTGCCAGGTTGCGCCGTTGTCATTGCTGTAAATAAAGGATGCCTTCTCAGGGCTATGCTCATAGACGGGCAGCATAAGGGTGCCGTCGGAGAGGCACAGTCCGGAGCCGGGGCCTACACCGTAGAAGGTGTGCCGTGCAGGATTCTCTCGCACCATGGGGTTGAGAATGGTGGGAGCAGACCAGGTCTTACCCTGATCCTTAGAGCTGATCAGCCACAGGAAACAGGCATTTGCTACGTGGTAGTCAGCGTTGTAGAAGAATGCATTCTGCTGGACAAACTTGTCGCTGCCCAGCTGGGGGCAATACAGAGGGGTCTTCTTTGCGCTGTACAGATAGTAATATTCATCGACATATGCAACAGGGGTCTTGTTGTCGTCTCTTACATAAACAGGTGCATAAGATTTGCCGCCTTCAGCTGCAAAATCACCGACATAGAAACTCCAGTTAGCATCTACCTGATTATTCAATACTTCCTTGTACAGAACCATTCTGAGCTTGCCGTCAATTTCCTCATAGCCGGAGGTCTGATGCAGAGTAGGTGTCCAGTTACCGCCGGAATATGCGTCAACCATCATATAAACGGTGCCGTCCTTGCCTTCAACAAGCACAGGATCGATAAACACGGTAGATCTGTTGTCAGTCTCACGGCAGCTGTCGTTAAAGAAGTTGGGGAAGCTGTAAGTCCAGGTCTTGCCGTTGTCCTTAGAGATGGCAACCATTGTATCGATGTTGCTGCCGTCATTGCTGTGACCCCAACGGGCATCTGCTGCAGCCATCAAAGTGCCGTCGTTCAGAGTAATAATTGCAGGGATACGGAAATTCTTACTGCCGGTCACATTGGTAAAGGGCTGTCCTTCAATTGTGCCAGTCTTAGGATCAGGCTTTGCAATCATGTCCTCTCTGGGTTGAGCTTCCAGCATTGCCTGATTCAGTGCAGCAGCTACTGCGTCGATCTTCTCCTGATCGTTAGAAGTAAGAGCAGTCTTGCCCTCAGCAATCAGTTTCGTCAGCTGTGCTTTGCTCTCTTCGCAAACGCCGTCCAGCATAGCCTCTGCCTTGGCAATTGCCGTACGCAGAGCGCCCTTGACAATCGTAGGTGCCTCTGTATCATTCTGTACATAGACATAGAGAGGGAAATACTGACCCTTCGGGCCCCAGAAGTTGGTATAGAATGCGCCGGGATTAAAGGACATCTTGTCATCTCTCTTGTTAAAGTCCAGGAAACGGTCTCCATTAGTAATGCTGAAGCCCTTGTCTCCCACAGTGGCACCCAAGAAGGAGGGGCTTTCAGACAGCATGGTATCGGTCATGGACAGATACAGATCATTACTGCCCAAAAATGCCAGTCTTTCACCCTTCTTCTCCACTGTGAAACGGAGTGTATTCATGTCCAGAGCAGACTGATCTTTCTCCAGCTTTGCAGAAACGGTATCTCCCGTTACGCTAAGGTCTGCCACAAAAGCGCCTGCATAGTTCTTAACAACAGCATCGCCCGAAGGTGCATTCTTAAAGTCTGCATTGGGATAGAATGCATAGAGGTTATTCTGACTGTCCTGGCTGACAAGCAGATAGTATCTGCCGGGAACGATTTCACTGGGATTGGTCAGACGGGTGTAGCCTGGGATGTTCAGAGGATCCACGGGCGGCTGAGGATCCACAGGGGGCTGAGGATCTACGGGGGGCTGAGGATCGACAGGGGGCTGAGGATCGACAGGGGGCTGAGGATCGACAGGGGGCTTGGGATCAATAGGAGTCTTTTTGAAAATGCGAACCGTGCACTGCTCAGCAGCAACATAGAAGTGATCATTGCCATCCTTGCGAGCAAGATACAGGGTCTGTTCACTCACCTGACGGCTGATGGTAAAGCCATTTTCCACCTTCTGAATCTGCATGGGCTGTGCATCTTTACCCACCGGGACTCTGTTCGTACCGGTAGTCACCTCATTGAGATTCAGATACATCTCCTCACCGGAGCAGCTCTTGACGGTGTAACCTGTATCAACGCCGCCGTTGAGAATCCATGTCTGCTCATTCTCAGGGAACTTTGCCAGCGTCAGACGGTCACCATTGATGCCAATCTGCACCTGATCGGTATTCTGAATCGCCTCCTTATGATACAGGACACGATTCTGCTGCACGATAGCATAGGTATCGTCGGAAGTAAGGTCTTCCGCACACTTTACCTCTACAAACTCGAACTCGGAAGCCTTTTCCTGCACAGGGTCTTTGTCCACTGCGGAAACAGCATTTTCATCCGGAGATGCCTGTTCCTCCGCAGCAAAGACCGGTACTCCCAGCTGTATGGTCATGATAATGGCCATAAGCAGGCTGAAAATACGGCTCCACTTTGCGCAATTGCCTTGCTTCATTAATTCATTCCTCCCATGTTAAATGTCCGTTTTACACGATATTGACAACCACGAGCTGTTTCTCAGAAACCTTATAGTCACCAACTTTGTAACTATAACATACGGAAAAATTATTTTCTATTTATTTGTTACACAAAAATTATTTTCATAATTAGGCAATATACCAAAACTCGGCGTTCCCATGACAGTAAATCTCGTCTTTTTGTAGATTTATCAGCACTGAAAGCCCACATATAAAACACCCCCTTGAAGAATATCCTCAAGAGGGTGCCGACCTGATGCAGCTGATCCGTCTGCAACATTATAGAATTTACGCCTGCATACAAGGTCAGCAAGATTGGGGCATTGTAGATAACTAATACAGCACTAAATAGAACCATCATAAACGCATATTGGTATTTATATTGGTTTTGATTATGCTTGTTTCCTTGGTAGCTTCGACTTGAATGGGCTACGCAAAATCAATTTGCCAGCCCCCTTTCGTGACGACCAGAAAATAGGAAAAACCGAGAAGAACTTTTTACAGTCCTTCTCGGTTTTTTGTGCTGTTGCAATGCTCATTGCCTAATTTCAGGAAAGTGCTTTTGGCACCCCTGCGCATTAGCTTGCGAATGTTTTATTGCGTTGCAGCAGAATCTTATCTGCTGCCCTTATCGTAGGGGATACCTTCCGCCTTAGGTGCTCTGGACTTCTTAGAGGTGAAGATCAGAACCACAAGGGAGATGATATACGGCAGCATATTGTAAACAAATCCGGGGATGTTCAGAGCTGCCAGGAAATCAAATGCAACATAAACATTGGACAGTGCACGCATCAGACCGAAGAGCAGTGCAGCCAAAGCAATGTGCATGGGCTTCCACTGACCGAAGATCATAACAGCCAGAGCCAGGAAGCCGAAGCCTGCTACGCCGTTTTCGAATTTCCACTCGGAAACGCCGGAGGTGATGTAGACGATACCGCCCAGGCCACCAAGAATACCGGAAATCAGAACACCGGCATAACGCATCTTGTAGACATTGATGCCCACAGAATCCGCAGCCTGAGGATGCTCGCCGCAGGCCATCAGACGAAGGCCAAAACGGGTCCGGTACAGAACCACATGGCTCACAATCAGAACGATAAATGCGATCAGCATGAACCAACTGAACTCGAAGGAACCGATGTTCACATAGAAAGCCTTCTTCTGGTCGAAGTACTGAATGGTAGCAGAAACATTGTTGGGGTCAGCAGCGGTGTTCAGAGCCTTAACCAGAACCGTAGCAATTGCAGTACCCAGCATATTCATAGCAGTACCAATGATGGTCTGGTCAGCGTTGAAGGTAACCGCAGCCACCGCCAGAAGCATCGAATAAATCGCACCCGCTACCACTGCAGCCAGGATGACCAGTACGATCATCATGAATGCGGAAGTACCTGCAGGCAGATAACGCATCATCAGTGCGCCGCCCAGAGCACCAATAACCATGATGCCTTCCAGGCCAATGTTAATTACGCCGCTGTGTTCGGAGAAGCAGCCGCCCAAAGCAACCAGCATCAAAACAGAAGCAAAAATCAGAGTATACTGTAACAGAAGCAGCATTACTTATTCCCTCCTTCTTTTGTGTTGGCAGCCAGTTTTTCATCATGCTTGTCCAGTCTGCGGTTCAGAGCCATCTTGACGAACAGGACGAAGCCACAGAGGTAGATAATCAGGGATGTGATGAAATCAGAAACCTGTGCGCAGTACAGGGTCTTATCGACATATGCGCCACCGGCTGTGATGTGCTGAATGAAGAAGGAAGAGAAAATAGAACCAATGGGATGTAGGCCACCCAGGAATGCAGCTGCAATGCCATTGAAGCCCATTGCAGGAACGCTTGCCTGAGAGCAGGACCACTGTTCAAAACCGGTCAGATACAAAAGACCTGCAGCCATACCAGCCAGGCCACCGGCAATTGCCATAGTCAGGATGATGTTACGGTTTTCCTTCATACCGGCATACTTAGCAGCATTTTTGTTGTTGCCCGTAGCCTTCAGCTCATATCCGAGCTTGGTCTTTTCCAGCAGAACCCAGATTGCAATGGAAACCACAATTGCGATGGGAATTGCAATCGTAACATACTGGTTCTTTGAGAACATATCACCAAGACCCATACCGGGCAGCAGTGCACCGGGGTTGACGGACTTGACGTTCATGGTATACGGAGAAGTTGCTTCCTTTACCGAGGTCAGCAGCATATTTACGCCGTACAGGCTGATCCAGTTGAACATGATGCAGGAAATAACCTCATTCACATTGCACAGGGCCTTCAGCAGACCGGACAGAGCGCCGAGCAGTGCGCCTGCAGCAATTGCGCCCAGCAGGCATGCCCACCAGGGCAGATTCAGCGCCAGAGCCATGTACAGACAGGCACCTGCGCCCACAACATACTGACCTGCTGCACCAATGTTGAACAGGCCAACCTTGTATGCAAACAGAACGCTCAGTGAACACATCAGCAGCGGAGCGGTCTTAACCAGGGTGTTGCCCAGGTATTTGAGCTGTGCTTTGCCGCTGGGGTAATACATAAAGTTTTTAATGATCGTGGAAATGGCCTCTCCTGCGCCCTCTGCATTGATCATCAGAAGCATCAGGTAACCAACCAGCAGACCAACCACAATACACATCAGGGATGCAAGCAGAGACTGCAGGCCACTGTTTCTCAACAGACGATTCTTTTTCATGCCTGTCCCTCCCTCTTTGCGCCGGCCATATACAGACCCAGTTCTTCCACAGAGACCTTCTTGGGATCAAATTCGCCCACAATTTCGCCCTCGTACATAACCAGGATCCGGTCGGAAACATTCATAACTTCGTCCAGCTCCAGAGAAACCAGCAGCACGCCCTTTCCGGCATCGCGCTGGCTAACCAGCTGTTTATGGATGTACTCGATTGCGCCGACGTCCAGACCACGAGTAGGCTGAACTGCAATCAGGAGCTCCGGATTCTTATCGATTTCACGGGCGATGATAGCCTTCTGCTGGTTACCGCCAGACATACTTCTGGACTTGGTAATGGGGCCCTGTCCGGAACGGACATCAAACTGTTCGATCAGCCGCTCTGCATAAGTGCGGATGTTCTTGCGTCTGAGGAATCCGGCCTTGTTGGTGAACTCGGGCTCGAAGTAACGCTGCAGGACCAGGTTGTCCTCCAGAGAATAATCCAGAACCAGACCGTGCTTGTGGCGGTCTTCGGGAATATGGCTCATGCCGAGGATGGAACGCTTTCGGATTGGCATATGGGTAATGTCCTGACCGCACAGGCTGACACTGCCGTTGCTCAGAGGCTCCAGGCCGGACAGGCCATAGACCAGTTCCGTCTGACCGTTGCCGTCGATACCCGCGATACAGACGATCTCACCGCGGTGAACCTGGAAGGATACATTGCTCACTGCATCCCGCTTGTGACGCTTGGATGCAACGCACATGTTCTTGACATCCAGCACAACCTCACCAGGTTTACATTCATCCTTATCTACTACCGTCTTGACATCACGGCCAACCATCATCTTGGACAGCTCGTGAGGAGTGGTGTCCTTGGTTTCAACGGTGCCAATGTACTTACCCTTACGCAGAACGCTGCAGCGATCGGAAACCTCCATGATCTCAGCCAGCTTGTGAGAGATGAACAGAATGCTCTTGCCCTCGGCTGCCAGGTTCTTCATGATCTGCATCAGCTCATGAATTTCCTGAGGAGTCAGAACAGCGGTAGGCTCATCAAAGATCAGGATGTTGTTTTCACGATAAAGCATTTTCAGGATTTCAGTACGCTGCTGCATACCGACTGTAATATCCTCAATTTTGGCATCCAGATCGACCTGCAGGCCATAACGCTCCGAAATGCTCTGCACCTTTGCTCTTGCCTGTTCCTTGTCCAGGAATCCACCCTTACATGGCTCCACGCCAAGAATGATGTTATCCAACACAGTAAAGCATTCCACCAGCTTAAAGTGCTGATGCACCATACCAATACCCAGATCATTGGCGTCATTGGGGTTGCGGATCTCGACCTTTTTGCCGTCCATGCGGATCTCACCCTCTTCCGGCTGATACAAGCCGAACAGGACGCTCATCAGCGTGGACTTACCCGCACCATTTTCACCCAGCAGCGCATGAATTTCGCCTTTTTTCAGCTGAAGTGTAATGTCATCATTGGCAATGATACCCGGGAAACGTTTGGTAATGTGCAGCATTTCAACTGCATAATTTTCCAATTGCCATACCTCCTTCAGACTACAACGGACACAGTGTCCGTTCAATCATTATATGCCAAGATATTATAACACGCTCATGCCAAATATGCAAAATATTTTTCATTCAACTGCAATATTCTGATATTATCTACCATTTTTGGCATTCATTCACAGTTGCCGAACAAAAAAACCACCGACAGCAAAAGCCGTCGGTGGTTTCGGTTGTAACTTTATGCTACTGTGTAAGAATATCTTACTTCAGGTTGCCCAGATCGTTCACAGTAACGGAAACCTTGGGCATAGCATCGGTTGCGTTGGATACCTTGATGGTGCCATCCAGCATACCTGCAACCAGGGTCTTGTAGTCTTCCTGAGTGAAGGAGTCGCTCCACTGAGTGGTCTCCATAGGAATCTGAACGTAGTTAGCAGTGGGATCCTCGCTGACCAGACCCAGAGTAACGATCTTGCCTGCGTAGTTAGCCCAGTTGTTGTTCTCGATAATATCAGACAGAGCGTCCTTAACAGCGGGAGCCAGACCCTTCATAGCGGAAGTAACGGTCATGCCTTCGCCGTAGGTGCCATCAATGATAGCAGCCTGGTCAACGTCAACGCCGATAACCTTGGCATTGACCTTTGCAGCAGCCTCAGCTGCGGAAGTGAAGATGCCGCCGCCGCAAGCGAAGACGACTTCGACCTTCTTCTCGCCATACCAGGTGTCCATAGCAGCGGTGATATCAGCATCGCCGTGGAACTGGTTGCCGTAAGCATACTCAACAGTGATCTGGTCTGCGATGTTCAGCTCAGCAGCTGCAGCGTCAACGCCCTGCAGGAAGCCGTAGCCGTAACGCATAACAGCGGGGACAGCCATGCCGCCCAGGAAGCCCAGGTGCTTGTAGCCCATCTTAACAGCTGCGTAGCCAGCCATGTAGCCGGACAGCTCTTCCTGGTAAACAGCGCAGTAAACATTGCTGATGTCCAGGTAGTCAGCCAGGTTCCAGTTGTCGGGGTTGAAGTCATACTGCTCGCCAGCATTGGTAACAGCAGTTTCCAGGATGTCGCCCAGGCCCACGTCCAGAGCGATGAACTTTACATCGGGGTAGGTTTCGCAGGTCTCAACGATGGTGCCGCCGAATGCGTAGCCGGGCATAACAATGATGTTGTAGCCATCAGCAACAGCAGCGTCAACCATTGCTACACGCTCGGGGGTGGAGTCACCAGCGGGCTTGTAGTAGGTGAAGGTGATACCCTTGGACTCACAGTACTCCTTGCAGGCCTCGTAAGTGGTCTGGTTGAAGGACTGATCGGTGATATCGCCGTAGTCGGTGATCATAGCGACCTTAACGTCAGAGACATTAACTTCGCCGGTTGCCTCAGCAGGGGCAGTGGTTTCAGCGCCGTTCTCGGTGCTGTTAGCAGGTGCGGTAGTCTCGGTGCCGGTTTCGCCGCCGCAAGCGACGAGGCCCAAAACCATGACTGCTGCCAGCAGAAGAGCCAGAAGCTTTTTCATTTTTGATAACCTCCAAATATTTTGGTTTTTGGTATTAGAATACCTGAGTATATTTTCGCACATTTTTCAAATAAAATCAACCTTTTTAGAAACATTCATAAAACTGAACAATTTATCCCTGCATATTCTATCATTTTTCTCAATTCATATGCTCAGATGCGCAAAAACTGAACGGTAAAAGCTCCGCCAGCGTCATACTTTGGTAGTTTTCGTCGTTGGTTCCCATGTAGATCATGAAATCATCGGAACAGAATTCCCGCATTACCTGGCGGCAGACACCGCAAGGAGGAAACGCTCCGGTGATCACACCGTCCTTTCCGCCTACGACAGCAATTGCCTTAAAATCCCGATGTCCGTCGTACACCGCCTTAAAGAAAGCAGTGCGTTCAGCGCAGTTGGTAGGTGTATAGGAGGCATTTTCAATATTGCATCCGCCATAGACCGTACCGTCTGCACACAGCAGTGCTGCCCCGACCTTATAGCCGGAATACGGTGCATAGGCATGGGTCATTGCTTCTTTTGCCATTTCAATCAACTTTTCAGGTGTCATTTTTCTTCCCTCCTGGTAACGATAGGGCGCAGTAAAAACTGCGCCCTATCCGATGATTAAATAATTTCCTTTGCAAAGCTCTCGCCGGTGGTTTCGTACTTGACATCCAGCAGCTCTGCAACCGTTGCTGCAATATCAGCAAAACTCTTGCGAGTTCCCAGATTGACAGGCTTTACCCGGGGGCCGGCAATCAGCAGAGGCACATACTCTCTGGTGTGGTCTGTGGTAGCCGTGTAGGCAGGGTCACAGCCGTGATCTGCTGTAATCATGACCAGATCATCCTCGCCCAGCTGCTCCAGCAGCTTAGGAAGCCAGGTATCGAACTCGGTCAGCGCAGCTGCGTAGCCGTCGATATCACGACGATGGCCATAGAGCATATCAAAGTCCACCAGATTTACAAAGCACAGGCCGTTAAAGTCCTGCTTTGCGTAGTGCAGCGTATGATCCATGCCATCGGCATTACTCTTATTGAAAACATGCTCTGTGGTACCCTGACCTGCAAAAATGTCAAAGATCTTACCGACAGCGATAGAATCCTTGCCCTGAGCCTTAACGGCATCCAGCAGAGTCTCTGCCGGGGGCTCCAGAGAGTAGTCATGACGGTTGCTGGTGCGCTTGAATCCATCCTTGGCATTTCCGACGAAGGGACGGGCGATCACTCTGCCAACGCCGTGCTTTCCCCGAAGGATCTGACGGGCTTTATGGCAGGCATCATACAATTCCTCCAGAGGAATCAGCTCTTCATGAGCTGCCACCTGGAACACAGAGTCCGCAGAAGTATAGATGATCCACTTTCCGGTATCCAGCTGCTCCTGGCCATAGTCCCGGATGACATCCGTACCGGAATAAGGCAGATTGCACAGGCAGCCGCGGCCGGTTGCCTTTTCGAACTCGTCCAGGATTTCCTGAGGGAATCCGTTGGGATAGGTAGGCAGAGGTTCCGGAGAGACAACGCCTGCAATTTCCCAGTGTCCGATTGTGGTGTCCTTACCCATAGAGCGCTCTGCCAGGCGGCAGACTGCACCGGTGGGGTTGGCTTCAGTTCCCAGAAATGCCTGTCCTTCGATATTGCCGATACCCAGCTTTTTCATATTGGGAATGGACAGTTTTGCGGATGTGGCGCAGGATTTCAGGGTGTGAACACCCACATCGCCAAAGCTCTCAGAGTCCGGCATAGCGCCTGCACCGCAGGAATCCAAAACAATTAAAAAGATACGCTTCATAGAAATTACCTCGCAAATGCTAGTCAGGAAGATTGGCTGGATTACTCCTTATCCACTGCAGCGGCGACATCCAGTGCAACCTTCATCATGGTGGTAAAAGACTTCTGACGCTCTTCAGAGGAAGTTTCTTCACCTCTGAGAACATGGTCAGAAATGGTGCAGATACACAGAGCACGCTTGCCGTAGCGGGCGGCATTCATGTACAGTGCAGCAGCCTCCATCTCAAGAGCCATAACGCCCATCTTGCTCAGGCCGTAAACACTGTCCAGGCCCTCAGGCACACCGACATGGTCGCCGTAGAACACATCGGAAGAATTCACATTACCGACATGGTACACTGCACCGTTTGCCTCTGCAGCCTTAACAGCCTCGCTCAGCAGCTTGTAAGAGGCAATGGGAGCGAAGGTACCGGGCAGATGGAACTGTGCAGCAAAATTGGAATCGGTGCAGGCACCCTGAGCAATAACCAGGTCATACAGGTTGATATTATCCTGAATAGCGCCGGCAGAGCCTACACGAATGATGTTCTCTACACCATAGAAGTTGAACAGCTCATGGGAGTAGATGCCGATAGCAGGCATACCCATGCCGGATGCCATGACAGAGACTTTTACGCCCTTATAGTATCCAGTATAACCCTGAACGCCGCGAACATTGTTCACAAGGACAGGATTTTCCAGGAAGTTTTCAGCAATAAACTTAGAACGCAGGGGATCACCGGGCATCAGGACAGTCTTACCAAAATCACCGGGTTTTGCACTAATATGAGGGGTTGACATAATTCATTCTCCTTTTCAATCAATAGCTTTTGTCGTTCAGGTCAACGCCGTTCTTAACGATCTTGACGATACGGCTGGTACCCAGACGAGATGCGCCCAGATCAATAAACTTCTGAGCATCTTCCAGGCTGGAAATGCCGCCGGCAGCCTTAATCTTGACATTAGGGCCGACATGCTTTGCAAACAGCTCTACATCGTGGAAGGTTGCACCGGAAGTTGAGAAGCCGGTGGAAGTCTTGATATAATCTGCGCCGGATTCGGTAACCACACAGCACATCTCGATCTTCTCTTCGTCAGTCAGCAGGCAGGTCTCAATGATGACCTTCAGCAGCTTGCCCTTGCAGGCAGCCTTGATGGCCTTGATTTCCTGGCAGACCGCATCATACTTGCCTTCTTTGACCCAGCCGATGTTGATGACCATATCTACTTCATCCGCGCCGTTATCGACTGCATCGGTGGCCTCAAAGCACTTGGTTGCAGTGGTGGAATAACCATTGGGGAAGCCGATTACTGTGCAGATTGCCAGCTTGTCGCCCACATATTCCTTTGCCTGCTTTACAAAAGAGGCAGGAATACAGGCGGATGCACACTGATACTTGACAGCATCGTCACAGATGATCTTAATATCTTCCCATGTGGCAGCCTGACCCAAAAGGGTATGGTCGCACTTAGCTAAAATTTCCTGAATATTCATAGTGGTATAACCTCCATACAGATTTATGACTCCACCCCGTGGAGTTTGATTTTTTTATGTTCCCGAATTCCTCTGATATAACACTTGTGGCACATGGCAATATAACTGTCATTGCCGCCCAGAAAAACCTGGTCACCTTCCGTTACGATGTATCCGTTTCCGTCAATACGGGCATTGACCGTAGCCTTGGCACCGCAATCGCAGATTGTCTTGATTTCCTGAATGGTGTCTGCCACTTCCATCAGGCGCAAACTTCCAGGGAACAAATGTGTCTGAAAATCCGTGCGCAGGCCAAAGCACATAACCGGAATATTGAAATCATTCACGATGTTTCTCAGCTGATCAATCTGCTGAGATGTCATAAACTGACACTCATCCACAATGATCACATTACATTTATCCAGCTGTGTTTCCTGAAAACGCTGATAGATATTGGTATTTGGTCCAATGACTTCTACCTGAGCCTCCAGTCCGATACGGCTGCGGAGGATTTTTACACCGTCGCGGGTATCGGCACTGGGCTTGATCAGCCAGACATTCAGATCATTTTCTTCGTAGTTATACTTGGTAATCAGTGCCTGGGCGGTTTTACTGGAACCCATTGCACCATATTTGAAGTAGAGCTTCGCCATGATTGGTTCGTTCCTCTCGGTTATTTTTCCGGATTTGTCCGTGATTTTTGATTCTTGCGCCATCCCAGATCATAGGATGCCCGTTCTGCAGCCTGTTTTACATAGTTAATGATTGTCCGGTCTGTACCAACCTGCCCGCTGTCGCGAATTCCGATGACAGCGATAGCATAGCTGCACTTTCCGGTGCTGTCATAAATAGGTGCACCTACGCTCTGCAGGCCATTGCGGTATTCTCCGCGTTCAACCGCATAGCCCAGTTCCTTCGTCAGCGCCAGCTGAGGTTCCAGTCCTTCCCAAGTGGTAATGGTATTGGCGGTAAACGCTTCCATTCCCTTGCGTTTGACCAGGTCTCTGGCTCGCTCCAGCGGCATTGCTGACAAAACACATTTTCCTTCGCTGGAGCAATGCAGAGGAATCCGGCTTCCCGGTTCGGAAGAAACCCGGAATCCGTTATGCGGCTCTACACACTCTGCTAAAATCAGTTCATCTCCGCTCAGTCGGGCAAGATAAGCGCTCTCCCCCACTGCTTCGGCGATTTCCTCCAGATAGGGGCGAACAATTCCCATTACATTCCAAGAAGCGGCTACACTGCTGCCCAATTCAAACAGGTGGTAACCCAGACGATATTTTCCGTCCGTCTTATCCTGTTCCACTACGGCAGAATCCAGCATAGAGGCCAGCAAACCGTGAACGGTGCTTTTGGCCCATCCGGTTTTCTGAACCAGCTCTGTCAGAGACAAACTGCCTCCTGCCTGCCAGAAACAGTCCAGCAGATGAATGGCCTTTTCCACAGAATGTACGGATCTGCCTTGCGTTGGCATGGTATATCCCTCCAATAGTCGGTCTTTCCTATTTATTATGATACAGCAGAGTGCAAAATTCAAGTAAAATTTTACGAAATTATTGAACAAATATTCCGCAATACCGAACACCCGTTTGCAAGCAACTGCAAACGGGTGTTTTGTGAAGGGCTAAATATACTTCTGTGTCGCCACATCCATGACCCCTCGAGTGGTCAGTCTCAGGGTCGGAATTACGGGCAGACTCATAAAACTCAGAGTCATAAAGGGGTCAATTTCATCACCGACACCCAGCTCGTGCGCTGCGGCTTTTGCCTTTTCCAGGAGCTCATTGACCTCAGTCAGGGGCAGATTGCTCATCAGTCCGGCAATTTCCAGCGGAAGCTGCGCAAGCACCTTGCCGTCGTTCACCACAACAATTCCGCCGGAATTCTGGGTGATCGTATTCACTGCCAAAGCCATATCCTCATCATTGGCAGCTACTACAATAATATTGTGGCTGTCATGAGCTACGGAAGTTGCAACAGCGCCCTGCTTCAGGCCATAGCCACGCAGATAGCCGATACCAATGTGACGGGTGTTCCGGTGGCGTTCCACCACCGCCATTTTCAGGGTGTCTGTCTGGACATCCACCTCTTCTGCATAACCGCAGTCCTGGGTGACAATCTGACCGGGAACCATGCCAATGACACCTCTCGGACGCCACTCAGCAAAATCTCTCGATGTCATATGTGCCACGTGGAAGGTGTGTTCTGCTTCCTCCGCCAGTCTGGGAGTAATCTTCGACTCCGGGATATCGATGATCTGGCCGTTCTGGCAAATCAGCTTGCCTCTCTTGTAAACCTGCTGTACATTAAAGTCCTTCAGGTTATCCAGTACCGCAAAATCCGCCAGATATCCGGGTGCGATGGCTCCGCGGTTGTTCAGCAGGAAATACCGGGCTGCATGATAGCACGCTGTCTGGACCACCCGGATGGGGTCTGCGCCCAGTGAAACCGCTTTGCGGCAGATATAGTCCATGTGACCCTTTTCCAGCAGGTCGGAAGGATGCTTATCATCCGTACAGAACATACAGCGGCTGTAATACTGCTCGTTCAGCAGTCCCATGAGCGCCTCCAGGTTCTTGGCAGCAGTTCCCTCCCGGATCATGATGTACTGGCCCCGGCGAATCTTTTCCAGAGCATCTTCCATATCGGCACACTCGTGGTCTGAGTAGACACCGGCTGCCACATACGCATTCAGATCATTGTCCCGAATTCCGGGAGCATGACCGTCGATTTTCTTGTGATGAGACTGGGATGCCACGATTTTGGAAACAGGTACGGAGTCGCCACGAATCACTCCGGGGAAATCCATCATTTCGCCCAGACCCAGAACTCTCGGGTGATCAAAGAAGCTGTCGATGTCCCGGTAATCCAGATTTGCACCGCTTTCATCCATAGGTGAAGCAGGAACGCAGCTGGGGATCATGAACAGCACATCCAGAGGAAGGCCTTCGCTGGCTTCCAGCATATAGTCGATTCCGTCGGTTCCCATGACATTGGTGATTTCGTGGGGATCTGTGATAACCGCAGTGGTACCGTGGGGCAGGACTGCCTTTGCAAATTCTCTGGGGGCAACCAGACTGGATTCCAGATGGATGTGGGCATCAATGAAGCCGGGACAGACGATCTTTCCCGTCATATCCACTTCAATATTGCCTTCGTACTTTCCCTGTCCTACAATCAGCCCCTCTGCCACAGCAATATCATCTGTTGCAAGGCATCCGGAAAATACATCCACATAAGTTGCATTTTTCAGAACCAGATCTGCCTTTTCCCGTCCTGCAGCTACATCGATGATGCGCTGTTTCTTGAGCAGTCTTCGGTTGATCTTTCCGGACCAGCTTTCTGTATGTGCCATATCAAGGTTCCCCCTTTATGTAATGATTTGTATGATTGTACCATCTTCCGTCCCCAATGTCTAACCCGCATATTGCACAAAAAGGGCACCAATGGTATAACGCTTCAAAAAGCATTTTCCCAGAACTTTTATGCCACAGCCCTGCGGTATCACACTGTCATCCATTCCTTTGTCAAATATCGCTCCCGCCGCAATTACCTGAAGTCTTCCAAGATTATTCCCTAATTTTGGAAAAAAGGTTGCACCTTCCGGAATAGTGATGTATAATTAGAATGCTGTTTTATGGGCTAGAATGCCCACGAAAAAACGAATTTTTCTGGAGGTAACGAATCATGTTTGATGCAATGATCGAAACTTTGAAGGCAAATCCCCGCAAGATCGTCTTCACCGAGGGCCATGATGCCCGTATTCTGGAAGCAACTTCCCGTCTGGTCGAGGGCGGCTTCCTGACCCCCATTCTGGTGGGCAATGTGGAAGAAGTCAAGGCTAACGCTGCCAAGGGCGGCTTCAACATCGAAGGTGTTGAGATTCTGGACCCCACTACTTATGCAGACATGGACGCCATGGTCGAGAAGATGGTCGAGCTGCGTAAGGGCAAGATGACCGCTGAAGAGTGCCGCACCGCTCTGAGCAAGGGCAACTACTTCGGCACCATGCTGGTCAAGATGGGCTACGCTGACGCTCTGCTGGGCGGCGCTACCTACTCCACCGCTGATACCGTTCGTCCCGCTCTGCAGCTGATCAAGACCAAGAAGGGTGCACATCTGGTTTCTTCCTGCTTCATTCTGGTTCGCGGCGAAGAGAAGCTGGCTATGGGCGACTGCGCTATTAACATCGACTACCAGGACACCCTGGACAAGGAAGGCAATGTGGTCGTTTCTGCTGCACAGAAGCTGGCTGAAGTTGCTGTTGAGACTGCAAAGACCGCTCAGGTCTTCGGCATTGACCCCAAGGTTGCAATGCTGAGCTTCTCCACCAACGGTTCCGGCAAGGGCGGCACTGTTAAGCTGAGCCACGATGCTACTGCTGTTGCTAAGGAAATGGCTCCTGAACTGGCTATCGACGGCGAAATGCAGTTCGACGCAGCTGTTGCTCCCGAAGTCGGTCAGCTGAAGTTCCCCGGCTCCAAGGTTGCAGGCTATGCTAACACCTTCGTCTTCCCCTGCATCGAAGCTGGTAACATCGGCTACAAGATCGCACAGCGTCTGGGCGGCTATGAGGCTTACGGCCCCATCCTGCAGGGTCTGAACGCTCCCATCAACGATCTGTCCCGTGGCTGCAACGCTGATGAAGTCTACAAGATGGCTATCATCACCTGCGCAATGGTGTAATCGCGGATTTTGTAATCTGATATTTCAAAACCCCCGGAGGATATCCTCCGGGGGTTTTCTTTGGTATTTGGTTATTCAGAAAGCAGCGGCAGAGAAATTTCCACAGAAAACATATCCGCTTCTTTATTCTGCTTAAACTGTCCGTCCATAGCGCTGACCAGTTTTTCACAGGTCTTCAGGCCGATTCTGTTGCTTTCCACCCGATTACTCTGGGTTTTAATATAGTTGGACACATAGATCCGCAGAATTCCATCTTCTCCCTCAATCAGTGCATTCACCGGACGAGTCTCATCGGCGTACTTACACACATTAGAATAGAGATTGTCAAAAATCCGCCGCAGGTGCCCTACATCTACCCGAACCTTTCCGCTGCAGTCTCCGCGATGAACCACCCGGACATCAAATCCCTGCTGGGTCAGGTTCATCTCCTGCTCCAGCATGATCTGGTCCAGCAGTGTGCAGGCATCCAGTTCCTCCAGTCGCTGATCCGGATTGGGCTTTCCGAACACCAGGAAGAATCCGAACAGCTCATCAGTCAAGCCCTTTAATCTCAGAGCGTTGTTCTTGCAGATTTTCAGGTACGCCTGGCGCTCCTGGGGTGTCAGTGTTTCGTCCGATACGATATCCAGATATCCCATCAGCGCTGTCAAAGGCGTACGGACATCGTGCGAAATCGCCGTAATCAGCTGGGAGTTTGCCTGCCATGCAGCCTCCTCCCGCTGCAGCTTATCAATGATACTCAGCCGCATGGTATCCACATCCAGCGCAAGCTGTCCAATTTCATCTTGAGACATGGGCATAATCTGCCTGTCCAGCTCTCCCTGACTCACGCGGCGAACCTGGCGGCTCAATGTCTGCACTGATCGGGTCACCCGCTGGTCATAGATCAGGATCACTGTTAAAAACACGACCGATGCTACAAACAGCGATGCGATCTCTGCTCCGGCTTCCAACATATCCTGAGAGCAGTCGTAGATCGTTACTGTAAACACACCGTCATGAAAGTTAACCGGATACCTTGCAGATGCCACGCTGTCTCCGGAGCGAAGCACGATTCCGTAATCGTTGCCTACCAGCTCCGCACCGCCGGCATCAGATCTGATGGTTGTGTTAATACCGGAAATCGTCAGCTGAACCTTTCGGTGTTCCCGGTTCCATGTGCCGATTGCATTGATATCTGTAGAATTAACCTGATGATCCGCAACATACCCCCGCAGGGAGTTGATTTCGTTCAGCAATCTGATGCTCACCGAGTGCTCAGACAAATAATAGCGGTTAACCACCGTATGCCCAACGAATCCCATGATCACAAAGACAATCAGTGCCAGAAACAGCGCAGCACACACCACCGCCATCAGTTTTACCGTAAGGGTGTGGTAGATTTTCCGATCAGCCAAACCGATACCCCTTTCCCCAAACAGTTCGAATCAGTTTCGGATTTGCAGGGTCCTCTTCCAGTTTCTTGCGCAGATTCAGAATATGTACCATCACCGTATTGTTGGACGAAGGCAGGAATTTTTCTCCCCATACATTCTCGTATACTGTCTCCACATCCAGGATCTGCCCGCGATGCTGATAGAAAAAGTGCAGAATGGAGTATTCCTTATCCGTCAGGTCAACCACCTGACCGTCGATTTTCACGCAGCCGTTGGTTTCGTCCAGCTGCAGGCGTTCCCCATCTGCATCCTCGCGCTTACCCTTGTATACCCGATACCGCCGGGTCAAAGACTCCACACGCATCATCAGTTCGTGCTGAGAAAAAGGCTTGGCAAGATAATCATCGCCGCCGGCATCAAAAGCTTCCATTTTATCTGGAATCTGACTCTTTGCCGTCAGGAACAGCATGGGAACCGCCGAAAACTCGCGAATTTTAGCGCAGGCCTCCACGCCGGACAGCCCCGGCATCATAATGTCCATAATCACCAAATCCACACCGGGATTTTGCTGCATGGTCCGAACCGCTTCTTCACCGCTTGCCGCTTCAATCACATCATAACCTTTGTTTGTCAGCAGAATATGCAGCAGAGAACGCAAATCCGGCTCGTCATCTACAGCCAATATACGAATCTTATCATTCATTGCGTTGTCCTCCATCGACTTTTTCTTGATTGTATCATACTTTGTCTAAAAATGGAGCGTTTTAAGAATTTTTAATGTGATGGGTCAGTCATTGGCTGGAAATCCCAATTTATCATGCTGTACATTTGGAAAATGTTCGTGTATAATAAGATGAAATGTCAGGAATTGTCACACATTTTGTATCCTTTTCTGTTACAATACAAACAGATTGATCCTGTGACAATTTGAAAACTCGATTCTTTTTTGGTGGATTTAACATGAAATTTGGATTTTATACCCTAGGTTGTAAAGTAAATCAGTACGAAACCCAGGCCATGGAGCAGATTTTCCAGGCCAAGGGCCATGATATCGTTCCTTTTGACGGCGATTGTGACGGCTACATTATCAATACCTGTTCTGTCACAGCCATCTCCGATAAAAAGAACCGCGCAATCATCCGCCGCTGCCGCCGGGAGCACCCCGATGCAGTGATTGGTGTGTGCGGCTGCTATTCCCAGCACGATCCGGAAGCCATTGAGGCACTGGATGTGGATGTCATTTCCGGTTCTGCAGGCCGGGAAGCATTTATCGAAATGATGCTTTCCACCCTGAGCGACCGGAAGAAGCAATGTCAGGTCGACAATGCTTTGCGGCGTCGCGCCTTTGAGGTACTTCCTGCCGGCGGTCTTGCCGAGCGTACCCGTGCGATGCTGAAGGTTCAGGACGGCTGCGTGAACTTCTGCTCATACTGCATCATCCCCTACACCAGAGGCCCGGTTCGCTCCGCTCCCCTGGAGCTGGCGGTGGAACAGGCAAAGCAGCTGGCAGCCGACGGATACCGGGAAATCGTAATTACGGGCATCGAAATCGCCTCATGGGGCGTTGATTTGCCCGAAAAGCCCCAAATGGTCAGTCTGATCCAGGCCATCTGCGAGGCCGTTCCCCAGCTGCGAATCCGTCTTGGCTCTCTGGAGCCCCGGATCATCGATCAGCATTTCTGTGATGTTCTGTCGAAGTACGATAACCTGTGTCCTCAGTTCCATCTGTCCATGCAGTCCGGCTGCGACAGCGTTCTTCAGCGGATGAAGCGCAAATATGACACGGCCCGTTTCTACGAAAGCACTGTCCTTCTGCGCAAAGCCTTTCCGGGCTGTGCCATTACCACGGATATGATCGTGGCTTTCCCCGGCGAAACAGAGGAAGAATTTGCTGCAAGCCTTGCCTTCATTCAAAAGTGCGCTTTTGCGGATATGCACATTTTCCCCTATTCCCGCCGTCCCGGAACTCCCGCGGACAAAATGCCCGACCAGCATAACAACGCAACCAAAGAATCCCGCAGTCAGGCAGCCATCGCCATTGCCCAGGAAATGAACCGCGAATACCGCAATTCCATGATCGGCAGTGTGCAGGAGGTGCTGTTTGAAGAAATCAGTGACGGTTATTTCACCGGTCACGCCATGAACTCCATCCGGGTCTATGCAAAGGGCTCAGACCTGCACAACCGGGTTCTTTCCGTAAAAATCACGGATCTGTTCCGTGACGGACTGCTTGGTGTTCTGGAATGATCCTCTTTGGATTGTGTTTTATCTGTTTTTGTTGTAGAATATAGCTTCATAAAAAATTTAGGAGGTGTTCCCATGCGCCGTATCATCGCAGTACTGTTATGCTGTATGATACTCACCTTGCCCGTATATGCCGATAACGCCGCTACGGATGTTGCCGTCACCGGCACCGTAACACCAAACGGCAGTTGCCAGATTGCGATCAATATAGCCATCCGTCTGGACCAACCTGTAAGTAATCTCAGCTTTCCTCTGGGAAGTGATGTTTCCTCAGTCAGTCTGAACGGTGCCAATGCCAGCCTGAACCAGTCCGAAGGTGTCACCAGTATCAACCTGGAGTCTCTGAACGGTCTGACCGGCACATTTCCCATTGCAATTCATTATACTGTCAATTCCGTGGTCAAAATCGACGATCACGGCGATCAGTTCGTGAGTATCCCTCTGCTGACCGGATTTAAGTATCCAATCGAAAAGATGAGCTTTAACATCACGATGCCTGCCACATTCGATACTGTTCCCGCCTTTTTCAGCGGCTACCATGAACAGGACATCGAGCGCGACATCACCACACAGATCAACGGTTCCATCATCTCCGGCAGTGTCAATGTGCCGTTGAAGGATTCGGAAACGCTGGTACTGAAGATGAAAGCTCCCGAAGGTATGTTCCCTCAGAATCCGTCCGCAGACTCCAACCTGCTCCTCAGCAGCATTGCTATGGGCATCTGTGCCGCTGTAGCGCTTTTATACTGGATCATTACCATGGGCGGCCGTCCCCTTTTCCCCGTCCACCGCTCCACGGCTCCGGATGGCATTTCCGCCGGAAATGTGGGCCGCTACCTGGTACATAAACGCGCAGATCTGACCATGATGGTAATTCACTGGGCGCAGCTGGGATATCTGATGATCCATCTGGACCAGCACGGCAGAGTCTTCCTTTATAAGCGGATGGAGATGGGCAATGAGCGAAGCAGCTTCGAGCAGCGTGTCTTCAAGGATCTGTTCGGCAAGGCAACCATGATCGATGCCACAAGCTATCGCTACACCAGACAGTGCGAGAAAACCGCACTCGTTTCCAAGCGATATGCCGCCGGTTATCTGCCCAAGAACGGCAATCCCATTCTGCTGCGTATTCTAAGCTGTCTGGTGGGCCTGTCTGCCGGTATCGCCATGGGCAGCAATCTGATTTCCTCCCCTGCCTGGCAGCTTCTGTCCATCATTTTAATGTCTGCCGTGTGTACCGTCTGCAGCTGGTTCATCCAGGAAGGCATGAGCTGCCTGCAGCTGTTCCACAAAAACAGCCTGCAGCCGTGCATTCTGTGTTCTGTAATCGTTCTGCTGTCCGGTGTCGTCAGTGGCTGCGCCGTGTATGCAATCATCGTTGTGGTCTGGAATCTGTTTGTGGGTCTGGCCGCAGCCTATGGTGGCAAGCGCACCGAAAACGGCGCCAGAATCTACCAGGAACTCCTGGGTCTGCGCCGACACATGAAAAAGGTCAGCAAGACAGAGCTGGTAAGAATCATGCGAACCAATCCCGACTATTACTACGAGCTTGTTCCCTTCGCTCTGGCGCTGGATGTTGACAAGCAGCTGGCAAGACAGTTTGACACCTTGCCGATTCCTGACTGCACATGGCTGGTGACCGGAATCGGCCCGGCAAGATCCGCCGGCGAATTCTGCACCATTCTGCGTGAGACCGTCAAGTCCATGAACGCCGAGCAGCATCGCTCTTTGGTAGATAAAATTCTTCGCATTAAGTAAACAAAAGCCCGCTGACCAACTTGGTCAGCGGGCTTTTTATTTATCGGTACACTCAGTTGATTCCGGTCAGGTCGTAATTTTCCAGGAAGGTCTTTGCCTTGGTAGCGATGTTGCGCAGGCACTCCGGATCAAAGGGACTGCTGAGTCCGGCTTCCTTCAGAAGGTCTGTGAACACCATGCTGCCGCCCAGCCGTGTATACTTCATATAGGTTTCAAATGCAGCCTTGGGATCCTCCTGGATTCTTGCCCAGAAGTCCAAAGAAACGGTCTGTGCAAGGCAATAATCAATGTAATAGAAGGGTCTCTTGTAGATATGGGTCTGACGCTGCCAGCCCTTGCCCTCGCCGAAGAAGGGAACGCCGTCGGGATTGACCCAGGGCATATACACACCCAGCAGCTCACGCCACACCTGATGCCGCTCCTTCGGATCAAAGTCGGGATATTCATAAATGATATGCTGGAAATGATCCACCATGGTGCCATAGGGAATGAAGGCCAGTGCATCTGCCAGGTGGGTATAGCGGAACTTCCGGGCATCGTCGCCGAAGAACAGCTCGCTCCAGGGTTCAGCAAAGAACTCCATGGACATGGAGTGAACTTCGCAGCCCTCCAGGCTGGGCCACATCAGAGAAGAAGGCACCCGGTCGCGATTTACATAGCTTGCAAATGCGTGGCCTGCCTCATGGGTGATAACTTCCACATCATGAGCAGTTCCGTTGAAGTTTGCAAAGATGAACGGGGTCTTCAGGCCGTGAAGATTGGTGCAGTAGCCGCCGGCAGCTTTACCAGGCTTGCTCTCCACATCCATCATTTCACACTTACGCATATGATCCCAGAATTCCTTGGTCTCAGGGCTCAGCTCGCTGTAAAACTTGGTGCCGTGCTCCAGGATCTCTGCAGGAGTGCCCACAGGCTTGGGATTGCCGGAGCGGAAGAACAGATCCTTATCTGCGAAGCTCATGGGGAACTCAAAGCCCATGCGCTCAGCCTGCACCATGCTGATCTGCTTTGCAACAGGCACCAGGTACTTCTGAACCGCCTTGCGGAATTCTTCCACATCTGCCTCTGTGTAGCAGTTACGGGTCATCCGGTTGTAGCCCAGGGGGATATAGTTTTCATAACCCAGCTTTTTGGCCATGCCGTGGCGAACCTTCACCAGCTCGTCATAGATCCGGTCCAACTCCTGACTCTGGGTGTTGAACCACTCGCCGTCTGCCTTCCACGCGGCACGGCGAAGCGTATCATCGGGGTTGAGCTTATACGGAGACATCTGCGACAGGGTCAGGACCTTTCCGTCAAAGGGAATCTGTGCAGAAGCAATCAGCTTCGTGTACTCAGAAACCAGCTGGTTCTCTCTCTGCAGATCCTCCACCAGTTCCGGGATAAAGCACTTTGCATCCAGCTCTGCATTGATAAAGGGAACCTTGCCGTAAACTTCTTCCAGCTCCTTGCGGAAAGGGCTTGCCAGCAGGCTGTCGGTCCACTCCTTGGTCAGAGGCTCCAGCTCCGGCATTGCCTTGTTGTAAAATGCCATCTCGGCATCGTAAAATTCGTCCCGGGTATCAATGTCACGGCGAATCTGAGCCACCGTGCGCATGGTTCCGACGGTGTTGCCCTCCAGCTCATCCATGGCAACGAATGCCTGCTGAGCTTCCTCAAATGTGGCAGCGCTGCGGAGCTTTTCTGTCAGGCACTGAATTTCCTTCTTCAGTGCTTCCATGTCCAAGCGCTTGTATTCAATCTGGGAAAAGGTCATCGTTTTTTCCTCCGTTCTACATTTTCCAGTACAGTATAGCATAGTTCTCTTCACTTGAAAATCCCTGTTTTGAATCATTGCGCCCCATTTCACGGTCTGGTATAATAGAACAAACGACCATTCAGGGAGGCAATATCATGAAATTACTGCACCTATCTGACCTGCACCTGGGCAAACGGGTCAACGGCTTCTCGCAAATCGAAGACCAGAGATACATTCTGAATCAGATTCTGACCATCGTTTCTTCCGAATCGCCTGACGCTGTGCTGATTTGCGGAGATGTGTATGACAAATCCGTCCCCTCTGCCGAAGCGGTGGACCTGTTTGACGATTTTCTGACGAAGCTTGCACAGTCTCACACCAATGTTTTCATCATCAGCGGAAATCACGACTCTGCCGAGCGAATCGCCTTCGGTGGCAAGCTGTTCTCTGCCGCCCATGTGTATGTGTCCCCTGTTTACGACGGACATGTGACCACCATTGACAAGGAAGATGAATTCGGCACCGTCCGTTTCTATCTGCTGCCTTTCTTAAAACCCAGCCATGTGCGCCTGCACGCTCCCGACACCGCCATCGAAAGCTATACCGATGCCATCGCCACAGCGCTGTCTGACTGCGATCTGCGCGCTGACTGCCGCCATGTCTTGCTGACCCATCAGCTGGTCACCGGTGCTGAGCGGTCAGAATCCGAAGAGCTGAGCATCGGCGGAACGGACAATGTGGATTTACAGGTGTTTGACGGCTTTGATTATGTTGCGCTGGGGCACCTGCACCGTCCCCAGAATGTAGGCTCTGAGCGAGTGCGCTACTGCGGAACCCCTCTGAAATACTCCTTTTCAGAAGCCGGTCACGAAAAGAGTGTCACCCTGGTTGACCTGCTGGAAAAGGGCAATCTGCAGATTCGCACCATTCCCCTGTCCCCCCTGCGGGACCTGGCAGAAGTAAAAGGCTCCTTTGCGCAACTGTCAGACCGGAGCTTCTATCTGGGTTCTGACCTGTGCAAGTCCTATCTGCACATTACCCTGACCGACGAGGATGACATTCCGGACGCGATTGGCAAGCTCCGGGCAATTTATCCGTACATCATGCGGCTGGACTACGACAATCAGCGCACACGCTATTACCAGAACCCCATGGAGGAAGAAGCAAGTGTCGAGGCAACTCCCCTGCAGCTGTTTGCACAGCTGTATGAAAAGCAGAACAACCAGCCAATGAATCAGGTGCAGCAATCCTTCATGGAACACTTAATCGAGAAAATCTGGGAGGCGGAACAATGAGACCATTAAAACTGACAATTTCTGCCTTTGGCCCCTATGCAAAGGCCTGTACGCTGGATCTGGATTCTCTGGGCACCAGCGGTCTGTACCTGATTACCGGCGATACCGGTGCCGGTAAAACCTCCATCTTTGATGCCATCACCTACGCCCTCTATGGAGAAGCCAGCGGCACATCCCGTGACGGCTCCATGATGCGCTCCAAATATGCTCCTGCAGATGTCCCCACCTATGTGGAGCTGACCTTTTCCAATCACAATCAAATCTACACCATCCGCAGAAATCCCGAATATGAGCGGCCTGCCAAGCGGGGCGGCGGCACGACGCTGCAAAAGGCCGAAGCGGAACTGACCTATCCTGACGGGCGACTGGTTACAAAATCCAGAGAGGTAACCAATGCGGTCACCGCGATTCTGGGTGTCAATAAAGATCAGTTCTGTTCCATCGCCATGATTGCGCAGGGAGATTTTCTCAAACTGCTGCTTGCTTCCACCGAGGAACGCAAAACCATTTTCCGCCAGATTTTCCGTACTGCACCGTATCAGACGCTGCAGGAAAAGCTGAAAGAGGAATCCGGTACCCTCAACCGCCAGTGCCAGGACTTGCGCAGCGCCGTTGCCCGATACGCAAAGCTCATCCGCTGCCCCCAGGATTCTCCGCTGTACGAGATGTCTCAGAAAGAGGACCTGCCCATCGGGGAATTGCTAGCAATTATAGAGCAGCTCATCACCCAGGACACTGCCTCCCAGCAGCAGCTGAACATTCTGCTGACCCAGGCAGAGCAGCAGGCACAGGAAGCATCTGAAAAGCTTTCTCAGGCCAAACAGCGTGCTCAGCTTCAGAAAAGTATCGCCTTCGCCAGTGAAAAGCTGGTTGCCGGGGACGCTGCGCTGGCTCAGGCAAAGGAGCAGCTGGCCGCTCAGGAGGCAACCGCCCCGCAGCGTGAGGCGCTCACAGAACAGATTGCCGCTCTGACGCACTTGCTCCCAAGTTATGACGATCTGGAGCAGAAAAAGTTAGAAAACAGGCAGAATATCGCCAAACTGAACCAACTGCAGCAGCTGATGCAGCGCCAGCAGGCAGCAATCGACCAGTCTCAGACTCAGGCTACCGAGCAAAGCACCCTGCTGGAACAACTGAAGGATGTCCCCCTCTCTTTGGAAAAATGCACCCAGAAACTACAGACCTTGTCTGTGCATATGGATGCACTGTCTGCGCTGGAACAGGCATGGAAGGAATACCAGACCACCTGCGCCCAATCTGCCAAAGCCCAGAATCAGTATGCAGTGCTTGCCGATCAGGCAGATCAGGTGAACAAGACTTACATCACCATGAATCGCGCATTTCTGGATGCTCAGGCGGGTATTCTGGCACAGGGACTGGTTGATGGAACCCCCTGTCCTGTGTGCGGTTCCATTCACCACCCATCCCCTGCTGTGGCTGCCGGTCACGCTCCCACGGAGGCAGAACTGGAACAGGCTCAAAAGGATGCCGAGCGAGCACAGCAGAACGCCGTTGCCGCCAGCCAAACTGCCAGCCGTCACCTGGAACGCAAAGCAAATCAGGAAAATGCGCTGAAAAAGCAGTGCTCAGAGCTGCTCAGCGCAACTTTAGAGGATGCTCCCGCCCTGCTACAAAGCCAGCGCCTGCAGTGTGAGCAGGAGAAAAAGGAACTTCTGCAGGCACAGTCCCAGTTGTCTGCCCAGCTCCGTCAGAAGGAGAAAACAGAACAGGCTCTGCCTGCTCTGCAGCAAAAGATCTCGGAGATGACCGCCCAGCAGAGCCAATACGCGCTGCAGATTGCCAGCCTCCAGGCTGCTGCCGACGCTCAGAACCAGGCAATTGCAGAACTGATTCAGCAGCTGCCCTACCCTGATCAGGCCCAGGCCACCCAGGCATTGCACGCTCTGCAGCAGCAGCGTCAGTCACTGGAAGCCGCTCTTGTCAACGCACAGAAGCGCCACAGTGAAGTCGTCTCTGCACTGGAGCGTCTTCGCGGCCAGTTGGAAACTTGTCAGGCACAGCTGAAAGAGATTCCTGCGCTGGATGAAGCCCTTCAGGCAGAAGCATTGTCCGTTGCCAACGCCCAACTGGAGCAGCTGCGCGCACAGCTGACCGGCCTTGCCGTCCGTCTGGATGCCAACCGCAGTGCTCAGGATCAGATTCGCAAATCCGTTGGCGATCTGGAGCAGCTGGAAGCCCGGTATATCTGGATTCGCAACCTGTCCAATACAGCCAACGGCAATCTGCCCGGTAAGGAAAAGCTGATGCTGGAAACCTTTGTCCAGACTGCTTATTTCGATCGGATCATCCGCAGAGCCAATGTGCGGATGCGTGTTATGACTTCCGGACAGTACGAATTGGTTCGCAGGAAAGAAGCCGGAAATGTCCGCAGTCAAAGCGGTCTGGAGCTGGATGTCATCGACCACTATAACGGTACCACCAGAAGCGTCCGCACGCTCTCCGGCGGCGAAAGCTTCAAGGCATCTCTTTCCCTTGCGCTTGGACTTTCCGAACAGATCCAAAGTCAGGCAGGCGGCATCCGTCTGGACACCATGTTTGTGGACGAAGGCTTCGGTTCTCTGGACGAAGAATCTCTGCGTCAGGCGCTGGAAGCTCTGTCTTCCCTGTCGTCAGGAGATCGTCTGGTTGGCATCATCTCCCATGTTTCTGAGCTAAAAGAGCGAATCGACAATCAAATCGTCGTTACCAAACAGCGAGATCAGGGCAGTTTTGCTACAATTCGTCTGGGATAATCGCTTTGAGCACAAGCGAAATATCAATTTGATTTGGTATACACTTCCCATGCAAAACCATATGCAATCATAGAAATAGGTGTGTGCGACAAAATACACCTATTTCTATCAATAATATTCAAAAAACTCCGAACGCAATCGATTGCGCTGCAATATTTATGCGGTGTATCATCTTTCTCATCCTTGACAACCCATAACCGATTCGATAAAATAGAATCAGATAATCGCATATTCACAAGTCTGTCCGCAACCGTTATACAGGAGGCTATGCCATGTCTTACCAAATCCTTAATTACGACCCTATCCTCAAGAATTATGAAGAGGATATTAATCTGCGCATGGACCTATACAAAAAGAAGCACAAAGAGCTGGTTAAGCGCGGAAAAACCCTGTCCGACTTTGCCAACGGACATCATTACTTCGGCATTCATCGCACGGAAGACGGATGGGTCTACCGTGAGTGGGCTCCCGGTGCAGAGGAAATGTATCTGACCGGTGACTTTAATCAGTGGAATCTCACCGGATGTCCCATGCAGCGTCTGGACGGCGGTGTATTCCAGGTGGAGCTGCAAGGCCGTGATGCACTGATCCCCGGCCAGAAAATCCAGGCCATTGTCATCCACGATGGTCAGATGCTGCGGCGTATCCCGCTTTATGCAACCCGTGTTGTGCAGGACCCCGACACCATTATGTGGTGTGCAGAGGTTGAAGACACCTTGGAGCAATTCCCCTGGACCGATGCTAATTTCCGCCCCGAAAAGACTCCGTTTATCTACGAATGTCATATCGGCATGGCCCAGGAAGAAGGCAAGGTTGGCTCTTACCGGGAGTTCCGTGAAAACACACTCCCCCGGATTAAGGCTCTTGGTTACAATACCATCCAGATCATGGCTATTATGGAGCACCCCTACTATGGCTCCTTTGGATATCAGGTTTCCAATTTCTTTGCTGCATCCTCCCGTTATGGCTACAGTGTTGAACTGAAAGAACTCATCGACACCGCTCACTCCATGGGTATCGCCGTTTTGCTGGATGTGGTGCATTCTCATGCTGTCAAAAACACATCCGAAGGCATCAACCAGTTTGACGGAACCGATTACCAGTTCTTCCACAGCGGCCCCAAGGGCAATCACAGCGCCTGGGATACCAAGCTGTTCAATTACGGCAAAAATGAAGTCATTCATTTCCTGCTCTCTAACCTGAAATACTGGATGGAGATTTTCCATTTTGACGGCTTCCGGTTTGACGGCGTTACATCCATGCTCTACCTGGACCACGGTCTTGGCAGCGCTTTCTCAAACTATGATATGTATTTCTCCATGAATACAGATACCGAAGCCGTCACCTATCTGCAGTTGGCCAATGAACTGATCCATATGATCAATCCCAACGCCATCACGGTCGCAGAGGATATGTCCGGTATGCCCGGTATGTGTATCCCCATTCGCCAGGGCGGCATTGGATTTAACTACCGACTGAGCATGGGTGTTCCCGATTTCTGGATCCGCACTCTGAAAGAACGGAAGGACGAAAACTGGGACATGGGCAAGATGTGGTACGAGCTCACCTGCCGTCGCCCCAAAGAAAAGAATATCGGCTACTGCGAGTCCCATGACCAGGCTCTGGTTGGCGATAAAACCCTTATGTTCCGCCTGTGCGATGCAGAAATGTATACCGGTATGTCCAAATTAATGCCGAAGAGCATGATCATCGATCGCGGTATTGCTCTACATAAGATGATCCGCCTGATTACCGCCTCCACCGCCGGCGAAGGATATCTGAATTTCATGGGCAACGAATTTGGTCACCCTGAATGGATTGACTTCCCCAGAGAGGGCAACGGCTGGAGTTATCATTATTGCCGCCGCCAGTGGAGCCTTGTGGACAACCCCGATCTGTATTATACGGACCTGAACCGATTTGACACGGCTATGGTGGAGCTTCTCAAGAATGAACGGCTTCTGGATAAGAAACCGGATCTGCTGCTTCTGCATCAGGCCGACAAGCTGATCTCCTTCCAGAAGGGCAACCTTGTATTCGTCTTTAACTTCCATCCATGCAAGTCCTATGACGGTTACGAATTGCCTCTGCGCAAAACCGGTAAGTACAAAGTTGTGCTCTCTACCGATGACCAGCGGTTCGGCGGAGAGGGCCGTATTGATCAGAATTATGTCTACTCTTCCAAAGTGCAGGAGGACGGCCGACTGGGATTCAAGTGCTATCTTCCCTCTCGTACCGCCGTTGTATTTAAGAAGAAATAAGCACACTCAAAAATTAATTCAAAAGAACTAAAAATAGTGCTTGACAAATCAGAAACCCAGTGTTATTATATAAAGGCGCTCAGGAGTGAGCGCCTGATATCGCGGAGTAGAGCAGTTGGAAGCTCGTCGGGCTCATAACCCGGAGGTCGTAGGTTCGAGTCCTGCCTCCGCAACCAAATTCACCCCTAATTCTTCGGAATTAGGGGTTTTTCTTATGCAAAAAGTTCGATTTTTCCACTATCGAAATTTTCTTGACCCCAATTTGACCCCAATTGGCATTTTCAAAAAGTTTGGAATACTCCGATATCATATAATAAACTCAAACTATTCTTCATTTTTTCTAGTTTTAACAAGAATCAAAAATGATAAACCCAGCGTGAAATTGGTACATAGGCCAATCCTCATCTAAAAAAGTCCCTATTAATGTACAAGTGTTATGGTAGAATTTTCTTCTACCGAAAAAAGTGTCGCCCAAAATATGCAACATAGTAAAGCTGTTCGGTTTTCCGGACAGCTTTTTTAATGCCATAGAAATATAAGGCGACATGCCACAGAAATAATTGTACTTAAGTTGACCCAACGAGGCAAAATCCGTATAATAGTAATCAAGAAACCAATTAGGCAGTTTCGATCCTGCCTACACTTGAAACATGGAGAGAGAAATAAAATGATGACTGGTGAATTGAAGAACAAAATCAACAGCCTTTGGGAGACATTCTGGACAGGCGGCATTACCAATCCTCTGGATGTGGTGGAGCAGATGACCTATCTGATGTTCATTCACGATTTGGACGAAACCGACAATCTGCGCGCTAAGGAATGCGCCATGCTGGGACTACCTCATAAAAGCATTTTTGCCGAGGAAGTGAACATCGGCGGGCGTACCATTCCCGGCAATCAGCTCAAGTGGTCGGTGTTCCACGATTTTCCTGCCGCCAAAATGTATTCGACCATGCAGGAATGGGTGTTTCCTTTTATCAAAACCCTACACGACGATAAGAGCAGCGCTTATGCAAAATACATGGGCGATGCCATTTTCAAGATTCCCACTCCCCTATTGTTGGATAAGATCGTAACCGCACTGGACGGCATTTATGAGCAGATGGCGCAGGTCAAGGATTCTGATACCCGTGGTGATATTTACGAATTTCTGCTGTCCAAGATTGCCTCAGCAGGTGTCAACGGTCAGTTCCGTACCCCTCGCCATATTATCAAAATGATGGTGGAGCTGATGCAGCCTAACCCGGAAGATGTCATCATCGACCCGGCTTGCGGCACATCCGGCTTTCTAGTTGCCGCCGGCGAATATCTGAAAAAGAACCATAAAGAGGATATCTTCTATAACCGACAGAAAAAAGACCACTATATGAATCATATGTTCCATGGTTATGACATGGATCGAACCATGCTCCGAATCGGTGCTATGAACATGATGACCCATGGTGTGGATAACCCCATTATCGAGTACAGAGACAGCTTGTCTGACCAGAATCCGGATAAAGAGAAGTATTCTCTAATTCTCGCCAATCCCCCTTTCAAGGGCAGTCTGGACGCCGATACCGTATCTGCAGACCTGCTGAAAGTCTGCAAGACCAAGAAGACGGAACTGCTGTTTCTGGCGCTGTTTCTGCGGATGCTGAAGGTGGGCGGACGGTGCGCCTGTATCGTTCCCGACGGCGTTTTGTTCGGCTCTTCCACGGCTCACAAGGCCATACGCAAGGAGCTGGTGGAGGGCAACCGTCTGGAGGCGGTGATCTCCATGCCCAGCGGTGTGTTCAAGCCCTACGCTGGCGTATCTACTGGTATTCTGATTTTCACCAAGACAGGACACGGCGGCACGGACAAGGTCTGGTTCTATGATATGACAGCCGATGGTCTTAGTCTGGATGATAAGCGCACCCCGGTAGAAAATAATGACATTCCCGATATTATTGCCAGATTCCGCAATCTAGAGGCAGAAGCCAACCGGAAACGCACGGAAAAATCCTTCTTTGTCCCCAAAGATGAAATTGTTGAAAACGGCTATGACCTTTCCATCAATAAATATAAAAAAGTAGAGTATGTGCCGATAGAATACCCCTCTACCACCGAAATCATGGCAGACCTGCATGCACTGGAACTGGACATTTCCGCAGGACTTGCGGAATTGGAGGACATGCTGTGATGGCTAGATTGGGAGATGTTTGTGATATTTTAAATGGTTTTGCATTTAAAAGTGATCAGTATACCAAAGCGGGTATAAGAATAATCAGAATTGCTAATGTTCAAAAAGGATATATAGAAGATACCACACCCGTTTTTTACCCATTGGCCGACAATAACGCACTAAAATATGCTTTAAGAGAAAGCGATTTGCTTATATCGTTAACAGGGAACGTTGGAAGAGTAGGCATTCTTGAAAAAGAATTTCTACCTGCGGCTTTAAATCAGCGAGTAGCATGTATTCGGATCAAAAGTGAATCCAAACTAGAAAAGCCATTTTTATTTCATTTCTTAAACAGTGATATTTTTGAAGAAGAATGCATTTTATCATCAAAAGGTGTGGCTCAAAAGAATATGAGTACGGAGTGGTTAAGAGATTATCAAATTTCTTTTCCCTCTCTCGACGAACAACGAAGAATTGCGGCGGTTTTGGACAAAGTCAATGACCTGATCGCCAAACGTCATGAACAGCTGGACAAACTCAATTTACTGGTCAAATCCCGATTTGTCGAGATGTTTGG
>JAHHRV010000009.1 GCA_020025595.1 Oscillospiraceae bacterium
GTCACCATGGATTCCGGTACCGGCTGTGTCCACACCGCTCCCGGCTTTGGTGCAGACGACTATCAGACCTGTATGCGCTATGGCATGGATCTGGTCGTTCCCGTGGATGACCGTGGCCGCCATACCGATTACGCCGGAAAGTACGCCGGCATGACCACCACCGAGTCCAACCCCATCATTCTGGAGGATATGAAGGAAAGCGGCGCACTCTTCGCATCTGAAGAGATCATGCACTCCTACCCCCACTGCTGGCGTTGTAAGACTCCTATCATCTTCCGTGCTACTCCTCAGTGGTTCTGCTCTGTTGACAGCTTCAAGGACGAAGCAGCCGCTGCCTGCAAGGGCCTGCGCTGGCTGCCTGCCTGGGGCGAAGACCGCATGATCAGCATGGTTCGTGAGCGTGCCGACTGGTGTATCTCCCGTCAGCGCCGCTGGGGTCTGCCCATCCCCGTGTTCTACTGCAAGGAGTGCGGCAAGCCTGTGTGCACCGATGAGACCATCGAGCACATCTCCAAGCTCTTCGGTGAGCACGGCTCCAACATCTGGTTTGAGAAGGAAGCCGAGGATCTGATCCCCGAGGGTCTGGTTTGCCCCCACTGCGGCAAGGCTCATGGCTTTGAAAAGGAAACCGACACTCTGGACGGCTGGTTCGACTCCGGTTCCACCCACTATGCTTCCCTGCGCCGCAACAATCCGGAGCTGTGGCCCGCTGATGTTTACCTGGAAGGCGCTGACCAGTACCGTGGCTGGTTCCAGTCCTCTCTGCTGACCTCCGTCGGCGCACTGGGTCAGGGCGCTCCCTTCAAGCAGGTTCTGACTCATGGCTGGGTCGTTGACGGTCAGGGCCGTGCAATGCACAAGTCTCTGGGCAACGGTGTTGCTCCTGCTGACCTGATCAAGGACTTCGGTGCTGATATCATCCGTCTGTGGGCCGGTTCTGCCGACTACCACGCAGATGTCCGTTGCTCCAAGGAGATCATCAAGCAGCTGAGCCAGAGCTACCTGAAGTTCCGTAACACCGCCCGTTACTGCCTGGGCAACCTGGATGGCTTTGATCCCAACAACCTGGTTCCCGTTGAGCAGATGGAAGAGCTGGATCGCTGGGCACTGACCAAGCTGGATGCTCTGGTTGCCACCTGCCTGAAGGCATATGACAATTACGAATTCCACATTGTTTCCCACGCAATCAACGACTTCTGTGTCGTAGAGCTGTCCAGCTTCTACCTGGATATCATCAAGGATCGTCTGTACTGCGAGGATCGCAACGGCCTGCGCCGCCGCTCCGCTCAGAGCGCACTGTTCCTGATCGTGGACGCTATGGCAAAGCTGTTTGCTCCCATCCTGGCATTCACCTGTGACGAGATCTGGCAGGCAATGCCTCACCGCGAGGGCGATGATGTCCGCAATATCGTCCTGAACCGTATGCCCGAGGGCTTTGCTGCATACGCACTGGACGAGGCTGCCATGGCTAAGTGGGATACCATCGTAAAGCTGCGTCAGGATGTCAACGGCGTTCTGGAGCTCGCCCGTGCCGAGAAGCGCATCGGTAAGGCACTGGAGGCACATGTATCCCTGCAGACCGAAAACGAGGCTCTGAAGGCCGCCTGCGCCGGTCTGAACCTGGCCGAGATCTTCATTGTCTCCTCCTGCGACTTTGAGTCCGTAGCCGAAGGCTGCACCACCGGTGTCGGCAGCAACTACCCCGATCTGACCATCGGCGTATCTGATGCCCGCGGCACCAAGTGCCCCCGTTGCTGGATGCACTCTGAGGAAGCTGACGAGAACGGTCTGTGCAAGCGCTGCGCAGGTGTCGTTTCCCGTCTGGAAATCGAGCTGTAAAATACCTGTTTTTTGCCCCCTGTTTCAGGGGGCAAAAATTTTTTCGAAAAAAGTAAAAATAGTGCTTGACATTTCCTGCAATCATGTTATAATAAGCGTGTTCTGTTTGAGCCGCCGGTATAGCTCAGTTGGTAGAGCAGCTGATTTGTAATCAGCAGGTCGGGGGTTCGAGTCCGTCTACCGGCTCCAGCGAACTCAACGAACTGAATATGGGGGAGTTCCCGAGTGGCCAAAGGGGACAGACTGTAAATCTGCTGCGTATCGCTTCGATGGTTCGAATCCGTCCTCCCCCACCACAAAATCCGCTATCATTCGATAGCGGATTTTTTGTACTTTCCAGTCGGAATCAATAGCCGGCTCTTGGCAGCAATCCAGCGGATCGCTGCAACCGGCGCGGTTTTTCATCACACAAATGAATCTCCCCTGCTATAACAGCTCAGAGCTTCTACTCTGAGCTGTTTTTTGCTTCAAACAGAAATTGCCAATGCCGCAGCTTTTCCAAACAGGCTTTCCCCGCTTATGGGCGTTTCAGACCTCTATTGAATCAGCGAAAAAGCACCCAGGGGAAACCCCTGGGTGCTGCTTTGCCCTTTTATATTTCTGTATTAGACTGCTTATTCCTAAAATGATATATGCCGGCCCCGATCACATTTCCGATCAAAGCAACGACGCCGTAGGCAGGACTATACACCCATGCACTCTCATTAAAGTAAATCCAAATGGTCGGAATGAAAACCAATGCGACCAATATGGGATATGCAATATTGAACGCATTCAAGGCACCATATACCACAGAAATAATCAGGCAGCATAAAGGAACTACTAACAAAAGCATGCCCATTGCACTGCCTGTGTCTGTAATCACAGCCGGCATTAAATAGAAGCACGCAATATTGATCAATGTGAATACCGCCAGGGACAACATTTTCTTTTTCATACAAAACGCTCCTTTCTGTATCTTTACGATACACGATTCCTTCTACGAACAGAATAACACAGGTTCATGGATTTTTCAATGATGTCGGCTCCATTCGTTAACATGGCGAAATATTATGAGGATTCTGGAATGTCCAAAATTCAACTGCCATATACCCGCAAATACATTCTCTTTCCCTATTTTGAAATAAAACCTGTCTGCCCACTGGAGCACCCCAAAAGCAACAACCGAACAGCAACCATATGCTCCGCCGTGGTTTGTCATATCCGCATCACTCCGCCCTTTTATCGCTTATATACCACTATCGCTCCTGAGCGCCCCTGAAAGCGTTATCCGTTGACAATCTGCACCTTTCGTGCACTTTCATTCCTTGTGCAGTCATCGTGCTCACGCCGTTCTGAAGTCCCAGAGCAGCTGTGGTTTTTACGCTCTTCCGCCCCCGGATTTCTGCCAGCCCATATTTCGTGATATCAAAATATGCAATTCTGGGAAAATATATTCAAATACAAAGAACCGCTGCAGAACACGAAATTCTGCAGCGGTCTTCATTTATAGGATTGGAATTATATTGCCCGTTGATTTGACAGAAAGCTTACTTCTTGAGCAGTCTTTCAGAAATTTCTGCAGCCTTCTCGTATACCCAATGCAGGTGCTCATCAGGAGTATCCAGGTGGATGGTGCAGTCAGCGCCGATGATGACGCCGGTGGTGCCAGCCTCGTCAACGATCTTCTCGACGACATCCTGGATTTCTTCCTTGGTGCCGGTGCACAGCAGGTCGGTGTTGTTGTTGCCGAAGCCGCCGATGACGCACTTGTTGTGGAAGAACTTCTTGCCCTCTGCCACGGAAACATGCTCAGCATGGACAGCCCAGTTGATGACGCTGAAGTCATAGTCGGTGAAGATGGACAGATCATTTCTGTTGCCTCTCCAGCCGCAGATGTGCAGCAGGTTGTCCTTTGCGTAGGAGTTTGCCTTTGCAATGATTCTCTTCTCACCTGCGGTGACATACTTGTTGTAGATGTCAGCAGTAATGCCGCGGTTGAAGCAGGAAACGCTGAAGTAAATGCCGTCTGCGATACCGGAACCAACGATCTTGTCGATCATATCCTCGGTGTAATCAGCGATCATGTCCAGAGCGACCTGAGTAGCTTCGGGATCTTCCTTCAGCAGAGTAACGATAGGAGCATCTTCCTGACCTTCGAACATCTCAGGATGGGTCTGGTTCATTCTGTGGTTGATCTGGAAAGTGGGAGAGAAAACATTGTAGAACATAAACACATCGTTGCCGTAAATCTCTCTGTAATTCTTGGCAAACTCGATGGACTTCTCGAAGTACAGATCCATGTCTGCGGTGGGCTTCAGATTTCTCAGATCAGAAGCACAATGCATGTCTTCATAGTTGAAGGGCATGAAGAACAGGCCGTCGGTCATAACCTTGACGAAGTCAGGATCAAACTCTTCCTTGAACTTTCTTGCGCCTTCCAGGTTCTCAACCATATATTCGGGATTGTGCAGGCCATCAACCAGCTCATCCTCCAGGAAATGATGCCAGAAGCCAACCAGCAGCTTGTCGGTGGGCTCATTGTGGAATGTCTTCAAAACCAATTCTTTTCTGTTCATAACAAATTCTCCTTGTTTATAATAGACAATTTTAATAATGTGCACGATTTACGGTGCACATTTTGAACACAAATTCAGCAGCTGACATCACAAATGATGCTCAGCTTCCCTCTTTGCTCTCTGTTCATAGGAATAAGAGGGATTCAGCACAACGCTCCGACCACCGGAAACTTCCAGGGATGTGGCCGTAATAAAGCTCGCCCGCTGACTGCTCAGGAATACCACTGCTGCGGCAATCTCCTTGGGATCTGCAGCCCGATGCAGCAGGGTTCCTTCTGCATTAATGCGCAGCTCTTCGTCGGAAATCGTCCTTTTCACCGCAGGGGTCAGGGTGAATCCGGGCAGTACCGCATTGACCCGCACACCGTAGGCTGCATACTCGCCGCCAAAGGTCGTGGCCATGTGGGCAACCGCTGCTTTCAGCGGAGCATACAGGGTGGCTCTGCCGGCAGTGCCGCAGCGTGCAGCCAGAGAACTGATGTTTACGATGCTGCCGCCATGATCTTTCATATAGCGGAATGCCGCCTGGCACCCGTACACTGCAGACTTGAAGCAAACACCCACAGTCCGTTCCACCTGCTCAGCTGTGTACTCTTCCCCGGACTTCGCCACGGAAGCGCCCACATTGTTCACCCAGCAGTCAATTCTGCCAAAGTGGTCAAAAACCTGCTGTGCAAAGCGATAAACCGACCGATCATCGGTCGCATCTGTCGGGATACCGATCACCTCTCCGTATGCGGAAAGCTGTGATACAGCCTCCTGCAGCTGCTTTTCATCCCGGGCGCAAACAGCAACTTTCGCGCCCTCTTCCAGGAAAGTCTGGGCAACAGCAAAACCGATTCCCTTACTGCCGCCGGTAACAACTGCAACTCTTCCTTTCAGTCCAAGTTCCATTGTGACGCTTCCTTTCTGTTTACAGAGGGTTATCTGCCAGAAGCTTTTCTACCTCATCCCGGGTAGGCATTGCCTTGGAAGTTCCAAGCCGTGTCACAGAGATGCCTGCCACGGCGCTGGCAAAGCGTGCGGCCTGCCAGATATCCATGCCCTCTGCCAAACCAGCTACCAGACCGCCGTTAAAGGCATCACCGGCACCGGTTGTGTCAATTGCATTCACCTTGAACGGAGGCAGGATCCGCTGCTGTCCACCGGAGGAGATAAAGACGCCTCGACCACCCAGGGTGATCACCACATCCTCAATTCCCTTCTGGTGAAGCATATTTGCTGCCTTCACAGCAGCCTCTTCCGAGTCCACACAGATGCCTGTCAGACTCTCAGCCTCCGTCTCATTGGGGGTAACCATATCTGCCATGCTCAGCAGATGATCCGAAACTTTCTGATAAGGTGCAGGGTTCAGAACGATCTTGACTCCCGCCTCGTGTGCAATTTCCATTGCCCGCTCCAGTGCGTCGATATTTACTTCAAACTGCACAAGCAGGTATGCACTCTCACGGATCAGCGGTGCGCAGCGCTCCACTTCTCCCAGTGTGATTTCTCCGCAGGCACCGGGCACTACCACGATTTCATTCTGGCTGGAGTTTTCATCCACCATAATCAGTGCAATGCCGGTACCGGTGGTTTCGGAATAAATCATGTGAGATGCGTCCATGGAAAGATCGTTCATCATATCCAGAGCGATCTGACCGAAAGGATCGTGAGCGATTTTGCTCACCATCACCACATCCGCACCTGTCTTTTTCGCTGCAACGGCCTGATTAAAGCCCTTGCCGCCGGCGCCCATATTGAAAACAGAGCCCTTGACGGTCTCTCCCGGCAAAGGAAGGTGCGGAGTGCGACCCATCAGGTCTGCAACATAGCTTCCAAAAACGGTTATCTTCTGTTTCATAAACATCTGCCTCTCTTTTCTGATAAAGAATACCGGATCACTTGCCAACCATGATATTCAGAATCTCTGTATTGGTAGACTTCATGCCTTCACGACCCATACGAGTAACGCTCTCAATGGTGCGCTCTACATTTTCCTTGACCAGGCCTTCTCCATCAGCGAAGGTGTCGCCTTCCTTGCTCATATTCCAGCTCAGGATTGCAGCCTCTACAGAAGCAGCGATCTTCGCTGCACAAGAGGGCTTTGCTCCGTCGCAGACGATACCGCCTACAGAGCCCAGCGTGTTTGTAATGATTCGGCAGATCTCATCGTAACCGGCACCATGCAAATATGCAATGCCGGTGCCTGCAGCAGTTCCGGCACAGACCGCGCCGCAGAAAGCGGACAGTGCACCGATATAGCGCTTCTGATGCAGGGCAATCAGATTGCCCACAGTCAGTGCGCGCAGCAGCTGCTCGTGGCTGGCACCCATTTCCTTGGCATACTCGATGATCGGCAGAGAAACCGTCATGCCCTGGTTGCCACTGCCGGAGTTGATCACAACAGGCATTGCGCAGCCGCTCATACGGGCATCAGAACCAGCCGCAGCCATAGCCTTGGCACGGATGCGAACATCGTCCTTGCCACAATACTTCAGAAGATTCTTGCCGACATTTGCACCATAGTTGTTGGTCAGACCTTCCTTTGCGATTGCAGAGTTAAACTCGATCTGGCGGTTCAGAGTCTCTTCGACATCTGCAAGATCCACCTCATTTGCAAAGGTCAGGATGTCCTTCACATTCAGCAGATTCTTATCCAGTTTTTCCTTGCCGGAGTAGGATGCAGTCTGCTCCTCATCCCGCACAAACTGAACCTGACCGTCCTTAACGATTTTGGTAATGTTGGTGTGGGAAGTTTTGATTTCGACCTCAGCGGTATGGCCGCCGCCTTCCACATCCACCAGGATGTAGAGGTTCTCGGGATTGTCTGCCAGATCAAAGTGGCAAACATCCTGGCTGACCAGTTCCTTGGTCTTTTCAATGTGCTCCTGTGTAATGGTCTGCAGTACTTCCAGTTCCCGATTCACATCACCGCCGACGATACCCAGCATTGCTGCAACTTCAATGCCCTTCAGTCCGCCGGAATTGGGTACGGTAACGCCCTTAACATTTTTAATAATGCTGCCGCTGCAACGCAGTTCCACTTTTTCAGGCATACAACCCAGCACTTCACGGGCTTTGGCCGCTGCATAGGCGATGGCAATCGGCTCGGTACAGCCCAACGCCGGAACCAACTCCTCCTTCAGCAGCCCCACATAGGTGTCATAAATCTCTTTGTTCATAACTTCTCCTCATATAACCGCGGCTGTCCTGCACCTCTGTCTTTATCAGCGCTGACAGTAATTCGAAATACCTTCAAACAGCAGTTTTCCAACAACGGAGCCGCCATCGATCATACCGATGCTCTTGTCTCCGTAATAAGCAGCACGGCCATGGACGGAACGCATCTGCTTCGTGCTTTCAGAGCCTTCTGCAGCAGCCTTGGCAGCAGCTGCAAATGCGGTCTTTGCATCTTCGTTTGCGTGAGCCTTCAGAGCCTCCACTGCAGGATACAGTGCATCCAGAATGGTCTTTTCACCGGGCTTGGACTTTGCCTTGTCCATAATCATCTGAATACCGGCTTCCATAGCCTCTGCCAGTTCTTCCAGAGTGCACTCTGTCTTTTTCTTCAGAGTCTTCGCCATGCCCATCATGCCGAAAGCGGTGATGGTACCCAAAGAAGAGGGTGCGGATTCGTTAAATACGGAGCTGCACTTCATGAGGACCTTGCCCAGGTCGGTTTCCTCAGCGGTCTGCAGATACTCCTTGACTGCCTGATACCCGCTGCTCATGGAGATACCCAGATCGCCGTCACCGTTGCGGGAATCGAGTTCTACCAAATAATCTCTGTTCTCAGTCATGATCTGGCTGATGTAGCCAAAAACTTCCTTCAAATTCTGAACATTCATCGAACGGATCCTCCTTATTTATTGGCGTTGGTGTAGAACGGAGTAGAAGCGGGGCTTCTCAGCAGTTCCTTCAGCTGCTCATCCAGACGGATCACCGTGACGGACAGGCCAGCCATTTCCATGGAAGTTGCAAACTCACCGATGTGAGGCATATAAACGCTGATGCCCTGATTCTTCAGCAGCTCATGCAGCTTGCGGTAGACGATCAGCTGCTCCTCCAGAGGAGTAGCACCCAGGCCGTTGACCATTACGGAAACCTCGTCGCCCTCGTTCAGAGGCATATCCTCGGTGATCTTTGCCAGAACCGTCTCAGCGATTTCGTCAGCGGTCATCATCTTGCGGACCTCGATGCCGGGCTCTCCATGGATGCCCATGCCCAGCTCTATCTCGTCGTCCTTGATGGAGAAGGTGGGCTTGCCAACCTCAGGGACGATGCATGGAGAGAGTGCAACGCCCATGGTCCGGGTATTATCCAGAGCCTTCTGAGCAACAGCAGCAACCTCGTCCAAAGTCATCATCTTTTCCGCAGCGGCACCTGCAATCTTAAAAGCATAAACCATACCAGCAACACCGCGGCGGCGCTCAGCAGTTTCCTTGGGGCTGGAGCAAACATCGTCACAAACCAGCACAGTGCGGGTTTCCACATCGTCAAAGTCCGCCAGCTCGCAGGCCATCTCAAAGTTCATCTTATCGCCGCCGTAGTTACCGTACAGGCACAGAACGCCGCTGCCGTAATCACAGACCTTGATCATATCTGCCATCTTCTGAGCAGAGGGAGAAGCAAACACATTACCTACTGCGCAGCCGTCCAGCATACCCTGGCCCACATAGCCCAGGAACACGGGCAGGTGGCCGCTGCCGCCGGCTGTGACGATGCCTACCTTACCCTTCTGTACGGGGTAGTTGGTCACCAGGACACGCTTGTCTCCGTTGAGCAGCTTGACCCGGTCGCCGTAAGCACAAATGATACCTTCCATGGTTTCATCTACAAAATTTTCAGGTTTGTTGATAATCTTTCTCATAGCAGAAATAAACCTCCGACTTTTGTTTTTCGATGTGTAAAATGGACTATTTATCAGGCGCCAAGATAAGCGCGTTTTACTTCGGGATCAACCAGCAGGTCCTTGCCCTTGCCGGTCAGAGTGATGTTGCCGGTCTCCAGCACATAGCCGCGATCGGCAATGGATAGAGCCATGGAAGCGTTCTGCTCGATCAGCAGGACGGTTTTACCCATATCGCGAATCTTCATAATCAGCTCGAAGATTTCTTCAACGATAATGGGAGCCAGGCCCAAAGAAGGCTCGTCCAGCATAATGAGATCCGGGTCCATCATCAGACCACGGGCAATTGCCAGCATCTGCTGCTCGCCACCGGAAAGGCTGCCGCCGCCCTGAGTGGTACGCTCCTTCAAACGGGGGAACAGATCATAGGATCTGGTGATCAGATCGTTGATTTCGCCCTTGGTCAGCTTGGGGTTGCCCAGAGTTCCGACCTGCAGGTTTTCATAAACGGTCAGAGAGGGGAAAATCTTACGGCCTTCGGGAACATGTGCAAGACCCATCTTCACAATCTTGTCAGGAGCCATGTGGGTAATGTCCTGACCCTTGAAGCTGATCTTGCCGCTTGTCTTCTCAACCAGATTAGAGATGGACATCATGGTTGTGGTCTTGCCGGCGCCGTTACCGCCGATCAGCGTGATGATTTCACCGTTTTTGACCTCCATGTTGATGTCGGTCAGCGCTGTGATATATCCGTAGTTCACGGAAAGGTTTTCAATTCTCAGCATATCCTCAGCCATTGCCCTTCACCGCCTCTCCTGCGATAATACCCTTACCAAAGTAAGCCTCATGTACCTGCTGGTTGCTCTTGACCTCGTCAGGAGTGCCTTCGCAAATCTTCTGACCAAAGTTCAGAACCAGAATTCGGTTACAGGAGTTCATAACGAACTTCATATCGTGTTCGATAACTGCGATGGTGTAACCATCTGCGTTCAGCTGTTTGATAAACTCCATCAGGGACTGGGTCTCCAAGGGATTCATACCTGCTGCAGGCTCGTCCAGCAGCAGGATCTTGGGATCCAGAGCCAGAGCACGGGCGATCTCAACCTTACGCTGCACGCCGTATGCCAGGTTGCCTGCCAGGGTATCCTTAAACTCCAGCAAACCGACCTTTTCCAGAATCTCCAGGCCCTTTTCTACAACGAACTCTTCGTCCTGCTTGTAGCGCTTATCGTGGAAGATGGCGTCTCCCAGCCGGGTCTTTGTCCGGTTGTGGAAGCCGATCTTAACATTATCCAGAACGCTCATATAGCGGAACAGCTGAATGTTCTGGAAGGTGCGCGCCATACCGCGGCCGGCAATCTGTTCAGAAGGCAGGCCGGAAATCTTTTCACCGTCCAGCAGGATCTCGCCCTTGGTGGGCTGGTAAATGCCGGAGCAGATGTTAAAGAAAGTGGTCTTACCGGCACCGTTCGGTCCGATGATACCAAAAATATCTCCTTTGTTGACGGTCATGTCTACAGATTCGACAGCCTTCAGACCGCCGAAGTACTTGCATACGCCCCGTGCTTCCAACAGTGCACTCATGCCGACACTCCTTTCTTAGCCTTTCTGCTCAATCTCTTTTTGCCGGTATTGCCGGACAGGATACTGTCGGATGCACCGACCAGGCCCTGAGGTCTCCACCACATCATCACGATGATCAGCAGGCCGTAAGCAACCATTCTCCACTGGCCCACAGGACGCAGCAGCTCAGTCAGCAGGTTTACGATCACGGAACCGGCAACAGGACCTACCAGAGTACCCTGACCGCCGATGATAACCATAGACAGGATGTTGAAGCCTTCGTCCAGGGTGAACATGGTGGAATCAATGAACCGGACATAAGGAGCGTAAGCTGCACCGGCGATGCCGGCCCAGAAAGCACCATACATAAAGTTCATGGATTTATAGTGAGAAGTCTGTACGCCCAGAGACTTGGCAGCCAGCTGATCTTCACGAATGGAGATCCAGGCACGGCCAACACGGGAACGGATCACGCGTCCGGTCACAAAGATGAACAGAACGGCGATTGCCAGGAAAATATAGTAGTAGGTGTGGGAACCGGAGAACTGCATACCGAACACCTTAGGAACGGGAATACCCTTGATGCCCATGGGGCCGCCGGTGAGGCCTTCCCAGTTCAGGGCCACCAGACGAACGATTTCGGAGAAGCCCAGAGTAACGATGGACAGGTAAATGCCCTTCATCTTCAGCGTAGGCAGTGCGATGATTCCGCCGAAGATGGCGGTCACAATACCGGCAATGGGCAGTGCCAGCCAGAAGGACAGGCCCAGGCGAGTTGCCAGGATTGCTTCGCAGTATGCGCCAATGCAGAAGAAACCTGCATGGCCGATACAAGTCTGGCCGCTATAGCCGTTGATTGCGTTCAAAGAGCCTGCAAGAGTTGCATAAAGCAGGATACGGCAGAGGACACCCATCAGGTAGCTCTGTCTGATGAACAGAGGCAGCACGACCAGAATCACCAGAATTGCGATATTGAACCAAATTTTATGCTTCTGATAGAGCGCTTTGGACTTTGTGATAAAATCTCTCATTACGGACGCGCTCCTTTCTTAGAGGCAAAGCCTTGAGGTCTGATAATCAGGACCAAAATCAGGAAACCGAATGCAAACACATCACGGAAACTTGCAGAAGAAATGGTGATACCCAGATTCTCGATCAGGCCGATGCAAAGACCGCCGATTGCAGAGAAGCGGATATCGGTCAGGCCGCCCAGGACGGAGGAAGAGAATGCCTTCATGCCGTAAGATCCACCCATGGTGGCGCTGAGGGTCTGATAGTAGATGGAAAGCAGCATACCGGCGACACCACCCAGGCCGCAGCCGATGCAGTTGCCGATCATTGCAGTACGCTTAACATTGATGCCCATCATATAGGCAGCAGTCTTATCCTGGCTGACAGCGCGCAGTGCGATGCCCCATTTTGTCTTGTTAAATACCAGCGACAGGATGCCGGCCAGTACCACAACAATGACGATAACCAGGATCTGGACGGTGGAAATCTGAACAGGTCCGAGCTTGTAGACATTGTTCTTTACCACATTCAGCATGGGCATCTGATTGGGTCCAAAAACGATCTGGGCCAGATTCTTAATCAGAATGCTGATGCCGATAGTACAAATCAGAGAGATGTGACGAGGAGCACTGAAAAAATGCTCATAGCATACTTTATAGATAATCATACCGATTATCCAGGAAGCCGCGAAACTGGCGACAACACCCAGCAACAGGTTGTTGCCCAGCGCATTGAATACATAGAACGATGCAAACGCACCGATCATAATTACTTCACCATGTGTAAATGTAACCATGCCGACAACGCCAACTACAACCGAATATCCAATTGCCATCAGAGCGTAAATAGAGCCCTGACAGAGACCGTTGATCAACTGGTTGAGAAAATATTCCATGATCTTCCTCCCATCAGGTAAGCCGCAGCGTCCGTCTGCGTCCTGGCAGGCGGACGCTGCGCGAGTTACTTAATTTCCTTCTTTGGAATAATCGAAGCCTTCCTTAACAACATACTTTCCGTCTTCAACACCACAGATCAGATACTGACGGGTGATGTCGCCGCCCTCATTGAACTTCAGGGGACCGGAAACGCCAACGATATCAACCTTAGCCAGGTTGTCACGGATATTGGTGCGGGTAACTTCATCGCCGCAGGCCTTAATTGCCTCAGCCAGCAGGCTGACACAGTCGTAAGCACAAACGGGGTGAATGGTGGGCTCGAAGCCAGCCTTCTTGATGAACTCGTCCTTCCATGCAGTCAGCTCTGCATCATCAGGATCGAAGAAGAAGGGAGAGGTCAGCAGCAGGCCTTCAGCATTTTCGCCGCACAGGTCGATCAGCTGCTCAGAGGTTCCGGGTCCCAGAGTGGTGATAGGAATGTCAGTCCAGCCGGAGCCGCGAATCTGGTTGATGACCTGAGGAACAGCGCCCTGGTCCATGATGCAGATGACATCGGGGCTTGCAGCCTTCAGCTTAGTAATCAGAGAGGAGAAATCCTTCTCGTCCTGAACATAGTTAACAGCTTCAACGATCTCCAGGCCTTCCTCATCGCACTGGGACTTGAAGTTATCGAAGCAGGACTTGCCCCAGTCGCTGTTGATGTAGATAACACCCAGCTTCTTAACGCCCATGTACTTGCCGAGGATGTACTTGGCATAGAAGGGAGCTTCGCCGTCCTGACGACCCATGATACTGAAGCAGTAATCACTCATACCAGCGTAGTCAGGGTTGGAAGCGGTGGGAGACAGCTGAACAATCTTTGCTTCGTCAACAATAGGTGCATTTGCCATACAGGCACCACTGGTGAAGTCACCGATGATTGCCATGATCTGCTGATCATCACCGAACATACGGCACAGGTCGGAGCTTTCCTTCTGGTCGCCCTTGCTGTCCTTGACTACCAGTTCCAGGTTACGGCCATTGATGCCGCCAGCTGCATTGATGCGATCGACAGCCATCTGAGTACCAACTTCGAAGCCCTTGCCGTACTCTGCGTTGGTACCGGTCAGAGGAGCCAGAACACCAATTTTAATGTTGCCATCGGTGGGAACCTGTTCCTGCTGGGAAGCACATCCTGCAAAACAGCCCATCGTCATTACTGCGCTAAGTGCAAATGCCAATAACTTTTTCATTTTGAATCTCCAATCTTTAGAAATTATGTTTGAATACAATCCACACCACTATGTAGAACGAATGAATGCTTTCCTCCTTTCGTTTCAGTTCATCTGAATTAATTTAACGGCTATGTGCCGCTGTTTTCTATTTATGGAAATGCAGTGCGCATTTCTCATCTCCCTCAGCTAGGCTCTTTTCCAGATCCAGCCTGAGTCCCATTGCATCTGCAATGCCGCGGTCGCCTTCCATTGCGATGTCGCACAGCAGTGCGCATCGTTCATCATCAAATCCCAGCTTCTGCCACGCTGCCAGCAGCGCACAGTAGCTGACATCGTTTCTGATATTGTCTTCGTCAGCGGAAATATTGCTCATGCGGAAGGTGCACGGCCCAAGCGAAACGCCTTCGGTACCGATGAACACCTTTTCCAGTTCCCGGCAGTCATCCGGATTCAAACAGCGGGCTGTAAACTTTGCTCCGTGGATGTGTCCACAGCGAGAAATTGCACGCCGCAGGATTCCCTCCGCGTCTGGCACACCGGCCTTTCGCATCTCATCGTAAATAAGGCCCATCCAGGTGGCGCGGTGCTCGATCTGGTTGCGGTTGATCTGGATCTTCTCCTCTACCGGATCTGCCTCATTGACAATTTTAGACATCTGACTCACTCCATTTTTATGTATCATTTTAGATTATTTCTGTGTAATATTCGGAATCATCCGTAAATATTACCAATTATCCATGTTTCATATCTCAAATAATAGGAAGTTTGCCGAAATCATCAAAAATGTAAGCGCTTACATTTTCCCGTAAATAAAAAGAGTGGAAATTTACGGATCTCAAGTATTCCGTTATTTTTTAGGGAACCGTTCAGAACCTCTCAGAATCAGCTTTGTCTCGACGCTGGTTACGAAGCATCCTTCATCACCGTATCCGGCATCGACGCGCTTAGCAAGCTGTTCCATGGCGATTTTACCCATCAAAGGAACATCGCGGCTCACAACGGAGATGTTGCACTTCAGCCATTTCAGCTCTTCAATATCATCAAATCCAAACAGAGCAATGTTCTTTCCGATTCTCCATCCCAAATCACCAAACGCTTTCAGACATCCATAGGTTGTACTATTGTTAAAAGCGAAAATCGCTGTTGGAGGATCTGGCAGCTGGCACAGTGTCATCGCCTCTTTCCATGCAGAATCCACTGTAAAGTCCGCTCTTCGGATGTATTCGTCCCGAACCACGATTCCGGCAGCCCGCATCGCACGGTAATAGCCATTTAATCGCTTATACACAGGATATACATACTCAGGACCGGAAATCAATGCGATCTTTCGGTGTCCCTGCCGAATCAGTTCCGTAACCGCCTGGAAGCTGCCCTCTTCATCAGAAGATACAACCCGATCAAAGTCGTTAGCAATCATTTCGCGGTCCAGCAGCACAACCGGGATTCCAAAAGATTCATAATCTTTCAGCTTTTGAATGGTCTCCCAGTCAGAGTAAGAAACCGGCACAATGATAACCCCCCGGAGCCGAAGCTCTCTCATGGAATCAAGCACTTTGTGCTCTCGCTCCACATTGCCATCAGTGCCGAAGAGGATGATGTTGTATCCCATCTGATCAGCAGCTGCGGTAATTCCCTGAAGCAATTGCATAAAGAACTGGTTTCCCACATCTGGGATCACGACACCAATGGAAGTGGAAGTCGATGTACTCAGGTTTCTTGCAGCAATGTTGGGGACATAATTGAGTTTTTCAACAGCAGCCAGAACTTTCTGTCTGCTTTTTTCGCTAACAGAAGCGGATTGATTGATAACGCGAGAAACCGTAGCGATAGACACTCCCGCCTCTTTTGCTATCGAGTAAATGTTTGTCTCTTGTCGTTTCATACGCATTACTCTCTCTCATGTAACCGTTTTCTTTTGTGACCTAAGCATACTCCAGGATTCTGCAATTGTCAATACTGTACAATCACTTTTGTCATTGTGTTTAAGTTTTAGTGTATTTTTTACATCGTCCAAAGCGGATATTTAGCCCATTCTCACAAATCATGTCGATTCAAGATGTAAAATGTTACATTTTGGAGCCTATTTACCCCCGCAAATCGTAAGCGCTTCCTTATATTTTCTGAAACTTTTCCAGTTTTTCATAATCCTCTTGCATTTTAATTATTTTGTTCAAAAAGTGTAATTATTCTCTATTTTCAAGTAATTCTATGTGTAATACAGCATAAATTATTATAAAGAAAACTTTTTTCTTTTTCTATCAACTTCTGAAATTTTTCATTTTTTCAAGTATTTACGAAAAAAACACGCTCTTCTTTTCTGTAACGATACAAAAAAGTGGCACGACTTACGCCGTGCCACTGCTTCGATGCCCGGAAACTAACCGGAGCATTTTGTTCTGTTTTCTCAGATATTATTCGCTGCGTTGTAAGCGGTACGAATTGCGCTAGAGATATCCGCGGTACGCTCGCCGGAGCAGTCACCAACAAACTGGACAGGTACGGTAACGCCGCTCACATCGAAGGTATTCTTCTTGGAGCCGACAGCCATAACCACATAGTCGCAGAGAATGGTGATATCCTCGTTCTTTGCGGTGTCCGTTGCCAGGATTGCCTTGCCGTCGTCTGCAATGCCGTTGACGCGGGTATTGACGAACTGCTGTACGCCGCCCTCAGTGAAGTCCTTCATGATGATGGGCAGAATGGTGTTGGATTCGCCGCTGGCGATCTTGTCCATCATCTCAACGATGGAAACCTTGCAGCCCTGCTCCAACAGATATTCGGCAGTTTCCGTACCAACCAGACCGCCGCCGATGACTGCGCAGCTGCCGCTGACCTTGACCTTGCCCTTCAGCACATCCCAAGCAGAGACCACATTGTCCCGATCTGCGCCGGGGATGGGCAGCATCACATTGCGTGCACCAACAGCCACAATGACTGCGTCAGCAGCGTTCATGTCTGCCACGGTGCACTCGGTACCCAGCTTCATGGTCACATTCAGCATGGGCAGAACTGCCTTGTAGTATTCGATGGAGCGCAGCAGCTCAGACTTGCGGGGAGGCACTGCTGCCAGATGGATCTGACCGCCGATTTTGTCTGCGGTGTCATATACCGTAACTGCATAGCCGCGCTTTGCTGCAACCCGGGCAGCTTCCAGACCGGCAATACCGGCACCCACAACAACCACATTCTTCTTGCCTTCGCCGGGTTTGATGAATACGGTCTCTTCGTTGCCGTTTTCTGCATTCAGTACGCAGGAAACGCACTTACGCACGGAAATTGCATCGACACAGCCCTTGTTGCAGTTTACGCAGGCGCGGATGGGCTTGTCCTGTGCCACCTTGTTTGCGATATCCGCATCACACAGCAGGCTGCGGCCGTAGGCGATGATGTCAGCCTGACCGTTCTTCAGGATTTCCTCGCCAGCCTCGGGAGTGATGACACGGCCGACGGTTGCAACGGGGATGGAAACCAGCTTCTTGATCTTCTCAGCCACAGGCAGGGTCCAGTTGTAGGGAACAGTGCCCATGGGAGGAATGGTGTCGCCCATGTTGCCGGTGTGGTTTGCCTGAGCAACCTGAATCATGTCAACACCGGCCTTTTCCAGCATCTGAGCAAACAACATGCCTTCCTCTTCCACCACGCCGCCCTTGCCGCGCAGGCTGCCGTCGGGGTTGCGGGTGACGATGGGCAGCTTGTACTCGATCATCATCTCAGGAGCTGCTTCTCTGATGGCTGCAACCACTTCCAGAGCGTAGCGGACACGGTTTTCAAGACATCCGCCGTAGTTATCGGTACGCTTGTTCAGTACCACAGAGCACAGAGAACCCAGCAGACGGTCGCCGTGAACTTCAATGGCATCTACACCTGCCTCGGATGCACGCTTTGCGCAGGCGGCGATTGATTCCTTGATTTCGTTCAGCTTCTCGTGGGTGGCTTCGTTGACGAAATGCATGGTGTCGTGGTGGATCTTAGCGAAAGCATCCTTGCGCAGAACGCCGCTCTCTGCCATCTTGGCATTGAAGGTGTCTATGTCGCCCTGCTCCTTTGCCTCCTGAGCAGCCTTGGCTGCCATCATGGAAGCCATGATTCTGCGGTTCACATCGGGAACATCGTATTCCGGATGGAACACCTGCAGGCCCAGCTTGCAGTCGTAGGCATGCAGTGCATCTGCCAGCATCCGGTAAGAGGGGATCTGGCGGTCGTCACACAGCTTGGGGGTGGGTGTCGCAGTATTTACAGGTGCCACATCGCCCAAAACCACATAGCCTACGCCGCCCTTTGCCAGGCGCTCGTAGAAATGCAGGCTCTGAGAGCCGATGGAACCGTCACGCTCCTCGTAATTGGTAGTCAGAGGGGGAAACATAATGCGGTTTTTCAAAACAATATGGCCCACTTTAATGGGCTGTAACAGCAAAGAATCTTTAGACATGACTTATTTTCCTTTCTTTTGAATCTTCTTCTGTACTTTTTCAAGCAGCACAAAAAGCTGTTCTTTCTCTGCTTCGGTCATATCTTCCAGCACACACATATCCCAGCGGTGCAGCAAGTCACGACTGACCCGGAAAATTTCTTCGCCTTTTTCTGTTGCATACAACATGGTAGCGCGGCCATCCGTGGGATGGGAAACACGCTTGCAGAACCCGTTTTCTACCAGTTTGTTGATCGTCCGCAAAACATATGCACGGTCCAGTGCCAAGTCACGGGCAAGCTGTGCAGGGGTACTCCCGGGATACTTGCACACATACAAAATGAAGTACATCAGTCCCACCGTGATTCCCTCTTTGCGCAGTGTTTCACTGCAGAAAAACGAAACATCCCGATGTAGGCTGTCTACATAATGTGAAAGCAGTTGCTCCTGCATGACGACACCTCCTTTTAGGCTCATTCTAATCCAGAAAGAGGACTTTGTCAACTATCTATAAAAAATTTTACATTCTTCTTACATTCCGTCGTACAGGAAACAAATCATCATCAAAAATCGGCATTTTATCCATTTTCAAGAGTTAAGCTAAATATTTATCCATTAATTTCCATTCTTATTAAATTTTGTTTTTACAGTAAAGTTCATTGCGGCAGACAGGAAACTGCCGAAGCAATCCACCCCCGGCTGCATCCTGACATAAAAAACAGCCCCGGCTTGATCTCCAAGCCGGGGCTGTTTGCATATTCTTTACTTCAAATTGACCAGATGATTGAGGATTTCGTGAGCTGCCTGCTCTTTGCTCATCAGTTCCAGTTCTGTGGTGCCGTCTGCGGTAATCAGGGTAATGATGTTGGTATCTACACCAAAACCTGCGCCTGCGCTCCGCAGAGAATTTGCACAGATCATGTCGCAATTCTTGCTGACCAGCTTCTTTTTGGAGTTTTCCAGAACATTTTCCGTCTCCATGGAGAATCCGCACAGCACCTGTCCGAGCATCTTGTTCTTTCCCAGATAGGCAAGGATATCCTGAGTGCGCTTCAGCGGAATGGACAGATCTCCGTCCGTCTTTTTGATTTTGCCGTCTGCTACCGTCTCCGGCGTGTAGTCTGCCACAGCAGCTGCCTTGATGATGATATCCTGCTCACCTGCTGCCTTGGTGACCGCTTCAAACATCTGCTGAGCGGTCTGAACCGGGACGCACTTGACAAACATGGGGGCTTCTACCTCCATGTGTCCGTGAACCAAAGTGACCTCTGCGCCCCGCAGCATGGCAGCCTTCGCAATGGCGCAGCCCATCTTGCCGCTGGAGTGGTTGGTAATAAAACGAACCGGATCAATAGGCTCTCTGGTGGCACCTGCCGTCACCAGAATTTTTTTACCCGCCAGGTCCTTTTCGCAGGCAATTTCCTTCAGAATGTACTGTAACAGCACCTTTTCTTCCGGCATTCTGCCGTCGCCGGTGTCGCCGTTGGCAAGCATTCCCCGGTCGGGCGCTACGATTTCATAGCCAAAACGCTGCAGCTTCTGCAGATTGTCCTGAACGATGGGGTTGTGGAACATATTGTGATTCATGGCAGGAGAAACGATTTTCTTGCAGGGGCAGGCCATTACGGTAGTTGTCAGCATATCATCAGCAATTCCGTTGGCGATTTTTCCGATCACATTGGCAGAAGCCGGAGCGATCATCACCACATCTGCCTTTTTCGCCAGAGCCACGTGCTCCACGCTGTACTGAAAGTTCCGGTCAAAAGTATCGATCAGACACTTGTTGCCCGTCAGGGTTTCAAAGGTGATGGGATTGATAAACTGCGTAGCATTCTGAGTCATAAGTACCTGTACATCGCAGTGGAGCTTTTTCAGCATCCGTGCCAGGTTGGGAACTTTATATGCAGCAATGCTTCCGGTGACCGCAAGTACCACAGTCTTTCCAGCTAACATAATATTTTACCTCGTTTCGCGATTTTTCCATATTATATCATGCCCTTTCATTCAAAGCTATAGCATTTTTCATTTCCATGTGCTATAATACCCGAGCGTCTGCGCGAAAGTGCCGGGTGCATCTGCAGGTATTCCGATTTGGAAATCTGACAGCGCCGCCAGGTGGTCAAGCAACGCAAATGTATTGTACCCTCGTTTGAGGAATAATAACATAGGAGGATTCCATTATGAATCACAAGAAAACCAAAACCATGGTGCAGTTGGCACTTCTGACTGCGCTGATCGTCATGCTGGCCTTTGTACCCTACGTAGGCTACATCAGAATTCCCGTCCTTGCCATTCAGGCAACGACCGTTCATATCCCCGTCATTGTGGGTTCCATTTTGCTGGGACCGAAGTGCGGCGGATTTTTGGGATTTGTCTTCGGACTGACGAGTTTGATTAACAATACAACAGAACCCGGCATTACCAGCTTCTGCTTCTCCCCTTTCGTGCAGATCGGTGACGGTCTCGGTGGCAGTCCTCTGGCACTTCTGGTCTGTTTTGTTCCCCGCATTGCCTGCGGCATTGTTCCCCATTATGTATACACCGGGTTGCAAAAGCTGTCTAAAAAGCCCGAAAAGAGCCGCAAATATACCCTGCTTGCCTCCGGCGTAGCAGGATCTCTGACCAATACGATTCTGGTCATGAGCATGATTTACTTTTTCTTTGGCCACGCTTATGCCGCCGCTAAGAGCATCGCTTTCGAAGCAGTGCTCGGCGTCATCATGTCCGTCATCTGCATCAACGGCACCATGGAGGCCATTGTCGCCGCCACTATTGCCTCTGCCGTTGCAGCCGCTGTAATAAAGACCAAAGTTATAGAATAATACCATCTGGAGGGAATCTGAATGATTCTTGCAATTGATGTCGGCAATACCAACATCGTCATGGGTTGCTTTGACAACAACAAAATTCTTTTCCGGGAGCGAGTGTCTACTCAGCACACCGCTACAGACCTGGAATACGCTGTTACCATCAAAACTGCCCTGGATATGAATGGTTTGACTCCCGATCACATCGAGGGTGCAATCATGTCCTCTGTTGTTCCCACGGTAACCAACACTTTCAAACGCGCCATTGAAAAATACTGCGGTGTTAAACCCCTGATCGTCGGCCCCGGCATCAAAACCGGACTGAGCATCCGCATCGATAACCCCGCCCAGCTGGGCAGTGATCTGGTGGTCGATGCTGTGGCAGGCATCCACGAATATCCCTGCCCCTTGATCGTCATCGATATGGGCACCGCTACCACCTTTTCCGTCATCGACAAGAATCACAATTATCAGGGTGGACTGATCACCACCGGTATGTCCGTCGCCACGGAAGCCCTGATCAGCAGAACTTCCCAGCTCCCCCGGATCTCCTTCGATCCCCCCAAGCGTGTCATCGGCACAAACACCATCGACTGCATCAAGAGCGGAATCATGCATGGCAACGCCTCCATGATTGACGGCGTGGTTGCACGCATTGAAGAGGATATGAATGAAAAATGCACCGTTATCGCCACCGGCGGAATCGCTCCGCTGATTGCGCCCCTGTGCAAAACCAAGCTGATCCTCGACGACGACCTGCTGCTCAAAGGTCTGATGCTGATCTATAACAAAAATACAGAAGCATAACAAGGGCCCCGAACGGAAAGTTCGGGGCTTTTTGCTATTTTCTCCGTAAAAAAGTATCCTCCCTCTTCCATTTTTCGTCTGTTTGCGGTATAATGAATGCAATGTTTTGTTAAAAAGGGAGAACAATATGCGTATTGTTATTAAAATCGGAACCAGCACGCTGGCTCACCCCACCGGCCATCTGAACATTCGCCGGGTGGAAGAAATCTGTAAAATCATCAGCGATATCAAAAACGCAGGCCATCAGGTCATTCTGGTGTCCTCCGGTGCCATCGGCATGGGTGTCGGCAAGTTGGGCCTGAGAAGCCGTCCAACCGATATCCCCACCAAGCAGGCAGCCGCCTCTGTGGGTCAGTGCGAACTGATGTACACCTATGATATGCTGTTTGCCAACTATAACCATACGGTTGCCCAGCTGCTGATCACCGGCGACGATGTAGAAAATGATACCCGTCACCAGAATTTCTGCAACACCCTGAACCGGCTGCTGGAGCTGGATGCCCTGCCCATTCTGAATGAAAACGACACCGTCGCTACCAACGAAATCGTCATCGGCGACAACGATACCCTGGCTGCCATCGTGGCACAGAGCGTCAATGCCGACCTGCTGATCCTGCTTTCGGATATCGACGGTCTGTACTCTGCCGACCCCCATACCGACCCCAATGCAACCCTGATTCACCAGGTTTCCGAACTGAACGACGAAATCTATGCTCTGGCAGGTGTCAGCAGCTCGAACCAGGGAACCGGCGGCATGGTCACCAAGCTCCACGCTGCAAAAATCTGCATGGACTGCGGCTGTACCATGGTCATCGCCAATGGCAGTCATCCTGCTTACTTATATGATATCCTCGACGGCAAACCCGTCGGCACCGTCTTTTCGGAAGGAGCTTGTGTATGAAAGAAATGCTGATTGCCGCCAAGGCAGCAAAATCCCAGATTTCCTGCCTGACTACCGAACAGAAAAATGCTGCACTGAATGCCATGGCAGACGCTCTGCTTGCCCATGAAGCATCTATTCTGGATGCCAACGCTCAGGATTTACAGGCCGCAAAGGGCAGCGTTTCCACCGTCATGCTGGACCGGCTTCTGCTCACGCCTGAGCGTATCGCCGGCATGGCTCAGGGCATCCGGGATGTGGCAAAGCTGCCCGACCCTGTGGGCCATATTCTGGACACCCAGACCCGTGCTGACGGCCTGCAGATTCAGAAAGTGTCCGTCCCCATGGGTGTCATCGCCATCATCTATGAAAGCCGTCCCAATGTCACCAGCGACGCTGCTGCTCTGGCTCTGAAAAGCGGCAATGTCTGTATCCTGCGCGGTGGCAAGGAAGCGTTCCGCTCCGCAAATGCCATCGTCAATGCACTGCGCAGCGGACTGACCGGCGTAGGCATCACCGAGCACGCCGTCAATCTGGTTCAGGATACCTCCCGGGACAGCGCCACCGCCCTGATGACTGCCAACGGCTATATCGACCTGCTGATTCCCAGAGGCGGTGCCGGACTCATCAACGCCTGCGTCCGTACCGCTACCGTGCCCTGCATCGCAACAGGCACAGGAATCTGCCATGTGTATGTGGAAAAAAGCGCAGACCTTTCCATGGCACTTTCCATCGTAGAGAATGCAAAAACCAGCCGCCCCAGCGTGTGCAACGCAGAGGAAGTGCTCCTGGTGGACAAAGAAATCGCACCGGAGTTTCTGCCCATGCTCTATAAGAAGTTAGTCACAGATCGTGAACAACCTGTGGAATTACGGCTGGACGAAACCGCCCGTTCCATCATCCCCGGCAAGGATGCAAGCGAAACCGACTTCGATACTGAATTCCTGGACTACATTCTGGCAGTCAAGTGCGTCAGCGATGTCCACGAAGCCGTCGCACACATCAGCGCCCACTCTACCGGTCACTCCGAATCCATCATCACCCGGGACGAAGCTGCCAAGCAGATTTTCACCACCCAGGTGGATTCTGCTGCCGTGTATGTCAACGCCTCCACCCGATTCACCGACGGCGGCGAATTCGGTCTTGGCTGCGAGATGGGCATCTCCACCCAGAAGCTCCATGCCCGTGGCCCCATGGGTCTGAAAGAGCTGACCACCTATAAATACATCATCAACGGCAACGGTCATATCCGTTAAAGCTTTTGCAAAATAAAAGCCCCTGTGCCTGTTCCTCTTTTTGGAGGACTCAGCACAGGGGTTTGTTTTATTTGATGATGCGCACCCGGAGGACACCTTCGATCTTTTTCAGCTCCTCCACCACCGCCTGAGGGGTGGGTTCGTCCAGATCCAGCATGGTGTAGGCATATTCGCCTTTGCTTCGGTTCACAAGATCCGAGATGTTGATATTCTCGCTGGCCACCGCCATAGTAAAGCGGCTCAGGGAATTGGGGATGTTTCGGTGCAGGATGACGATTCTTCCTGCCTTTGTGCACAGCCCCATGTCACAGCTGGGGAAATTCACCGAATTGATGATGTTGCCGTTCTCCAGATAATCCATCACCTGCCGCACAGCCATCATAGCACAGTTGTCCTCGGATTCCTGAGTAGAGGCTCCCAGATGGGGAATGGCAATGGTGTTGGGCATATTGGCGCTCTTTTCGTTGGGGAAATCCGTCACATAGCGCTTGACCTTTCCGGATTTCAGCGCCTGCGCCATGGCATCGTCATCCACCAGCAGATCCCGGGCAAAATTCAGAATAATTACTCCGTCTTTCATCTTGGCGATGGCCTCTGCATCGATCATGTTTCTGGTATCGTCCAGCAAAGGCGTGTGCAGAGAAATGATATCGCACTGGCTGAAAATCTCATCCCGACTCTTCACCCGAACAATGTGCCGGTCCAGATGCCATGCCGCATCAATGGAAATGTAGGGATCGCAGCCATACACCTGCATCCCCAGCCGCTTGGCAGCGTTGGCAAGAGGGCCGCCCACTGCGCCCAGACCGATCACGCCCAGACTCTTGTGGGCGATTTCATGTCCTGCAAACCGGGATTTGCCCTTTTCGACCTTTTTGGCAAGGTCACCCTCGTTTTTGATGGACTGCACCCAGTTGATGCCATCCACAATGTCCCGGCAGGCCAGCAGCATTCCGCACAGTGCCAGCTCCACCACGGAATTTGCGTTGGCGCCGGGGGTGTTGAACACCACAATGCCCTTTTCCGCGCAGTCTTTCAGCGGAATGTTGTTGACACCGGCACCGGCTCTGGCAATGGCCAGAAGCCTCTGAGGCAAAGCTGAATCATGCAAGGATGCACTTCTGACCAGCATGACATCCGCATCCTGAATCTGCTCTGTCTTTTGATAATTTTCCGTCCACAGGTCTGTTCCCTTGGGCGAAATTGCGTTTAAGTATGCAACCTGATACATGATGATTCCTTCTTTCTCAGATGTTTTCCTGTTCAAACTTTTTCATGAACTCCACCAGTTTTTCCACACCTTCCACAGGCATTGCGTTGTAAATACTGGCACGCATACCGCCAACGGTGCGGTGTCCCTTCAGGTTCACAAAGCCTGCTTCCTCTGCCTCTTTGACAAATTTGGCATCCAGCTCTGTATCTCCCGTAACAAACGGCACATTCATCAGCGAACGGTCTTTTTTCTCCACAGTTCCGTGGAATAACTTGCTTTCGTCCAGATAGTCGTAGAGGATCTTTGCTTTTCTCTCGTTGCGCTGCTTCATGGCCTCCAGACCGCCCATCTTTTTCAGCCACTTGAACACCTTGCCGCAGATGTAAATACCATAGGCAGGGGGTGTGTTATACATAGAGCCATGGTCTGCATGGGTCTTGTATTTCAGCATGGTGGGCGTGCCTTCCAGCACATCGTCTGTGATCAGATCCTCCCGGATGATGACAATGACCACCCCCGCCGGCCCGATGTTCTTCTGCACGCCGCCATAAATCACACCGTACCGGGTCACATCCACCGGCTCAGACAGGAAGCAGCTGGACACATCCGCCACCAGAGTCTTGCCCTTGGTGTTGGGCAGCTGGTGGAATTTCGTGCCGTAGATGGTGTTGTTCTCGCAGATATACACATAGTCTGCATCCTGGCTGATGGGCAGATTCGAACAATCCGGGATATAAGAGAATGTCTTATCGGCAGAAGAGGCAACTGCGTTGACTTTTCCGTACTTTTTCGCCTCTTCATATGCTTTTTTCGCCCACTGTCCGGTGATGATATAGTCCGCTGTGCCGTTTTTCATCAGATTCATGGGAATCATGGCAAACTGCTGCGAAGCGCCGCCCTGCAAAAACAGAACCTTGTAGTTGTCCGGAATGTGCATCAGCTCCCGCAGATCTTTTTCTGCCTCGTCGATAATCGACTGGTACGCCTTACTCCGGTGGCTCATTTCCATGACACTCATTCCGGTTCCCTTGTAATCCAGCATTTCTGCCGCTGCTTCCTCCAGCACTTCCTGGGGCAAAACCGCAGGTCCTGCAGAAAAATTATATACCCTGGCCATTGCATATTCCTCCTGACTTTTTATTCTTGCAGCAATCGTTCCATCATTTTGTATCCGTCTGGCTCGAAGATTCCCGTCTCCATCGCCTCTTTTTCCGAGTAATGGGCAATGGCTCTGCGCTGCATGGTGGAATCATACAGCACATAGGGCACCGGGTCTGCCGTATGGGTCCGGTAGCAGACCGGATTGGGATGATCCGGCAGAATCAGCATTCTGAAATCCTCGCCTGCATTCTCCATCGCCTTTTTGATGGGAGCCACGATTCGGCTGTCCAGATACTCAATGCTTTTTACTTTATGCTCCATCTTGCCTTGATGCGCCATCTCATCCGGGCCTTCCAGATGGATATAGGCAAAGTCGCAGCCGCCCTTCAGCAGCGCATCGATGGCCGCCTGAGCCTTTCCCTCGTAATTGGTTTCCAGCGAGCCGGTAGCACCTTCCACCTGAATGACCTTCATGCCCATGCCCACGGCAAGACCTTTGAGCAGATCCACCGCAGAGATCATCGCACCGGTTTTTCCGGTTTTCTCGTGGAAATTCTTGAGTTTCGGTTTTGTTCCTGCCCCCCAGAACCAGAGGGAATTGGCCTTGTTCTTTCCCATTGCCGCCCGCTCCAGATTCAGCGGGTGGTTGTTGAGGATTTCAAAGCTGCGCTCCATCATATCCCGAAAACGCTTTTCTTCCGGCAGATACGGGCCAATCACCTTTCCCAGATGGTCGTGGGGCGGTGTCATATCCAGCACCCGTCCGTGCTTCCAGACACAGATGTGCCGGTAAGCCGTCCCCGAGTAGAACTGAAATTCCTCCGAGTTAAAAGCCTCGCGTATCGCATCCATCAGGATGTCTGCATCCTCGGACGAAATCTCACTGGAGCTGTGATCCACGATGGTCTTTTCCGCATACGGCTCCTGTTCAGTCAGTGTTACAAGATTACACCGGAAAATCACATCGTCATCCGACATGGGAATGCCGATGCTCAGCGCCTCCACAGGAGAGCGCCCGGAATAGTAAACCCCGGGGTCATATCCCATCACTGCAAGGTTTGCCACATCCGAGCCGGGAGCCATTCCCGCCGGCACATTCTGCACCATGCCCATCTCGCCCTTGCCGGCCATTTCATCCATCACCGGGGTTCTGGCTGCTTCCAGCGTTGTCTTGCCGCCCAATTCTTTCAGCGGCAGACCTGCCATACCATCGCCCAATACCACGATATACTTCATAACACACCTCCACGCAGTCATTTGTCTTTACTGCAAAAACAATTGTATTCCACATGATAACACGCACCCATATAAAATACAATATGCGAATCTAACAAAACTGCTCCTCTTTTGAGGAGCAGTTTCCTTCAAATTGACTTCAGCATAGCCTTCCGGCTTCTGATATACGCCCCCACATAGGGTGCGCAGGCCGTTCCATGCTTTTCCATCAGCTCCACAATACTGGAATCTTCTATAATTCCATCCGCCAGGGCCGCACTCTGCAATACATAGGGAGAATCCGTACTGCTGATGCAGACCGCGCAGGGTAGATTGGTATATTTACGAATCTGCGAAACGATTTCCGACAGTTCCTCTGCCGTTCCTCCAGGGCAGGTCATGATATACAGGAATCCTCTGGCATGAGAGGCAATCGCCTGAATCCGCTTTTTCGATGTGACCGAAATCATGGAAATCAGAGGGACACCGTACTTTTCGCAGCACGGCAGGAATTCGTCCTGCTCTTCAAAGGGCACATCCGGCACGATCAGGCCGTCGATTCCGGCATCTGCGCAGCCGGAGAGGAACCGGTCGATGCCGTAGCTGAACACCACATTTGCATAGGTGGAAAACACCAGAGACACATCCACCTTGTCTCGCAGCTGCTTTACAAAGGCAAAGATGGTGTCGGTGGTCACGCCTGTCTGAAGCGCCCGGAGATTGGCCTTCTGAATGGCACCGTCCACACCTGTGGGGTCAGAAAACGGAATGTTCAGCTCGATCAGATCGGCTCCGTTTTCCACCGCCGCCAGCACGGTTTTCTCCGTGGTGGCGAAATCGGGGTCTGCGCAGGTAATAAAGGCGATAAATGCCTTGCCCTTTTCAAATGCTTTTTCGATCTTATTCATGCAGATCCTCCCCTCTGTATCGTGCAATGGCTGCACAGTCCTTGTCGCCGCGACCGGATACGGTCACAACGATGATCTTGTCTTTTCCCATGGTGGGAGCCAGTTTTCTTGCATAGGCAATGGCATGAGCCGACTCGATGGCAGGAATGATACCCTCGGTCTTTGCAAGATACTCAAATGCCTCCACTGCCTCATCATCGGTTACAGGAACATACTCTGCCCTGCCCAGATCATGCAGATAAGAATGCTCCGGGCCAATACCGGGATAGTCCAACCCTGCAGAAATGGAGTACACCGGCGCAATCTGACCAAACTCGTCTTGGCAGAAATAAGACTTCATGCCGTGGAAGATGCCCACGGAACCGGTGTTCACCGTGGCGGCAGTTTCGTAGGTGTCGATGCCCCGGCCTGCTGCTTCGCAGCCGATGAGCCGCACGCCCTCGTCACCAATGAAGTGGTAAAAACTGCCGATGGCATTGGAGCCGCCGCCTACGCAGGCCACCACCGCATCCGGAAGTCTGCCCTCTTTTTGTAAAATCTGCTCCTTGATTTCCTTGGAGATCACTGCCTGAAAGTCCCGGACAATGGTGGGGAACGGGTGAGGGCCCACCGCAGAGCCCAGACAGTAGTGGGTGTCGTGGATTCTGCGGGTCCACTCGCCCATGGCCTCGTTCACCGCATCCTTCAGCGTTGCCGTGCCGCTGGTCACGGGAACAACCTCTGCGCCCAGCAGCTTCATGCGATACACATTCAGTGCCTGCCGCTTGGTATCCTCTTCGCCCATGAATACTACGCACTCCATATCCATCAGCGCTGCTGCCGTGGCTGAGGCAACACCGTGCTGACCGGCACCGGTTTCGGCAATCAGCCGGGTCTTGCCCATCTTCTTTGCCAGCAGAGCCTGACCCAGAACATTGTTGATTTTATGTGCGCCGGTGTGATTTAAGTCCTCACGCTTCAGATATATTTTGGCACCGCCCAGATCCCGGGTCATCTTTTCTGCATAGTAAAGCCGGGATGGGCGTCCGGCATAATCGTTCAAAAGTGCCGTCAGTTCCCGATTAAACTGGGGATCATTCTTGTAAAACTGATAAGCTTCGTCCAATTCTGTTACAGCATTCATCAGCACCTCGGGGATATACTGTCCGCCGTGGATTCCAAAACGACCGATCTTGCCCATATGCAAACCTCCTGAAAATAAAAAATCGCCCTTGACAGAGGAACTCCTCTGCCAAGGACGAATTAAATACAAATCCGCGATACCACCTTGGTTCACAGTACACTTATACTGCACACTCTGTAAGATGCCAACACATCTCCGGCAACTGACGCATGCCTTCGCGTTGCGAAATACTCTGGCAGAAGCCATTTCCTCGCACCCTCAGCGGTCCATTTGATGGATGGTAAACGCCCGGCTCCCAGCACCCCGGACTCTCTGTGGATCCCTTTCCCACCGTTATCTCCGCCTCAACGGTTTTATATGTTTTCATCGTTATACCACAGCCGAACGCCGCTGTCAATAGAAAAAAATCAAACCGCCCGGTGTCAGGCGGTTTGAAAAGCTTATTACTCTTGATTCTGATGCAGTTTTTTCTGCAGCCAATCCTTGCCGGTGACATAGCGCTCCACGATGAAGGTGGTCACATAGTCGCCTGCGGCATTGACCATAGTTGCAGGGGGATCCACCAGATTGCCCAGTGCCAGTGCAAAGGGGAAGGCAACTGCCAGCTGATCCGGGAAGAAGATGGTGCACAGAGCCAGTTCTCCGGTACCGCCGCCACCGGGAATACCGGACATGGCAACAGAGGACAGCACCGCAACGACGATTGCAAGAATTGCACGGCCGGTGTTAAAGTCCTGACCGAAGAGGCCAAACAGGAATGCCACCTTGACAATGGCAGACATGGCACTGCCGTCCATGTGCATGGTTGCACCCAGAGGCAGAACAATGTTGGTAACATCAGAGGAAACGCCGGTTTCTTCCGCAGCTTCCATATTGGTGGGAATGGTTGCAACGCTGGAGCAGGTACCAAAGGAAACTGCTGCGGGCTTGAACAGGTTCTTAAACATCACCTTTGCAGCGCCCTTGCCGCCGCCGAAACGGGCATACAGCGGGAAGAACACCAGCATATACACAAAGCTCACCACATAGTACATGATCAGCGTACGACCGTAATCGCCGATGAGGTCAGCACCGTGGGTGGAAACCAGATTTGCAAAGAAGCCAAAGAAGCCAATGGGGGCATAATAAGTAATGATCTTGACGGTCTTCATGATGCACTCGGTCAGATCCTTCAGCATCTTGGCGGTCATGGTCTCGGGGCCGCCGTTCATCTGGATGCCGAAGCCGAAAATCACAGCCGCAACGATCAGGGGCAGAATTGCCTTCCGGCTCCACAGATCAATGAAGTCAGGCTTGGTGAAGAAGTTGATCACCAGATCCGCTGCGCCCATGGTCTCACCGACCTGGCCTTCCACAATATCGTATTTACCGTTTACTACCGGGAAAATGCTGACAACCACATACATCAGCAATGCTGCAATAGCCGCCGTAACACAGAATGTCACAACGGTCACGCCCATGACTTTACCCGCACGCTTCATGCTGTGCATATTGGCGATTGCCGATGCAATGGAGCAGAACACCATGGGAACTACCACACAGAACATCAGGTTGGTAAACACCGTGCCCAGCGGAGCCAGCTTTGCAGCATCATCCCACACAACACCTACAATACAGCCGGACACGATGCCCGTCAGCATGAAAATCAAAAATCCGTAATTCTTCAAAAATCCTTTTTTCATTCCATCAAATCCTCCAAGAAAGATGAATGCATATTCTATACACATTTTACTGGGCATGACTTGCAAATAAAATGCATTATATGCTATTATTATTGCAAAAGATGCTCTTCAGGAGGTAACAGTATGGAACAGGAGTACGAAAAGCGAGGATATCTTCTGGAAGATTTCCGTTTATTCCATCTTCAGGATGCTCAGGGAACAAATGTTGGCTTCCATTACCACGAATTTTGCAAGCTCCTGCTGCTGCGCTCCGGCTCCGGCGGCTACAGCGTGGAGGGCCAGCGTTATTCCCTTGAGTCCGGTGACATTGTGCTCATCGGCAGCCGCTGCGTCCACCGTCCGGAATTTGAAAAAGGCGTTCCGTACGAGCGTACCATCATCTATATCTCTCCGGAGTTTCTGCAGCAGCAGTCCGACCGGGAATGCAATCTGATGGACTGTTTTTCCGGAAAACACGGCCACGTGCTCCGGCTCAGCGAGCCCAGGCGGCGCAGTCTGTTTGCCATTGCAGATGAGCTGGAAAAGGAACTTTCCGGGAATGCCTACGGCCGGGTCATTCTCAGCAACGGCCTGCTGCTGAGACTTCTGGTGGAAACCGGCAGAAGTTTACAGCATCCTGACGGGAATGTTCCCTGTCCTATGCAGCCCCACAGCAGCCGGGTGCTGGAAATTCTGCGATATCTGGATGCCCATCTGACTGAGGATATCACCATAGATGCACTGGCAGAACGATTCTATCTGAGCAAATATCATATGATGCGGCTGTTCCGCCGGGAAACAGGCGATTCCATCCACAGCTATCTTTCCCACCGCCGGCTCCTGTACGCCCGAGATCTGATTGCTCAGGGCATCAGCGCCACAGAAGCCTGCTTCCGCTGCGGCTGGCACAGCTATTCCTCCTTCACCCGTGCCTACAGCAAGTACTTCGGCTCCACCCCCACCGGCAGAAATGATACCGCCGTGTGGGCAGATGAAACCTATGAATAGTACCCTGCCCACTGTTTTTTCCCGGTAAATCCAAAATCTTACAATCCATTTATTGACTATTCTCTGATTTCTGGGTATCATAATCTAAAGGGTATCCCCCTATTTTATGAATATATCGGAGGTATTTTTCATGAGTAACAAGTATGCAGGCACCAAGACCGAACAGAATCTGAGAGCCGCCTTCTCCGGCGAGTCCGAAGCTCGCAATAAATACACCTATTTTGCATCCGTGGCTAAAAAGGAAGGCTACGAGCAGATTGCTTCCCTGTTTCTGAAGACCGCCGACAACGAAAAAGAGCACGCCAAGCTGTGGTTCAAGGAGCTGTCCGGCGTAGGCAACACCGCACAGAATCTTATCTCTGCTGCTGAAGGCGAGAACTACGAATGGACCGATATGTACGAGGGCTTTGCCAAGACCGCTGAGGAAGAGGGTTTTGCTGAGCTGGCCGCCAAGTTCCGTCTGGTAGCCGCCATCGAAAAGCACCACGAAGAGCGCTATCGCGCACTGCTGCACAATGTGGAAGCTGCCGAGGTCTTTGAAAAGAGCGAGGTCAAGGTTTGGGAATGCCGCAACTGCGGTCACATCGTGGTCGGTACCAAGGCTCCCGATGTATGCCCCACCTGCAACCATCCCCAGTCCTATTTTGAAGTTCACGCTGAGAATTATTGATTTTTTCCACAGCCCGGTGGCAAACATGTGTATGTAATGCAAGATTTGAAAGTCTGTTGAAAAAACAAACGCTTTCGGATTTGCAACCGCAAAAATAAAGTAAAAATACCGAGGAAGGTTTTATCGCCCTCCTCGGTATTTATTTTTGCATTTTTTGCAGGGATTCTGCTCTGAACCCGGGATTTTACCCATTTCTTTTCCGGTGCACAAGCTGCCATATCCCATAAAAAACCAGAGTCGATACCAGTGTACCGAAGCTGTTCAGGATGATGTCATTGATGTCAAAGCTCCGCCCCACAAATGGCTGGAGGTTCTCAAGCACAACGGATGTCAGGCAGCCCGCAAGCAGCGTCCGTTTCCAGGAACTCCCCCGGCGAAACAGCGGATACAGAATACCAAACGGCAGGAACATCAGGATATTTCCAAGGTTTTCCGAACGGAAGTTATCCAAAAATCTGATTTCCATACAGTAGCTGAAATTAAAGGAAAACAGGTAATCCCATCCCTCTCCCTGGGGCCAGGGCGGCATATGATAAAACAGGAAATAATAAAATGCACTGACACATTCCACAAAAAGCGTTAAACATACCAGAGATGCAAGATACGCAGGAAACAACGATGCCACCGCAATCTTCCCTGCTCCCAGATGTGGATCTTTTTTCCGCTTGCAGAAAAAGCATATCAATCCGGCAACCAGCGCCACCGGGATCATTTGAAGAAAATATCCAATGTCGGTATCAAAAAACAGATAACGAAAACTCATCCATTCACTTCCCTTTCTGTCCATCCGGCAAAGTGCCGCATATCACGATTTTCACCTGTGCAATCATTATACGATGGATAGTTCAGAAGAACAACCGTATTTTTCTTAACTTCTCTGATTCTTTTCTGCCCATAAAAAGCAGGCACGGCGCTTTCTCTTTCCAGAAAGTGCCGTGCCTTGTTTCAAATATTTTCCTGAAACCGCCCTGTGTCTGTTAAGGACGACCGCCGAAGAAGAAATCAAAGGGATTCATAGCCGAAGGATCCTGAGACTGGGGAGGCATCGGCTGAGTCGGCTGCTGATTTTCTACAGGCTCTGTTGCAGGGGTCTGGGGCTTTTCGTCAAAGGTGATCTTCAGCTCCACTTCCTGACCTGCACGGAACACCTTGATGGTGGTGGTGTCTCCGGCGCTGAACTTGCGCAGCGCACTGGTCAGACCTGCATTGCTGGTGACTTCATGATCGCCAACTGCAATGATGATGTCCTTGGGCTGGATACCTGCCTTTTCCGAGCAGCTGCCCTCTACCACACTCTGAACATAGGAGCCGGTGGGCAGAGAATACATACTTGCTGTTCTGGAATCCATCTCCATGACGGTGACACCCAGATATGCCTGATTCTTCAGATAACCGAAATCCTTCAAATCAGAAATCATGCTCATCACATCGTCAATGGGAATAGCAAAGCCGATACCCTCGATGGATGCGCCGGAAGAAGTGGAACCGGAGAATTTGGCGGTGGTGATACCTACGACTTCACCCTTCATGTTGAACAGGGGGCCGCCGGAGTTGCCGGGATTGATGGCTGCATCGGTCTGCATCATATTGATGAGGTTGCCGTCTGTGTTGATGGTTCTGTCCTTGGCGCTGATATAACCAACGGTCAGAGAAGAGGTCAGCTCACCCAGAGGGTTGCCGATTGCCACCACCTGATCGCCTACGATCAGATTTTCCGAGCTGCCGATTTTAACGGGAGTCAGACCCTTTGCATCGACTTTCAGCAGAGAAACATCATTCAGCGCATCGTAACCAATCAGCTCTGCCGGGTACTCATCACCAAGATAGGTCATGACCGTCAGAGTGCTTGCACCTTCTACCACATGGTAGTTGGAAATGATATAACCGTCCTCTGTGAGGATAAATCCGCTGCCGGAGGATGCCATCTCAGTCACCTGGCCCCACACATTGGTGGTGGTCTGGTTGGAGATTGCCACAACGCTGTTGACATTCATGGCATAAACCTGGCTGGGAGTCATAGCGCCCTCAGCTGCCACGGGAGAACCGGAAACGCTGTTACTGCCGGTAACGCCGCCCACACGCTTGAGCTCTTCCTGCAGCTGAGCAATCTGGGAATTGAAGTCACTGTAAACCTTTGCCTGCTCTTTCTGCCAGTGGCGGTTGATCAGGCCTGCGGTTGTCGCGCAGCTGCCAATAACCACAACCACCGCCAGAACTGCTGCAATCACATGCTTTGTCCTGGTGCTCATCTTCTTGCGGGGCTTCTTGGGTTTTTCAGCCTTGGGCTGTTCGGTTTCCTGCTGGAATCCGGAGTTCTGTGCCGCACCATAGTCGGTTTGGCTGCCCGTCTGATTGTATGCATAATAAGGGGAATTGGCATAGGGAGATTCCTTCTGGCCTGCGCCTGCTCCACGATATGAACCGGTCGAATTGGGCTGGTATGTGTTCTGTGACTGTTCCTGGGCCGCACTCTGCTGCGCAGGTTCACTTCCGTCATGTTCTGCAAACGGCTGAGCTGCTTCAGGCTCCGTGTTATTTACGGACTGTTCGTCCTCGTTTTCATAGGGTTCCATGGGTCATTCCTCCTTGGAATTTCTTTGCAATCATCATATTCATAATATATGAAGAATCTATGTCGCTGAACCAAACGAAATATAAACTTTCGTTAAGAAAAGAGTGAAACCGACATATCTTCTTCATCATACCCCCGGAAGCCCCTATCGTCAAGCGCCGGATAAGTACGCCGCAGCACTGCGCTGCGGCAGATGCTTACTTCTTGCGGAAGCTCATGCAGTCTGTGCACTGATCCTGAGTGGGGTTGCACTCGTGGGTGCCCACCATGATGCGATCCAGAGCGCAGTAGTTGCCGGAAGATGCATGGTTTGCACACTGGCTTACGGTACATTCGATACACTTATTGACATTCATAATAAAATCCTCCTTCAAATTGGGTTCGCTTTCTAGTATGTACCGTTTTTTGTGAATCATTCATTCGTTGCAAAGAAAGCGTTCGTATGATATGATTGTGAAGATATAATTATTTTGAATTTTATGGGAGGAATTCAATAAATGGCCATTATTTCGCCCTCGATCCTGTCCGCTGATTTTGTAAATCTGGAGCGGGATATCCATGTCTGCAAAGATGCCGGTGCTCCCTGGATCCACGTGGATGTCATGGACGGTCACTTCGTCCCCAACATCACCATTGGTATCCCTGTGGTCGCCGCCCTGCGCAAGGTTACGGATCTTGTGCTGGATGTGCACCTGATGATCGACAGACCCATCCGCTATGTGGATCAGTTCTGTGCCAGCGGTGCAGACTATCTTACGGTTCATCTGGAAGCAGACACCCCGGAAAACATTCACCAAACCTTGAAAAACATCCGCGCAAAGGGTGTCAAGGCGGGTCTTTCCATCAAGCCCGGCACTCCTGTTGAAGCACTGGAGCCTTATCTTGGCGAGTGCGACATGATCCTGATCATGACAGTGGAGCCCGGCTTTGGCGGTCAGAGCTTCATGGGCGACATGATGCCCAAGCTGGTCTGGCTGAAGGAGAAGCTGGCATCTGTGAACCCCGAATGCCTGCTTCAGGTTGACGGCGGTGTAGACCTGCGCACCGCTCCTGTCTGCAAGGAAGCAGGTGCAAATGTTCTGGTTTCCGGCTCTGCCTTCTTCAAGTCCCAGGACAAGGCTGCGTTTGTTGCCGAAGTACAGAAATAACCGTCTTCTAAAACCGTTATACCGATATTTTATGACGGAATTGATTGACAATACTATGGATATTATTGTATAATGACCCCGGAGAATGTCTATTTTCCAAAAGCAAATCTATCCGAAGGCGGGAATACTCCCGACTTTTAGAAAAGAAAGGAATTTTTGCCATGATTTATAGTGCAGAAGTACAAAACATGTGCTCCGTCGGTAAGGGCGCTTACCACGGTCCTGCACCCATCCCCGAAGAGGGCAAGTGGGTTCAGGCTAAGCAGATTCAGGATATCAGCGGCTTCACCCACGGTGTGGGCTGGTGCGCACCTCAGCAGGGTGCATGTAAGCTGACCCTGAACATCAAGGAAGGTATCATCGAAGAGGCTCTGGTTGAGACTCTGGGCTGCTCCGGCATGACCCACTCCGCAGCTATGGCTTCCGAGATCCTGATTGGTAAGACCATTCTGGAAGCTCTGAACACCGACCTGGTATGTGATGCTATCAACACCGCTATGCGTGAACTGTTCCTGCAGATCGTTTACGGCCGCAGCCAGTCCGCATTCTCCGAAGGCGGCCTCGCAGTCGGCGCTTCCCTGGAAGACCTGGGCAAGGGCCTGCGCAGCCAGGTTGGCACCATGTTCGCTACCAAGGCTAAGGGCCCCCGTTACCTGGAGATGGCTGAGGGTTATGTTACCCGCTGTGCTCTGGACGAGGACAACCTGATCATTGGCTACGAGTTCATCAACCTGGGTAAGATGATGGACTTCATCAAGAAGGGTGACGATGCTAACACCGCTCTCGAAAAGGCAAAGGGTACCTACGGCCGTTTCGATGGTGCTGTCAAGTATATCGATCCCCGTAAAGACTAAGAGGAGGGCATGAAACATGGCTTTGTTTGAAGGTTACGAAAGAAAGATCGACAAAATCAATGGTGTCCTTGCTCAGTACGGTCTGAACTCTGTTGAAGAGTGCCGTGAGATCTGCCAGGCTAAGGGCTTCGACCCCTACACCATCGTTAAGGGCATTCAGCCCATCTGCTTCGAGGACGTTGCATGGGCCTACTGCATGGGCGCTGCTATCGCTCTGAAGAAGGACGTTAAGACTGCTGCTGACGCTGCTGAGGCTATCGGCATCGGCCTGCAGGCATTCTGCATCCCCGGCTCCGTTGCTGAGGACCGTAAGGTCGGTCTGGGCCACGGCAACCTGGGCGCTATGCTGCTGCGTGACGAGACCAAGTGCTTCGCATTCCTGGCTGGCCACGAGTCCTTCGCTGCTGCTGAAGGCGCTATCGGCATTGCCCGTTCCGCTAACAAGGCTCGTAAGGAGCCCCTGCGTGTTATTCTGAACGGTCTGGGCAAGGACGCTGCTCAGATCATCTCCAGAATCAATGGCTTCACCTACGTGCAGACCAAGTTCGACTACTACACCAGCGAGCTGACTGTCGTTAAGGAGTGGAAGTACTCCGAAGGCGAGCGTGCTGCTGTCCGTTGCTTCGGCTGTGACGATGTCCGTGAAGGCGTTGCTATCATGCACATGGAAGGTGTTGACGTTTCCATCACCGGTAACTCCACCAACCCCACCCGTTTCCAGCATCCCGTTGCCGGCACCTACAAGAAGGAATGTGTCGAGCAGGGTAAGAAGTACTTCTCCGTTGCTTCCGGTGGTGGCACGGGCCGTACTCTGCACCCCGACAACATGGCTGCAGGTCCCGCTTCCTACGGCATGACCGACACCATGGGTCGTATGCACTCCGATGCACAGTTTGCTGGTTCTTCCTCCGTCCCCGCTCACGTTGAAATGATGGGCTTCCTGGGCGCAGGTAACAACCCCATGGTCGGCATGACCGTTTCCGTGGCTGTTGCTGTTGAGGAGTCCCTGAAGGGCTAATCCTTTCTGAAAAATTGAATCGGGAATTCCATTTGGGATTCCCGATTTTTTTATGCCTTGAAAATGTCCCCACCATCGGCTATACTGACTCCATTGGAGGCGATTTCATGGAACATATTTATCCATCTTATTATAATGACTTTCACTGCATCGCCGGGCGCTGTCCCGATAGCTGCTGCCGCGAATGGGATGTGCAGGTCGATGAGGATACTGCCGCAAATTACCGCTCACTGGAAGGCCCTCTGGGTGACGCACTGCGCAGCGCCATGTACGAAGAAGACGGCGACACCTACCTGGGCCACAATCAGGAAGGCCGCTGTCCCCTGTGGCAGCCCGACGGCCTGTGCCGGGTCCAGTGCACTCTGGGTCACGATGCTCTGAGTCAGGTCTGCCAGGAATTTCCCCGAATCAAACAGGATTACGGTCCCTTTATCGAGCACGATCTGGAAATGAGCTGCCCGGAAGCAGCAAGAATTATGTTAAGCTCCAAAGAATGGTCACTGACCACATCCGCCACAGAAGAACCCGGCGAGCCGGAATGCGACGAGGAACTGATGGCACTTCTGCAGCGTACCCGTCCCGTTGCTCTCTCCCTGATGGCAGATACCCGGTTTTCCATGGGGGAACGCCTTTCCATTTTGCTGATGTACAGCTACCACATCCAGGCGCAGATCGACGGCGCAGAAGAAACGCCCTTCGACCCGGCCGCTGCTTTGGAAGAAGCCAGGGGCTTTGCAGGTGCCGGTGACTTCCCTGCCCTGCTGGATACCTTCCGGAATCTGGAGATTCTTACTGACCGCTGGAAGAACCTGCTCGACAACCCCCATGCTGCCCCCAGCTGGTTTGATTGCCTGCGCCAGCTGTCCCAGTACGGAATCTATCGGTATTATTACCAGGCGGTGTCCGACTACGATCTGGTCTGCCGCATCAAATTCATCGTCACCTACTGCATCATGGCAGCATTCCTCTGCGGTGATGACTTTGCATCTCAGGTCAACTGCATTCAGCTGTTCTCCAAGGAAATCGAAAACGATTCGGAGAACATGGACGCTCTGCTGGACGGAGCCTATACCTGCCCCGGCCTGACCGACTCCAATCTTTTGGGCCTGCTCCTGCAATAAAAGAACCCCGGAAACTCAAGTTTCCGGGGTTTTCTTATGATTCATTTGCAACACGGTCCAGGGTGTAGCCTCTGCCGTTTACATTTTTCACATCGCCTGCGACGATAAATGCGTGGGAATCGATTGCCAAAATGGCATCACGGATTTCCGGATACTTGTTGGCATAAACCACTGAGTAGATCGCCTGCTGCGGGATTCGGTCATAGCCGGTCTCCACATTCAGCAGCGTGACACCGCAGTCCATATTCTTCAGAATTTCCTCCCGAATCTTCTCGTATTCCGGAGAAATCACGGTGATTTCCACCTTCCGCTCGCCGGAAACGACCACACGGTCCACCGTAGTGGACATGATGAGAATGATAATGATGCTGTAGAGGATTCCATCCATACCCTTGATGCATACCTGCAGCAGCACAACCACCGCATCAAAGAAGAACATGGATTTTCCCACAGGGATTCCCTTGTACTTGTAGAGAATACACGGCGGAATATCCATACCGCCTGTGGAACCACCGGCTCGCACAACCAAACCGATGCCGATTCCTGCGGTCAATGCACAGAAAATTGCGCAGACCAGCTTGTCTTCTGTAAACAGCGTGCCCAGAGGCAGCACCTCAAACACCGCCATGATGCACGGATAGATCACCGTTGATGCAAGGGAAGCTGCGGCAAACTGCCAGCCCATGAATGCCCAGCCAACGAAGAACAGCGTACCATTTACCATCGCTGCCAGAATGGACAATTTCACCGGGATAAACTGCTGCAGTCCCAAAGCAATGCCGTTGGCACCGCCCAGCATAAAACCGTTGGGCACAACAAATGCACAGATTGCAAATGCAAGCAGCGCATTACCTAAAAGAATATTGGGAAGAATTTTCCATTGATTTTTCATTGAGAACCCCCTATATCTCTCGCATCCTCAAAAATTCACTATTTGTTATTGTATCGAAATTCCCCGGATAAATCAACAGGATGTCACCTGTTTCTCATTTTTCTCCATTTCAGACATTCTGACATCCATGATAAAACAGCGCATATGCGATTTGCACAGGCGCTGTCATTTCTTTATTCCAGTACCACCATTCTGGGCTCGTGTCCCATGGCAGGGATAATCTTGTCCATCAAATCGCAGGTCTTCAGCCGCAGCGAAGAGGTATTAATGCAGGGGTGACACCCAACATATTCCCCTTTCAGCACATCTTCGTCAATCAGCAGCTGTACATGATGCTCGGTATCGTTCATCAGACCCAGCACGCTCAAGGAGCCGGGAGTGATATCCAGAAACCGTTCCATAAACTCTGCATCTGCAAAGGACAGCCGGGACGATCCGATCTGTTTGGACAGCACCGAAGTTTTGAAGGGCTTGTCCCCCGGCAGCAGCAACAGGTAGAAGTCGGTTTTCTGTCGATTGCACAGCAACAAATTCTTGCAGATGGGAGCCTCCAGCGCCTCATCCACCGCAGCACAGGCCTCCATGGTCATGGCCGCTTCATGGTCGATTCGCTGATAGTCGATGCCCAGCCCATCCAAAAAGTCATACACACGAACCTCTTTCTCCAGCCGTCCGGAGCAATCAGAGGGTCTGCCCTGTACCAGTGTCATATCACAAGCCTCATTTCTCATAAAATCAGAGGTATTATAGCACAATCAGAACCCTTTGGGCAATAAAAAAACGCCGTATCCGGCGTGACGCTGCAAAAAATAGGAATAACCCTCGACCTAGCCATCTAACCACGGTGCCGGTCAAGGGTTATTCCCTGAATGCTTGGGTTCAATCATTGGATAACCTCACTTTCTATTGTCTATGATGTGGCTGCTATCACATTTTTAAGATACTCCCGTTAATGATCTTACATTCCTATTTTCTTCTTACTTCTCAGAAACTCTATATAATCGGAAGATTTCTTTGGTTAAAAGCCACATCTTTAGGGGGTTTTACCTCTGCATTGGTATCACCTCTTCGTGTCTATAATTTAACACACGCCCGTCCTGAATGCAAGATACACAGCGCACAAATATTGTGCACATAAGTTGTTGAAACCGCAGATTTCACCCGTATTCTCTGACATTCTGTTGACAATTATCCTGTCACTTTGATATACTTAATCTGTTGGGCAGCCGTACAGCTGCCCATTTTTCGCATTTTCCCCTGCAAAAAGAAACGCACCGAAGTCTGAAACCTCGGTGCGTTTTGTGATTTTTCAGCATCGAACCCCAGGTTAAATTACCATGGGTTCGTTCTCCTGCTCCAGATACCGGCAGAAGGCAAAGATTCCGCACAGCTCTCCCGGCAAAAATGCCTCGTCAGCTTCCACATTCCATCCGCCCATCAATCCCCGATGGATGATCTGAACGCGCGTTGCATAATCAGAATCCGTCAGCGTGTAATTCTGGCTGTTCTGGAAGTTGAGCCGATAATCTTTTCCCCGCAAAGACACCTGCGCATGGTCGACCCGGGGCATCCTGCACACGGGCCATCCGGTCACAGAAGGGTCTGATTCCTCTGCGTAATCCGGTCTTGCCGTAGCCACCGTGGTTCCGTCCTCGTTGGAAAGAACATATTCGTGGCTGCGCACATCTCCGCCATACTCGCAGGTCTGAGGAATGGTGCGAATTCCGGTTCGCATCACAATGGCTCCATCCGGGGTGCAGATTGTCTTTTCCTGACCGGAAAATGCGCCCTTTAACCGCACAAGAGGTTGGTTTTCTCCTGAAAACAGGATTCCCGTCTGGATCACATAATGCATAAGATTATCTCCTAAAAAATCGAGTACAGAATCACACCTGCGACACCGGCACCGGCCATCACATAGATGGGATTGGTTTTCCATTTGCGCAGGATGAAGAATCCAACTGCAACAATCGCCAGAGAAATGAAGTTAATTGCAGACAGATCTGCGGGCCAGGTCTTCTGTCCGTACAGAGCCATCAGCAGCAGAGAGATACCGGCAGATGCGATCATAGCGATAACCGCAGGCCGCAGGCCGCCCAGAACGCCCTGAACCATGCTCAGGCCGCGGAAGCGGTAGTAGACATAGGCAAGGGTCATGACGATGATGCAGGAAGGTAACACGCAGCCCAGAGTCGCAACCAGCGCACCGGGGATACCGGCGATCTGGATACCGACGAAGGTTGCAGAGTTGATTGCAATGGGGCCGGGGGTCATTTCTGCAATGGTCATGATATCAGCAAACTGAGTCATGGTCAACCAGGAATGCAGCTCCACCACCTGGTTCTGAATCAGGGGCATTGCAGCGTAGCCGCCGCCAATGCTGAACAGTCCGATCTGAAAGAAGCTCCAGAATAATTGTACAAAAATCATGATTATGCAAGCTCCTTTCTATGTTTCTGCTGGTAAATGGTATCCAGCGCACCGACAACGGCGCAGACCAGGATGATGATCAGGATGTTGACCTTGAAGAAATAGGTGGCAATGAACGATCCCAGCATGACCAGCAGCGGCAGGACTCGTTTCAGCTTGAAAATGCTCTTGGCCATGGTCACAACCACATCCATGATAACTGCAGCAACACCGGCCAGCATACCGGTCATTGCCATGTTGACAATTGCATTGTCACGGAAGGCCTTGTAGAACATGGAAATGATCGAAATGATGATCAGCGGGGGCAGAACAGAGCCGGACACGGTCAGCAGAGCGCCGGGGATGCCGGCAACACGGTAACCCACCAGAATGGCTGCATTAACCGCAATGGCTCCGGGAGAGGACTGGGCAATTGCCGTCAGGTCCATCATTTCCTGCTCGTCGATCCAGCCGAGATCTTCCACGAACTTCTTGCGCATCAGGGGGATGATGACAAATCCGCCGCCAAAAGTACAGGCGCTTAACTGGAATGTCGATGTAAATAGTTTCAGATATTTATTTTTTTCTTTCAATCTCCTCACTCCTATCTCTAACAGTATATACCTTGACGAATCATAAAGAAAATAATATAATTTAATTATTATAATAACGAAATCGATATAAGGCAAGGGGGGTCATGCTTTGACACTGAGACATATGAAGATATTTCTGTCCATCTGTGACAACGGCGACAACACCACCAAGGCCGCAGCCGCCCTGCACATGACCCAGCCCGCTGTCAGCCTTGCGGTGAAGGAGCTGGAGCAGTACTATGGCGTGGTTCTGTTCGACCGCATCGGACGGCGGCTGCATCTCACCGAGGCCGGGCAGCATTTTCGGGAATACGCCACCCACATCTGCGATATGTTCGACCATCTGGAAAAAGGAATGCGGGACTGGGATTCCTTCGGCGTTCTGCGTGTGGGTTCCAGCATCACCATCGGTTCCCAGTTTCTGCCCAATTATGTGAAGGCCTTCCACTACCGCTATCCCGGGACCCAGGTCCACAGCGTCGTGGCTCCCTCTGAAATTCTGGAGCAGAAGCTACTCAATAACGAGCTGGATTTTGCACTGATTGAAGGCATTCCCCATCACCCTTCCCTGATTTCAGAAGCATACATGGAAGACCGCCTGACCGTGATCGTCCCTGCGGATGGGAAATTTCTGCCCTGGCAGACCATCTCCATAGAGGAATTCAAAAAGCAGAATTTCCTGCTCCGGGAACCGGGAAGCGGCACCCGTGATCTATTCGATCAGGTGACGGAACGGGCCGGTTTTTCCGTTACCCCCGTCTGGGAAGCCGTCAGCACCACGGCACTGGTAAACGCCGTGATCAACGGTCTGGGCATTGCGGTGCTCCCCCACCGGATGGTGACTGCGCCGCTGGAATACGGACTGGTCACCGCCATTCAGGTGGAAGGTCTGAACTTCACCAGACATTTCCATATCGTCTACCACAGGGATAAATTTCTCACCACCTCGGCCCAGGCCTTTCTGGATCTGTGCCGGAATTACGAAATGGACTACCCGCTGCCCCGCTATACGGGTCTGCATTGACCGTCAGGGTCATACCCTACCAAACGAAGGAGAATCCATATGATTAAGGAACTTGCACACGATCCCATCTGGCTTGCTCAGAAATCGCAGATCGCAACAAAAGACGACCTGCAGGTGGCTCGGGATCTGCTGGACACCCTCGCCGCCCACAAAGACAGCTGTGTCGGCATGGCGGCAAATATGATTGGCATCAACAAGCGGATCATTGTCTTTGACTGCGACGGCACCTATATGACCATGATGAATCCGGAAATTGTCAGCAAATCCGGCCCCTACGAAACAGAGGAAGGGTGCCTTTCCCTGCTGGGCGGCCCCCGAAAGATCCAGCGTTTCCAGAAAATCAAGGTTCAATATCAGAATGAGGCATTCCAGACCCGTCTAAAGACCTTCACCGGCTGGACAGCCCAGATCATCCAGCACGAAATCGACCACTGCAACGGCATTCTCATCTGATTTTTCAGGATTCCGTGCGTCCCACCATTCCCCTATGTACGCAAAAGCCCCCGTATTCTCGTGAATACGGGGGCTTTTCATATTCTTTTACCGGGAAGTCAGGCTCTCTCAGAACCCGTATTCGATGGGCACTTCCGTTCTGGTTTCTGCGGACTTTTTAGCAGCCAGGCAAGCCGCTGCGCTGGCAAGGCCCTGCTCCAGATCCGAGTGGCTGTCGGCGCCGTTCAGGACCATCAGGAACCCCCGAGCCAGCTTTTCGTCTCCGCCGAAATGGCCCAGCCCTTCGGGGTATACAAACTTGTGCTCTGCGGTGTGCTTGCCGTCATAGTAATCCACCCGCAGCGTTGCAGTGTAAAAATCAAATTCCGCACTCGCCTTGGTGCCGATAAAGCGAGCGCCCCGGCGGCCTGCTTCATTTTTCACCAGGAATGTCTGGTGGTAGGAAATAATGGTTCCGTCTTCGCAGGTGAACAGTGCTGCGCCCACATCTTCGTTGCCGGTATCCTCTGCAAAGCAGCAATATTCGCCGGAAGGCTCTTCCTTCAGATAGTTGCGAACCACAAAGCTGCTCTCGGGGCACTCATGGTACTCTTCGCAGTCCTCGCACCGCAGTCCCGCCGGCTTGTTGCCCTTGAAGTGCATTTTAGCAGTATTCGCCATCACCCGCACCGGGCGCTTGCCCAGAACATAGGTAATGTAATCGATATCGTGGGTGCTCTTCTGCAGGAACAGTCCGCCGGTGAGCGAGCTGTCCCGGTACCAGCTGTGGTAGTAGACATTTCCGTAGGGCACATTGTTGATGGCCTGCACCGTCACAATGTCGCCCAGCTCTCCCTGATCCACCAGATGCTTCAGCTCCTGCACGATGCAGGTGAGCCGCAGGGGGAAGGATACCACCACATGCTCCCGCTTCCCTTCAGAAGCAGTCCGCAGCTGCTCATACTGCTCCTGATTGATACATACAGGCTTTTCCAGAAACAGCGGGATATTCTTTGCCAGCACCTGCTGTGCATAGTGGCTGTGCAGATTGCAGCGGGTGCCGATAAATACACCGTCCAGCGTTTCCTTTTCCAGCATTTCCTCTGCTGTTTCATAGTATCTGGTGTTGGCAAAGCGCTTGTCGTGGCCCAGCTTTTCTGCCTTTTCCCGCCAGCAGGGGTCTGCTACAGCTGCCACCTCGATGGGTGCCTGAATCCCCACAAATGCCTTCATCATGGTTTCGCTGCGAAGGCCATATCCGATAAAACCGATCTTTTTCATTTCAAATCCCCATTCTCATTTGTATTCCCCAAGACGGGTATAAAGCTTCTGACAAAAATCCATAAATACTGCATTATCTGCCGGATATTGGGTAAAGGAGAGATCGCCAAGCTCCTGAGCAATCCAATTCAGGACTTCCGCCCGGCCAATCTTCTGCTCAAGAGTCTGCAGGACCCTGTAATCCTGAAAAGCATCACGCAGCAGCTTCAGACGAATGCTTGCAACGGGAGTGCCGTCCTTTCCCGGATACACCAGAAATCCGTCGCCCGAGGGAAAGCCAAATCCTGCATCCGTCACACGGTAAGGATCGATAGGCTCTTTGCTGAACTGGCTGTTCCAAAAATTATATCCCCAGCGCAGGAATCCGTCCAGATTCTCCTTGTACATCAGCACACCAAGGATTCTGCCCCGAAGCGATGGCATGGACAGGAACACATTCGGCACCAGCTTATCCTGGCAGCAGCAGCTGTAGGTCCAGATTTCCCCGGTTTTCTCCGCCTTCAGAAACGGCTCCAGAAAATCCTCTGCTACGACGGGAATGGACACCAGATTCTGCTGATAAAATTCAAAACTGCTGAGTGCATCGATTACAGGACAGCCATCCAGATACGGAACAATCATTTCTCTCGCCGCCCGATAATTTTCCAGTTGTTCCACAGAAGGCTCGTCCGAAATGTGGAAATAGGTCTTTTCCTTGATTCCCAGCTGTTTCAGCTGATCGACCAACGCAGGCAAAAAGTCCGCAAGGAAATCTGCGTAGGCTTTGCTGGTTGCGGGAGTCTCCCAGCCAAACAGGGTTTTCAGTCCCTCAGGGGTCTGCTCATAGATCTCAGCTGCACATTTTGCGCCCCATTGGGTAAAGAACGGAGCAATTTCAAAATGCGAAATTCCACATCCCTGTGCCATTATGATCCAGTGTTTGAACAGCGTAAAGTCATAATGCAGCCCCTGTTCCGTTCTGGTGATGGTCACCAGCTGTCCCGGCATCCGCCTGCAGGATGGCTCGATGTCCAGCGATGGAGTAAATACCGGCGTCAGCAAGGTGTCCACGCCGTGTTCCGCTGCGCATTTGATGTAGGCTTCTGCAATTTGGAAAAACTCCCGGGAGAACATTTCGCACCCATATTGCTGGCACAGACAGTCATTGTAAAACCACTCCGTATGGCGTACCCTCTGCCGGGCAAGCTGCATGGGTACCACATCCAGATGAAGCAGCTGATGATTCTGCAGATTTCCCTTCCGGTCACGGAATTCTACCTGAATGTCCGTAGATTTTGCGCCCTGCGGGATATGTACATCCACCCAGAAGACCCGGTAGATCCCACTGTTCAGCCGGATCGGCTCTGCCTGATACGGTTTGAGAATGTCCGGAATCAATGTCGGTGTCCGGGCAAGATATTCTCCTGTGGCGTCCGGTCTGCAAGGGAAGCTGCATGGAGCCTGCTCCACCAGAAAAACCTCTGTTACGCACTCTGGACAAGTCACATTCAGAACGCTATAGTAATCATCATAATAGGTTGGATCAAATGTACACGATATCTGAAAAGAAACCGTCTCTCCCCACAGGCCGCTGAGTGCTGTCAATACCGGTGTTTGCTCTGCGGAGAAGGCATCGATTTTTTCTAAGGAAGAATGGAATCTTTGAATCACTGTCTGCATAATGACACCTCACAAATCAATTCTTTTCTCATTATAGATTATCAGATATCAATCGTCAAATCGTAGACAGAACTTATCAATTAACCACCGAAAAAGGAAAATCCGAAATCGTTCACCCCTTTGCTCTGCCGTAAAGCGCAAAAAAAATGTCTGATTTTTTCCCCGTTTTACGATACGATAAGAGTAACAAAAATTCGGAAAGCATCAATACACTCAGGAGGTGTATCTATGAACATTTTTCTGGACACATCGGCACAACAATTTTGCTCAGGTGTCTCACACCTGCACACAGTCACGGATATTTTTGCAGCCGATGACGGCATCCGTGTCACATGGGAACCTGCCGAAAGGCTGACGGTTTCCTGGGATGGGACAAGCGCCCATCTGCAAGGTCAAAACAGCGCCCAGTTCTTCCGGGGGCTGGGAATTCTCAAGGAAAAGGTCGAAGACAATTCCCCCTTTACCGTTACGGAAAAGCCTGTTTTTCAGCAGCTTGGAGCCAGTTTTGACCTTTCCCGCAATGCTGTCATGACTCTTGCAGCATTGGAGCGTATGCTCTGCCGCATGGCGCTCATGGGTTTTACGGAGGCATATCTGTACACCGAAGAAACTTACGATTTGCCTGACTATCCGTTCTTCGGCTATATGCGCGGAAAATACTCCGTCCAGGACATTCAGCACCTGGACGAATATGCCGCCGAGCTGGGCATTGAACTGATTCCCTGCATCCAGACTCTGGGTCACCTGGAACGGTTCCTGCACTGGGAAAGCAGCGCCCCCCTGCGGGATACTCCGGATGTTCTGCTTGTTGGTGACGAAAACTGTGACCGGCTGATTGAAGCCATGATTGCTCAGTGCCGCAAGTGCTACCGCACCCACAAAATCCATGTGGGTATGGACGAAGCCATGAATCTGGGCCTTGGCAACTATCTGAAGAAGAACGGCTTCCAGAACAGCTTCTCCATCATGCAGCAGCATGTGCGCCGCGTCACCGAAATTGCAGAAAAATATGACTTCACTCCAATGATGTGGAGCGATATGTATTTCCGATGCGCCAGCCCCACCAACGACTACTACGAAAATGACATTACCATCCCTGCTTCGGTCATTGACGCTGCTCCCGGCAACATGGAGCTGGTCTATTGGGACTATTACCACGACGACGAAGCCTTCTATGACCGCTATATCAAACTGCATCAGCAGTTCCGTGCGCCATTGCGCTTTGCAGGCGGTATGTGGACCTGGTTGGGCCCCGCCATTGATTATGATGTCTTTTTCAAAAATGCCGAACCTGCCCTGCGCTCCTGCCTGAAAAACGGCGTGCAGAATGTAATGATTACAACCTGGGGCGATGACGGTGGGGAAACCAGCCCTCAGGCTATGCTTCTGGGACTTCAGACCTATGCAGAGTTCTGCTACGAAACCACCTTTGAAAAGGACTGGATCTTCAAGCGGCTTTCTGCCTGCACCGGAGCTGACGGTGAAGCCCTGTGCCATATCAGCGACTTTAACAAGACGCCCCTTCTGGACCCCGCCAGCGACCTGCCAAACGGTGCCAAATTCCTGCTGTATCAGGACCCGCTCACAGGCATCTTTGACTGGGATGTGAATGGCATGGGTTTTGCACAGCAATATGGCAAATTAGAGGAACTGTTTTCTACTTATGCTCAGCGCAAGGACAGCTGGGAAACGCTGTATCGATTCTATATGCTGCTGGCACGGGTTCTGAAGAACAAGGCTGAGCTCGGAATTTCTCTTCACCATGCCTACCACGAGCAAAACAAACAGGCAATGGAAAAGCTTGCCCGGCAGGCAAAGTGTGCCAGCGACGACTGCGTAGACCTGCTGGAGCAGTGGCGCACACTGTGGCTGTCGGAGTGCCGTCCGTTCGGCTTTGAGGTCATTGAAATCCGCCTTGCCGGCATTCGCTCCAGACTGCTGACTGCACACAATCGTGTGCTTTCCTACTGCCATGGGGAAATCCCGGCTCTGGAAGAGCTGGAGCAGCAGCGTCTGCCCCTGCTTCGCAAAGAAGGTACCAACAATCTCCACGGTGTTTACTTCTGGAGAGACATTGTCAGTGCTTCAAAACCTTACTAAAGATCGCACAAATCGCTTAAAAAGGAGCAATCTGATATGAATAAAAGGAAAATCACACTGGTCATCGCAGGCCTTGGCGGACGAGGCCATGATATTTACAGCAAATATGCACTGGAGCATTCAGAGGATGCAGAAGTCGTCGCCATTGCCGATTCCAGACCTGACCGTCTGAAAATCGCACAGCAGGAGTGGAACCTCCCTGCCGAAAGATGCTACACATCTGCAGAAGAGCTTTTTGCTCAGGAAAAAATGGCAGATGCTGCCGTCATTGCCACCCAGGATCAGCAGCATGTGGCTCACGCCGAGGCTGCGCTGAAAGCTGGCTACCACCTGCTTTTGGAGAAGCCCGTCGCTGTGGACATCGAAGGATGTCTGGCTGTGCTGCGGATGGCACGGCAGTACAAGCGCCATGTGGTTGTATGCCATGTGCTGCGCTACACTCCTTTTTACAACACCATCAAACACATCATTGAAGACGGCCGCATTGGCGATGTCGTCACCATTCAGGCCATGGAGCAGGTGGGCTATTGGCATCATGCGCACAGCTATGTCCGTGGCAACTGGCGCCGCTGCGATGAATCCAGTCCCATGATTCTGGCAAAGTGCTGCCACGACATGGATATCCTGATCTGGCTCACCGGAAAGCGTGCCCGGTCTGTCAGTTCCTACGGCAACAATTACCTGTTCAATGCAGCCCACGCACCGGAAGGGTCGGCAGAGCGGTGCTTTGAATGTTCTGTCAGAGATAACTGTCCTTACGATGCTGTGCGCTATTATCTGGAAAGCCCCCGCACCAGCGTCCGTGCAGGCCGTGTGAACTGGCCTATCAATGTGCTCGATCCCAATCCCACCCCGGAAACCATCGAAAAAGCACTGCGTACAGGGCCGTACGGTCGGTGTGTCTTCCACTGCGATAACGATGTGGTAGACCATCAGGTTGTCAACATCGAGCTGGAAGACGGTGTGACCATCAACTTCACCATGTCCGCCTTCACCGAAAGCTGTTACCGCACCATCAAAGTCATGGGCACCCGGGGCTGCATTGAGGGCAACATGGACGAATCCAAGCTGGTCTGGAACGACTTTTTCGGTCACCGGGAAGAAATCGACCTGCAGGTCACCGACGGCACTATGGCAGGTCACGGCGGCGGAGATGCGGTTATGATGAAACAGTTCATCGAACTGCTGGCCAGCGGTAAGGACGACGAAATGCTCTCATCCATCGAGCACTCCATTGAAAGCCATCTGGTTGCACTTCTGGCGGAAAAATCCCGTCTGAATCACGGCGAAAGCCTTCCTGTAGAACTGTAAAGAAACACAAAAGAGGCATTGACTCAGGTTCTCTGAGTCAATGCCTCTTTTTCATATTTAGTCCTTATCCTGAGCGCTTTTCAGACATTCCCGAAGGGTGTGCCCGGTTTCCCGCTTGTAAAACTTGGAAAAATAGTGTATTGAGCTGAAGTGGAACAAATCCGCCAGCTCGGTGAAATTGTGATCCCGCTGCTGAATGTGATACTCAATTCTCGCAACGACACATTTCCGGTAATACTGCATCACGCTGTAGCCGGTGGCTTCACGGAACATCTTTTTCAGCTGTGTCTCGCTGAGGTTAAAATGATTTACAAGATCTGCAAAGCTGATATTGTTGTAGATGTTCTCTTCCAGGAACATGATGATCTGCCGCACGATCTGGTATTCAGGCCCCAGCGACTGCAGCGGCAGCGCCTGAATCTGAGACGGACAATCACGCTGTTTTCTGTACAGCGACAGCAGCAGCTGCTCCAGGAGATTTCCAATCAGCTGCTTGCCGCCGGGGACCAGTTCCGGAGCCTGGGGATCCGGCTTGTTATACACCAAATTCTTGCCGAACGGCTTGTCATACATCTGCTTTGCTTCGTCCAGTATTTCCTTGAACAGATGCCGTTCATGCATACTCAAGGTAAAAATGCTGTCCCGAAACTGCTCCAGCATATCTAATTCACCATCAAACGAGATAACAATGATATCACAATCCTCGTTCTCTTCGCTTGTCACAACACCGGTGCGGAAATTATGGAACACATTGGGATGGTGAAAAATCATCTGTCCCTTTTCCAGTGTATATGGCTCAGAACCGTTTAATCCACTGGCCCGTCCATTGTCCACATAGATAATTTCCCAGAAGTCGTGACTTTCTCCTGCGAAGTAATATCCGCTTTTATGTTGGAAATAATACAGCGTATAGAACTCTGTTACTCTGAAAATTGGTTGTATAGAAACTGGATTTAGCATTTTTATTAACCCTTAACAGCTCCTGCCGTAGAACCGGACATGATCTGCTTTGACAGTAAGATATAGATGATTACCGTCGGAATAAACACAATGACAACGCCGGCAAACAGGCCCTGATAATTTCCCGTTGTCTGCATACTGGTGACCAGCGTCTGCAATGCAACCGCCAAGGTGCGGTTTGCCTGCTTGTTGGAGAAAACCAGTGCCCAGATATATTCGTTCCAGTAACCGATAAAGTTAAAAATCGTGATTGTGACAATACCGGGTTTGGCCAGAGGCAGGATCAGCCGATAGAATGCCTTCACAGGAGTGCAGCCATCAATCAGACCGGATTCAAACACGGTCATCGGTACCGTTGCAAAGAAGCCCATCAAATAGACAGTTGTGGATGCAATACCGGTACACAGATAGACAATAATCAGCGTTCCTCTGAAGTTGTGCAGATTCAGTCTGACCATCATCATATAAAGCGGTGCCAGCAGCATCACACCGGGCAGTCCCAGCGAGATCGAGAAGATCATCTGGAACAGGCGGCGGCCCTTAAACACAAACTTGGAAATGACGAATGCAGCCGGAGCGCAGAAGAAAATCAGACCTGCGCAGGCAACCACGGTATAAAGAACGCTATTAAAAAAATAATCCAAAATGTGGTATCTGTCAATAACCGTTTTGTATCCGCTCAGATCAAAGCCCTTACTGAGCAGGTGATTCTGGAAGATATCCTTGGTCGGCGTAAAGGATGCGGCAATAACCCACATAAACAGTGCCACCGTGAAAAAGCACCAGCACAGGATCAATACCTTGCCCACAAAATGAAATCCTTTTGCACCAGCTCCGATTACACGATTGGCGGGAGCCTCATCTTTATGGAATAAATTTCTTTTCATCGGTGCACCTCTTAAATTTCATATTTTTCCTTGGGGAAAATCGCATTGATCAGCGCAAGTGCCAGTACCGTGACGATGCACAGAACCACGCCGATGGCTGCGCCCATGCCTACATTGGTATTGCCTGCCACCGCATTGGTGCTGATGGATGTTCCGAAGATCTGGTCGTACATATAGCTTGCCGGGGTGATGGTTGTGGGGTCGGAGGGAACCACGCTGAACACCCGGGACCACAGGAAGAATCCAATACAGCCAATGACCCAGAAGGTCACCTGCGTTTTGATGTTATCCATGATCAGCGGAAGGGTCACATGGAAGAATGCTTTGCCATCCGTGGCACCATCGATGAATGCTGCCTCATACAGATCATCGGGGATTTTCTTCATTGCTGCCATATACACAAGCAGGTTGCCGCCGATGCTGCAGAAAACGAATGCAATAACCATCGACCAGAAGGCATATTGGGTGCTGGTCCAGGGAATATTGGACAGGTACTCCAGTCCCAGAGCATCAAAGATGCTTTTCAGCAGACCGTAACGGTTGTTATACACATACTGTGTCCACACCGTGATCATTGCCACAGGGGTAATGACCGTGGGCAGATAAATCACATTTCTCCAGAAATTGCCCATCAGCATACCCTTATGCAGTACCCAGGCAAAGAAGATGGAAATTAAGAAAACCAGTGCACCGCCTACCAGAAAGATCAGGAACATATTTCGCGCGGACACCTGAAACAGCTGTCTGCTGAACAGATCCTGATAGTTGAACAATCCAACAAATTCCCATGTATTACGGGCTGCGCTGATATCCGAAACCTTAAAAAACGACATCTGAATCGTGCGAAGCACAGGATACAGATATGCAACCACAAAAGCAAATACCACGGGTGTTAAAAACACCACGTACATTCTACGAAGACCTTTTTTCATATGCATTACTCCTTGCTGATGCTCTCAGAAATTGATCTGGCAAAAAATGGATGCCACCCCATACTTGCTATAGGGCGGCATCCATCGTTTTCACTTATAAAAAGCGCCAGCAAATATTAATATTTGGATGCCTCGCTGGTCAAAGCGGAAACAGCCTTCTCAGCTGTTGTCTGCTGAGTCAGAACCTTGTTCATTTCAATCGTGAATACAGCACTGACAAACTCACTGGACAGATCACAGTTCAGGCCGGAAACCTTCTCTGCTGCTGCGATCACATCGGTGCACTCTGTACGAGCGCCGGTCCACTCAGAACCAACGGTTGCAGGAGCGCCGCCCATTTCTGCCAGGTAATCCTGAACTTCCTTGGAAATCACATAACGCAGGAATTCCTTTGCAGCTTCGGGATTCTGAGACTTGCTGTAAACTGCCAGAGGAATGCCGCCCACGGAAGAATAGCCGGCCTTTTCAGCGCCGCCTTCAACTTCAGGGAATGCGAAGAAGCCCCAGGGGAAATCTTCACCGGCAGTCTCTGCTACTTCAGAGGGCATCCAGCTTGCGTTCAGGTACATTGCAGCTTCGCCCAGGGCAAATTCCTGCTGACCTGCGGGATACTTGTTGGTTGCGGTCTGGGGGGACATAAATGCAGACAGCTTTTCCATTTCAGCAAATGCCTGCTTCACTTCTTCGGACTGCCATGCAGGATCGGAAGCGCTTGCGCTCATGGCTGCGATCTTGTCGCTGCCAATCAGACGAGCCAGGTAGTTATTGGGGATCAGAGTCATGTATGCATCATCGCAGGTGATGGCATTGATGTTTGCAGCCTTCAGCTTTTCGCAGACTGTCAAAAACTCTGCCCAAGTCTCAGGAGCGTCTGTCACGCCTGCCTGTGCAAACAGATCCTTGTTGTAGAAGAAACCAACCACCCAGGGGAACATCTGTACACCATAGTACTTGTCCTTTGCAAGACCGGCCTGCTCCTGTCCCTGCTCGTTTGCACGATTCAGGATGGGCAGCATGCTCTCGGCAACGGTGACGCCTTCCTGACCATAGGCAGGCTCATTCATCATATCGGTGATATCCAGATAACGCTCGGGGCTCATACCGTAGCTGAAGTTGTCCAGAATATCGATCTGCTCGCCACCTTCCAGCGCAGGTCCGACAATGTTCTGGTTGGAACGGCCGGTCCACTGGATCTCTACCTCACACTCGGGATAATCCTTCATGAACATATCGGCAGCTTTCTGAATTGCCTCAGCCTCAGGCTCACCTTCATTAAACATGGACCAGTAAACAACTTTACCGGAGAGGTCCTTGAGATTTTCTGCAGATGCTGCAGAAGTCGTTGCACCATCTGAATTTGCCTGATCGGCATCATGATTACCAGAGCATCCAACAACCATTGTCAACAGTGTTGCCAACACCAACACTAGGGCTAATGCTTTTTTCATGCTATTCTTTCCTCCTATAAATTCCTGCTGAAGGAAGCAGTTCCTTCATCTGCTTCACATTATACCAATATACGACAGCAAAGTATTTGTCTTTTTCGGCGGTTGTTTTGTTGTATTTCCCGAATACTATAAATTATTGCATCATTTTTGTAGCAGTATAACTAAAAAAGCCAGAATTACAGGTGTCGTTTATCACAAAAAAGCCCGTCTCAACGCCTCAACTGTTTATTTTCGCTCAAAAGTCATATTCAGCCAGTTTTTTACATATTCCATCCAGACAGCATTTCTGCTGACATTCAGCTCCAGGCTGTTGTTTGTCTGCTCTGTGGCGGTAGACAGGCCATGGGCACCATAGGGGAAAATATGCATTTCCACAGGAACCTCATTTTCTGCCAGTGTCTGTGCATACAGGAGACTGTTCGCCACCGGCACCACCGCATCTGCAGCCGTGTGCCACAGAAATGTGGGCGGTGTCCGCCTGGAAACCAGATTCTCGCAGGAGAAATCTCTCTGCTCCTGCGCCGTCAGAGGCATATGCCCCAGCAGATTCTCAAAGCTACCCATATGTCCGTGGGCAGGGTCCGCCGTGATCACGGGATAGCACAAAATGGAAGCCTGAACGCCCTTACTGTCCGGGAAAGCCTCCCGCACCTCAGGAATGTCATACGCATTTGCATACTGGGCTGCCAGATGACCGCCGGCAGAAAAGCCCATAAGCGCTATATGCTCCGTATCGCAGTGCCATGCGGATGCATTCTGATGAATCAGCTCCACCACCGCCGCCACCTGACGAAGCTGGTTAGGGAACCGATGGGGCGCAGTTGAATAGTTCAGTACAAACACATCGAAGCCCTCGGCAAGAAACTGCAATGCAATCGGCTCTGCCTCCCGCTGACTGCAAAACCCATATCCACCGCCGGGGCAGATCATCAGGCACGGATGGCGCCGGTCGTCCCAGCCCATCTCCGTCAGATTGTCGGGCAGATAGACCTGCACAGTGGGGTCCTGCCCCTCCTCTGCCAAAAAAGGAAATGTGTCCTTCAGATGTAAAATCATGTGTTCCATAGTTTTTGCTCCCTTTTATGCCCTGCTTCACAATAGGAGTATGCTCTTTGGTTATTCTGCGTTAAATACATACTTGTCCAGACGGTCAAATGCCTCCTGCACGCGGCTCAGCGGCAGGGCCAGATTCATCCGGATGTGCGTTTTTCCATGGAACGGACGGCCATCCTGCCAGCAAACGCCAACTTCCCAGCCTGCACGCAGAAGCTCATCCATGGTTTTACCGTGTTTTTCGCACCATTCGGCGCAGTTCAGGAACAGCATATAGGTGCCCTGAGGCTTGGAGACCTCCACGCCCTCAAAATGCTCATGGATGTAGTCGCAGGCAAAATCCACATTTCCTGTCAACACCTGAAGCAGCTCCTCCACCCATTTGTATCCTTCCGGCTTGTATGCACCGATCAGTGCGTGCATACTCAGCACATTCATGGAATTGTAGTGGCTAAGGGAGGATTCCTTGTCCAGGCGGTCCTTCAGCGTTCTGTCGTAGACAATATGGTAGCTGCCCACCAGACCTGCCAGATTAAAGGTCTTGCTGGGTGCATACATGGCGATGGTGCGCATCTTTGCATCTTCGCTGACCGACTGGGTAGGGGTATGTTTATGTCCGGACAGAAGAATGTCGCTCCAGATCTCGTCTGAAACCACCTTCACATCATATTTTCTGTACAGCTCCATGGCCTTTTCGACTTCCCATTTTTCCCAGACCCGTCCGGTGGGGTTGTGGGGAGAACAGAAAATAGCTGCATGGATATGGTTTTCGGCGATCTTGCGCTCCATGTCTTCAAAGTCCATGCGCCAAACGCCCTGCTCATCCTGAACCAGCTGGCTGTGCACGATGTGATAGCCGTTATTGGTCAGAGATCTGGTAAAACCGACATAGGTAGGCGAATGCACCAGCACATTGTCACCACGGGAGCATAGCACATTCAGTGCACTCACCACGCCGCCAAGAACACCGTTTTCATAGCCGATGTTTTCTGCTCTCAGGTCAGTGACATTGTTGTGAGCCTGCTGCCAGCGGATGATTGAATCGTAATATTCCTGTGTCGGTTCAAAATAGCCAAAGGTCGGGTGGGCAATTCGCTGCACCATCTCTTCCTGAATGGCGGGAAACACCGGAAAATTCATATCCGCAATCCACATGGGAATGGCATCAAAGCCATCTCTGGGTTTCATCGGAATCGCAGATCCCGGATTTCCGATAGAATCCACCGCCAGCGCATCCTTGCCGTGCCGATTCAGAATACTTGTAAAATCATATTTCATATCAGACCATTTCCTTTCTTTGTGGGTCGCTTATCCAACACCGACATTATAACAATTTGCAATTGCTTTGCAATAGGCTTCTCCAAAATCTCCACTGGGGCACGCAAATCTTTTTCACAGGAAGTTGGCAAATTCTGCAAACAATGGTATAATCAACCCGGTTGCAATTTCGGAAAAGATGGTAGCGCTCAGCTCCATTATGTGCATTGCCACCATGCTCCTGTGGACTTTCACACCGAAGCAACTGGGACTTATGTAACAATCTCCGCCCACCGGGCGATAAAACCTTTTGAAAGAAGGAATCCATATGTACGAAAACAACTGTGCCGTTCTGACGGAAGAATACCGGGGCAACATCCTGGATCTGATCCACGAGGGCTATATCTGCGTTGTCGACGAAAAAGGCAATGTCATCAAGCACGCAGGCGACCCCGAAGCCGTGGTCTATTACCGCTCCGCCTCCAAGCCCTTCCAGGCACTGCCCGTGATTGCCATGGGCCTGGACGAAAAATACGGCCTGACCGATGAAGAAACCGTGATTTTCTCCGGTTCCCATCTGGGTGAGCCCTTCCATGTCTCCGCCATTACCTCTATTGCGCAAAAAGCAGGTCTGGATCTTAACAACCTGATCATGAAGCCCACTGTGCCCGGAAGCACCTCTGCCAATGAAGAGCGCATCCGCAAGGGTCTGCCCAAGGCAAAAATCTACCACAACTGCAGCGGCAAGCACACCGGCGCCATGCTCATTCAGAAGGAGCTGGACCCTGAACACATTGAAGATTACTGGAAGGTGGATTCCGCTGCTCAGAAAACCATACTGAATTCCATTGCTGCCCTGTCCGAATTCCCTGCTGAGCAGACCGGCATCGGCATCGACGGCTGCGGCGTTCCCGTTTTTGCAGTTCCCATGAAGAACATCGCCATTGCTTTCAAGAATATCGCCTGCATCGATACGATTCAGGATGATTCCCTGCGTGCAGCAGCGGCTCGCTACATCCCCAGAATCCACCAGTATCCCCTGATGATGCGGGGCACCGGTTTCCTGTGCTCGCTGATCAACTACGATCCCAACCTGGTTGCCAAGGGCGGCGCCAACGGCGTATACGGCATCGGCCTGAAAAAGGAGCGCATCGGCATTTCCTTCAAGCTCAAAGACGGCACCGAGGCTGTCTGGCCCATTATCATCAAGGAGATCTTTAAGCAGATCGGATATTATAACGAAGACACCTTCAAGATGCTCGACAGCCTGAACAACGGAACCATCGTCAATGACAACGATACCCCTGTGGGCACCTGCAAGGCTGTGTTCACTCTGGAATAACTGCCATGAATGACCTGCCATTTTCCTATCAGATCATCCGCAGCACCCGGAAAACCATCGCCATTCAGATCACCCCCGAAGGCCGTGTCCTCGTCCGCTGTCCCAGCCGGATGCGCGCCGATCAGGTGCATCAGTTCGTCCGCAGCAAATCCGACTGGATCACCGGCCACCTGTCGAAGCTGCAGGCAAAGCCTCAGCTGCCGACCTTCACCCCGGAGCAGCTGCACTCCCTTGCTGCAGAAGCTCTGAATGTGATTCCCGGGCGGGTTGCATACTTTGCTCCAAAGGTCGGGGTCAGCTACGGACGAATCACCATTCGCAGCCAGCGAACCCGCTGGGGCAGCTGCAGCAGTCAGGGCAATCTGAATTTTAACTGCCTGCTCATGCTGGCGCCGGCTGAGGTCGTGGACTATGTGGTGGTGCACGAGCTGTGTCACCGGAAGGAAATGAACCACTCCAGCCGGTTCTGGAACGAAGTGGAAAAGATCCTGCCGGATTATGCGGTACAGAGAAAATGGCTGAAGGATCACGGAAGCTCGCTGATTTCCAGACTTCCCTGACAGGATTTTCTTTTCTCACAGAAAAACTTCTATAAACCCAGGGCACAGACTCGATTCTGTGCCCTTTTTCCATCTGGATAGCTGATTTTCCCTGCCTATACCGTGATATTATCACAGAAACGCCCCCGGAAAGATGGTATGATACCGCCAGCTCATTTGGGAAGGAACTGTGATTTATGGAAAAGACAAGGAAGCGACCGGCAAAAAAAGCCTTCGTGGATCGTAATTTATGCGTTGCGTGCGGCTGCTGCGTCAAAGTATGTCCCATGGCTGCAATTTCGGTTGCATGGGGCGTGACCGCTCAGGTGGACATGGCAAAATGTATTGGCTGCGGCAAGTGCGCCAAAGAATGTCCTGCATCGGTGATTACAATTGGGGAGGTATCGGCATGAAGAAAAAATGGTATGACTATCTGTGGATCGCATCCCTGACCTATCTGATTCTGGGATTTTTCAACATTCTGTTTGCATGGCTGGGAATGCTGTGCTTTGTGATTCCGCTGATCATCGCCGTTGCAAACCGCAGCAAGAGCTACTGCAACCGATACTGCGGCCGCGGACAGCTGTTCCAGCTGATTGGCGGTAAATTCGGCCTTTCCCGGAAAAAGGATGTGCCGAACTGGATGAAAAGCAAGGCATTCCGCTATGGATTTCTGATTTTCTTCTTTGCAATGTTTTTCCAGATGCTGTGGAACACTTATCTGGTATTTGCAGGAGCCCAGGATCTTAGACAGGTTGTGACCTTGCTGTGGACATTCAAGCTGCCCTGGAATTGGGCCTACCACGGAACGCTGTTCCATCCCGGTGTTGCCCAGTTCGCCTTCGGTTTTTACAGCGTGATGCTGACATCAACCGTCCTGGGCCTGATTACCATGGTTCTGTTCAAGCCACGCTCCTGGTGCGTTTACTGCCCCATGGGAACCATGACCCAGCTGATCTGCCAGGCAAGAAACCATTCTGCCATCCAGCAAGAACAGCAAATTTGCACTGCAACAAAAAATAACTGACAAAAACAGGCTGCAAGCACTATGCTGGCAGCCTGTTTTGATGTATGATAATCAGTTGGAAACAGTGCTCTTTGCGCCTGCCCGGTCTCTGTACCTGGGGCTTCTGCCCGAACCGCTTTCCTGAATCTTCTTAAATTCCCGGGGAGAGATTCCGTACTCCTGCTTAAAGGCCCGGTAGAAGGTGGAATAGTCATTGAAGCCCACCTGCTCGTTGATTGTTTCCAGGGCGACACCTCTGCTGATCAGATCCTTCGCCGCAATCAGCCGCCGCTGGGTGACGCACCGGTAAAAGCTGGCACCCATTTTCTGGCGGAACAGGTTGGAAATGGTGCTTCCGCTCACATAAAACTGCTTTGCAGTGTCTGCAAGGGTCAGGCGCTCGGCATAATGCATCTCCACATAATGCATGACCTGATCCAGCAAATCCGGCGTTTCTGCATACATGGGCAGGGGTGTGTTCATGGCACAGCGCAGCAGATTGGAAAACAGCAGCATGGTGTTTCCCACCACCACCGCCTCCCAGCCGGGCTTCTTCTGGTCAAATTCCAGAACGCTGTTGTGGATAAAGTCCCCCAGAAACTCCCAATCGGTGTCGGCAGTTCGCAAAAGGCCCGAGCGGATCTGCATCGGCGGGATTGTGCTGCCGAAGTTTCTGACCATAATGTCCATAAAACTCTTTGAGATCCACATGACATCCCGGTGATAGGGCTCCGCGGTATTGCTCGGCAGCAGCGGCCGGTGGCTGACTCCCGGAGACACCCAGATGATGTCCCCCTTCTGCAGCCGGTAGCGCTGAGCGCCCACCAGATACTCTACGCCGCAGGTATTGCAGCAGTACAGGATTTCGTAAAAGCTGTGGGAGTGCAGAGAAACCGTGGCATTGGAAAAGGTGCTGTCGTGGTGGGCCTCCACCCGTCCGGCAGACATTTCCAGCTCCTGATAAACCGTGACGGGGTTATATCCTCCCTCTTGCAGCCGCGTAATGATATTCTGCTGCTCCGCCGGAGAGGTCGGAAAGGACGGCTGTTTCGTCACCTTTTGCAGTTCAGCTAATTTCACAAAAGCACCTCTTTATTTTTGTTATATATAGATATATCCTACCACACTCTTAACGGAATTGCAATGTTTATTACTTCTTTTGCAATTAACTTTGCATTCATTGTTTGGTAACATATGCCCATAGACAAGCGGACACGCGAATCCGCAAAAGAGAAATTGGAGGATAAAACAATGACAAAAGCACCCAAGAACAGTCTGACTGCGAAGCATTGGTTTGGCTATATGCTTGGTGACTTAGGTGGCTGTATGACCTTTGCTCTGATGGGCTCTATGGTTACCCGTTATTACACCAATGTTCTTCATGTGAACACCGTTGTGCTGGCAGCTCTGCTGCTGGTCTGGAATGTCTGGGACGCAGTGAACGACCCCATGATGGGCGCACTGATGGACAAGATGTTCGCAAAGCACGCAAATCCCAAGGGCAAGTTCCGTCCCTGGCTGCTGCGTTCCACCCCCCTGCTGGCAATTACAGCCATCGCCTTCTGGACGCTGCCTACTTTCTTTGAAGGCACTGCCATGCTGGTGGTTCTGTTCTTCTGTAAGATTGCTTACGAAGCCTGCTACACCATGTTCAACATTCCCATGGGCTCCATGCTGTCTGCCATGGCAAACAACGACAGCGAGCGCGCTTCTTTGTCCTCTGCCCGCGGCGTTGGCGGCATGATCGGCAACCTGGTTCCCACCCTGATCTTCCCCCAGCTGCTGAAGATGTACGGCGACTCCAACTCCATCGGCTACGCAATCGGCGCCGTGATCTGTGCCGGTGTGGGCTTTGTGCTGTGCCTGATGCACTACTTCTGGACTGAAGAGCGCAACACCTGCAACTCCAATGTCAGCGCTGATGACATCAAGTTCACCGATATTCTGAATGTTTTCCGTGTAAACCGTCCCTTTGTTGCCCTGTGTGTCCACGGCGTTTGCATCTGCACCATGCAGTATGTTTTCCAGACCCTGGGTTCTTATATGTACGCCGATGTTCTGGGTGATGTCGGTATGATGAGTATGTCCAGCATCGTCTCCATGCCCATGATGATTGCAGTTCTGATCGGCGCACCTCAGCTGGCCAAGAAGATCAGCCTGGAGTCGATGATCCGCTACAGCCTGCTGCTCAGCGGCGCACTGTTTGTGGCTCTGTTCGGTATGCATATGTTCATGGATGTTTCCGCAATGGTCCACATGATCGTCAGCTCCCTGGCTATGAGCTTTGCTATGGTCTCCATTCAGATGCAGTGGGGTCTGGTTGGTGAAGCCATCGACTACAACGAAATGGTCACCGGCAAGCGTACCGAAGGCTCCATCTACGGCACCTTCAACCTGGCCCGCCGTATGGGTCAGACCGTTGGTAACTCTGCAGCTGTCCTGGCTCTGGGCTGGATCGGCTATGACTCCGTCGCTGCTGCACAGGGTCTTGTCCAGTCCGCTTCTACCCTGACCGGTATCAAGATTCTGTGTGTTCTGGTTCCCGCCTTCTTCGCCATTGGTTCTTGGGCTGCTTTCAAGTACATCTGGAATATTACCCCCGAAACCCGGGCTAAAATGGCTGCCATGAAGTCCGGCAACAATGTGTAAAGAGAATTGATTGTAATCAGGCGGCACGGTATATACTGTGCCGCCCCTTCCCCTTGAAAGGAGTTTTTTACTTGCGTACTCGTATTTTAGGAAAAATGCTCAACTCCGAGGTTCAGGAGTATTTGCAGCATAACGATATCATCATCGTCCCCGTGGGCACCACGGAAATGCACGGCGGTCTGCCTCTCGACAGCGAAACCGTTCTCTCCGAAGCCTTTGCTCTGAAAATGGCAGAAGCCTGCGACGGTCTGGTCCTCACCGGCCTGCCCTATTTCTACGCCGGCGCTACCGCATCCGGCCGGGGCACCGTTCAGGTCTCCATCCGTCAGGGCATCGACTATCTGGGTGCCATTGCCCGCAGCCTGCTGCGCCTGGGCTTCAAGCGTCAGGTCTATATCAGCTTCCACGGCCCTGCACATATGACCATCTGCCCCATGGTCCGGGACTTCTACGACGAAACCGGCGTGCCCATTTTGTACATGGATATGATGATGCATATGAACAAGTGCCAGGATCTGTTCAAGGACTTCTCCTTCTTCCACGATATCACCGTGGGCGGCTACAAAATCATGAACCGTCTGGAGGATGTGCCTCTGGTAACCGGCTTCGGTGAATTCAAGCAGCAGAGCTGCTCTGCTTTCAGTGATCTGTTTTCTCTGGGCTACCAGAGCGCCGCTGTGGGCTACTGCTTCGGCGAAAACAGCGACCATATGCCCACCCCCGACATCCCCGACGAGCAAACCCGGAACACCATGGCCGAAAAGGGCGCTCAGCTGATCTGCGATATGGTTGCGCGTATGGATATGCCTCATGTGGTGGACCAGCTGCGCAAGCTGGAAGCCTACGGTCTGGAAAACGAGGAAAAGTATCCCTGGATGCCCTCTGCCTGGAACCGGAAATAATCTATGATTCCCTCCTCCCCCTTGCAGGCCGGTTCCTTCGGGAATCTGCCTGCAGGGCAGGAAAATCCTGGTTTTCCATCTTGACAATTCAAAAATAATCGTTTATGATTTAACCAAATTGAGGGAGTAATTCCGTACAGGCTACGCCTGCATGAAGCAACCGTCATATCGGTCTGTATCAGACCCGGGAAGCTGAATGAATGAGACTCATGCACAGGGATCAACAGATTTTTTGTTGGTTTGTGTGCATGAGTCTTTTTTTATGCAAATTATTAAAGGAGAATCAAAAATGAAGCAAGAGTATGTCCAGACTTCTGAGGATGTTTTGAAGGAACTCGGTGTCACCGCCGATGGCCTTTCCTCCGCAGAAGCCAAAAAGCGACAGGAAAAGTACGGCCCCAACAAGCTCAAGGACGCTGAAAAGAAAACCATGTTCCAGCGTTTCCTGGATCAGCTGAAGGATCCGATGCTGATCATCCTGATGATCGCCGCTGCTGTTTCTGCCGGCACCACCATTTTGCACAATGTGCAGAACCCCGAGAACCCCGAAGGCCTCGCCGAGGTGTTCATCATTCTGATCGTCGTTCTGCTGAACGCCATTCTGGGTGTTCTGCAGGAGTCCAAGGCCGAAGCCGCAATTGAAGCGCTGCAAACCATGACCGCCGCCACCTGTAAGGTGCTGCGCGACGGCAAGCAGGTCAATGTTCTGTCCGAGGAGCTGGTTCCCGGCGATATCGTGATTCTGGAAGCCGGCGACGCTGTCCCCGCTGACGGCCGTCTGCTGGAATCCGCCAGCCTGAAAATCGAGGAAGCTGCTCTGACCGGCGAATCCGTCCCCGTCAACAAGGTGGTTGACGCTCTGGGTCTTGCAAAGGGTCAGGAAGATGTTCCTCTGGGCGACCGCAAGAATATGTGCTACATGGGCTCCACCATCGTTTACGGTCGTGGTAAGGCTCTGATCACCCGCACCGGTATGGATACCGAGATGGGTAAGATCGCAGGCGCTCTTGCTGCTACTGCTGAAGAGCAGACTCCCCTGCAGAGAAAGCTGGACGAACTGGGCAAGACCCTGTCCAAGCTGGTTCTGGGCATCTGCGTATTCATCTTCGCATTCAATCTGTTCATGGCCGGTTCTTTTGAACTGAATGTCATTCTGGAAACCTTCATGGTTGCCGTTTCTCTGGCTGTTGCTGCAATTCCCGAAGGCCTGGCTACCGTTGTTACGGTGGTTCTGTCCATCGGCGTTACCAACATGAGTAAGCGCAATGCCGTCATCCGCCGTCTGACCGCCGTTGAAACTCTGGGCTGTACACAGGTGATCTGCTCTGATAAGACCGGCACCCTGACCCAGAACAAGATGACCGTGGTGGAGCACATGGGCGAAACCCAGCTGCTGGCTACCGCCATGGCTCTGTGCTGCGACGCAAACCTGAACGCCGAAGGCCAGGCAGAGGGCGAGCCCACTGAGGCTGCTCTTGTCAACTTTGCAAACAAGGTCGGCCTGCCCAAGGGCGATCTGGAGAAGGCACAGCCCCGTGTAGATGAGGCTCCCTTCGATTCTTCCCGTAAGATGATGTCCACCATCCACGATCTGGGCAACGGCTTCATCCAGTACACCAAGGGTGCTCCCGATGAGATTCTGAAGCGCTGCACCTGCTATCTGGAAAACGGCGAAGCAAAGCCTATGACCGATGCCAAGATGGCTGAAATTCTCAAGTCCAACAAGGACATGGCCGACAAGGCTCTGCGTGTTCTGGCAGTTGCACAGCGCAGCTGGGCAGAAAAGCCCGCCAACAATGCTCCTGAGTTCCTGGAGCAGGATCTGATTTTCATCGGTCTGACCGGCATGATCGACCCGGTTCGTCCCGAAGTCAAGTCCGCAATCGAAGAGTGCCGCTCCGCCGGCATCCGTGCCGTCATGATCACCGGCGACCACAAGGATACCGCCGTTGCCATCGCCAAGGAGCTGGGCATCATCACCGATGCTTCTCAGGCCATCACCGGCGCAGAGCTGGATCTGATTCCCGATGACCAGATCAACGAAGCCGTTAAGAAGTATTCCGTCTACGCCCGTGTGCAGCCGGAACACAAGGTCCGTATCGTCAACGCATGGAAGGCCAACGGTGCCATCACCGCTATGACCGGCGACGGCGTTAACGACGCTCCCTCCATCAAGTCCGCCGATATCGGCGTTGGCATGGGTATCACCGGCACCGATGTTACCAAGAATGTTGCAGACATGGTTCTGGCTGACGACAACTTCGCCACCATCGTCACCGCTGTGGGCGAAGGCCGCCGAATCTACGACAACATCCGTAAGGCAATCCAGTTCCTGCTGGCTTCCAACATGAGTGAGGTTCTGGGCGTGTTCGTCTCCACTCTGATGGGCTTCACCCTGCTGAACCCGGTGCACCTGCTGTTCATCAACCTGGTTACCGACTGCTTCCCCGCTCTGGCTCTGGGTCTTGAAAAGGCAGAACCCGACACCATGAATCATCCTCCCCGCAGCTCCAAGGAAGGCATCTTCTCCGGCGGTCTGGGCTTTGATATCGCATACCAGGGCATTCTGGTTACCGTGATCACCATCGCCTCCTACATCATCGGCCACTGCTTTGAAATCGGCTACTTTGAGATTCCCCGTGGCATCAGCGAGGACGGCATGACCATGGCCTTCCTGACCATGTCCATGTGTGAAATTTTCCACGCATTCAATATGCGTTCTCAGCGCAAGTCCATCTTCACCCTGAAGTCCCACAATGTGGTTCTGTGGGGCGCTATGATCGGTTCTCTGCTGCTGACCACCGCTGTTCTGGAAATTCCCTTCCTGGCAAATGCCTTTGGCTTTACCCCCATCAGCTGGACCGAGTACGGCGTTGCACTGCTGCTGGCTGTGATGGTTATTCCCATCGTGGAAATCGTCAAGTTCGTACAGCGCAAGGCTGCTCACTGATTCGTATAACCCCATTCACCCGGAACTCATACGAGTTCCGGGTGTTTTTTCTGCTCTTCTTCTGCCGCCCGGGATTTCTCCCCACTGACTTCCCCGCCCTGCATCAAGGTTCCCCCGTGCCAGGCTTCCCTGCACCGGCTGTCCCTGATTTGGATGTACCGGCACCGGATTTATCTGCGCAGGCTCCCCGGCGGTTCAAACCGGATAAAAATATCCCCCCTGCGAAACCATAGAGGTTACTAAGGCAGTAATTTAGAACAACCTCAAATCGGGGATTGTAAGGCAAAAGAAAATACCGAAGATAGCGAAACAAATGCTGTCTTCGGTATTTTTTGTTATAGATTTCAAATTCGCACGTTCGTATTTTAAAAAAGCCTCCTGTAAAATGAAAACACAATCAAATTACAGGAGGTCAAGACTGTGGAACAGACTTTATTTGAACAGAATGGCGGCACTTACACCCAACAGGGTGATTACCTACTACCAAACGTTAAACTACCCGACCAGCCGGAGTCCGAGATCGGCATCTGGGGCAATCGCCGCAGACAATTCCTCAAGCAGAATCATCGGATTAAGTATTACAATATGCTCACCCAGTGTACCCTATATCCGCACCTTGCTGATATTGAACAGCAAGCACAGGTAATGTTTGACAGATTAGTTTATCAGCTTTCCAAAAAAGATGGTGTCACGGAAAAGCTCAAGGCTGAAAATCAAATGCTGTGGGTTCAGCGAATGAAGAATATTCGAAACCGGGCGACGGAAATCGTCAATGCCGAACTGATCTACACATAACCATATGTTAGAGAGTAATCTTTGCAGACTATCTCTGATTTTTTGACAGTGAAGGAAGAATAGCAAGCAAAAACCTTTAACGAAAAAGATATTCTGGCTTTCTAACTCTTATGTCAGGAAATTGATATCATCATAATGAGGTGATACCCTTGATTATCAGCGAATCCGTCAAGGGACGGCACAATAAATATTTCCGTTAAAGAGCCCCTACCTATGTCGATTGGCACAGGTGGGGGCACCTTTGATTCATCTGGTGATTTGGTTTTCAATGCTATCCTCAGCATTTTGGATTTGGACCGCATTACAATCTATATGCCCAGTTTTGATTTTACGATCTCCAAGCTCTTTCCATCCAGATCTTCTGCGGTGAATCCTTTCACAATGGCTTTCATTGTTTCAGAACTCCAGTATATTTTCAAGCGCTTTTTTGCCCGGGTTATCGCAGTGTAAAACACACCATGCGTAATCTTTTCAGCATTATTACTCGGGATAATCACCTTGACCGAATCGTATTCCAAGCCTTGAGCTTTATGAATAGACACAGCATATGCCAGCTGGAAGGGAATGATCGAACGCATACGTTGTTCATCATCCTCTCCATCCACCTGCTCGCTATCATAGGCAAATATTGTAAATTGAATCCTGGTTCCTGTTTTAAGTGATTTGATGAACACGATATCATCCCTGCGGCAATCAGCCTCTGTCAAAAAGCGCTGAACATCCACTGTGAAAGTAATGACATCGGGCTCTTTTTCTATATCAACAATTCTTCCCTTTAGATTGTTATAAAGCAGCGGAAAACGCTTGGAATCATTGAATAGAATCGGATCTCCGACTTTATATGTCCAATCAGCCCACGTTGCAGATTTCCCAGTAGAATTAGCTGCCTGAAAATATTGATTCATATTATTGAGTCCAAATTTTCCATCATAGTTCAGACAGAGTATCACCTCGTCAGAACTGCTGCTTTCCAAAATGTTAGGTCCTATATTTTCTGAAAACGGACCGTCAATGACAAGTTTCTCGGTTATATAAGGGCCCTTGTTTCTCACTTCATCCCATAGCTGTTTCAGATTTTGGTCCTGTGTACGCCACGTACTTAACAATTCGATGTTTGCACCCGGCGTCTTGATAATATTCTTTGCATAGAAGAACCAATTTCCAAAATCAATAGATTCTATCTGATGGATATCTCCAGCCATTACCACAAAAGTATCAGGGCCTATTCTCTCGAAAAATTTTGTCATTTTGAGATTGTCAATTGTGCTGCACTCATCGACAAAAATAATATCGTAATCTGGGAGGTTTACTTTGTGGGTGAAGCTGTCAAAACTTGTAAAATCAGCATTTGGTCCAGGATTGTCGATGCGATGTTTCAGATTTTGAAGAGCAGTATGCGTTTTCGTCAGAAAAAGCTTACGCCGATCTTTCATTAGATTTGAAACGATATTCAGCAATGTGGTTTTGCCTGTTCCTGCTGCACCATATATCAACAGAATTCTGGAATTTACAAACGCCGACTCAATCGCCTTTTTCTTCAATTCATCAACATCATTTAACGGATTTTGCTTCAGAAAATTACGATTGTATTCCTTTTGACCACCATTACCCTGAGACGACATTTCGATCAGCTTCCGCAGAATCGTCAATGTATCCTTTTCGTAGGAATTTATGCATGCATGACCGTCTTCAACAGTAATTCCATAGCCCTGTCGTTGTTCCCATAAATCCAATGATTCATTATATCTTTGAACAGCTTCCGTATCACCATCATCAGACACTGGGAAATATATTTCTCCAGTCTGCTTTATCTGGTGCCTGATTTTGAGGTATGGTCGAACAATCTCCATTTTTTCAGCCCCTACAGCACCCATAATTCGGCTGATCTGGCTGCCGCTGCTGGTCTTACTGCCGGCCAGATTGGAAATAAACGGATTCTTCTCGAAAGTTCGGCAGCCACCTGCAAGATTTAGATCGTCACACCTTAGCTTTTTTCCACCCCACCTGGGTGTTACTCCGTCCAGTGTTTCTTCTCTTAAATCTACCAGTAAATATCTGACAACATTTCTGCCATAGTTATATCCATTCAGGGTGTATTTCTCCCTGAGTTTCAGAAGGATATTCTTATAACTGCAGGTGTTGGCATTCTGATAGATAGAATCAATAACCTTTTGAAAACTTATTTCCTGCAGGTCGATCAACTCAAGAAGATTCATACCTGTTACGGTCAGGAAATCCATTAACGCTTGATATTCGCCATGCGTAGCTGCTATGCGAGTGGGTATCTGAAGGATCTTAGCAAACTTGTTCATGCATCTGGGGTCAATAGATACTCTCCATCCCGTGATAACTTTGATTTCTGTATCGACACCCCAGAGATTTACATTGGCAACTGCATATCCGATCTGCACAGGATAGCTACTTGAAATATCTTCTTTCGTATACGCTGTGATTCGATTATACTTGGAAGCGTAAATGCCAGACAGCTGCAGCGTTACCTCGTAGTATCGTTCCCGTCCTACAAAAAATGGCGTTTTTTTCTGGATATAGTATCTTGACAAATGAAAAGTACAAGGACTCGCTCCAACTGATTCCACCGCCTCAGCTGCTATATTATAATACTCCTGGTCACTGCCATCGTCCTTATGCAATGGAAACTTTTCCAGATTTTCTAAAACATTGATACCATATCCTTCTCTGAGAAGTTTCCTGATTTGCCATAAAAAATCATAATATTTCAGCATTAGCCGTTCGGATTGTCCTTCATCTGGTATGCGTCTGCCAATATAGCGCAAGCCTCTCAGAAATGTTCCGAGATATTTCGTTTTAATATTCAGTAGGGAATGTTCCCATGCCAGTTGCAGATTAGCATGCTCAAATCCGTCACTTATAGCATTCAGCAAAAGCGTAGTCAGGCACAGATCATCTAATGATGTCAACATTCTTTGCGAAACGGCATCCCGTGTATCGTCAAAAGATTCTATCCGATCAATACTTTCACAAATGTCCCTATTCCTCAGTCTGATGATATTTTCAACATCTCTGCGGGTATAGTTGTGCATATCCAGTTGATTTACAAACGAATGATGTTCAACAATGTGCTCTAATTTCTTACAGAATTGTAGAACGCTCTCATCCGTATTTTTGATTTCCTCGTCTGCTGAAAATTTAACTGTTATACTGTCATGAGAACAATCAATAGAGTTTACAAACTCAACAGAAATGTATTTCCAAAAAACTCTTTCAGCTCCACGTTCTTTAGGATTAAGAACAACAAAAAGAATACATGGATCAAGAGACACATATGCACCTCTAAATCCCGGAAACGCCAGACTCTTCAAGGCGTACTTTACGACGCCATTTTCCTCGTGGTATCTTGTAGTTCCTTTAATCTGAACATAGAAGGTTTGCTCTGGTTTTCGGGATACAGACGGCTCTGGAACAAACTCAAATGTCCCATCATGATTAGGCCACTTGTCATCTGCGGCAAAGGATGGGTTAATTCTTCCGTCAGACCTTAGAAAAGAACCCAGAACAGTGACAGCAGCACGATCCTCGTCAGATCTTTCTGTATGTGTTTTTATGAATTTCTCGATAGAATCATTCGGCTGATTAATCATGATTTCTTCCTCCAATGGTGCAAAAAACTCCTAAGCAACAAAATCTCCCCAGACTATGCTTCTTGCCAGAACACCCAATTTTGCGCAAGGAGATGGCATAATTTGAAGTTACGGTCTTTGGGTCTCTAATTTATCTAAAATGGTTGTTAGGCTTGAAATGATTTATTGCCTCGTTAAGAGAAATATCTATATCAACAAAATCAATTGGTAATCCTCTTTGATTTAATAATTATTGTTTTAAACATCCCAAACCATAATAATTACCGAGTATTTTCATACCTCGCGGTAATATTTTTTCATCGGTTAAGTCAATAAAATCATATTGAAATCCATAATATGATAACTCTCCAATCAACTGAAACTATTTTCCTTGGGATGCGCTAGATCAGAAAGCGACTCAAAAAACACTAATACCTTTTAATTTAATCTGCAATACAAGGCCATACGCACAAAAGAATTCCAAGGAAAGTTTAAAATGAACTGTACATGGAAGTCGTATATGTAAATCACTTATTCTTTAGTATGACAATGACTTATATTCCATTATATAAGGTGGGTGGCAATTTGTCTATTTTCTTTATACATATAAGGGAATAGATAAAAAGTTGAAAATGCTGTATTATAATAAACAATCAAAAAATGGGGGTGAAGCGATGCAGTATAAAATATTAGTCGTTGATGATGAGGAGGATATTGTCCGAATGCTTAAGTGCTTTTTCGAAAGCAGAAATTACCGAGTGCTGACTGCACTGAACGGAAAAGATGCGCTCAGGCAAGTCGAGCATCAGCCAGACATTATTCTCCTGGACATCAATTTGCCCCAAATGGATGGGCTTCAGGTCTGCCAGCGCATTCGTGATTATGTATCCTGTCCAATCTTGTTTTTAACCGCCAGAATCGAAGATACGGACAAAGTAAAAGGATTCTCTGCTGGTGGAGACGATTACATTGTTAAACCGTTTTCTCTTGTTGAACTGGAGGCGAGAGTACACGCCCATTTGCGCAGAGAAAATCGACATAACACTGAATCCAGAGTGAAATTTGCTGGGGATCTTACCATAGATTACGAACAAAGATGTGTGTTTTGGAAAGAAGAACAGTTAAATCTGGCGAAGAAAGAATTTGACATCGTGGAGCTTCTTTCTCAAAATCCGGGACAAGTCTTTGATAAGGAACGAATTTATGAAAAACTCTGGGGTTATGACAGTGATGGCGACAGCAGCGTTGTCGCTGAACATATCCGCCGAATCCGGGTAAAACTTGCCGCATATACAGAAAAGTCTTACATAGAAACCGTGTGGGGGTGTGGGTATAAATGGATCAGATAAAGAACCTCTTGCGGAATCTGTCCCTGCGAAAAAGTATTACACTCTATATTGCGACTTTTACTGTAATTGCGCTGGTACTGAGCATGGGCACTGCCGCAGTGTGCAATTATACCGCCGATGGCATACGCAGCAGTTATCCGGTCAGCGGGGAAAAATACTATTTAACCAATGAGGCCGGAGAGCGATTCGGTGAAGGGGCGTATATTACTGACCAGGCAATCCAATACTCTCCCGAAGATGAGCAGGTTTTGACTATTCTTAATGCCATCCCCCTATTTGCTACCCCTGTTTATAGTGCACTCTGCATTATAGCAGCAGCGTTTCTGTTCTATCGGAACAAATTGAAGCTTCCTCTATCTGAACTAAGCACCGCATCCAGAAAAATTGCAGAAAGTGATCTGGATTTTCAGGTGTCTTACAAAAGCAACGACGAGATGGGTAAACTGTGCGCTTCTTATGAAATCATGCGGGCAACACTTGCCGGTAACTTTGCTTCTATGTGGCGACAGGTCGAAGACCGCAAACAGCTGAATGCTGCATTTGCACATGATCTGCGAACACCACTCACCGTCATCAAGGGATATGATGAGATGTTATCTGCAAACAAAGATCCTGTGGTTCGGGAAACAGCTGCCACCATGCAAAAGCATATCACGAGGATGGAAAACTATATTGCCAGCATGAGTACGCTCAGGCGTCTGGAAGATTCCCGCCCGGAATATAGAAGAGTGGAACTACAGCCTTATCTGAAAACCTTGGAAGAAAGCGCTCTTGTGTTTTGCAAACAGGGTGGGAAAAATCTGCGATTAGAAAATAATGTGGCCTCAAAGGAGCTGCTGCTCGATCCGTCTTTCGTATCTCAGGTCCTGGATAACCTGCTGTCCAACGCAACCCGGTATGCGAGGCAGACAATCACCATCGCCGTCAGGGAGAACAGGAACGGACTTATTCTATCCGTTTCCGATGACGGTACAGGTTTTTCGGACGAAATGATTGCCTGTGCTTCCAACCCGTATTTTACCTCTGAGGCAGATCGTTCCAAACATTTTGGCTTAGGACTTTATATTTGTAAGCTGCTCTGTGAGAACCACAATGGACAGCTTACGCTTGAGAATCTTTCCAAAGGTGCAAAGGTAACGGCTTTTTTCAAAAGTGCTTCTGTGTAGATAAAAAATTGAATACTTTCTTTTATACTCTCCTTGTGATCTCAAGGAGAGTTTTATATTTCTCCCAGGAAAGGAGTTTTATTATGGAACTGAAAACACATGAACTAACAAAAAGATACGGACCAAAAATCGCAGTCAACCATTTGAACCTGACACTGCACAGCGGTGTCTATGGATTGCTGGGCGCAAATGGAGCCGGTAAAACAACCCTTATGCGTCTGCTTTGCGACATTCAGACGCCGACTTCCGGGAAAATTACGCTGAACGGGAAAGACATTTCTTCTCTGGGAGAAAAGTATCGGAATCTTCTCGGTTATCTTCCACAGAATTTTGGATATTACCCCGATTTTACAGCGTTGAATTTTCTCCTTTACATCGCCTCGTTAAAGGGATTACCTCAAGAACAGGCCAAACGAAAAGCCGAAAAATTATTGGAAGCTGTTGGTCTTTCCAATGTGAAAGATCGTAAAATCAAAACTTTTTCTGGAGGTATGAAACAGCGTCTGGGCATTGCACAGGCCATACTGAATGATCCTCGTATACTCATTTTGGATGAACCGACAGCCGGTCTTGATCCCAAAGAGCGTGTACGCTTTCGTAATCTGATCAGTTCTTTTTCCAAAGATCGAGTTGTCATTCTCTCGACCCATATTGTCTCTGATGTGGAATACATCGCTGAAGAAATCATTATGATGAAATCTGGAACCATCCTTCATTTTGGAAAGCCTCAGGAAATTACGGCTGAAATTGACGGTCAGGTTTGGGAATGTCAGGTTCCAACAGATCATGCAGAGCGTTATGGTGAAACACTGAATATCAGTAATCTTCGCAATCTGGAAAATAACAAGACAGTTCTCAGAGTAATCTCAGAGAAACAACCGGTTCAGAATGCCGTACAGGTACAGCCAACATTAGAAGATTTATATCTTTACTATTTCAAGGGGGAGGATGAAGCATGAATAACCTGTTGAAGTTTGAGCTGAGAAAGATTTTTGCCAAGCGAGTGAACTTGCTTGCGCTTTCTTTTATCTTAGCGTTATCTTTGATGTTTTCATTTGCTACCCTTCAGAATATGTATGCTACAGATGGGAGTGGCATTGAAGGCAGCGGAAAAGCAGCTGTAGAGATTGATAAACAGATTGCTAAGAAGTATGCCGGCCCTCTGACCGATGAAAAAGTTCAGGAAATGATGACAGAGTTTAAGCCGGGCCACGATTTGCACGGGATGAATGCCAAATACCTGTATATGAACGCAACGCAGTCGGCTGCCTTTTCAAGATTTTCCGATATGAATGGGGACTGGAACGGATTAAGTGTATCAGATGTATTTGGTGATGAAGTAATAAAAATCGGTTATACTGCTGGATGGCTTCAAACCAGCCAGAATTTAGCCAAGATTTTAATTGTACTTTCATTCGTGATAATTCTGATAACTGCACCTGTCTATTCAGGAGAATATGGAGGTGTTGATGCAATCATCCTAACCACCAAATATGGTAAGACAAAATGTGCGACTGCAAAAATTATGGCAAGCTTTATGGCGTCATTTTTCATCACAGCGTTTGTTCTAGCAGTAAATCTTCTGTTTGCGGTTACAATATATGGTACGGATGGGCTGGGTTGCTCGATCCTTTTTGCACATCAGGATTTTGTAGAAGGATATATTCCTTTCAACATTACTTGTGGAACCGTCATCAAATATCAGATCCTGTTAGCTTTTCTCAGTGCATTGGCAGTTACTGGAATCAGTTTGATTGTCTCGTCACTCTGTAAAAATCAGATGATTGCGTTTGTTATTTCCGCAGCCTTGTATGTCATCCCAGTTCTGCTCCCCATTTCCGAAGTGAGTCCATTGTACCGTGTCATCGTACTTGCTCCGCTGTTTTATTCACAGTATATTTCCATTATGTCTGTTGGACGGATGGCAAATGGCTGGTTATATGCAGTGTGGGCTATTCCCGTGGCACTGATGATTGCAATAATCGGCGCCGTCTTTTCACGAAAGAAATTCCAAACGTATCAGGTAGGATAAAGTATTAGGCGTATTCTAGGCTGTTTCATTTCAAATATTTGAGGAAACAGAGTCAAAGGTTTCGGGTGTAACGCATGTAGAATGTGAAAGAAAAATGGAGAAAGTCTTTAGGGAGAAAGCGTCTGCATCATCTTAGCGAGCAGACTGTTTATACTCCCAAGAGTCGTAAAACAGTACAATCGTTAGGAGTGTGCTCCTAAAACCTCCCCAAGAAAGCCCGTTGAAAAGAACAGCAGGCGTCGGAAGCTTCCGGCACCTGCTGGTAAGATGAAATGGCTTATCTAAATCCCAAGTAAAGAGATTGTTTTCCGCAACGATCCGTGCTGCATAAGGGGTTGACTTTTAGGGAGTCTGTGATTATAATACGAATATATCGAACGGATGTTCTTATTAGAGCACTGCCGATATGAAAACAAAATATGTTACGATTTCTAATCGAGCAAGCGGAGCAGGCTCCTCTGAAAGAGGACTGAAAAAACTACCAAGCGCCGTACGAAGCCGGAATAGTTTATGGAGTTTCTATACCCATAGGCTTTCTGTTTCGACGGCGTTTTTTGTTGCTCAGATTGCTTCGTACGGTAAAGGGCCTTTTCCTGACTTGTTTGGGAAAAGGCCCTTTTTTATTTTGCGAAAAGCTGAGCTTCGTTTGTAGAAATCAAAACCCGCTTTACATATCTGCTTTGGATATGAATTTTCGGAAGGAGGTTTTTACCATGCCAAGATTATCAAAGCGTTTGCGGGAAGAATGGGCGTTTTTCCTGCATCCAAAAACAGGACGCCGCACCTACAATCCCCTCTGCCGCAGCTGTGTGAATAACTGCAAACAGAGCTTTCGGGTGGAGGTGCTGGAGTGTCCCAGGTACCTATCCAAGCGCTCTGTTTACTACACTCAAAAAGCAAGCGCAAAAGGGGCGAATAATGCACCTTTTCCATTCCAAAACAATCGGCAGGTGCTCTGAGGGTAATTTTGCAGCCGAGTTTTTTGCGGCGCTTACAGCGAAAGGAAATGCCGAAACACGCACCCAATCACTACAAAAACAAGGAGGGGTCAAGCTGAACGATTACTTTAACCAAAATGACGCCGAACAGATTGCCTTTTATCGTGTGCCGAAGGCACTGTTCACAGAAGAAAAATATCGGTCACTCTCCACCAATTCCAAAATGCTGTACGGTCTGCTGCTGGATCGGATGAGCCTGTCGGTAAAAAACGGCTGGATTGATCCGCAGGGCCGGGTCTACCAGTTCTTCACCGTTCAGCAGGTACAGGAACTGCTGAACTTCGGTCACGAAAAAATATGCCGGCTCTTTGCAGAACTATCCGCCGCCGATCTCATTGAGCGAAAGCGGCAGGGACAGGGTAAGGCCAGCATCATTTATCTGAAGAAATTCCTCTGACTTCCGAAAATCAGAAGTCTTGAAGTCCGAAAAACAGAAGCAAGTAAGACAGAACAGAGTAAATCTATCTCCCGAATAAATAACTATCTCTCTTATATATACCTACCTCAAGAAAGGAAATGAAAAATGAATAAACGAATCAAGAAACAGTTCTGGCTGTCATCGGAGGATGCGGCAGAACTGAAACGAAAAGCAAATCTCTGCCACCTGACAGAAACAGCAGCCATTCGCATTTTAATCCGTGGTTTTATTCCCAGAGAACAGCCGGATGCCAAATTTTATGATGCAATGCGGGAATTGTCCGCCATCGGCAACAACATCAATCAGCTGGCAGCTAAAGCCAATGCTTTGGGCTTTGTGGATGCTCCGATGCTAAGAGAAGAAGCTACCCGCTGGCACAGATTTCAAGCGGATATAGAAAGCCATTTTCTGAGGCCTGATAAAAGTAATCTGAAATGGAATTGAGGTGAACAGAAATGAATGAAATCAAACATATCGCCATTAAAGATTTGATTGCTGCCCCGGATAATCCATTCAAGGTACAGATGGATGCAGAGATGGAACAGCTCATTGAAAGCATTGCGGAAAACGGTGTCATTATGCCAATCATCGCAAGAGAAACCGAGAACGGAAAATATGAAATCATCAGCGGACATCGCCGAAAATTTGCCTGTGAATATCTGGGACTGCAAACAGTGCCTGTTCTTCTTCGGGAGCTTAACCGGAACGAAGCTGTGATTGCCTTAGTGGACAGTAATTTGCAGAGGGAACATCTTTTGCCCAGCGAAAAAGCCTTTGCCTACAAGATGAAAATGGACGCAATGAACCGGCAGGGACAGCGTTGCGATTTAACTTGTGGACAAGTTGGCCACAAGTCACGGGATATGCTTTCTGAAACCGAAAGCGGCAGGCAGATCCAACGATATATTCGTCTGACCTATCTGATTCCTGAGCTGCTGCAAAAGGTGGATGAAGGGCGAATTGCTCTTACTCCGGCAGTAGAGCTTTCTTACCTGACCGAACAGGAACAGCAAACACTGCTCTCCGAGATGGAATATGCAGACGCCACTCCTTCGCTGTCCCAAGCCATCCGCCTGCACCGATTCAGCCGGGAGGGTCGGCTCAATAGAGATGTGATCTACGCCGTAATGAGCGAGCAAAAACCAAACCAAAAAGAACAGATCCGTTTTCGCTCGGAAGACCTGCGGAAATATTTCCCCAAAAGCTATACAGAGCAGGATATCCGGGATGACATCATAAAGCTTTTGGACATACGCCAAAAGAAAAGACAGAGGGAGGCACGATGATGAATAACACAATAAATATCGAGCAGAGAATGAATTTTTCACCTTACTTTGAAAGCAATAACGGTGACAGCTTCCAAAAACATATTGGAGGGACAACTTATCTTGTGAAAACATTTTGGAATGACCAAGGAACACAAACTCTCCTTCAGCAGTTTATGGAGCTTTTAGAAGCAGAGTTCAAATCTTAATTGGCACAGTCGAAAAATGCAGCCGGACATTGTATACTTAAAATGAGCCTTACAATGTCCGGTTGTCAGAAAGGAGCAAACGAATATTATGACAACAAAAAATAACGGACAGGAAGAAAAAATCACCGCCCTGTACTGCCGTCTTTCACAGGACGACGGAATGGACGGTGAAAGCAACTCCATTGCAAATCAGCGTGAAATTTTGCTGGACTATGCACATAAAAAAGGATACTTAAACACTCAGGTATTTGCCGATGACGGGTATTCCGGAACCAGTTTTGATCGTCCGGATTTTCTCCGTATGGAAAGACTGATTGAAGAAGGAAAGGTTGCGACGGTTATTGTAAAAGACCTCAGCCGATTCGGAAGAAACTATCTGGATGTAGGAAACTTTCTGGAAATCAAGTACCCTACATTGGGCGTCCAATTTATCGCCATTCAGGAAAATGTAGATACCCTCAAAGAAACCGGCACCGAAATGATGCCCTTCAATAACATTTTCAATGAATGGTATGCGGCACAAACCGGTAAAAAGATTCGTGCGGTCAACAAAATGAAAGCAGAACAAGGCAAAAGAATCAGTTCTGTTGTGGCATTTGGATATAAGAAAGATCCGGAAGACAAAACGAAATGGCTCATTGATGAGCCGGCGGCGGAAGTAGTTCGCAAAATATTCGCATTATGTCTGGAAGGAAAAGGTCCACTCCAAATTGCAAAGCAACTGGAACAGGAAAAAATACCGACGCCCACCGCATACTACGAATCTATTGGAAGAAAAACCAGAAACGCTGCGCCGGAATATCCATACAGATGGTCTGACAGTTCTATTCAAAACATATTAGCCAACCGTCAATACACCGGATGTACCGTAAATTTTCTCTCTACAACGGTCAGCTACAAGGTACACAAAGTCATTTACAACAAAGCAGAAGATGTTCAGATCATTCCCAATACTCAGGAAGCCATCATTGATGAAAACACCTGGCTCAGAGTACAGGAGTTGAGAGAACATCGGATTCGCCCAACAGCGACCGGCAGAAAGAGTTTGTTTTCCGGATTGGTTTATTGCTACAATTGTAAATCTCTGCTACACTTCTGTGCAGCGAAAAGCCTAAAACGAAATCAGGAGTTCTTCAGATGCTCTCAGTATAAATCAGGAAGAGGAACCTGTACGATTCATTATATCCGTGATATGGTTTTGGAGCAGATTGTAACAGATGCTGTGTCAGGGATGGCAGACTTCGTAAAATGTTATGAGCCGGTTTTCCAATATCTGATTATGCGGAAATGTGATGATGGAAGAAGGAAAACAAAGAAGCAGCTGGAAAGCAGCATTGATAGCGGGAGAAAACGAATCCGAGAAATAGACAGACTGATTGAAAAAATCTATGAAGATGCAACTCTCGGAAATCTGCCCGGTGACCGTTTTCAGAAAATGTTTGCCTCTTACGAAAAGCAGCAATCTGAACTCACAGTTTCGCTTGCTGAAAATGAGAAAAAGCTGGCAGAGATTCAGAAAACGCATGTGGATATGCGTATGTTATATTCGGGACTTCGGGAATTTACTGAAGTTAAGAAGCTCACACCAACTCTTGTAAACAAGCTGATCCAGAGAATTGAAATTCATAACAACGATAAATCCAGCGGTCATTGCTTTGTTCAGGTAGATATTTATTTTACAGCCGTGGGACTTTTCAATCTGCCAACAGCAGAAGAAGTTGCTAAACTGCTGGAAGAAGCGAAAGCAGAACAGAACAGCTTAAAACCCGCATAAAAAGAAAGAGCGCAGCCCCCAAAAGGGACTGCACCCAATCTTTTCAAAAAACATCCTTTAGAGCCTCTGCAGAATTGCAGGGGGGATTGCTGTATGAAACTTCAGGGAAGAAAACGGAGCTTACTTCTGGCCCTTTTTCTTCTTAACCACAACGATTGCGATCACAACACAGGGAATCAGGATTGCAAGTACGATTGCAACGATTGCGCCGGTGCTGAGGCCGCCCTCGTTCTGTGCAGCAGCGGGCTCGGTAGCAGCAGTTGTCTGAGTGGGAGCCACTGTGGTCTCTGCTGCATCGGTGGGCTGCTCTTCACGGTTTGCAGCTGCCAGCTGGATTCTGCCGGAACCGTTGACGGTGCTGTAGTCTACAGCCAGACCGGGGTACTTAGCCAGCAGAGGAGAGTTGGAAGCTTCCACAACGCCGTTGGGGAATGCCTGTACATAGTTTGCAAGAACCATGTAGTCTTCCATGACATAGTCCAGAACATTCACAGCGCCGTCGAACATATTGAAGCCGTCGCCCAGGTCGCGCAGGGTGTAGTTGTAGCCAGCCAGGTTGTACTTGGCATTCAGGTCCAGATCATCCCATGCATTGGTTTCCTTGTTGTAAACCTTGACATCATGGACACGGTAGCCGCCGGTGGGAGCGCCGACCCAGACACCCTTGTCGTCCTTCTGGGTGGAGTCAGGCCATTCGCCGTCGATCTGATAGGTGATACCGGAAACCTGCAGGAAGCCGCCGCACTCTTCGCCGGTACCTGCACTGCGTGCGCCCCATTCCAGAGCGTCCAGAAGCTGCTGGCCGGTAACGGTCTGCAGACATGCCACATTGCCGAAGGTGTGGATGCTCTTACAGGTCAGGTAAGAGATATCACCGGTGATGGCCTTGTTACGGACACCGCCGCCGTTCATGATAGCGACATCCACATCCAGATCCATGTTGTCGAACAGGTAGTAAAGAGCATCGGCGCAGAAGTCACCGGTGTTGGTCTCCTGGCTGCGAACCAGACGGTTCTCGCCGTCGAAGTTGTCGAAGGTCAGCTCGGTGGAGCCGATCACAACGCCCAGCTTCTCTTCGATTGCTGCCATCCACTCAGCTTCCTGAGCCTTGACAGTCTCGTCAGCAGCGTATTCGCCCTTGTACAGGTCAGAAACCAGATTATAGCCGACAACCTTGGTCTTGTCGTTGCCGTGCTTGTCCTTCTTGACCTCGCCGTTCTCGTCCAGGTCGGGCTCGGTGATGGGCTCGGTGGTGATGAGATCGGTCTCGATGGTGCCATCGCTGTGGATGACCATCATACCGATGTTTGCAAGATAAGAACCGGTCTGAGTCAGAACAACATTCTTGCCGTCCTTGTCAGCAACGGTGTCCACCTTCACAGTGGAGTGGGAGTGACCATCGATGAATGCATCCAGGCCGGATACATGGGCGATGGTGGAGGTACTGGTCCAGGGCTCGGAAGAAGGATCAATACCCAGGTGACCCAGACCGATGACCTTGGTTGCGCCTGCAGCCTTTGCATCATCAACGGCCTTCTGCACATCAGCATACAGGGCGCTGCCGTCTTCGCCGCCGGCGATACCGTAGATGTAGTTGCCATTTTCATCCTGGAAATATGCAGGAGTGGACTTGGTAAAGGATTCGGGAGTCAGGACACCGACAATGGCGATCTTCTCATCGCCGCACTCGAAGATCTTGTAGCTGTCCAGGACATTCTCGCCGCGGACGCCGTCCTTCTCTTCGTAGAAGTTACAGTCGATGTAGGGGTACTCTGCCCATTCGATTACCTGCTTGCAGCCTTCCATGCCATAGTCGAACTCATGGTTACCCAGAGAAGCGGCATCATAGCCGACTGCATTCATGAACTGTACCACATGCTCGCCCTTGTCCAGAGAACCGTAAGCGGTACCCTGTACATGGTCGCCGGCATCTACCAGCAGAACATGCTCATACTGTTCCTCAAGATTATTTTTGATGTTCTTCAGAACATCATAGCTCAGGGGCTGATCGATGTAGGTGTGAACGTCGTTGGTGTAAAGAATGACGATATCGTCAGACTTGCCATCCGCAGCAGCAACACTGGGAACCAGCAACGTAATCAGCATCGCAAGCACGAGAACTACGCTCAGTCTTTTACGCATTTTTTCTTCCTCCTTATTATTGTGCAAAATCGAAATCGTGTCGATTGCATCTTCATTTTACTCGCATTTTTACTGAAAAGCAACTGTTCCCGTGTAATCGGGCTGTAAAAATTTCCCGCTCGCTTTTGACAAATCCATGGTTTTTATCCGGAGTTTTGGTTACACCGAACATCACTTTTTACACTTTTGATTTGGGAATCATACAGGCAATACACTCAGATATCTTGATTTTCAGAACGATTTGTATTACCATTAATCTGATTTCGTATGCGCAGAAACAGACATAATTTTCTTTGCAGTTGGGCGAAAAAATTTTGATTTTTCTGTCTCTGCACCGTGAGGAGAATATCCATGAGAAATGAAAAAAAATGTACCGAGAAACCGGAGGGCCAGTCATCATGTCTTATGATTGCGCTGATTTTGTTTGCTGTAATCATGGAGCTGATGCTTTTTTCCCGGTTTTTCGCCTATCCTGCTACCAGGATTCTGATTCTGATGCTCCTGCAGCCGCTGGTGGTGAATCTGCTGTTGCTGATTCCCGGAAAAAGGTGGAAGGTGCCGACCGGGCACAAAGAGGAATCAGAAGACAGCGAACCTTCTGATGAGCCCTGTAAAAAAGGCAGAAAGCTTCGGCATCTTTGCAGAAAACTCCACAGACATATGGCGCCCCTTGTGGACAAAATTCTGGACCTTCTGATGCGCCATCAGCTTCTGTGCGTGAGCATTCTCAACGGACTGTTTCTGCTGGTCACCAACCTGCGTTTCTGGAAACAGTGGAGGCCCTTCTTTCACCACCCGGTCAGCATCTTCATCCCCGTGGTGTTTGCAGCCTGCTTCTTCCTGCTGCTGGTGCTGGACATCTGGTGCCGCCACCTGAAGCGGGAGCTTTCCGACCCGGACAGCCGCTGCGGCTGTATCCTCAGCAACCTGCATTCCACCATCCGCACCGTGAAATTTCTGTTTCTGGCCTGGGCCGTGGTCATCGTCATGCACAAGATCGGAATGTGGTCGGTTTATCGTCAGTTTTATTATGTGTTTTGCTGGATCTATGCCGCACAGACTGCCGGACTGGTTCTTTTCTATGGGATTCGGGCACTCAAGCGGGAGCTGATCTCCCACCCCGACCTGCGGCCTCTGGTGCTGGGCAGAAAAAAGGGCGATCTGAATCTGCTGGGCTATCTGGAGGAAAACACCGGCATCACCATGCGCTCGCTGTGGAGCATTTCTCTTGTGAAGCAGCTGCTTCCCTATATGATTTTGCTGGGGGCACTGATCCTGTGGCTGAGTACCGGCATCGTGCAGATCGCTCCCAACCAGAACGGTGCCCTGTACCGTCTGGGAAAACTGTCCCCCCATTGCCTGCAGCCGGGCATCCATATGACCCTGCCCTGGCCCATCGACTCGGTGGATGTGTATGACACCCAGAGTCTGAAGGAGATCACCGTGGGCTACACCACCGATCAGGAAAAGGGTGACAACCTGTGGACCGAGAGCCACGGCGGCGACGAAAGCAAGCTGCTGCTGGGCGGCGGAAACGAACTGGTTTCCATCAATCTGCGCATTGAATACAAAATCTCCGACCTGTACAGCTACTTAAAGTGCAGCAATTCCCCGGCTTCCCTGCTGGAATCAGCTGCCTACGAAGCCGTCACCGCAAAAACCATCAGCACCAATCTAGAAAACCTGCTGGCAGTAGACCGGGTGGCCTTCTCCAAGAGCTTCGAGCAGGATCTGACGGAACGGATCTCGCAATACAACACGGGATTGCAGGTGGTGGATGTGGTCATCGAAAGCATCCATCCCCCGGTAGAGGTAGCAGAAATTTACCAGCAGATCATCAGCGCCGGCATTGATGCTGAGAAGATCCTGCTGGATGCCGAGGCAAAAGCCGCCACCGTGCTGGAAGAAGCCCAGACCATCCACGACACCGACATCAACACCGCCACCGCAAAAAGCCACGAAAGCATCGCAAAAGCCAAATCCTCTGTGGCAGAGTTCATGGCAAGTCTGGAAGCAGACAAAGCCTACGGCGGCGATTACCGCTACTATAAATATCTGGATGCCCTGCGTCAGGCTTATTCCAACGCCAAACTGGTCATCGTCAGTGAAGACATCGACAGCTCCCACCTGTATCTGGGAAACTTACCGTCTTAAAAAGAGAGGTCTTATTGGATGTTTCATAAAAATAAAAAAGAAGCAGGAGCCACTCGCCGTCCTGCAAAGATTCTGAGATATGTGATTGCAGCTGCCGTGGTTCTGGTGCTGTTCTGGTTTGGTTTTACATGTACCGTGCGGGAGGGAAACTGCGCCATTATTCTGCGGCTGGGCGCCGTCCGGGAGGAAATCACCGATGCAGGTGTGTATCTGAAGCTGCCCTGGCCCTTTGAAACCGTGGTCACCTTTGATAACCGCCTGCAGTACCTCAAATCCAACCGTCTGGAAAGCACCACCCGGGACAAGCGCAATATCATTCTGCAGTCGTATGTGGTCTGGAAAATTCAGGACCCGGTGCTCTACCACAACAGTGTGGGCGTCAGCAACATGACAGAAACCTACCTGAATGACCAGGTGTTCAGCGCCACCAACAGCACCCTGGGTGCCTATGAGCTGGAGGCGCTGGTGTCCACCGAAAAGGATAAAATCAAAATCGACGAGATTCAGCAGGAGATTTTCCAGCGGGTCAAGAAAAACTGCGCAGAAAACTACGGCATTGATGTGGTGGATGTGAGCATCATGACCCTGTCTCTGCCCACCAACAACCTCAACAGCATTTTCGAGCAGATGACCGCCGACCGGCAGAAGGCCATCGACACCATCCTCGCCAATGCCCAGACCAAGGCAAACAAGATTCAGACCGATGCCGACACAGAGGCCGCCCGCATCAAAGCCGAAGGTGTCACCAAGGCAGCCGAAATCAACGCCAAGGCAGAAACCGAGGTTGCCAAAATCTATGCACAGGCCCAGTCGGCAAACATCGAGCTTTATAAGTTCCTGCAGGAGCTGGACACCATCATCGCCTCCACCAACGAATCCACAGTCCTTGTGGTAAAGGCGGACGAGTATCCCTTCAGCGTGCTGAAAAAGTACGCAGACACCATGTCCTCCGGCAGTGACGCAACCGTCATCAGCGACCTCAACTATCTGCTGGGCAAGCTGCCGGACGAAGACCGGGAAGCTCTGGTCAGTGCAATTTCCGACCTGATTGCACAGCAGACAGAAAGACTGGGTGACCGGGGATGAAAAAGGGTTCACTTTTCACAGATATCCTCCAGGCTGCCACCAAGTATTTCAGTGTTATCGTCTGCGTGGTGGTTGTCTGTATTCTGTGTTCCGGTATCCGGGTCATCAAGTCCGGCAATCAGGCCATCATCCTGCGCATGGGCAAAATCGTAGGAAACACCTATGAACAGCAGGTCCACGGCCCCGGACTGCTGCTGGCATTTCCCTATATCATCGACGAAGTCATCGTAGTTCCCACTGACAAGGTCTTCGAGCAGAGCGTGACCACCCACGATTCCGGCTCTGCCACAGGAAAGACCTCGGAAACCGGCTATGTGATGACCGGCGACAACAATATCGCCGTCATTTCCGCCTCTGTCAAATACACCGTGTCCGACCCGGTCAAGTACGCCCTCAAGGTCAAGGAGCTGCCCTCCATCATCGATGCCTGCGTCAGCTCCGCCATGGTCAGCGAGGCCTCTTCCGTCCGGGTGGACAGCCTGCTCACAGACGAAAAGGATGTCTATGCCCACGCAGTGCTCCAGCGCTCCACAGAAAAGCTGAACGCCATTGATGTGGGTGTGCGCCTGAGCAGCATCGAACTGACCAAGGTCGCCATGCCCGAGGAAGTCCGGGAAATCTACGAGCAGGTCAATTCCGCCACCGTTCAGTTTTCTACCACCATCGGCGTTGCCAACCAGTACAAGGAAAAGGTCATTCCCGCTGCCAAGGCCGAAGCCGACACCATCATCTCTCAGGCAAACACCGCCTATGCAGAAAAGGTAGCCGATGCCAACAAGGCTCTGGCGGAATTCTGGGGCGTTCTGGAAGAGTACAAAACCAACCCTGAGGGCGTGAAAACTCGGATCTATTCCCAGAAAGTCACCGAATTTCTGGACAAAGTCGGAACCGTCCGTATGGTTACCGACGCTGACACCAATCTGTTCCTGAATCCTTGAAGCAGGGAGGGTACCTATGGAAAACATTGATCATATGGGCGAAAACAACCTGAAAGCCCTGGCGAAAAACAATCTGACCGATGCCAGCCGCAGGAAACTGAGCGCAGAAATCATCAGCGGCATGATTTCGCTGTGCTGTCTGGCTGTCGGCCTGATCTACACTTACATTCTCAAAGGCCCCTACAAGGCTGTCCCGCAGCTGCTGTATTTTGTGGGATTTCTCATTGAAGGAATCCCCGTAATCGTCACCGGTGTCAAGGGCATCTTCACAGATGACCTGACCAACGCCATGGAAATTCTGGTGGGCATCGCCATCGTGGCCTGCGCCTTCCACAAAGACCTGATTCTGGCGCTGCTGATTCCGCTGATTCTAAACTCTGTCCACATTCTGGAAGAGCGCAGCATCATGGGCGGCAGAGATGTAATCGAAGGCCTGAAAAATATGCAGCAGGACACGGCAATTCTCTTTGAAGACGGAAAAGAAACCACCGTGGATGCAAAATCCCTGAAGGTCGGTCAGCACATCAAGGTAAAGCCCGGTGCAGGAATCCCCATCGACGGAGTCGTGGTCACCGGCGAAAGCCACATCGATGAAAAATCTCTCACCGGCGAGCCGGAGCCTTCCCATGTCCGCAGCGGAGCCAGTGTCTACGCCGGTACCGTGAATCTGGACGGCACCCTGATTGTAGAAATCCGCAAGGAGTATGTGGACACCTCTTTCTCTCAAATTCTGAGCCTGCTGGAAAAATCTGAAAATATGTCCATTCCGGAAGCCCGGATCGTGGATCAGTTTCTGGTCTACTACATTCCCTTTGTGCTGGCGATTGCCGCAGCCGTGGCGCTGGTGACCAAGGATGTGTCCAAAGCCATTGCCATTTTGGTGGTATCGTGTCCCTGCGGGCAGATGCTTGCCAGCCCCGCCCCCATGATTGCCGCTCTGTCAGCAGCCACCAAGCGGGGCATCCTGATTAAAAATTCCAAATTCTTAGAAAGCCTCACGGAGATCAAAACCGTGGTATTTGACAAGACCGGCACCATCACCAACGGCGTGCTGTCCCTGTCAGACATCGTTCCCTACGGCGATACCTCGGAAGAAAACCTTCTTCGCTGTGCAAAATCAGTGGCAGTCAGCTCCACACACCCGGTTTCTCAGGCAGTTGTCCGCAGCACACAAAACCTCTCCTGTCCGGAATGCAGCAGCGTCAAGGAAGTTTCCGGTTCCGGCATGGAGGGCATCAGCCGGGACGGCTCTGAAACCATCCGACTGGGAAAACCTGAGTGGATTGCCCAGTGCGGCTGCCATATCCCCGAAGATTTTCAGCCCCAAACCCCGGGCAGCGTCAGCTATGTGACCTGCAACGACCGTCTTCTGGGCTATCTGTGCTTTAACGACACCATCCGGGACAAGGCAAAGGACTGCGTGGACGAGCTCAGAACCCTGGGCGTGGATCAGACCGTGATGCTCACCGGCGACCGGACGGAGCCCGCCAAAAGAATTGGCGCACAGGCCGGTATCGATCAGGTTTATGCCAAGCTCCTGCCCCAGGAAAAGCTGGAATGCCTGCAAAAGCTGGATAAAACCGAAGGAAAAATTCTGGCAGTGGGCGACGGTATCAACGATGCACTGATTCTGCGGGGCGCCGATGTGGGCATTGCCATGGGCGCCATGGGCAGTGATCTGGCCATCGATTCGGCAGATATTGCGCTGATGAACAATAACCTGACCAACATTCCCTATGTCATCGACCTTGCTACCAAGACCAGAAATATCATCTATCAAAATCTGGTGCTGTCCATCTGCACCAGTGCAGTCATGATTTTTCTGTCAGCATTCGGCGTGGTTTCGGCGCTGTCCGGTTCGTTCCTGCACAATATCGGCGCATTCGCCGTGCTGATCAACAGCTCCCGCATTCTGAAAGAGAAAAAAGAATAAAACCGCAACCGGGCAGGTTACAGCGTGTTCTGTAGCCTGCCCGGTTTTTAAGGAAATCCGGCTATCTGATACCCAGCCGGCAGAAAATGTGCTATACTGGGCATAACTTACAGAAATATTCGCATCAGGAGGGATGTTCATGACGATCGGTGAGGCGCTGGCAAATTTGCAAAAATCCAATTTTCGTTCCCGGTTTCATCTGTCTGCGAAGGACAAAGCGTATATCGCCGAGAAAGGACTTCCTGTGATTCGGGAGCACGCCGCGGATTTTGTCCGGCAGCGTCTGGCTCCTGCCCAGATTCCCAACGACGGCAAGCAGGCCCCTATGAGAGGCCACCCGGTATTTGTGGCCCAGCACGCCTGTGCCTGCTGCTGCAGAGGGTGTCTGGAAAAATGGTACAAAATTCCCCGCGGCATCGAACTGAGCGAAATTCAGCAGCAGGGAGTCGTGGATCTTCTGATGGCATGGATTCGCCGGGAAATGCGATAATTCTGTCCCCGGGCAGCAAAAAAGCACCCCTTCGGGTGCAGACAAGCGGATATAAAAGAAATAACCCCCGACCGGCGAATCCTTTTGATTCTTACCAATCGAGGGTTATTTCTGTGAACTCTTGGTATCTAACATCATTGGTTAACCTCTCTTTCTTAGATTAGACACGGCTTTCCGTTTTCACTCATCCCAGAATTGCTTCCGTACCCAATTCCTTTATTATCCTTTCCCGGAAATTTATGTAATCGGAAGATATTTGAAAGCCTGTCCTGCAATTCCGATCCTTATCGGAATCTGGGGTGTTACTGGATCATCGGTATCACCTCTTTGTATCTAAAGGATACCACGGAGATTTGGAAATTGCAATACGGCAAACTCTACGAATAAGTTCCGGTTTCTTGGTGCATATCGCAGAAAAGTCCGTTTTTATTCACTCGATGATTGCTTTACAAAATTTTGTGTGTTATGATAAATCTGTTGGGGCAGCCAAAAGGCTGCCCCTTTTTTATACACTCAGGTATCCTTCTTCAATCAGGCACTCCAGCACTCTTGCTTCCCGCTCCAGCATGGTCTGATTGGTGGAGCCATGATCTGCATACCGATTGGTGCGGATGGCATGACCGGGGTCTGTAAATTCCAGGGTAAAACGCTCCTCTTCTTCGTAATCATCCAGAATCTGAGGCTGAACCGTTTCCTGGGCATCGCACAGATAATAAAAATTATCCTGGACAAAAATGCCTTTTCTTTCGCTTTTCTCCCGCCGGGGAACCATGCCGTATTCCCGGATGGTTTCGGGAATCACCCGCAGCCCGGATTCCTCTGCCACTTCCCGAACCAGTGCCTGGAGTTGGCTCTCCCCTGCTTCAATGCCGCCCCCGGGGAACTTGTAGTAGTCATATTTCAGACTGTGTACCATGGCGATCTTCCCATCCCGGATGATGATTCCTCTGGCAGAGTTGCGCACAAAAGTCGTATCCTCCGGGTCATAGTTCCTGAGATCCATATCAAAAAGCACCCGCATTTACCCATCCTCCATCTGAAAATATGTCCTATTATAGTGCATCGGAGCAAATTTTTCAATTTCTTCATTCTTTTTGTGCAAAAAGGTGTTACGATAAGCAAAACCACAGCAAGGAGTGAATCATATGGAAAAACAGATCCCCTATGAGAAGCTTTCCAAAAAGGAAAAGCGAAAGATCGACGCCAGCCGTCGCAGCACCTGGGGTGAACTAAATCCCGTCACCCGCAAACCTGAAAACAGCAAAGCCTACAACCGCAGAAGGGCCCAGAATTGGAAGCGTGAGCTGCCAGATTCCGGGCCCTCTTTTTGTAACATTCGCCCCGTTCTTGCGCATTGACATGGCCTGTCCATAAAATTATAATGAAATCACCCCATATCGACGCTGATTGAAGGAGGCTATTATGAATTCAAATACACCTCACACCGATCTTTTTAAGCGCTTCATCAAAGAAATCCAGCTGTGGTATCGCACGGGAAAAGAGCCGAAATCCGGCAGTCAGGACATGAAATATGCTCTGCAGCTGCAGGAAAAGCAGATGAAAAGCCACCATCTGAGGGCCGAAATGCGCTTCGAGCCGGAGTCTGAAGTCTCCTCCTCTGCCCAGGTTCTGAACGCGGTGCCGGTCCTGAATGCTTTCGCCAAATTCCTGCAGGACACCTGTTTCCAGTCCGGAACCCAGACCATCACCTATTATCGGGACGAGCAGCAGATTTTCCGCAGGGAGAAGCATGTCACCATTTACGAGAATATTCTTGAGCCGGAACCGGGCGATCGGCAATCCGGCGGCACACCCTATAGCTGTCCCAACTGCGGCGCTGTATCCACACTGAGCATTCTTCAGGAGAAAGGCTGCCCCTACTGCAGCACCCGGTATTTCATGAAGGACCTGTATCCCAGGGTGTCAAATTTCTACAGTCTGGACAGCGCCAGCCTGTCTGATAAACAGGCAAAGCGCCACAAAGGGGTCATCGCCATCGGCGCTGTGGTCATCAGTCTGATTGCCACCGTGTACGGCTGCTTTGCAGGAACCGTCGATTCCCTGCTTATTGGCATTGCCTCTTTCCTAGGCGGCCTTCTCATCGGCGCTTTTGCCATGTATCTGGGTATGGCCATGATTTACCTCGTCTATTCCTTTGTGCAGGCAGGCAAGTCGATCAGCGTTGTGAAAGGAAGCGTCGGAGCAAAGAAGAAGCTCTCAAAGCTCGACCCGTCATTCAGCTATGAATATTTTGAAGGAAAAGCGCTCTCCCTGACCCGGATGATTCTGTTCCACGATGATCTGGAAAACTGCCCCCAGTACCGGGGAAATGGCTCTTTCGACGAATTTTCCGATCTGATCGACATTCAGTACCGGGGCGGCTTCGGCGTTGAATCCATCCGAAAAAATCAGGACCGCATCGAAGCCGTGCTGAAGCTTTTCCTGACCAACACCTATGATAACGGGAGAAAACTCACCGAAAAGGACGAAAAAATCCGGATTCGGATGTATCATCGTGGGAATTTGCCTGTGAATCCCACCTTCTCCATCCGGGCAGTGCAGTGCCCCAACTGCGGCGGCAGCTTCGATGCCCGGGAAACAAAGGTCTGCCCCTTCTGCTCTGAGCAATACGATGCAGGCCTCAGCGACTGGGTGGTTACCGAAATTCAAAAATAAGCACAGCCGGGAACTTTTCCCGGCTTGCGGCAATAAAAAAGCACCCCTTCGGGTGCAGACAAACGGATATAAAAGAAATAACCCTTGACTGGTGAATCTGTCGACTCTTTGCCAATCAAGGGTTATTTCTGTGAACTCTTGGTATCTAACATCATTGGTTAACCTCTCTTTCTTAGATTGGACGCAACTTTCTTTTTGCCGTCCGAGAATTGCTCTTTTATCAACTCCTTTACGCCTCTTCCTCATGATCGATGCCACCGGAAGATTCTTTGAAAGTCCGTCCTGAGATTCCACTTCTTTCTGGAATCTCTGTCTTCTAGATCATCGGTATCACCTCTTTGTACCTAAAGGATACCATGAGGATTGTGGAATTGCAATACGGCAACCTCCACGAATAAGTTCCTGTTTCTTGGTGCATATCGCAGAAAAGTCCGTATTTTAGCAATCAATGGTTGCGTTTTTAAAATACGCGTGTTATGATGAATCTGTTGGGGCAGTCGGGCGACTGCCCTTTTTCGTTTTTCTCAGGCAATTGCCGCCCTCCGGCGGGCAGATTCGACCGCCTTCCCGATTTTGTGCAAAATAATTAAAATTTGCTTTTTTATTTTATTAGTGTTATACTATATATACAAGTTCAAAAAGAACCGTCAGAGAGAAGGGCTTTTCGTCGTGCGAATCACACGCACACATGAAGTGCTTCTTTTTTGCGTCTATTCACCGCCTGCCCTCAGGCCGGCGTATAGAAAATATAAACATACTAATAGGAGGAACACAATGGACATCATCAATGTGGAAAAACGAGATCCCAAGGTAAAAGCCAAGCACCTGCGGCGAATGGGCATTGTACCCTGCTCTGTGTATGGAGGAACTTTGCCGAATTCCGTCTTGATTCAGATGAATCAGCAGACGGCAAACCAGCTGTGCCGTCAGAAGCATGACGGCAGCAAGATCCGCCTGAGTCTGGATGGACAGATCATCCCGGCCCAGATCAAGGAATATACCCGCAACCCCGACAGTCAGAATGTGGACCAGGTCAGTTTCCAGGCACTGAAGGCCGGTCAGACAGTCAAGAGCTTCGCGCACATCGGCCGGAAGAATAGCGAAAATGTACGCGGCGTTCTCGAGCAGATGATCGACGAAGTACCCTATGAATCCACCCCTGAATTCATGGTGGACAACGTCACCCTGGATCTGGAGGGCGCTGCCCCCGGCACTCTGATCACCGTGGCGGACATTCCGGAGCTGAACAACGAGCATATCACGCTCCACATTCCCTCCGACAGCATTGTCCTGCGAATCAGCGAAAATAAAATGGCTGCCGATCAGGAAGAGGCGGCAGAGGAATAAAATCGATGCATTCAAGAGCCTTACCTGCACCTGTGCGGTAGGGCTCTTTTTTATGGGATTTCAGCGTCTCCCGGCATCCTTCACAAAAGCGTATCCACATTTTTATGCACCCTATCCGATATCGATCTTTCCGGCGCAGGATTACATGGGGTACGGCTCCGTTTCCCGAAAATGTGGCACTATTTATGGCAAACAGCACAAATTTACCATAAAAACGCCTGGGTTGACAGGCATTTTCAGAAACAGTATACTTGATGTATATACACGAAAGCGAGGAACCTGCAAATGTCAGAAAAGCACGAAGATCAAATCAGAATTGTACAGGAAACCGTAGCTGGAAAGGAAATTACCTTTGCACATATCATGGGCGGCCCGGCTCCGGTGATCTACCAGAAGCTTGGATTGAATCCCCAGATTGACTATCGGTCTTCTGCCATTGGCATTATGAATATGACGCCTCCGGAATCTGCGGTAATTGCATCTGATATCGCCGTGAAGAGCGGCAATGTCTACCTGGGATTTGCAGATCGGTTTACCGGCACCCTGATCATCACGGGCGAGATTTCAGAAGTAAACACAGCTTTTACAGAGATTGTGGATTATTTCAAGGACACTCTGGGATATGTGGTCTGTAATATTACGAAAAGATAGGATCTGCGGTCATGGCACATATTACGAAGGAAGAACTGCTGGAAAAGCTGTTCCATGATAATTACGAACACCTGAAAGGCAAGCGACTGCGCCTGGTCCGGGTACGGATCCCGGGCAAGGAGGTCTGTCTTGCTCACATCATCACTCCTTCCGACGACTGCATTTATAAAAATCTCGGCCTGCATATCGGCGTCCACGAGGGCGAAGACCACCGGGGCGAAACCATCGGCCTGATTCGCTTTACCCCCTGGGAGGCGGTGGTGGTTGCGGCGGATGTGGCAATCAAAAGCGCAGATGTGGAAATCGGCTTTATGGATCGGTTCTGTGGCAGTCTGATCCTCACCGGCGGACTGGCCCAGGTGCAGACCGCAGTGGAAGAAGTGGTTCGCTTTTTCGGGGAGGAGTTGGGCTTTCAGACCTGCGAAATTCACAGGAGCTGACCTGCCCCATGCCGAAAATTGGGCAGATAATAAAGCAGAACGCCGCTGTGGCGCTCACGCACCATAAGAAAGAAATGTACAAAATACGAAAAACAAGCAACGGAGTGTATCAGAATCTGATACACTCCGTTTTTGCTGATACTGTTTCCTGATTGAAGCCTACTTTTTTAACCATGGTTTGCGGAAAAACACATCTGCAGATTCAAACCGACCTGAATGGCGGTCCTGCGCACCATATCAGCCCTTCAGCAGATTCAAAATTGCCTGGGCGTAGATATCCACCTGAGTCTGGAAATCTCGGATGATCAGAGACTCGTTAGCATCGTGAATGTGATTGTCATCTCCGGGGAACTCGCAGCCGAAAGCAATGATTCCCGGGACGCTCTTGGCATAGGTACCGCCGCCGATGACCTCGGGCTTGTGCTCCATGTCGCCGGTAACCTCCTGATAGGCCTTCAGCAGATTCTGCACCAGTGCAGAATCCTCCGGATAGAACAGAGGCTTTCCAATCTTCTCAATGATGATGCTGCCCTTTTCATCCTCCAGGTTCGGCTCTGCCATGGCACGCAGCTTCTCCGGAGTCAGGGTAACCGGGTAACGGATGTCAATGGTGCAGGAAATCACACCGTTCTCGGTCTTTACGATGCCGTTGCTCAGTGTCAGTGCGCCATAGTCATCGGCAATCTTGCAGCCGATTCCGGCACCGTCGCAGTCCACACCGATGTGGGACATATAGAAGTCCACGAAATCATCCTGCATTCCGGCATCGCGCAGAGCCTTCATGGTGTAGCCTGCTGCATTCACGCCCAGCAGCGGTGTGCTGGCATGGGCAGCCACGCCCTTTGCTTCGATGGTGAGAACGCCGTTCTCTTCGGCAAGCTTCCACTCAGCCAGCGGGGTCTTTGCAAGCTCTGCACGGAGCTTGTCCTGCTCCACAGCGTCGGCAGGAATCCGGGTCACGCACCGATTGCACACGGCATTGCTGACGAATCCGCCGTTCATGGAAATAATCCGGGTCTTCTTGCTTCTGACCAGCATATGGCAGCTGCCCTTTTCACCGTGGATTCCGGGGAAGTTTCCGTCAGGGGTAAAGCCTGCGGTGATAGGCTCGCCGTGTTGTGCATAGTACTGCATACACTTGGAGCCGGTCTCCTCATTGCAGCCCATGACCAGTCTGACCCGCTTGTTGAGGGGTACACCGGACTCCTTGACCAGCTTCATGGCGTAAAGCGATGCAATGACAGCACCCTTGTCATCGCTGACGCCCCGGCCGTAGAGCTTTTCGCCCTGTCTGACCAGAGTAAAGGGGTCAGTATTCCAGCCCTCTCCGGCAGGAACTACATCCAAATGGGCGCACAGGCCGATGATTTCTTCACCGGAGCCCATCTGGGCATAGCCGCAGTAATTTTCCATATTGGCTGTTTCAAAGCCCATTTCCTCCGCAATTTGCAGGGCTTCCTTCAGGCAGGCCGCCGGGCCTTCGCCGAAGGGCTTTCCGGGCAGAGGCTCTCCCTCCACAGAATTATATTGTACCAATCTTCCAAGAGCCGCGATCATCTGTTCGGTGAGCGGTTCGATTTGATTCATGCGTTTCATGGCGATTTTCCTTTCCTTAAAACATTACATTTCGAATGGCTACATTATATTCTTTTTCCTTTCGCTCGTCAAGAAATGCCTCCACGGCGCAACATCCAAGGTAAAGTCTGCACCCAATCAGCCTGCAATGAACACGGGCAAAAAAGTTCTAAAACCATTATCCTCTGAATTAACCCCAGTAATGGTTCTTTCTGTCAGGCCGCTTCCATAGCAGCCGCACATCTACCGAAAAAATCGGAATTGAACCAACCGTGACCGGTATCAACAGAAATAACATTTCCAGACAGAGTATTCTCCGGGGCCATCTATCTGTCAGCTATAAATTCTCTCGCAATTTTTCATTTTTGCCTTGACAAGTCGAATGAAATGGATTATATTACCTGTCGGTGGTTAGTTGCCGCTAACCTATCGTAGCCATTCTTGTTTTGGCTGCACCTTTTCATAAAAATATCGAAAAATTTCTTTGCATTTCAGTGATCTCCTCATGTCTTTGCCGATGCGAGGGGTTTTTTGAGCGCAGTCGGTTAGCATCCGCTAACCAATTTTATAAGTATATAGTTAGTTCGCGCTAACTATTATTTTAAAAAAAGCATTCCTCTGGAGGATTACTATGAATCAAAAAACACAAAAAGCTCTGATGTGGGGAATTCCGGTGCTGATCCTGCTTCTTCTGGGCATTTTCTTTTATTGGAAACATTCCGCAGCCTCCGGCCCCGTGACCAGCAATCTGCCGAATCCCGAGTTTGAAGCGCAGCAGGTTCAGGAAACACAAGCCGCCGGTCAATCCCGGGGCATTCAGATTCCCGGCTACTCCATCATTCCCGTCCAGGCCGACACAACCGATGTTGAAGTCGATCTGTACAATCCCGAAGGCAACGAAGTCTACTTTCAGATCTCCTTCATTCTGAAGGATACCGGCGAAGTGCTGTACGAATCCAAGCTCATCCAGCCTGGTCAGCATCTGTACAACATCACGCTGAACCAGCCGCTGGCTGCCGGTGATTACGACATCACCATTCAGTATTCCACCTTCTCAACCGATGGCAGCTACACCCCTCGCAACGGCGCAAATATGGATTGTGTGATCCGCGCCGGAAATTAACTTTGGATTTTTCACCTCTGGTGTGAAATCGCAATATACTCATATTTTTCAGGAGGAAATATTATGAAAAAGACTCTCAAGCGTATGACCTCTGCCGCCATGGCTCTGGTTATGGCAATCGGTATCGGCGCAACTGCTGCATCTGCTGCAGGCCCCTACGCAGACGGCAACTACACCGCAAAGGCAGCTTTCCTGCATGAGAAGCAGGATAAGCCCAGCATGTGCAGCGTCATGTTCGACCATGATGCAGATGTGAAGGTCACCGGCGAAAACGCTGAGATCAGCATCTATGCTGCATCCCCCGTTCCTGCATTCCCCGACGCAGCTCCCGACGGCACCCTGAAAGATGTTGTCCTGACCATCGACGGCACCGCATATACTGCAGTAGCCGACAACACCACCAAGCCTTCTCGTGAGTTCGACGAAACCAATACCGGCTTTGGTCTGGAAGCTGGCAAGTCCTACACCACTCAGATCCTGACCTTCACCATTCCCACTGCAAAGCTGGACAGCCTGGCTAACCCCACCACTGCAAAGGCTTTTGTCGTGCCCATCATGAACATGAATGTCAACTTCCGCTTCACCCTCACCGGCATCACCGCTGCCGCTCCCGAAGTTGCCCCCGATGCTACCGAAACAAAAGGTATGCAGATCACCGCTGATGTTCAGGCTCCTGCTGCTACTTACACTGTGACCATCCCCGAGTCCGTCACCATGGGCACCCTGTCCCGTGACACCGACACCGTCACCGCTTACAAGGTCGATGTCACCGCTGAGAACCTGGGCAATGGTTATGTCGAAGTTTCCGCTCCTTCCACCGGCGTTCTGAAGAATGCAGAGAACGAGCTGGCTTTCGCTAACAGCTTTGGTACTCAGAAGACCTCCGTTACCGGCTCTATGGACGGTCAGTTCACCGTCACCGCTGCTGATGTTGCATCCGCTGTTGCCGGCAACTACACCGGTACCGCAACCTTCACCATCCGCTATTTCGCTGGTTAATCATCCAATCAAATAAGCTGAAATGGCTTGGAATTTCCCGCAGAAATAGGATATTTCTGCGGGATTTTCTGCTTATGATGAATCCCGATATCCAAAAGGAGCATTTTTATGAGAAAAATGAGAAGAGGAATTGCTCTGCTGCTGCTTTTGACGCTGTGCTTCAGCAACTCCCTTTCAGCGACCGCTGCGCAGGCCGCAGAGGCTCCGAAACAGGCTGATTCCCTGGTGAACACCAGCCAGTCCACCACACTGGAGGCTACAGTCTCTCCCGGTGCTACATATTTCGTCCGGATTCCTGAGAGCATTTCTCTGGGCTCCCTGCCCTCCACCGGCGACCTCAACACCCCCTACTCCATCGATGTAACCATGTACGAAGGCGACACCGGCACCGTCCATGTCTCCTCTGAAAAAAAGGTTGATCTGATGCACACGGAGAAGCCGGATGCAGACCCACTGCCCTGCCATAACCGCTTTACGGACACCACATTCACCAAAAGCGGCAGCGCCGAAGGTCTGCTAACCATCTATGGGGAGGACATCCGTACAGCTCTGCCCGGTTCTTATTCCGGCACACTGAATTTCTACCTGCGCTATACCCCCGGCAATTCCCCGGATCCCACCGATCCCACAGGCCCCTCGGAGCCTACCGATCCTTCCGTCCCCACGACGCCTTCGGAACCTACCGCCCCCTCCGTGCCCACAGCTCCCACCGAGCCCATCATCCCTGACGACGGTTCTGTCCGCTACAGCGCCACCGTCACCATGCGCAAAGAGACCGACTTCCAGGAACTCAGCATGTGCAACGGTCTGTTCCATCGAAAGGCCGACATTCTGGTCAAGGACGGCATTGCAACCCTGACCATGTATGTCATCGATCCCGTGCCCGCTTTTGCCAGCGACGGCACACCCCTTTCCAATGTAGTGATGCACTATAACGGCAAGGATCACTCCGCATCTACAGACCCTGCCCACCGGGTCATGAAGCATTTTGACCAGGTGCCAGGCTTTATCCCTTCCGCCGGCAATTACCCTGCAACCCCCGTGGTTGTTCAGATCCCCGAGCAGGCGCTGAAGGATTCCCTGAACCAGAAACTGACCAGCACCGCCTTTGTGGAAGCCTTTATGAAGACGAATGTAAACTTCTTTGTGGTGCTGGATGATCTGACCGAAATCGAAACTCCCGCCCCCACGGTACCCGTTCCTCCTACGGAGCCTACCGCTCCCACAGAACCCAAACCAGCAGATCCTGCTCCTGCCGAGCCTCTGCCCACACAGCCCGTTCCTCTGCCTCCCGGCGGTGACGGCGGCAACGGCGGAACCGGCGGCAGTGGTACCACATACTACAGCGCTACCGTTACCATGCGCAAGGAGAACGCCTTCCAGCAGCTCAGCATGTGCAATGCCCTGTTCCATCGCAAGGCCGACATCGCAGTCAGCGGTGATACCGCCACCCTGACTCTGTATGTCATTGACCCGGTTCCCAAATTTGCAAACGAAGGTACACCACTTTCCAATGCAACTCTGCATTACAACGGCAAAAACTACCCTGGCCGAGTCAACAGCGGCAGCAAAGTCAGCAAGTACTTCGATGCTCAGTCCGGTTTTATTGATACCGCCGGCAATTATCCTGCATCCTCCATTGTTGTGCAGCTGCCCATGCAGGCTCTGAAGGACTCCGTCAACCAGAAACTGACCTGCACTGCCTATGTCAATGCAGTCATGAAGCGGAATGTGGACTTCTATGTGGTTCTGAGTGATGTGACCCAGACCGGAAGCGCTCCGTCCAATCAGCCTGCCGGCTCCGGCAGCGATTCGGGTGCTCTGCCTGCCGACCAGACAGTCCCCGGTCAGGCCGAAACACTGACCATGGGCAACGAAGCCAGAACCTATTTTGAAAGCAGCGTCTCCATGCGTCGTGCAGATGACTTCGACACCGCCAGTATGTGTAATCCCCTGTTTTTTCAGAAAGCAGACATCTCCTATGCAGGCGATCTGGCAGAACTGACGCTGTATGTCATTGATCCGGTACCCAAATTTGCAGATGAAGGCACCCCCCTTTCGGATGTTGTCTTTCTCTACGACGGCAAGAGCTATGCAGGAACCGCACATCCGGACAAGCAGGTGAAAAAACACTTCCCCGAAGCTCCCGGGTTCATCCCTGCCGAGGGTGAATATACCGCAACTCCCGTTACAGTAGTTCTGCCCAAAAAGGCCATCGAGGATTCTCTCACCGGCAAGCTCATGTGCAGCGCCTACATCAACACCGTGATGCATATTACACAGAAATTCTATGTGGTGCTGGATGATCTGACCAAAGTCGATGGCCCTGCCGCAGATTCCTCTGCCAAGCCTTTGGTCACTACCGGAAAACCCAACACAAACCAGCCCGGAGATGCTTCTGCAAACACTCATGGCCCCATCCGCATCGACACCAAACTGTTCCCGCAGATTCTGGGATACCTGTTGTTCACCGCAGTCGTTCTAGGCGGCAGCTTTGCCTGGATCTGGTATCGACGCAATGGAAAGGATTGATCTCATCATGAAACATAATGCAAAGAAATATATTTGCAGCCTGCTGGCTCTGGTACTGGTGTTTGGCTGCATGACCATTGGCGCAGCAGCGGCGGAAGCCCCCTGTGAGAGCGCCGTAGCCTCCGGACAGTACCGTCATCCCGGCACCGGCAGCATCGAAGACTCCGGCGGTTCCAGCAGCGAGGCTCTGGGTCAGAGCATGGTCACCAGCGTGGTGGCTCCCGAAGCACTGATGGAAACCGCCTCTGACGGAAGCCTGTACCTAAGCCTGCGCTTCAACCTTATGAGCAACATCTCAAAAACAGATCTTTCCGTACAGGAGCCCGGCGAATCCAGCTGGACTCCCGTCACCTATGAAGTGACCGGCGAAGGCGACGACACCAAGGATTTCAGAATTCCCGTTCCTGCAAAGGATGCCATCGTCCGGGCAGAGTGCTTTGTGGATGCCATGGGACGGGCTGTCATCTTCTATGTGACCGTGGATAATTTCACTGCCGGCAACACCGGCAATTTCGCCCGCATGGACGCCGACAAAGCTCCTGCCCAGAGCGCCAACACAAGCAGCTCCGGCAGCAGCGTCATCGGCGATGATGTAGTTGGTCTAGTCACCGGCGGCTCCGGCAAAGCTCCCACTGTCTCTGACAGTACCAGTACCGCCGAAGGCGAAGAGCCCATGCAGGAAGTCATCATCACCGGAAGAGTCTGGATCATGTTCTTCCTGTTGGTCTTCTGCGCCCAGATGCTGGCCTGCCTGACCTTCTGGGGCATCAAGACTCTGATCATCTCGCGCAAAACTTCCCGTCCCCGCAAAAACCTGCCCCCGATTCCCGACGAACCGGAAGAAGATGTAGATTTTTCTGATGCGCTCTGGGACGAAGAGTGGGAGGAGACGAAAGATGAAGTCCATTAAACCCATTTTGGCGGGTCTGCTGTGCAGCACACTGCTGCTGACAGGCTGTGTGGATCAGAAGGCAGGTGCCTCCACCGAAGGCCCTGCCGTCACCGGTGACGGTACTATTGCCGCCACCAGTATTGCAGTCATGCAGATCTGTCAGAAGCTGGATCTGGATCTGGTGGGTGTCCCCCTGAGCAGTCTTGCGGAAATTCCCGAACAGTACAGCGATGCCACCGTCATCGGCAGCCCCATGGCTCCCGATATGGAGATCCTCGCCCAGCTCAGCCCCGAGTGGGTACTTAGCCCCTCCAGCCTGCAAAGCGACCTTCAGCCCAAATACGAAGCAGCCGGCCTCAAATATGGCTTTCTGAACCTCAAAACCGTCTTTGGTATGCACAAATCCATCGAGGATCTGGGAAAGCTGTTCCACCGGGAAGCGCAGGCTGATGCCCTGGTTGCCGAATTTGAAACCTTCATTCAGGAATACCGAGACAGTCACCAGGACAAGCCCAAGCCTACAGTGCTGGTCCTGATGGGCCTGCCCGGTTCCTATGTGGTCGCCACCGAAAATTCCTACGCAGGAAGCCTGGTGGAGCTGGCAGGTGCCACCAATGTCTATGCCGGCACCGATCAGGAATTTCTGAATGTCAACACCGAGGATATGCTCAAAAAGGATCCCGACATCATCCTGCGCACTGCTCACGCCATGCCTGACAGCGTCATGAAGATGTTTGCCGAGGAATTCAAGACCAACGACATCTGGAAGCACTTCTCTGCCGTCCAGAACGATCAGGTCTATGACCTGCCCCCTGAGTATTTCGGCATGAGCGCCGACTTCGACTACCCGGAGGCACTGAAGGTCCTTGACGGGATTCTCTTTAACGACGATTTGGTAACAGGAGGCGGAAAATGAGCACTTTAAGAAAATCCACCGGAAAAGCCGTGGCAGCCTTCGCCGTCGTAATGATTGCACTGGTTGTCCTGTTTTTCCTGTCTGTAAATCTGGGCAGCATTCAGCTCAGCCCCATGCAGCTGCTGCGGGGACTGTTTGTGAAATACGACCCCGATGTGACAACGGTCTATGACCTGCGCTTCCCCCGAATCCTCATTTCTATGATGGCAGGCGCATCTCTGGCAGTAGCCGGTGCTCTGTTCCAGGCCGTCCTGAAAAATCCTCTGGCAGACCCGGGTCTTCTGGGTATCTCCAGCGGCGCAGGCTTTGCAGCTGTCTTAGCTGCCAGCGTGTTCCCCCAGCTGTACTTCGCAGCTCCTCTGTTCAGCTTTCTGGGTGGTCTGCTGGTCTTCGGACTGGTCTATAGTCTCGCCTGGAAGGGTTCCCTTTCCCCCTTGCGCATCATCCTCATGGGTATCGCCATGCAGGCACTGTTCTCCGGCCTTTCCGAAGCCGTCAACTCCATGAGCGGCGGAAACCTCTCCGGTGTGGCCTCCATCGTGGAAGGCAACATCACCATGAAGACCTGGAAGGATGTGCATATGCTCTTCGGCGTGTCCCTGGTTGGACTGATTCTCGCATTCGTATGTGCCAAGTGGTGTAATCTCTGCGGTCTGGAGGACAAAACCGTCCGGGGTCTGGGCGTCAATATTGACATGGTCCGATTCGCAGTCAGCGTCACCGCAGTCTTCCTGGTGGGCGGCTGCACCGCCATTGTCGGCCCTGTCAGCTTCATCGGTCTGCTGATTCCCCACATCGGCCGGATGTTTGTGGGCAGCGAGCACAAGCTGCTGATTCCCTTCTCCGCACTGGCAGGCGGCCTGCTGTTCCTACTGGCCGATACCCTGGGCCGGACCCTCATCCGTCCGTATGAAATGAATGCATCCGTGATTCTGTCGGTGGTCGGCGGTATCGCCTTTGTATTGCTGCTGAGAAAGAACGGAGGAATCTATGGAAAATAACAACAGTTGCTTTAATATCCGTGATCTTTCCTTTGCTTACGAAAACAAGGCGGTTCTGAACCATCTGAATCTCAGCATTCCGAAAGGGAAAATCACCACACTCATCGGCCCCAACGGCTGCGGTAAATCCACGCTGTTCCAGCTGCTGACCAAGAATCTGAACCCCACTGCCGGAGAGATCCAGTTCGGCAATATTCCTCTGGAAGATATGAGCCTGAAGGAGTTTGCCCGCCGGGTAGCCATTGTCCACCAGAACAACACCGCTCCGGGCGACCTGACCGTGGAACGGCTGGTGGCCTACGGCAGAATTCCCTACACCAAGATGGGCCGCTCCCCTTCCAGTCTGGAAGACCAGAAGCTCATTGAGCGGGCCATGAAAATCACCGGTATCACCGGTCTGCGCAACCGCAGCATTCAGAACCTTTCCGGCGGTCAGCGCCAGCGGGTCTGGATTGCCATGGCTCTGGCGCAGGGCACAAAGGTTCTGCTGCTGGACGAGCCTACCACCTATCTGGATGTGCGCTATCAGATCCAGATCCTCCATCTGGTCCGGATGCTCAACCGCAAATGCGGCATTACCATTGTGATGGTTCTGCACGATATGAACCAGACCATCCAGTACAGTGATGAGATCATCGCTCTGAGCAGTAAAGGCACCGTCGTCGCCCAGGGCGACCCCAAGGAAGTGGTTTCCACCCAGATGCTGGAGCAGGTCTACGGCGTTCATCTGGATGTCATCGACCACGACGACAAAAAGATCGTCATGAATTTCTAAAAATACAACTCCTGAATTTCAATAAACTGCACCCCATCTGTCAGACCGTATAATATGCGATCGGACAGATGGGGTGTTTCTTATGAAAGAGATATTCAATAGGCGCCGCAAGGCGCCGCAGATCCCCATGATGCCATCCAAAAGATTCCCTGGCATGGGCCAAAAAGGGCGTTTACAGACAATATAGATTATTTGAACCCGAAGCGGCTTAAATCCCTGAATTATCCTCATGCTTTATCTATATCTCGTTCGTGCCTGATTAATCTGTACGGAACAAATTTGTATTTAGTTACACTTTTGCCGAAAAATATGATAGACTATAAAATAAGAAAAATATCTGTCGGACGAACGATAAAAAGATAGCGCACCATGCTCCACATCCTATCAGAGCAATGCAATGCTGCTTTTCATCCTCTTTTGACAAAAGAAGATTAGAATACGATCCAGGAGGTTTTATATGAACAAATACAAATCAACATGTAAAGCGATCGCAATCGAAACGCTGGGCAGTTTCCTCATTGCCATCGGCATCTATAATTTCGCAGTGGCTTCAGAGTTTCCAATGACCGGATTTTCAGGTATCGCCATGATTCTCTACCGGCTGTTCCATCTGCCGATTGGTTTTACAACAGTCCTGCTCAACATTCCTGTTGCGTTCCTGTGCTATAAGCTTCTGGGCCGCGGCTTTTTCTTTCACTCTCTGCGGTGTATTCTGATCAGCTCCCTGATGGTGGACTACCTGGCTCCGCTGCTGCCCATCTACACCGGCAGCAGACTGATTTCTGCCATTTATACCGGTGTCCTGGGTGGCATTGGCTACGCCATGATCTACACCCAGAATTCCTCCACCGGCGGCACCGATTTCATCATCATGGCGGTAAAGGCGCTGAAGCCTTACCTCTCTCTGGGAAAGATTGCGTTTCTGTCGGATGTAGGTATCATCCTGTTCGGCGGCATTCTGTTCCATGATATTGACGGTATTGTATATGGCATGATTATCAACTTCCTGTTTGCAATCATTGTGGACAAGATGATCTACGGCATCAATTCCGGAAAATGTGCTCTGATCGTGACGGACTACGGAAAAGAGGTTTCCGATGCCATTGACAAAGCCTGCGGACGAGGCTGCACCATTCTTCACGGCTCCGGCGGCTACCAGCAGGACAAGAAGGATGTTGTGCTCACCGCCTGCGACAATCAGCAGATGTATTACATTCAGCGTCATCTGAAGGAAGTCGATCCCAAGGCCTTCACCATCATTCTGGAATCCAACGAAGTTCACGGCGAGGGATTCCATATGTTTGAAGTGGGCGACAAGAAAAAATAAGACATTTCCTTGAAGTGTCCCCAAAAGTTACGCAAGATTCGGAATCAACACAGCGTACTCTCTTTTCTCATAAACAAAAAATAAGGGCTGAAAACCATAGGTTTTCAGCCCTTATTTCATTATTTCAAGCATTTCTCCCAGTTGCTATTGGTTTTATAGTTCCCTTCTGAAAATTCCACCTGATACACTTCCCAAATACCGTCCTTGTATGCATAAAGATGGCTATCGGAATACTCAATTTCATTGTACTCCTTAGGAAGCAGTTCGTTGCCCGTAAACAAATCATAAACACCGAGCCGTTTCTTGGTTCCTCCACAGAAATCAGTGCATACTCCTCATTTTTGCTAATAGTTGATATGGCGGGCCGTTACAAGCAGAATCAGGCCGCCGACCTCTTGAATGCCATCGCTTTCCAAAAATAGTTTTATCCTTAAAAAGTGGCGTAAAACCACAAAATCAGGTAAATTTCAAACATCCAATTCTATTGTTTTCAGTCCATTCCATAGGTTTTCACTGTAGATGTGGTCAGAAATGGTGTCAAAGGTTTCGACCCTTCGAAACCCCTTGTTTCTGGCTGAGAAAGGACTGAACTTTTTTGAAATATTTAACAGTAACAGAAATTGCAGCACAGTGGGAGGTTTCCACTGTCAGGGTGAGAGAATACTGCCGTGAAGGCAGAATTCCAAATGTAATCCATCAGAACCGTGTCTGGCTGATTCCGGAGGATGCAGAGAAGCCGGGACTCCCTCCTGCGGAGGAGGTTCCGGTTCCGGATGTGGTCAAAAAGATTCTGTATCAGAAGGCCCGAAACAACCATTTCGGTATTTACGAGTACCTGCAGGTGAATCTGGCTTACAGCTCCTGCCGGATGGCAAGCAACCGCCTGACCCGGACACAGGTGATAGATCTGTACCGGACAGACAAGCTGGGGCATAATTTTGAAAACACCAAGGTGGACGATATCTTTGAAATTGTCAATCACTTTACTGCTTGTTCCTATGTTCTGGATACAGTAATGAAGCCCCTGAGCTTGGATTGTATCCGAAACATCCACCGGGATTTGACCTATGGTACATATGCAGACCGAAGCAATAAAATTGTTGCCGGTGAATTTCGGATGCGTGCCCCCACAACTCACGCAACCGGAGCTGCCAGACCGGAACGGATTTCTCTGGAACTTGACCGGCTGATCCGAGGCTATGAAAAGCTGAAGCCGAATCTGGAAGGCGTTCTCAGCTTCCATGTGGCCTTTGAAGAAATCCATCCCTTTTCCGATTACAACGGACGGGTCGGCAGGCTGATCCTGATGAAGGAGTGCCTTCGCCACGGCATTGACCCGTTTATCTTCGATGACAAGCACAGGCGGGAATACAACCAGGGAATCGATCAGTGGGATGAGAACCCTTTGATCCTGACAAATGCCGTTCTGGAGGCGCAGGAACGCTTCCGGAACCAAATGGACACCTGCCGGTTATTCGAATACCACCGTACCCAAAACCCGAGAAAATTACTGTGAGGAGGACATAACAATGGAACAGAAAACTTTATTTGAACAGCTGGGCGGCACCTACAGCCGTCAGGGAGACTATCTGCTACCGGATGTGGCCCTCCCCGAACAGGAACCCATGGAAATCGGAATCTGGGGCCAGCGCCGCCGCCAGTTCCTCAAGGCACACCACCGGGTTAAGTATTACAACATGCTTACGAAGTGCACCCTGTATCCTCACCTGGCGGAAGTCAATGCACAGGCCGTCCAGATGGAAGAAACACTGGTTTCCCAGCTTGCCCAGCAGGAGGGACTGACCGAAAAGCTGAAAGCGAAAGACATGATGGAATGGGTCAGAAGGATGAACAACATCCGCAGC